>NZ_CP019511.1:0-1470000 GCF_002002925.1 Sphingomonas sp. LM7 | reverse complement strand
GCTCGATCTTGTCGGCAAGGCTGTCCGGGATCGGCATAGCGCGGCAATATCGCCAGATTTCGGCATCGTCCCGCTCGGTGGCGTGATAGTGTAGAATGAGGAAGTCGCGGATGCGGTCATATTCGACATCCATCACGCGATTATACTCGGCTGCGAGCGCAGGATCGATGCCGCGCCGATCGGGCAGCAGCGTCAGCAGGAAGGCGACGGCCATCTGGACGAGATAGATGCTGGTGGACTCCAGCGGCTCGAGGAATCCACCGGCGAGGCCCATCGCGATAATATTATGGTTCCACGCCTTGCGCCGCTTGCATGCCTTGAACCTAAGCGGCCGCGGATCGGCCAGGGGCGCACCATCGAGCCGCGACAGCAGCAGCGTCGCTGCCTCGTCGTCGGACAGGAAGGCACTGGCATAGACATAGCCGTTGCCGGTGCGGTGCTGGAGCGGGATCCGCCATTGCCAGCCGGCTTCGACTGCAGTCGAGCGCGTATAGGGCGTCAGCGCACCGGCGCGCTCGCACGGCACCGCCATCGCCCGGTCGCAGGGGAGCCAATGCGACCAATCCTCGATCCCGGTTGCGAGCGTCTGTTCGATGAGCAGGCCGCGAAAGCCCGAGCAATCGACGAACAGGTCGCCCTGGACGACATCGCCCGCTTCGAGCGTCACCGATGCGATATCGCCGCTTTCGGGATGTTGCGCGACTTGGGTGATCTTGCCTTCGATCCGCTTGAGCCCGCGTGCCTCGGCCCAGCCGCGCAGATAACGCGCGTAGAGCGAGGCATCGAGATGATAGGCGTGCGAGAACGCGGATCTGGGATCCGCGGGGTCGCTCGCCGCGAAGCCGAAGCGGTTCTGCCATGCCATGACGATCGGCAGGCAATAGTCGGACAGCGGCCCGGCGGTCTCTCGCGCGCGCAGCCAATAGTGGAAGAACTCGGCTTCGCCGATCGGGCGGCCGAAATTGCCGAAGGGGTGGATATAGCGGTTGCCGATCTGTCCCCAGTCGACGAACTCGATGCCCAGCTTGAAGGTCGCCTGGGTCGCCGCCATGAATTCGGCTTCGTCGATGCCGAGGAAGTCGTTGAAGTCCTTCATCTGCGGCAGCGTCGCTTCGCCGACGCCTACCGTGCCGATCTCCTCGGATTCGATCTGCCGAACGTCGTACCGCGCGGGATCGAGCTTGCTGGCGCACGCCGCCGCGCACATCCAGCCCGCCGTGCCGCCGCCGACGATTACGATCCGGAAGGGTCCCGCCATTACCCGGTTCTAGCAAATGTGCCGGCGGGGGCCAGCCACGGCCGGCCCCCGGGGCGGATCACATCGTGAACCGGATGCCGGCCTGGATGCGCCGGTCGTTCTTGAACCAGGCATTGGGTTTGAGCAGCCCCGTATTGTCCACCTGCTGATACAGGATCGTGTCGGTGCCCAGCAGGTTGCTGCCCTGCAGGCTCAATTCGAACTGCGGGGTAAGCCGCCAGCGGATCGACGCATCGAGATACCCCGTGGCATCCTGCCAGATCGGCAGGCCGACGCAGCAATCGATCGCGGTCACCAGGTATTTCGAGCGCCAGTTATACGCGACGCGTGCCGAAATCGGCCCCTTTTCGTACATGCCGACAAGGTTGTAGCTGTGCTCGGAAATGCCTTCGAGTGCCTTGGCTTTCACGGCAGTGGCGTCATAGCTGACGCCGCCGCCCGCGGTTCCGCCTGCGGTCTCGTTGGTCAGGTTGATCGTCTCGATGCCGTTGTTCGAGACATAGGTGTAGTTCGCCTGGATGCCGAAGCCGCTGAGCAATCCCGGCAGGAAGTCGAAGAAGCTCTGGAAGGCGAATTCGGCACCCTTGATCGACGCGCCGTCGCCGTTCATCGGGCCGGTTACCAGCACATTTCGTGTCACGCCGTTATTCGTGACGCCGAGATTGTAGGTGCCCGACTGGATGTAGTTGTTGAACTTCTTGTAGAAACCGGTCGCAGTGAACGATCCGGCGCGCGCGAAGTAATATTCCAGAGTCAGGTCGAACTGATCGGCCTCGATCGGCTTGAGCCGCGGGTTGCCCGCCTGGCCGCGATAGCTCCAGTTATACCCCACGATCGTCTGGCCATCGGGACCGAAGACGATGTCCGGGTTCGAACGATCGGTGAGGCTCGGCGACAGCCGGGTGATCGTCGTGAAGTTGCGCAACAGGCCGACATCGGGCCGCGAGATCGCCCTGGAATATGCGACGCGGCTGAGCAGCTTGTCGGTCCAGTCGAGCTTGAGGTTGAAGCTCGGCAGGAAGTGGACATGGTCCTCACGCGCGGTGTTCGCGACGCTGCCGCCGGTGCTGAAGGCGATCTCGGCAGGTGTGGTGACGCATCCTGCACTGGCAGTGGGCAGGCCGGTATCCGGATTGGTGCCGCGCTCGCACAAGAGCTGGTTGGCAGTGAACGGCGTGGCATAGCTCAGCGAGCCCGCGGTCTCGTTCACCGTGAAGATCAGGCGACCTCCGACATTGCCCGAAACCCCGACGCCGCCGATCTGCGCCTCGCGGCCGCCGAATTTGAGCATCGCATAGCCCGCTGCAGTGGTCTCGCTCAGCTTGAGGATGTCGCCGGGCAGATAGCAGCCATAATCGCCTTCGATCGTCTCGCCGGCCCGGTAGCCCGCATTCGAGCAGACCGGATAATAATCGCCGACGCCGATGGTGGGACGGCCGAGCGCGGCGCCCAGCGTTTCGCGGTTCTCCAGCTTGTCCATGTTGAAGAACACGAATTCGCGACTGTCGATCTGATTGCCGTTGAAGAAGTCCGACCCGAAGGTGAAGTTCGTGGTATTGCCGGCGGGATATACCGGGCGGTCCGTGTTGAAATAGGGCGCCTGGGTATAGGTCCAGGTATTGGCGATGTTCGCCCAGTTATAGGCGCCCCAGCGCACCGTCTGGTCGCGATCGGCATAGCGGGCGCCGAGCTTGAGCGAGCTGAGCCAGGTCGAATCGATATCATATTCGACATCGGCGCGGAGCGCGAGTTCATGGCCGTCGCTATCCTCGGTGTGATCGGTGATCGCGTAGTAATAGTAGTTGTTGGGGTTGGTGATCCCGCCTGCCGACAGATTGATGTTGTCCGCCACCGCCGGATTGATCTGCAACGTCGGATACTTGCCTGTCGCATCGACGAAAGTGTTCGCATAGGTCCGAGCGGTGACCGAGGCATTGTAGTTGTGAACCTCTGAATCGACATATTGCGCATCGAAATTCAGGTGGATGCGCTCCGAGGCGTCCCATTTGAAGTTCAGTGCGAAATCCTGGGTGTACTGCTTGTTCTTCAGTGCGTTCGCGGCAGTGTCGAGCTGTGGCGCGCGCTGCGGATTGGTGCAGCCTTCCCAGGAATAGCAACGGTTGAAGAATGCCTGGCCGCTCGAATTGACGCCGAGCCCGAGATTCTCATTGCCTTCGCCGACATAGGGGCGCGGCGCGGACCACGAGCCCGAGGTGAAATTGCCGTCATCGTCGAAGGTGAAGGGGGCAGTCCCCTGGAGCGGCTGGATCAGGCTGGCATCGCTGAACACATAGTCCGTGGGACGGCCGTAGAGCTCGAGCGCGCTCGCGCCAGAGGAATAGATCGCATATTCGCGCCAGCTGTTCTTGTATTGCGAGCGCGTATATTGGGCGGTCAGCTCCTTCGAGCCGTCCTCCGAACGCCATTGCAGCGCCCCTGAGATGCCGATGCGCTTACGGTCGTACAAATTGTCGCGCATGTAGATGCCGTTGGGGATGTACGTCGTGTCGGTGCCGAACGTGCCCGGCGCGAAGATCGCGATGCGATCATATTGAATGCCCTGGCTCGCTGTCTTCACGTGACTGTAGGCAAGGTTGAGCATCGCGCCGAATTCGCCCGCGCCGGTGTTCCAGCGCTTGGTGATCACGCCCGAGAGTTCAGGGGTGATCTTGCCGGCGATGTCGCCGTAATTGCCGATTACGCCGAGTGAGATCACGTCCTTCTCGGAATCGAACGGAAGGCGCGTACGCAAATTGATCGATCCGGCGATGCCGCCTTCGATCAGGTCCGCCGTCTGGTTCTTATAGGTATCGATTCCGGTGAGCAGCTCGGGGGAGATGTCCTGCCAGCTGAGTCCGCGCGAGCTGTTTGCCGAGAAGGTGTCGCGGCCGTTGAACTCCGAGCGAACCTGGGGAAGGCCGCGGACGATGACGCCGGAGGGTTCGGCGGAGAAGTGCGAGGTGTCGTCGGTGCCGGCGAAGCGCACGACGGTGATGCCGGGAACGCGCTGGAGCGCCTCGGCGACCGACTTGTCGGGGAAGGAGCCGATGTCCTCGGCCGTGATCGAATCGACCACCGTGTCAGAGTTACGCTTGCGGTTCTGCGCCGAATCGAGGTTTTCGCGCAGGCCGGTGACGACGATGTCGTCTTCGGAGTCGGCAGTCTGTGCTTCCTGTGCCCAGGCCGGTGCGACCATCGCGGCGGATATCGCCGCGCAACAGGCGGTTTCGCGCAGTTTCTTGCTTACGAACGATCCAAGTGACCCCTTGCGTGCCATGCCCTGTTTCCCCTTGTCGCCGTCGTTTGCGGCTTGTCCCCTGGCGCCGTCGATAATACCAATCCGACTTAACGCATGACCAATAGACTACATATCTGCGACAGTGTCTATACGGGTCGACGAGGCAAACTGGAGGGGCGACGATGGGCGGGAAAGCGAACATATCGGGCACCGGGCGGCAGCGGTTGCTCTCGCTGGATGTCCTGCGCGGGCTTACCGTAGTCGGCATGATCCTGGTCAATTCGACTGCGGCGATGAAATATGGTGCGGAGGCGCAGGTGTTCCCGCTTCTGCTGCATGCGTCGTGGGATGGACTCGCGCTCGCCGACCTTGTCTTCCCCGGCTTCCTGATGATGGTCGGCGTCGCCATTCCGCTGGCGCTTGGCCGGACCAAGCAAGGGGGCGAGCCGGCGGACAAGAACGCGATCCTGTGGCGTGCGGCGCGGCTGTTCCTGCTCGGGTTCATCATCTCCAATCTGTACTGGTTCGCCGATTCGTCTTCGGGAACGTGGCGCCTGTTCGGCGTCCTCCAGCGGATCGGCATGGTCTATGCTGCCTGTGCGCTGCTGTTCCTCGCCTGCAGCCCCAAGGTGCGCCTGGCGATCCTTGCCGCGATCCTGGTGCTCTACTGGCCGTTGACGCTGCTGCCGGCGCTGGACGGCCTGCCCAATGACATCTGGGTGCGTGGACATAATTTCGTAGCGTCGTTCGATCGGGTGCTGCTGGGCGGCGGCGGCCATAATTATGTGAAGGGGCCCGAGGGCTATGATCCGGAAGGGCTGCTCGGCACGCTTCCGGCCATCGCGCACGGGCTGATCGGCGTCGCGATCGGCGAATATCTGCTGCGGCGTTCCGCCGGTTCGGCGCGGACACTGGCGCTGGCGGGCGGGGGTATGCTGGTCGGGGGAATCGCCTGGGGCTTCGTCTTCCCTGTCGTCAAGGACATCTGGTCGAGCAGCTTCGTATTAGTGACCTGCGGGCTCACTACGCTGGCGCTGGCGGGGCTCCATGCCTGGCTGGACCGCGACCGGGAACTGCGCGGCGCGACGCGGGCGTTCGTTATTTTCGGCACTGCGTTCGGCATCAATGCCATCGCCGCCTATGCCCTGCACGAATTCACTGCGATGGTGCCGACCTGGGACCTGATGCTGGTGCCGTTTCGGGCGCTGCGCGGACCGCTCGGTGATCCCGCTGCGGCGCTGGTGCCGGTGGTGTTGTACATCGCGCTGATTTTCGTCTGCGTCGATTATCTGCGGCGGCGGCAGTGGATCATCCGGATCTGATGCGAGGCTGATAGTACCTTTAAGATACCTATTGTGCCATTTTTAAATACATTCTACGCCATTCCATGGTTCGGGCGGGCTGAATGTCCGTACGGAAAGGGGCTCCGCCACGTGAGGATCGACAGCGCATGCAGGCCGCGCGGGGCAGCGGTCGACCCCGTTCCGGTCGCGCGGGCGCTTGATCGTGCAAAGAAGCCCTCCCTCAACAGAGTGACTTGCACGAAATGAAGATCAGCGTTGCTAACGGCAATGTGGTGGCCGGTCGTACCGTGCTGGATGCCGCGACCATCGCAATCGTTGATGGCAGGATTTCCGCGATCGAGCCGGGTGTGTCCGGCGAGCTCGATATCGATCTCGACGGCGGGTGGCTGGTCCCGGGCTTCATCGACGTTCAGGTCAATGGCGGCGGTGGCGTGTTGTTCAACGATGACATCAGCGTCGACGCGATCGCGGCGATCGGCGCCGCGCATGGCCGCTTCGGCACCACTGCCTTCCTGCCGACGCTGATCAGCGATTCTTCGGAGCGGATCGCGGCCGCGCTGGACGCCGCCGATGCCGCGATCGCGGCGGGCGTACCGGGCGTCGTCGGCGTCCATATCGAGGGCCCGTTCATCAATGCCGCCAAGCGCGGCATCCACGAGGCCGACCGGATCGTCCCGATCGACGCGGCCATGGTCGAACTGCTGTGCAGGCCGCGGGCAGGGCGCGTGGTGCTGACCGTCGCACCCGAGATGGTCGCGCCAGCGTTTCTGCGGACGCTGGTTCGCCACGGCGTCCTTGTCTGCGCGGGGCATACCAACGCCACCTACGACGAAGTGCGCACGGCGGTGGACGCAGGCGTGACCGGCTTCACCCATTTGTTCAACGCGATGTCGCCGCTCACGCACCGCGCGCCCGGCGCCGTCGGCGCGGCGCTCGACCTGCCGGGCACATGGTGCGGGCTGATCGTCGATAATGCGCATCTCCACCCTGCGACGGTGCGCATTGCGATCCGCGCCAAGGGGGTGGACCGCATCATGCTGGTGACCGACGCGATGCCCAGCGTCGGGACCGACCAGGCTGCTTTCGTGCTGCAAGGCAAGCGCATCCAAGTGCGCGACGGCGTGTGCACCTATGAGGACGGCACGCTCGCCGGCTCGGACCTCGACATGG
This sequence comes from Sphingomonas sp. LM7, assembly GCF_002002925.1. NCBI lineage: Bacteria > Pseudomonadati > Pseudomonadota > Alphaproteobacteria > Sphingomonadales > Sphingomonadaceae > Sphingomonas > Sphingomonas sp. LM7. The sequence goes on along the minus strand of NZ_CP019511.1, from coordinate 1,463,030 downwards.
CAGCGGCGTTCCGCAACACGGTTTCGATCACGGGGCTGGCGCCCGCCGAGGTTGTGCGCATGTCTAGCGAATCCGCGGCGGCATTCCTCGGCCTCTCCGCGACTCATGGTACGCTGGCGCCGGGCAAGCGTGCCGACTGGGTAGTCCTCGACGCGGACCTGGCGCCCTGCGTGACGTGGATCGGCGGCGTGCCGATGTTCGCCCCGGCGGAGCTGGGCGTAAAGGCGACGGCATAGTCTTCGAGCCAGCTTGCGACCTTGCCGTGATCTCCTGTGCTGGGCTGTCCCTTACAGCGCGTCGAGTTCGGCCAGCGTCACCACGCGCCTTTCGCGTGCGCTGATCTCGGCGGCGGTGCCGATCGCGACGGCGCGCAGCCCGTCCAGCGCAGTCACTTCGACCGGCCCGTCGCCCCGCACTGCACGGGCAAATGCTTCATGCTGGTGGAAGGTCGCGCCGTGGTGCGAGCCCGCCGCCATGGCGACTTCATCTACCGCTACGGGCGTGCGCTCGACTTGCTTGGCGGCGCGGAAGGGGACGCGCGGCGAGAAGATCAGGTCGCCCGGCGGGACCAGCACGTCGAGCCGCGCCTTGTCCCCCGTCACCGAGATTTCTTCCTGGTGCTCGACACCCTCGGCGAACATGCACAGATCGAGCATCGCGCGCGTGCCGTCGGCGAAATCGACCACGGTGAAGCTATTGTCGATGATATCGGGACTCTCGCCGCCATAGCGCTCGTCCCGGTGGTTCACGTCGATCGCGCCCGAACAATAGACGCGCACGGCCTCGCTCCGGGTGATAAGGCGCATCAGATCGAAGAAATGGCAGCATTTTTCGACCATCGTACCGCCAGTATTGCGCGCGAAGCGATTCCAGTCGCCGACCTTGGGCAGGAAGGGGAAGCGGTGCTCGCGCATCGACACCATGTGCAGCGCGCCAATGCGACCGCCATGCACCTGGCGGACGAACTCGGCGACCGGCGGCATGTAGCGATATTCCATGCCTGTCCAGAACGGCGCGGCGTGGCGTTCGGCCTGTTCGACGATCCAGCGCGCGTCCGGAAGCGTCGTCGCGAGCGGCTTTTCGCAAAGGATCGCAATGCCGCGTTCGAACAGCGGCGCGAGCACGTCGCGATGCGTGTTGTTGGGCGAGGCGATGATCACGGCGTCGATCTCGCCGCGTTCTGCCAGCTCCCCCGCGCTGCGGAAGCGCGCGGGCCGCTCGTCGCCCAGCGAGGCGTCCGCCCAGCCGAGCGACGCCTCGACCGGATCGGCGATCGCAGTGATGCGTGCGCCGGGGATCAGCCGGATGTTGCGGATATGCTCGCAGCCCATCATGCCGGTTCCGACCAGCCCGTAGCGGATTGTCTCAGTCATGCTGCCTGTGCCAAGGGAGAGGAGACCGGCCTGTCACCCGAACGCCCGGACCCCACAAGATCGAAAAGCTTGTGCGGCCCAAGCGTCCAACTTTGAACGAGGACGATTTGTCCCTGCCTCCTTGCGAAGTGAGCTGGTTTTCGGCGCTGTGCGACGACGACTATGAGTTTCTCGGTGTCCCCGATACGCGGCTGCAATCTAGCTGGGAGCATTGCCGCGACATCGTGCTCCAGGCCGATTCGCTGGGCTTCGACAATGTCCTGCTCCCGTCGGGCTATGCGCTGGGGATCGACACGACTGCCTTTGCTGCCGCGATCGCGACCTGGGTCAAGCGCATCCGGTTGCTGATGGCCGTGCGGATCGGCGAGAGCTGGCCACCTCAACTGGCGCGCCAGATCGCCACGATCGACCAGATGCTGGGCGGGCGGCTCGCCGTGAACATCATCTCCAGCGACTTGCCGGGCGAGGTGCTGGAGAGCGCGCCGCGATACGCGCGGACGGTCGAGGCAATGTCGATCCTGCGCACATTGCTGAACGGCGAGGCGCTTGATCACGAAGGCGAGTTCTGGAAGCTCAAGCTCAAGCCGCCGCGGATCGGCACCGTTTCGGGCCGCGCTCCGCAATTCTATTTCGGCGGATTGTCGGACCCGGCGCGCGATGCGGCCGCCAAAGGCGCCGACGTCTATCTGATGTGGCCCGATACGCTGCCCGGCATGCGCGCGATCATCGCCGACCTGCGCGAGCGGGCGGAGCGGGAAGGGCGCAGTCTGCGCTTCGGCTACCGCGTACATGTGGTCGTACGCGAGACGGAAGAGGCTGCGCGTGCCGCTGCCGACCGATTGATCTCGCGGCTGGACGGCGACACCGGCGCGAAGATCCGTGCCAACTCGCTCGACAGCGGGTCGGCAGGCGTGCGCCGCCAAGCCGAGCTGCGCGAAGCCTCGGGCGGCGAATATATCGAGGACAATCTGTGGACTGGTATCGGCCGCGCGCGATCGGGCTGCGGCGCGGCGATCGTCGGCGATCCAGATCAGGTACTCGCCAAGCTGGAAGCGTATCGCGCCGAGGGAATCGAGGCGTTTATCCTGTCGGGCTATCCCCATGCAGCCGAGGCCGATCTGTTCGCGCGTCACGTATTGCCGCGGCTCGATCACCGGCCGCTTGGCTGACGGCGCGCGCAGATCAATCTCCATCTATCTGGTGGGAGTTGATAGATTTTCTTGATTGGGCACGCGGGCCTGGGCCGCCTAGCATCGCGGGATGAGCTATCAGCGCCAGTCGTCCCAGTTCGCGGAGCAGGGATTTGCCGTTTTCGAGGGCGTCCTGACCGGCGATCTGCTCAATCTGCTGCGCGAGCAATGCGACGGCTTCGTCACGCGTGAGGATGCGCGGATGGACGCGGCGGGCGTCGATACGCTCGGGATAAGCCATCGCGGAAAGCGCTATTTCGCCAATGAATGCCAGCGCGAGCAGCCTGCGCTGCGCCGCATGCTGTTCAGCGAGGCAATGGCGAATATCTGCCGCGCGACGCTGGGCGACACCGCCTATTTCTTCTTCGATCAATATGTCGTGAAGGGGCCGGAGGGCGGGCTGCCGTTCAGCTGGCACCAGGATTCGGGCTATGTCGTCGGCAATGGCGGCCCGTCTGATCACTTGCCCTATCTCACCTGCTGGTGCCCCCTCGACGACGCCACGCTCGATAACGGCACGGTGCGCGTCGTCCCCGGCAGTCACCGCGCAGGAATCCTGCCCCATGCGCGGCGCGCGGCGAGCAACGATCTAGCGGTCGATGTCGACGAAGGCGATGCGGTCGCGATCGAGGCGCCCGCGGGCAGCGTCGTCGCCTTTTCCAGCCGCACGCTGCACGCGACCGGCGCCAACCGGACCGATCGCGCGCGGCGAGTCTATCTCGCCCAATATACCGCCGAGGCGATGCTCAATCCGGGCACGCGGCAGCTGCGCCGCAACGCCATCCCGCTCGTCCAGGGCGGACGCCAGGTGACGTTCGCATGAACCTGTCTCCCGCACGCCGCTGGGTGCTGTTTGGGCTGGTGCTCGTTGCCGGCATCCTCAATCTGGTCGATCGGCAGATCATCGCCGTGCTCAAGCCGGTGATCTCGGCGGACCTGGGCTGGAGCGACAATGACTATGGCACGCTCGCCGCCTGGTTTCAGGGATCGGCCGCGGTCGCGTTCCTGTTCACCGGTTGGATCGTCGACAAGGCCGGAGTGAAATGGGCCAACCCGCTGGGCGTCTTCACCTGGAGCCTCGCCGCGATCGGCCATGCCTGGGCAGTCACCATGGGCCAGTTCACCTTTGTCCGCGCCGCGCTGGGCGCGACCGAAGCGATGGGCACGCCGAGCGGGATCAAGACGATCGCCGCGGTGTTCCCGCCGCATCTGCGATCGACCGGATATGGCATCTCCAACGCAGTCGGCAGCATTGGCGGCATCGTCGCGCCATTGCTGATTCCGCTGCTGGCGGCAGTCTATGGCTGGCGCGCGGCGTTCGTGATCGCGGGACTGGTCGGCGTGATCTGGGCCGGGGTGTGGCTTATCGTCGTCCGCGGCGTGAAGTTCGCCGACGGCAGCGGCGAGCCGGCTGCGGCCGCCGACACGGTCTATGGCCCGATCCTGCGGGAACGCCGCACCTGGGCGATCGCGTTCGCCAAGGTGCTGTCGGATTCGACCTGGTGGCTGATGCTGTTCTGGATGCCTGATTTCTTCCATCGCCAGTTCGGGCTGACCGGCACCCAGCTGGGGCCGCCACTGGCGATCGCCTACACCGGCGCGGCGATCGGCGCGCTGATCGCGGGAACGTTGGCCAGCCGGTTGCTGGTCCGCGGGCGCAATCTCGACCGCGTCCGCAAGGGCACGATGCTGGTCGCCGGGCTGGTGGTGCTGCCGGTGCCGCTCGCGCTCTATTCCGGCGATCTGTGGAGCGCGACGCTGATCCTCGCGCTGACCATGGCCGGGCACCAGGCCTTTTCGACCACGCTGTTCGCAGTGATCGCCGACGTCACCCCGCGCGCGAAGGTCGGCCGGGTCACGGCGTTCGGCGCGTTCTGCGGCAACCTTGGCGGGATGGCGATCGCCAAGATCGCCGGCGCGGTGCTGGCGGCGGGGCTCGGCTACCTGCCGTTGTTCCTGTTCGCGAGCGTTTCCTATCTGCTCGCGCTCGGCTGGATTCAGCTGTTGTTGCCGCGCATCCGCCGCGCAGAGAACGCAGCGGATCCCATCGAAGTAATCGCGGCGCATTGAACGAAAGGCTGCACGCATGACCGACCCTATCGATCGCCGCGGCGTGCTGCTGGCAGGATCCGGCGGCGCCTTCAGTCTCTACAGCTGGGCCGCGGCTGCGCAGGACGTGCCCCGTCCCAAGGCGCTCAGGCGCACCGGCGCGCGCCCGCGCAACATCCTCGTCGTGCTCACCGACGATCATCGCTACGACGCGATGGGGTTCATGAAGGCACAGGATTTCGGCGAGACCCCGACGCTGGACCGGCTGGCGCGCGAAGGCGTGCATTTCCGCAATGCCTTCGTCACCACCGCGCTCTGCTCGCCCTCGCGCGCGTCGATCTTCACCGGGCTCTATGCGCATCAGCACCGCGTGGTCGATAACAACCATCCGATTCCACCGGGCCTGACTTTCTATCCCGAATATCTCCAGCGCGCCGGATACGACACGGCGTTCATCGGCAAATGGCATATGGGCGCCGAGACCGACAAGCCGCAGCCCGGCTTCGATCACTGGGTGAGTTTCAAGGGGCAGGGGACGTATCTGCCCGGCCCCGACGGGCTCAACGTCAATGGCCGGAACGTCCCGCAAAAGGGCTATATCACCGACGAGCTGACCGACTATGCGCTCGACTGGATCGGCAAGCGCGATCCGAAAAAGCCATGGATGATGCACCTTGCGCACAAGGCGGTGCATTCCGAATTCATCCCCGCCGAGCGCCACAAGGGCCGCTATGCAGACGCGACCTTCCGCTATCCGGAGTCGATGAAGCCGGGCGTCCCCGGCCGGCCGATATGGGTCGAGAACCAGCGCAACAGCTGGCACGGCGTCGATTATCCCTATCACGGCACGCTCGACGTCGCCGATTACTACAAGCGCTACATGGAGACGCTGCTCGCGGTCGATGAAGGCCTTGCACGAATCATGGATCTGCTCGCGGAGCGCGGCGAGCTGGACGACACGCTGATCCTCTACATGGGCGACAATGGCTTCATGTTCGGCGAGCACGGGCTGATCGACAAGCGCGCCGCCTATGAGGAATCGATGCGCGTGCCGATGATCGCGCGCTGCCCCGCGCTGTTCGGCGCCGGGACCGTCGAGCAGGTGGTCGCCAATATCGACGTCGCGCCGACGATGCTGGCCGCCGCCGGGCTCGCCGCGCCCGAGCATATGGAGGGCGCCTCGATGCTGCCGCTGGCGCAGGGCAAGCCCGTGCCGTGGCGCAAGGAGCTGCTCTACGAATATTATTGGGAGCGCAATTTCCCCCAGACCCCCACCGTCCACGCGCTGCGCGAGGACCGGTACAAATACATGCACTTCCACGGCATCTGGGATCTCGACGAGCTCTACGACCTTGCCGTCGATCCGCATGAGACCGACAATCTGCTCGCGCGTCCGGGGCACGAGGACCTTGCCGAGCGGATGAGCAAACGGCTGTTCGCACTGCTCCAGAATACCGACGGTATGGCGATCCCGCTCAGCGCCGACGCAGGCGAGCGCAACGCGCTGCGCGATCCCAAGGGGCCGCAGGGCGCGCCATTCCCGCCGCCGTTTCTGCGGCTGCCCAAGCGCTGACAAGCCACGGCACAGGCGGGGCGAAGCAAAAGTTGATTCTCCTATTAATCCGATAGGATATGTTGCTCCCGATCTCAGGGAGTGAACATGCTACAAGAATCGAAAGTCGCCTATCGTCCGCTGCGGCTGGCCCTGCTCGCCGGTGCCGCGCTCGCCGCCATTGCCCCTGCGCATGCGCAGGAAGCCCCCGCGGCCGCGACGGCGCAGAACAATGATGAGATCGTCGTCACGGCGCGTTTTCGCGAGGAATCGCTGACCGACGTGCCGATCGCGATCACTGCACTGGACGGCGATGCGCTGGCCGCGCGCAACCTCAACACGCTGCAGGACATCGCCCAGACCGTCCCGACGCTCGATTTCCGTTCGGGCTCTTCGAACAAGGACCGTTCGACCTTCATCCGCGGCATCGGCACGATCACCACGTCGCCCGGCGTCGAGCCCTCGGTCGCCACGGTGATCGACGGTGTCGTGCTTGCGCGCCCCGGCCAGTCGACGCTCGATCTGCTCGACATCGAGCGCGTCGAAGTGCTGCGCGGCCCGCAAGGCACATTGTTCGGCAAGAACGCGTCGGCCGGCGTGATCAACATCGTGTCGAAGGCGCCCGCGGCGGCGCTCGGCTTCAATGCCCAGCTCGGCTATTATGAAGGCGACGAATACCGCGTTCGACTGGGCGCCTCGGGTCCGCTCGGCGACGATTGGGGTTTTGCGGTCACCGGGCTGATCGGCGGCTACAAGGGCAATGTCCGCAACGTCACCACCGGCGACTGGGTCAATGGCTATGACCGGCAGGGGGTACGCGCCAAGCTGGTCTACGAGCCCGCGCAGAACCTCAAGTTCACCCTCGCGGGCGATTATGTCTTCACCTACGAGAACGTCCCGACCGGCGTGTTCGCCGCCACTTCGCGGGTCGCCTATCCGACGGGCGCGGTAACGACCAATCCCGGTCTCGCCGCGGTTCTCGCAGGATCGGGGATCGTCGCGGGCCCGAACAATACCGAAGTCGCGCCGAGCTTCGACGCCGATGTGCGCGACAAGAATTTCGGTGCGTCGTTCACTGCCGAGATCGGCCTGGGCGAGCACACGCTTACTTCGATCACCGGCTATCGCGGCTGGAAGAACCGCCAGCATCAGGACTGGGATTCGACCGGCACGCTCACGGCGGCGATCGCCCGCGGCGAGGATCTCGGCACGGTCGACTCCGACCAGTTCTCGCAGGAGCTTCGCCTGACTTCGCCCAAGGGCAAGCTGATCGACTATGTCGTCGGGGTTTATTACTTCAAGACGATCGCGCGCGAGCGTTATCAGCGTGACGTCACGCGGCTGGTTGCCGGCGCGCAGGTCTCCGATCAGGGCGTCGCCAATTATCGCACCGATCTGACCAATTACTCGGTGTTCGGCGAAGCCAATGTCAACTTCACGCCCGAGTTCCGCGCGATTCTCGGCGGCCGGCTGATCCATGACGATCTCGAATATCGCCATGCCCGGGTGGCGACCACCGCAACCGGCGTCGCCGGCATCCGCCCTAACTATGCGAGCAGCGGCAAGACCGACCGCACCGACTATAGCCTGCGCGCGGGGCTCCAGTACGACATCAGCGACCGGCTCAACCTCTACGCCACCTATTCGCGCGGCTATAAGGGGCCAGCCTACAACGTCTTCTTCAACATGCAGGCGTTCGACGTCGATCCGCTCGCTCCGGAGACGTCGAACAGCTACGAAGCCGGCCTGAAGGGCGCGACTGCCGATGGCGCGGTGAGCTTCAGCCTTGCGGCCTATGTCACCAAGTTCAGCGGGTTCCAGGCCAATTTCCAGGACACCTATCTCGGCACGCTGGTCACGCGCCTGATCAACGCAGGCGATGTGTCGTCGCGCGGAGTCGAGGGCGACCTGACAGTCCGGCCGATACCGGGGCTCAAGCTCACCAGCGCGATCGCCTATAACGACGCGCATATCGATCGCTTCCTCTGCCCGGCCTCGGCCGGGGGCGCCTGCGCCAATGTCGATGGCCAGCCTCTGCCCTTCGCGCCAAAGTGGAAGATCCATGTCGACGCCGCCTATCGCGTGCCGCTGACCGAGACGCTTGGGCTCGATCTTCAGACCGATTTCAGTGCCAAGGGCGAGACGCAATATGCGATCACCCAGACGCCCGATACCGTCCAGCCCACCTATGGCATCTGGAATGCGTCGATCGGGCTGGTGAGCGATACCGACAAGGGCTGGGAAATCCGCGCGGTGGTCAAGAACATCGCCAACAAGCATTATTCGCCGTTCATCGCCTACGGCGCGGTAGCCGGCGTCTCGCGCTTCGTGCCGCGCGACAATGACCGCTATTTCGGTGTGAACGCCAACCTCAACTTTTGAGTAAAGGGGGGCGGGTGGGTCTCGGCTCGCCCGCAACACCCGTAGGCGCTGGCTCGAAGTGAGCGCCCCCAGCGGGCCCCTCACGCTTCTCGCCCCGGAGACGGGAGCCCGACAGGGGCCGTGACCGTTCCTAACTAGGCCGGGCGATGCCGCAGCTTCGCTGCCGTCGCACGCGGACAGGCCTGCTTCGTCGAGCGGCGAACTTTACGCCTTCTTTATGCGGGGGCCGATCTTACCCGTGGAACCTTAATCGCCGTCCGCCCCACATCGCATGCCTCAACGACGAGGGAGTGCGACCGATGACGGCGATACTGCGCCGGCTTGAAAGCGGCGAACGCTGGTGGGCGGCCGGGGCTCTGTTGCGCAGCTTCGGGCTGGCGATGCTGGTCGCAGCCCTAACCGCGGGCTGCTGGGTTTGTCGTTCCGTCGGGCATTTGCCCGCGCATCCCGCCACTCCGTTCGAATTCGCCGGCGCGACGACCGTCGCGATCGGCCTGAGCCTGGGCTCGGCCTTCACCTTCGAGGGCGCGGGCCTGTTCCGCGCGATCCCGGTGCCGCCGCGTGCACGCGTATTTCCTGCATGACGAGGAGTTTTCCGTGACCGATCTGCTGTGGCTGGCGGTGCTGGCGGGCCTGAGCCTGCTGACCTTCGCCTATGTCCGCCTGTGCGACCTGGGCTGAGCGCCATGACGCTGCACCTCGCGCTCGCCGGGCTCACTGCGCTGGGCCTCCTCCTCTATCTCGTGGCCGTGCTCGTCCGGCCCGAGCGCTTCTGATCGGATCGGACCAATGACCATTCAGGGCTGGGCGATGATCGCCGCCTTCGTCGCCATTCTCGTCGCATCCGCCAAGCCGATGGGGGCGTGGCTGTTCGCGCTTTACGAAGGGCGGCGTACACCGCTGCATATCGTGCTCGGCCCGGTCGAGCGCGGTTTCTACCGGCTCTCGGGGATCGATCCGCAGGCCGAGATGGGCTGGCGCCGCTACGCGGTGCACCTGTTGTTCTTCCAGATCATGCTGCTGCTGTTCACCTATGCCGTGCTGCGGCTGCAGGGCGTCCTGCCGATGAATCCGCGCGGGCTGCCCGGACTGGCCGCCGACGGCGCAATGAACGTCGCGATCAGCTTCACCACCAACACCAACTGGCAGTGGTATTCGGGCGAAGTCGCGCTTTCGAACTTCAGCCAGATGTTCGGTCTTGTCATCCACAATTTCCTGAGCGCGGCGACCGGCATCGCCGTGGCCTTCGCGCTGTTCCGCGGCTTTGCGCGGCGTCAGGCGAGCGGCATCGGCAATTTCTGGGCGGATATGACCCGGGCGACGCTCTATCTGCTGCTGCCGATCTGCGGGGTCTATGCGGTCTTCCTGATCGCCAGCGGCGTGCCGCAGACGTTCTTGTCGTCGGTCGACGCGACCACGCTCGAGGGGGCGAAGCAGACCTTGGTGATGGGCCCGATCGCCAGCCAGGAAGCGATCAAGATGCTCGGCACCAATGGTGGCGGCTTCCTCAACGCCAACAGCGCACACCCGTTCGAGAACCCCAACGCGCTGACCAACTTCGTCCAGATGCTGTCGATATTCCTGATCGGCGTGGGCCTGACCAACACGTTCGGGCGCGCGGTGGGCAACCAGCGCCAGGGCTGGGCGATCCTCTCGGCGATGCTCGTCCTGTTCGTCGCAGGAACCACGATTGTCTATTGGCAGGAAGCTGCGGGAAATCCGGTGCTCCACCAGCTCGGCGTCGCCGGTGGCAATATGGAGGGCAAGGAGACCCGCTTCGGTATCGCTGCCTCGGCGCTGTTCGCATCGGTGACCACTGCGGCGTCGTGCGGCGCGGTCAATGCGATGCACGACAGCTTCACGGCGCTCGGCGGCATGATCCCGTTGTTCAACATGCAATTGGGCGAAGTCGTGATCGGCGGCGTCGGCGCGGGCATCTACGGCTTCCTGCTCTTCGCGATCCTTGCGGTGTTCGTCGCCGGGCTGATGGTCGGGCGCACCCCCGAATATGTCGGCAAGAAGATCGAGAGCCGCGAGGTCAAGTTCGCGGTGCTGGCGATCGCGGTGCTGCCGCTGTGCATCCTCGGCTTCACGGCGCTGGCATCGGTGTTACCTGCGGGGCTGACGGGGCCGCTCAACAAGGGGCCGCACGGCTTTACCGAGATCCTCTATGCCTTCACCTCGGCGACCGCGAACAACGGATCGGCGTTCGGCGGCATCACTTCGGGTACGCCCTTCTACAACGGCCTGCTCGGCGTCGCGATGTGGCTCGGACGGTTCTTCGTGATCGTGCCCGCGCTCGCCATCGCCGGGAGCCTCGCCGCCAAGAAGCACACCCCCGAATCCGCCGGATCCTTCCCGACCACCGGACCGCTGTGGATCGGCCTCCTCGTCGGGATCGTGCTGATCGTCGGCGGGCTCACCTTCCTCCCCAGCCTCGCGCTCGGACCGATCGCCGATCATCTCGCGATGATCCACGGCCAGCTCTTCTGAAGGCCCCTGACATGACCACTGCATCCTCGATGTTCTCGACCAGCCTCGTCGTCCCCGCGATCGGTGACGCCTTCAGGAAGCTGGCGCCACGCCAGCTGGGGAAGAACCCCGTGCTCTTCACCACCGCCGTAGTGGCGCTGCTACTCACCGTGCTGCTCGGGATCGGCGGAGAGGCGCTCTCCGTGCCGTTCCAGCTCCAGCTTATCGTCTGGCTGTGGCTGACGGTGCTGTTCGGCACCTTTGCCGAGGCGCTCGCCGAAGGGCGGGGCAGGGCGCAGGCGGCATCGCTGCGCGCGGCCAAGTCCGAGCTGACCGCCAAGCTGCCCGACGGCCGCGTCGTCCCCGCTGCACAGCTCCAGAAGGGCCAGGTCGTGCTGGTCGAAACCGGTGACTTGATCCCGGCCGACGGCGAAGTGATCGAAGGCGTCGCCTCGGTCAACGAAGCGGCAATCACCGGCGAGAGCGCGCCGGTGATTCGCGAGGGTGGCGGCGATCGTTCGGCGGTCACCGCGGGCACCCGTGTCATCTCGGACTGGATCAAGGTCCGCGTCACGCAGGAGCCGGGGCAGGGGTTCCTCGACCGGATGATTGCGTTGGTCGAAGGTGCCGAGCGGCAGAAGACCCCCAACGAGATCGCACTGACGATCCTGCTGGTCGGTCTGACGATCATCTTCCTCATCGCCGTCGCGACGATCCCGGGGTTCGCCAGCTATGCCGGCGGCAGTATTCCGATCGCGATTCTCGCGGCTTTGCTGATCACTTTGATCCCGACGACGATCGCCGCCTTGCTCTCGGCGATCGGGATTGCGGGGATGGACCGGCTGGTGCGTTTCAACGTGCTCGCCAAATCGGGCCGCGCAGTGGAAGCAGCGGGCGATATCGATGTGCTGCTGCTCGACAAGACCGGCACGATCACGATCGGCGACCGCGCAGCGAGCGAATTCCGCCCGCTGGCCGGCGTGACGATCGACGAACTCGCCGGTGCCGCCTTGCTCGCCAGCCTTGCCGACGAAACGCCCGAGGGCCGATCGGTGGTGACGCTCGCGCAGGGCAAGCATGCGGTTGCCATGCGGGCGCTGCCTGAAGGCGCCGAGATCATTCCGTTCACGGCTCAGACCCGCATCTCGGGCGTGCGCACCGGCGGCAGCCTGATCCAGAAGGGTGCCGTCGACGCGGTGCTGCGCGCCAATCCCGGCGCCGGTGTGAGCGCGGCGGCCGCCGAGTTGCGCAAGATCACCGATGAAATCGCACGCTCCGGCCAGACTCCGCTGGCGGTGGCACAAGACGGGCGGCTGCTCGGCGTGATCGCGCTCAAGGACGTGATCAAGGCCGGCGTGCGCGATCGCTTCGCCGAATTGCGCCGGATGGGGATCCGCACGGTGATGATCACCGGCGACAATCCGCTCACCGCCGCGTCGATCGCGGCCGAGGCGGGGGTCGACGACTTCCTCGCCGAGGCGACTCCCGAGGACAAGCTCGCCTTGATCCGCAAGGAGCAACAGGGCGGACGCCTCGTCGCGATGTGCGGCGACGGCACCAACGACGCGCCCGCGCTCGCCCAGGCCGATGTCGGCGTGGCGATGAACACCGGCACGCAGGCCGCGCGCGAGGCGGGCAACATGGTCGACCTCGACAGCGATCCGACCAAGCTCATCGAGATTGTCGGCCTCGGCAAGCAATTGCTGATGACGCGCGGCGCGCTGACCACCTTCTCGGTCGCCAACGATGTGGCGAAGTATTTCGCGATCATCCCGGCGATGTTCGTCGTGCTCTATCCTGGCCTCGGCGTGCTCAACGTGATGCGACTCTCCAGCCCCGAGAGCGCGATCCTCTCGGCGATCATCTTCAACGCGCTGATCATCCCGTGCCTCGTCCCGCTCGCGCTGCGGGGGGTGCAGTACAAGCCGATGGGCGCGGGGCCGCTGCTGGCACGCAACCTCGCCATCTACGGGCTCGGCGGTCTTATCGCGCCGTTCATCGGCATCAAGGCGATCGATCTCGTCGTCGCCGGCCTCCACCTCGCCTGAGGACAGACACATGCTCAAGGATTTCACCACCGCTCTCCGCCCGGCGATCGTCATGACGATCCTGTTCGCCGCCTTGCTCGGGCTCGCTTATCCGGCGGCGCTCACCGGGATCGGCCAGACGGTGTTCCCCGCCCAGGCCAATGGCAGCCTGATCCGCGAAGGCGACCGGGTGATCGGCTCCGAACTGATCGGGCAGGGCTTCACCGGCCCGGGATATTTCCACGGCCGGCTCTCCGCCGCCGGATCCGGCTACGACGCTTCGGCTTCCGCCGGCTCGAACCTCGGCCCGACCAGTCAGGCGCTCGCCGAGCGGGTCAAGGCCGACATCGCCGCAAACGCCACATCACCAGCGAATTCGGTCCCCGCCGATCTGGTGACGACCTCCGCCTCGGGGCTCGACCCCCATATCGGCCCCGAGGCGGCCTTTTATCAGGTCGGGCGCGTCGCCGCGGCGCGAGGACTGTCGGAAGTATCCGTGCGCGCGCTGGTGCAGGAACATGTCGAAGGCCGGCTGCTCGGCTTTCTGGGTGAGCCCCGCGTCAACATACTGCTTCTCAATCGCGCCCTCGACAGGCTGGCCCCGGGAGGCGCAAAAGCCGGCCGGTGAGTTCGCATCCCGATCCCGACAGGCGACCCGATCCCGAAGCCCTTCTGCGCACCGCCGCGCAGGAGGGCCGCGGGCGTTTGAAGGTATTGCTCGGCGCCGCCCCCGGTGTCGGCAAGACCTATGAGATGCTGACCGAGGGCGCGGCGCGGCGGCGCGGCGGTGCCGATGTCGTGATCGGCGTGGTCGAGACGCATGGGCGCGCCGAGACCGAGGCGCTGGTCCATGGCTTCGAGATCGTGCCCCGGCGCGGCGTCGAGTATCAGGGCCGCACGCTCGACGAGATGGACCTCGATGCGATCCTCGCCCGGCGGCCGCGGCTCGTGCTGGTTGACGAACTCGCCCACACCAATGCGCCGGGCAGCCGCCACGACAAGCGTTACCAGGATGTCGAGGAGCTGCTCGCGGCGGGGATCGACGTTTATGCGACGGTCAATATCCAGCATCTCGAAAGCCTCAACGACATCGTCGCCTCGTTCACCAAGGTGCGGGTGCGCGAGACCTTGCCCGATCGCGTGCTCGAAAATGCCGAGATCGAAGTCGTCGATATCCCGCCCGACGAGCTGATCGAGCGGCTCAAGGAGGGCAAGGTCTATTTGCCCGAAGAGGCGACGCGCGCACTCGGCCATTTCTTTTCCAAATCGAACCTGTCGGCACTCCGCGAACTGGCGCTGCGTCGCGCGGCGCAGGCCGTCGATGCGCAGATGCTCGATTATCTGCGCGCGCATGCGCTGGCGGGCACCTGGGCGGGCGGCGACCGGCTGGTCGTGGCAGTGAGCGAGCTGCCCGGCGCACCCGAACTGGTGCGCGCCGCCAAACGCATCGCCGATGCACTGCGCGCGCCGTGGACCGCAGTGCATATCGAAACGCCGCGTGCGAGCCGCTTCGGCGATGCCGAAAATGCCCGGCTCGCGGCAACCCTGCACCTCGCCAGCCAGCTCGGCGCGCAGGTCGCATCGGTGCCCGCCGAGACCGTGCTCGACGGGCTGACGCGGTTCGTTGCCGATGCGCGGGCGACGCAGCTGATCGTCGGGAAGTCGGCGCGTTCGCGCTGGTTCGAGTTTCTCCACGGGTCGGTGGTCGACCGGCTGGTGCGCGGAACGCCGGGGGTGGCGGTCCACGTCCTGCCGATGGCGGAAAATGACGCGCCGCGGTCCGTGCCGCGGCGAAAGCAGCGCAGTGGCTGGGGAAAGCCCGCGGGCTATCTGGTCTCGCTGGGGCTCACCGCGCTGGTCACCGTGATCGGTGCGAGCATCTTCGCGGCGGGCAGCATCACCAATATCGGCCTGCTCTATCTGCTGCCGGTGATGGTCGCGGCGACGCGCTACGGCGTGCGTACCGGCGTGGTGACCGGGTTGGCCTCTTCGCTGGCGTATAACTTCTTCTTCATTCCGCCGACGCGCACCTTCACGATCCAGGATCCGCAGAACATCCTGACGCTGCTGGTACTGATGGGCGTCGCAGTGGTGAGCAGCCAGCTCGCCGCGCGGGTGCGCGATCAGGCGATGCTGGCGCAGCGCAGCGCCGGGCAGAACAGTGCGCTCGCCGGCTTCGCGCGGTTGCTGACCGGGGTGAGCAAGCGCAGCGAACTCGGGCAGGTGCTGTGCGCCGAAGTGGGGCGCCTGCTCGACGCGAACACGGTCCTGCTGCTTCCGGTCGATGGCCAGCTCGTGCTGAGTGCGGCGTTCCCGCCCGAGGATCGTCTCGAGGTGATCGAGCAGGCCGCGGCGCGCTGGGCGTTCGACCACAACACCGCCGCGGGCCGCGGATCAGATACGCTAACGGCGTCCGAGTGGCTGTTCCAGCCGATCTCGGCGGGCGGCGCGGTGCTGGCGGTGATGGGCCTGGCACGACTGGATGCCGGCGCCCCGGTGCGTTCGGACCAGCTTCCGCTGCTGCTCAGCCTGCTCGACCAGGCATCGCTGGCGCTTGAACGGATCGGGCTGGAGGCCGAGATGGCCAGCGTCACCCAGCTCAAGGAGCGCGACCGGCTGCGGGCCGCGCTGCTCTCCTCGGTCAGCCACGACTTGCGCACGCCGCTAACGACCGTGCTTGGCATGCTTGCCGAGATGCGGCCCGCATCGGACGAGCAGGAAGCGCAGCTGATCGCGGCGCGCGGCGAGGCCGAGCGGCTCAGCCGCTTTGTTGCCAATCTGCTCGACATGGTCCGGATCGAATCGGGCGCGCTGCACCAGTCGATCGAACCGGTCGATCTTGCCGAGGCGGCGGCGAGCGCGGTCCATGATCTGCGCCGCATCCTCGACGGCCATCCGATCGGGCTCGACATCTCTCCCGATCTGCCCTTCGTCTCGGTCGATCCGCAACTCTTCCACCATTGCCTGATCAACCTCCTCGAGAACGCCGCGAAATATGGCGATCCGGGGGCGCCGATCATCATCGCCGCGCGGCGGGAGCCAGGCGGGCTGACGCTGCACGTGCTCGACGAAGGCCCGGGCCTGCCGCCGGGCGAGGAGGCACGGATCTTCGAGACCTTCACGCGGATCGAGGGCTCGGACCGCAAGGGCGGCACCGGGCTGGGCCTCGCGATCGTCAAAGGGTTTGCCGAGGCGATGGGGCTGTCAGTCTCCGCTTCGAACCGCAGCGATGTCTCGGGTGCCTGCTTCACCATCCGGGTGCCCGAAGCGCGCCTCAGCAAGGGATCGTCCGGCGAATGAGCCAGAATGCCAAATTGCTGGTCGTCGACGACGAGCCGGCGATCCGTCGGCTGCTGGCCACCAGCCTTGGCCGCGCAGGCTATCGGGTGGTCGAGGCCGGCACTGCGCGCGAGGCGATGACGGCGGTTCAGATAGACAAGCCCGAACTGGCGCTGCTCGACCTCGGCCTGCCTGATCGCGATGGGCTCGAACTCGTTCCTTTGATCAGGGCGGCAGGGATTGCGGTGATCGTTATCTCGGCGCGCGATGCGACCGACCAGAAGGTCACCGCACTCGATCTCGGCGCCGATGACTATGTGACCAAGCCGTTTGACACCGAGGAAGTGCTGGCCCGCGTTCGTACGGCGCTGCGCCATCGCCTGTCGGCGGAAGCCGAAGCGCCGGTGGTCCGCATCGGCGATGTCGAGATCGACCTCGCCGCGCGGTTCGTGCGCAAGAACGGCGTGGAAGTGCACCTCACCCCGAAGGAGTTCGGCTTCCTGTCGCTACTCGCGAAGCATCCGGGCCGGGTCGTCACGCATGTCCAGTTGCTGCGCAACGTCTGGGGACCGGGGCACGAAAAGGATGTCGAATATCTGCGCGTCGCCGCGCGCGGCGTTCGCAAGAAGCTGGGGGACGATGCGGCCGGCTTGTCGGCGATCCGCAACGAGCCCGGGGTGGGCTACAGGCTGATGCCGTAGGTCGCCGCCACTGTCCGGGTCCGCTTGCGCCGGATATTCAGGCTTTCCGCAGGCGCTCGTCCACGACGCGCTCCAGCACGGTCAGCGGCATTGCACCTTCTAGGAGAATGTCATGGAAGGCGCGCGGATCAAATGCCGCACCCTGCTTCGCCTTCACCTTGTCGCGCAGGCGGATCCACATGGTGTGCCCGATCTTGTAGCTGCATGCCTGGCCCGGCCACACCGTGTAGCGGTCGATCTCGCCCTGGCTGCGGCCGCGGGCGATGCCCGTGGTCGCCATGAAATAGTCTGTCGCCTGCTCGCGCGACCAGCGCTTGTGGTGCAGGCCCGAATCCACCACCAGCCGCGTCGCGCGAAACAGCAGCGACTGGAGATAGCCGACCTGTCCCAGCGGATCCCGGGCGTACATTCCCATCTCGTCGGCCAATTGCTCGGAATAAAGCGCCCAGCCTTCGGTATAGGCATTGAAGTCGGCACGGCGCCGGATCAGCGGGATGTTCGGCGATTCCAGCGCCAGGGTCACCTGCAAATGATGTCCCGGCACCGCTTCGTGATGCGTCAGCGTCGCCAGTCCGAATTTGGGCCGATCGAATGTGTCGCGCAGGTTGATGAAGTAGATCGCCGGCCGCGATCCATCCAGCGAGGCGTTCTGATAGTAGCCGCCGGGCGAGCCCGCCTGGATAGCTTCAGGGACGCGTCGCACCTCGACCGGCGCCTTGGGCAGCGAGCGGAACTGCTCGCCCAGCCGCGCCTGCATCGCCACGACTTGCGCACGGAGCGCCTCCAGCAGCGCCTCGCGGCCCGGATCGGTATTGGGGAAGAGCTGGTCGGGCCGTTTGTTGAGCGCCACTAGCCGCTCGCCGACCGTTCCATGCGCCATGCCCTGCGCCTTGAGGATGGTATCGATCCGCGCGCCGATCTCCGCGACCTGCTCCAGCCCGAGCTGGTGGATTTCGGCGCCGGTCAGGCTGGTGGTGGTCGCCGCCTGTGCCGCCGCGCTGTAATAGGCGTCGCCATCGGGCAACCGCCACACCCCGGCGTCGTGGCCAGCCTTGGCGCGCAACTCGGTGACCAGTGCGCGCTGTCGGTCGATCGCCGGGAAGATCTGCCCGGCGACTATCCGTTGCGCCCTGGCGAGGCGGTCAGCGGGCAACTTCGCCGCCGCGAGCTTGGCGGCGAGCGAAGTGACCATCACTGTGTTCGCAGCAGCCGGATCGCGCATCGCGGCGATCTGCTTGAGCGTGGTGTCGAGGATGTAGTCCGGGGCGAACACGCCGCGCGCCGCGTCGTCGCGCTGCCGCGCGGTGTCATTGTCGATCGCCTTCGGAAATGCTTCGAGCCGAGAAAGATAAGCATCGGCATCCGCAGCATTTTCCAGCCGGTGCTGCGAATCGAGGAAATCAGGAATGTCGCGATAGGCGCCGCCGAGCTGGCTCAGGACATAGGGCGAAAAACCGTCGCTGTTCGATCCATAGCGAAACCGTGCCGCCGCGGCGATGTTGCGTTCGAGCTGATAGGCGACGACTTCCTGGTCGAGCCGCGCCGCGGTGGACAGTGTTGCGGGCGCGATCGCGCGCAACTCGGTCAGCTCGCGCTTGGACCGTGCTGCCGCCCGCGCCATGCCCGCCGCCGAATTGTCGGCCAGCTTCGAGCGCAGCGCCGCGCGTGGACCGGTATCGAGCCCGAGCCGAGTTGCGCCTTCGGGATCGTCGTTCAGCCGATCGTAGAAGAAGCGATCGAGCAGTGCCGACAGTTCCTTGTCGGACGCAGCCTGGCTACGCGGCATGGCGGTGGCGGGCAGCGCTGCAGTTAGCGATGCCGCGCTCACCCCGTTCAGAAACGTCCGACGATCCACGATAGTCTCCCGGTTCCAGAGCCTAGCGGCCCTGCTTTTCCCACCAATAGGCGCCGCGCTTGGCAGTGCCGGTCGCGACTTCGTCCAGCGTGGCCGCGTCGTAGAGCCGCCCGCCGAGCATCACTCGCGACACCTTGTCGCTGTTGCGGATGTCCGCGGTGGGATCCGCGTCGAGCACCACGAGGTCGGCGAGCTTGCCCGGCTCCAGCGAACCGATATCGCGCGCCATTCCCAGCGACTGCGCAGAGACGATCGTGCCGGCACGCAGCGCTTCAAGCGGAGTCATGCCGCCGCGGACGAACGACCACAGTTCCCAATGCGCGCCAATGCCGGCCTGCTGGCCATGCGCGCCGATCGAGACCAGCACGCCGCGCTTGGCGAGCTTGTTGGCCTCGCGGGCATTGTCGTCGTCGACGAAATTGTCCTCGGGCGCCTTGATCCGCCGGGCATTGTCCGCGAGCAGAACTGTGGGCGGGGTATGCGCGCGCAGCAGCGGGTGGGCATAGACGTCGGTCGCCTGGCGCCAATAGGGATCGCCGGCGAGGCCGCCATAGCTCACCACCAACGTCGGCGTGTAGTTGGTCTTGGTCTGCGGGAAGAACTGCAGCACGTCCTCGTAGAAGATATCGAGCGGGACATTGTGCTCGAGCGTCGAGTTGCCGTCGGCGACGATCGTCATGTCCATGCCGAACAGCGATCCGCCCTCGGCAACCACCTGCATGTTCTCGCGCCGCGCCGCCTCGACCACCTGCTGGCGCTGCTCGCGGCGTGGCTGGTTGTAGTTCTTGACGCTGTGCGCTCCCTGCGCCTTGAGCCGGCGGACATGCGCGAGCGCATCGTCGAGGCTGTCGATCTGCGCATAGACGTCGGCCGCCTTCGCGCCATAGACGATCTCGCCAGTCGAGAAGATGCGGGGCCCGAGGATAAGCCCGGCGCGCTGCATCTCGGACGCCGCGAACACTTCGCTCGACCGATTCGACGGATCATGGATCGTCGTGGTGCCGAGCGCGAGATTCTGGTGCAGCGACCAGTTGTTCTGCGGAATCAACTCGTCGCTGCCCGCGGGGCCGTGGGCATGGGCATCAACCAGCCCGGGGATGATCGTCTTGCCGACGACGTCCACCTGGGTCGCGCCGGTGGGGATGGGCGTCGAGGCGCGCGGGCCGACCGCGACGATGCGGTCGCCGCGGATCACCACGACGCCGTCGTCGATAATCCCGCCCGCGGCATCGGCCATCGTCACCACGCGCGCGCCGGTGAGCGCCACCGTGCCGCTCGGTTTGGCCGCCGCCACCTCACGTGCCAGTGAGATACCGTTGGCCGGCGGCACGAACTTCGGCGCGTCCTCGCCGCGCGGCGCATTTGCGAAGAACTGCGCGGTGTCGGCAGTGTAGAGCGTCGGCCCCAGGCTCCAGTGGAGCCGCCTGCCGTCATTCGACCAATGGATGTAATCCGCGCCGCCTGCGCTCACCCGCGTGACCGGCATCGCACTGGCATCGCTCGCCAGCGCGACCGACTGGTTGCCCGGCATCAGCGGCGCGACGAAGGCGCCGTAATTCTGGCGGAAGGCGACATATTCGCCGGTGGGCGAAACGATATAGTCGGTGACCAGCTCACCGCTGGCATGGACGCGCTTGTCCTTGCCGCCCAGATCCGTGCTGACCAGCTCGCGCTCGCCCTTCTCGCCTTCGCCGATCATGAAGATGCGGTCGTTGGCAGTGCCGAACTGCGGCGCGGCCATCCCCTTGGCGACGCGGACTACATCGCCGCCCGTAGCCGCGACGCGGTACACGCCGGGATCCTGCGACCAATTGGGGCTGGTCAGGTTGCCGGCGCCGACCCGCTCGAACACGATCGTCTTGCCGTCGGGCGAGAAGCGCGGGCGGGCATAATGGCCCGGCTGGCTGGTGACGTCGTGCGGGGCGCCGCCGCTCGAAGCGACAGCGCGGATGCGGCCGAGACCGGCATCGCTCCAGCCGACGAACACGATGCTGCGCCCATCGCGCGACCAGCTCGGGAACAGCTCGAAGCCCTCACCACCGCTGGTCAGCCGTTTCGCCGCGCCGCCGGCCACCGGCTTGACCCACAGCTTGCCGAGACTCTCGAACACCACGCGATCGCCGCCGGGCGAGACCGATGCGAAACGCGGCATCGCAGTGGTGAAGCGATCGGGCGCTACGGCGATCTGCGGATGCGGCGCGTCGATCACACCGCGGGTGTCGTTGACCGTGAAGGGAATCTCGCGCGCATTCGATCCATCGGCATCGATGCGGCGGATCTTGCCCTTGGCCCAGAACACCACCGACTTGCCGTCGGGCGTCCAGGCCATGTTGGGATAGACGCCGGTTACGGCCCAGGTCTCCTGCACGTCCTGATCGAGATCGTCGTAGATCTTGCGCTCCTCGCCCGAGACGAGGTCCTTCACATAGAGCTTCGAGCGCGTTGCCTCGCGGCGGACAAAGGCGATCTTCTTGCCGTCAGGGGAAGGGGTAGGGCGCACTGCGCCGCCGGCGCCGGTCACTGCCTTGCTGACGTCGCCGGTGTCGAGATCGTAGCGTTCGATGTCGAACAGGTCGGTATTCGAATCCTGGGCGTATTCGAAGATCGGACCGGGGGTTACGTTGCGGGTGTAGAAGATCGACTTGCCGTCATGCGCGTAGATCGGCTCGCCCAGTTCCTTCTGGTGCGTTTCGTTGGGGCGCTTGACCAGCATCACTCCGCCGCCGCCCGAGACGTGGTAGAGCCAGACTTCACCGGTGCCGAGCGAGCGGCCGGTGGTGAAATGCTTCTTGGCAGCGATATAGCGGCCGTCGGGGCTCCAGCTTGGCTGGTTGAGGAGGCGAAACTCCTCCTTGGTCACCTGGCGCTTGTCCGAACCGTCGCGGTTCATCACCCAGATATTGTCGCCGCCGCCGCGATCCGAGGTGAAGGCGATCCGCCGGCCATCGGGCGAGAAGCGCGGCTGGACTTCCCAGGCGAGCCCCTCGGCGATGCGCGTCGGCGTGCCGCCGGTGATCGGCATCGTGTAGAGATCGCCCAGCAGCGCGAAGGCGATCATCGTGCCGTCGGGGCTGACGTCGAGGTCCATCCAGCTGCCTTCCGAGACGCGGATGGGAATCTCGCGGATGCTGGCGCCGGTGGGCGCGTTGACGTCCCATTTGGCCGGCTTGTCGGTCTTGGCTGCAACCGCGGGCGCGGCAACCGGGGTGGCGGCGGCAGGGGTGGGCTGCGGCTGCGGCGATTGCTGCTCGACCGGACGGACGATCGCATCCTCCGGCGCCTGGGTCTCCTGCACCGGCTTTTGCTGTGCGGGCGGAGCGATCTGCGCCGCCGCCTGATGAGCGGCAAGTGCAACCAGCGAGACGAGCGCGACCGCGTAATGCTTCATGAATTCCCCTGTTTCTCGAACTGCGGTCACTATCGGCGGGCAAGCCGCGCGGCGCAATCGGCAAGCGTCTTGATTTGCGACCGATACGGCTGCGCAACCACTGGAGAGAATATGCGTTGAGCGGCAAACGACATCAGGAGCGACCATGACTCACCAGCCGCCGGTGCCCGAAGCAAATACGTCGCCATATCCGCTTCACCCCGATCCGATTCCGGAGGAGCAGAAGGCCGCTACCGCTGCCGCGGAGGCTGCCGCCGAGGAAGAGCGCGAAAAGGCCGAGGCCGGCAGCGGGATTTCCGCAACGGCGATCGGGATCGGTGCGGCGATCGGCATCGGCGCCGCGGCGACGGTCACCGGCCTGCTCTATGCACGCCGCCGTTCGGCCAAATCGGCCCCGGTAGCGAAAGCGAAGCCGCGCACGAGCAATCGCAAGCCCGCCGCGCCCGCTCGTCGCGCGGCGGCGGCCGATGCGCCCTATGAAGCGCGGTACTTCGCGCGCAAGCACGGCATCAGCGTGGACGACGCGCGGGCGATCCTCAAGGAAGCCGGCCCGGACCGCGCCGCGTCCAACGCACTCGCGGCGAAGCGCAAGAAGGGCTGATCCTGCTACGCGATGTGCGGGATCAGCGATCCAGCATGTCGCGGACCTTGTTGCCCATGGCGCTCACCGCAAAAGGCTTGGTGATCACTTCCATACCGGGCGCGAGCAGGCCGTTACCGACCGCCGCATTTTCGGCATAGCCGGTGATGAACAGCACCTTCAGATCGGGACGCGTCACGCGCGCGGCATCGGCGACCTGCCGCCCGTTCAACCCGCCCGGCAGGCCGACATCGGTGATCAGCAAGTCGATGCGCCGTTGCGATCTAAGCACTTCGAGCCCGGTTGCGCCGTCGATCGCCTCGATCACCGAATAGCCGGCTTCTTCCAGGACCTCGACAATCAGCGCGCGAACCGGCGCCTCGTCGTCGATCACCAGCACGGTCTCGCCATGGCCTTCGGACGTATTGAGCGGATGATGAGCGTCGTCGGGACTGTCGAGTTCCCCGATGAAGCGCGGCAGATACAGGCACATGGTGGTGCCGTCGCCGATCTCGGAATAGATCCGCACCTGGCCGCCCGATTGCCGGACGAAGCCGTGGATCATCGACAGGCCAAGACCAGTGCCCTGTCCCAGCGGCTTGGTGGTGAAGAACGGATCGAACGCCTGGGCGATGACATCCGGCGTCATCCCCGTGCCGGTATCGGTGACGCAGAGCGAGATATATTGCCCCGGCGGCAACTCGCGCTCCTTTGCAGCGCGGTCGTCGAGCCATTTATTCGCAGTC
This sequence comes from Sphingomonas sp. LM7, assembly GCF_002002925.1. NCBI lineage: Bacteria > Pseudomonadati > Pseudomonadota > Alphaproteobacteria > Sphingomonadales > Sphingomonadaceae > Sphingomonas > Sphingomonas sp. LM7. The sequence continues at coordinate 1,439,436 of NZ_CP019511.1, read as the reverse complement.
TCGATCGTCAGGCGGCCATTGCCCGACATCGCATCTCGCGCATTGATCGCCAGGTTGAGCAGCGCATTTTCAAGCTGCGACGGATCGACTCGGGTGAGCCACAGACCGCCCGCGCCGACGACTTCGACTTCGATGCTCGGGCCGACGGTCCGGCGGATCAGGTCCTCCATGCCGCCGACCAGCGCATTGGCATCGACCGCCCGGGGATCGAGCGTCTGGCGGCGCGAGAAGGCGAGCAGGCGCTGGGTCAGTGCCGCCGCGCGGCGCGCGGCACCTTGCGCACTGGTGATATAGCGATCGAGACCTACCGTGCGCCCCTGGCCCAGGCGCAGTTCGAGAAGTTCGAGATTGCCGGCAATTCCAGCGAGCAGATTGTTGAAATCATGCGCGATTCCGCCGGTGAGCTGGCCTACTGCTTCCATCTTCTGCGACTGGCGAAGCGCCTCCTGCACGCCCAGCAGCTCCTGTTCGCGCGCCTTGTCCTCGGTGAGATCGCGGCCAACTGCGATGAAGTGGACGCCGCCGGGCTCGGGCGAGACGGTCCAGCCGACCGGTGTCCAGACGCCCTCCGACGACAATATCCGGTTTTCGAAGCGCGTCGGCTCGCCGGTCCGGCCCATCTCCTGAAGCGCTGCGAGTACCGTATCGACATTCTCGGGATGGATGATGTCGGCATAGGGATCGGTGAGCAGCTTCTGCTCGGACCAGCCCAGCAGCTTGGTCCAAGCCGGGTTCACCGCGAGCAGATTGCCGTCATAGTCGGCGCGTGCCAGCAGGTCCTCGGCGAGTGACCATAGCCGGTCGCGTTCGCCGGTGCGTGCCACAACTTCGGACGCGAGCTTCACGTTGAGTTCGCGAAGCGCTTCTGCCGCCTCCGCGCGCAGCCGGGCTGCCTCGGCGAGGCTTTCGGCGCGCCGGCGTGCCGCATGGTGCGATTCGGCGCTGTGCAGGCCAGAGCCGATCTGGCCGGCGAGCAGCCCAAGATATCCGAGATAGTCGTCGTCGGGCAGCAGATGGGGGTTTAGCCCGACCAGGATCGCGCCCCGGGCGTCGTCCGCGCCCTGGCCCTCAAGCGGCAGGATGGCGGCGTGTTCCGGCGGTTTCTTCCACGGGCCGGTTGGCAGCGCAGACACGCCCGCCAGCGAGACCACGCCGCCGTTGCGGAGCGGCCAGCGCGCTTCGGCGTCGAGTCGCATCGTTTCGGGTAAGGCGGGGTGCGGGCCTTCGAGACCGGTCCTGCCAATGATTTGAGCAGTGTCGCCGTCGAACAGCCAGGTGACGCTGAACGGAGCGTCCTGCGGGTTGCTAGCGAGGGCGGCATGCGCGGCGGCGAAGACTTCGGGCGGCGTCTCCGCTGTGGTCAGTTCGGTTGCCAGCAGGCGCAGCGATTCGAGCCTGCGGCCGGTGATGACTCGATCGGTTTCCTCGACCACGGCGCAGAGCAGTCCGCCGACCGTACCGGCATCGTCGAAGACCGGGCTGTACGAGAAGGTGTGATAGGTTTCCTCGGCATAGCCGTTGCGCTCCAGCAGCAGGAGCAGCGCTTCGCTCCACGTGGCTTCGCCCTGTTCGTAGACCTGGCGGATCAGCGGCTCGATATCCGGCCAGATCTCGGCCCAGAGCTCACGCGTCGGCTTGGCCAGCGACGCGGGGTGCTTGGACCCGAGCGTCGGCCGATAGGCGTCGTTGTAGAGAAACGCGACCTCGTCGCCCCAGCCAAGCCACATGTCGAAGCGGCTGGTTAGCAGGATGCGAATGGCAACCTTGAGGGCTTCGGGCCATCCCTCAACCGGGCCGAGCGTCGTCTTCGACCAGTCCGTTGCGCGCATCAGCGCAGCCATCTCACTGTCGCCGACGAATATCGCTGGAACGGCAGGACCCGGATTCATGCGTTCTTGCTCCGCGGATGGAGCGAGCCCGATAACAGGATTGCTCAGCGGTTCTAGCGGAAATTGGCCCTGTCGAACGACTTAGCACGGACTCTACGCGCCATCGCCACCCGGCACCGTTGCGTTCGGAAGGTGCGGGCTATCTGCCCCGCGTGCCCCGTAAGGTGTTCAATACCGCCAGCGCGGCGATGCCGACGAACGCGGCGCTGGCCCAGGGGCGCGCCTTGGCGAAGCTCTTCGCCTTTTCGGTGAGCGGAGCATCTCCGGAAAAATGCGTGCGAAAATCGTCGGTCAACGCAGTCTTGCCGTTCGATGTTTCGGTCCCGCTCGGGTCGCTCATGAACTATCTCCGCCGGGCGCGGAGTGCGCCGGTGGTCCATCAACGCGCGAAGGGCCGCACGGTGCCCATAGTATTCCGTCGGACTGCGCTAGGGACGACCCGGTTCCTCGATCGCGTTGGGCACCTCGGCGGTTGCACGCTGTTCGATCAGCGCGCGAAGCTGCTTACGAACGGTGGTCCCGCCCAGATGGGCATCGACATTGCTGAAATTCTCCGCCGTGAGCTTCCGGCGAATCTCCTCGATGTCCCGGCAGCTGCTCCCACGCGCAAGCTCGAAGGCGCGCTCCATAAGTGTTTTTCGTATCATCCGCGCATCCTAGGCGAGGCGAGGCTCGCCGTCACTGATGCATAATAAGGCCAGTCCGGGAAGCCCGGCGCAGTCCGCCCGCGCGCCATTAGGTCCGCCCCCTATCGAAGCATCTCGCTATATCGACGCGCCTGCCTGAGACGCTACGCTCCCCAGCGCATATAACATTCACTCATAAGAGAATTAGTATTGAAAGCCGTCCGGCTTTGCGTCATCTTCCCACCATCGTGCCGAAGAGCGCGTGCAAGGAGAGCGAGCTTGGGGAGGAATCCGATGACGAATAGTGCGTGGCGGCTGGGCGCTTCGGCGCTGGCATTGATGTGGTGCGGCGTGGCGCTCGCACAGACGGCGCCCGCCCAGGATGGGGCTGGCGAAACCGAGGCGGCGCAGGACGAAGGCGGCGAGATCGTCGTCACCGCGCAGCGCCGCAACGAAAACCTGATGACCACGCCGATGGCGGCATCGGTGCTGTCGGGCACCCAGCTCGATCATAAGGGCGTCGCCAATGTCGACGCGCTGCAGTTCGCAATGCCCAGCATCGTCGTCAACAATTTCGGCCAGGGCAACGACTTCAACGTCCGCGGCATCGGCAAGGCCGAGCACAACACCCAGACCACCACCGGTGTGATCACCTATCGCGACGGCGTGCCGACCTTCCCGGGCTATGTGCAGGGCGAGCCCTATTACGACGTCGCCAACATCCAGGTGCTGCGCGGACCGCAGGGCACGATCGTCGGCCAGAACGCCACCGGCGGCGCGGTGTTCGTCAATACCAACGATCCGGCGATCGGCGGCGGCTTCCACGGCTACGTCAATGTGAACTACGGCAATTACAACGATGCAGGCGTGCAGGGTGCGGTCAATCTGCCGCTCAGCGATACCTTTGCCGCGCGCGTCGCGCTCTATAGCCAGCGCCGCGATAGCTTCTACAACATCACCGGCCCGGGCGGCGCGCCATACCAGTTCGAGGAAGGCAAGGTCGGGATCATGGCGGGGCGGATCAGCTTCCTGTGGAAGCCGACCGACCGGCTCTCGCTGCTGTGGAAGACCGATGTCGGCCATCTCGACATGGGCGCCTATCCCGCAACGCCGTTCGCGACGCATTTCGAGACCCTGCCGGGCACCAACACGCCCAATCCGAACCATCGCGACTTGTTCGACGTCCAGTTCAACACCCCCCAGGCGGCGCGCGACGAATTCGTCCGCTCGATCCTGAAGGGCGAATATGAGTTCGGCGGCGGCGTGAAGCTCCGCACGGTGTCGAGCTATCAATGGGCTAACACGATGTACCGCGCCGATCTGGACGGCACGGCGACGGGGATCAGCACCTTCTACGACAGCGTCGACGAGCAGCAGATCACTCAGGAAGTGAATTTGATCTCGCCCGACAACCAGCGCTTCACCTGGCTGCTCGGCGCGTTCGGGCTGTGGAACGACTATTATTTCCGCAAGCCGTACCAGTTCATCATCGACACCGCCTATCCGTTCAACCTGCCGGCGGCGCAGTATAAGCTGCAGGGCACCAATCCGACGCGCTCGCTTGCGGCATTCGGCCAGATCGGTTTCAATCTCACACCCAATCTGAAGATCGAGGCGGGCGGCCGCTATACCGCAAGCCGCTCCACCAATCATATCGATGTGATGCAGTACGGCGCGTATATCCGCCAGGATCAGACGGTGAAGTCCGACAATTTCTCGTACAAGGTGTCGCTCGGCTGGAAGGCCGGCGAGGACCAGTATCTCTATGCCTTCGTCGCGACCGGCTTCCGTCCTGGCGGGCTCAACGTGCCGGTCGGCCTCGGACTTCCTGCGCCGTTTGAGCCGGAGGAAGTCACATCGTACGAAGCGGGGTGGAAGGCCAATTGGGCGGACGGCAAGGTGCGCACGACGCTCACCGGCTTCTACAACGACTACAAGAACTTCCAGGTAATCATCGGCTATCCGACCTTCCCGACCTTCGGGATCGAGCTCAACGTTCCAGGGAGCACCAAGATCTATGGCGGCGAAGCCGAAGTGGAATTGCGCTTCGGCGGGCTGACGCTGGATGGCGGCGTCAATGTGCTGCGCAGCGAACTCGGCACTTTCTTCGCGACCGATCCGCGCGCGGCGAGCGTGCTGCCGTGCAATCCCAATACGGGCCCGGCGAGCGTCTCGTGCCTCAACCTGGCGGGCCGGCGGCAGACCTACGCGCCGAACCTCACCTTCAATCTGGGCGCGACTTATGATCTCTTGCTCGGCGACGGCGACAAGATCACGCCGCGCGTCAATTTCGGCCATGTCGGCGATCAATGGGCGACCTTGTTCCAGAACCCCGCCCGCGGCGACCGGATAGAAGCCCGGAACATCCTCAACGCTCAGTTGGCCTGGCAGCACGATACTTGGACGGTGACGCTCTACGGCACCAACCTGACCGATCAGCATTACCCCGCCGCACTCAATAGTGGGCTCTACTTCGCCGGGCCGCCGCGCCAGTACGGCGTCAAGTTGCTCAAGCTTTTCTGAGTCTCCCTCGGCCGTCGGATGCTCCCTCGTCCGGCGGCCAGTTTGTATCCTCTCGTGACGATGGTTTCATGCAGCCCTACGGCCTGACGATAGACAAATTCCTCGATCATGCCGCCAAATGGTTCGGCGACCGCGAGATCGTCGAGGCCGATGCCGGGCGAGTAGTGGCGCGCTTCGGCTATGCCGAACTGCGCGACCGCAGCAATCGCATGTCGGGCGCGCTCGCCGCGCTCGGGCTGCAGTTCGGTGACCGGGTCGGCACGCTCGGCTGGAACACCCGGCACCATCTCGAACTCTATTACGCGGCGATGGGGGCGGGGCTGGTGTGCCACACGCTAAATCCGCGACTGACGCCCGCGCATCTCGCGGCGATGATCAACGAAGCGCAGAACCGCGTGCTCGCAGTCGCGGCGGACCTGCTGCCGCTTCTGCGCGAAGTCGCGCCGCTTTGCCCGACGATCGAAGCGGCCGTGGTGATGGATGCCCTGCCCCCCGATACGCAGCCCCTCGGGTCGCACCCTGCGCGTATCTGGGCCTATGAAGCGCTGCTCGCCGAGAAGGGCGCGCCATACGTCTGGGGTGCGTTCGACGAGAATGCGCCGGCAGGGCTCTGCTACACGTCCGGCACTACCGGCAGCCCGAAGGGCGTGATCTACACCCACCGCTCCAATTATCTGCACACGCTGCGTGTCCTCCAGGCCGATGCGATGGCGATCACCAGCCGCGACGCGGTGCTGGTCGCGGTGCCGATGTTCCACGCCAATGGCTGGGGCCTGCCCTTTGCCGGGGCGGCGGCGGGCGCCAAGCTGGTGCTGCCGGGCCGCACGCTCGACGGAGCGAGCCTCGCCGCGCTGATCCGCGACGAAGGTGTGACGATGGCGGTCGGGGTGCAAACGATATGGCTCGGCCTTGCCGATCACCTCGACGCCGCGGGGGGCACGCTGCCTTCGCTCGAGCGCGTATTGATCGGTGGATCGAGTTGCCCCGACGCGCTGCTCCGCAGGCTGGAGGAGCGCCTGGGCTGCAAGGTGCAGACCAGCTGGGGCATGACCGAGCTTTCCCCCACCGGCACGGTCGCGCCGCTGCACGCGCTGGGCGACTCGCGTGCCTCGGGCCGGCCGCCGATCGGGCTCGACCTCAAACTGGCAGACGCGGAGGGCAATGCGCTGGTCCCACAACGGGGTATTCTCGGCCATCTCAAGGTCAAGGGGCAGAGCGTGATCGAGCGCTATTTCCTGTCAGAAGATTCCGCGCTCGATGACGAGGGCTATTTCGACACCGGCGACCTCGCGATGATCGATGCGGAAGGAAACCTCACCATCTGCGGCCGCGCCAAGGACTTGATCAAGTCGGGCGGCGAATGGATCAACCCGACCGAGATCGAAGTCATCGTCGGCGCGCATCCGGCGGTGCGGCATGTCGCGGTGATAGGGCGCTCGGACGTTCGATGGGGCGAGCGCCCAGTGCTGATCGTCGAGACCGACGACGCGCAGGATCCCGGCGCGCTGCTCGGGCTGCTACGGGGCAGGGTGGCGGATTTCTGGATCCCGAGCGAAGTCGCCGAGATCGCCGCGATGCCGCTGGCGGCTTCGGGCAAGATCGACAAGCAGCGCCTGCGCGCGGACTATGCCGAGGGGCGCATCGCCGGAGTCAGGGTAGGGCGTTGAACCATTCCCCTCCCTGCAAACAGGGAGGGGAGCTTTGATCGCCAAGCGCTATTCGCAACCCGCCGCCTTCCCCGGCAGTTTCGGCGAGGCCAGCCCCACGTTCCAGTTCCAGGCAACGCCCGCAGCCCGCCGCCGGCACACTACCGCCTCATACTGGTCGTACATCCCCGGCATCAGCCCGGCCTTCGCCTGCGGAGTATGGGCAATGTGCAGGTAGTTGCGCTTGTCGCCATAGGCCGGCCAGCCCGGCCCGGCCGCGCCGCTCTTCGCGAAGTTCGCCCAATAGCGCATCATATTATCGGACAGCGACCGATCGCTGTCAGGCACTTGGGGCCAACGCGGTGGCGTGCCGTCGAACGTGCCGAACACGTACGGAATCTCGCTGGCGTGGAAGGCGTGGAGCCCGGCCTGATCCATCGCCGGATATCCGTGATCGAACAGATAGAGATAGGATGGCTGGCCCAATGCGGTCTGCTTGCGCGCCAGCCGCTCGGAGGTCCAGCCGTAGAGCGCGTCGCGCGTGGTCGCGAGGGTGCTCTCCCTATAGTCGGCCGCCGGATAGAGCTTCAGGAACGCATCGGCGAAGTCGCCATAGCGTTCGCGGATCGCCTTCTCATAGTCGGCCGCGCTCTCGGGCGCCTTGGGCGCGAGCATCATCAGCGAGCGGATCTCGCCCTGGTTGAACCCGGCGAGGACCGGCACCGGCGCCTGCTTGCCCTTGTCGAAACTGGTCACCATCTGTTCGGGCAGCACCAGCCCATCGACCGCGCCGAAGGGGAAGAAGCCGAGCTTGGCGGCGCTGTCGGTGATCTTCTGCGCGTCCATCCCGCGCAGTGCCGCCAGCGTCGGCGCTTGCACCCCGGCGGAGAGCATCTGCCCCACTGCCTCTGCCGAGGGCGCGCCGTACGCGCTCTTCTTGAGCTCGGGCATCGCAACCATGTACGCGCTCTGCGCGATCGCCTTCGCGAACATCCCGCGCGCGAGTGGCGATTCCATCAGGAACAGCACGCTCAGCCCGCCCGCGGATTCGCCCGCGATGGTCACATTGGCAGGATCGCCGCCGAACGCCGCGATATTGTGCTTCACCCAGGCGAGCGCGGCCATCTGGTCGAGCAGCCCATAATTGCCCGATACCTTTTGCGGCGACTCCAGGCTCAGCGCCGGATGCGCCAGCCAGCCGAGCACGCCAAGACGATAGTTGATCGACACCACGATCATGCCCTGCTCGGCGAGGCGCTTGCCGTCGTACATCGGCTCGCGGCTCGATCCCGTGACCAGCGCACCGCCATGGACCCAGAAGAACACTGGCGCCTTTTTCGCATTCGCAGGCGCCCAGACGTTGAGCGTCAGGCAGTCCTCGCTGACCGGCAGCGGCTCGGCGGGCGAATAGACTGACGGAGTCTTGCTTTGCGGCTGGACGCAGGCCGGACCGAAATCGGTGGCGGCGCGCACGCCTTTCCACGGCTGCATCGGTGCGGGCGGACGCCAGCGCATCCCGCCCACCGGCGGCACGGCATAGGGAATGCCCTTGAAGCTGCGGATGCTCCCGTCGAGCGTGCCCTGCACCGATCCCGAAGGCGCAGCGACGGTCGGCGCCTGGGCGAGGGCAGGGGATGCGCCCAGCGCCAGCGCGGCAAAGGCGGCGGATTGGAGCAGCTTCATGCGGGGACGACCTTTCCGGCGGGAGTCTCGGCGCGGAGGATGCGCGCGAGCCAGAGGAACAGTGCGATGGCGATCAGGTAGAAGGGCGTGAGCGTGAACAATGCGGTCTGGAGCGAGTGAGTCGAGCCCTGCGCCTTGAACCAGTCGCTCGCCGCGCCGACCCAAGTCGGGCCGAGACCCAGGCCGATGAAATTCATCACCAGCAGCAGCAACGCGCCCGAAAGCACGCGCTGATCGGGGCGAACCTCTTCCTGCACCAGCGCAACCGAGGCGGAGAGGTAGAAGTAATTGAAGAACATCACCACAGTCAGCAACGCCAGCGCGAGCTGCCAGCCCGGCGCCCAGACGAACGCGACATAAAAGGGCAGGGCGATGGCCAGCGATACCGCCGGTGCAATAGCATAGCCGGTGCGCGAAACGCCGGTCAGCCGGTCGATCACGCGGCCCGATACGACCATGCCGACACCCATGCCGAGCGCCACTGCCAGCGCGTACCAGAGCGCGATCTGCTCGAGCGTCATCCCCTTCTCGCGGATCAGGAACAGCACCGCGAAATTGCCGAGACCATAGGTGACGAACTGGGTCGCGCCGCTGCCCAATGCGGCGAGCATCAGCACGGGATGGGTGAAGAACATGCCCACCGTGCCCCAGAACGGCGCCTTGGCCTTGGTCAGCACAGGTCCGGTATCGGTGGCGCCGCGCTTGGGCTCGCGGACGATGAACGGCACGACGGCCGCGGTGATGATCCCGATCACGCCGATCGCGATGAACGCGTCGCGCCAGTCGAACGCTGCGGCGATCGAAGCGCCGAACGCGATGCCCAAAGCTGCGCCGATCGGCGGCCCGAGATTGTAAATGCCGAACGCCGTGCCACGCTTGCCCGGCGGGAAAGTGTCCGAGATGATCGCATAAGAAGGCGGCACGCCGCCTGCTTCCCCGAACCCGACCAGCATCCTCGCGACGACGAGCTGGGGGTAAGTCGCCGCGAACCCGCACGCCATCGTCGCGCCGCTCCAGATCGCGCAGGCGAGCGAAAGCACGCCGACGCGGTGCGTGCGATCGGCGAGCCAGCCGACCGGAATCGCGATGAAGCAATAGAAGAACGCGAAATACAGCCCGCCGATCAGCCCGAGCTGGCCATCGGTGACTTGGAGCGAATCCTGAATCGGCTTGGCGAGGATGCCGAGCAATTGCCGGTCGAGGAAATTGAGCACATAGACGAAGGTGAGCGTGACGAGCACGATCCATCGGCGATTGCCGGGGGCCTCAGGTTCCACGCATCCTCTCTCTCGGCGGTTATGTCCGCCGTTGCCGCCATCATGCGGGCGGGCCGGTCGCGCTGTCAACACACACTATCACGCGTGTGAATATCCCTGCCCGGGCTTGACGGTCGCCTCGTCACACCGGATGGAATGACGGGTGACGGAAGCAGCCAAACCCATTCGCCGGTCGCGCAAGGCCGAGCAGCGCGCCGAGACGATGGAGCTGATCTACGATGCTGCCGAGGAGCTGTTCTCGCAGCACGGTCTGTACGGGGTGACGCTCAAGGACGTCGCCAAGCAGGTCGGCGTCCACCACACGCTGCTCAATTACTATTTCGCCGACAAGAAGGCGCTGTTCGACGCGGTGTTCGCGCGCCGCGCGGTGGTGACCAGCGAACGGCGGATGCAGGCCCTCGAAGCATATGAGGCCGTGGCCGGCGACAACCCCACGGTCGAAGGCGCGCTCCGCGCATTCCTCGACACCGATCTCGACACCTATATCGAGGGCGGCGAGGGCTGGAAGAACTACGCCAAATTGGGTGCGCAAGTCGCCAACACGCCGGCCTGGGGCGCCGACCTGATGGACGCGCATTTCGATCCGGTGGTGCTGCGGCTGATCGCCCTGCTCAAAAAGGCGCTGCCCGGTTGCGCCGAGCAGGACATCTTCTGGGGCTATCACTTCGTCACCGGCGCGCTGATGCTCACGCTCGCCCGCACCGGCCGCATCGACAAGTTGTCGAATGGGCTGTGTCATTCGGACGATTTCGCGGCGGTGAAGGAGCGGATGGCTTCGTTCATGGCCGCGGGCTTCCTCACCATCTGCAAGAAATAGCCGCTTTTTTCAACGCCAAGCGCGCATCTGAAATATTAGCTATCTTGATAGTGAATGTATTTGCCGCTACGATTGGGGCATCAGAACAAAGGGGAGGGCAAGGATGTCGCTGGTGGGTCGGGTAGCGATCGTGACGGGATCCGGGGGCGGTTTGGGACGCGCGCATGCGCTGTATCTGGCGCGGCAGGGCGCGAAGCTGGTGGTCAACGACCTCTCGCAGGACAGCGCGGATACGGTTGCCGCGGAAATCGTCGCCGCCGGTGGCGAAGCAGTCGCGATCGCAGCATCGGTCACCGATGAGACCGCCATCGCCGCGATGGTCGAGCACGTGCTTCAGCGCTGGGGCCGCATCGACATCCTGGTCAACAATGCCGGCATCCTGCGCGATAGGAGCTTCACCAAGATGACGATCGACGACTTCCGGCTGGTGGTCGACGTCCATCTTATCGGCGCGGCGATCTGCACCAAGGCAGTGTGGGAGACGATGCGCGGCCAGCAATATGGCCGCATCGTCATGACCACTTCATCCTCGGGGCTCTACGGCAATTTCGGCCAGGCCAATTACGGCGCCGCCAAGATGGCGCTGGTGGGGCTGATGCAGACCCTCGCGATTGAAGGCGACAAATACGGCATCCGCGTCAATTGCCTCGCGCCCACTGCTGCGACGCAGATGACGCACGGCGTGCTCTCGGAAGAAAGCCTGATCCTGCTCGCGCCCGAACTGGTGAGCCCAGGCCTGCTGGCGCTGACCGGCGAGGATGCACCGACACGCGCGATCCTCTGCGCAGGGGCAGGTAATTTTGCGACGGCGCATGTCACGCTGACCGAGGGGCTGTACGCCGGCGCGGGCGACGATGCCGGCGCGCGGGTCGCGGCGAAGTGGGATACGGTCTCCGCGCGCAAGGACGAGATCGTCCCGGCCTATGGCTTCACCCAGGCCGAGCGTGAGATCGCCGCTGCGGGCGCGCCTAGCCTGGTTGCGGCGACGCTGCGATGACTGGCTGAGCCGAGCCGCCGCCGACCGGGCCGGTGCTTTCCCGGATGACCAACTCATGCGGCAGGGTGACTTGCCGCGTCGGGTGCTCGGTGCCGCGCAATATATCGACCAGCAATTCGACTGCCCGGCGCCCGATCAGCCCCTTAGGCTGGGCGACGGTGGTAAGCGCGGGCTGGAAGAACGAGGCAAAGGGAAGGTCATCGAAACCCACGACCGAGACGTCGCCCGGGCAGGAAAGTCCGGCACGGCTGATCGCGCTGAGCGCGCCCATCGCCATTTCGTCGCTGAAGCAGAATATCGCAGTGACGTTGCTGGCGAGCAGATCGACGGCCTGGTCGAAGGCCGCGCGCGCGGAATAGTCGCCGGTTCGCACCTCCAGGCGATCCTGAAGGCCGTGACGTGTCGCGGCGCCGAGTGCTCCGCCAAGGCGGTCGCGGCTGATCGGGCTGATTGGCGGTCCGGTAATGATGCCGATGTCGCGGTGGCCTAGCGCGATCAGATGCTCGACTGCGTCGTCGCTCGCCACGGCATTGTCGATATGCACGCTGGGGACGCCGATTTCCGGGCTGTATTCGCAGCCGTTGACGATCGGTGCCGCCGGGCCTTGCCGCGAGAGGAGCGCACCCAGGCTTTCCGGCAGGCGATGCCCGAGGAAAATCAGCCCGTCGACTTCCCGGCGCGACAGCATCTCGGCATATTGGTCCTCTACCTGCGGGTCGTGGCGGGTGTCGCCGACGACGACTGCATAGCCGGCGTCGCGCGCGGCTTCCTCCGCACCGCGGATCACGCTGGCGAAGAACGGGTTGGAGATGTCGGGCACGGTCAGCAGGATCTTGGCGGCGCGCAAGGTTCGCAATGTCCGCGCCGCGACGTTGGGCGCATAGCCCAGCGTCTGTACCACCTCGAGAACGCGCTGGCGGGTCGGTTCCGCCACGCGTTCGGGGCTGCTTAGCACGCGGGAAACCGTGGCGGTGGACACGCCGGCCATCGCGGCGACTTCGATGATCGTCGGCATTGCGCCTTCATGTAGCGTGTCGGAGAACGTGTCGACAGATATCCGATGTAATCCTTTACATCGGACTTTTACCTCGATAGCTTTCGAGTCGAAAAGCAGCGAAACTGCATAAAGGGAGGATGGCGCATGGCCATTGCGGAAGGCGCATCGACGGGCGCGGTACGCCCGGGATCGGCACTGCTGACGGGGCGTCTCAGCGCGCTGATGTTCATGCAGTTCTTCGTTTGGGGCGCCTGGGCGGTCACGCTCGGGCTGGTGATGCAGACCGTCGGGATCGGCAGCTTGATCGGCAATGCCTTCTCGGTCGGCCCGATCGCATCGATCGCCGGTTCCTTCCTGCTCGGCATGGTCGCTACGCGCTATCTAAGCCCGAAAATGCTGATGGTGATCCTGCACCTGATCGGCGGCGCGATCCTGTTCGCGCTGCCCTCGCTGATCACGCCGGAGGGCGGCGGCAGCTTCGTTTGGCTGCTGCTGGGCTATATGATCCTTTATATGCCGACGGTCGGGCTCGCCAATACGATCGCACTAAAGAGCTTCGGCGATCGCACGGACAAGTTCCCGTTCGTGCGTGCGTTCGGTACCCTGGGCTGGATCGTCGCAGGGCTGATCATCGGGTGGCTCGGACTGTCGGCCAGCCCGCAGATATTCACTGTCGCGGCAATCGTCTCGGTGGCGCTTGGCCTGTACAGCTTCACCTTGCCCAACGTCGCGCCGGACGCGCCGCGCGACGAAAGCGTGCTCCGTCAGGTATTTTGCGTCGAGGCGTTCGGCCTGTTGCGGCAGCGCTCGTTCCTCGTCTTCATCGTGTGCGCGACGCTGATCTCGATCCCGCTGGCGATGTATTATGCCTATGCGTCACCTTATGTAGGCGCGGCGGGGATCGAGAATGTCAGCGGCACGCTGGCGATCGGGCAGATGTCCGAGCTGGCGTTCATGTTCTCGATGCCCTGGCTGTACCGGCGCTTCGGGGTCAAGCCGCTGCTCCTCGTCGGCATGGCGGCGTGGGCGTTGCGCTACGCGCTGTTCGCGATCGGCGATGGCGGCGCTGGACTATGGGCGGTCTATCTCGGCGTCGCGCTGCACGGCATCTGCTACGACTTCTTCTTCGTCGCCGGCGCGATTTATACCGGCACGATCGCCACGCCGAAGGGCGTCAACGCGCAGGCGCAGGGTATGCTGACGCTGTTCACTTATGGCGTCGGCATGCTGCTCGGCTCGCAGATTGGTGCGTTGCTCTACGAGCAGTTGCCCGCGACGCCGACGATTACCGACTGGCAGGGCATGTGGTGGTATCCGGCGATTGCGGCGGGGGTGATTGCGTTGCTGTTCCAGCTCACCTTCCGCGACAACAGCAGGACGGAGGCCGCGGCATGAAGGCGATGAAGGGCCCGGGAATCTTCCTCGCGCAGTTCCTCGGCGATGCAGCGCCATTCGACACGCTTGAGAATCTCGCCCGATGGGCGGCCGGGCTTGGCTATACCGGCGTCCAGATCCCCTGCGATCCGCGGCTGATCGACCTTGCGCAAGCGGCGGAGAGCCAGGGCTATTGCGACGACCTCAAGGGCATGCTGGCCGGGCACGGCATTGAAGTCACCGAATTGTCGACGCATCTCCAGGGCCAGCTCGTCGCGGTCCACCCTGCCTATGACGAACTGTTCGACGGATTCGCTCCGGCCGAGCTGCACGGCAAGCCCGCCGAACGCCAGGCCTGGGCAGTCGAGCAGGTCAAGCTGGCCGCGCGGGCCAGCGCCAATCTCGGCCTGTCGGCGCACGCGACCTTCTCCGGTGCGCTGGCATGGCCCTATGTCTATCCGTGGCCGCAGCGCCCGGCCGGGCTGGTCGAAGAAGCGTTTGCTGAACTTGCGCGGCGCTGGCTACCGATCCTCGACGTATTCGAGGACGCCGGCGTCGATTGCGCCTTCGAGATTCATCCGGGCGAGGATATCCACGACGGCGCCACCTGGGAGCGGTTCCTTGCCGCGGTCGGCGCACATCCCCGTGCGCGGATACTGTTCGATCCGTCGCATTATGTGCTGCAGCAGCTCGATTATCTCGACTTCATCGACCGCTATCACGACCGCATCTCGTGCTTCCACGTCAAGGACGCCGAGTTCAATCCGAACGGGCGTACGGGCGTCTATGGCGGCTATGAGAGCTGGGTGGATCGCGCCGGGCGCTTCCGCTCGCTCGGCGACGGGCAGGTCGATTTCACGGCGATCTTCAGCAAGATGGCGCAATATGGCTATTCGGGCTGGGCAGTGCTCGAATGGGAGTGCGCGCTCAAGCGCTCCGAGGATGGCGCCCGCGAAGGCGCGCCGTTCATTCGCGACCATATCATCCGGCTGACCGAGCGGCCTTTCGACGATTTCGCGGCGAGCGGGGCCGATCGCCAGGCGGTCCGGGCGCTGCTCGGGCTTTCCTGATGACTGCGCGCGCGCTTCGGCTGGGCATGGTGGGTGGCGGGGAAGGTGCCTTTATAGGCGCCGTTCACCGCATGGCGGCCGCGCTGGACGGCGAGTGGCGGTTGGCGGCGGGCGCGTTCAGCACCGATGCCGGGCGCAACGCGCGGACCGGCGACGCACTCGGGCTCGACACCCGGCGCGTCTATGAATCGTTTGACGCGATGATCGCGGGTGAGCGCGCGCTGCCCGCCGATGCGCGGATCGATGCGCTCGCGATCGTCACGCCCAACCATCTTCATGCGCCGATGGCGATCGCTGCGCTCGAAGCCGGCTTCCATGTCTTCTGCGAAAAGCCGATGGCGATGAGCGTCGCGGAGGCGCGCGCAATTGCCGACGCCGCGCGGGCCAGCGGCCGCCGCTTCGCACTCGCCTTCACCTATAGCGGCTATCCCCTGATCGAAGAGGCGCGGGCACGCGTGGCGCGCGGCGACCTGGGCAAGATCCGTCTGATCCAGGCGGAGTATCTACAGGGCTGGCTCAGCGAGCCGATCGACAATGCCGGCAACAAGCAGGCCGAATGGCGGACCGATCCGGCGCGCGCCGGGCTCGGCGGTTGTCTGGGCGATATCGGTACGCACGCCTTCCAGCTTGCCGAGCATGTTTCGGGTCTGCAGGTCGAGTCGGTGTCCGCCGAACTCACCACCCATGTGCCAGGCCGCCGCCTGGACGACGACGTCAGCGCTCTGCTGCGCTTCGCGGGCGGCGCGCGCGGTTTGCTCAAGGCGAGCCAGGTTGCAGCAGGCGAGGAGAACGGCCTCAAGCTGCGCATCCACGGCGAGCGCGGCGGGCTCGAATGGTCGCAGATGGAGCCCAATACGCTCGTTTTGCGTTGGCTCGATCGTCCGGCCGAAATCGTTCGTGCTGGCGGACCCGGGCTGCAGGACGGCACAGCGAAGCTTTTGCGCACCCCCTCTGGCCATCCCGAAGGCTATATCGAAGCCTTCGCCAATCTTTACCGCGCCTTCGCCGCGGCGATCCATGGCGGCGACGAAGATCGCTGGTTCCCGAGGGTCACTGACGGACTTCGTACGATGCTGTTCATCGAGGCCGTGATAGCGAACGCAGAATCGGACCAGAAATGGACCATGGTTGATCCGGGAGAGAATGAATGAAGCTTCTCGCGTACCTGGGAGCGGGGACTGTCGCTGCGGCGACGCTTATGGTCGCCGGCGCACCCACAATCGCACAGACCGCGCCGGCAGCGCCGCCGCCGGCATTCGCCACCTGCAAGGCGTGTCATACCGTGCAGAAGGGCGGCAAGAACGGCCTGGGCCCCAATCTCCACGGCGTGGTCGGGCGTGTTGCTGCCTCGACGCCCGGCTTCAACTATTCGCCGGCGATGAAGGCGTCGAAGCTGCGCTGGGACGAGAAGACGCTCAGCGAATATCTCGCGGCACCCGGCAAGAAGGTCCCCGGCTCGCGCATGCCCATCGGCATGGCCGATCCGGCGAAGCGCGCGGCGATCATCGCCTATCTCAAGGCGGAAGGCGCGAAATGATCGTGGTGCGCGCTTGACGGTCTCGCGCCGAACCCTGCTGGCTGCGGGCGCCGCTTCGACGCTCGCGCCGGCGCTGGCGGGCGCGCAGGGCCGCGCGTCGAATGCGGCGCGCTTCTCGCTCGGCTATGCGCCGCACGAGGGCAGCTTCGCCAGCCGTGGCGGGCGGATCGAACAGATCGCCTTTGCCGCCGATCAGGGGTTCACTGCCTGGGAAGACAATGAGGCGCGCAGCCGCACTGTCGCCGAGCAGGAGCAGATGGCCAAAGCGCTGCGCGACCGCGGCATGAAGATGGGCGTGTTCGTCGCCAGCATGCCGAAATGGGCGCAGTCGCGGCCCTTGCTCGGTGCCAATGACGATGCCGATCGCGAGGCCTTTCTCGCCGACATCCGCAGCTCGATCGACGTCGCCAAGCGCCTCGACGCGAAGCACATGACCGTCGTCACCGGCTTCCTGGACCCGAAGGTGCCGCAGGACATACAGACCGCGCGCGTCATCGACGTAATGCGCCGTGCGGGCGACATCGTCGCGCCGCATGGGCTGGCAATGGTGATGGAGCCGCTCAACACGCGGACCAATCATCCCGGCGTATACATGCAGACGATCGCGCAGGGCTTCGCCATCGCGCGCGGCGCGAACAGCCCCGCGGTCAAGATTCTCGCAGACTTGTATCACGAGCAGATCCAGTCCGGGAATTTGATCCCCGCGCTGGAGATGTGCTGGAGCGAGATCGGCTATCTCCAGTTCGGCGACAATCCGGGCCGCAAGGAGCCGGGCACGGGCGAGATCCATTATGCCAACATCGTCAAATGGTTGCGCGCGCGCCGCTATGCCGGCGTGATCGGCATGGAGCATGGCAATTCGATAGCCGGACGCGCGGGCGAAGACCGCCTGATCGCCGCCTATCGCGCAATCGATACGCAATGAGGGGAGGGAGGATGACCGCCATCCGCACGAAATTGGGCCTGCTCGCAAGCGCCGCCGCCTTGGCCGCGCTTCCGGCTGGCGCACAGGATAAACCCGGGTTCAAGGACACGCCGGTGTTGCCTGACGGCAAATGGCGCGTCCATGATGCCGACCGCCCGGCGCCGGTAATGGTGACTCCGGCCGCAGCTCCCGGCGGCGCACCTGCCGACGCAGTCGTGTTGTTCGACGGAACATCGACCGACGCCTGGCGCGCCGACCGCGGCGCCTGGCCGGTTGCAGACGGCGCGATGACCATCCCGTCGCGTGCGGCAAGCGGCGGCGAAAGCAACCTCGTCTCGAAGCAGAGCTTCGGCGACGTCCAGCTCCATCTCGAATTCCGCTCGCCCAATCCGCCGACCAAGGCCTCCCAGGATCGCGGCAACAGCGGCATCTGGTTCATGCAGCGCTACGAAGTGCAGATCCTCGATGGCTATCAGAACCCGACCTATGCCGACGGCACCGTCGGCGCAGTCTATGGTTGGAGGCCGCCGCTGGCGAATGCCGCGCGCAAGCCCGGCGAATGGCAAAGCTATGACGTGGTGTTCGAACGGCCGCGCTTCGCCGCCGACGGCAAGCTGGTCCGTCCGGCCTATGTCACTGCGTTCCTGAACGGCGTGCTCGTCCAGAACCATCAGGCAATGCTCGGCACCACCGTGTGGCGGCAAGTCGCCGGCTACAAAGCGCATCCCGACGCCGCGCCGATCCAGTTGCAGGATCATGATTCGCCGGTGTCGTTCCGCAACATCTGGGTTCGTCCGCTCCCCGAAGCGGCGATCGATCTGGGAGGAGAGGGCAAGTGATCGACCGTAGAACCGCGCTGGCCGGCGTGGTCGGCATGTTCGGTGCCGGGCTGTTCGCGCCGATCGCGCGCGCCGCCGCCGCCGTGCAGGGATCGAACATACCGGTGATCAGCGAGGGGCCGCCGAGTGTGACGGTGTTCAACCCCGCCCAGCGCGCGTTGATGACCGCGCTCAGCGAGCGCGTCATCCCGACCACCGACACCCCCGGCGCGATCTCCGCGGGCGTGCCGGCCTATATCGAAAAGCTGCTCGCGGACTGGGCCAAGCCCGAAGACCGCGTGCCGATCGTTGCCGGGCTCGACGCGATCGAGGCGCGCAGTCAGCAGGATTATAAGGTCCCGGCCGCGAAGGCGACCGCGGCCCAGCAGGATGCACTGCTCACCCTCGCGATGAACGAGCAGCTGCCCTCAAGCGGGAAGTTTTTCGAGGCGTTCCGGCAGCTCGTCATCACCGGCTATTACACGTCGGAGATCGGCATTACCCAGGAGCGCGAATATCTGCCGGTGCCCGGCGAATATAACGGCGCCTTCCCCTATTCCCAGATCAACAAGGTGTATTCCGCATGATCCTCAGCCGCAGAAATCTGCTCGCCGGTGTGGGCGCGGGCACCGCGCTCGGCCTTGCCGGTTTTCCGATCCTGGCGGCTTCGGCCGCGCAGCTCAAGGCGATCGGGATCCAGCTCTACACGGTGCGCGACATCTTCGAGAAGGACCCGGTGGGCACGCTCGAGAAGATCGCCCGCATCGGCTATCGCGAAGTCGAATATGGCGGTGGCGGCTACGATGCCATGGACCACGCGTTGCTGCGCAAGACGATGGATCGGCTGGGGCTGCGCTCCCCCTCAGTCCATATCGGCTATGACGCGCTGCTCCAGAAGTTCGACCAGTCGGTGGCGATGGCCAAGACCCTCGGCGCCGACACCGTCGTGCTGCCGTATATGACTGACGAGCACCGCACCGAGGCTGGCTGGCAGGCGGCGCTTCCCAACTTCAATCGCTTCGCCGCGGACCTGAAGAAGGTCGGGCTGAGCTTCGCCTATCACAACCATGACTTCGAATTCACCGCCAAGCCGGGCGGCGTCAGCCTGTTCGACCGGTTCCTGAGGGAGACCGATCCGGCGCTCGTGAAGGTCGAGCTTGACCTATATTGGGCGATCTTCGCCGGCGAGAACCCTGCGGCGCTGATCGATCGGCTCGCCGGCCGGCTCTACGCCTATCACGTCAAGGACATGCGCGCCGACCGCAGCATGGCCGCCGTAGGGCAGGGCACGATCGATTTCGCATCGCTGTTCAGGCTGAAGGGCAGCACCGGGGTCCAGCATTTCTATGTCGAGAACGATCGGGCGCCTGCGCCCTATCTCCCCGACATCACCACCAGCTTCCACACGCTCCACGCACTGCGTTTCTGACCGGGCATCGAAAGGGAAAGATCATGGCTTCGACCAACAGGTTCGATGCGATCGTCATCGGTTCGGGCGTCAGCGGCGGTTTCGCCGCCAAGGAACTGACCGAAAAGGGACTGCGCGTGCTGATGCTAGACCGCGGCGTGATGGTCGAGCATGGCGAGGGCTATCCGTATGACGGTAAGCCGGCATATGAGATACCGGCGCGCAACATCATGCCCAAGCCACTGACCGACAGCGACTATTTCATTGCGCGCCACGGCTATGTCGCGCCGAGCAACCAGAAATTCTACAATGACGACCGCCTGAACCCTTATGCGTTCGACGAAGGCGACAAATTCTACTGGATCCGGCCCGGCGCGGTCGGCGGCAAGTCGCTGATCTGGGGGCGCTGGAGCTTCCGCTGGGCACCGGAGGACTTCGACGCCAACAAGCGCGACGGGATCGATGGCGAGTGGCCGATCGGCTATGACGACGTCGCGCCGTGGTACAGCTATGTCGAGAAATATATCGGCGTGTCGGGTTCGCGCGAAAACTTGCCGTATCTGCCCGACAGCGAGTTCCAGCCGCCCATTCCGATGAACGTTGCGGAGAAGTGGCTCAAGCAGAACCTGGAGAGCAAGTTCCCGGGCCGCAAGCTGATCAATACGCGCCTGTCCAACATGACCGAGGATAAGCCCGAGCAGAACCGTACCAAATGCCAGTTCCGCAACCAGTGCAGCAACGGCTGCTCGTTCGGCGCCTATTTCTCGACGCAGGCAGTGACGCTGCCCGCCGCGCGCGCGACGGGGCGGCTGACGCTGCGGTCCGACGCGGTGGTCACCAACCTCGAATATGATGCCGCCAAGAAGCGCGTCACCGGAGTCCGCTTCATCGACGCGAAGACGCGGCAGGCCGAAGTGATCAATGCCGACCTCGTCTTCCTGTGCGCGTCGGCGATGGCGTCGACTCAGATCCTGATGAACTCGCGCGCACCGGGCAGCGGCCGCAGCCATTTCGACGCGAGCGGGACGCTCGGCAAATATGTGATGGATCACATCTTCCGCGTCGGGATCCAGGGCGAGATCCCGGGGATGACCGACCTTATCGAATATGGCCGGCGCCCCGGGGGCGTTTACATCCCGCGTTTCCGCAACATCGGCGGCAACGAGGATGTCGGCTTCAAGCGCGGCTATGGTTATCAGGGCGGCGCGCGGCGCGATCCCGCATCGCCGGTCGGCTTCGGCGCGTCGATGAAGCACGGCATGCGCAAATATGGCGGTTGGAAATTCGGCATGGGCGCCTTCGGCGAATGCCTGCCCTACAAGGACAACAGCGTCTCGCTGCACGCCGGAAAAGTCGATCGCTTCGGCGTGCCGCTGATGCGCTTCGATGTGCGCTTCCGCGACAACGAGCTCAAGATGATGGCCGATGCCCGAACGCAGGGTGAGGCGATGCTCAAGGCCGCGGGGCTGCTCAACGTCACCAGCTCCGAGGACGAACATGTCCCCGGCGACGCCATCCACGAAATGGGCGGCGCGCGCATGGGCGTCGATCCGGGCAAGTCGGTGCTCAACGGCTGGAGCCAGGCGCACGACGCGCCGAACCTGTACGTGACCGACGGCGCGCAGATGGCATCGGTGTCGTGCGTGAACCCCTCGCTCACCTTCATGGCGCTGACCGCGCGCGCGGCCGATCATGCCGTGAAGGGGTTGCGCGGCGGCGCCGGATAAGCGGCTAGTCGAGCCCGAGCAGTTCTTCCGAAGCGCGTGCGATATTGTGGGTGGTGTAGGGCTTCTGCACCACCGCACGCACGCGATGCTCGTCCGGGAGATTGGCCTGCTCGCCATAGCCCGAGGCGAAGAAGAACGGCACGCCCAGGTCGCTCAGCCGATCGGCGATCCCGAAACTGGTCTGGTCGCCCAGATTGATGTCGAGGATGGCGAAGTCGGGCTTCCAGCCGTCCAGCATGTCATGGGCGGCTTCGGGCGTGGACGCGGTTTCGATGCTGGCGCCGAAGCGGACGAGGATGTCCTCGGCATCGAGTGCGATGATCAGGCTGTCTTCGACAAGCAGGACCGACAGGCCGGCGAGAAGGTCGGGCTTTGCCGGCGCCTGTGACGGGTGCGGCGGGTGGTTCTTACGCGGGAGCCGAACCTCCGGTCCCTTCACGACCCTCGGCTCGGAGACGTGGCGTGCGGGGATGCAGAAGCGCGCCTGGACGCCGGCAGGGTCGTAGTCGATCGCTGCGGATCCTCCGAGGTCATAGGGGACCGAGCGCTTGATGATCGTGGTGCCGAAGCCTTTGCGGGTCGGCGCCTTCACCGCCGGCCCACCGCTTTCGGACCAGGTCAGCGTGAGATCGCCATTCTCTTCCCGCGCCCATTTGAATTCGACGATGCCGTCGCCGGACAGGCTGCCATATTTGGTCGAGTTGGTGACCAGTTCGTGGACGACCAGCGCCATCGATGAATAGGCTTGCGGGTTTAGCAGGATCGGTGGCCCTTCCGAATAAATCGAGCTTTCCTTGTGCGCGGCGAACGCCGCCGCTTCGGCGTCGATCAGCGCCTGAAGCGGAGCAGGCCCCCAATGATCGTCGGTGATCTGGTTGTGCGCGCGCGCGAGCGAATGGATGCGGCCATCGACGACGCTGACGAACTCGCGCACGACGTCGTTATCCGGCTGCGATTGGCGGACCAGCCCGCGAATTACCCCCAGGATGTTGCGAACCCGGTGGTTGAGCTCCGCGATCAACAGCTCCTGACGGGCATTGGCGTGCTGACGTTGCGCGGCGGCTTCGTCCGCCAGCCTCAGGACGACTTCGATCAAAGTCGCGCGCAGCGTCTCGGCGACGCGCTGCTCCGATGCATTGAACGGTACGGACTTGCCCTCGACCAGTTCGTGCCACTCGGCGAAGCTTTCGCGCGGGGTGAGGCGCGGCCCGTTGGGGCCATAGTCGATCGGCTTGTGCGGGTCGCCGGCCCAGCGCACGCTTTCGCGCATTTCCGAGCGGAACAGGACGACATAGTCTCGAGGCGAGCGCGAGATCGGGATCGCCAGCAATCCCGACGCGGTCTTGGAGAAACTTTCCGCCTTGTCGACCAACGATCCGATATGGTCGGTGGCGAATACCTTGCCGGCCGCAGTCGCATTGAGCGCGCGGACGATGCGGCGGAAATCGTCGGTCGGCGGAGTCTGGCCGGAAAAGGCATAATTGCCGTTGATCCACACGGCGACGCCATCGGCGGGGATGGCGCTGGTCAGGATGTCCGCGAGCCAGTCCGGATCCTTGAGGAGCGTTTCGTCCGACGCGACTGCGCCGAGCAGCTGGTCGGAAATGTCGCGTGCCCTGCGCTCATACTCCACCAGTTCGCGGCGTTCGCGGCTCTCCAGCCGCATCGAGAACATCTGCGCGAAAAGCTCGGCGACCGAGCGGCGCTCGAACGTCGGCGAACGGGGGGAATAATGATGGCAGGCGAACAGGCCCCACAGCTCGCCATCGACGAGGATCGAGATCGACAGCGATGCCTCCACCCCCATGTTCTTCAGATACTCGATATGGATCGTGGACACCGATCGCAGCACCGACAGCGACAGGTCGAGCGGCTCGCGATTGGCGTCGAGCGCCGGGACAATCGCCACCGGCACCTGACTGACGTCGCGGATCAGCCGCAGCGGGTTGCGCTTGTAGAGCGCACGCGCCTGCCGGGGGATGTCGCTGGCCGGGTAATGCAGGCCCTTGAACGAACCGATCCCGGACTTGCACGCTTCGGCGACGACTTCGCCAGCGCCATCGGCCGCAAACCGATAGACCATGACGCGGTCGTAGCCGAGCAGCGCGCGTACCTGGCGAGCGCCTTCGCGGTAGAAGGCGGCGACGTCGGGCTGGGTGTCCAGCCGGGCGATCATCGCGCGGACTGAGCCGCTGGCGTCGCCGTTGGTCTCGACCCCCGGCTCGAACTCGAGGATGATCTGCGCGCCGGCGACATGAATCGCGGCGTCGAAACATGCGTCGCTCGCTGTCGGCTTGCACGCGAACAGCCGCTCAATGGCGTCGGGCGTGGACAGCAGCGCGACGCGGTTCCTGAGATCATGGATGAGCTGCGCGGGGACGAAATCGGATAGCGGATTTCCGATCATATCCTGTGGCTCGACCCCCAGGAACCCGCCGACATTTCCCGAAACGCGGGCGACCAGCCAATCCTTGCTCAGCGCAACCAGGAAACCCACCGGCTGGATGGCGCCGAGGAGGTGAATGGGCTCTCGATCGCAGTTGGTCAGATCGACGCGAGTATTGATTTCTGCCACCCTGGACCCTTGTGCAGCATCGAAGACGGATGCAAATGCGCGAAATTCGCGCGGATGTCACCTGAGACATTCGGCGTTTTGTCGGGCGCTCTCCGTAGCTTGATCCAGATCTATTAGAGCCCGCCTTTGGTCCGCAGTGGTTGCGCTTGTGCAGGCAGCTCTCCGCTCAGGCTTCAATGAGAGCGATCCGTGAATTGCCATATGCCCCGTACAGGTCCGCATAGGGGCCGCCCAGGCCGATCAATCGCTCATGGCTTCCCAGTTCAACGATCGCACCGTCGCGGATGACGGCGATGCGATCGGCGTCGCGGATCGTGGCGAGACGGTGCGCGATGATCAGCGCCGTGCGGCCATGGCAGAGACGGCGCAGCGCGGCCTGGATCCGCCGTTCGGTGCTGATATCGACTGCGGAGGTTGCTTCGTCGAGGACGAGGACGACCGGATCCGCGAGATAGGCGCGGACGAGGCAGACGAGCTGGCGCTGGCCCTGGCTGAGGTTCGCGCCGAGCGGGCCGACCGCGGTGTGATAGCCATGGGGGAGCGCGCGGAGCACTTCGTCGGCGCCGAGCTCGCCGGCAGCGCCGATGAGTTCGGTATCGCTGACGCCGGGCTTGGCGAGGCGGAGATTGTCGAGCACGGTGCCGCCGAACAGGACATTGTCCTGCAGCACGACGCCGACCTGCCGGCGCAGGCTGGCTTCGGAGACGGTGCGGATGTCGTGGCCGTCGAGCAGCACCGCGCCGGTATCGACATCGTAGAAGCGCGTCAGCAGCTGGACGAGCGTGCTCTTGCCGTGCCCGGTGGGGCCGACGATCGCGAGCACCTCGCCGGGGGCGATGTGTAGATCGAGGTCGCGGATCACCGGTCGGCCGGGATGATAGCCGAAGCCGACGTCGCGGAAGTGGATTTCGCCCTTGAGGCGCGGAAGATCGAGCGCGTCGGAGACGTCGCGTACCTCCGGTTCGGTATCGAGCAACAGGAAGATGCGCTGGGCGCAGGCTGAGCCATTGGCGAAACGCTCGAAAAGGTCACTGAATTCCTGGAGCGGGGCGAGGAACAAGAAGACGTAGAACAGGCTCTGGGTGAGCTCACCGAGGGTAAGCGTGCCGAGCGCGATGCCGCGGCCGCCGATGACGAGGGTGAGCGCGAGACCCGCTGTGGTAAGCAGCCCGGTGAATGGCGCGAACCAGCCTGAGCGTGCGCTGCCGGCGACCAGCGCGGTGTTGAAGTCGCGAAGGAGGCCGCGGTAGCGGGTCAGATTCTCCGCCTCGCGCCCGACCTGCTTGATCAGGCGGACGCCGGCAACGGTCTCTACGAGATGCGCAGTGAAGCGGCTGCGGTTTTCGGCGACGCGGCCCCAGCTGCGCTGCGCGAGCCGCTTGAACGCGACAGTCGCGAGCAGAAGTATGGGCACTACTGCTGCTAGGCCGATAAGCAGGGTGGGGGCGATCACCCAGAGCAGTATCGCCGCCAATACCAGCCGCAGCACCGCCGACAGGAATTGCGGCGGGCATTGGATGAGCATCGGTTCGAGCGTGTCGACGTCCCGGTCGGCGCGCGACATGATCCGGCCGGCCTTGGTGCGATCGAAATAGCTGACGCTGAGCGACTGGACATGGGCGAAGACGCGGCTGCGGATTGCGCCCAGCAATTCGGTGGCGGCGCTGCCAGCGAAATATTGCGAGAGGCCGCCGAGTGCGAAGCGCAGCGTCCAGGTGGCGGCGAGCCCGAAGCAGGCGAGCGCGACGAGGCGGGCGTCGAAAGGCTGGAGCGCGCTGTCGATCACCAGCCCGATCAGCAACGGGCGGGCGAAGATTGCGAGCACCTGCACCAGCTCGATTGCGATCACCGCGGTGACCAGCCGGCGGACCGGGTGGAGCAACGGCCACAGGCGACGGAGCATGCCGCGGTCGAGCGCCTTTTTGGCGAGCTTCTCTTCGAGCTCGAGATCGGAGAGCGGGCGATCGCCCGCGAGCGCGTTCATAGCCCCATCAGCCCGCGATAGGCCGGGCTGGACGCGACCAGTTCGGCGTGCATGCCCTCCGCGGCGATCCCGCCATCGGCGAGCATGACGACGCGGTCGGCGGCGAGGATCGTCGGCAGGCGGCTCGATACGATCAGCATCGTCACGGGTCGAGTGGCGGCGTTGCGGCGGTTGCGAATATTGGCGATCGCGCGGCGTTCGGTGGCGGCGTCGAGCGCGCTGGTCGCGTCGTCCAGGATCAGCAGGTCGGCATCGGCGAGCAAGGCGCGGGCGAGGCAGAGCCGCTGGCGCTGGCCGCCGGAAAGCGTGATGCCGCGGTCGCCGACCTTGGTTTGGAGGCCATCGGGCAGGCGATCGAGCAGTTCGCCCGCCGCGGCCGCTTCGAGCGCGGCTTCGAGTTCGGCGTCGCTGGCGTGGGGCGCGGTGACGCGGAGATTGGCGGCGAGCGTGTCCGAGAAGAGGAAGCATTCCTGCGGGAGGACGTGAACGCGGCGGCGCAGTTCGGTGAGGTCGAGGTCGCGCACGTCGCGCCAGCCCGCTTGGTTGGAGCCAACCTGCACTGTGCCGGCCGCTGCCTCGATCAGGCGCGGGAAGAGCGCAGTGAGGATGCTCTTTCCCGACCCGGTGGACCCTACCAGCGCGACGATCTCGCCAGGCTCGATGTTGAGCGAGAGGTTGTGCAGGACTGCGGCGCCGTCGCCGAGCGGGGCGACCGAGACATGGTCCAGGCGGCAGCCGAGCGTCCCGGCGGGCAGAGGCTGCGTGCCCGAGACGATTTCGGGTTCGGCATCGAGCACTTCCCAGATCCGCGCCGCCGAGGCGCGGGCGTCGGCGACGATCTGGAGCAACGCGGCAATGCCTTCGATGCGCAGCACCAGCGTGTTGACGACGAGCAGGGCGCCGACCAGCGCCCCGAGATCGAGCCGGCCGTGACCGACCAGCCAGGCGCCATAGCCGAGCACCCAGGCATGGCCGAGCGCGATGACGGCTTGTGGGAGCGGGACGCTGCGCGCGGCGTGGGCGATCGCCTTGCGGGTTTCGCGGCGGAAGGTAGCGATGTGCGTGTCGAAGCGGGCAATGCGGGCGCCTTGCAGCCCGAACGCCTTGATCACCCGGACGCCGTGGACGCCCTCCGACAGATCCTGGGTTACGGCGTCATAGGCCGCGCCGATCTTGCGATCGAGCAACACCAGCGCGTCGGCCTGCGCGGCTAGCGTCGCGATCCCGCCGAGCATCAAGGCGAGCGGTACGATGCCGAGCCACGGCGAGTACCAGGCGAGCAGCGAGACCGAGATGAGCACGACCACGCCGGTTTCGAACATCTGGCGCCAGAAGTTGATCAGCGCATCGCGAACCTTGTCGGCGTCGCGGGTCATCCGGGTGACCATTTCGCCGACGCCGTGGCGCCAGTGATAGGTGAGGTCGAGCCGCTGGACCTGGATCAGGATTCGCTCGCGCAGATGGGTGAGCAATTCCTGTCCGATTGCCAGCGACAGCAGCCCGGCGCCGTATTGGACCACCGCGCGCGCCGCCGAGAGTCCGAGCAGCAGCGCGACCCAGAACCACGCCCGGCTATAGTCGAGCCCGGCGGGGCCGACGACGACCAGCTTTCCGATCCCCGCCTCATGCACCGCCTGCCCGACCAGCCCCTGCTGCGCGATCAGCGCAAGGTTCACGGCGAACAGCATCGTAGCGGTAAGCGCGAAGCGGATCGGCATGCGGCGATAGATCGCGAGGCAGCGCAGCAAGGGCGCGCCGGAGGCGACCGTCTCCGGCGCGGTGGTCGTCATCAGCATGTGCCGAGGTCAGACGGCGATACGGGCGTTCTGTGCGGCTTCGAGCGGACGCGCATCGGCCCATTGCCGCACGTCGAAGCTTTCGGGAATGAACTTCCAGCGGTGGAGGAAGTCGGTGAAGTCCTGCAGCGCGTTGAGCGATTGCTCGGCGAGGTCGGTGCGCAGCCGGGTCTGCGCGTCGCTGCCATAGGCGACCGACACCCAATATTCGCTCGCATTGGTCTCGCGCGCCAGATAGCGGCGCACCTCGTCGGGATGATCCTGCGCCCAGGCCTCGGCGCGCAGCACCTGCTCGACGATCGTCACTGCCGCGTCGAAATGATGGTCGAGCAGATGCCCGTCGATCGCGAGCGTGCGGGGCGTGCCGTTATTGGCGCGGATCAGCGGCTCGGGATGCGCGCCGGTATCGATCACGGTAGTGAGGCCGAACTGGTGCGCGACCTGCGCGCCATGGGCGCCCTTCAGGAAGATCGCATCGACTTCGCCGCGTAGCAACGCGACGACTTCCTGGTTGTTGTTGCGGCCGCGGCGGCCGGCGAGCGTGCCGGCGACCCGGGCGGCGGGTTCGTCGCTGTAATGGCTCTCGATGTTCTGATCGATCAGCTCGACATCGCCGACGTTCAATCCTTCGAGGCTGAGTGCATTCTCGAGCCCGCGCAGCGCCTGGGCGCGCGTGAAGTCGATCTCGACATGCTTCCAGTTGGGCAGGCCGAAGCGGCGGCCCTTGAGATCGCGGACGTTTTCGATCCGCGATTCGGGGCTGGCGAGGATCAGCTGGGTCTCGTCGGCCCAGGAGAGGCCGAGCAATCGCGTGTCGCGGCCGAGCGCGCGGGCGCTGATCGCGGGGATGTTGCCGCCGTGGCGCACCGAATTGCGCACCTTGTGGCTGAAATGCGATTCGCGCGTTGCGAAATCGTTCGATTCGAGGATCGATTCGACCCTGGTGCCCTGCACCTTGAATGCGTCTTCCAGCCAGCCCTGCTGAATGGCGATGCCGAGCCCGGTGGGGACGGGGCAGCGCGTATACCAGAGCGTGTCGAGCGAATTGGCCATGGGGAGTTCCTTTCAGGCGGCGGAGAGGAGGCCCGTAGGGGCGGCGGCGGCGATTGCGGGGCGGGGCAGCGCAAGGTGATCACGCAGCGTGGTGCCGGCATATTCGGTGCGGAACAGCCCGCGGCGCTGGAGCTCGGGGACGACCTGGTCGACGAACTCGTCGAGCGAACTCGGCAGCAGCGGCGGGATCAGGTTGAACCCGTCGGCTGCGCCGCGCTCGAACCAGTCCTGGATCTGGTCGGCGATGTCGGTGGGCGTGCCGATCACCACGCGGTGGCCGCGCACCGCGTTGAAGCGCAGGAAGAGCTGGCGGATGCTTAGATTCTCGCGGCGGGCGAGCGCGGTGAGCTGGCGCCAGCGGCCCTTGCCGTTCTCGGGCTCGGGGAGGTCGGGAAGGGGACCGTCGAGCGGATAGCCGCTGACGTCCTGCCCCATCAGGTTGAGCTCGCCCGAGAAATCGACGGCGGCTTCGAGCGCGGCGAACTTGTCTTGCGCCTCCTGCTTGCTGGTGCCGATCGCGAAGGACAGGCCGGGCATCACCTTGAGCGTGTCCGGATCGCGGCCATAGCGCGCCATCCTGCGTTTCACATCGGCGTAGAAGCCCTGCGCATCCTCTATGAACTGGGCGGCGGCGTAGATCATCTCGGCATATTTGGCTGCGAACTCGCGGCCGACTTCCGAATTGCCCGCCTGCGCGAACACCGGGTGGCCCTGGATCGGGCGGGCGACGTCGAGGACGCTGCTGAGGTGGAAATAGCGGCCGTCATGCTTGACCGGATGGACGTCCTTGGGATCGAGATAGAGCCCGCTCTCGCGATCGGCATGGTCGAACGCATCGTCCTCCCAGCTGTCCCACAAAGCCCGCGCGACATCGACGAACTCGGCGGCGCGCTGGTAACGCTCTGCATGGCTCGGCGGCTGGTCGATCCCGAAGCTGCTCGCCGCGCCGTCGGCGAGCGAGGAGACGATGTTCCAGCCGATCCGCCCGCCGCTAATGTGGTCGAGCGAGGCGAAGCGCCGCGCGAGCGAATAGGGATGGTCGAAATTGGTGTTGACCGTCGCGACCAGCCCGATCCTGTCGGTGACCGCGGCGAGCGCCGCGGCGAGCGTCAGCGGCTCGAAGTCGAGGAACGCGTGGCGCCGCTCGATCCCCTTGGTGCTGTCACCCGCCTGGCCGACGAAATCGGCGAAGAAGGCGACGTCGAACTTGCCGCGCTCGGCGGTCTTGGCGAGCTCGGCCCAATAGCGGAAGTCGGGCCTTCCGCTGCTGGCCGCGCCGGGCTGACGCCACGCACCGGGATGGTGGCCATGGCGCGTGAGGAATACCCCGAGGGCGAGCTGGCGCTTGGTGCTGGACATCGCGCTTACTCGGCCGCGACGGCGTTGGCGTACTGGATGGTGCCGTCGTCCGAGACGCTGGCATCGGGGGGCACGAGCTTGCCCATCTTCCATTGCTGTTCGAGCACGCCCGGGCCGAAGGGCTGCGAGCCGCCGAGCGCCTGGCCGAGGATCTGGAACTGCGCGCCTTCCTCGAGCAGGACGATGTTGTCGACGAGGTCGCGCAGGCCCTTCCAGCTCCACACCGTCGCGCCGCCATTGGCCTCGACGATGCCGGGGACCTCACGATCGGCCTCGATCGAATCGAGGATGAAGTCGACTTCGGGCTGGCGGCGGTTGATGTAGACCGGCAGCTCGCTGGTGAAGCGGAAGCGGCGGTTGGGGACGTAGAGCAGGGGCAGCGTGGAATGCGCCTGCGAATAGGCGCCGAGATGCGGGGTGTGGACGTGGCTGACTGCCTGGACGCCCTCGTGCGTGCGGAACAATTTGGCGTAGCGCGCGGCGCCGCCGGGCTTGTTGTGCCAATAGCTGTTGCCATCGAAATCGATCACCGCGGTCTGCGGCGCGTCGGGATCGTCGGCCCAGAGGCCCTGATAGTTGAAGGTGATGATCTTGTCTTCGCCGGGGATGCGCACGGCGATGAACAGCGTGCCGCTCGCCGAGATGGTGCGCGTCTCGCGCAGCAGGCGGAAGGCGCGGCGCGCGTCCTGTTCCTGCTCGGCGATGAAGGCGATGGTTGCGGGCGAAAGACCGGATTGTTCGGACATGATGGCGTCTCCTCTCAGGCGGCTTCGGTAAGGGGTTGCGCGGCGAGCGCGCGGGCGGCTTCGAGCGGGCGCGGGTCGATCCAGTCGGCGAGCGCAAAATCGGCGTCGAGGAAGCCGTGGGTGAACAGGAACTTCTTCTGCTGCTCGAACAGGGCGAGCCGTTCGGCGTCGAGCGTCGGGTGCAGCCCTTCGTGCAGGTGGCGATAGGCATGGTCGACCGCCTGCGGGGTGCCTTCGGTCTCGAATTCGAGGATGCCGCGGAGTTTGTCGGGCTCGGCCCGGACCCAGTCGGCGGCGCGCAGCGTCACTGCGAGGAAGCGGACCAGCACGTCGAAATGCTGGTCGAGCAGGTGCTGGTGGACGGTGATCGGCCGCGGCGTGCCGTTGTTGACGCGGAAGCGGCGGTCGGGGAGGGCGTCGAGGTCGAGCGCGACCGTGAGCCCCGCCTCGCGCGCATCGTCGAGCGCGGCGGCGCCCTTGACGTAGATTGCATCGACCCGGCCCGAGACGAGCGCATCGATCGGCCATAGTCGGCCGAGCCCGAAGCGGCGCGGGGCGAGATCGCGCCCGCTGCCGCCGATGTTGCGGAGGCGATCGGGCACTTCGACCAGATCGATATCGTCGAGCGTCAGGCCCGCTGAGGCAAGCGCGCCCTTGTAGCCGGCGAGCGACATGCCGCGCGCGATGCTGGTGCCGCGGACGTGGCTGGGGATGTCGTTGTGCGTCCAGCCGGGGAGCGCGAGGCGGCGGCCCTTGAGGTCGGCGGCGCTCGCGATGCCGGTGTCGGGCCGGGTGAGGATGAGCTGGCTCTCCTCGATCCAGGTAAGCCCGACCAGCCTGGTCGGTTCGCCCTGCGCGCGCGCGGCGATCGAGAGCATGTTGCCGCCCTCGCGGATCAAGGTGGGCAGGCGGTGGTCGTAATGGTGGCGGCCGAGTTCGGAGCCCGATTCCTGCAAGGTGCGCAGCGCGATGCCGTCGGCGGCGAATTCGTCGGTCAGCCAGCCGAGCTTGTAGGCGATGCCGGTCGCGGTGGGCACCGGACAACGGGTGAACCAGAGTTCTTCGAGCGGGGTCTGTGTCGCCATTGGCTTGCTCCGGTTCGTGTTGCCGAAATAAGGAGCAAAGAGCATGCCAAGGTGGGGCTGGGAGAGGGATCTTTGCCGCTGCGGCCCGGAGCGGCTTCATAGTGCGTGATATTGATCAGGCGGCGTGTTGGGTTTTCACCGCCGGGTCAGATCAGCCCGAAATTCTTGAGGTGCGTGCGCACGACATTGCGCGTGACGCCGAGCGCGGCGGCGGTCTTGATCTGGTTCGACGCGCAGCGCTCGAACGTCTCGGTGACGACGGTGCTGACCAGCCGGTCGAGCAGCGCGTCGTGCTCGCCCTTGAGCAGGGTATCGACCAGCGGGCGGACAAGGTCTTCGAGATCCGCCAGATCGGGATCGACTGGCGAGAAGGACGCTACCGGATCGGCATAGACGAAACCCGACAGGCCCAGATCGGCAACCTGGATCACACCGTCCTGACAGACGAGCGTGGCGCGGTAGATCGCATTCTCCAACTCGCGGATATTGCCCGGCCAGTCATGGCGGTAGAGCGCTTCCTCGGCGGCGGGGCCGAGATCGAGCCGGCGCGGCTGGATCTTGTCGCCATAGGTCTGGAGGAAGTGGCGGGCGAGCGGCAGGATGTCGGCGCGGCGTTCGCGCAAGGGCAGCAGCGGCAGCGTCACCACCTGGAGGCGGTAATAGAGATCCGGACGGAAGCTGCCGTTCGCCACCGATTTGTGCAGATCGACATTGGTCGCGGCGACGACGCGGACGTCGAGCGGGATCGGCGTCCGCGAACCGAGGCGGACGACTTCGCGCTCCTGCAGCACGCGCAGCAACTTGACCTGGAGCGACAGCGGCATCTCGCCGATCTCGTCGAGGAACAGGGTGCCGCCATTGGCCGCTTCGAACCAGCCGGGGCGGGCGAGGTGCGCGCCGGTATAGGCGCCCTTCTCATAGCCGAAGAGCTCGCCCTCGATCAGCGATTCCGAGAACGCGCCGCAATTGACGGCGATGAAGGGCCCGTTGGCACGGTCGCTGAGCGAATGGACATAGCGTGCGACCAGTTCCTTGCCGGTGCCGGTCTCGCCGATGACGAGGATGTTGGCTTCGCTCGGCGCGGTGCGTTCGATCAGCGGGATCAGCGCGCGTGACTGCGGATCGGAGAAGATGAAGGCGCGCGCGCGCGGCCCCACCGAGTGATGCTTTTCCGAATCGAACGCCAGCAGCGGGCGGCCGCCCGGCTGCTTGCGCGACGACAGGCCGATGTCGGCGGTTTCGACCATATGCTTGTGCGGGGCTGCGACCATAGATCCCTCCAGATCCGTTGGTGCGCACGGTAACAGTAAAAATCCTATCGATTAAGTAGGAAATAACTGGCGGGCCGTAGCTGAGCTTTACACGGCTTCCAGAGGGGCGGATCGGCGCAGTAGGGCGGCTTCGAATGGTCGCGGGTCGATCCAGCGATCGACATCGACTGCTTCGTCAAGAAAACCGTGGTGCCAGAGGAAGTTGGCCTGGTTTCGCAGCATCTCGATCCGGTCGGGAGAAAGATCGGGATGGAGCGAACGGTGGAAATCGTTGCGATAGGCGGCATCGACGGCGGGGACGCCGGCCAAGGTCTCGTGCGCCAATATGTGCCGCAGTTGCGCCAGGTTGGTCGAGGCCCAGTCGGCGGCGCGCAGCGTCTGTTCGAGGAAGCGGACGACCAGGTCGAAATGCTGCTCGATCATGTGCTCGTGGACGGTGATCGGGCGCGGCGTGCCGTTGTTCACGCGCGCGAGGCGGCTGGGATAGGCATCGAGATCGACGCCGACGGTGAGGCCCAGCCGGGCGGCGGTCTCGGCAGCGGCGGCGCCCTTCACATAGACGGCATCGACGCGCCCGTCGGCGAGCCATTCGAGCCCGAGCCACAGCCGGCGCATGCCCGCCGCGGTGGGCTGCTCGACCGGTGGGGCGGGCAGGTCGACCAGAGCCACGTCGTCGAGATCGAGCCCGCCGAGCGTGAGCGCACCCTTGATCCCGTGCAGCGCCATGCCGCGCGCGATGCTCTCGCCGCGAGTGCGTGCGAAGCCGGGCAGGGCGAAGCGCAGCCCCTTCAGGTCGGCGGGCCCCATGATCCGGGTGTCGGGGCGGACCATGATCGCCTGGCGCTCGTCGATCCAGGTGAGGCCGATCACGCGGGTGGGAGCGCCGTCGGCGCGCGCGGCGAGTGCCTGGATGTTGCCGCCCTCGCGAAACAGCGCGCGCGCCTGTTGCTCGGGATCGGACGAGACGAGGTTGAGCCCGGTTTCGAGGACGCGCTTGACCCCGATGCCGTCGCGCCCGAACGCTTCGGTCATCCAGCCGAGCGACCATGCCACGCCCGATGCCGCGGGCACCGGGCAGCGGGTGATCCAGATACATGCGGGTTTGGAGGCGGCGGTGCCTGTCGACATTCTCGTACCTCTCCCAATCGTTGCGGTTTTCGATTTCGGGCTCAGCAAACGGCATGCCAATCCGTGCGGCAAGCCAGGCGGGGCGGAGCGATGCGCAAATCGCTGCATTTCGCGCAGCCGGGTGCCCGGGACTGCGCCGAATTGCGCAGCTTGAGGGGCCGGAACCGGCAGGCGGCCTGCACGCCTCTCGCGGGTGCCGTTTGGCACGTGAAGTGCATCATCCTCCGGTAAAAGGAGATGCGCAACGTGGCGATCCAGAAACCCAAATCGATCAAGGCGTGGGCAATCGGCGCGGTGGTGCTGGTCGCCGTGGTGGCGCTGGCCGCCTTCCAGTTCCGCGGCAGTGGGGGAGCGCAGTCGAAGACCGTAACGATCGCCGGGATCGCCTACCCGTTCGAGGGCAGGCAGGTCTATAACGGGCTGACTGGGGTGGTGATCCGCGACGGCTGGCTCAAGGCCGAGCTCGCCAAGCGCGGCGTCGAGCTGGCGCTGACCCCGGTGCCGACCGCGGTCGGCGGGCCGCTGATCAACGAAGGCTT
Organism: Sphingomonas sp. LM7; assembly: GCF_002002925.1. Taxonomy (NCBI): domain Bacteria; kingdom Pseudomonadati; phylum Pseudomonadota; class Alphaproteobacteria; order Sphingomonadales; family Sphingomonadaceae; genus Sphingomonas; species Sphingomonas sp. LM7. The sequence goes on along the minus strand of NZ_CP019511.1, from coordinate 1,404,586 downwards.
TTCGGGCAAGCGGATCGACTTCGCCGCCTATGGCGACTTCCCGGCGATCATCGCGATTTCGGGCGGGGTGCCGCTCCGGCTCGTAGCGCCGACGGGGCAGGGGCTGCACAGCTATCTGGTGGTGCGCAACGGCCTGGCGGCCAAGAGCATCGGCGATCTCAAGGGCAAGCGCATCGCGCTCCACCGTGGCCGGCCGTGGGAGCTGCCCTTCTCCAAGCTGCTCGACGCAAACGGCCTCAAGCAGAGCGACTTCAAGATCGTCAATATCAACCCCGCCGCTACGCCTGCGGCTCTGGCATCGGGCAATATCGACGCGACTTTTCTGCTCTCTGACGGACTGCTGCTCGAGCAGAAGGGCGCGGGGCGGGTGATCTGGTCGACCAAACAGGGACCGGCCGATTGGCGGATGCGCGCCGAGCTGTTCGGCCGCGGCGATTTCGTCGACGACAATCCCGAGCTGACCCAGCTGGTGGTCAACGCCTATGTCCGCGCTGCGGCGTGGTCGGCGCAGGACTCCAATCGCGAGCGAGTGATCCGCGATTCCTCGCGCGGGTCGATGCCGGTCGAGATCATCGCGCGCGATTATGCCAATGACGGGATTCCGTGGCGCGAGCGCTTCTCGCCGACCTTTACCCCCGAGCTGGTCGCGCATTATCGTTCGGTCGCCGACTATGCCTTCGAGCGCGGGCTGGTGCGCAACAGGGTCGATGTCGACAAGCTGATCGACCGGCGCTTCGTCGCCCCGGCGCTGCGCGACGCCAAGCTCGAGGGATTCTGGAGCCCGACGGCGCCCGCCCCCGCCCAGGCGCAGGCCGTCGCGCCCAAGGCGTCCTGATGGCCAGCGCCGCGCTTCCTGCGCTTCCTGCGCCGCGTCGGCAGTCGCCGCTGGCGTCGCTGCTCGCGCCGGTCGTGCTGCTGGCATTGTGGCAGTTCGCCTGCCTGAGCGGGGTGTTTCCGCCGCAGGTGCTCGTCCCGCCGAGCGAAGTCGGGCGCACGCTCTGGCAGCTTGCGGAAACCGGGGAACTGCAGCGTCACATCGGCGAGAGCATGACCCGGCTGGCACTGGGCTTCGCGATCGGGGCGCTGGCGGGGCTGGCATTCGGCGCGGCGATCGCCTTGTCGCGGCTGGCCGAAGCGGCGTTCGGTCCGTTCTTCTTCGCGGTATGGCAGGTGCCGGTGATCGCGTTCGTACCGATGCTGGTGATCTTCCTGGGCATCGACGAGCAGTTCAAGGTCGCGATCGTCATCCTCGCTGCCTTCTTCCCGGTCGCGCTCGCCGCATTCGACGGGATCCGCGGCGTGCCCAAGGCGTGGTTCGAAGTCGCGCGGGTCTATCGCACCCGGCTTCCCGATCTGATCTGGCGCATCCTCGTGCCCGCTACGCTTCCCGCGGTCGTCACCGGACTGCGCGTGGCGCTGACTCGCGCCTGGGTGGTGCTGATCGCCGCCGAACTGCTCGCAGCGGACAGCGGCATCGGACAGATGATGGAGATGGGGCGGCAGATGTTCCGCATCGACGTCGTGCTCGCCGGCGTGGTTGTCAGCGGGGTGATCGGCTTCCTGCTCGATCGCGGGGCCAAGGCGATCGAGCGTCGCGCATCGCGCTGGAGGGCGGCATGAACGCGCTGCTCGCACGCGGCTGGGTCCGCGCGCTCATCGGGCTGATCGCCCCGGCGCTGTTCCTGATCTGGTGGCAGGTTCAGGCGCAGGCGGGTGGCGCGCATGCGCTGGCGTTTGCGCCGATCGAGTCGGTCGGCGCGACCTTTGTGGAGCTGGCAGTGCGGGGAAGCCTGTTCTCCGACATGGCGGCAACCTTGTGGCGAAGCCTCAGCGGTCTGGCCATCGGCGGCACGCTGGGGATCGCGCTCGGCGTGGCGATGGCGATCTGGCGGCCGCTCGATCGGCTGCTCAATCCGTTGCTTCAGGCGATCCGCCAGGTGCCGCTGATGGGCTGGCTGCCGCTGCTCGGGCTGTGGGTGGGCACGGGACAGGGGACCGAGCTGATCGTCGTCAGCCTCTCGGCCTTCTTTCCAACGCTGCTCAACAGCTTCGAAGGCGTTTCAGGCGTCGAACGGCGCTTCGTCGAGGTCGGGCAGATCTATGGCTTCACGCCGTGGCAGCGCTTCCGGCTGATCCTGCTGCCCGGCGCGATGCCACTGATTCTAACCGGGGTGACGCAGGGCCTGGCCTTTGCGTGGATCGCGTCGATCGCCAGCGAGATACTTCTCGGTGTCGGCGGGGGGCTGGGGGTGACGATGCAGCTCGCCCAGATGCAGCAGCGGATCGACATCATCCTCGTCGCGATCCTGGTCACCGCCGCGCTCGGCTTCACGATCAATCGCCTGTTCCTGCGTCTCCGCCAGCATCTGCTGCGCTGGCAGGCGCCCCTGCGCTGAAGGAGAATATCATGATCCACGAAGTGCTCGCGCGACCCGCGCCCCATAGCGGCCCTGCCGCCAGCGGCGCGCTCGCAATCCGCGATCTGCACAAGAGCTTCACGATCGCCGGCGCGCCGCGTGCGGTGCTGGCGGGAATCAACCTCGATATCCGTCCCGGGGAGTTCGTCAGCATCGTCGGCGCGTCGGGCTGCGGCAAATCGACCTTGTTGCGGCTGATCGTCGGGCTCGACGACGATTACCGCGGCGAGATCCGCCTCGACGGCGAGCGGGTGTCGACCACCAGCCTCGATCGCGGCATCGTGTTCCAGGATCACCGCCTGTTCCCGTGGATGACGCTCGAGCAGAATATCGAGCTGGCGCTGCTCAACACCGATGTGCCCAAGGCACGGCGCGCGCAGATCGTCGCCGAGCATATCGCGCTGGTGAACCTCACCGGGTTCGAGACTGCCTATCCGCATCAGCTGTCGGGCGGGATGGCGCAGCGCGCTGCGATCGCGCGCGCGCTGGTCACCGAGCCCAAGCTGCTGCTGCTCGACGAGCCGCTCGGCGCACTCGATGCGCTTACCCGGGTGCGGGTGCAGAACGAGCTGCAGCGCATCTGGATGGCGCAGCGATCGACGATGCTGATGGTTACGCACGATGTCGAGGAGGCGCTGTATCTCGGCGACCGCGTCGTGGTGATGGCGCCTGACCCTGGGCGCATCAAGCGGATCGTCGTGGTCGATCTGCCGCATCCGCGCGATCGCGCCGCGCCGCTGTTGCATCGGCTCAAGGACGAGATTCTCGCCGAACTGACCGCTGTCCCGAACGGCCCTTCGAACCTCGTCCATCTTCCTGGCCTGGAGGCACGCTGATGGCCCGCACCCCCGATCACCCCGTCGAGCCCCTGTTCGTCGATCGCTGGTCGCCGCGCAGCTTTACCGGCGAGTCCGTGCCGGATGCAGTGTTGGCAAGCGCATTCGAAGCGGCGCGCTGGGCGCCTTCAGCTTCGAACGCGCAGCCCTGGCGCTTCCTGGTCGCGCGGCATGGCGACGCGCATTGGCAGGACTTCGTGTCGTTGCTTGCGCCGCGCAACGCACTATGGGCGTCGCGGGCGTCGGCGCTGATCGTCGTGCTGTCGGAGCTGAAGGTCGAGCGCCGCGGCGCGCTGGTCGACAATGTCTCGCACAGCTTCGATGCCGGCGCGGCATGGACCAATTTCGCGCACCAGGCGCTGCTGCTCGGCTGGCATACGCACGGCATTGGCGGGTTCGATCGCGATGCAGCGCGGACGCTGCTGGCAGTACCCGAAGACTTCGCGATCGAGACGATCGTCGCGCTCGGCCGGCAGGGCGGGCTCGATACGCTCCCTGCCGATTTCCACGCCGGCGAGAGCCCGAGCAAGCGCCGGCCGATCGCCGAGAGCGTCTTCGCCGGGCGGCTCGGGGAGCCTGTCTTCGCCAGCGAAAGGGACGCGGCATGACGATCCAGACCTATTGGCAGCTCGATGTTGCGGAGGATGCCGGGCGATCCGAGCCGGGGGCGCGGCAATCCGGCCTGTTCCGCGACGTTCGTCCTGCCACGCTCAACCGCTATGACTATTACGCGCAGGTGGCGCAGGCGGCGGCGCAGACGGCGTTCGACGGCCTGTTCCTGCCGCACCGGCCGCAGTCCGACGACAGCGGAATCGTTGCCGCGGCAATCGCGCGCGAAGTGTCACGGCTGAAGCTGATTCCGGAATTCCCGGCATCGGCGGGTTCAGCGGTATATGCCGCCAAACAGGCAGTGAGCTTTCAGCGCCAGACGCAAGAACGGCTTGGCTGGGCAATCACCAATGCCGGCGAAAGTGCGGCGCGCGCCCGCGAAGGCGATCATGTGCCGGAGGACGAATTGCATGCGCGAGTCGACGAGTTCTTGACCGTCGCGCGCGGTGTCCATGCCGAACGGCCGTTCGACTTTGCCGGCAAACATTTCGAAGTGCAGGGCGGTGGCTTCCAGGAGCCGCTCAACCGCGTCGCTTTCCCCAAGGTGTTCCTTCAGGGCGAGAGCGAGGAAGCGCTCGCCCTTTCGGCACGCGTGGCGGATGTGCATCTGTTCGCTGCGGCGCCCTTGTCCAAGCTTCGCGTGTTCGTTGAGACGCTCGACGCGCTGGCGTTGCGAGCGGGCCGAGCGATCGAGTTCGGTCTTATCCAGCCGGTGCTGGCGCGCGACGATGCCGTGGATGCGCGACGCGACGCGGAGCGTGCCGGCTTCCCCGACGCGGCAATCGTCGGGACCTATGCCGACGTCGCCGAGCGGCTTGCCGATCTCGCGCGTGCCGGCTTCCGCCATTTCGTCCTCGCTGCGCCGTCCTCGCTCGAAGAGGCGTATCGCATCGGCCAGCATGTGCTTCCCCGCTTCCGCGCGCTTACCGAGCGCGTGACCGCCGCTGCCTGAGGTGCCCGCATGACCATCGATTTCTACTGGCGCCTGCCGAGCCACGGCTGTCACGGCAGCCTTCGCGACACGGCTTATGATCGCGGCGACTGGTCGCCGATCGGGCCGCGCAACGTCGCCCCCGGCCTCGATCGTAACGGCGAAGATGACGGCTTTCGCTATGTCGATCATCTCGGCGCGATCGCCAAGGCAGCGGAAAGCGTCGGCTTTATCGGTGGGTTGATCCCGTCCTTTCCCAATACCGACGATCCGTGGGTGATCTCGCCGCTGCTTGCGCGCGAGACCAAGGCGTTTCGCTTCATGATCGCGTTCCAGCCGGGGTTCCTCAACCCGGTGCACGCCGCGCGCATGTCGGCGAGCCTGCAGCGCGCGACCGGCGGGCGCACGGTGTTCAACATCATCACCGGGGGCGGCGGACCCTCGCAGCTCTGGTGGGGCGACAGCTTCAGCCATGACGACCGCTATGGCCGCACCACCGAGTTCCTCGACGTGTTCAAGGGAGTGTGGGGCGGAGAGGGTTTCTCCTATGACGGCCGCTTCTATCAGGTGCGCGATGGCGGGCTGTCGCCCTTGCTGGCGCGCGAAGAGATCCCGGAGATCTGGTTCTCGGGTTCGTCCGACGCGGCGTTGCAATCCGCGGCCAAGCACGCCGACTATTATCTCTCGTGGCTCGAGCCGTTCGACCAGCTCGCCGACAAGTTCGCGCGAGTGAAGGCGCGCACCGCGGCGCTGGGCGGCGAGCAGAAATGCGCGGTGCGCGTCGATCTGGTCGCGCGCCCGACCGAGGAGGAAGCCTGGGCCGAAGTCCGAGCCGGCTTCGAGAGCCTGAGCCCCGAGCGCCGGCAACGGGCGCGGGGTGGACCGACCGACTCCGTCGGTGCCGCGCGCCAGCAGGCGCTCAGGCCCAGCGACGCAACCCGCTATGACGAGTTGATCGTCGCACCGAACCTGTGGGGTGGGTTCAGCCTGCTGCGCGGCGGGCCGGCGCTCGGCATCGTTGGCAGCTACGAGCAATGCGCCGCGCGGCTCGACGAACTGATCGCACGCGGCACCGACGCTTTCATCCTCGCCGGCACGCCGCATCTCGAAGAGGCGTATCGCGTCGGCGAGGAAGTCCTGCCGCTGCTCGGGCGCAACGCGGGGGCATTGCTGCAAGCCGCCGAGTAACACTGGGGAATGCAAGAAGGGCGTCGGCGGCATTCCACCGGCGCCCTTTCTATGTCTGCGGGCGCGGGAGGGCGAACCCTCCCGCGCTGCTTTAGAACCGCGTGATGAACGACACGCCGTACGTCCGCGGATCGGCCCAGGCGACGGTGTCGCCGGTGATCGCCTGGGCAGCGTTGGCCGCGGGCAGCGAATGGTTGAGATACTCGGTATCGAGCAGATTGTTGACGAAGGCCGAGAGCGTGAAGCGTTCGTTCGGCGCGGTGTAGCTGATCCGCGCATTGGCGATCGTATAGCCCTTCTGGGTCAGCAGATAGCGGTTCACCGTGTCCTGCGGCGTGATGTAATAGAATTGGCGCGAGGTGTAACGTGCGTCGGCGGTGAGATCGATGCTGCCGCTGCTGGCGAGCGGGATGGTGTAAGTCGCGCTGCCGTTGAGTGTCAGCTTGGGCGCGCGGACGAAGCGCGCGCCCGACAGATCGGCGCCGCCGTTCACCACTTGCAGCTCGTCATATTTGGTGTCGAGGATGCCGACCGCGCCGGTCAGCCGCAGCCCGTCGACCGGCGTCGCTTCCAGCTCCAGTTCGGCGCCGTTGACGTGCGCCTTTTCCGCATTCTGGAGATAGGAAACGGTCGCACCTCCGACGGCGCCGGGGTTGGGGCCGACTACGTTGATTTGGACATTGTGGTAGTCATAGTGGAACAAGGTGGCGTTGAAGGTGAGGCGCCGATCGAACCATTGTGACTTATAGCCTAGCTCGAACGCATCGAGTTCCTCCGGCTCCACCGCAACCAGCGCGACGGGCAGTGTCGCGGCAGTGTTGAAACCGCCGGACTTAACGCCGTGCGAGTATTTGAAGTAGACCAAATTGTCGGGAGCGACGGTCCAGGACGGCGTCACGTCGTAGGTGAAGGCGTCCCAGGTTCTCCGCAGATCTCCGGAGAAGGTCCCGATCCCGCCAAAGCTGCCGGTATAGCTGTCCCACCAATGGGCGTAGTTGCTCCACGCAGTCGCGGCGGCGCCCGGCGAGGCGCTGCGATCGAAATCGAGCGTCTTGGTCTCGCGGGTCCAGCGCGCGCCGACCGTCAGCTTCGCCGCGTCGGTGAAGTCGAAGGTTGCGCTGCCGAACGCCGCGCCGCTCTTCGCCTTGTGGTCGTAGCGGGCCAGGCTGTACGCCGCGGGCGCAGTGCTGCCCGGCTGCGCGAGCACCGACCCCGCCGGCAGCGTCGCCGAATAGGCGTTCGAGACGATCTTCTCGTTGAAATAATAGGCGCCGAGGATCCAGTTGAGCCGGTCCGCCTGCGGGGAGGCAAGTCGAAGCTCCTGAGTCCATTGCTGGCTGCGCGCCTGGGTGTAGCTGCGTGAGATTTCGAGCGGGGTGTAGTCGCCGTCGCCGGCGCCGCGCGTCTTGAACCGCTCATAGCCGGTGATGGCGGTCAGCGAGAGCGCGCCGACGTCCCAGTCGAGATGCAGCGATCCGCCGAATTGCGAGGCGCGGGTGAATTCGCCGGCATTGGTGCTGATTTCATCCTTGTCGGTCGAGGGCGTGTAGCCGTTGCGGAACAGCCCGCTCGGTGCATAGCTCGCGGTGGTCCAATAAGTGCCGTCGGTCTGATAGTCGCGGTAATGGAGGCTCAATAGCGCCTCGAACCCCGGCGAAGGGGCAAGCGACAGCTGCCCTCGCACGACGCTGTCACGGATCGCGTTGGACTTCTCGCCGGTGAACAAATTGGTGAAGCGGCCCTCGCGGTCATCGATGCGCGCCGAGATACGGGTGGCCAGCACGCCCGGCACGATCGCAGCGCCCACGCCGGCCTCGGCGATCTTGTTATCGAAGCTGCCATATTCGAGCTTCACGTAATTCTGGTCGGCGCCGTCGGTAAGCGACGGGCGCTTCGAGATCACGTTGATCGCGCCGCCGGTGGTGTTCTTGCCCCATAAAGTGCCCTGCGGCCCGCGGAGCACTTCGACGCGCTCGATATCGAACAGCGGCAGGCCGGTGGCGCTGGCGTTGCTGATGTAGACGTCGTCGAGATAGAAACCGACCGGATTGGCGAGATCGAGTTGCTGCTGGCCGGCGCCGACTCCGCGGATCCACCAGCGTGGGCGGCCGTGCTGCTGGGTGCCTGCCGATGCGTTGGGCACGAGGTTGAGCACTTCGTTCGCCGAGCGGCCGATGCCGCCTTCGCTGAACAGCTCGGAGCTGAGCGCGGTTACCGTAGTCGGCACTTCCTGAAGGCGCTGCTCGCGGCGCTGCGCGGTGACGACGATGTCGTTGGTCCCGCGCGCAGTTTCGTTCTCGGGTTCCGGATCGCTGGTCTCCGCGGTGTCCGCCGTGACGCCCTCTTCGCGAGGCGCTGCGCCCGCGGGGGTCGCGCAGGCCAGCGTGAGCGCCAGCGCACTCGACGCTGACAGGAGAGACAGGGCAGCGCGACTGGACAGGCTGAGCAAGGTAAAATCCCCCGATTGTTGGCGCGAGAGCGCGCCGTGGTCGGGGGAGGGTTGAGCAAGCGACGTGCCACAAGGCGTAAGTATATGAAATGTATGAAATCGTGCTTTCTTCCGGGAAAAGTGGGACCCGGGCGGCTGGTGTTAACCCAACAGATTGCGTGACGCCCTGTTGCGTCTGCAACAGCGCCGTTCTCCTTGCGCCGAAGCGGCATCAGCGCGGTCGGGATTGCCGCCGCGCTGATGCTTGGGATCGAGTATCAGACGCGCTCGAGCGGAACGCGCTTTTCGCCCGGCGCGGCGCGATAGGTGGCGGCGACCTTGCGGGTGAAGGGCTTTTTCAGGATCGTCGATACGGTGACGAACTCCGCCGTTGCCGCTGCTGGTGTCAGCGTCACCAGCGTATAGCCCTTGCTGTCCTGATCGCAGAAAACGACTTCGCGGTTCGCCTCGGCTAGCGCGGTGCCGAGGCCGGGCAGTAGCGACCCATAGGACGGGCTGGTGATCGCCGTGGCGCCGAACTCCGAAGCCACCAGCGTACCGGCATCGTCGTACAGGTCGTTCGCCCAGCCGGCATGGCTGTCGCCCGCCAGCACGATCGGCTTGGAGCCCGCCCGACGGAAGGCGGCGTAGAGCCTCTCGCGCGCCGGGGGATAGCCGTCCCAAGCGTCGAAGTTGAACGGCAGGCCGGCCTTGTAGCCGGCGACAGCGGCCTGAAGCCGGTCGCGATAGACCGGCGGAAGCTTGTCGATGCGCGCCGCGAAGCCGGACAGGTCCGGGCCGGCGACGCGTGCCATCACCACCTGGTTGCCGAGCAGCTGCCATGGCTTGTTCGCGCGCGTCGAGGCGGCGAGCACGCCTTCGAGCCAGCGCTGCTGCTCGGCGCCGAGCATCTCGCGCTCGGGACGGTCGCGCTCGGCCATCACCGCGGCATATTCGCCGGGTCCCGGCGTGCCGCCTTTCACTTCGGCCTGCTGCGAACGCGCGAGCAGCCGCGTCTCGACCATGGCGAGCGTCGCCAGGTTGCCGAATTCGAAGCTGCGGTTGATCGCTTCCCAAGGCCGGCCGCGCTTGGGATCGCGGATCGGCATCCATTCGAAATAGGCCTGCATCGCCGCGGCCTTGCGCGTTTTCCAGTCGCCTTCCTTGGCGGGATCGTGGTTCTCGGCGCCGCCGATCCAGCCGTCGTTGGCGACCTCGTGATCGTCCCACACGCAGATGAACGCGGCGCGGGCGTGCGCGGCCTGCATATCGGCATCGGCCTTTACCTGGGCGTGACGGCGGCGATAATCGTCGAGCGTGACGATCTCGTGCGGCGGATCGGGCAGGCGCCCCAGCGCGCGGCCGACATCGGCGCCATATCCCTCGGCGCCATATTCGTAGATGTAATCACCAAGGTGGAGCACTGCGTCGAGACGTGGCAGTGCTGCCATGTCGGCATAGGCGTTGAACAGCCCGCCCGGATACAGCTGGCACGATGCGACGGCGAAGACGACCGTATCGACCGATCCGACCGGCAATGTGCGGAAGCGGCCGCTGGGCGAACGCTGGCCGGCGGTGACGAACCAGTACCAATAATCGCGCCCGGGTTTCAGCCGCGTGACTTCCACCTTTACCGTGTGATCGGCGGCGGCACGCGCCGTCGCCTTGCCGGTGGCGACCGGCTTGCCGTCCTGAGCCGTCGCGATGTGCCAGGTGACCGGCACGTCGCCGGACCCGGCATCCGCGGTGACGCGCGTCCAGATCACGGCGCCGTCCGCGGCGGGATCGCCGCTGGCCACGCCGTGCGCGAAGCGGCCGTCCACCGCTGCTGCCTGCGCAGCACCCGGAACCCCGAGTGCTGCGCCGCTGCCGAGCAGCGCGAGCGCGCTGCGTCGATTGATCGTCATCTTCCGATACCCTTCAGAAACGTGCGGTGAACTGCACGCCGTAGAAGCGCGGTTCGGCGGGGATGAAGGTCGGGATGCCGAAGCCGCCGCCGGTATTGCCTGCGTCGAGCAGATAGCGCTCGTTGGTGGCGTTGCGGACATAGGCGGCCACTTCGAACTGCTCCTCCATGAAGCTCACGCCGGCGCGCGCGTTGACCAGCGTCACCGGCCCCTGCGAGATCGCCATGTTGTTGGGCACTTCGAAGAAGATGCGGCTGCGATAGGTGACGCTCGGCGTTGCGAAGACGCGGGTGCCGCCGCCCAGCGGCGCATCGAAGGTGAAGCCGGCGGCCGCCTGCCATTCAGGCTGGAGGCGGAAACGCGCACCCGAAAAGGCCGGGGCGAAGCTGTTGTTCTTGTCGATGCCGCCGTCGATATAGCCGATATTGCCGAAGACGTTGAGCCACTTGGTCGGGCGCACGCTCAGCTCTGCCTCGACGCCGAGGTTGCTTGCCGCACCGGCGCTCTGGGCGAGCGAGGTGCCGTTGGGCTGGACCACGCTCACCTGGAAGCCGTCATATTTCTGGTAATAAACGCCGAGCGAACCCGATACTGGGCCGACGCTGCCCTTCAGGCCGGCTTCGTAGTTCCACACGACTTCCTCGGGCACGAGCTGGAGGTTGGCGACCGGGGCGCCGCTGGCCAAGCGGGCGTTGAGCTGGACCACCGGCGAGCGGCGGCCCTTCGAGACGGTGGCGAATACGTTCACCGCATCGCTCAGGCGATAGAGGATGTTGAAGCGCGGCAGCACTGCCGAGTAATTTTCTTCTGCTTCGAAGGTCTGGCCGCCGGTGTCGATCTGGCCGGGGATCAGCGATGTCGCGGTCGGGTTGAGCACCGGGCGCGGCACGCGGGCGAAATAGCCCGACTTGCGATCCTCGAGCAGCAGCCGGACGCCGGCGGTCAGCTCGAGCGCAGGGGTAGGGATCCAGGTCGCGTCGGCGAACACCGAATAGCTGGCGTTGCGGCCCTGATTCTCGAATTCCGAAGAATAGGGGATCGCAGTCGCTGCGCCGCCGGTAAGAATCGAGGTCGCCTGCGCCGCGCGGACCACGCCATTGGCGTCGATGCACGGCAGGCCCGGGATCACGCGGGCGGCGCACTGGAGGAAAGTGCCTTCTTCGGACGAGAAGGGCACGTTCTGGAAATTGTCTTCGACGAAGAAGTTCCAGCCCGCGGAAGCGCGCAGCGTATCGCTGGCATAGGCGAAGCGGCCCTCGTGGCTCGCCTGCCAGCCCTTCGAATATTCGCCGAATTCGAGATACCAGGCCGCCGAACCGTCGGCGTCGAAAATCTCGAGGCTGTCGAAGTTGCGATAGCCGTTGACCGTAGTGAAGGTGAAGTCGGGTGCGAACTCCCACGACGCAGTCAGGTTGATGTCGTAAACGTCGCGGTAGAGCCCGAGCTGGTCCTTGCCGAGCACTTGCTGCGAATAGGGCGAGCCGCCCAGATTAGCCTTGCCGAACGGGTTGCCCGGGCCTGCCTGAGTCGGCAGCGCGCGCGAGATGAACGGCGTGCCGCCATTGCGCTGGCGGTCATAGGTGCCGATCAGGTCGACGGTCAGCGCGTCGATCGGCGTGTAGCGAACCGAGGCGCGGATGCCGAGCTGGTCCTGCGCGTAGAGATCCTTGTGCTGGTTGGGCGACAGATTCTCGACGAATCCATCGCGCGTCTTCCATTCGAAGGCGAGGCGACCGGCGATCACGTCGGTGCCGGCGTTGACATAGCCCGACAATAGCGTGGTGTTGTAGTTGCCGTAGCCGCCGGTCAGCGCCGCCGAATAGCCTTCGCGCGGGCGCGCCGAGGTCATGCTGATCGCACCGACTGCAGATGCGGTGCCGAAAAGCGTCGCCTGCGGGCCCTTGATCACTTCGACGCGCTCGAGGTCGTAGACTGCCTGGTACGAGCCGCGCGAGCGCGCGATGTCGACGCCGTTGTAATAGAGGGTGACGCGCGGTCCCTGCTGCGCCGAGCCCGAGTCCGAGGTGATGCCGCGGATCACGATGCCGGGATTGTTGGCGCTCTGCTCCTGGATATTCAGCCCGGGGATGTAGTTCGACAGCTCGTCGAGATCGCTGACGCCGAGTTCGGCCATGCGCTCGCCGGTGAGCGCCGAGATGGTGATCGGCACATCGACGGCGCGCTGCTCGATCTTCTGCGCAGTGACGACGATGTCATTGTCGTCGCGGGCGGCGGCGCCGTCTTCGATCGCGCTCTGGGCGAACGCAGGCATGGCGATGAGCGAAGCGGTGGCGAGCAAAGCCGCGAACGAGATACGATTTGTCATTTTTATTCCCCGAGGTGGAGCGGGGCTGCTGGACACCGGATGTGAAGCGCTCGCGGCAGGTTCGTTACGGTTGCGCGCGACCAGGCGGGTTTTTGGTTGCAACTGTGTTGCAGCGGGGTGGCGCGCCGGTCGCGCAGAATATGCAAGCGAAGGTTACGGCTGCGTTCCAAGTTGAAAGCGCCAATCCAGACATTTTACTGCGCTCTCTTCGCCATTTTGGATTAAAACCTTAAGTAAGTTCTCTCGTTATCAGGCAAGCAACAGATGATCTCAAAATGAGCCTAAAATATTTCTGCCGGTTTGCAAGTTGACTCATCCGATATAGTGGCCAATCATGGATGTAGAGCACGCAGAGAACGCATTGGTAATGATTCTCGAAGCAGCGGGCGTGGTTCTGCTGTCAATGCAATATCCATGTATTGATAGCGCAACTTGTTGCGGGCAGTTGCATGAGGGAGTATTTTTCGATGAAGAAGATCTCTGTCCTTAAGGCCCAGAAGCTCAAGACCACTTCGGTGGCACTCTACCCGATTTGGGAATGCTGGCCTTTCCCGTTCTGGTTCTAATCAGTCGAGAGGGATGGACCGGCCCCGCGGCCGGTCCGTCCTTTTCCATCGTCGGTTGTGACGGTGCAGCGGCAAAGGCGCGCTCGATCGGCCCGGCGCGCGGGGGAGAAAAGCGGATGGGGTATGGGAAACTAGCATCGATTGCCGCGACGCTGCTCGTCGCGGGAGCGGCAATGCCGGTAGCGGCGGCTGTCGCTGCGGCGGAGGCTGCGCCGATCGGGCCGCCAGCCACGCACGCCCGGCAAGATCCCGCTGCGCAAGAGGCGCTCGTCCGCCTGGTCGGCGATTTCGTACGCGCCCAACAGAGCTTTGACGTGCCTCGCCTGACGGCACTGACTGCGCCTGACTATCTCGAGATTTCACCCGTCGGCGAAGTGGACAGCCGCGAAAAGATGCTCGGCTTCTACGCACCCGACAAGAAGTCGAATGCGCCTGCGGTCGAGATCGTAGAGCCGGTGGTGCGGATGTTCGGCGACACGGCGATCGTGATCGCCCGGCTCGCCTATACGGTGCAGGTGCCGGGCCAGTCGCCTCGCGTGATGGCGCTGCGTGCGAGCTTCGTGGCGCGGCGCGAGGGCGGCAGCTGGAAGCTGGTGTCGGCGCAGTACACCGGCATCCGGCCGGTGGCGAAGTGAGCCGCGCGGGCCCTGACGCGCTGGCGAATGGCATGGAAACGGCCATGGACGACGCGCAGTATTTCGTGGTTCCGCTGTCGATCCAGCCGGAGGGAGAAGACTTCCTCATCGGCAGCGCGGAAATGGATGAATTCTATCAAGTGCCGGCCGCTGGGCGTACCGTGGTGACGCTGCTGCAGGCGGGAAAGACGCCCGGCGAGATCAAGGCCATGCTCGCCGCGGAGGGCGGCGAGATGGTGGACGTTGATGACTTCGTCGCGATGCTGCGCGAAATCGGCTTCGTCTATCCCGTCAACGAGGCGCATCTGCACCAGGAACGGCTTGCCGGGCGGGACGAGGACAAGAGGATCCTGTTCCGCGCAGACCCCGGGATCGCCCGCGCCGTGTTCTCCGCGCCGGTGCTCGTCGGCTATCTCGCCGTGGTCGGCTATGCGGGGTATCTCGCCTTGTTCGATCCTGCCCTGCGGATCGATCGCCATGCCTTTTTCATCGAACGCGACCTTGCGCTGACGCTGGTGCTCCTGCTGGTCCTGTCGTCGCTGGCAGTCGCGCTGCACGAGCTTGGCCACATGCTGGCCGCTGCACGGCACGGGGTGAGCTCGCGGCTGGGGATCGGCAATCGCTTGTGGAACATCGTCGCCGAGGCCGATCTGTCGGGTATCTGGGCGCTGCCCAAGCGGCAACGCTATCTGCCGCTGATGGCCGGGATGATGGTCGATCTCCTGGTGATCGCGCTGGTGACGCTCGCCATCGCCGCCCTGCGGCGCGAGGGCGAGACCGGCTTCGCCATATTCCTCCTGCAGGCGCTGGTGCTGCAAGTCGTCGTGACGATCGTCTGGCAGTTCAATCTCTTCCTCAAGACCGACGTCTATTACGTGCTCAGCAATTACCTGAGCTATCCCAACCTCGATGCCGACGCGCGCGTCTATCTGCGCGATTGCCTGTATCGGGTCAGTGGCGGCCGGCTGGGAACTAGCGCGGAAGCGCCCGCCTATCGCAGCGTCCGCGTCCTCCGCGTGTTTTCGGTGCTGTGGATCGTGGGACGGATCGCCGCGCTCTCGTTGCTGCTGCTGGTCTTCCTGCCGACCCTGGCCCGGTATGCGGCCAAAAGCTACGAGGCGTATCGCGATCCGGCCGCATCGACCTACACGATGTACGACCTCGGCATCTTTGTCTTGTTGTCGGCGATCATCTTCGTCGGCGGAGTGTATATGTGGCTGCGGGGCCGGTGGGCCGCGCGGCGCGCATGAGGGAGCAGCCGCAATGATCGATGCCTTTATCTCTCCAGCCTCCCCTGCGACGGGCGATGCCCGCCCGGACGCAGCGGGCCGTGTCCTCGAAGTCGATGCCTGCTTCGCGCGCTGCGGCGCCTGGGCGGGCGTGGCGGACATCATCGAAGCGGCCTATGCCGACCTGCTCGCCAGGGGCCGGCGCGACATCCTCGACCGGCACAATTACGAATTGCACATGGTGCTGCCCAAGCGGCGTCCCGAAATCCCGCTCGCTTATGCGTCGTTGACCGACTCTTCGGTCGGCGTCGAGAAGACGCGCAACTTCCCGCTCGATCGCGCCTATCGCATCGTCCATGGGCTGGTCGGGCTGGTGCTGGAATGGCGCGCCACCGACGCCGGCCCCGCGCCGTGGACGATCCGCGTTTCTCGGCTCGACGAAGCGCAGCATCTCGCCGGCCATTTCTTCACCGAGCTGGCGCGGCGCGCGGCGGCACGCGGCGATATCCGCATCGAGACGACCGCCAACGACCAGCCCGCGGACGCGCCTCGGCTGGACGGCGGGCAAGCGGACGCGCTGGAGCGGCTGATCTCGGCATCGGGCCTGGAAGCGGCGGAGGAGCATTATTCGGCCCTGCTGGCGCATTATCGCGAGACGGGAAACGCGCTGGCCGCGGCGGAGATCGCGCTCAAGGCGCTCTGCCTGTACAATCATTACGGCTATTATCATGAATCCGGCAGCTTCGCCGACACCGTGCTGCCGCATGTCGCGGCGCTGGCACCGGACGAGAACACGCGCTGGAACTATATCGGCAACATCTTCCAGGGTCTGGTGATGATCGGCCGGCAGGACGAGGCGCTGCGCGTCGTCGAGACGCTGGCCGAGCCATATCTTACGCGGCCCGAGCTGCGCGCGAAGATGAGCTACCTGCTTTCGATGATCCACCTGCGCTACGCTGTGGTGCCCAATCTGCCGCTGGCGGAGAAGCATATCCTCGCAGCCGTCGATTATATCGACGCGGCCGAAGGCGATATCGAGCCGGACGACTTCCACTTCCTCAAGGTGTTCATCGACAACGGCCTGGCGTTCCTGCGCGTGCGGCAGAACCGCAAGGCGGAGGCGCTGGCGCTGTGCCAGTCGGGCTTCGAGCGCCTCACCGCGGCGCTGGGCGACGCGCGGCACCGGCTGCACCGCTCGGTGCTCCAATATAACGCGGCGCAGGTCTATGTGGCGCTGGACCAGCCGCAGGCGGCGCTGGACCATTACGCCAAGTCGATCGCGATGGACCCTTATTACTCGGAATATTACAACGAAAGCGCCAATCTGCTCCAGGGCCTGGGGCGATATGACGAGGCGCTGACGACCTATGACCAGGCGATCCGCTACAGCGCGCCTTATCCGGAAGTCTATTTCAACAAGGCGGTCTGCCACAGCCAGCTCGAGCAATGGGACGAGGCGCTGGCGAGCTTCGCGTACAGCTTCGAGCTCAATCCCGACCAGCCCGAGGCGTATCTGCTGCGCGCCGAGGTGCTCGGCGTGCTCGACCGCGACGAGGAGGCGCTTGCCGATCTCGACCGCGTGATCGCCGCGGACGAAGGCGCGGTGAGCGCCCGGGTCAATCGTGCGGTGCTGCGGTTCAACGAAGCCTCCTACGGCCTTGCGCTGGCCGACATGGACTGCGTGATCGCGCTGGAACCCGGCAACGCCGAGCATTACGAAAATCGCGCAGAAATCTTCAAGGCGATCGACGATGCCGAGCGGTGCGCACGGGACATGCGCCGCGCCGGGGAGCTGCGGACGGCGGAGGCGATCGCCGCCTAGGCCGACATTCGTGGCGCTGGCCATGATCGGGATAATCGCTACAGACCCGGCGCCATGTCCCTGCTCGGTGCGCATCACGACGATCTCGAACGGCTGAAGGCGAACGGACGCCTGCGAACGCTGAAGCCGCGCGCCGGGATCGATTTCGCCTCGAACGACTATCTCGCGCTCGGCGTGTCGCCGCGTCTCGGGATTGCAGTCCGGGCCGCCATCGCGCGCGGCGTGACGGTAGGTTCGGGCGGGTCGCGGCTCCTGCGCGGTAACGATCCGGAGCATCACCTGCTCGAAGCCGAAGCGGCGGCGTTGTTCGGAGCCGAGGCCGCCTTGTTCTTCTCGAGCGGCTATGCGGCCAATGTCGCGACCTTCGCGGCGCTTCCGCAGCGCGGCGATATCGTGGTCCATGATGCACTAATCCATGCCAGCGCCCATGACGGCATGCGGCTGGGCCGGGCCGAAACCGCCGCCGTCGCCCATAACGACGCCGGCGCTTTCGAGGATGTCATCCGGGCCTGGCGCGGGCGCGGTGGAACCGGACGCCCGTGGATCGCAGTAGAAAGCCTGTATTCGATGGAAGGCGACCGTGCGCCGCTTGGCGATCTTGCTGCGATCGCGGCGCGGCACGACGCCTTCCTGCTCATCGATGAGGCGCACGCGACCGGCATATTCGGCAGCGGTGGCACGGGACTGGCGAGCGATCTCCACGGCGCGGACAACCTCGTCACGCTCCATACCTGTGGCAAGGCACTGGGATGCGAAGGCGCATTGCTTTGCCTGCCGCGCACGCTTGCCGATTTCATGGTCAATCGTGCGCGCCCGTTCATCTTCTCCACCGCCCCATCGCCGCTGATGGCCGCCGCGGTGCGCGAGGGGCTTCGTTGCCTTGCCGACGAACCGGAGCGGCGCACGGCGCTCTGGTCACTCATAGCGCATGCGGAGCAGAGGTTGGCGGCCTGCGGCGTCGAGCCGACCGGCAGCCAGATCCTGCCGCTGATCGTGGGCGAGGACGTGCCGGCGATGGCGATGGCGGCCGCGTTGCAGGAACGGGGATTCGACATTCGCGGCATTCGTCCGCCTACCGTTCCGCCCGGCACCGCGCGGTTGCGCATCTCGCTGACGCTTCACGCCGGCCCGGACGATATCGACGCGCTCGCCGCGGCGATCCGGGCGGTTCGATGACCCGCGACCGCATCATCGTCGTCACCGGCACCGATACGGATGTCGGCAAGACCGTGTTCGCGGCGGGCCTCGCCGCCGTCACCGGCGCGAGCTATTGGAAGCCGATTCAGGCGGGGCTGGAGGCGGGAGGCGACAGCGCCAGCGTGCAGGCGCTCGGTGTTCGCCGCGTCCTCCCCGAGGCCTATCGCCTGACCACACCCTGTTCGCCGCACCGTGCCGCGGCGCTAGATGGCATCAGGATCGACGTGGAGCGGCTGGCGCTTCCGCCTGTCGCCGGGCCGCTTGTCGTCGAAGGGGCGGGGGGCGTCCTGGTGCCCGTCGACGGCGACCTGCTCTATGCCGACCTGCTCGCCAGATGGGGGGCGCAAACCGTGCTCGTCGCCCGGACTGCGCTGGGCACGATCAACCATAGCCTCCTCTCGCTGGAGGCATTGCGCGCGCGCGGCGTACCGATCCTCGGCATTGCCTTTGTCGGCCCCGAAATGCCCGACAGCGAGCAGACCATCGCGCGGCTTGGGCGCGTGCGGCGGCTGGGACGCCTGCCATGGCTCGATCCGCTCGACGCGGCATCGCTGGCGGCCGCGTTCCGCCAGGGCTTCGATGTCGAGGCGTTCAAGTGAACGATTCCCCGATCTGGCACCCCTTCACCCAGCACGGCCTTGGCGAGCCCGTGCCGCAGGTGCTGCGCGCCGAGGGGGCAGTCCTCCATACGGCTGACGGGCGCCGGATCGTCGACGCGATCTCGTCGTGGTGGGTGACGACCCACGGCCATTGCCACCCCGCCATCATGGCGGCGATCCGCACCTGCGCGGAGCAGCTCGACCAGATCATCTTCGCGGGCTGGACGCATGCGCCGGCCGAAGCCGTCGCCGCAGGGCTGCGCGCGTTGATGCCGCCGGCGCTCACCCGCGTGTTCTTCTCCGATTCCGGATCCACCAGCGTCGAAGTCGCGCTTAAGATGGCGCTCGGCTACTGGCTCCATCGCGGCGAGCCGCGCGACCGGATCATGGTCATGGAACACAGCTATCACGGCGACACGATCGGCGCGATGTCGGTCGGTGCGCGCGGCGTGTTCAACCGGGCCTATGCCCCCTTGCTGTTCGACGTCGCGACGATCCCGTTTCCTGCCGCCGGCGCCGAGCAGGCGACGCTGGACGCGCTCGAGAAGCATTGCCGCACCGCGCCGGCCGCGCTGATCGTCGAGCCGCTGGTGCTGGGCGCGGGCGGCATGCTGATCTACCCGCCCTGGGTTCTCGCCGAGATGCGTCGCATCTGTTCGCATCACGGCGTGCTGTTCATCGCCGACGAGGTGATGACCGGCTGGGGGCGGACCGGCACGCTGCTCGCATGCGAGCAGGCAGGCGTCGTGCCTGATATCCTGTGCCTCTCCAAGGGCCTGACCGGCGGGGCGGTGCCCCTAGCGGTGACGATGGCGATCGAGCCCATCTACGCGGCACATTATGCCAGCG
Organism: Sphingomonas sp. LM7; assembly: GCF_002002925.1. NCBI lineage: Bacteria > Pseudomonadati > Pseudomonadota > Alphaproteobacteria > Sphingomonadales > Sphingomonadaceae > Sphingomonas > Sphingomonas sp. LM7. The sequence continues at coordinate 1,385,047 of NZ_CP019511.1, read as the reverse complement.
ACCGCGCGCGGATGTTCTTCCACTCCTCCAGCTACACCGCCAATCCAATCGCGTGTGCGGCCGCAGCCGCCAATATTGCGATCTGGCGCGAGGAGCCCGTACGCGAACGCGTGGCGGCGCTTGGCCTGCGGCAGGCGGCACGGCTGGAGGCCCTGACCTCCATCCCGGGCGTACACAATCCTCGTATCCTCGGCACGATCGCGGCGGTCGAGCTCGGGAGCGGAGAGGGCGCTTATCTCTCCGCGCTGGGGCCGCGGCTCCTCGATTTCTTCCGGGCGCGCGATGTGCTGCTCCGGCCGCTGGGCAACACCGTCTATGTGATGCCGCCATATTGCATCGACGATGCCGATCTCGACACGATTTACGAGGCGATCGCAGCTGCGGCGGAGAGCCTGTTCTAGGGGCCGGACTTGATTGGAAGCTCTGGCTGGGCGAGGCGAGGACCATTGCAGCGTCGAGCGCTGCGAATGCGAAGGCCACACCAGGGTTACACTGTCGCGCATGTTTCAGCGGTGGCAGGGCTCCGCGGAAAATCTGAAGGGTTCAGTCAACGCGCGTTTGCGTTCTGGCCGGAATCGACACTGTCAAACAGCGAGGCCGGGGCTCGAGCTCCGATCTCAGCAGGTGAAATCCTACCTTTCGGGCGATGTCAGGGCCGCTCCTTGAACGACACCGGATAGGCCGCGTTGCGGATCGACAGCATGGGGTCGGCCACGGCGATGCCGGGCGTGGTGGTTCCGGGCAGGAACAGCAGCGAGCGGTCGGCCAGCGGCGTGTTCGGGCCGAGGCGATCGATGGTGATCGTGCCGAGCTTCACCAGCCGGCGCGATTCCGGCCATGCGATGGCGGGATTGTCGATCGCGTCGCCTGCTTGGGCGATCTGCGCGAACCAGGTGAAGCGGATCGGCGCCTTCGCCACGCGGCCGGCGATCTCCTCGCCCAGATAATTCGGGCCGCGCCGGGCCAGTTCGGCGTCGGTGAGATAGTGTTCGCCTGCTTCCGGCACGAAGCGATAGCGGACGAAGTGTGCGGCCCCGGCGGGACGGGTGAACTGATAGGCGTTGACGCCGAAATAGGGTGTCGTCGCCCAGCTCGCCGGCGGTGGCGTCTGCGTCGTCAGGAACTGCCTGGCGATCGGATGGGTGGCCAGAAAGCCATCGAGCGGCGTGGGCTTGGCAACGCCGGGCCCGCTCGCGCCGATCGCGCGAAGCAACTCGCCGAATTCCCAGCCGGCACTCACCGGAAAGCCATTGAAGCTGTGGTTGACCAGGTCGAAATTGCTGCCGTCGGGCAGCAGGAACTTGACGGCGAGCCCGCGCGGCTGGGCGTTCTTCTCGGTATCGGGAATGTCGGGGATGCCGGTGAAGTCGGAGAAGCGGACGATCACCGGGATGCGGGAGCGAAATATAGCCGCGCTGGAGAGCGTCGCGCCGCCCGGGGCCGGATCGAACCAGCCTTGCAGGATCGTCCCCTTGGTGTGGACTGCGCGCGCCTGATGGGCGCCGAACGCCGCGTGCATGTCCTGCATGAGATGCCCCGGCGTGCGCTGGAGCAATTGCTCGGGATCGCTGACGGTTCGCCCTTCCCTGGGCGAGATCGGCTGGACCCCGGGCGGGAGCGTCGATTGCTGGGCGTTCGCGCCGGTGGCGAACAGGCACGCGGCAAGAACTGGAAAGCTGGACTTCGAGCGCAGGCGTCGCATGGTCGGTCTCCTGGGGGATCCGGGGAGAATGGCAGCACCTCCGGCTTTCGCATCGCCGGCACGGGGCGGGGATGCGTCACCTGACCGGGTGACGCTCAGCCGTTGAGGATGCCGCGGCGCATCGCAGTGGTCACCGCCAGCGTGCGATCGGCGACGCCCAGCTTCGCGAAGACGTTCTTGAGATGCGTCTTGATCGTGTCCTCGGCAAGGCCAAGCTCCCAGGCGATTTCCTTGTTTGCGAGCCCTTCGGCGACCAGCGCCAGGACCGATTGTTCGCGCTGGCTGAGCGCGTCGTCGCTGGCATGCAGCGCGATCTCCTGCGCGATCTCGGGCGGCACATAGCGCCGCCCGGCGTGGATCGCGCGGATCGTGTCGAGCAGCTCGCGGCGAAGCGTGGTCTTGAGAAGGAAGCCGGCCGCGCCCGCCCGAAGCGCCTCCGCCGCCTGCGCGTCGCCGTCATAGGTGGTAAGCACCAAAATGCGTGCGCGCGGCGCCTGTTCGCGTATCGCCCGGATCGCCGCGACGCCGCCCATTCCGGGCATCTGCAGATCCATCAGCGTGACGTCCGGGCGCAGCGCGGCGAACCGCCGGATCGCGTCGGCGCCGTCGCTCGCTTCGCCGACCAGCAGCATGTCCGGCTGGGTATCGAGCAGTGCCGCGACGCCATCGCGCAGCATCGGGTGATCGTCGGCGATCAGGATCCGGATCGGCTGCTTCGCGGTCATCGCCTGTTCCCCATCCGATTCGATCGCCGCGGGCACGGTCACCGCTCATCATGCGCCCGGGGCCCCGCCCGGTCCACACTCGAACGGGTGAGCGCGCGGTGACCTGCTCGGGGGTCGGATGCGAGCCCCATAGCGGCGATTGATCGGAATGGACTCCGACTCTTCGTCCTTCCCGGCGGGCTTTGCCGGCCAGGGACTGTTCCTGCTGCGAGGCGTCGTCGCGCTGGTTCTCGTCCTGTGTGTCGCCAGCAGAAGCAACGGTCCGGCGGTGCACGCGCTCCTCATCGGGGCATCGGCACTGATCCTGGTCGGCCTGTGCACCCGGTGGTCGGCGCTGGCGGCGCTGGCGACGATCCTGTTGATCGCCGAATGGCAATTGGGCCCCTTGCTGATCGCGGCGCTGACGCTTGCGCTTGCCCTGACCGGTCCCGGATCGCTCTCGCTGGATGCCCGGTTGTTCGGGCGCCGCAATATCAGGCTGCGTTCGCGCGATCGGGACGATGCATGAGGGGCGCCTGCCGGACCGGCATTGATCAGGGCATCCGCAATGCACGGCACGCTGGCTGAGCGGCTGGTGGAGGTGTACGCCTTGCGACGTCCATCATTCGGGGGTTGGTGCGCGATGCGATGGATCCTGCAGCTGGCGATGCTGGCGACGATGGCATGGGCATCGCCCGCCGCCGCCGGGCCGACCCTGCCGCTGATGCCGGGATATAAGCGCACTGCCTTCACCGTCGAGGATGGCGCGCCGAGCGCTGCCACTGCAATTGCGCAGACGCCCGACGGGTTCCTGTGGATCGGGACGTCGCAGGGTCTCTGGCGGTTCGACGGCGTCAGGTTCGAGCGGGTTGCTACGCTGGAGAAGGTCGGCGGATCGGGCGTACGCTCGCTGCTCGTCACGCGCGGTGGCGATCTGTGGATCGGCTACGGTTTCGGCGGCGTGGCGCTGGCTCGCGGAGGCCGCATTCTTTCCATTGACGCCGCGGACGCGCCGAAGGGTTGGGTCTACAGCCTGGCAGAGGCTCCGGACGGCGCGATATGGGCAGTGAGCGGCGGCGCGATGTATCGCTACGCCGCCGGGCGATGGACCAAGCGCAGCTATAGCCAGTTCGGACGCGCGCAGCGGGCGCTTGTCCGCCGCGACGGCTCGGTCTGGGTCTGCATTCGCGATGCGACCCGGAGCCGGCTGTTGCGGCTGGACGCGCGTTCGTTTTCGCCGACGGTCATCGCGGAACTCGGTAACGGCGCGTGCGCGATTGCCGAAGCTCCGGATGGCGCAATCGTCGTCGCGGATCAGACGCGGATACGCGTCGGCGCGGGCATGTCCGACGCATTGATACCGCGCGCGACCCTGCCGGCGCCCATGTCCGAGGCGGTGATCACGGTGGGTCGCAACGGCGACGCCTGGATCGCCGGCTTCTCGCGCCGGATCTTCCGAGTGGCGTTGCACGGCATCGGCCGGGCCGGGGTCGGTGAGACCGCCACGTTTGAGAGCCCCGGCGGCGCGGCGGGGTATGCGACGGGCGCCTTCGAGGATCGCGAGGGCAATTGGTGGGTCGGTACGGACCGTGGGATCGACCGCTTCCATCCCGTCGATGTGGTCCACAATAGCGCGACCGATCCCAGGCTGCTTGCACTGGTTCCCATCGAGGAGAACCCGTACCAGCTCCTCGTCGATGGGCAGAGGACGGTCTTCGTTCGCGTCGATCGCCGCCTGTTCCGCATCGCCCCGGACGGAAGCGCCATGCCACTGGCAATGGCGGGGCTCAGCGCGCAGGACGTTGAATGTGCCGCAAGGGATGCGGGCGTGTGGGTGCGCACGATGCGCGATACGGTGCGGCTTGTGGGCGGCGAACGCGCCCGGAGCGTGCGCCTGCCGGCAGGATTCGGCGCGGACTCGCGGTGCTTCGAAGACCGCGACGGGCGGCTGTGGGTCGGCATCGCGCCTTCCGGCCTGATCCGATACGATTCACAGGATCGCAACCCGCAGGCTGTGTCGTTCGACGACCGGCCGGGCACGATCCCCTATATGATCGCGCAGGGCGGCAGCGGCGTGGTCACCTATGTCGGCTATGGCTACACCGCGGCGTTCGGCGGCCGGGCATTCCGGATGATCCTGGGCTATCAGCCCAACCCGTTTACCTTCATCGGCACGATCCTCCAGCGGCCGGAAGGTTTGCTGATCGGCGGCGAGAGCGGCCTCGGCATGCTGCGCGACGGCCGCATCCGCATGATGCCGGCGGGTGAGAAGGGCGTGTTCGGCGACGTATCCGGGCTCGTGCAGAATGCTGCGGGCGAGACCTGGCTGTTGTCGCAGGCCGGGCTGGTGCGATTGTCCAGTGCCGCACTGTCGGCGCGGCTCAAGGAAGGATCGGGTGCGTTGCCGCTGCGCATTTTCGATCAGGACGACGGCGTGCTCGCGCGCAGCAGCATCCAGGGCTTCACCGATCTGGTGGAAGCGGCGGATGGCCGCCTGTGGTTCGCCAACCAGACCGGGATCTATTCGATCGACCCGCGCCGCCTCACGCGCAATTCGCTGCCGCCCGAGGTGGTGGTGCGCGCAGTCTCGGCGGACGGCAGGCCCATTGCGCCCGCGCCGCAACTTCGCCTGGCAGCGGGCACGCGCGGACTGCAGATCGACTTTACTGCGGCGAGCCTGGGCGTGCCGAAACGCGTGTCGTTCCGGTATCGCCTGGCCGGCGTCGATGCGGACTGGATCGATCCGGGCGCGCGCCGGCAGGCGATCTATACCGGGCTCGGCCCGGGCACCTATCGCTTCCAAGTCATCGCCAGCAACGACGACCATGTCTGGAACCGGACCGGTTTCATCATGGAGATCGTCATTCCGCCGACGTTCGTGGAGTCCCGCTGGTTCCTCCTGCTGTGCGTGGTGGCCGCGCTGACCGTCGGCTGGCTGCTCTATTCCCTGCGCATCCGACACCTGCGCCATCGCTTCAACGCGCTTTTGAGGGAGCGGCTCGACGAGCGCGAACGGATCGCGCGCGACCTTCACGATACGCTGCTCCAGGGATTTCAGGGCCTGATGCTGCGATTCCAGGTCGTCGCCAATCGATTGCTGCCCGATGACCCGCTCCGCAGCTCGGTCGATCAGGCGCTCGATCGTGCGGAAGCGGTGCTGGTCGAAAGCCGTGACAAGGTTTCCGATCTGCGCAACGAGGCAAATGGTCCGCCGCTGGAGGAGCGGATACGCCATATTCTCGAGGCCCTGACACAGGATGGCGGCACCCGAACCGCGCTGACCGTCGAGGGCACGCCCCGCCCGGTTTCCCGCCGGGCAGCGGAGGAGGCCGCGGCCATCGCCGAAGAGGCGTTGCGCAATGCACATCGGCACGCCGCGGCCGCGCACGTCCAGGTCGTGGTCACCTATGGTCATGATGCATTGACCGTGGTGGTCCGTGACGACGGCAGAGGGTTCGATCAGGAGGAAGCGGCGCATAAGCGCCAACAGGGGCATTTCGGTCTCATCGGCATGGACGAACGCGCTTTGCACGCCGGGGGCACGCTGAGCGTGTCTGCCCGCCGCGGCAGAGGCACCGAGATCATGCTGACCGTACCCGCATTGGCGGCCTATGGCCCGCAGCGCGCCCGCAAGAACCCGTTCTGGTAGTCGAGAACCATCTTCGATAACTGATCCGTCGGATGGCTTGTTCGGAGCCGTCGGCCCGCGCTTGATACGGCGATTTCCTTCAGCGCGGGGGAGTTGGAAGCGAAAGAATCATGCGGGTGCCGAGGGGTTCGGCAGCTTCGGCATGAAGGTTGCCGCCATGCGCCCGGGCGATCGAGCGGCATATCGCCAGACCCATTCCCAGCCCTCGCGGCTTGCTCGTCACAAAGGGTTCGAATGCAGAGTCCGGATCGTCGATGCCGATCCCGAAGTCGCGGACTTCCAGCGTGACCCAATCGGCATCGCGCCGTGTGTACAGATCGAGCCGCCGGGCTCCCTGCGCCGCCATCGTCTCCATCGCCTCGGCACCGTTGCGCATCAGGTTCACCAGCAATTGCTGGATCTGGACGCGGTCCAGCAGGAGCGGGGGCAGGTCGAAATTCAGCGAGCGCACGACCTCGACGCCCTGCGCACGCATCTCCTCGTCCAGGAGGGAGCATGCTTCCTCGACAACATGGTTGAGCTGCGTGGGCACATGCTGCTGGTCGGTCTCGCCGAACAGCGCGCGGATCCGGTCGAGCACCTGCGCGCCGGCATAGGCGTCGCGGACGATCCGGGTGACGGTCAGGCGTGCGCGATCGAGGTTGGGGGGCTCCACCGCCAGCCAGCGCTGGCACGCCTGGGCATTGGTGACGACCGCGGCGAGCGGCTGGTTCACTTCGTGCGCGATCGAGGCCGACAGTGCCGACAGGCTCGCTGCCTGCGTCGCGCGTGCCAGCCGCTCGCGCGCCTTGCGCAGTGCCTCGCGATCGCCGATCTCGTCCTCGATGTCGTGCGATACGCCGTACCAGCGGACGATCCGGCCGGCATCGTCGCGAAGCGGTTCGGCCTTGCCTTCCACCCATCGATAGCCGCCGTCGGCGTAGCGATGGCGATAGCGCATCGCGAACGGCGCGCCGGTTTCGAACGAGTGCTGCAACGCCGCGCCGACGATGGAGGCATCCTCGGGATGAACCGCTTGTGCGACCGCCGCCGCAAGCCGCGAGCGATCGGGATCGTCGAGATCCGCCAGCTCGATCCCGGCCCATTCGCACAGGCGGCGATTGATGAAGATCGGCTCGCCGCTGGCTGTGGTGATCCAGATCAGCACCGGCACGGTGTCCGCCAGCCGGACCAGCTCATGCTCGCGGTCGCGCAGGCGCGTTTCGGTCTGCTTGAACTCGTCGATGTCGATGATCGTGCCGTACCAGTCGGCGATCCTGCCGGCGGCATCGCGGACGGGCACGCCGTCGCACTGGCACCAGCGATACGAGCCGTCGGCACCGCGCATCCGGTGCTGCGAGAAATAGGGGACGCCGGTACGCAAGCTTTCCGCCCAGGCGCCCAGGGCCCGCGCAGCGTCTTCCGGGTGGACGGCATCGACATAGGCGAAGCTGCCGTCGGCGTTGACCTTGTGGTCTTCGATCCGGGCGCCTTGCCATTCGAGGAAGCGCGGATCGAGATGAAGGAAATTGCCAACGGCGTCGGTACGCCAGGCAAAGGCCGGCAAGGGCTCGGTGAACGCCTGCGCGCGCTGTCCGCCGCCATGCATGGTCAGCGGCTGTCCGCTGGTGCGTCGTCAGGCGGGAAGGGGGGCTTGGGTATCAGGGTCACAGTCGGTTCCAGGATGGAAACATTGGCCCGAGCATCATCGCAGACGGGATTGTGGCCGAAAGCCCGGACTCCGCGAGTGCATGATCCCCCGGCCGGGGGAGGCGCTGCTGCAACCACCTATGCTATCGTGGATGGATTCAGGTTGCTGGACGACGCGCCAGAGCGCTTGGTCTATGCCTTGGTCGAGGTGCGGCTGGTCGATGCTCGTCGATCTCCGCGAGGTAGACGAATATATCTCGCACGGCGCGCAAAGTGCGATCCGCGAGGCATTTGCCGCCAACTCCAGCGTGACGGTCTATTCCTATCCGAGCTGCAGCCACGCCTTCGCGCCACAGGGGCGACCATTGCGACGATGCCGCCGCGGCGCCTTGGGACTTGCTCGACGTCACGCTGACCTGGCGGGGGCGACCTCGACCTTGGTACAGGCTGCGTGATCCCATTGGCCCGCCCGCGCACATACCTCGTCTGATTGAGCGGAGCTGCGTCTCACCGGCATTGTCGAATCGATCCAGCGCCGAGGAGCATCGCATGCCGAACCAGGACCAACCCCAATCGACACAGCTGCTCCGTCGCGATTTCCTCGCGGCCGGGCTCGGCACGGTCGCCGCTGCGGCGCTGCCCTTCGAAGCGCTCGCCCGCAGTTCCGCCGGGCATTCCGTCTCTCCCACCAGAAGGACCCAAGCGATGAACTATGTCACCACCAAGGACGGCGTCGAGATCTTCTACAAGGACTGGGGGCCCAGGACTGCACAGCCGGTCGTGTTCCACCATGGCTGGCCGCTGAGCGCGGACGACTGGGACGTGCAGATGATGTTCTTCCTGGAAAAGGGCTTCCGCGTCGTCGCGCATGACCGGCGGGGGCACGGGCGGTCGAGCCAGGTCGATGGCGGGCACGACATGGATCATTATGCCGCCGATGCCGCGGCGGTGACCGAGCATCTCGATCTGCGCGGCGCAGTGCATATCGGCCATTCGACCGGGGGCGGCGAAGCCACGCGCTACGTCGCCCGGCACGGCGAGGGCCGCGTCGCCAGGCTGGTGCTTATCGCCGCGGTTCCGCCGCTGATGCTCAAGACCGCGGCCAATCCCGGCGGCCTGCCGCGCGAGGTGTTCGACGGCTTCCGCAAAGGCCTAGCCGACAATCGCGCGCAGAACTATCTCGATATTCCGAGCGGGCCGTTCTACGGCTTCAACCGGCCGGGCGTGAAGACTATTCCGGGCCTCGTCCAGAATTGGTGGCGCCAGGGCATGATGGGCGGCATCAAGGCGCATCATGACGGCGTGAAGGCGTTCTCCGAGACCGACTTCACCGAGGACCTCAAGAGCATCGACGTGCCGACCTTCGTGATGCACGGCAGCGACGATCAGGTGGTGCCGGTGGACGATAGCGCGCGCCTGTCGGTCAAGCTGCTCAGGAACGGCACGCTCAAGGTCTATGACGGCTTCCCGCACGGGATGATCACCACGCATGCAGACGTGGTGAACCGCGACATCCTGGCCTTTATCAGAGGCTGACCACCCGCCGGAGCCGCGGCGGACGAACGCCGGGGCTTCGGCGCCAGGCGGTCACTTGTCGTAATATAGCTCGACGCGGAGGTCGAAGGCGTTGAGCAGGTTCGCCTCGCCGGTTGCCATCGTGGTGCGGATCGCCTGCGCGAGATCGAGGATGCCGCCGGTCGATTTGTCGACCTGGCCCTGCGCGGCCTGGCGCTCGTGATCGACGAGCTTCTGCCACAGCGCATCGACGAAGCTTCCGCCTGCTTTCGTCGCGCCGCCGCGAACTTCGCCCTCGGGAATCTTGTCGGCAAGTTTGCCGATCAGCTTGTCGGTGACGATATCGGTGAACTGGCGGACAAAGGCGACCTTGGCCTCGGCCTTGCCCTCGGCATTGGCGATATAGTCGGCGCCGGCTTGCTCGAGCGAGCCCATCACTGCGCCAAGTGTGCTGGCGGCGCTTTCGCGCTGGTCCGGCGACAGGCTCTTGTCCCCGATCTGCAGCGCGAGCCGCGTCATCTCGCCGGTCAATGCGTCCTGAGACTGCGTGCTGCGGCCATAGTCCGAGTCGAGCAGGACGTTCCGGGTGAAATCCCGGGTGAGGCCGTTGTGGAAGTCGCCGGTATTGTCCATCCGCCAGTCCGTCTCGGCGAGGCGGGCGACATTGCGGTCGAAATAGCTGCCGAGATGGTCGAGCGCGGGGCCGCGATCCCCGCCTTCCTCCAGGCCGCCGACATAGCCCTCGCCGCCGGATCGGACGAGACCGGCGAACAGCTTGTCCTGCCCGGGCTGGTTGGCGGCATTCTGCGTGGCAGAGGTGAGCAGTCCCGAAAGCGCGTGGAAACCGTCTCGCGCATAGAGATTGTTCCACTGGCCGCCGCCCACCGTGGTCGCCATCATCGCCTGGGTCAGCGTCATGTCGCCGACGACCGGGCCGCTTGTCTCGACACGCGTCACCTCGGCGAGGACGGCGTTGGCTGCCGAGCGATTGCCGCCGGCCGCCGCCATGTTGGCGATGTCGGCGGCGGCCGTGAGCGTTTCCGGACCGGTCTGGTATTTGTTGATGTCGTAGCCTTGCGCGCGCGCATCATCGACCAGGCGGTTCGCGACCGACGCCAGCGCGGTGCCGTCCCGCACGCCGGTCAGCAACTGGCGGGCGCCATGCGTGCCGGGTTCCGAGACGAGGCCGTGGAGATCGTCGGCGTCGAGCCGACCATCGGCGACGCCGCGCGCGATGCCCGCAGTCACTTCGTCGCGAAGCGCGGGGGTGGCGGGATCGGTCCAGGCGGTGCCGATGTCGTTGAGACCGCGCAGCAGCTTGTCGGCCGTGCGATCGTCGACCGAACCGCAGAAGGTCGATTGCCCGCCCGCCATCTGCACGACTGCGGCGAGATATTCGTCCTTCTGATCCTGTGTCAGGTCGTCGCGCGCCAGTGTCTGCTGGATTTGATACGATGCCTGCGCGCCATCGGTAGGCTGGCCGAATTCAGTCGCCGCGACGGTCTGCTCGACGGCCGACTTGACCTGTGTGTCGCCCGCCACGCACGCCGGAGGCGCTGTGTTGGTGACCGAACCGCCGCCGCCCGCGTCTGAAACATACATGGCCAATACTCCTCGGACCTCAGTTCGAGGATAGGTCGCAGGTCACTTTGCGCCATACTCGAAGCGATTAGCCCGGGCCGGAACCACAATGTTCCGTTGCCGTTTTGAGAGGACGACGAGTGGCCGGGTAACGCGAGTACCGACATGTTGCATTCGATCCTCATCGTGACGGCGATTGGAGTTGCGAGCCCGCTTATGACCATCGATCAGGACGCACGCGCGGCGTTGCTCGAAGCAGCGCGCGCGCCGGTGCGGGCGGAACTCGGCAAGGCGCCGAAATTCCGGGTGGATCAGCTCCATCGCGAGGGCGACTGGGCGTTCCTGCTCGCGACGATGCAGGAGGCGGACGGCTCGCCGTTCGACTATTCCGGCACGCCGCTTGGCGATGCTGCGAAGCAGGGCTTCGTGTCGCGGACCTATGCCGCGTTGCTGCGCCACAAGGCGGGCGGATGGGAAGTGGTGGCCAAGGCGATCGGGCCGGGCGATGTCGCCTGGGAAGACTGGCCGAAGCGTTACGGCGCGCCTGCGCAGCTGTTCACTGCGCGCTGACTTCAATAGCTTCCGTGCGCGTCGCGCGGATACCACCAGGCGAAGCGCGTGCCGAGATCGTTCGTACTGAACACGATGTTGCCGCGGTTGCGCTCGAATCCCATTGCCGGCTTGCCGTTGAGCTGACCGGACCACCAGCCGCTATTCGAGCGGCCGACAAAGGTCACGCGCACGCCGGGGCCTGTGAAGGTCATCCGGTGCGTGCCGTTGCGCCCGGCCTGATCGGTGAAGCTGCAGGCGCGCTCGGGCCCGTCGTTGATCGAGCAGCGCACCGTTTCGCGCGATGCTGCACCTTGCGCGCCCACCGAGCCGGGGAGCAGCGTCGCCGCGCCGAGCGCGATCAGGATGGAAATCCGCATGCCTGGTCGAACGCCGCGCGCCGCTGGCCGTTCCGCGATCAGCGTGCCATCTGCGCCGCGAGATCGCCGCGGCGAGAGGCTTCGCCGGCAGTGTCGGCGGGCCGTTCGTAGAGCCGCGTGACGATCTCCGCGGCCGACCGCGCATCGGTCGCGCCGCGGAGCGCCCGGCCCGCGCCCGACTCGCTGTGCGTCAGCTCGTGCTGGATGAAGCGAAGCTGCTCGGCGAACGAGGAGCCGCGGATGTCGTGGCCGGCCCAGGCAGCGAAGTCGCGCTGGCGCGGACCCTCCCATTGCGCGAGTCCATAGCCGGGACCGCCGCCGATCTGGCGGATGCCCGGATCCATCTTGCTCTCGGCATCGAGGTTGGCGACCAGACCGATCGCCTGGGCGCGGGTCCAGCCCTGGCCCTCGAAGTAGCTGATCGCCTGGTCGATGCGATCCTGGCGGCTGCCCTGGCCGGTAGGGACCACTCCGCCGGTCGCCTGGGTGCCCTGGGTCTCGCCGCCGCCGGTGCCGCCCGGCGCGCGCAGGATCACCGCGCCCTTGGCCACCGCCCAGCTGAGGTTGTTGGTCGAGATGCGCTGGGTGCCGTCTGCATTGACGTTGTTCGATCCGATCATCTTGCCAGGTCCCGAGACGATCTCGGTATGCGAGACGCCGCCGCCCTGAATGATGACGACGTCGCCGCGCTTGGCCTCGGAGGCGGGAACCGCGGTCCAGCCCTGTGCGAGTAGATTGGTCTTGAGCTGGGCTACCGAATCGGTGTGGAGCCCGGCCGGGAGCCGGCCCGCCTCGGTCAGCACCGCCGAGACGAAGTTCGCGCAGCACACGTTCGACGGAACGCCGGCGTTCATCGGCAGATTGTCGTTCCTGTTGACCTTGAGCGACGAGGCGTTCTGGCCGAGATATTTCTCGGCGATCGCCGCGACGTCGCCCGATCCGCTGCCGGTGCCTCCGACCGGCGATCCGCCCTCGACGGCGCCGCTTCCCCCGGTAGCGCCGGTTCCATTGGGAATGGTCAGCGTCTGGTTGGGGAAGATCAGATTGGGGTTGGAGAGGTTGTTGGCTTGCGCCAGCGCCTGCCAGCTCGTGCCGAAGCGCCCGGCAATGGAAGAGAGCGTGTCGCCGGACTTGATCGTATATTCGCGCGGCGCCTCGCCAGCGCCCGAACCCGACGGAACGTTGAGATGCTGGCCCGGGCGGATCAGATCGGGATGGAGGATCTGCGGGTTGGCCTTGACCAGCGCCGAGAGCGAAACGCCCTTGTCGCGCGCGATCGCGCTCACGGTGTCGCCCGACTTGACGACATAGCCGCTGTCGCCGCTGCCGCTGCTCGAATTGCTTTGGGTCTGTTGAACCGAAGAGACGCCCGTCATGGCCCTTACTCCGCCAGAAACGATGGTGTTGCAGCGTGGTAGCGGAGGCGAACGGGCGGGTCGCTAATCGGAACGCTTAGGCTGTTGCTCGTGATTTGCGATGCGCTCGATACCTGATCCCCGGCGAAGGCCGGGGGTCCAGTTGCTGTCAGGTTAGAGAGGCGGGTATCAGCTCGCGGGGTTGGTCGAAACTGGCCCCGGCCTTCGCCGGGGAACGCCAGTCGCTCAAATCACCGGGTCGAGCGCGGCACGGTAGCGCATCTCTGCGGAGAAACTGCGCGTCACGGCTTTGAGATTGGCATCGGCTTCGGGATCGCGCTGGACCGATTCGAGCGCGGCGAAGGCGGCTTCGCGATGTTGCTTGCTGCGGAACAGCGGCGTTGCCAGCTCGGGCACGCGGCGCTCGCCGGCGGGCCAGCTCGCCATGCAGGCGAGATCGGTGGTCAGGCGGCGCAACTCGCCCTGTCCGAATGTGACCTTCTTGAGCGTACCCGTGCGGCGATAGGCCCTGGGAAAGTCGCGCTCGAACGAATCGATTGCGGCAGCCTGTGCCGCGGCGTCGAGCGAATGTGCGGGCCGGCAGACCGAGGCTGTTGCCGCCGGGCCGACGATGCCCGCGCCCTGGGTGAGCGCGGCCTGGCGCGCGTGCATCCGGCCATTGGCATAGTGATATTGGACCAGCGGGCCACCGGCCGTCGTCGCCGGCATCGCCACACTGAACACGCCACGGCGCAGCTGCGGCTTGGCCGCGGCGCTGCAGGTTCCGAACGCATCGGTGACGCGCGGCGCCTGGCCTGCCTGTGTGACGATCACGGCATAGCGTGCGGGGCAGTCCGACCCACTCTTGCCGCGGATCAGGTGCAGCCGTGCGCCTTGTACAGTATAGCTGCCGACCACCGCGAGGTGATCGACCAGTTCGACGCCGAACGGGCGTGAGATCACGGTGCTGCCAAGCTTGATTGCCTGCTCGCTCCCGGCCGAGACGACGGTCGCCTTCTGGTCGGCAGCCAGCGCCGTCCCGCCCGCCGACAGCAGCAGGGGAGCGGCGAGCAGCATCAACGGCCTTGGCATCGAGTACCTCTCAGGATTGGGAATTACGCGGGTAGCACGCGCGAAAGTGGGCGCGGGTTCCGCGTCAGGCGCGATTTTGTGCGGAAAGATCGGCGGTGGCGGTTTCGAAGCGCGCGATGACGCCGTCGAGTCCGGCAGGCGCATCCGCCCCTGCAGCGCTGTCGAGGGCAGCGCGAACGCCGCCGATCTGCTGGTCGCCGCTCGCGCCCGAAAGGCCGGCGATCTGGACCACCGCCTGGCGGGTGAAATCATCGAGCGCGCGGCGCAATTCGCCTTCCTGCGCGGGGCTGGCGCCGAAGCGCGCCGAGAGGTCGCGGGTGATATCGCCCAGGCCATAGACGTCGCCGCGCCGCGCGAGTTCGCCCATGTCCGGCGCGAAGCCGCTGCCATTGCCGGCAGTCTGGCTCCATGCCTGCGCGCCACTGCCGTTGCCCCGGCTCGCGGCATCGACCCAGGCGAGCACGCGGTGGCCGATTTCGCCCAACGTCTCGATCGCCGCGCCGCGCGCGTCGTTTGATCCGGCAAGGCCGGTGGGGGAAAGGGGCGAGAGGCCCGAAAGGCGGTCGATACTGGTCATGATCCTGTTTCCATGAGCTGCGTCCGGCGGGGCCGGCGGCATATCACTTCCTGGTCTCCGAAAGCCGGTCGAGCGGCGAAGGCGTATTGAGCAATTGCTCCAATGGCCCGACCTGCAGCAGCTGCGAGGGTTTCGCCGCATCGCGGATGACGTCGCCTGTCAGCTCCTGCGTCGCCGTCGCGGCATCGTTCTTCTGCTGCCGCGGCGAGACCAGCGTCGCACCCAGGCTCAAGTTACCGACTTTCGCGCCAATCTCGATCGACATGGCTATCTCCATTCCACGCCTATGTGGCGATACCGGCGCGCGCGCGCCATAATCGCAACGATTAGCCCTGGCGGTCGATGCCCGGCTTGCGGCCTCGGGCTAGCCAGATCCCGCCGATCAACCCCGCAGCCGCGGCCGCACCGACGGCGTAGACGATCGTATCGTCGCCGCTCTCCTCGCGCGCTGCTGCTACTTGCTCCTTGTCCGGCGCGACCGCCGGTTGCTCCACCGACTCATTGTCGACCGCGCCGACGCCGCCGCCGACAAAGCCGTCGTCGGTGAGCTCCATCCCGCCTAGATTCAGGCCCGACTCGCGCGCGCCCTGGCGAACCGCCGCGGCGATGCGGCGCAGCAGCGCGGGATCGTTCTTGGCGTGTTCGAGATAGGCGCCGATCAGCGCAGTCTGGACGAGATTGGCCTCGGCCATTTCCTGCTTCACTGCGTCGCTCGCCGTTGCCATCTGCGGCAGGGACGACATTGCGCGCGCGGCCTGGGCGCGCACTGCGGCAATCTGCCGTGCGGGCGGAGTGTCGGTCCGCTGGCGCGAGGCGAGCCAGGCATTGAGCCACCAGGCGGCATAGGCGTCGGCGACATTATCGGTGCGCATGCCATAGCCGGCGAGCGCGCGGCCCATCTTGCCGATCACATCGGACGAGGCGAGTTCCTTCTCGAGCAGCGCAGCGCCTTCGGGATCCTTCTTGCGCGTCTTGGCAACGAATTGCGCGAAATTGGCGCGTCGGCGCTCCATCGAAGGCTTGTATGTGAGTCGCACCGCGGGCGCAGGGGCTACACGTGTGCTGCGCGCACTCCCGCGCCGGTTGGAAGAGACCGATCCCTGCGCCGCCTCGTCCATCGCGCTGCCTTCGGCGATGCCCGACATCAGGCCGCCCCAATCGACGCCGTCCTGCGCGGCCGCAGGCGCTGCCAGCACGAAGGCCGATGCGATGGTGAGGATGCTGGCAAGGGGACCGGGGCGATGCATATGCGGCTCCTGAGTTACGCGTGCGAAGAACGAGTGACGCCCCGGAACCGAATGGTCCCGGGGCGCACCTGCGCCAGAGGCGAGAGGTTATTGCTTGCGGGCACCTTGTCCGAGTGCCTCGCCGAGGGTCTTGAGCACCGTGTTCGATGCCGAGAAGAACTGGTTGAACTCCTGCGACTTGGCGCTGAACTTGAGGTTTTCCGAAGCCTTGTTCTCGCCTTCGCCGAGATTCTGTGACATCTTGTCCATCTCGTTGGCGAGCTTGTCGGCAGTCTTGCCGAGCGCTTCGGCGATCGCCATCAGCCAGCTGCGGCCGCCGCTGGCCTTGGCGTCCTTGGCTTCCTGGCTCTCCGACGCGCGGGTCGCGATGTCGGCGATCTCGTCGTTGATGTTACGCTCGGCTTCGGCCGCCTCGAAGGGCGATGCGCCGGTGCGGTCGGCGATGCCGGAAATCACTTCGGACAGGTTCTGGGTTGCGCCGCGGGTGTCGCCTATCGACGCGCAGAACGCGCCCTGTGCCACATCGATCGTCTCTTGCGGCAGACCCAGCTTGTCGCCGATCTGCTGGATGATCTGCTGACCAACCGCGGACATCAGCGTCTTCGCCGCCAGCGCGGCCCAGCCGCCCGGGCCCATCGCCAGCATCGCCAGATTGGTCGGATTGACTACATTGTTCAGAATGCCACCAAACATCGCCGTACTCCTCACGAGGCGGTCCTGCCGCCGGATGGTCAGGTGCCGATGCTCCTGATCGACCATGACCTTGCAGCACTTTTCCTCGAGGCTTGCTCTCCGCGAAACGACTAGGAAGGGCTAGTCGATCCGATTATAGTTCAGTCCGAGGGGTAGAAAAGCAGCCCTGCCAGCGCCGCCAGTTCGCGCATTCCATCGAGCTCGAGCTTGCGCGCAACGTTCGACAAATGCACTCGCACGGTATTCTCCGCCATCAGCAGCAGCGTGGCGATGTCGCCGTTCGAGCGACCCCAGCCGAGGAAGCGGATACAGGTGATCTCGGTCGGCGTGAGCCGCAGCAGCGCCTCGCGGTGCCGCTTGGGCACGCGCGCCGCCTCGATCATGTGCTCGCCCAGCGCGACGCGCTCGGGCGCGCCGGGCATCGCATCGGCCTTGCGCAGCAGCTCGGCGATCGCGGCGAGGCGCTCGTCCTCGGCCATCGGCTGCGGGGCAGGGGCGGCGAGGGTCAATGAATCAGCCCCCGCAGGATGTTGAGGATCAAGTCCGGCCGGCTGAGGATGTCGCGGGTGATCGCCTCGACGAACGAGCCGACGAGCAGCAGGATGATCGCGGTGGCGGCGAATGCCTTGATCGACATCGACAGGGTGAAGACGTTGAGCTGCTGGGCGAAGCGATTGATCAGGCCCAGGCCAACGTCGATCAGGAACAGCACGGTCAGCACCGGCGCGGCGAACAGCGTGGCGAGCACCATCAGCCGCCCGAATTCGGCTTCGAACAGCGCCAGCCCGCGCGCGTCGAGCGTCGGCATCGGCGCGGCGACCGGCCACAGCGCATAGCTCTCCATCAGCACATGGACGAGCAGCGACAGGCCGCCCGAGAAGATGAAGACGATCCCGGCGAGACGGCCGAGGAATGCGCCGTTGAGCGAGGTCTGGTGTCCCGAGAGCGGATCGACGATCTGCGCCATCGTCGCGCCGATCTTGGTGTCGATGATCTGCCCCGCGGCTTCGAGCGCCCACAACACCGATCCGAAGAAAAAGCCGATGACCAGCCCGACGAACACTTCCTTGGCAAACATCGCGCCCCATTGGCCCGAGCCCATCATCGATACGTCGAGCGTGGGCTGGAGCGTGAGCGAGACGATGCCCAGCGAGACGAGGATCGAATTGCGCACCATCGCCGGGATCAGATCGGGCGAGAAGATCGGCATCAGCATGAACGCGACTGCGATCCGCGCAGTCGCGACGCCGAGCAGGAGCATCGGATCGCTCCAGTCGCTCACCGGCGGATCATCGCCGGGAATTCGCTGAAGATGCGGTCGGTGTAGCGATAGAGCGATGCGCCGATCAGCGATGCGGTGACGAACAGGGTAAGCACGATCGCGAAGAACTTGGCGGTATATTGCAGCGTCTGTTCCTGGATCTGCGTCGCCGCCTGGACGATCGCGACGAGCAGCCCGGCCACCGACGCGACGATGATCGGCGGCGCCGACAGGATCAGCACGAGCCACAGCGCATCGTTAGTGAGGCCGATGAAGTCGCCGTTCATGGGGCTCTCTCCTCAGGCATAGGACAGCACCAGCCCGTGGCTGAGCTTCACCCAGCCATCGACCAGCACGAACAGCAGCAGCTTGAACGGCAGCGATATCGTGGTGGGGGACAGCATCATCATCCCCATCGCGAGCAAGATGTTCGAGATGACGAGATCGATGACGAGGAACGGCAGGAAGATCAGGAAGCCGATCTGGAAGGCCAAACTCAGCTCCTTCACAACGAAGGCGGGGATGATGATGATCAGGTCGCGATCGGTCATTTCCTTGGCGTGTTCGGGATTGCCGACGCGCTGGGCGGTGCGCAGGAAGAAGGCGCGCTCATTGGGATCGCTGTGCTTGATGAGGAACTCGCGCAGCGGCTCCTTGCCAACATCGATCGCGGTGCTGATAGACGCAGTGGACTGCATCATGCTTCCCTCCACCTGCTGCGCCGCGATCCGGTCCTGGATCTGTTGGCCGACCGGGTACATGACGTACAGCGTCAGGATCAGCGCCAGGCCGTTTAGGACGATATTGGGCGGCACCTGCTGGAGGCCGAGCGCATTGCGCAGCAGGCTCAGCGTGACGACGATCTTGGTGAACGACGTGACCATCACCGCGAAGAACGGCGCCAGTGCCAGCGCGACGACGACAACGAGCGCCGAGCCGGGCGTGAAGCTGGAGAGTTCCATCAAGCGTCCCCGTCGGCGGTAACTCCGGTGACCAGCACGCCGAAGCCGTCGCCGACCGCGACGAGTTCGCCCTCGGCAACGCATTGCTCCCCGGCGATCACGCGCACCAGCAGGGTGCCGCCGGCGACGGGCAGGGGAAGCACGCTGCCCTTGCCCAGCGTGGCGAGTTCCGCCGCGGTCATCCCGGAGCCGATGATCTCGATCGTGGTCGGCAGTCGGACATCGGCCCAGCCGGTCTCGCCGCCCGCAGAGCTGGCGGCGAGTGCCTCATGCGGTACGTCCATTGCGGCATCATCCTGCAAAACGAGCACCCCATCGTTGAACGCGATTCGTGCGCGCGGCGCATCGTTGCGGCCGGGCAATGACAACTTCGCGACCGGTACGCCGGTTCCCAGCAGCAGCAGGTCCCCCGGTGCGATCGCGGCCAGGCTGGCGTCGCGTACCGCCGGCCCTTCGAACCGCGCAGTCCAGCGCAGCCGCAATCCGCCGATCGCCGTCGAGGCAAGCTCGATCTCGGCAAGCGGCTCGACGGCGATATCGGGCGGGACCGCGAGCAGCAGACGATGCTGGATCACGCCGTTGCCGGTGGTCGCGTCGAGCCGCAGCAACACCGGTTCGCCGGTATAGCTCTTGTGCAGGCCGGCGGGCTGAAGCTCGCAGCCGAGCACCAGCTCGAGGGCGCCGACCAAGGGCTCGATCCGGCCGAGCGTGGCCGCGGCGGCGGCGGCATCGACGCTGCCCTGCGCGCCCGAGACGCGGGCTAGAGCTCCATCGACCAGCAACGGCGCGATCTGCACCAGATGCTCGCCGCTGCGGAACTGGATCCACGCCACCGCGGCGCGGCGATCACGCTCGGTGGCGAGGCGAATGCTGGTCTGCAGTTCGTCGATCAGCCGGCGGTTGAGTGCGCCGATCAGCGTCGTCTGCAGATTCGCGCGCGGCTGGTCGATCGAGCGGAGATTGGCGCGGAGCTGTTCGGAGCGCGCGTTCATTGGATCGTCTCCGATGCGGGCGGCACGCCATCCTCGGTCGGCACCGGAGGGGCGCCGTTCCCCCAGTTGCGCAGCAGGGAGATCGATCCCGGCGTGACACCGACCAGCATGAGCTCACCCTCGGCCTCGATCAGCACCAGCCGCTCGCGCTGGCCGACCGGGAGCGCGCGGACGAAGCGGATCTGGCGTTCGGCCACCCCGTCGCGTCCGCCCAGGCCGCGGTCCTGCCATTTGCGCAATGCGCGCAGGCTGACCCAGGCCAGCCCGAGCACCACCGCGAGCGCGATGATCGTGCCCAGCAGTCCGGAAAGCGCAGTGCCGATCGTCGAATCCATCAATGGTGCCTCGTCAGTTCTGGTTCGGTGAGATCGGGGGCGGCCTGGCCGTCGCGGACGCGCTTTGCCCACAGGATGATCTGGGCAATCGCGTCGAACATGTCGCGCGGGATGAGTTCGTCGGGGGCGCCGTCTTCGTAGAGTTTCCGAGCCACCTGGACGTGGCGGATGATCGGGATGCCGGCTTCCTCGGCGGCGGCGCGCATCGCGGCGGCGAGCGGGCCTTCACCCTTGGCGGTCATCATCGGCACCGGGCAACTCGCTTCGTCATAGGCGATCGCAATCGCGATATGAGTCGGGTTGACGACCAGCACATTGGCGTCGCGGGTGGCGCCGACCGCGTTCTGGCTCGCCCATTCCTCATGGAGCTGGCGGCGGCTCGACTTGATCAGCGGGTTGCCTTCGTTTTCCTTGGTCTCCTCGCGGATGTCGCGCATGCTCATCCGCAGCTTCTTGGTGTAGCTGTGCTTCTGCCAGGCCATGTCGAGCACTGCGACGAGCAGGAAGACGCCGAAGGTCCACAGCAGCGCGGTGCGTACCAGCGAGCCGGTGAAGACGAGGATCGACGCGGCGGCGGCGCGGCCGTCGGTGTCGGCGACCGGCAGCAAGGTCGGGCCGGTGCGCTCGATGATGTCGGCTAGCGAGCCGCGCAGCACCAGCCAGACGACGAACACGATTAGCCCCGCCTTGGCCAGGGTCTTGGCGAGCTCGACGAGGTTGTCGATACTGAACATCCGCTTGAAGCCCTCGACTGGATTGAGCTTGTCGAGCGCGGGCTTCATCTTCTCGGTGGTGAACACGCCGCCGGCCTGGAGGAATTCGCTCAGCACGCCGGTGACGGCGGCGGGAATCAGCGCGACTGCCGTGATACCGAGCAGGGCCCAGATCGCGCTCCAGCCGAGTTGCGACAGCGCCGTATGAAATGGCGCGTTGCCGCCGATCAGGGTGAAGCCCTCGTCGAACAGCTCGACGATCTTGTTTCCGGCATAGCCCGCGCCGAACAGCAGCACGAGCAGCCAGACGAACAGCGTGGCGGTGGCAGTGATGTCGCGCGACTTGGCGATGTCGCCCTTCTTGCGCGCATCCTGCAGCCGCTTGGGTGTCGGCTTCTCTGTCTTGTCGCCGCCGTTGTTCTTCTCGGCCAAACGCACCTCCGGCAATACGCGTGCCTCGCCCGAACCACGGACGAGAGGAGAGCGCCAGATGCGCCTGCCGACCACGCCAATCGAGGCGTGGGAAGCAGGTTTCTAAGGTTGGAGCGCAGGACCCTGTTGCGTGCCAAACAGGGGCCTTTTCGTGGATGCGGCTGCGCAGGTCAACTCACGGGCGATGTGCAGAATTGTCACTAAAGCGAAGTAAATTCGTAATTAAATGGACTCGAATCACTTAAAATCACACGGCAATCCGGTGACCGTTTCGTACCCGGTACGAATGTTGCTGATACGTTGAAGCGCCATTTGGCCGGGATGGGTCGGTCAAAATCCGCGATGACTTGACGAAATCGGGGGGTGTCCAGGCGAAGCGATCGGCGTAGCCTTTACTGGCCGGATCAAAGTCCGGATCGCAGGACCCAATGCGAACCAAACGATCGTCAGCAACGCCCCAGCCAGGGGTTTGCAGGGAGATCGTGTATGCGCTTTTCAAGCACTGCCCCGTCGCTTCGCTTCGCGTTGAAGCTCGTTGCGTTCGGTGGCGTCGCCGTTGCCGCAATCCCCGCCCAGGCGGGTAATTGCAATGCCAGGGCGATCGGCACCCGGTATGTTGAGGCATTGCGCCTCTGCGGACCGCAGGACACCGAGGTCAGAACCCAGATCGAACCCGTCGTCCTCGCGGAACGCAATTCGGTGAGTGTGAGCATGCCGGGCTTCCAGAAGCGGCTTGCCCAGGCGACGCGTGCCGTGCGTGCCAAGGGTGGCGGCGGCAACGACGCGCTGATCGCGTCGGTCGCCTATCGCTATCGCATCAATCCGCATCTGCTCGCTTCGATGGTCAACGCCGAGTCCGCCGGGCGCCAGCGCGCCGTGTCGCACAAGGGTGCGCTCGGGCTGATGCAGGTGATGCCGGCGACGGCACGCGGGCTTGGCGTGCGCGATCCGAATGCGCTGCTCGACGATCCGGTGCTCGCGATGCACACCGGCGCCAAATATCTCAAACAGCTCCAGGGCCAGCTCGGCAACAACGTGCCGCTGGTCGTCGCCGCCTATAATGCCGGCCCCGGCGCGGTGATGAAGGCTGGGCGCAAAGTGCCGCGCTATCGCGAGACCCAAGCCTATGTGAAGAAGGTCGTCGGCCGCTATCAGGCCGCGCAAACCGGCAGGGCGCGCTGAGGCAGTCATGAGCGTCGAGCGCTATCTCGCCAGCAGCAATGCAGCCAAGCCGCTGCCGCTTTCGGCGCGCATTGCGGATCTGTTCCTGATCGTCGGCGTCGTCGCGATCGTCGGGCTGATGATCCTGCCGCTGCCGACATTGCTGATCGACATGCTGGTGGGCGTGAACATCACCTTTGGCGTGATGCTGCTGCTGACGACGCTCTACATCAAGGGCCCGCTCGACTTTTCGTCCTTCCCGTCGATCCTGCTGATCTCGACGCTGTTCCGGCTGGCGTTGTCGATCGCTACCACGCGCATGATCCTGGTCGAGGGGCATGCCGGCGATATCATCCACACCTTCGGCACGATGGTTGCGGGCGGCAACATCGTCGTCGGGCTGGTGGTGTTCCTGATCATCACGATCGTCCAGTTCATCGTCATCGCCAAGGGCGCCGAGCGCGTCGCCGAAGTCGCGGCCCGGTTCAGCCTCGATTCGATGCCGGGCAAGCAGCTGTCGATCGACAGCGACCTGCGTTCGGGGCTGATCGACAAGGACGAGGCGCGTCGCCGCCGCCGTACGCTTGAGCTCGAGAGCAAGCTCCACGGGAGCCTCGACGGCGCGATGAAGTTCGTGAAGGGCGACGCGATCGCCTCGGTCGTCATCGTCATCGTCAATCTGATCGGCGGACTCGCGATCGGCGTCATGCAGCAGGGCATGGAGATCGGCGCGGCAACGTCTAAATATTCGATCCTGACGATCGGCGAAGGCCTGGTCGCGCAGATCCCGGCGCTGCTCGGCGCGATGGCGGCGGGCCTGATGGTCACCCGCTCGACCGACGAGGAGACCGATTCCAATCTCGGCCAGGCGATGCACCGCCAACTGGTCGCCAATCCCCGCGTGCTGCTCGCAGTCGGTGCGATCTGCTTCCTGATGGCGCTGATCCCCGGCTTCCCCGCCGCGGTGTTCATCGGGCTCGGCTTCCTGTCGCTGTTCTCCGGCGCGGCGATGCATCCGCGCCTCAAGCCGCACATGGTTCGTCACTCGGGGCCGATGCGCAAATTGCTCAGCGGCGGGCGCGAGGCACCGCGCGCTGTGACGCTGCTGGCCGAGCCCGAGGCGCCCAAGGCCGTGGTGCCGCTGCTGCTCCAGCTCTCCGGCCCCCAGCCGAGCGTCGAGGACGAAGCCGAGCTGTCCAAGGGCCTGACTGCAATGCTCGAGCGGCTGCAATATCGCAGCGGCGTTCCGCTACCGCGGCTCGCGATCCATTTCCTTGCGCCCGATGGCCCGCGTGCCTGGCGGCTGCTCGCCTTCGAGCTTTCGGTCGGCGCGGGCGAGGGCAGCGATGCCGAGACCGTGGTCGCCGCAGTCGAGGGCTTGATCCGGCGCAATCTGTCGCGCTTCCTCGGCGTGCAGGAAGCGGTCGGGCTGCTGAACCGGGTCGGCGACGACTATCCCGAAGTGGTCAAGGAAGCCGTTCGCGCCGTTCCTGCCGCGCGCATCGCGGATGTGTTGCGCCGGCTCGCGGAGGAGGAAGTACCGCTGCGCAACATGCGCGATGTGCTCGAAGGTCTCACTGAGGCGGCGAACCAGGAGCGCGAGATTGCGCGGATCGCCGATCTCACGCGCATCTCGCTCAAGCGCTATCTGCTCGACGCAGTATCGCAGGGCGGCGGCATCCGCGCGCTGGTGGTGACGCCCGAGCTCGAGACTTTGGTGCGCGAGGCGACCCGGCTGGTCGACGGCGTCGAGCGGCTCGCGGTCAAGCCCGAAGTGGCGCGCGAACTGGTCGCGACGATCGGGCGGACCGCGGCGGAGACCGGCGCCGACGCGCTGGTCACTTCGTTCGAGGTCCGCCGTTCGGTGCGCAAGCTCATCGAGCCGGATCTATTCGAGCTGCCGGTGCTCGCCTTCAACGAACTCTCGCCGTCCACTTCGGTGGAAATGGTCGGCCAGATCGGACTGCCGCCAGGGGCTTTGGCGGAAGAGACGCAAGCCGCACTTGCGGCGGAATAACAACGGAGGGCTGATTGAAGCTGTATAAGAATCCGTCGATGCTGTTCGTGGCAATGGCCGCGCTGCCGGTGCCGTTAGCGGCGCATGCGCAGACAGCGCCTGCCACGCAGAGCGCCCAGGTGTCGATCGTCGCGCGTGACCAGCCGATCGCGGCATTCCTGCGCGATCTGTTCGGCAAGGCCGGGCGCCCGGTGGTGCCCAGCGCCAAGCTGACCGGCACGGTCAACGGCGTGTTCCAGGGGACCGTCGAGAAGATCTATGGCGACATCGCCAAGGCGTTCAGCCTGATCTCCTATTATGACGGCGCCGCGATCTATGTGTACGCGCCGACCGAGCTCGGCGTGCAGAATCTTCCGATGAGCAGCGCCGCTGCGGACCGCGTCGCACGCCAGGCGCGCGCGCAACGGCTGCCCGATCGGCGCAACATGCTGCGCGTTACCACCGATGGCCTCGTCGTCAGCGGCACGCCGCGCTTCATCGAGCAGGTGACGACGATGGCGCGCGGCGGCCAGGATCTCGCCGATGGCGCCCCGGCCGCGCCCGGCGGCGCGCTTGGCGGAGGCCGTGGCGGCTATTATGATGCGCCGCGCGGGCCGGTCAGCCAGCCGATCGAATTCCGCGTCTTCTATCTCCGCTACGCCCGCGCCGAGGATACCTTGGTCACTGCCGGCGGCCGCGAGACGCGCGTCCCCGGGCTCGCCTCGATCCTCCAGAACCTCGTGCTCGATCAGAAGCCCGGTGGCAGCGCGGTGGTGCCGTCGCTGGGCGCGCGGCTCGTCCGCCAGAGCCAGCCGCGGCTGAAGGGGCAGGGGCTCGACGGCGTCTCGCCCGATGCCTCGCAGGCCGGCAATTACGCTGCGACCGAAGTCCTCGGCGGTGGCGACGGCGGCATGGGGCTGGCGGCGCCGCTGACGCAGGACGTCGTCCGCATCGAGCCGAGCGCCTATCTCAACGCAATCGTCGTGCGCGACGTGCCCGAGCGGATGGCGGCGTACGACTCGCTGATCCGCGCGCTCGACGTCGAGCCGCAGATCGTCGAAATCGAAGCGACCATCATCGACATCAATGTCGACAAGCTCCAGCGCCTGGGCATCAACTGGCGCTTCGGCAGCGGCGGCTTCGGCGCGCTGTTCGGCGATGGCACCGCCAACGACACCCGGCTCTTCCCGATCCCCGGTTCGGACCGCCGCTCCAACGTCAACAACATCACGCCGTCGGGCGCTGGCGGCACGATCTCGACGATCATCGGCAGCCAGCGCGAGTTCCTCGGCCGGATCACCGCGCTCGAGAACAAGGGCGCGGCGCGGATCGTCTCGCGCCCGCAGATCATGACGCTGTCGAACGTCGAGGCGGTGTTCGATCGTACGCGGACCTTCTACGTCAAGGTCGCGGGCCGCGAGGAAGTCGATCTGTTCAACGTCACCGCCGGCACGGTGATGCGCGTCAACCCGCACGTCTTCCGCGACCACGACCAGACCCGCATCCGCGTGCTGGTCAACATCGAGGACGGCAGCATCAGCCCGGACTCGATGGTCGAGAACATCCCGGTGGTCGATCGCGCCAGCGTCGCGACGCAGGGCATGGTCGTCGATGGTGAGAGCCTGTTGCTCGGCGGGATGACGATCGACGCCGAGACCAACGACGAGACCAAGGTGCCGCTGCTCGGTGACATCCCGCTGCTGGGCGAGCTGTTCAAGTTCCGCAACAAGAGCCGCGGCCATACCGAGCGGCTGTTCCTGATCACTCCGCGGCTGGTGCCGCTCGCCTCGCGTGCGCCTCTGGCGGCCGCGGCGCCGATGCCGGCGGGGGCGCAATCCGCGACGATCCCGTCTACGACCAACGGGGAGCGTCCGGCGCAATGACCTTGCCTGCCGTTCTTCGCGTGCTCAACGGCCGGCTCGCCGGCACCGAGAAGCAATTGCCGACGAGCGGAACCGTGTCGATTGGCCATCAGTTCTGGCAGGATGTCGTCATCCGCGATCCCGCGACCAAGGGCATTGCCGTCGATCTGTTGGTCGATGGTGACGGCGGAGCGCAGATTACCGTGCTGACCGGGGAGGCGCTGCTGCTCGGCTCGCATGTGGGCGAGGGGCAGACGGCGATCCTTCCGGCATATGTTCCCTTCTCGATCGGCGGTGTCGCGCTCGCCTGGGGCGATCCCGAGAGCGCGCGCTGGGCCGAGGCAAGCGGCATCGCCGGCAGCACGCCCGCGCCGCCGCTGCCGCCGCCCTCGGCGCAGGACGAGGCGATGTTGCTGCTCGGCAAGGCCGGCGGGCATGTCAGCGGTTGGTTCACGCGCAAGCGGGCGATCGCGGTCGGCGCAGTCGCGACCTTGGCCGCGGGGGCGGCGCTGGCCGTGCCGACGATGGACGCGCTCGGGCTGCGCGGCGACGAGGCGATGCGCGCCGAGCATGTCCTGAACGGCGCCGGACTGTCGCCGCTCAAGACCACCCACGATCCGGCGACCGGCGGCGTGATCGTCAGCGGCGTCGTCGCCAACGATGCCGAGCGGCTGAAGGCGCAGGAGGCACTGCGCGACCGCGGCATCCATGCGACGGTCAATCTGCAGACCAGCGCCGAGCTGGCCCAGGCCGCCGCCGAAGTGGCGCGGATCCACGGCCTCCAGGCAGTCGGTCGGCCGATTTCGCGCACCGGCGTCGAGCTGCGGGTCACGCGGATGACCGAGGACCAGCGCGGCAAGCTCGCCTCGGCGATCCGCAGCGACGTCAAGCAATTGGGCCGGCTGGTCTTCCGCGACGACCTACCGCCGCGCGACGACACGCCGATCCGCACGATCGCCGACGCGACCAGGAAGGTCTCGACCGTCGTCGCTGGCGACCCGGCCTATATCCAGACCGTAGATGGCGCGCGCTATTTCGCCGGCGCGATCATGCCGAGCGGCCATCGCCTCATCACCATCCAAGGAGACACGGTGTTCTTCGAGAAGAACGGCCGGGAGACGCAATTGAAGTTCTGACCATTTGTTGTGTGAAGGAGTAGAGTCATGTCGAATTCGATCACGAACGGACTTACCAACATCTCGCTTTCGCCGTTGACCGGCAACAAGATGAACAAGGGCTCGGCGCCGGGAACCTGGTTCGAGGCACTGGCGGACAGCTGGGGTCAGACGCTCGACAAGCAGGCGACGCGGATCGAGGCGATGTCGAACGAGGTCGGCAACAACGGCAGCGACAATCCCTCGCAGATCACCAAGCTGACGGCCGAATCGATGCGGATGTCGTTCATGGCGAACAGCTCGTCGAGCTCGATCGACAGCGTCGGCAAGGCGCTCGAGACGATGGCCCGCAAGAACTAATCGGAGGCGATCATGTCGATCGAAGCCATTGCAGGGGCGATGGCGAGTTCCGCCTTCGCCCCCATGCCGGCCGACCTCGTTCAGGCAAGCCCGAACGCGTCGGTTTCGGATATCACCAGCTTCCAGGGCTCGCTCTCGGCGATGAGTCCTGGCGGCGGCGTCGGCGCGGACGCGCTGGGGCCGGCGATGCAGGCGATGTTCAGCCAGATCGAGCGCGTCAACGGCGAGGCGAAGAGCGTGTCCGAATACGCCAAGACCGCGCAGGCGAGCGGATCGGAAATGACCCCAGGCGAAGTGGTCGATCTGACCATGAAGTGCCACGAGTTCATGTTCCACTGCCAGCTGACCTCGAACATCGCCAACCGCACGTCGGACGGCATCCAGCAGCTATTCCGGCAGCAATCGTGAGGCCTGCATTGCCGGTCTCACGCATGGAGAACTGACATGGGCAAGTTTGCCCGAAACATGCGCCCGGCCCTGATCGGGCTCTGCCTTCTGCTTGCCGCGTGCGGCAGGGCGGAGCTCTATTCGAAGCTCACCGAGACCCAGGCCAACGAGATGATCGCGGTGCTACAGAGCGCCGGGATCAGCGCGACCAAGACCGAGGCCGGCGAGAAGGGCTGGACGCTGCAGACCGACAAAGGCGATTTCAGCCGTGCGGTCGAAGTGCTTCACAGCCAGGGCTATCCCCGCGAGGAATTCGCCTCGCTGGGGACAGTGTTCAAGCGCGAGGGGCTGGTCTCCTCGCCGACCGAGGAGAAGGCGCGGCTGGTCTATGGCATGAGCCAGGAACTGTCGCACACCATCTCGGAGATCGACGGCGTCGTGCAGGCGCGCGTCCATCTGGTGATGCCGGACGACAAGCCGCTGGCCGAGACCGGGCAGCCTTCCTCGGCGTCGGTGTTCATCAAATACCGCAACGGTGCCAATATCGAGACCCAGATCAGCAAGGTGAAGGCACTGGTGGTCAATTCGGTCCAGGGCCTCAAATACGAGAACGTCTCGGTCGAGACTTTCCCGGCCCAGCCGCTGCCGACGGTGGCACGCAAGGATGGCGGGGACGTGCTCAACGCCAATCTGGTCGGCGTCGCGATCGCGGGGCTCCTCCTGCTCATCGCCGCGCTCGGCTATCCGAGCCTGCGGCGCTGGCAGCAGCGGCGCAACGCGGTCGCCCGGCGTGAGGGTGGCGTATGAGAGCAGCCGAGCAACGCGCGACGCTGGCGGCGATCGGCAACGATCTCGTCGCGGTTGAGGGCGGGCCCGGCTCGCGCCGCGCCGCCTTGCTGCTCAAGCAATTGAACGGCTGCGAGGATCCGGCAGCGTGCTTCGCCGATCTGCCCAGTGCCCCGGCCTGGCTCCGGCTGCCTGCCGCCGCGCAGCGCAAGCTGGCGCTGCGCGTCGCATTGCTATGGATGGGCGATACGCTGGCCGGGTCGATCGACGGTGCCTGGCTCGGCAAGCTCGCCGAAGTTGCGGGCGAGGACCTGCTCGACTGGGCGATCGCGACGATCCCGACGATGCCGAAAGCGCCCGCGCGCTGGCTCGACGCGGACGAGCTCGAAATCTACGGCTTCTCGCTGCTGCGCGAGCAACTGCCGATGCCGTTGCGCGGTTATCTGCCGTGGCGCGCCGACCATCTGGCGCTGGCGTGCCCGCGCGATGCACTCGATGCCTTTGTCGACGCGGCAGTCGAGGCGGCACGCGAATGACTTTCCTCGTCCTCCATGCCGATCGGCTCGCGACTGCGCTGACCGACGAGCCGCTGGTTCCTGCGCGGGACGTCGGCCAGGTGCAGGACGCGCTCGCGCTGTTTGCCGAGGCCGGCCACCTGCGTAGCGGCGCCGAAGGCGCGATCGACGCCGCGCGCGAGGCCGCACATGCCGCAGGCTTCGCCGCCGGACGCGACGAAGGCCTCGCCGCCGCCGAGACCGAGCGCCAGGCCGAGCTGTTCCGCATCGCCATGCGCGACAGCGAATTGCAGCGCGAACGGCAGAAGGACATCGCCCGCCTCGCGCTCGAAGTGATCCGCCGTATCGCCGGCGACTTGGACGACGGCGTCATGGTGGCCGGCCTCGCAGAGCGCGCCGCCGCGCAGCTTGCGCCGGACAGCGTGGCGGTAGTCCGCGTCGCGCCCGGTGCGGTCGAGATGGTCCGGGTGCAACTCGACGGGCGAACCGGGCTCAGCGTCGAGGGCGATCCCGCGCTCGGCAACCAGGATTGCGTGATCGAGACTGCGCTCGGGCGCACCCATGCGGGGCTGGATACCCAACTCGCCCAGATCGAGCGGATGTGGGCCGAGACGCTGCATGGCTGACGGCCCCGTCACCACGGTCGACCAGCTGCTCGCCGGGCTTCAGCGCAGCCCGACGGTCGAACGGCGCGGGCGGCTGGTCGAGATATTGGGCACCACGCTCAAGGTGACCGGCATCGCCCCGCGGATCGGCGATTTCTGCGAAGTGATCGAGCCGTCGAGCGGGCGTGTCGTGCCCGTCGAAGTCGTCGGCATCGCGGGGCAGGCGACGATCCTGACGCCGCTCGGCGACGTGCGCGGGCTCTCGGTCGATGCCGAAGTGATCGTGCGCAGCGGCGAGGATCTGGTGCCCTGGGGCGAGGGGCTGCTCGGCCGCGTGCTCGACGGGCGTGGGCGACCGATCGACGGCAAGGGCGATCTCGCGCCCGATCTCCAGCGCAGGCCGCTGCACGCGCCCGCGCCCCAGCCGATGGAGCGCGCGCTGATCGATACGCCGCTGCCCACCGGCGTACGCGCGATCGATACGCTGCTCACCCTTGGCCGCGGCCAGCGGCTAGGCGTTTTCGCCGCGGCGGGCGGCGGCAAGTCGACCTTGCTCGGCATGTTGGCGCGCTTTGCCAAGGCCGATGTCATCGTCATCGCGCTGATCGGCGAGCGTGGTCGCGAAGTCCGCGAGTTCATCGAGGATGCGCTGGGCGAGGAGGGCCTCGCCCGCGCGGTGATCGTCTGCGCCACCTCGGATCGCGCGGCGATGGAGCGCGTCCGCGCCGCGCACCACGCCACGGCCATTGCCGAGGGCTTCCGCAGCGAAGGCCGCAACGTGCTGCTGCTGATGGACTCGGTCACGCGCTTCGCCCGCGCGCTCCGCGAGATCGGGCTCGCGGCGGGCGAGCCCGCGGTGCGCCGCGGCTTCCCGCCCTCGGTCTTCGCCGAGCTGCCCCGCCTGTTCGAGCGCGCCGGCAACGACAGCGTCGGATCGATCACGGGGATCTACACCGTGCTGGTCGAGGATGAGGAAGGCGACGATCCGATCGGCGAGGAAGTGCGCTCGATCCTCGACGGCCACGTCATCCTGTCGCGAAAGCTCGGCGCGGCGGGCCATTATCCCGCGATCGATGTGCTCGGCAGCCTCAGCCGCCTGTTCCCCCGGCTCGCCGATCCGGCGCATCGCGATGCGGCGACGCGGGTCCGCGCGCTGCTTGCCAAGCATGCCGAGATCGAGTTCCTCGTTCAGGTCGGCGAATACCGTGCGGGTGCCGATCCGCTCGCCGACCGAGCGATCGCAGCCAAGCCCGAGATCGACACGCTGCTGCGCCAGGACACCAACCGCTCCGAGGACTTCCAGACCTCGCTGATGCTATTGCGCGGCGTCGCCGGATGACGGCCGCGCGCGATCAACAGCGCCAGGCCAAGTCGCTGGTCCGGCTGCGCGCGGTGCGAATGCAGAGCGCCGCGGTCGCGCTGGCCGAAGCGCGCGCCGCCACCGCCGCGGCCGAGCGCGAGCGCGCCGATGCCGATGCTGCCGCCGAAATCGCCGACAGTGCGATGGCGCAGGCGCATGCCGATCTCGCCACCGATCCGGCCGAGGCCGAGCGGCTGCTCGCAATGGTCGATCGCAGCCATTTCCGCCGCTCGGTGGCGCGCAGCGCGCTCAACGACGCGCGCGAGGGCGAGCGGCTGTGCGGCGAGACCGAGGCCGATCGGCGCAAGGCAATGATTCTCGCGCGCGCGCGGCACGATCGGCTTGCCGACCATGCCGGGCAGGCGCTGCGGCGCTGGGAGCGCCGGCAGGAAGAGCGCGTCGCGCTCGACACACTCGAAGCAAGGAAGTCGTGATGACTCGCGTCAGTTCTTCGGAAGCCAAGCCGATCCGCCAGCTCGGTCGTGCGCCGATCCAGGGCGGCAACCAGCCGGCTCCCGACGATGTCCGCGCGATGAAGGATGCGCTCGGCAAGGCGCGCAGCCAGTTCCAGGCCAAGGAAGTGCCCGTGAAGGATCAGGGCACGCAAGCGCCCAAGCTCGGCAAGGGGCTGGCCCAGGCCGATCGCCGCGGCGAAGTGCCGGTCCAGCAGCGCGAGGCAGCGGGCGATTTCCGCGAGGCGTCGCTGCGCCAGGAGCGCGAGGCGCGCGAGCGGCAGGATGGGCTGTTCGGCTTTGCCGGCCACACCCAGCCCCAGGCGATGCCGATGCCCGTGATGCCCGCGGCGCATGTCGATCCCGGCGCCTTCGCGCAGATGCTTGCCGATCTGTGGACGCGCGAGAACGGCAAGGGCACCAAGGAAGTCACGGTGACCTTCGGCGACGGCGCCTGGCCCGCCACCGGCGCGCGGCTGGTCCGCAACGCCGCGGGCGCGCTCGACGTGTCGCTGCTGCTCGGCAACGGCGCGCCGCCCTATGACGGGACGATGCGCGAACTCGAAGCGCAGCTGCGCGAGGCGGGGGTGGCGCTGGGCAGCCTGTCGACCGAGGCGGCGTTTACCTAACCATCGTTCGCCTTGAGCTTGTCGAAGGGCCGTCCTTCCTTCTCCCGACGCAGGCAGAAAGAAAACGGTGCTTCGACAAGCTCAGCACGAACGGGGTTGGGACGTAGCTTAATTCGCCCGCTGCGCATTCGCCTTGAGGATCGCCAGCACTTCCGCCGGCACCGGCTTCGCACCCGTCCCTGCGGGCGGCCATTGCCCCGCCGCCGCGGCATTGCGCACTTCGCGGAACGACGGCACCGGCTCGGGCCAGCCGAGCTTCTTGAGCTGCGCCGCCAGCCGCTGCTGCGCTTGCGCTTCCTCGGCCGAATCGGTGAGCATCTTGGTGGTCGCGGCGGTGCCGAGATTGGCGCCGCCGCTGTCGATCGCCCAGGCATCTGCGCCGCGATCGAGCAGCAGTTCGGCGATGCGGAAATGCTCCATGTCGAGCGCGGTGTGGAGCGGGCGGTTGCCGGTCGCCTCCATCACCTCGGGGTCGGCGCGGAAATCGAGCAGCATCCGCACTGCGCCGAGCGAATTGAGCGTGATTGCGGTGCGCATCGGTCCGCTCGGCATGCCTGCCGGATTGGGGCTCGCCCCGGCCTTGAGCAGCCGACGCGCGAAATCGGGATCCTTGGCGCGCAGCGCGAGGCGCAGCGGCAGGCCCTTGTCTTCGACGCCGTTGAGCGGGGCGCCGCCGCGGATGACGAGATCGACCGCTTCGGCACGGCAAGTGGAGAGCGCGACCGACAGCATGTCGTAATGCGTGCCCACGCGTCGACGGGCGAGCCCGGGATCGCCGCGCAGCAATTGCCCGGCCCTGGCCAGATCGCCGTCGTACAGCGCTTCGGCAAAGTCGCGGGCGGCGGCTCCCAGCCGCTGGTCGGTGAGGGTATCGCGGCGCGACGGAAGCTCGGTGCCGGGCACGAAGCAATCGGCGCGCGCATCGCTTTCGCAGCCCATCGTCATGAGCGCGAGCGCGGGGCTGAGGAGGAATAGTTTTCGCACACGCCGCACCCTCGTCCTATCGCAGGTGGTGCGTCAACCGTTCAGCGGCCCGCTTGTGCCGCGGTGCCGGCGAGAACCCAGTCCATGCTGTGGCGATCGATCGGGTTGATCGAGTCCCACCACTGCGCGTCCTCGGGGCGGACATTGGGGAGATCGTGCTGCGCGCCATAGGCTTCGGGCAGGTCGACCACTGCGCCGCCGACGATCCCTCCGCCGATGCCGCCGGTGACCAGGCTGCCGAGCCCCGCGCCGACAGCGCGGTCGCCGCCCTCCTGGAACGAAGTCAGGATTTCGCCGGGTACGCGGTAATTGTTGATCGACGAAGTGCCGCGGCCGGCCGCTTCGGCGACGGCCTGTGCCTTTTCGATCGTGTTCTGGTGCAGCCCTGCGGCGTTGAACGTGTCGGCCGGGCGGCCCGAGGCGATCGCTGCCTCCGCCGCGAGCCCACCGCCGAGCGAATGCCCGACCAAGGTGACATCGGCATCGGTGCGCGCGAGCTTCTTCCCGATCTCCAGCGCGTTGGCGTAATGGGTCGAATCGAGACCGATGCCCTGCTGGGCGTTGCTCTTCCAGTCGTCCCCCGACTGGCTGCCGCGGAACACGACGGTGTAGCTTTCCTGCCCCGCTTCGCCGCTGACATAGACGCGGGCGCGGAAGCTGCTTTCGCCGGGCTGCTCGAGCATGTCCTTGGTCAGGCCCAGCCGGGCGAGATCGGCGTCGTTCGCGGCGCGATAGCCCGAGGGCGGGCTGGGCACGTCGTTATAGACGTCCTTGGCGAGCAGCGCGTTGGTGTGCACTTGCTGGAGGTCAGGCGCGTCGTTCGCGGCGAAATTCGGCGCCGAAGGTCCGGTCGCGCCGGTGACCGGCGACAGCGTGGCGAGATGCACCGGCTCGACTGCAGACGCGCTGCCCGTGCCAGCGGCGAAGGGAAGTGCGCCCTGATCATTGGCGGCGCGCTGCTGGAGGGAGTCGGCGCCATCGGTCCGGGGGGAGGATGCCGATGGCGCCGAATGCAGCGCCGGAGTTACGCGCGACGGCTGCCAGTCCGAACGATATGCCTCTGCGTCTTTCGACGTTGAGGGCGGGGTCGACGGGGGAGTCGACGCCGTGTTGGTTGGGGCTGCTCTGTTTACCTGCATCGCGCGCCGTCCTTCGATCGGATGCTGCACTAGATGCCGGGCGCGCACCCTGTGCGCCATAATCGATCCGATTATCGCCGGTGCTGCGCGCAGGGCGCATAGGTCGCGTGAAAGAATTGGGAGAGTCGGCATGCTCGAGGCCGCCGGAAGCATTGCAACCCGTTTCAACCTGGAGTCGCTGCTCGCAGGTTCGTCGGTGTCGGTGCCGGGATTCCGTATCCCGATCGACGGCGGCGGCAGCGGCACCAAGCCCGCCGAAGTCCGCTTCGACGCCGCCGATCTCTACGGCGCCCAAGGCCCGACCTCCGCCGACATCCGCCAGGATGCGCTGGGCGACTGCTATTTCGTCGCCACGCTGGGCGCGCTGGCGCAGCAGCAGCCCGATGCGGTCCGCAACATGATCAGCTTCGACGCGGGCACCGGCAATTTCACTGTCCAGCTCCATGACAGTAACGGCGATCCACAGTCGGTGACCGTCACCCAGGCCGAAGTTGAGGACAATCTCGCACGTTTGGGCGGATCGACTGCCGACAATAGCGGGCTCGACGGCCCGATCTGGCCCGCGGTCGCCGAGACTGCCTATGCCAAGATCCACGACAGCAACCCCGCCGACGGATTGACCGAGGGCTATACCGCGATCGCCAATGGCGGCTGGCCTCAGGACGCGATGCAGGCGATCACCGGCGATCGCGGCGACGAGATCCGCTATTCCGAGGGCTTTTTCGAAAGCGAGAATTCGGCACTCGACCGGATGGCCGGGCAAGTCGATGCAGCCTTGTCCAACCACCGCCCGGTGACCTTGTGGACCGTCCCCGAGAACCAGAGCCTGTGGGACAAGATCCGCGGCAATGAGGGCACGCAGGACGGGCTGGTCGACAATCATGTCTACACCGTCGAGGGCATCCACCAGAATGCCGAGGGCGAATGGATGGTGTCCGTGCGCAATCCGTGGAGCACCAACATGAACGTAGGCGAGGGGAAGGACACCGCATCGCCGACGATGGAAGTGCCGTTGCGCACCCTCGCCGATACCGGCGGCGCCGAGGCGTTCACCGTCGGGCCGGCACCGCGCTGAAGCTCATGCGTTCAGGGTTGAGCGGTTCGCGCAAAGCGGGCAAGCTCGGCGTGAAGGACATCCCTTGCTGAAAGCGGCGCTCTTGAGTCTGTTTGCCTTTCTGGGCCTTGTCCGCGGGTTCGACCTCGCGTCGCTGCCGGCACCGGCCGGCGCCGGACCCAGCACCGATCCAGCGGAGCGACGGGCATTGCACGGGCTGGCGCAGGACGTGTCCAAGGACGGCGTCACGATAGAAGGCGAGCGCCTTTTCGCGGTGCGGAAGGACATCCCCTGGGTCGCGATCGCGAAGCGCATCGACAATCTGGCGCGTCAGCGCGGTGCCACGGCGGTCGCGCTGCCCGGCGCGGATCCCGGCAAGAAACTCGCACAGGCGTGGCGCGGCCAGGATGGACGCGGCGTGCTGGTTGCGATGCTGGCCTCCCCGACCGGCGGGACCGTCGCGTATTTCGCAGTGCGGTTCGCGGATCGCTGATCCAGGCGATCGACTCGCGCGTGAACCGCACGAGCGGGGCCTGCTCCCCTATGATTGAGAAGTGAGCAAGCTGCCGATCGGGACCGCTCGGCCGGTGGTCACGAAAGTCCTGCGCTAGCCGCCCGACGCCACCAGCCGGGGCAGGCTGCGGATCGGCTCGACGGTGATCGCGCGGAACCAGGTCTCCGCGCCTTCGGACTGGAGCTGGATCTGCCCATGCGTCAGCGGCTGCCGCGTGCCGTCGGGCCCGATGACCGCCAGGTCGCGCACCTCGGCGACCGGAACGCCGTTGACGACATGGATCGCGCGATCGCCCAGGACGTACAGGTCGAGCGTGTTCCACTCGCCGGCCGGACGCTCGGCATCGGTGGCGGCTTCGACATTCCAAGTCAGGGTGCCGTTGACCATGTCGATTTCCCGGCCACCGGCGCGAAAGCGCAGGTGCGGCGCGATCAGCGACGGATCAAACGCGACGGTCGTCTTCGCGCGTACCCTGGTGCCGACGGTGACGATCATGCCCGTCGAGCCTTTCATGATCTCGAACTCGACCGACGGACGCCACGTCCCGAACACCTCTCCCGGTGCGCCATGGGTGTGATAGAGCAAGCCGTTGTTCTGCGGCTGCGTTTCGCGCGGCGTCCAGGTCTTCGCACCCCATTTATACTCGAGCCGGAGATGATAGTCGCGAAGGTCGGCCCGGTGGACGAGGCTGCCCCAGGTCTCGCCCTTGATCCAGATCGCGGGCGCGCCATCGACCTGGCGGACCGCGAAGTCGCCGCGCGTGTCGCGGCCGGTGCCGATCGCGGCGCTGTTCGGACTGGATTTGTAGGTCACCGCAGGGTCGGGATAGCCGAGCCATGGCTGCCAGTCGTCCAGGCTGCGCCCGTCGAACAGTGCGATCGGCTTTCCCGTCGGGTGCGGCAGATCGACGAGGGTCAGGCGCTGCGGCGCCGAAACGGGCTCGCCTGCGATCGCCCGCGCCTGCTCAGTCGCGCTCTGTGCCGATGCCGCCGCCGGCAGCAACAGCATCGCCCATAGTGTCCGGCGTACCTCCATGATCCCCTCCTTCGTACAATCGCGATTCTGTGCGTCTTTGCCCGATCTGTAGCGGAGGGCGTCGCGGCGTTGCTAGCCCGCCCCAAAAACGGCAGGAGATTCGCATTCGGCTGAAAACGCCCCGATGCGATAGGAGATTTTAATGCGTCCCGCTCTCTTTCTGATGCTGCTCCCCGTCGTGCCGCTCCTGCAGGCGGGCGCTCCGGCCACGGGGCAGGTGACGCAGGCGGAAACGCAGGATGCGGCGCTGCTCGAATTTCTCGACCAGGCCTATGACGCCCAGATCCGCCTCAGTCCCGAAGCGCAGACCCAATTGGGGTTCAAGACCGACTATGATCGGCTGGACGATTACACCGACGCGGCGGCGCGCCGTAAGCAGGACCTCGCCGCGCAACAACTGAAAGAGATGCGCGCGCGCTTCCGGCCCGAGCAACTGAGCGAAAGCGCCCGGGTCAGCTATCGCCTGTTCGAATATGAAGTCGAGCGGAGCCGGGAGTCGTTCCGCTTCCGCAAGCTGCGGTTTCCCGTCTCGACCAACGGCAGCCCGGCCGGGGCCATCCCGGTGCTGCTCATCAACAATCACAAGGTCGACAGCGTCGCCGATGCACAAGCCTATATCGCGCGCCTTCGCGATACCGAGCGGGTGATGCGCGAAGTCGCCGCGCTGATGCGCGAGCAGGCCGCCGCCGGGATCGTGCCCAACAAGGTCAATTTCGCCCCCGCGCGTGCCGATGCGCGCAAGGTCATCACCGGCGCCCCGTTCGACAATGGCCCGGATTCGACGCTGATGGCGGATTTCCGCACCAAGGTCGGCAAGCTGGACGCGCCGCAAGCGACCAAGGCCAAGTTGCTTGCCGACGCCCAGGCCGCGCTCACCGGGCCGTTCCAGCGAGGCTTTGCGTCGCTGTTCGCCGCGCTCGACGCAGTCGAGCCCAGGTCCAAGGGCAATTTCGGCGCCTGGAGCCTGCCGAATGGCGCAGCCTATTATGCCGATCGGCTGAAGAGCTCGACGACGACCAGCCTGAGCGCCGACCAGATCCATGCGCTCGGCCTCGGCCAAGTCGCCGCGATCCGCCGGGAGATGGAGGCGATCAAGCGCGAAGTCGGCTTCACCGGCACGCTCGAACAATTCTTCGATCAAATCCGGACGGATCCGAAGTTCAAATACCCCAACACCGAAGCGGGTCGCGAAGAGTATCTGCGCGATGCACGCGCCGTGATTGCGTCGGTGCTCGAAGTGGCGCCCCGCTATTTCCGCGTGCTGCCCAAGGCGCCGCTGGAGGTGCGCGCGGTGGAAAAGTGGCGCGAAGGCACGGCTTCCACTGCCTTCTACAACCGGCCCTCGGCCGACGGGTCACGGCCGGGCATCTACTATGTCAATCTCGTCGACATGAACCAGACGCAGAAGGTCCAGGTCGCCGGGATCGCCGCGCATGAGGGCGCGCCCGGGCATCATTTCCAGATCGCGCGCCAACAGGAACTCACCGGACTCCCCAAGTTCCGCAAGTTCGGCGGCTATGGCGCCTATACCGAGGGCTGGGGGCTCTATTCGGAGCGGCTGGCGAACGAGATGGGCGTCTACAAGGATCCCTATGCCCGGTTCGGGATGCTGTCGCTGCAAGTGTGGCGAGCGATCCGGCTGGTGCTCGACACCGGCATCCATTCCAAGCGCTGGACGCGCGACCAGGCGGTCGCCTATTTCCGTTCGAACAGCTCGGTTTCGGACACCGATATCGGCCGCGAAGTCGATCGCTATTTCAACTGGCCCGGCCAGGCGACGAGTTACATGGTCGGCCAGCTCAGGATCGCCGAACTCCGCGCGCGGGCAGAGCGGGAGCTGGGCGCACGCTTCGACATCCGCGATTTCCACGAAGCGGTGCTGGGGCAGGGCGCCTTGCCGCTCGACATCCTCGACGAGCAAGTCGCGCGATACATCGCGGCGCGGCGCGGGGCTCCCGCAAGTTAGGCGTTTGGCTTGCTACCGGTGATTCTGGGCAGAAGCACGAAGAAGCCCGCTGCGGAGAGCGCCAGCGCCACCGAGAGAAGGGCCATCGGCGCCAGGTTGCTGCCCGTCGCGTCGCGCACGGCGGGGACGGCGTTCTGCGCGACGAAACCGCCCAGATTGCCGACCGAGTTGATAGCGGCGAGGCCCGCGGCAGCATGCGCGCCCGTCAGCAGGCGCTGGGGCACGCTCCAGAACATCGGCTGTCCCGCGAAGACCGCCGCGGCGGCGAGGCACAGGCAGGCGAACTTCACTGCGGCGCCCGGAAGCAGCACGCTACCGAGCAGGGCGGCCGCGGCGACCAGCAAGGGAGCCACGATATGCCAGCGGCTTGCGCCGTACCGCGCGGCGTGGCGCGGTACTGCCCATAGCGCGAACGCGACGCAGACCCACGGGATCACGTTGATGACTCCGTTCTGCAGGTTCGAAGCGCCGAAGCCCTTGACGATCGTCGGCAGCCAATAGCTGAGCCCATAGGCACCGAGCGGCATTCCGAAATAGAGTCCGGCCAGTATCAGCACGCGCGGATCGAGCAGCGCACGCCATGCCGATCCTTCCAGCGCCTGTTTAGGCTCGGCGGCGAGTTCGGCCGCGAGCCAGGCCTTGTCCGTAGCGCTGAGGAAGCGTGCGTCCTGGGGCGTGCTGGGCAACGCCATCAGCACTACCGG
Source organism: Sphingomonas sp. LM7 (assembly GCF_002002925.1). Lineage (NCBI taxonomy): Bacteria > Pseudomonadati > Pseudomonadota > Alphaproteobacteria > Sphingomonadales > Sphingomonadaceae > Sphingomonas > Sphingomonas sp. LM7. The sequence continues at coordinate 1,345,055 of NZ_CP019511.1, read as the reverse complement.
GACCAGCAGCACGGCGGGTATGCCGGTGGCGATGAACACCCATTGCCAGCCGGCAAGGCCGGCGACACCGCCAAGCTCCAGCAGCGCGCCGCCGATCAGCGATCCGACTGCGTTGGCGACGGCGCTGGCGATCATGAACCAGCCGACCATCTGCGCGCGCCGTGCCTGGGGATACCAGAGTGTCAGCACATAGAGCACGCCGGGGAAGAAGCCCGCCTCCGCGACGCCCAGCAGGAAGCGCAGCACGTAGAACATCGTGGCGTCTTGGGTGAAGCCGAGCGCGAGCGTGATCAGCCCCCAGGTGCCCATGATCCGCGCGAACCACAGCCGCGCACCGACCCTGGCGAGGATCATGTTCGCCGGCGCCTCGAACAGGAAATAGCCGAGGAAGAACAGGCTGGCGCCCAGGCCATAGGCCGCTTCGGACAGGCCCAGCGCATCGACCATCTCCAGCTTTGCGTAGGAGACGTTCTGGCGATCGATATAGGCGATCAGATACAGGACGCAGAGCAGTGGCATCAGGCGGCGGCTGATCCGGCGGAGCGTGTCTTCGCCTTGCGGCGAGATCGGCGGCGCCCCGGCCATGGTCTGCTGGTCGTGCATGTTTTCGCCCCCTTGATGCAGGCCGCATTGTGGCGTTTCGACGCGCCGAATTACATTGAAATCGCGCGGACGGATTCGGTTACCGGTTGCGCGTGCCGGTCCTTGCCGGGAAGACCTTCAGGCTGCCGCGATCAGGCGACCAGCCGGAGCTGCCCGGCGGCGATTGCGGCCTGCGTGCGATTGCGGACATTGAGCTTTCGCATGACGGCGGTCATGTGAACCTTCACCGTCGCTTCGGCTATTCCGAGCTGGTAGGCGATCTGCTTGTTGAGCAGGCCGCTCCGCACGCAACGCAGCACTTCCATCTGGGTGGGGGTGAGTTGCGGCAAGGGCGGAGACGGGTGTGGAGTTCCGATCCCCGGATGGCCGAGATCGTCATGCAGATCGGTCGCGCCGTGCATCCTTGCCTCTCCCTTATGCCGATCCATCTGCAACGATACCGGTTCGCTTGCGCTACTCGGGTTGTGTGGATACGTTAACGCTACCATAAGCGAAGTTGTTGGACAGGTTCAAGCCATTATTTCGCGATCATACGCCCGCAAGGGACGAAATCTGGCGCTTGTTGTGATTTTGTCCCCGCGTGGCGATAAAACCTGTCCAACAGGTTTTGCGCCGAGGGGATTGCTTCAGGCGATGCGTTGCCGCTCTGCGAGCCGCGCAAGAACGCCATCCACCAGCCTGTTTGCCGGCTGTTCGGTCACGAGAACCAGCGCATCTTCCTCCGCGAGCGGCCGCTCCAGCGTGGCGAGTTGGCTGTCCAGCAGGCCGATCGGCATGAAATGCCCGGTGCGCGCCGTCAGGCGTTCGACCAGGCGCTCGCGGCTATTCTCGAGCAGGACCAGGTGCACCGGACATCCGATCGTCGCGCGCAGCCGGTCCCGGTGACGGCGACGCAGCGCCGAGCACGCGGTTACGGCGGTGCCATGTTCGGCGACGGCGTCGGCCGTCGCCGCGCCCAGCCGGTCGAGCCAGGGCCAGCGGTCCGCGTCCTCCAGCGGCTGTCCGCTGCGCATCTTCGCCACCGCCTCACGCGAATGATAGTCGTCGCCTTCGAGGAACCGGCACCCCAGCGCCTCGGCGAGCAGCGCGCCCAATGTCGATTTGCCGCACCCGCTCACGCCCATGACGATCACGGCGAAGGGCATGGCGGGGCGAGCAAAAGGCGGCAATCGGGCGTCCTCGAAAACTATGCCCAGCGGCTCCCACCGCAATCGGTGCGCATGCGTTTCTGGATCGGCGCTGTGGGATTGGGAACTACGACCTTGGTCGCAGATGCGGTCGGCGGGAGACCGGGCTAGCCAGCGGACCGATTGACGAGGGAGGTCCGACAATGCGTGGCATTCTGGTTGGCTTGCTCGGAGCGACGGCGCTCACGATGCCGGTGCAGGCATGGGCCCAGGGAAAATCGGTGTTTCCGACGGCCCCTGACGAACCGCGCGCCGTGACGGTGACTGCCAAGGGCGATGGCGTCGCCGACGACAGCGAGGCGCTCCAGCAGGCCTTCGATCGCGCGCGGGACGAGACCGGCCATGGCCTCGTGTTTCTGCCATCAGGCAAATATCGCATCACCCGCACGCTCGTCGTCCCGCCCGGGGTGCGCGTCTATGGCGTGGGCGCCACGCGTCCGGTGATCCGGCTCGGCGCCGCCACGCCCGGCTTCCAGCAGGGCGTCTCGACGATGATCGTGTTTGGCGGGGGCGACCAGTATAATGTCGGCCAGGTGCCCGTGCCCGTGCCCACGGTCGTGCCGCGCGACAAGATCGTCCGCGACGCCAATTCGGGCACGTTCTATTCGTCGATGCGCAATGTCGATATCGAGATCGCCGACGGCAATCCGGCTGCCGCGGGGGTGCGCTTCCGCATGGCGCAGCACGCATTCCTCAGCGACATGGAGTTTCGCCTCGGCACCGCCTTTGCCGGCGTCTACCAAGCAGGCAACGTCATCGAGAACGTCCATTTCAAGGGCGGGCGCTACGGCATCGTCTCCGAAAAGACCTCGCCTGCCTGGCAGTTCACGCTGCTCGATTCGACCTTCGAGGGACAGCGCGACGCCGCGATCCGCGAGCACGAGGCACGGCTCACCATGGTCAATGTCGCGATCCGCGACACGCCGGTCGGGATCGAGATCGATCGCGGCTACAGCGACTCGCTATGGGGCAAGGACGTCCGCTTCGAGAAGGTCAGCCGCGCCGCGGTGGTGATCTCCAACGAGGACAGAGTCTTCACCCAGATCGGCTTCGAGAATGCGCTGGCAGTCGATACGCCGGTGTTCGCGCGCTTCCGCGACAGCGGGCGGATGATCGAAGGCAAGGGCAGGGCCTATAAGGTCGCCTCGCTCAGCTATGGTCTCGCGGTGCCCGAGCTCGGCCAGAACGGCGTCTATGCGACCCAGGCGGACGTCCAGCCCCTGAAGCGGATGCCCGCCCGGCGCAAGCCGGCCATCCGCGCCTTGCCGCAAATGGCGAGCTGGGTGAACGTCCGCACGCTCGGCGTTATGGGCGACGGTCAGGCGGACGATACCGCCGCGATCCAGCGCGCGATCGATACGCGTCTCACCCTCTATTTCCCGACCGGCTTCTACAAGGTCACCGACCGATTGAAGCTCCGCCCCGATAGCGTTTTGATCGGGCTGCATCCCGCGCTGACCCAGCTCTACATTCCCGACAATAGCCCACGCCATGCCGGGGTCGGGCCGGTGGCACCGATCCTCGAGACGCCGCGCGGTGGCGACAATATCCTGTCCGGGCTCGGGCTGTTCACCGGTCGCGTCAATCCGCGCGCGTCCAATTTGCTATGGCGATCGGGCGCGAACAGCCTGGTCGAGGACGTCAAGATCATGGGCGGCGGCGGCACGCCCACGCCGGACGGCAAGCCGCTGGGGTCGCTGACCGCCCGCACCGGCGATCCGGTGACCGATGGCCGGATGGACGCGCAATATCCAAGCATCTGGGTCACCGACGGCGGCGGCGGCACCTTCGCCAATGTGTGGAGCCCCAACACGTTCGCATCGGCCGGCTTCACCGTCACCAACACCAGCACGCCCGGCCATGTCTATGAGATGTCGGTCGAGCACCACGCCCGCAACGAGTTCGTGCTCGACAATGTCGAGAACTGGGAGTTCCTCGCGCCGCAGACCGAGCAGGAAGTCGGCGACGGGCCCAACGCCGTGGGGCTGGAGATTCGCAACTCGCGCAACCTGCTGTTCGCCAATTATCACGGCTATCGCGTGACACGCAGCTACGCCCCGCAGCGCAGCGCCGTGAAGCTGTTCAATTCGAGCGACATCCGTTTCCGCAATGTCCACGTCAACGGTGAGAGCGGCTATGCGAGCTGCGACGACGAGGGCTGCGGGACCTTCCTGCGTGCGAGCAAATACCCGTTCGACAATGCGATCGAGGATGTGACGCGCGGGCTGACGGTGCGCGAGCGCGAGTTCGCCAGCCTCGATATCGGCGCGGCGGAGCGGAGCATCGCTGCGCCGACGCCGGGCACAGTGAAAGTCGACAAGGTCGCGGACGGCTTCTGGTCGATTTCGGGCGCGGCGGTCGATGCCAAGGGCGCGCTCTACTTCATAGACCGGCGCTTCCAGCGCATCCATCGCTGGACGCAAGCCAGGGGGCTGGAGATTGTCCGCGATCACGCGCTCGACCCGGTCAACCTGGCAATCGACAAGTCCGGACACCTGCTCGTGCTGTCGTCGCTCGGGCCAAAGGGCGCGGTCTATTCGCTGGACCCCGCCGGGCCGCCCGACGCGCTCACGCGGATCGAGCCGACGCCGGTGCGCGACGGGGCCAGGCGCGCGACGCTGCTTCCGGTCAATTGGTGGCACAATGGCGAGTTCCGCGACCAGCTCGACCACCAGAGCTACGAATTCACCACGCTTGCCGAGATGTTCGCGCGCGAAGCGGCCACGCCCAAGGCGCAAGAATATGTCTCGCCCGACGGCAGTCTCGCGCTTCCCGCGTTCCGCGTGTGGCAGCAGGGGCCGACCGACCATGTCGGCTGGCGCTGGTCGAACGGGCTCAACGCCAATGGGCTGGTGAGCGCGCGGCAGGGCGAGCGGCTGTTCGTCACCAATGGATCGGAAAACGTGACCTATAGCGGCGCGGTAGGAGCGGGCGGCACGATCGTCGACCTCAAGCCCTTCGCCAATCGCGGCGGCGAGAGCGTCGCAGTCGATGGCGACGGCCGGGTCTTCGTCGCGAACGGCCAGGTGTTCGTCTACGGCGCCGACGGCTCGGAAGCCGGGCGGATCGACGTGCCCGAACGCCCGCTGCAGATCCTGTTCGGCGGCCCGGACCGGCGGACACTGTTCATTCTCACCCACCATGCGCTCTACGCCGCCCGGCCCTGAGCCGGTTGCTACGACCTATGTCGTACGTGCGGCGGGGACGGGCTGAGGATAAACTTTGCGGGCGGCCATGATCGGCGAAGTCGACGCCGCCCAAGAACAAGACTGACAAGAAACAACGGAGGGGTAGGACCAATGAAGCGGATTTTCGCACTTCATCGCCAGCGCTGCGGCGTAAGCCTGACGGCGATCGTCGCCATGGCGCTAGCCGGGGCCGCGCATGCCCAGACCGCGCCGGTGCCGCAGGAGGCGGAGCCCGTGCCGCAGGTCGAAGCCACGCCCGACGCCGCGTCCGAGCGCGAAGGCGATATCATCGTCACCGGATCGCGCATCATCGCCAGCGGGTTCACGGCGCCTACGCCGACCACGGTGATCGGCGAGGAGCAAATCACTGCCAACGCACAGCCCAATATCTTCAATACGATCGCGCAGCTGCCGTCGTTGCAAGGTTCGACGGGCACTGCGACGGGCACGTTCAGCACGTCGAGCGGGCAGCAGGGCCTGAGCTCCTTCTCGCTGCGCGGCCTGGGCGCGATCCGGACGCTGACGCTGCTCGACGGCCAGCGTGTCGTCGGCGCGAACGTTACCGGCGTGCCCGACATCAGCCTGTTCCCGCAGCTGCTGATCAAGCGCGTCGACATCGTCAACGGCGGCGCCTCGGCATCCTATGGCTCGGACGCGGTCGGCGGCGTGGTGAACTTCATCACCGACACGCGCTTCGCGGGCTTCAAGGGCAATGTCCAGGGCGGCATGACCACCTATGGCGACAACGAGCAGATCCTCGCCCAGGCCGCTTGGGGCGGGTCCTTTGCCGATGACAAGCTCCATGTGATCGTGAGCGGCGAATATGCGCATGACGGCGGTGTCGGCCCGGGCAATTTCGGGATCGATCTCGCCGGCAAGCGCGACTGGCACCTCGCCTCGACCCTGCTCAACACCGGGCAGACCAACAACGGCCTGCCGCAATTCAACTATCGCGATTACGCGCAGCCCTATCAATATGCGCTCTACGGGCTGATCAACAACGGCCCGCTCCAGGGCATCGCCTTCGACGTCAACGGCGCGCCGTACAATTTCAATTACGGCTCGGGTGGCGCGCCACTCGGCAATGGCCGGGTGAGCAACTGCTTCCCCGGCAACAGCTTCTGCGTCGGCGGCGACTTGTCGGGGGCGGTCGGCTCGGGCGCGTCGCTGGCGTCGGAGCTCCAGCGCGTCACCGGCTTCTACCGGATCGGTTATGATTTTGCGCCGAACAACGAATTCTACGTCACCGTCAGCGCAGCGCAGGTGAAGACCAACAACCAGCCGAGCCCGGGCTACAACCGCCCCAACCTGACGGTCCAGTGCGCGAACCCCTATCTGCCGCAGCTTGTCCGCGATCGCTGCACCACCGCGGGGATCACCAACTTCAACTTCGGGTCGAGCAACGGCGCATTTCCTAGCCCCCACGTCTTTACCGACCGGCGCCAGTTTCGCTTCGTCGGCGGGCTCAAGGGTAAGTTCGGCGTGGGTGGCGGCGACTGGAATTATGACGCCTATTATGCGCACGGCGTCACCCTTTCCGACATCGACGTCAACGACATCGTCTTGCAGAACCGGTATGTCGCGGCGACCAACGCAGTCACGCTGAACGGCGCGATCGTCTGTGCCGATCCGGTGGCGCGCGCGGCGGGATGCCAGCCGATCAACATCTTTGGCGGGTTCGCGCCGTCTCAGGCGGCGCTCGCGTATGTCACGCCGGCCAATGGTCCGTTCCAGCACACCAGGCTCACTCAGGACGTCGCCAGCGTCAACCTCTCGGGCAATCTGTTCGATCTGTGGGCGGGCCCGCTGACGCTCGCGTTCGGCGGTGAATATCGCCACGAATTCTACGAGGTGAATGCCGACGCTTATGGCGCCGGGGTCAGCGCGCTCAGCCCGAACAACGCCGCCTATCCGGCAGACCCGCTGCTCAACGCGCCGCTGGGCAGCAACTGGGCGGCCGGCAACTACAAGAACGGCCGCGGCGCCTATGACGTGTACGAGGGCTTCGCCGAGCTCAACTTGCAGCTGTTCGATGGCGGCGGGATCGGCCGCGCGAACCTGAACGGTGCGGGCCGCGTGACGCATTACAGCACGTCGGGCACCGTCTGGGCATGGAAGATCGGCGGCACCTGGGATACGCCGCTCGACGGCTTCAGGCTGCGCGCGGTGACCTCGCGCGACGTGCGTGCGCCGAACCTGTCCGAGCTGTTCGCCGCGCCGACCGTGACGACGCTGCCGAACTTTGCCAATCCGTTCCCGCCCGCCGGCGCGGTGCAGGCGTTCCAGAACACGGTCGGCAATCCTGCGCTCAAGCCGGAGATCGCGCGCAACACCGAAATCGGCGCGGTCTATGCCAATCCGTCGTGGCTGCCCGGGCTCAGCCTGTCGTTCGACTATTACAGCATCAAGCTGGACGGCGTGGTCTCGACGCTGTCGGCGGACCAGATCGTTCGCTTCTGCTTCGAGGGCAACCAGGCGTTCTGCGGCGGATTCGTGCTCAACAGCCCGATCCAGGGCGGCAATTTCATCAACGTCCAGCCGTTCAATCTCGCCTCGTGGAAGACCAGCGGGTTCGATATCGAGGCGAGCTACCGGTGGAGCAGGCCGCTGGGCCTGCCCGGCGCCTTTACCGTACGCGCGCTCGGCACGCATATCCGCGAGTTTGTCGTCGACGCGGGCGTTGCCGGGGTCGATCGGGTCGATCAGGCCGGCGCCAATACCGGCAACACGCCCGACTGGAAGTGGCTGGCGATACAGACCTACGATAACGACGATTTCAGCTTCACCGTCCAGGAGCGCTGGTTCTCCGACGGCGTGTTCGGCAATCAATATGTCGTCTGCACCTCGGCGTGCCCTGCATCGACCGGCAACCACCCGACGATCGACCGCAACTTCATGAAGGGCGCCTTCTATGTCGATGTCGGCGGGACGTACAACGTGACCTCGAATGTCAAATTCTACTTCAAGGTCGATAATCTGTTCGATCACGATCCCGAACCGTCGCCGCAGACCAATACCGGGCTCGACGTCAATCCGGCGCTCTACGATACGCTGGGCCGGACTTATCGCGCCGGTATCCGCTTCAACTTCTGACCGAACCCCACCTCCCGTGGGAACTCGTCCCGGCCGCAAGGCCGGGACCCTTTTTTCGTCCGGAGCACGCGCACCATGTACCAGCGACTGATCGGGGCCTGTGCAGCGCTGCTCGCGCTCCTTGTGATCCAACCCGCGGCGTCGCAGTCGGTCTATGTCAGCCGGCCCGACGAGCCGAACGCGATCACGGTGGCGGGCGTCGGCAATGGCCGGGCGGATGACAGCGCGGCGCTCCAGCAGGCGATCGACAAGGCGGCGGACAAGGGCGGGGGCGGGATCGTCTTCCTGCCCGAAGGCACCTGGCGGATCACGCGTACGGTCTATCTCTGGCCCGGCGTGCGCATCTTCGGCGTCGGTGCGAAGCGTCCGGTCATCCTGCTCGGCGCCAATACCCCGGGGTTCCAGCGCGGTGTGGCGCATATGCTGATCTTCGCCGGCGCCCGGCCAGGCGGCAACCCGGCGCAGCGTGGTGCGGTCGCGTTCCCGCCGCCGGGCAGCGTACCGTTCAACAAGGACGTGCCGGACGCCAATTCGGGCACCTTCTATTCCGCGCTCGGCAACATCGATTTCCGCATCCTCGACGGCAATCCGGCGGCGACGGCGATCCGCTTCCATGCGGCCCAGCACAGCTTCGTCAGCCATGCCGTATTCGATATCGGCTCGGGTCTGGCGGGCCTGTACCACGTCGCCAACGAGGCCGAGGATTTGCATTTCCGCGGCGGGCGATACGGCATCCTTGCCGAGAAGACGTCACCCGCCTGGCCCTTCGCCCTGGTCGATTCGACTTTCGAGGGGCAGCACGACGCCGCGATCCGCGAGCATGAAGCAGGGCTGACACTGGTCAACGTTGCCTTCCGCAACGTCCCCGTCGGGATCGAGATCGACCGCGGCTATGGCGACTGGCTCTGGGGGCAGGATGTGCGTTTCGAGAATGTCTCGAAGGCCGGCGTGATCATCTCCAACGAGGACAATGTCTACACGCAGGTCGGCTTCCAGAATGTCCTTGCCGCCAACACGCCGGTGTTCGCGCGCTTCCGCGATAGCGGCAAGGCAGTGAAGGGCGTTGCCGCCGCCTATAAAGTCGCGTCGTTCACCTATGGACTGACGCTCCCCGGGGTCGGGCGCATGGGCAGTTTCAAGACCGAGATGCAGGCCGAGCCGCTTACGGCGCTGCCGGTGCGCCCGGCACCCGCGATCCGCGCGCTGCCGCCGGTTTCCGACTGGGTCAGCGTCCGCACGCTTGGCGCCAAGGGCGACGACAAGACCGACGATACCGCCGCGATCCAGAAGGCGATCGACAGCCACCGCGTCGTCTATCTGCCGACGGGCTTCTACCGGGTCAGCGATACGCTGCGCCTGCGCCCCGACACGGTGCTGCTCGGGCTGCATCCCAGCCTCACCCAGATCGTGCTGCCCGATGGGACGCCGGGCTATCAGGCGATCGGCGCGCCCCGGGCCCTGATCGAAAGCGCCCATGGCGGCGATGCGATCGTCGCCGGGATCGGCCTCGACACCAACGGCGCCAACCCGCGTGCCACCGCTTTGCTGTGGATGGCAGGCGCGAATTCGATGGTCAATGACGTCAAGTTCCAGGGCGGCCACGGCACCAACCGCTACGACGGCAGCCACGTAACCCCTTATAATAACAACGCGACTGCCGACCCAGATGCGGCGCGGCGCTGGGACGGCCAATATGCCAGCCTGTGGGTGACATCGGGCGGCGGCGGCACTTTCGCAAACATCTGGAGCCCGAGCACCTTCGCACATCCCGGCATCCTCATCTCCGATACCGAGACGCCCGGCCGGATCATCCAGGCCTCGGTCGAGCACCACGTCCGCACCGAGATCGGGCTCAACCGGGTCGCGAACTGGGAATTGCTCGCGGCGCAGACCGAAGGCGAGGCGGGCGAGAGCGGCGATGCCGTTGCCCTTGAGATACGCGACTCGCGCAACATCCTGATCGCCAATTTCCATGGCTATCGCGTCACCCGGACCCGCAAGCCGGCGCCTGCCGCAGTCACGCTCTACAACTCGCACGATATCCGCTTCCGCAACATGCATGTGAACGGCGAGAGCGGGCTCGGCACCTGCGACGAGAATGGCTGCGCGACATTCCTGCGGCTGACCAAATTCCCGTTCGACAATGCGCTCCGCGACGTTACCCACGGGCTGGACGTGCGCGAACGCGAATTCGCGGTGCTCGACGTCCCCGCCAGTCCCGATCGCGTGAAGCCGTCCACCTTGAACGGCGCTAAACCCGAGAAGCTCGCGGACGGCTTCCACTCCCTGGGCGGCGCCGCGGTCGACGGACAGGGGAAGCTTTATTTCATAGATCGCTTCTTTCGCCGCATCTGGCGCTGGTCCGGCGAAGGCGGTCTCGAAATCGTGCGCGACGCCGCGCTGGATCCGGTCAACCTGACCGTCGACCGGTCCGGAAATCTGCTTGTGCTGTCTTCCTATGGCCGCAACGGCACGGTCTACAGCGTCCGGCCGGACGCGCCCGAGCAGGAACTCACGGTGATCCCGGCAACGCCGGCCGCCGCCCGGCCCGATGCCGCGATGGTGTTGCCGGTCAATTGGTGGAACAACGGCGAGTTCCGCGACCAGCTGGATCCCCGCACCTATCAGTTCCCCACGCTGGCGGAGATGTTCGCGCGCGACGTGGCGGCGCCCAAGATCCGCGAATATGTCTCACCCGACGGCAGCGTCGTCCTGCCGGCATCGCGGGTGTTCCAGCAGGGGCCGCCGGACCATCGCGGCCTGCGCTTCTCGGACTCGCTCGACAGCTACGGCTTCGTCCAGGGCAAGCCGGGCGCGCGCGTCTTCGTGACCAACGGATCGGAGAACCGGACCTATAGCGGCATCGTCGGCGTGCGCGGCGAGATCACCGGGCTCGAGCCCTTCGCCGATCGCGGCGGGGGAGGGGTGGCGACCGACCGCAAGGGCCGGGTCTTCGTCGCGAACGGCCAGATATTCGTCTATGCGCGCGATGGCCGCCCGACCGGCCAGATCGACGTTCCGGAACGCCCGCTCCAGCTCGTGATCGGCGGCAAGGACGGCGATACCCTGTTCATCCTGACTCACCACGCAGTGTACAGGCTTGCGCTGGACTAAGGCCCCGCCTCAAGGTCTGGCATGGTGCCGTTGAAGGGAATCTGGTGACACGAAGCGCGAGGCCCCGGAGCGCCACGATCAAGGACGTCGCGGCAAAGGTCGGCGTGTCTCCGATGACCGTGTCGCGCGTGATAAACGGGCAATATGGCGTGGGCGCCGAAACGCGCGCCGCCGTGGAGGATGCGATCCGCGCGCTCGGCTACACGCCGAACGTCGCAGCCCGCAGTCTCGTGACGTCGGCCGAGCCCAAGATCGGCGTGATCTATTCCAATCCCAGCGCCGCGTTCATGAGCGACTTCCTGATCGGCGTGTTCGAGGAAGCGTCCGCACGCGGGGTCCGCTTGGTTCTCCTCAAGGGCGAAGGCGGAAAGCCTCCGGCCGAGCCGCAGTTGCGCGACCTTGCTGCTTCCGGCGTGTCGGGCTTCATCGTGACGCCGCCGCTCGGCGAGTCCCCGGCGATGCTGGACCTGCTTCGCGACACGGGCCTGCCGATGGCCGCGGTGGGCGCGCACGCCGTGGAGAATGCGATCTGCGTGCGGATCGACGATCGCCGCGCTGCCTATGAGATGACGCAGCATCTGATCGAGCTTGGGCACCGGCATCTGGGCTTCATCATCGGCAATCCGGACCAGGCGGCGAGCGCGGAGCGGCTCGCCGGCTTCCACGCCGCCGCGCGCGAAGCGGGAAATATCCGCACCGATGTTTCGCAAGGCGACTTCAGTTTCGCCTCGGGGCTCAATGCGGCCGAGCAACTCCTCGATGCCGGCGCGATGCCCTCCGCGATCTTCGCGAGCAACGACGACATGGCGGCGGCCGTCATCTCGGTCGCGCACCGCCGCCAGCTCGACGTGCCGCAGGCCCTGACCGTCGTCGGATTCGACGATACTCCGGCGGCGGTGATGCTGTGGCCGCCGCTGACCACGGTCCACCAGCCTGTCCGCCAACTGGCCTCGGAAGCACTCCGCATCCTGGTCGCCGAGATCGCCTCCGCCGATCGTTCGCCCGCCGGGCGTCCCGATCGCGTGCTGGAACATACGATCGTCAAACGGCAGTCCACTGCGGCGGTGCGCCCGCAATATGACGGCGCCCTTCCGTCGGCGGCGGAGTAGCGTCCCGCCGCGCCATTCCCGGCCATTGTTCCGCCCTTGCACTCGACCTGAAACGTTCCTTCGTTCAATCGGCTGCGGAGCGTCCGCCCTTGCATTGCGTTCGTGGCCGTGGAGAAAGGGTGCCGAATGCTTGAATTAATCTTTTGGACCCTTCGTCCGACATTCTTCCCGCTCGCGCTCTCCGCCGGATTGCTGGCGAGCGCGCATGCGTCCGCTCAGACCTATCCCGCGCGGGATGTGGGTGGCTGGACGGTGGCGTCCAGCAAGGACGGGCTGGGCTGCTTCGTGACCAGGACCTATCGCGGAGCGGGGGAGACGACGCTCCTCCTCGGCATCGATATCGATGGTGGCAATCATCTCTCGGTGCTCAACGCAAACTGGTCGATCAAGCCGAAGGATCGGTGGAAATTGACCTTCAAGCTCTCCAATGGCGGATACTCGAACCACCCCGTTGTCGGCATGGCGTCCGACGGCAAAAAGGGTTTCGTCACGAATTTCGACGCGAAATTTCCTACCCATTTCGCCGGGTCCAAGGCGCTCCACATTTATCGAGGCGACGTGCCGGTCGAGCAACTGACACTCGAAGGAAGCGGCGCGGCGGTTGCCGAACTGCGGCATTGTGTCGGCATCCAGGCGACGAAGCCCGCGACCGAGACGCGCGACAAGGCGCGGTCCGACCGGATACCCAGGGACCCGTTCGCACCTGACGCCAGGCGCAAGACCAGAGATTAGGTCCGGGACACAGATCAGATGACCGGAATTGGTGGGACGCGGTACATCCCATCCTCCGCCATGCCGAACTTGTTTCAGCATGCCCCCGCGCCACGCAACGTGGCCTGTGGAGATACGTACTTCGGGTAACGATGAGTGATCGCGGCCCCACGCTCGCACCTATCGTTGTACGCCTTGCCGCCATCCGCTGACCCGAGAAGATGCACAGCCCGACAGAATCGGATTGTTGGAACCCGGGCAGTGAGCTTGAGTTGTTGCGCTTGGTTAATAGTTGAAAGAAAAAACATGTCGCGTTCAGTGAGTAAGCTTCTCCCCCTGGCAGTTTTGGTTGGTGCGGTCGGCCTTGGCGGCTGCGCGTCCAAATCCTTCGTGCGCGAGCAGATTGCGCCGGTGAGCCAGCGCGTCGATGCCCTCGAGTCACGGCTGCAGGAAACCGACGGCACGGCAAAGGCGGCATTGGCAGAGGCGCAGGCTGCGTCCGGCCAGGCGCAGCAGAACGGCCAGCGGCTCGACCAGCTGAACGGTCGCGTCGACGGCGTGGACCAGCGCCTCTCGGTACAGGAGCGGCGCGTAAAGCGGCCGCGCAACTGAGGCGGCAGCCCGCAACTCCTTGATAGTCCCGGCGCTCGCTCCTCGGAGCGGGCGCCATTGCCGGTCGAGCGCTTGAATAGATGATCAACATGTTTCTGGCGCTCGTCGGTCTCGCGGGCGTTGCGGCGGGCGATGCGGGACAATTGACTGCGGCGCGGCCCACGTCCGAGCTCGTGCCTTCGGCGGAGACGGTCCGGGTTGCCGACTGGATCGCCGCGTCGGGTGACAACCGCGCCTTGCCCTACGTCATCGTCGACAAGGCGAATGCGTCGCTCTTCCTGTTCGATCGAAAGGGCAAGCCGCTCGGCACCGTGCCGGTGCTGATCGGCGTCGCCGTGGGGGATGATGCCACCCCGGGCATCGGCAGCAAAAATCTGGCCGAGATCGGCCCGGCGGAGAAGACCACCCCCGCCGGACGTTTCCTCGCCAGGTTCGGACTGGCGGTGGGCAAGGAAAGGGTGCTCTGGGTCGATTATGCCACGTCGGTGGCGCTCCACCCGATTCCCAAGGGTGCCAGCGCCAGGGAACGGCGGCGCCAGCGGATGCTGTCACCCACGCCGGACGACAACCGCATAACCTTTGGCTGTATCAACGTGCCCGTCGCCTTCTACGGCAAGACGATCCGCCCGCTGTTCCAGAAGAAAGGCGGCTATGTGTACATATTACCCGACACCAAGCCGCTGGAGGTGGTTTTCCCGCGCCTGCGCGTGCAGGCACCAATGAATGGCAACACAGGCCGATAGCAGGGTTCGCTGTTTCGGAACTCGATCGGAGGCGTCGTCGGTATGACAGTCGTCCGATCGTCAGCCGATCAATAATCGACATAATAGTCCTTCGGAAACTTCTGTCCGGCAAATGCCTTGCTCGATGTCCAGGGTAGTGCCGGTGCGGTCCAATACTCGTCACCGGGGGCAGTCCCAGGGCAATCATGCTTTCGGAGGCAATGTACATGCTGCCGGCATTTGAATAGATGTCGCCAAGGCTTGGCTGATGGCCGGTGAACCCGATCGTCAGATATCCATTTTTGTCGAAGTTCGACGGGTCGGCGAAGTCAGCTACCGGCCAAGCGCTACGCGGGGTGATGCGGCTATTTGGTCCCACGCCCAGGCAAGGGTCTTCGCATTGAGCTTCAACCTGGCCTAGTTACGTGTCGCGGTCGCGCTTGGGGCCGGAGTGAAACCTTGCACGGCGATCGCCGGCGTCACGCGCCACACTGTGTTCGACAAGTCGTCGGCGATAAGCAACGCCCCGCTTCTCGCATCGAACGTAACACCGACCGGCCGGCCGCGCGCCTTGCCCCCGGCAATGAAGCCGGTAACGATATCGCGCGGCTTGCCTGACGGACGCCCGTTGGCAAAGGGAATCCAGACGACCTTGTATCCGGCAAGATCCTGTCGGTTCCAGCTGCCATGTTCGCCGACGAACGCGCCGTCTCCCAGACCAGGAAAATTGCCTCCCGGTGCGAAGCTCAGGCCGAGTGCGGCGACGTGCGAGCCCAGCGCATAATCGGGAGCGACGGCGCGTGCCACCATATCGGACCGCTGGGGATGCACGCGCGGATCCAGGTTTTTGCCCCAATAGCTATAGGGCCAGCCGTAAAAGGCGCCGGGACGGACTGCGGTGAGGTAGTCGGGCACCAACTGCGCGCCGAGTTCGTCGCGCTCGTTCACGACGGACCACAGCTGGCGAGTCCAGGGATCGACGGCGAGGGCAGTTGGGTTGCGTATGCCTGACGCATACACGCTGTGCGCGCCGGTCATCGGGTCGATCTCCCAGATAACTGCCCGGTCTTCCTCGATTGCCATGCCGCGTTCGCCGACATTGCTGTTCGAGCCGATCCCGACATAGAGGCGCGTGCCGTCCGCATTCGCGGCCAAGGATTTGGTCCAATGATGGTTCACGCGGGACGGGAGCTTCGTCACCTCCCGCCCGGGCGTGGTGACGCTGGTCTCACCCTCGACATAGGGGAAGGCCAGCAACGCATCCTGATTGGCGACGTAGAGCGTGCTGCCGACGAGGGCGAGGCCATAGGGCGCGTTGAGGCCGTCGATGAACACGGTCTTGGTCTCGGCCCGACCGTCTCCATCCGCATCGCGCAACAGGCTGATGCGATTGCCGCCCTTTACCGGAGTCTTGCCCAAGCTCTTGATATAGCCGGCGATCACGTCCTTGGGGCGCAACGGCGACGCACTGGTGCCTGAGCCCTCTGCGACCAGAACGTCGCCATTGGGCAGGACCAGCATCTGGCGCGGCACCTTCAGGTCCGTGGCGAGCGCGGTTATCCGAAAGCCCGCAGGCACCGTAGGCAGCTGACCATCCCAACCTGTCGGCCGAGCGATGTTCATCGGCGGCAGGAGCGCCTGGTCGCGTGGGGGGAGGTCGGGATTGGGCCCGGTTTGGTCGCGCGGGGTGCCGGAACCGCATGCGGCGACCGCGACCAGGAGTGCCAAAGGCGCGAAGCGGGTGAACGCGCTCATGATCGCACCTCCGGAAAAGGGCGTCGCGAATATGCAAGATAGGCTGCAGCGATTGCGCAAATACTCGTCAAAAGCGAGAGAATGAGGCCAGCGGTGCCGACCGAGCTCCAGCCATCGGCGCTATGCTTAAAGGCATTGAGCAGGCCCAGCACCCACATCACCGCCAGGGCGACCAGATACGCCGTCGCCCGCCGTCCGACGGGGCTGCGTCGCCAGCGAATTGCGCTGAAGACAGCCCAGATCAGCACTGGCGCTGCAAACAGCAGTGCACCCGCGATCAGCCACGCCGCAAAATTGGACCACTGAATTTCGGCAGTCTTCAGATAGGCGATGTCGGCTGCCAGGCCGCTGGGAAACAGCGCGACGGGAAAGGCGAGCAGGATGGCATGCAGCGGATGTACGCCGGGCCTGGGTATGTTGTCGGTCGCCACGCGGCCTGGGCCTCCTGCACTCGATTGCTACCGAATGGGAATGTTCGCGCAGCGATATGGTTGCCGCCGCGCGCCTTTCTTCGTCGAGGGCAGGGCACAACTGCGCTTGTTGCAGGAGGACGCAATTTACTCGCGTGGCATGTTAACTATTTCGATTGTGCGCCGCGCGATTGCTTCTCGCGGATGGCGAGGAACTCCGATCCCGGTTTCCAGCTCGGCCACTTGTCGCCGCGCGCGAGTTCGCTGCCGATCTGTCTCGCGAGAGCGATGTCCTGCAATGCGCCATCGAGATTCCACTCCGGCGTCCAGGCATCGCATGCCTGGTGATAGCAATTGGCGGTGTAGGCATCGATCCAGGCCTGTCCCGCAGCGGTACCGCCCGCTTTCAAGTCGGAGGCGCCCGCGATGCCCATCAGCAACATGACCGGGACGCCTCGCTTGGCGAAGGAGAAATGGTCGGCGCGGTAGAACAGCCCGCGTTCCGGCAGGCCTTCGGGGGTGACTCTGCGGCCCTGTGTCGCGGCCACCCGCGCCATATCGTCTTCCAACGAGTTCTGCCCCTTGCCGACCAGCACCACATCATTGGCAAATCCTGCCGTCTGAAGGATGTCGATCGTCAGGTTGGCGACTGTCTTTTCCATCGGATAGACGGGGTTGGCGGCATAATATTCGGAGCCGAGCAGCCCGCGTTCCTCCGCCGTCCATGCGGCGAAAGCCACAGTACGGGCCGGCGGCGGGACGGCCTTCATCGACCGCGCAATCTCCAGCATGCCTGCGATGCCCAGCGCATCGTCATTGGCTCCGGCGCGATAGATGCGGCCCTGCGCATCGGGCTTGCCCTTGCCATAGGCATCCCAATGGGCACCGTACATCACGACCTCGTCGGGGCGCGTCGTTCCAGAGATTTGCGCGAGGACATTGTGACTGGTCAGCACTTGGTGCTCGACGGGAATATCGGCTTTGAACTTCACGCCCCTGAGTTCGATGGGACGAAAGCCCGGCTTTCGAGCGGCTGTTTTCATCACGTCCAGATCCAGCCCGGCCGAGGTGAACAACTGTCGCGCCGTGGCATCTGCCAGCCATCCCTGCAGGCGGACGCTGGTCAGCGCATCCGGCTTGCGCTCGATATCGTAATTCTCGCCGCCTGGGCTGACAACGACGTTCCAGCCATAGCCCGCGCCGACCGTGTCATGGACGATCAGCGCGCCGACAGCACCCTGGCGGGCAGCTTCCTCGAACTTGTAGGTCCAGCGGCCATAATAGGTCATCGTGCGTCCGCCAAATCGACCAGCGACGGCCTCGCCCGGCCGGGCCTCGAAATCCGGATCGTTGACCAGGAAGACGACGACCTTGCCCTTGAGATCCTCACCCTTGAAGTCGTCCCATTCGCGTTCCGGCGCTTTGACGCCATAGCCCACGAACACCACCGGCGCATCGACGAAGGCGCGATCATCGGGGCGGATGGATGACAAGTAGACGTCCTTGGCCATCTCGAGCGGTGTCATGCCTACGGGCATTTCGAACGAAAGCGCGACCGGCTTGCCCAGTTTGGTGTGCAACAGGGGCACACGCTGAACCCATTGCCCGTCCGGCCCAGCGGGTTGCAGACCCAGGCTCTGGAAGCGGGCGATCAAGTAGCCGACGGTCCGGTCCTCGCCCGCAGTGCCGGGCGCGCGCCCCTCGAACGTATCGGACGCCAGCGTGCGGACAGTTTCAGAAACGCGCGCGTCCGCGCCTTCCTGGGCCGAGGAAGGGCATGCGACGCTGGCAAGCAGCGCGGCGGCGAATGCGAGTCGAAAGGATGTCATCGCGTGGCTGTATACCGCAAGGCCCGCGGGGCAAGGCTTCGCGCGGCGCGGGATCTGCAGGACCCGACTTAATTGCTGATTTGATTTTGACACAAGAATGGTGGACGCACTTGGGCTCGAACCAAGGACCCGCTGATTAAGAGTCAGCTGCTCTACCAACTGAGCTATGCGTCCATTCCGAAGCTGCCTTGTGGCGCTCTTGGTGAGTGCGCCGCCGCGTTTGGAGGGGCGCGGTTAGCAAAGCTTTCGCGCATTGCAAACCCTAAAATGCAGCTTTCGTAAATTCCCTTACCAGCGTTGCTTGCGACGGCTCTCGCGATCGATCGACATCAGGATGCCGAAGCAGATCATGAACGTCATCTGCGCGGTACCGCCGAAGCTGATCAGCGGCAGCGGAATGCCGACCACCGGGGCCAGCCCCATCACCATCAGCATGTTGATCGAGGAATAGAAGAAGATCGTCGCTGAGAGTCCGGCGGCGGTCAGCCGGCCGAAGCGGCTCTTTGCGCGCATGCTCACGCTGATGCCCCATCCGATCAGGCAGGCGAAGGCGACGATCAGGAACAGTCCGCCCATCAGCCCCCATTCCTCCATCATGGTTGCGAGGGCGAAGTCGGTATGGCCTTCCGGTAGATAGTCCAGATGGCTCTGTGTGCCGTTGAGGAAGCCCTTGCCGAAAATGCCTCCGGATCCGATCGCGATCTTCGATTGGCTGATGTGATAGCCGGTGCCCAGCGGGTCGCTTTCGGGGCTCATGAAGGTGAGCACGCGGTTGCGCTGATAGTCGTGCAGCACGAAATTGACGATCAGCGGAATCGAGACCGCCATCGCCAGCCCGCCGCCGATGAACAGCCGCAGCGGAATGCCCGCAAGGAACATCACCGCGACGCCGCCGCCGGTGATCATCAGCGCCGTACCGAGATCGGGCTGAAGCATCACCAGCGCCGCAGGCAGGCCGATCAGCACCCCGGCGGGCCAGATCGCCCCGAACTTGCGGATCTCGCTGGCGGGCAGGATCTCGTAGAAGCGCGCCATGGTGAGGACGATGAACGGCTTCATCAGCTCCGAAGGCTGGAGCCGGATAATGCCGAGATCCAGCCAGCGCTGACTGCCGCCCGCCACAGCGCCCAGCGCCTCGACGCCGATGAGCATCAGCAGGATCACTGCATAGGCAGGGAAGGTCGCCGTCGCCCAGAGGCGCTCGGGCACGCGCGAAAGCGCGATCGCCATGCCGAAGAACACGAAGAAGCGCAGGCCCTGCGAGAAGGCCCAGGGATAGAGATTTCCGCCCGCAGCCGAATAGAGCACCACCAGCCCGAAACAGCCGATCGCGAGCACCAGTAGCAATATCTTCCACGGCAGCTGGGCGAGCGGGGCGGGGACCATGCCGGAACCGAGCATGCTCATTCGGGGCGATCCTCTGCGCGGCCGGCGACATCGCCGACCGGTACGGTGGCATTGGCAGCTTCGGAGACGACGTCGTTCGCCGCGGCCGCCGCATCTTCGGGGACGGGTGGGGGAGGGGCCGCCCGTGCCGCCGCCTGGGCCGCGTTGAACGCCTCTGCCTTCTTCGTCATGCGCTCGGCATAGGTGCCGCCCCAGCCCTTTTCGAGCTCGTGCAGCGAGGCCATCGCCTTTTCGCGATCGAACAGGAAGGTCATGATGTCGCGCGCGGTGGGCGACACGTCGGTGAGCGGATTGATATGGCCGTGATGCTCGAGCACGATCGAGGCGGCGTAGCGCGGATTGTCCCACGGCGCGAAGCAGACGAACAGCGTATGGTCGCGCAGGCGGAAGGGCAGCGACGCATTGCCCAGCACGCCCGAGCGGCGTTCGGCGGCAGTGATCGCGCGGACCTGCGCCGTGCCGGTCTTGCCGGCGAGCTCGATGCCGGGGATCGGCAGCCGCGCCTTGCCCGCGGTGCCGCCGCCATTGATCACTGCCCACATCGACTGGCGCACCGTCTGGATATGCGCGGGATCGATGCCGAGCAGCGGCGCGGGCTCATGCGGGCTATCCAGCAGCAGCCGCGGAACGATCGCGCGGCCCTGCGCCATCCGCGCGGCCATCACCGCCAATTGGAGCGGGTTGGCGAGCACATAGCCCTGTCCGATCGATGCGTTGACCGAATCCGCGATCGTCCAGGGTTGTTTGTACTTGCGCCGCTTCCACGCGCTGTCCGGCACGGTGCCGTAGCGCTGGCTGGGGTAGGGCAGGTCGTAACGCGCGCCGAGCCCCATCTCGCGCACCGTCGGCGCGAAGGCGTCGTAGCCGAGCTCGCGCGCCATCGAATAGAAATAGATGTCGCAGCTCTGCGCGACCGCGCGTTCCATGTTCACTGCGCCATGGCCGCGGCGGCTGTGGCAGTGGAAGGCGCGGCGGCCGATCTGTAGCGCGCCGCTGCAATGGACGGTCGCCTGCGGCGAGATGCCGGCGCGCAGGATCGCCAGCGCGTGCATCGGCTTGACCGTTGAGCCAGGCGGATAGAGGCCCTGCAGCACCTTGTTCATCAGCGGGATGTGATCGTCCTCGGCGAGCATCTTCCACTCGCTCTGGCTGATCCCGTCGGAGAAGCTGTTGGGATCATAGCCGGGCATCGAGACCATCGACAGCACGTCGCCGGTGATGCAGTCGAGCACGACGATCGACCCCGAATTGTCGGCGAGGCGGCGCGCACAATATTCCTGCAAGCCCGCATCGATGGTGAGCCTGACATTCTTGCCCGGCACGTCCTCGCGCGTCGCGAGCTCGCGCACCAGCTTGCCGCGCGCGGTCACTTCGACGCGCTTGGCACCGGGCTTGCCGCGCAGCCGGTCCTCGAGCGTCTTCTCGATCCCGTCCTTGCCCATCTTGAACCCGGGCGTGACCATCAACGGGTCCTTGGTCGCCTTATATTGTTCGGCCGAGGCGCCGCCGACATAGCCGATCAGATGGCCGACGCCGGCACCCAACGGGTAATTGCGCGCGAAGCCGCGGGTCGGGGCGACACCGGGAAGCTCGGGCAGGCGCACGCTGACTGCGGCGAAGCGCTCCCAGTCGAGATTCTCCCTGACAGAGACCGGCTGGAAACCGCGTGCGCGCTCCAGATCGGTGTTGATGCGTGCCATTTCCTCGGGCGTGAGCGCCAGGATCTGCTGGAGGGTGGCGAGTGTCTCCTCGCGCCGTTCGAGCCGATCGGGGATCAAGTCGACGCGGAAATCGGTGCGGTTGTTCGCCAGCGGCTGGCCGTTGCGATCGACGATCCAGCCACGCCGCGGCGGGCTGAGCGTCAGGTTGACGCGGTTGCTCTCCGCCATCAGCTTGTAACGCTCGTTCTCGAACACCGAGAGCCAGGTCATCCGCCCGGCGAGCACCAGCGCGACCGAACCCTGCAAGCCGCCCATCAACAGGGCGCGCCGCGAGAAGCTGTAGGTCTGCGAGGCTTCGGTGACCTTCAGCATCTCAATGCTTCCGCACGTCGCTGTCCAGCCAGGCGCAGAGCCGGTAGATCAACGGGAACAGGGCAGCGGAAGTGACGATCTGGAGCAGCAGAGCCGTATCGACATGCGTGCCGAGCGGCGAGGCGACCAGCCGCCCGGCGATGAGGCAGAAGCCGATCGCGCCGGAGGCGACCAGCCAGTCCTGCCAGAAATCGCGCCATACCAGCCGTGTATCCAGCACGTCGATCGCCAGCACGCACAAGGTCCATAGCAGCATCGCCGAGCCGAGCGGCTGGCCGCTGACCATGTCGTCGAAGAAGCCGAGCAGCACCGGCACCCAGACGCGCATCGAATCGCCGCGCACCATTCGCCAGCCGAGCAACACCATCAGCCCGAACGGCGGCAGGAACGGCACCACCGCGACGACCGGGAGCAAGGTCATCAGCGAGCCGAGCGCCACCGATAGCGGCGCGAGCCACACCGCGCGCGGGGGCTTTTCCGAATGCCCCATCGGGATGAATTCGATGGGGCTCACGGCGCCGCCTTGGGCTGCGCGGCCGGCGTTGCCGATGCCGACGGAGAGGGAGCGGGAACGGGTTCGGGCAGGAAGGTCTGCTGGACCAGGGCGAAGTCGAGCGCGTCGGGATTGACCGCCGGCTGGGCGATGGCGATGTCACCCTGTGTGCGGATCACGCGCGCCACCGGGATGTCGGGCGGAAACACGCCGCCCGTGCCCGATGTGACGAAGGTGTCGCCGGCCTGGAATCCCATCGTCGCGACGCTGGCCGAGCGTATGTCGATCTGGCCGTCGCCACGGCCCGATGCGATTGCCGGCAGCCCGTCGCGGACCCGGCGCACCGGCACGATGCTCTCGGGATCGGCGAGCAGCAGCACGCGCGCGCTGTTGGGGCTGGTTTCGATCACCTGGCCGATCAGCCCGCTCGGATCGCGTACCGGCTGGCCGCGCTTCACGCCCTGCCACGATCCGGCGTTGAGCGTCGCATAGCGCCGGGTGCTGGACGACGAGCTGTTGACCAGCCGCGCCGCGACGATTGCGTCGGTGGTCACGTCGCGCAGCTTGACCATCGCGCGCAGCCGGCGATTTTCCTGCTCGAGCGTCTGTGCCCGCGTCACGGTGAGCTTGTCGTCGGCGATCTGCTTGCGGAGCTCGGCATTCTCGCCATGCACGGCGAAATAGCTGCCGATCCCGTCGGGAATGCTTCCCAGGCCGCGGCGAATCCAGTCGAACCCCGAGGCGATCGGCGTAGTGATTTCGGCAAATACGCCCCGCACCGCGGCAAAAGCCGGCGGGTTGAAGGTCGACAGCAGCAGCAGCACCCCGCCGATCAGCGCACCGCCGATCGCGCCCACATAGCCGATGAAGAGCCCGTATTGCGCCCGCCGCGAAAATCCGGGGCGCCGGTTGCGTGGCGGCGCCATCCCTTGCGCTCCTTAGACCTGGATGAGCACGCCGCGGAACACGGGATCCTCGAGCGCGCGCCCGGTGCCCAGCGCCACGCAGGTCAGCGGATCCTCGGCCACGGTGACCGGCAGGCCGGTTTCGTCGCGGAGCACTTCGTCCAGACCCTGGAGCAGCGCGCCGCCGCCGGTGAGCACGATGCCCTGATCGACGATGTCGGCTGCCAGTTCGGGCGCGGTGTTCTCGAGCGCGATGCGCACGCCCTCGACGATCGTGCCGACCGGCTCGCTGAGCGCTTCGGCGATCTGGCCCTGGTTGATCTGGATTTCCTTGGGCACGCCGTTGACGAGATCGCGGCCCTTGATGTGGATCGTCGTGCCGATGCCGTCCGCAGGCGGCTTGGCGACGCCGACTTCCTGCTTGATCCGCTCGGCAGTGGCTTCGCCGATCAGCAGATTGTGATTGCGGCGGACGTACGAGACGATCGCCTCGTCCATCTTGTCGCCGCCGACGCGGACGCTGGTCGAATAGGCGAGGCCGCGCAGCGAGAGCACGGCGACTTCGGTGGTGCCGCCGCCGATATCGACGACCATCGATCCGATGGGCTCGGTAACGGGCATGTCGGCGCCGATCGCGGCCGCCATCGGCTCCTCGATCAGCCACACCTGGCTGGCGCCGGCGTTCGACGCGGCATCGCGGATCGCGCGGCGCTCGACCGACGTCGAGCCCGAGGGGACGCAGATCACGATCTGCGGCCAGCGCATGAAGCGGCGCTGGCCATGAACCTTCTGGATGAAGTGCTTGATCATCTGCTCGGCGACATCGATGTCGGCGATCACGCCGTCGCGGAGCGGGCGAATCGCCTCGATCGAGCCGGGCGTTTTGCCCATCATCAGCTTGGCGTCATCGCCGACGGCCTTGACCCGCTTGACGCCGTTCAGCGTCTCGACCGCCACCACCGACGGCTCATTGAGCACGACGCCGCGCCCGCGGAGATAAACGACAGTGTTCGCAGTGCCCAGATCGATCGCCATGTCGTGCGACATGAATTTGAAAAAGCGGGAAAAAGCCATTCGTTGTTCCGTCCTGCCGATCGGGCGCCCGCCGCCGGCTGTTACGCACCAGATTTTAGCCCGTACCCTTCCGGAACGGACAAAAATCCATCTCGGTGCATGCGCTTGCGGGTCGCGGGATGCCGCCCGTTGGGCTAGACAGACTGCCATGTCAATACGCCGTCTCCCCGAGCACCTTGTCAACCGAATTGCAGCCGGCGAAGTGGTCGAACGCCCTGCCAGCGCGCTGAAAGAACTGGTCGAAAACGCCATCGACGCCGGCGCGCTGCGGATCGCCGTCCGCCTTGCCGCGGGCGGTACCGAATTGATCGAGGTTATCGATGACGGGTGCGGCATGGCGCCGCCCGACATGGCGCTCGCGCTCGAGCGTCATGCCACGTCCAAGCTGCCCGACGATGCGATCGAAGCCGTCGCGACGTTGGGTTTTCGGGGCGAAGCGTTGCCCTCGATCGCCAGCGTCGCGCGGCTTACGATCGAAAGCCGCATCCGCGGCGCCGATGGCTGGGCGCTCACGGTCGACAATGGCGATCGCGTTGCCGAGGGACCTGCGGCGCTGCCGCCCGGCACCCGCGTCCGCGTCGAGCAATTGTTCGCCCGGGTGCCGGCGCGGCGGAAGTTCCTGCGCTCGGCGCGGGCCGAATATGGCGCCAGTATCGACGTCGTAAAGCGGCTGGCGATGGCGCGGCCCGATATCGGCTTTTCGGTCGAACATGACGGCCGGCGGACCTTGTCGGTTCAGGCCGGCGAGACGCGTCCCGAGCGCGTCGCGGGGCTCACCGACCGCGATCTCGCCGGCAATAGCGTGGCGATCGACTTTACGCGCGAGAGCCTGGTGCTTGGCGGGGTTGCCGGATTGCCGACCTTCAATCGCGGCGTCGCCGACCACCAATATCTGTTCGTCAACGGCCGGCCGGTGAAGGACCGGCTGCTGGTGGGCGCAGTGCGCGGGGCCTATGCCGAGATGCTCGCGCGCGACCGCCACCCGGTGGTGGCGCTGTTCCTCGAGATCCCGGCCGACCAGGTCGACGTCAACGTCCACCCCGCCAAGACCGAAGTCCGCTTCCGCGATCCGGCGCTGGTGCGTGGGATGATCGTCAGCGGCCTGCGCCGGGCGCTGGACGACGCCGGCCACCGCAGCGCGCAGCGGCCGAGCGAGGCCGCGCTCGGGATGTGGCAGCCGGGGCAAGTGAGCGCGCCCGATCCGGAGGCGTTCGCGTGGAGCGCACCCGCAGGCTCCGCGGCGCAGCAGGACGAGCTGCGGCACTATTCCGGCCTCGCGCTCCACGATCGCCGCCAGACCTTCCTGACTCCGCCGCCCTTGGCGCGCGCCGAGGCGGCCTATGCGCCGGTCCCGCAGACGATCGATTTCCCGCTGGGCGTCGCCCGGGGACAGGTCGCCAAGACCTATATCGTCGCCGAAGCCGAGGACGGGCTGGTCCTGGTCGACCAGCATGCCGCGCATGAGCGGCTCGTCCTCGAGCGGATGCGCCGCGCGATGCAGGGGGGCAGCATCGCCAGCCAGGCGCTGCTCCTCCCCGAAGTCGTCGAGCTCGACGAGCCGGCCTGCGACCGGCTGGAAGCGCGGATTGGGGAACTGACGCAGTTCGGTCTCGAGCTCGAGCGCTTCGGCCCGCGCGCGATGCTGGTCCGCGCGACGCCTGCGGCACTGGGGCAGGGCGATGTCCACGGCCTCGTCACCGACCTCGCCGACGAGCTCGCCAGCTTCGACGAAGCGCTGTCGCTGAAGGAGCGGCTCGATCATGTCGCGTCGACCATGGCCTGCCACGGTTCGGTCCGCGCCGGCCGCATCCTCTCGGTCACCGAGATGAACGCGCTGCTCCGGGAGATGGAAGTCACTCCGCATTCGGGGCAGTGCAACCATGGCCGCCCGACCTGGGTGAAACTGGCGCACGGCGATATCGAGAAGCTGTTCGGGAGGAAGTGAGAGCGAATGCAGCAGGTTGTATCTCAGCTATTGAGTGTCGCTCCAAAAATCACGACTGATATGGGGCAGCCTAAAATGGACGAGGCTGTCGCATTGCTTGATGCTTTGTCTCACCCGCTCCCGGCTGACGATATCGCTGCGCTGATGTCTCTGCTCCCCTCAGATGGAGATGACGCTTGCGGCTTGAATTGGACGATTCTCCATTCGGTTGAGGCATCACCGCATTGGCCGCCCTGGGATTTGCTGGGCGATAGAGAAAATGAGTGGGTGGATACCTTCCTCATTCGGCTGGAGAATGCGGGAATCCGGCGATCGTAGATCTGCCGCGCTAATGCTTGCACTTGGGTGAAGCTGGCGCACGGCGATATCGAGAAGCTGTTCGGGCGCAAATGAGCGGCCTGGATGTTGAGGAAGCTACGCTTATTCAGCGCTTAGCTGGGTCGTGCCTCTTCGACCGATCCGGTCAGGGAAAATGCGGGGACCGTATATTCCTGCCATTGACCGGAATGCGCTTCGAAACCCGCAAAGACTAAAGTGCGACTTTCCACCGCCCATTCGCAAATTTCGCGCAGCGTTCCCGCATCGTCGGGAGATAGCGGATGCCACATGTCATCGCTGTATCTCCGGCAGGATATCGCGTCGTTGCTTGCGCATCGAACCGCATAGAAGTTGTTCGCGAAGCCGACTCCATCGACGTGCACACCCTGCGCCACGAACTGAATGAGACGACGGCCGGCGCGAAAATGCATGATCGGGCAGTCGGGGAAGCTGATCTTTCCAGCACTGTCTGTCGAGATATCCAGTTCACTCATCGACATTCAGTAGCGCCCGTCGGGGTTGCGGGCGAATTCGGCGACGCACATCACGCGATAGGTTTTGTGCGGGCCGCATTGTACGCCGACGAAGCGCATCTCGGCGGCGAACACGGTGCGGCGGTGTCCGCGGCCGGGCACGTCGTCGTCGACGATCAGCTGGCGGACGACTTCCACTGCCGAGGGCGGGCCATAGGTGATCGTCTCCGCGACGTACTTGCCGCCGCCGCGGCGCTGGACGCGGTCGCGTGGATCTGCGCCGTCCTTCGAATGGTGTCCGGTCGCGCCGCGTGGGCCCTGTTCGGCGACATGGTCGCCTGCTGCCCGGGCGAGCAGCGGGGCGGGGGCGAGGGGGCCGGTCGGGCGCTGCCGCTCGAGAAACGCGATCGCTTCGTCCACCGCGGCGACGCCCTCGGCGGTGCGAAGCCCCTCGGGCTTGCCGGGATAGCGGACGATCCTGCCGCGGAAATAGCGGCGATAACTGCGCAGCCGCTCGGCGTAGCGTCTGGGCTCCGTCCGCGCGAAATTGAGCTCTGAGACGATTTGGCGTTCGAGGACTCCCGCCGGCGCGGCAAGTGCTGCGGCGAGGGGAAGGAGGACGGTGAGCATCGCTGCCGTCTTTTGAGCCGCCTCAGGCTGAACGCAAGCCGAACATCGCGTTTATACTAATGCAACCTTGTGGGGTACGGCTCGTTTAATGCTCGAACCGTCGCACAAGGCTTTCTTCGATGCTAAAGTTGATGCCCATTGTCCTTGCGTTGATTCCGCTTGCTGCGGTGATCGGCGCCTGTGTTTCGTGCCCGTAACGGCACGCATTTAGCAAGCCCCCGAAACCAACTGGGCTCGCGGCACTTTGTGCGGCGGGCCTTTTTCTTTGTCTGTCAGGCAGTGCCAAAGAAAAAGGCCGCCCCGGAACCCGGAACGGCCCTTTTTCTCTGTCCGGTGAAAGCCTCAGCCTTCGGCGTTCTCGTCCTCGGCAGGCGCCGACTGCACTTCGGCAGTCGCGCCCGGCTCGGCGTTGGGATCGTAATCCTCGGTGAAGCCGGCTTCGTCCTTCTCGAACATCGCCGTCATCACGTCGACGCCTTGCGACTGCATCTCGGCTTCTTCCGGCGAGCGGGCGACGTTGACCTTGACGGTCACCGACACCTCGGGGTGCAGCGCAACCTTGATCTCGTACACGCCGATCGACTTGATCGGGCGATCGAGAACGACCTGCGCCTTGGTGACCTTGTGGCCATCGGCGGTGATCGCGTCGACGAGATCGCGGGCTGCGACTGAGCCGTAGAGCTGGCCGGTGTTCGAAGCCTGACGGATCAGCGTGACCGAAACGTCGTTGAAGTTGCCGGCTTCCTTCTCGGCATCGCTGCGGCGCGAAGCGTTGTCGGCTTCGATGCGCGCGCGATTGGCCTCGAAGACCTTGCGGTTGGCGGCGTTCGAACGAAGCGCCTTCTTGTTGGGCAGAAGGTAGTTGCGGGCGAACCCGTCCTTGACCTTCACCACGTCGCCGATGGCGCCGAGCTTCTCGACGCGCTCAAGCAGGATGACTTCCATGTGCTCTGCTCCTTACTTGACGATGTAGGGCAGCAGGCCCAGGTGACGGGCGCGCTTGATGGCCTGGGCCAGCTCGCGCTGCTTCTTCGCGCTCACCGAGGTGATGCGCGAGGGAACGATCTTGCCGCGCTCGGACACGAAGCCTTGGAGCAGACGGACATCCTTATAGTCGATCCGGGGAGCGTCCTTCGCGGAGAAGGGGCAGCTCTTGCGACGACGGAAAAATGGGCGTGCCATGATCTATATGCTCCTTATTCGCCGCCGCCGAAACCGGTGTTGCCACCAGCATCGTCGCGATCACGACGGCCGCGGCCGCGCTCGCGGTCCTGGCCCTTGCGCATCATCACGGTCGGACCTTCTTCCAGCCCATCGACCTTGACGGTCATGTAGCGGATGACGTCTTCGTTGATCTGCGTCTGGCGCTCCAGCTCGGCAACCACGCCTGCAGGCGCGTCGATCTCGAGCATCACGTAATGCGCCTTGCGGTTCTTCGCGATGCGATAGGCGAGCGAACGAAGACCCCAGGTCTCGGTCTTGACGACCTTGCCCTTATTGTCCTCGACGATCTTGGTGGCGGCTTCCGCCAGTGCGTCCACTTGCGCCTGTGCCAGATCCTGGCGCGCAAGGAACACGTGCTCGTAAAGAGCCATGCGTTTCTTCTCACTGTTGGCCGATCGCTGACGTGCACCCCATGTGCAGCGCCCCTCCGGCTGTCGTCTCAAAGCAAGCGGGGCAGAGACACGTCTCCACCCGGCTGGCGCGCCTATGCGGGCAAAGCGGTGGAAAAGCAAGGGGGCAGCTGGGGTAGAGGCTAGCTCGTCACCCCGGCTAGTGCGGATGACGACTATACGGTGGTTGCCTGCCGCACGAAGCAATCGATGCCGCTGGCCAGCGCCCGCGCGCAGAGCTCTTCGGTCTCTGTGCGCAGCGCGGGCAGGCTCTGCAGCCGATGCAACGTGCCCTCGTGCCGGATCACTGCCGGCACGCCAGCCTCGACCAGCCGTCCGCGCTGGCGTTCTGCGGCATCGGCAGAGCTGAACGCACCCAGTTGCGCCTGCCATGCCTCGCCGGGCGGGAGCGCGGCAGCCTGCTGCTCCACCGTGGCCATCGCGTGGCGTTCTGCACGCGCGCGCCGCTGCGCCTCGATCAGCGCGCCCAGCGTGACGGTCGCCGGTCGATCGACGGGTTGGTGGTGCGTGGGAGGGGCGGCATCGGTTGATGTGGTGCGCGCAGGAGCGGGACTTTGCCGCGATGCCTGCGCGATGCCGAGCACCGGCAGCACGCCGAGCAGCGGCAGGCTTGTCAGCGCGGCCACCAGATAGGGGCGACGGCGCGGGCGCTTGCGAAGGGCAATCGGGAAAGGAGTGTCGAGGTGGTTCACGCGCGGCTCGTTACGGTTAATGCTCGTTAACGCGCGAGGGGGCGATAGATCCATCCCGTCCCGAAAAGAGACGCAGAAACGGCGGAGCCCGAGGGCCCCGCCGTCCTTCCTGCCGGTGACAGGCGGGCAGTTAGCGGATCATATTGGCGAACACTGCGCCGATGATCCCGCTGGTGATCGCGACCAGCACCGCATCGTTGCCCGACTGGACATAGCGGTAGCCGCGGGGCGGCGCGCGAAGGCCGCGATACTGACGGTAGTCGATCTGCCGGTAGTTGCTGGCGTAGCGGCTGTCGAAGCGCTGGCCGCGCTGCCAGCTGCGGTTCTGGTGACCGCGGTCGTTCCGATAGCCGCGGTCGCTGCGGTGGTCGCGGTCGTTCTGGTAGCCATAGCCGCGCTGTGCGGTCTGGTGGCGGGGAGCGTCATAGCCACCGCGATGCTGCTGGGGCGCAGCGGCCATTGCCGGGGTGGCAGCGATCGAAGCGGCGACCAGGCCGAGAATGAACTTCTTCATGATGGTACTCCTCTTGTCCGCGCCGTTGCTGGCGTTGAAACCTATTTAGGAGTCGGTTGTCGCAGCCCTGTCCCGGCGCGGTGGCAAAATGGTCGCATCTTGTCGCGGACCGGCCGGGTTCGTTCAGGTTCGAGGCTTGCCCGCATCTTCCAACGGTTCTAACCCGCGCCGCCTGAACTCAAGGAGAG
Organism: Sphingomonas sp. LM7; assembly: GCF_002002925.1. NCBI lineage: Bacteria > Pseudomonadati > Pseudomonadota > Alphaproteobacteria > Sphingomonadales > Sphingomonadaceae > Sphingomonas > Sphingomonas sp. LM7. The sequence continues at coordinate 1,314,416 of NZ_CP019511.1, read as the reverse complement.
GCAAATGCGGGCATTCATCTTCCCTGGCCAGGGTAGCCAGGCCGTGGGCATGGGCGTCGCGCTCGCCGCCGCCAGCCCGCATGCGCGTGAAGTCTTCCAGGAAGTCGACGAGGCGCTGGGCCAGAAGCTGTCGAAGATCATGGCGGAAGGCCCGGAGGACGAGCTCGTCCTTACCGCCAATGCCCAGCCGGCGATCATGGCCAATGCCATCGCGGTGCTGCGCGTGCTCGAAAAGGACGGCGGCATCCGCCTGGCAGAAAAGGCCGATTTTGTCGCTGGGCACTCTCTGGGCGAATATAGCGCGCTGTGCGCGGCGGGGGCATTCGACCTCGCCACCACTGCGCGGCTGCTGCGCACGCGGGGCAATGCGATGCAGGCGGCGGTGCCGGTCGGCGTCGGCGCGATGGCGGCGCTGCTCGGCGTCGATCTCGACAAGGCGCAGTCGATCGCCGATGCCGCCGCGCAGGGTGAGGTCTGCACCGTCGCGAACGACAATGATCCGGGCCAGGTCGTGATCTCCGGCCATCGCGACGCGATCGAGCGCGCGCTGCCGCTGGCCAAGGAAATGGGCGCCAAGCGCGCGCTGCTGCTGCCGGTCTCGGCGCCGTTCCACTGTCCGCTGATGCAGCCGGCGGCCGATGCGATGGAGCGGGCGCTTGCCGCAGTAACCGTGCAATCGCCCCTCGTCCCGCTCTACGCCAACGTCACGGCGTCGCCGGTTGTCGATCCTGCGACGATCCGCACGTTGCTGGTCGAGCAGGTTACCGGGATGGTGCGGTGGCGGGAATCGGTGCTGGCGATGCAGGAAGCGGGGGTCACCGAGTTCGTCGAGTTCGGCGGCAAGGTCCTCGCCGGCATGGTCAAGCGCATCGCCCCGGATTGCACCACGACCAGCCTAGTCACGATGGACGACATCGAGGCGCTGGCGAAGAGCCTTTGATTTTTTCACGCGAAGGCGCGAAGACGCTAAGATGGACGACATCGAGGCGACGGCGGCGGACATCATCGATGCGGCGCTGAAGCTGCACATGAAGCTCGGCCCGGGCCTTCTCGAAAGCGTTTACGAGACGATTCTGGCCGCGAAGCTTGTCGAGCGTGGACATTCTGTGGTCCAGCAGTGCCCGATTGATATCCAATATGACGGGCTCGTCTTTCAAGCAGCCTTTCGCGCCGATATCATCGTGAATGGCCAGGTGCTAGTTGAAGTGAAGTCGATCGAGCGGCTCAATGCCGTGCATGGGAAGCAAGTGCTGACCTATCTTCGCTTGCTCAAGCAGCCCCTTGGGCTGCTCATCAATTTCGGCGGCGCCACGCTCAAGGAAGGGCTGCGCCGCATCGTCAACAACTATGAACCCTTAGCGTCTTCGCGCCTTCGCGTGAATCAATAAAGAAGGACTACCCCATGTTCGACCTCACAGGCATGACTGCCCTTGTTACCGGCGCTTCGGGCGGGATTGGTTCGGCGATTGCCAAGGCGCTTGCCGCGCAGGGGGCGCGGCTTGCGGTTTCGGGGTCGAATGCCGAGAAGCTCGAGGCGTTTCGCGCCGAACTGGGCGGGGAGCATGTCGCGCTGGCGTGCAACCTGTCGGACGGCGCCGCGGTCGATGCGCTGGTGCCGCAGGCGGTGGAGGCGCTCGGCAAGCTCGATATCCTCGTCAACAATGCCGGGGTCACCCGTGACAATCTGGCGATGCGGATGAAGAATGAGGAGTGGGACACGGTGATCCGAGTCAACCTCGAAGCCGCATTCCGCCTGATGCGCGCCGCCGCCAAACCGATGATGAAAGCGCGCTATGGCCGGGTGATCTCGATCACGTCGGTGGTCGGCGCGACCGGCAATCCGGGCCAGGTCAATTACGCCGCGTCGAAGGCGGGGTTGGTCGGTATGTCCAAGGCGCTGGCGCAGGAACTCGCCAGCCGCAACATCACGGTCAATTGCGTCGCTCCCGGCTTCATCCGATCGGCGATGACCGAGGTGCTGCCCGAGGCGCAGAAGACGGCGCTGCTGACGCGTATTCCTGCGGGCGACCTCGGCAGCGGCGAGGATATCGGCGCCGCGGTGGTCTATCTCGCCAGCAAGGAAGCGGGTTATGTCACCGGCCAGACCTTGCATGTGAACGGCGGGATGGCGATGCTCTGAGCCCCGGGGCTGGAGTGACTGTCATGCGTATCATCGGACTGGCCGCCTTGTTCGTGCTCGCGGCACCTGCGCACGCCGCCGATCTCGCGACGATCGATTGCGTCGCGGGCAAGCTGAGCGCCGCGACCACGGCGAAGCTTCACGCCGATGTCTCGCGCAACATGGCCGAGAGCGGCAAGCGGCCGAGCTATGATCCGGCGGTCGGGGGGGGCCTCGCCAGTGCGTCGGCTGCCTGCGGGCTGGAGCATGACTGGTCCGAAGCGGCGATAAAGGCCGCGCGCGTCTATACGCTGGCGAAGCTCGGCCTGTCGGTTGCCGAGCGCGTGATCGGCGAGCGCGGCTTCGAGGCGGCGGCGCTGGAGGACCGTTTCCAGGTGCTGCCCGAGGAAACGCGCAATCGGCCGCTCACCTCCGCGGAGAGCCAGGAGCTGATCAAGGGCTCGGTGACCGAGGAAGCGAAGCAGACTCGCGAGAACGCCGAACTGCTCGCCGAATATTTCGCCTTCCTCAGCACGATCCAATATGCGAGCTTCGACTTTTCGCAGGGTTGAACGTTACGGCCATGAGGCGTGCCCCCTTGCAACGGCACCAGCGGCATTCTAGGTGCGTTCACAACGGAATTCAGAGCCCCAGACAAAGGAAAACAGGGACTATGGCCAACCAGGAAGAGATCACCCAGCGCGTTGCCGCGCTCGTCGTCGACCATCTCGGCGTAGACGCCGGCGAAGTGAAGCCCGAAGCGAGCTTCATCGACGATCTGGGTGCGGACAGCCTCGACATCGTCGAGCTGGTCATGGCTTTCGAGGAAGAGTTCGGCGTCGAGATCCCCGACGACGCAGCCGAGAAGATTACCACGGTCGGCGACGCGGTCTCGTACATCAGCGAGCACCAGGAAGGCTGATTGCCCTCCGGCGACCTGCCCAAATGGGCCGGCACTGCCATTCAGCGGCTTCCCGTCCGGGCTCGCAAGAGAGGGCGGGGAGCCGTTTCGTTTTGAGGGACCATCGTCCCGCCGATAGAAGTTGACGGAGAGAACGCCATGCGCCGTGTAGTCGTAACCGGCCTTGGGCTCGTCACCCCCTTGGGTGCCGATGTCGAGACGGCCTGGAAGAACATCATCGCCGCCAAATCCGGCGCGGCCACGATCACGCGCTTCGACGCGACCGATTTTCACACCAATTACGCGTGTGAAGTGAAGGCGCCGGACCATGAATATGGCTTCGATCCGGGCAAGCGCGTCGATCACAAGATCCAGCGCCAGGTCGATCCGTTCATCATCTACGGCATCGATGCCGCCGGCCAGGCGATCGAGGATGCCGGGCTGCTCGACATGGACGAGGAAACGCGGTTCCGCGCGGGCTGCTCGATCGGCGCCGGCATCGGCGGGCTTCCGGGCATCGAGAGCGAATCGCTCGTGCTCGCCGAAAAGGGCCCCAAGCGCGTCTCGCCGCACTTCGTCCACGGGCGGCTTATCAACCTGATCTCGGGCCAGGTCTCAATCAAATACGGGCTAATGGGTCCCAACCACGCCGTGGTCACTGCCTGCTCGACCGGCGCGCATTCGATCGGCGACGCCGCGCGGATGATCGCGATGGACGATGCCGATATCATGCTCGCAGGCGGCGCCGAGGGCGCGATCTGCCCGATCGGCATCGCCGGCTTCGGCCAGGCGCGCGCGCTGTCGACCAGCTTCCGCGATGATCCCACCCGCGCCAGCCGTCCCTGGGACCAGGACCGCGACGGCTTCGTCATGGGCGAGGGCGCCGGCGTGGTCGTGCTCGAGGAATATGAGCACGCCAAGAAGCGCGGCGCCAAGATCTACGCCGAAGTCATCGGCTATGGCCTGTCGGGCGACGCCTATCACGTCACTGCGCCGCATCCCGAGGGCTCGGGCGCGTTCCGCTCGATGCAGATGGCGATGAAGAAGTCGGGCCTCGACTTCAGCGACATCGATTACATCAATGCGCACGGCACTTCGACGCCGCTCGGCGACGAACTCGAGCTTGGCGGCGTGCGCCGCCTGTTTGGCAGCGCGATCGAGACGCTGTCGATGAGCTCGACCAAGTCGGCGATCGGCCACCTGCTCGGCGGCGCCGGCGCAGTCGAATCGATCTTCTGCATCCTGGCGCTGCGCGACCAGATCGTGCCCCCGACGCTCAATCTCGACAATCCGAGCGAGAATTGCGCGGGTGTCGACCTGGTCCCGTTCAAGGCCAAGGAGCGCAAGGTGAAGGCGGTGCTCAACAACAGCTTCGGCTTTGGCGGCACCAATGCCAGCCTGGTGATGAAGGCTGTCTGACCCCGTGCCTCCGCGTCGTCCGCGGAGGCGGGCAGGCGGCTGCGCGATCTTGCTTGTGCTGCTGCTGGCAGTGGCGGCGGGGTTCGGCGTGCTCCAGCTCTGGGCTGGCAGCGGGCCTTCGCGGGCCAACATGACCGTGCTGATCCCCGAAGGCGCCAGCCTCAGCCGCGCGGCGACCGAATTGGAGAAAGCCGGTGCGATCCGCTCGGCGGGGCAGTTCCTGCTGCTCTCGAAGGTACTGGGCGGCGGCAAGTCGATCAAGGCAGGCGAATATCGCGTGCCGGCCGGGCTCAGCCAGTCGGACCTGCTCAAGATGCTGCAGGGCGGACAGACGCTCCAGCGCTTCGTGCGGGTGCCCGAAGGCACGCCGTCGATCCTCGTCTACGAGACGCTGATGAAGGCGCCGCAACTGGGCGGTCCGGTTAGCGTGCCGGCCGAGGGATCGGTTCTGCCGGACAGCTATGCCTATAATCGCGGCGATACCCGCCAGGGCGTGCTCGCGCGCATGCAAAAGGCGATGGACGTTTATCTCGCCAAGGCGTGGGAGAAGCGCAAGCCGGGCATCGCAGTCAGCACGCCGCAGGAGGCGCTGGTCCTTGCCTCAATCGTCGAGAAGGAGACCGGCAAGCCCGAGGAGCGGCGGACCGTCGCGGCAGTCTATTCGAACCGGCTGCGCGTCGGCATGATGCTTCAAGCCGATCCGACGATCATCTACCCGATCACCAAGGGCAAGCCGCTGGGCCGCCGCATCCTCCAGTCGGAGCTTCGCGCCAAGACTGCGTACAACACCTATGCGATGACCGGCCTGCCGGCAGGGCCGATCGCCAATCCGGGCAAGGAATCGATCGACGCGGTGCTCGATCCGGCGCAGTCGAGCGCGCTGTACTTCGTGGCGGACGGCACCGGCGGACATGTGTTCGCCGACACGCTCGAACAGCACAATGCCAATGTACAGAAATGGTATGCCCTGCGGCGGGCGCGCGGGGAAATGTGACCGCCTGACTTGCTTGCTTTAACTCACGATACCTGCACATTCAGGAATATCTGCGCGAACGCGGACAGTGCAGGAGAGAAGGCATGATCATTCGCACCCTCGGGCTCGGCCTGTTCGTGATGGCCGCCACACCTCCGGCCATCGCGCAGGATGCGCCCAGCGCTGCCAAACCGGCCAGTTCGACGGCGACGGCACTAATCGTACAGAGTTGCCCAAGCAGCGTCGTCACTACCGCCTCGGACAGTTCGGCACAGCCTGCGACCGCCAAGCCCGCGCCGGGCGGCAAGGTCTCCGTTCAGGATCTGAGCCTCAGAACTGCGTCCGCCGCGCCGGCGCCGACCGGCAAGGTATCGGTGCAGGACATGCATCGCGCGGTGCCCAGCCAGTCATCAAGCAGTTCATCGACCTGCGCGGCGCCGGCAGCGCCGACGCCGTAGGCTAGAGATCAGCCGCGCAACCCGGCGGCTTCGCGCGCGAGCGTCTCGACTTGCTCGACGCTTGCGCCCTTGGGCGTGATCCAGCTGCCGCCGACGCACAGCACCGGATCGAACGCCAGCCAGTCCGGCGCGGTCGCCAGGCTGACGCCGCCGGTGGGGCAGAACTTCGCCTGATAGAAGGGCGCGGCCAACGCTTTGAGCGCCTTGAGCCCGCCCGACGTCTCGGCGGGGAAGAACTTGAAGTGCGTCAGCCCCAGATCGAGCCCGCGCATGATGTCACCGGCATTGGCGATGCCCGGCAGGAACGGCACGCCGCTGGCGATGATCGGCTGGGCGAGCTTCTCGGTCAGGCCCGGCGAGACGATGAACTCGACATCGGCGTCCATGACCTGCTTGAACTGATCGGTATTGACGACGGTGCCGGCGCCGACGATCGCGCCTTCGACCTTCTTCATCTCGGCGATCGCCTCGATCGCCGCGCCGGTGCGCAGCGTCACTTCGAGCACGCGCAGCCCGCCCTTGACCAGCGCCTCGGCGAGCGGACGCGCAGTCGCAGCGTCCTCGATCACCAGCACCGGGATGACCGGGGCAGTGCGCATGATATCGGCAATACTGGTCGTCACAGTGCGTGCTCCTGGGCGAAGGCCGCGGCGGCGCCATACAGGCCCGGCTGCGGATGCGTGATCAGCTTGACGGGGATCGACGCCATCAGGTTCCGGAACCGGCCCTTGGCAACGAAGCGCTCGCCAAAGCCCGATTGCAGCAAATGGTCCTTGAGACGCAAGCCCAGACCGCCCGCGATCACCACGCCGGTAGGGCCATGGGTCAGCGCCAGGTCGCCGGCGACGGCGCCGAGGCTGAGGCAGAAGCGATCGAGCGCAGCGACCGCCAGGCTGTCCCGCCCCTCGAATGCCAACTCCCAGATCTTCTTGTCGTCCAGCCGCGGCACCGGGCGCTTTTCAAGCTCGGCCAGCGTCTCGTAGATCGCGACGATCGCGGGACCCGCGACAATCCGCTCGGTCGAGACGCGATTATATTCCTTGCGCAGCCGCTTGACGAAGGCGTCCTCGATCGGATCGAGCGGTGCGAAATCGACATGCCCGCCCTCGGTGGCGATGATGTCGTAGCCACCCTTGTGACGGAACACCTGCGCGACGCCCAGGCCGGTGCCGGGGCCGCATACGGTGATCGATCCGCGATCTGGCAGCGATTTGTGGGGACCGCACAGATGCAGGAAGTCGCTGTCTTCCAGTTGCGCGACGGCGTGGCCGATCGCCGCGAAATCATTAACCATCGTCCAGGTCTCGGCGCCCAGCCGCTCGGGGATCAGGGCAGGGCGGATGATCCAAGGATTGTTGGTGAGCTTGATCACCTCGCCGCCCACGGGCGAGGCGACGGCGATCGCGGCTGCCTTTGGCAAGGGGCGGCCGAGCGTCTCGCCGAATGCCTGCCAGGCGAGCTGGAGGCTGGGATGCTCGGCGACTTTCTGAGTTACCGGCTCGCTGATCGAGACCACGCGACCCTCGGCCACTTCGGCAACCGCGAAGCGGGCGTGAGTCCCTCCGATATCGACCGTGACGACTTCCATGCCTTCTCCCTGAACCTCTCGAGCCCGCGGCCTGTCAACGTTGGCATACGGTGCGCCGCCCTTCTCTGCGCTGGGCGGCGCGTTGTAAAGCGGGTGCTAGAGCCCGGCCTCTGCGAGCATCGCCGAGCCGCCCATTTCGGCTTCGCTGGCATAATGGCGCATCATCGCGAACAGCTCGCGGCCCGTGCCGATGGCCGGCGGCGGCGCCACGCATTGCTCGCGTGCGTCCCACTCGGCGGGATCGACCAGGGCCTGGAGCACGCCTTCTTCGGCGCAAACGCGGACGATATCGCCGTCGCGCAGCTTGCCGATCGGCCCGCCGCCCAATGCCTCGGGCGACAAGTGGATCGCGCACGGGACCTTGCCGCTCGCACCCGACATGCGCCCGTCCGTGACCAAGGCGACTCGAAACCCGCGATTCTGGAGTACGCCCAGCGGCGGGGTGAGCTTGTGCAGTTCGGGCATGCCGTTGGCGCGAGGGCCTTGGAAGCGGACGACGACGACGATGTCGCGGTCGAGCTCGCCGGCCTTGAATGCGGTCTGGACCTCGCTCTGGTCGGCGAAGACGCGGCAGGGGGCCTCGATCGTCCAGCGGTCGCGCTCGACGGCCGAGACCTTGATGCACGCGCGCCCGAGATTGCCCTTGAGAATGCGGAAGCCGCCTTCGAGCGAGAAGGGTGCTTCGATCGTGCGAACGATCGTGTCGTCACCACTCTGGGCGGGATGATCGTGCCAGACGAGCGCCTCGTCCTCGATCCCCGGTTTGCGGCCATACGCAGCCATACCGTCCTTCGCGATGGTCAGCGTGTCGCCGTGCATCAGCCCGCCCTTGAGCAGTTCGCGAATCACGAAGCTCGGCCCGCCGGCATCCTCGAAGCCGTTCACGTCGGCCGAGCCGTTGGGATAGACCCGTGTCAACAACGGCACGGTGCGCGAGAGCCGGTCGAAATCGTCCCAGTCGATCAGGATCCCAGCCGCGCGGGCAAAAGCGGGGACGTGGATCAGGTGGTTGGTCGAGCCGCCGGTGGCGAGCAGCACGATCGCGGCGTTCACGATCGCCTTCTCGTCGACGACCTGGCCGACCGGGCGATAATCGTCGCCGTTCCAGCCGATCTCGACCAGCCGGCGTACGGCTTCGCGCGTCAGTTCCTGGCGCAGCTTGGTGCCGGGATTGGCGAAGGCGGCGCCGGGGACATGGAGGCCCATCGCTTCCATCATCATCTGGTTCGAGTTGGCGGTGCCGTAGAAGGTGCAGGTGCCCTTCGAGTGATAGGCGGCTATCTCCGCCTCCAGCAGTTCCTCACGGCCGACCTTGCCCTCGGCATAGGCCTCGCGCACCGCGGCCTTCGCCTTGTTGGCGAGGCCCGAGCGCATCGGGCCGCCGGGGATCATCACCATCGGCAGATGGCCGAAGCGCAACGCGCCGATCAGCAGGCCGGGCACGATCTTGTCGCAGATGCCGAGCAGGGCCGCACCTTCGAACACGCGGTGCGAGAGGGCGATGCCGGCCGACAGGGCGATCGTGTCGCGGCTGAACAGCGACAGCTCCATGCCCTGATAGCCCTGCGTCACCCCGTCGCACATCGCGGGCACGCCGCCCGCGACCTGCGCGGTGGCGCCGGCTTCGAGTGCCCAGATCTTCATCTGCTCGGGATAGCGGTAATAGACTGCGTGGGCCGAGAGCATGTCGTTGTACGAGGTGACGATGCCGATGTTCATCCGGTTCGCCGGGGTCATCAGGTCGCGCTGCTCGTCGGTGCCGGCATAGGCGTGCGCGAGATTGGCGCAGCCCAGCCGCGGTCGGTCCGCGCCGCTTTCGCGCTCGCGGCGGATCAAGTCGAGATAGGCCGCGCGGCCTGCCTTCGAGCGCTCGATCACGCGATCGGTGACCGCGGCGATTTCTGCGTGGAGACTCATCTCACAACTCCGTTCGCCCTGAGCTTGTCGAAGGGCGGTTCCTTCTTGATCCCGAAAGCGCTCCAAAAGAACGGTGCTTCGACAAGCTCAGCACGAACGGGGAGGGGTTAGGCCGCCCAGTGGATATCCACCGGCAGTTCGACGTCGGCGAGGATGCGGCCCACCGGGTAGTTCGAGGACGCACCCTGTTCGATCGCCTGCTCCAGCACGTCGCGCTTGGCCTGACCGGTGACCGCAATCATTAGCGCACGCGCCGAGACGATCGCCGCCTTGCTCAGCGTGACGCGCGCGACGGGGGCTTCGGGCGGCAACGGATCGGGCATCACGCCGACCGCGCGGCGCTCGTTGGGGCCGTTCAACGCCTCGTCGAAATCGGGGCCGGGGAAGATCGACGCGGCATGCCCGTCGCCGCCCACGCCGAGCAGGCACAGATCGAGCGGCCAGTGTAGATCCTGCAGGATCGCGTCGGCAGCGCGGCCGGCCGCCTTATAGTCGGCGACGGTGGCGCTGATCAGCGGGATCACGCGGGCGCCCCGGGGTATGAACACCTTGCCGATCGCAGTGACGTTGGACAGCGGATCGCCCAGCGGAACGAGGCGATCGTCGCCAGGCACGATTGTCACGCGCTTCCAGTCGAGCTTGGCCGCGGCCAGTTTCTCGTAGATCGGCAGCGGGGTCTTGCCGCCCGCCAGCGCGATCACGGCGGCGCCGCGCGCGTCGATCGCGCTTTCGATGATGAACTGCACGTCGCCCGCGACGGCCGCGGCCATCTCGTCGGCGTCGTCATAGTCCCACCATTCGATTTCGGTCGTCATGTAAGCTCCTGCGTATTCGGTGGGTTCGGATAGATATGGGGTGTGACGGTTATTCGTTCCACGTAACCCCGTCACGCTCGGTGAGCGCGACCGAGGCGGACGGGCCCCAGCTGCCCGAGGCATAGGGCTTGGGCTTGATGTCATTGGCTTCCCAGCCGGCGCGGATCGCATCGATCCACTCCCACTGCGCCTCGACTTCGTCGCGGCGGACGAACAGCGTGGGATCGCCTTCGATCAAGTCGAGCAGCAGCCGTTCATAGGCGATGCGACGGCGCGTGCCGGCGAATTCATTCTCGAGGCTGAGGTTCAGCGGCACTTCACGCAGCCGCACGCCCTCGCGGTCGAGCCCGGGCTGCTTGGCCATCACCAGCAAGCGGACATATTCCTCGGGCTGGAGCCGGATCACCAGCGTGTTGGGCTGAAGCGCGCCGCCGCGATCGGCGAAGATCGAGTGCGGCACCGGCTTGAACTGGATGACGATCTCGGAGCGCCGCTCGGCGAGGCGCTTGCCGGTGCGCAGGTAGAAGGGCACGCCGTGCCAGCGCCAATTGTCGATATGCGCCTTGATCGCGACGAAGGTCTCGGTGTTCGAAGGCTTTTCGAGATCGCTGGCATAATCGCGGACGATCTCGCCCTTCACGGCGCCGCCGCCATATTGGCCGGTGACAGTGAGTTGCGGGGCTTCCTGCGCGCTGATCTTGCGCAGCGAGCGGAATACCTTGACCTTCTCGTCGCGGATCGCCGTGCCGTCGAAGCGGGCAGGGGGCTCCATCGCGATCAGCGCGACCAGCTGGAGCATATGGTTCTGGACCATGTCGCGCAGCGCGCCGGTCTCGTCGTAAAAGCCCGCGCGCCCCTCCAGCCCGACCGTCTCGGAGATGGTGATCTGGACGCTCTCGATCCCCTGTGCGTTCCACACGGGCTCGAACAGCGAATTGCCGAAGCGCAGCGCGAGGATGTTCTGCACCGTCTCCTTGCCGAGATAGTGATCGATCCGGAAGGTCCGCTCCTCGGGGAAGACGCCTGCGACGAGATCGTTGATCTCGCGGCTCGATTGCAGGTCCTTGCCCAGCGGCTTTTCCAGGCTGATCCGGACATTGTCGCCGGCGAGGCCCGCGCTCTTTAGCCCCTCGATGGTCGGGCCGAACAGCCAGGGCGCAGTCGACAGGAAAATCGCCAGCCCGCCCGAAATGTCGCCGACCTTCTCGGCCAGCGCCGTGAAGCCGCTGAGGTCCGAGGCGTCGAGCGGCTGATAGGAGAGGCGTTCGAGAAAGCTCCCGACAGCGCTGTCATCCTTGCGGTCGGCGGGCAGGAATTCTTCGAGCGCGGTGCGGGCGAATTCGCGATACGATTGGTCGTCCTTTTCGGAACGCGCCGTGCCAGTGATCGTCAGTCCAGGCGGCAGCAATCCGTCGGCATGCAGAGCGTAGAGCGACGGCAGCAGCATGCGCTGCGCAAGATCGCCAGTGGCTCCGAACAACAGCAATTTGCCCACGGGTTGGTGCATCATTTGCCTCTCGTCGACGTGTTTGTCCCGCGAGACACCAAAGCCCGGCAAAGATCAAGCCGCCCCGCACGGCATAGGTATGCAGTTGGGCTAGAGAACCAGCCCTGCGGTTGGATCGAGCCCGGCCATGATGTTGAGGTTCTGCACCGCCGCGCCCGCCGCACCCTTGCCGAGATTGTCGAGCGTCGCCACCAGCCGCGCCTGGCCGCGCTCGGCATTGCCGAACACGCGGACGCTCAGCCGATCGGTGCCGGCATCCTCCTCGATCGAGACCATGGCGACGTCGCTGGGCAGCACGCGAACCAGCGGGCAATCCTTGTAGGCGTCGCGCAACGCGTTCTCGATGGCTTCGAGCGACGGGCGGCGGGTGAAGGTGTGCAACGGCAACGGCACTTCGACCACCATGCCGCGATAGGTGCGCACGACGGCCGGCTGGAAGATTGGCGGATATTCGATCCGCGCATGCTTCTGCATCTCGGGCACATGCTTGTGATCGAGGCCGAGACCATAGTTGCGGAACGCCGTGGCAGTGAAGCTGTCGGCGCTCTGGTCCTCAAACTCGGCGATCATCGATTTGCCGCCGCCCGAATAGCCCGAGACCGCATTGATCGAGAAGACATGGTCGAGCGGCACCAGCCCGGCGCGCACCAGCGGACGCACCAGCGCGAGGAAGCCGGTCGGGTAGCAGCCCGGATTGCTTACGCGAGTCGCTTCGGCGATCGCCGCCATCTGCCCGGGCTCGAGCTCGGCAAAGCCATAAACCCAATCGGGCGCCACGCGATGCGCAGTCGAGGCGTCGATCACCCGCACCTTGTCCGCGCGAATCATCGCCACGGCTTCGCGTGCGGCATCGTCGGGAAGGCAGAGAATGACGAAATCAGCCGAGTTGAGCGCATCCTCGCGCTTGCGCGGGTCCTTGCGGTCGGCCTCGGCGAGGATCAGTTGCTCGATCCCGTCGCGGCCGTCGAGCCGCTCGCGAATCTCCAGGCCGGTGGTGCCGACGGCGCCGTCGATGAATACACGGATGGTCATTGCGGATCGGCCAGCGTTACAGCGGGGATATAGCCGACCAGCCCGACACCGGGGGCAACGCCCCAGGCATGGTTGCCGGCAAATTCCAGCACTTCGAAGACATCGCCTGCAGCCAGCTGCGCCATCACGTCAGAATCGGCGGCGCTGCCGCTGCGCAGTTCTGCGGGCGCAGCAAGGGTGCGCGGCATCGGGGCGGCATAATGGGGAGCAAACACCCGGTCGGCCAGCCGGATATCGGCCAAGTCACGGCGCACGGCGTCCACGCGCGAATCGATGATCGCGGAACGGCCCTTCAGCGAGAAGCGCTTACGCGTTGGCCCTGCGGGCGACTGGCTGGCCGAGGGTGTCGCCAGCGAGGAAATGCCCGAACTCTGCAAGAAACTCTGCCCCTTCCGCGGTGCGCGCAACGAAGATGTTGCGTTTGTCGGTGTCGTCGCGCTGGCGGCGCAGATAGCCGAGCGTGCCCAGGCGATTCAAGGCGCGTGTGACGACAGGCTTCGAGACGTTCAATGCCCGCGCCAGCCCGCGGACCGTATGCGGCCCCGGATCCAGATAGACAAGCATCAGCAGCGCCATCTGTCGGTTGGTGAGATCGGGTTCGCCCGAACGCACATAATCGATCAGGGTGTCCTTCCAGGACGATAGCGATTGGTCCGGCATCGCGTTCACGGCATCTTCTCATCCGTTACGTTCCCGGTTCTGTCCGGGAGCATTCAGTCAAACGCAGCTTGAGCGCAGTGGTTTCAGTGCGTTGGCGAAATGTTACTTCTTTATTGAACAAGGTTCGTGCTGCGACGGGAGGCGTCGCGCAGGCAGACGCAGGTTGATCCCCGGCGGCCGCTCCCCTATGTCGCCGCTTTCGCAACAGGTCCGGTCTCAATGTTCACCTTTCTGCTCGTCGTCCACGCCATCATCGCGGCACTGCTCGTTGCCGTGATCCTCATGCAGCGTTCGGAGGGCGGCGGACTGACCACGGGTGGCAGCCCCTCGGGCCTGATGTCGGCGCGCGGCGCGGCAGACTTCCTGACGCGTGCAACGGCGATCCTGGCGACTCTGTTCATCCTGATGAGCATCGGGCTCGCCTTCGTCGCGGCGTCGCGCCACTCGACGACGATTGATACGTCGCTCCAGCGGGCACCGACCGCACCGGTCACCTCGCCGACCAGCGCTCCGGCAGCGCCGCTCGCGATCGGCAACTCGACGGCACCCGCGGGCGCCGCACCTGCGACCACTGCGCCGGCCAACAGCTCGGTTCCGCTCGCGCAATAACCTCGCCGCTCTCCGGCGACGGAGGCAATCGAAAAAATAAGTGAGTCGCGCGCTTGTCGGCGTGCGGCCAATGACGTTAGGCGTTTTCTCCCATGGCGCGGTATATATTCATCACCGGCGGCGTGGTCTCCTCGCTTGGCAAGGGTCTGATGGCGGCGAGCCTCGCGGCTTTGCTCCAGGCCCGAGGCTATCGGGTCCGCATCCGCAAGTTCGATCCCTATCTCAACGTCGATCCCGGCACGATGTCGCCGCACCAGCATGGTGAGGTGTACGTCACCGACGACGGGGCAGAAACCGATCTCGATCTGGGCCATTACGAGCGCTTCACCGGAGTCGCGTCGCGCCAGTCTGACAACATCACCTCGGGCCGGATCTACAAGACGATCATCGAGCGCGAGCGCCGCGGCGACTATCTCGGCGCGACGGTGCAGGTGATCCCGCACGTCACCGATGCGATCAAGGCGTTTGCGCAGGACCAGACCGACGACCTCGATTTCGTGCTGTGCGAGATCGGCGGCACCGTCGGCGATATCGAGTCGCTGCCGTTCATCGAAGCGATTCGTCAGCTCCGCAACGATCTCGGCCGTGGCCAGACCGTGAGCATCCACGTCACGCTGGTGCCGTATATTTCCGCCGCCGGCGAGCTGAAGACCAAGCCGACCCAGCACAGCGTGCGCGAGCTTGCGGCATTGGGCGTGCAGCCCGACGTTCTGGTCTGCCGCTCGGAGCGCGAGCTTCCTGCCGGCGAACGTGCCAAGATCGCCCAGTTCTGCAACGTGCCCACCTCCGCGGTCATTCCTGCGCTGGATGCCAAGAGCATCTATGCGGTGCCGATGCAGTATCACCGCGAAGGTCTGGACGTCGAAGTGCTCCGCGCGTTCGGCATCGATGCAGGCGCGCCGCCGCCGCTCGATCGCTGGGAAAACATCATGCGCCGCCTCGACAATCCCGAGGGCGAAGTCACGATCGGCGTGGTCGGCAAATATATGGGCGTTCCCGACGCCTATAAGTCGCTCCACGAAGCGCTGGTGCACGGCGGCATCGCCAACCAGGTCAAGGTCAACATCCGCTGGCTCGACGCCGAATTGTTCGAGCGCGACGACGAGGAAGTCGCCGCCAAGCTCGAGCCGATGGACGGCATCCTCGTCCCCGGCGGGTTCGGCGAGCGGGGCAGCGAAGGCAAGATCGCCGGCGTCCGCTTCGCGCGCGAGCGCGGCGTGCCGTTCTTCGGCATCTGTCTCGGCATGCAGATGGCGTGCGTCGATGCGGCGCGCGACCAGGGGCTGGACACCGCTTCCACGACCGAATTCGGCCCTACCGAGGAGCCGGTGGTCGGCATGATCACCGAATGGATGACCGCGGAAGGCATTCAGAAGCGCGAGGAAGGCGGCGATTTGGGCGGCACGATGCGGCTTGGCGCCTATCCGGCCAAGCTTGGCGGCAATTCGGTAGTCGCGTCGATCTACGGTTCGGATGAGATCAGCGAGCGGCACCGTCACCGCTACGAAGTCAACACGCATTACAAGCCGCTGCTCGAGCAGAACGGGCTGGTGTTCTCGGGCATGTCGCCCGACGGTTCGCTGCCCGAGATCGTCGAGCGGCCGGATCATCCGTGGTTCGTTGGCGTGCAGTTCCATCCCGAGCTCAAGTCCAAGCCGTTCGATCCGCACCCGCTATTTGCGAGCTTTATCGAGGCGGCGGTGAAGCAGAGCCGGCTGGTCTGATCTCTCCCCCGGCGAAGTCCGGGCCCAGTTGCCAATTGTCGAGAGGGCGGTTGTCGCTCGCTAAACTCATCTAAACTGGGCCCCTTCTTTCGCCGGGGAACAGGGCCGGGGTGACGAAGGAAAGAATACGCGCGATGCTCTCCGCCGACACCGTCTGGCCGCTCTGGGACGATGCACCGATCGAAGGCGCATTCGCGCTCGCCGACCCCGCCGCCACGCCGGAAGCCGCCGTCGTCACCACAGTCGCGCGGCCCGTTCTCCTCGGCTACGCGCCCACGCGGCCCAACGGTCGGGCGATGCTGGTGCTCGGCGGAGGCGGTTACACCCAGCTCATGGCCGGGCGCGAGGGCGTGCAGGTCGCGCAATGGCTTAGCGGCCTCGGCTATCATGCCTTCGTTCTGATCCACCGCTTTCCCAATGCCGAGCACGGCGTGGCCGCGCCGCTCGACGATGCGACGGAAGCGATGCGGGTTATCCGCGCCAGCGGCCGCGCAGGATCCGGGCTCGGCGTCGTCGGACTGTCCTCGGGCGGGCATCTCGCCGCGTGCCTCGCTGCCGAATATCCGGCGGAATGGACACCGCCGGCGTCGCGCCATGCCGGGCAGGCGACACGGCCCGACGTGCTGGTGGTCGGGTATGCGCCGATCTCCACCAACGCCAGGGGGCGGACGATCGTCGCCGACAAGCCGTCGCTGCCGCCGATCGAGAAGCAGGCGATGTACGATCGCCTCCAGCCCGATGCGCAACTGATCGCGGGGCCGCCGCCCACCTTCATCATCTATGCCGGCAACGACGCGGTCGTTCCCGTCGAGAATGCCCGGCGTCTGCATGCGGCGTTCGGTGCGGCGGGTGCCAGCGCCGAATTGCACGTCTTCACCGACGCGCCGCACGGTTTCGCGCTCGACACGCCGGACCTGCCGGTGTCGCTCTGGCCGCGGCTTTGCGAGGCGTGGCTGCGGCAGGTCGGTTTCCTCTGAGGCCGAAAGGCCTTCCCGCGCGCGATTGCTTCGATTAGCGACACCGCCCATGCGTATCCTCGTCGCGTTGCTCGCGTTCTTCCTGGTCTCCACCGTCGATGCCGCCGCGCAGAGCAAGCCGGTCCCCGGCATGGTTCGGGTGCGGATCGAGACCAGCGCGGGCAACATCGTCCTCGCGCTCGACGCCCGCCGCGCGCCCAAGACGACGGCGAATTTCCTCGCCTATGTCGATGACGGCCGGCTGGACGGCACCGGCTTCTACCGGGCGTCTCGCCGCATCGGGAACCCGAAGTTCGGCTTCGTGCAGGGCGGGATCGCCAGCGACGCGAGGCGCGTGCTGCCGTCGCCGCCGCTGGAGCCGACCAACCAGACCGGCATCCGCCACACCGACGGCACCGTCTCGATGGCGCATGGCGCCAATATCGACGGGGCGACGGGCAATTTCTCGATCATGGTCGGCGACAATCCGTCGCTCGACGCGCGCGGCACCACGCGCAACGGCTATGCGGCGTTCGGCCGCGTGGTCGAGGGCATGGACGTGGTGCGCAAGATCCTGGCCAGCCCGACCGGCGGGGGCAGGGGCCCGATGCGCGGCCAGATGATCCAGCCCGAGCCGGTGAAGATCGTCCGCGCGGTGCGGCTCGACGGCGCGCCAAAGCCCACGGGAAACGTCAAGCCCTGGCAGATCAGCCCCAATCCGTGGATCAAGCCGAACTAAATATCCTCCCCCGGTTCCCAGCGGAGGATTTCAGACCCCAAAAACAAAAGGCGCCCGGGCAGTGCCCGAGCGCCTCTGCTGCGGCGCCAAAGGAGGAAAGCGCCGCTAGCCCTGGGAGCGGTTACGCCGCGTCGCGATGCGCGATCGGAGTGGGCTGGCCGCCGGCGTTGACGGCGATCTTCTTGGGCTTCATCGCCTCGGGCACTTCGCGGACCAACTCGATGACGAGCAGGCCGTCGGCGAGATCCGCGCTCTCGACGAGAACGAAGTCGGCGAGTTCGAAGCGGCGCTCGAAGCTGCGGCTGGCGATGCCGAGATGCAGGAACGCGCCCTGGTTGTTCTCGTTCTCGCTCGCCTTCTTGCCCTGCACGAGCAGCAGGTTTTGCTGCGCGGTCACTTCGACTTCATCGGCCTTGAACCCGGCGACGGCAAGCGTGATGCGATAGCGGTCCTCGGCGATGCGCTCGAGGTTGAAGGGAGGGTAATTCTCGCTGCTGGCCTGACGAGCGCTGGTTTCCAGCAAGTCGAACAGCCGGTCAAAACCGACGGTGGAGCGGCGGAACGGAGTAAAGTCGAACTGACGCATTACAAATCCTCTTGTGAGCAAGTTGAACGTCTCTTGGTGCTGCGCCCGGAAATCCGCGGCGCTGCTTGTCGCGGCCCATCTGGCACCGTGACATTCCGGAATGTGGTTTCGCAGTTCGCCGTTTCAAGTGCGGCGAAGCGCTCCGTGGGTGCGTCGGAGAAACCCAGCTTCGGCTATCCAAAGATTCGCTTGCTGGCTAATGCCTACTGATATGATGGAGATTGGCATCAACAAAACAGGGGGATGTTGATGAGCCTTTCTTCGCTATCGCTGCTTTTACTGGCCGGAACCTCGCCGCTTGCGGTTGCGCAGGAAGTGCCGACCGTGACCGCGCCGGAGAGCGCGCCGCGAACCACCCCCGGCGAACAGGACCGTACCCCCGAAGACGTGCAGCGCAGCTCTGCGGCCGCCGACATCGTCGTCACTGCCCGCCGCCGCGCGGAACAGGTGCAGGACGTGCCGATCCCGATCTCGGTGGTCGGCGTGAAGGAGCTCGACAATACCGGCAGCTTCAACGTCCAGCGCCTCCAGCAACTCCAGCCGACGCTGCAATTCTATTCGTCGAACCCGCGCAACTCCTCGGTAAACATCCGCGGGCTCGGCGCGCCGCTGGGCCTCACCAATGACGGCATCGATCAGGGCGTCGGCGTCTATATCGACCAGGTCTATTTCAGCCGCGTCGCAGTCGCCACGCTCGATTTCCTCGACGTCCAGCAGGTCGAGACGCTGCGCGGTCCGCAGGGCACGCTCTACGGCAAGAACACCGTTGCCGGCGCGATCAGCATCACCAGCAAGGCGCCAAGCTTCGATTTCGAAGGGCGCGCCGAAGTGACCGCGGGCAATCTTGCGTTCAAGCAGGCCAAGGCTTCGATCTCCGGCCCGCTGGCCGATACCGTCGCGGTCCGCCTCGGCATCTCGACGACCAGCCGCCGCGGCACGATCTTCAATGTCGCAACCGGCAACTATATCAACGAGCAGGACAATATCGGCCTGCGCGGTGCGCTGCTCTGGCATGCAAGCGACAGCCTGAGCCTGACGCTGTCGGGCGATTATAACCGCCAGGATCCCGAATGCTGCGCGCAAATCTATGTGCGCTACGGCCCGACCCAACGCCCGGCGAACCGCCAATATCCGGCGCTGACCGCCGCACTGGGCTATACCGTGCCGAGCACTAATCCGTTCGATCGGCTGACTGACGTCGATGCCGAGCTCAACGCACTCAACGTGCTCGGCGGCGCCTCCCTGCGTGGCGAGCTCAATCTCGGCTCGGGCACGCTGACGTCGGTCACTGCCTGGCGCTTCTGGGACTGGGGGCCGAAGAACGACCGCGACTTTACCGGCCTTCCGATCACCACGCTCTCGCAGAACCCGACACGGCAGGACCAGTTCACTCAGGAATTCCGCTACGCCGGCGAAGGCACGGGCTTCGACTATGTCCTCGGCGTGTTCGGTTTCTACCAGAAGATCCACACCACCGGGCAGCAGCAGCAGGGATCGGCGGCGAGCCGCTGGCTGCTCAATCCGTCGAGCGCGCTGTCGAACGATCCGAGCGTCCTAGACGGGCTGACCGCCGAGAACGACATCCGACTCAAGAATTTCAGCGGCGCGATCTTCGGCAAGTTCAACTGGGACGTCACCGACTCGATCACGCTCTCGCCCGGCATCCGCGTCAATTACGACGACAAGGTCGGCAGCTATGTCTCGATCGTCCGCGATGCGCAGGGCGTCCTGGTGCCCTATAGCGGGGGCACCGCGCGTCAGGCGGCACAGCGCGAGGCGATCCAGCCCCAGGCCTTCACCGACGAAGCCTATCGCGCCTGGAACCTCACCTATGATCTGACTGCGTCGTACAAGCCGTCACGCGACGTGCTGCTCTACGCGACCTATGCCCACACCTTCAAATCAGGCGGCCTGAATCTCAACGGCGTCCCCGTGGTCAACGGCGTGGTCCAGACCGACCTGGCCCAGATCGATCCCGAAAAGGTCGACCATTTCGAGCTCGGCGTGAAATCGCAGTTCTGGGACCGCAAGGCGACGCTCAACGTGACGGGCTATTGGACGATCATCAAAGACTATCAGGCGATCGTGAACAACAGCTCGACCTCGACGCTGCGCGGCTACCTCGCCAATGCCGGCGAAGTGCGCGTCCGCGGCGTGGAGGCCGACTTTTCGATCCGCCCGACCGAGCGGTTCACTGCCTATGTCAACGGCGCCTACACCGATCACGAATATGTCGAGTTCGTCAACGCGCCGTGCCCGCCAGAGCGCTCGGGCGGCAGCGCCGCACCCGTCGGCAGCGCAGGCGGTACGCCCGGCGTTCCGGGCCAGCTGAGCCCGGTGGTTTGCGACATTTCAGGCCAGTGGCTGCCCGGCATCTCGAACTGGGCCTTCTCCTATGGCGCGGAATATAATGCTCCGGCCAAGGTGGCCGGGCTGGACGGCGAATTCTATCTCGCCGGCGACGCCAGCTCGCGGTCCGACTTCTCGTCCAACGCCTCGCGATCGATCTACACCGATATCAGCGGGTACACGCTGGCGAACTTCCGCCTCGGCTTCCGCACCGACGACTTCAACATCTTCGGCTGGGTCCGCAACGCCTTTGACGAGGAGTATTTCGAATTGCTCGCGACGACCCCGGGCAACACCGGCCTGGTGGCCGGCAACCCGGGCGACCCGCGGACCTATGGTTTGACGATCAGCAAGGCCTTCTGATCGTCTGCGTGTCTAGCGTCTCGCCATGGCCGGGGGACGCTAGGGGAGGGAGGCGGAGCCCGCACCGCCTCCCTCTTTCAAAACGCGGCGCATTTCGGGAAAAGGGGCCTGAAACGGCAAACGGCCGGACTGTTTCCAGCCCGGCCGCCTGCGTGACGAATGCTCGTCAGCCCCCTTTGTCAGGCTCTGCCCACACGCTCGTACTTGCCTACGAGCGGGGCGGAGCCCTCCCCGAACCACGGCCATTTGCTGCCTGCGTTTCGACAGCCGTCTGCTACGTCGGTGAACGGCTTTTGTCACCGGCTTTGGAAAGGCCGGCCGCCGATTGGCGGCACCCTGTGTTGAATCGGCAACATAGCGGACACACCTATGATGATGCGCCTGCATTGCCAGCCGGCGTCCGCATGGCCTAGAGCGGCGGCAAGCACTCACGTCAGGGTCCCACCGACCGCATGCTACTCTCACGCTACGAGCGGATGATCGCTCGCCGTTATCTCCTGCCCGGCCGCAGCGAGGCGTTCATCGCCGTCGTCGCCGGGTTCAGCCTTGTCGCGGTGATGCTTGGCGTCGCCGCGCTGATCGTCGTCATGAGCGTCATGAACGGCTTCCGCGCGGAGCTGTTCGACAAGATCACCGGGCTGAACGGCCATGCCGTCGTCCAGGGCTATGCCGGGCAGTTGCGCGACTGGCGCGACGTCGTCGCAAAAGCCAAGGCGACGCCCGGGGTGATCAGCGCCACCCCGCTGATCGAGCAGCCGCTGTTCGCCAGCTTCAACGGCCGCGTCGAATTCGCCCAGATCCGCGGCATGCGAGTCGAGGACATCCGCGCCAACCCCGCGCTCAAGGGCAAGGAAGTGATCGGATCGCTCAATCGGCTGGTGCCGGGCGGCGAGCAGGTCGCGATCGGATCGCGGCTTGCGGAGTCGCTCGGCGCCACGGTCGGCAGCAAGATCACGATCATCAATCCTGCGGGCAACGCAACGCCGATGGGCACGATGTACCGCTCGGTGAACTATACGGTCGAGGCGATCTTCGAAGTCGGCGTCTATGATTTCGACAAGATTTTCGTCGTGATGCCGATCGAGGATGCGCAGACGCTGACGCTGCTCGGCGACGCCGTGAGCATGGTCGAGATGGGCACCAACGATCCCGACAATGTCCAGCGGATCGTCGCGCCCTTGGTCGACAAGGTCGGCAAGAGCGGCCAGATCGTCGACTGGCGCCAGATGAACCGCGAGCTTTTCGAGGCGCTGCAGGTCGATCGGATCGTGTCGTTCACCGTGCTGTCGATCATCCTCGTCGTGGCTTCGTTCAACATCGTCTCGTCGCTGATCATGCTGGTCCGCTCCAAGACCCGCGACATCGCGGTGCTGCGGACGATGGGCGCGACGCGCGGCGGGCTGATGCGGATTTTCGTGACCGTGGGCACCACGATCGGCGCGCTCGGAGTCGCCGCGGGCGGGGTGCTCGGCTTCCTGTTCATCACCTTCCGCGCGCAGGTGGTCCAGGGGATCGGTTTCGTCACCGGCCAGCAGGTTTGGGATCCGTCGATGCGCTTCCTTACCGAGCTTCCGGCGAAGACCGATCCGTTCGAGACGATCGGCATCTGCCTGATGGCCTTGCTGTTCGCGTTCCTCGCCACGCTCTATCCTGCGTGGAAGGCGGCGAGCACCGATCCGGTCCAGGTGCTGCGGTATGAATGAGCCTATCCTCCAGACGCGCGGGCTGAAGCGTAGCTTCAAGCAGGGCGAGGCCGTGATCGAAGTCCTGCGCGGCGTCGATCTCGATATCCAGCCGGGCGAGATCGTCGCGCTGCTCGGACCTTCGGGTTCGGGCAAGTCAACTCTGCTCCAGGCAGTGGGTCTGCTCGAGGGCGGGTTCGAGGGCTCGATCCGCATCGCCGGCAAGGAAGCCGCCAAGCTTCCCGCGGGTGGCCGCACCGAAGTCCGCCGCAACAGCCTGGGCTTCGTCTACCAGTTCCATCACCTGCTGCCCGATTTCAGCGCGATCGAGAATGTCGTGCTGCCGCTGATGATCCACGGCGCCACCCGCGCCGATGCCGATGTCCGCGCGGGGCAATTGCTCACGGCGCTCGGCCTGTCGCAGCGGCTGACGCACCGGCCCAACCAGCTTTCGGGCGGCGAGCAGCAGCGCGTCGCGGTTGCCCGCGCGCTTGCCAACCGCCCCGCGCTGGTGCTCGCCGACGAACCCACCGGCAATCTCGACGAGGCTACGGCGGACAAGGTTTTCGCCGAATTCCTGAGGCTGGTCCGCGACGAGGGCTCGGCGGCGCTGGTGGCGACGCATAACGAACGGCTCGCCGAACGGATGGATCGCGTGGTGCGGCTGCACGAGGGGAAGCTCGAATGACTGCGATCACCGAAATCCCGGTCCGCAAGGCCGACGGCAGCGATACCGATCTGTCGGATCATGCCGGCGAAGTGCTGCTCGTCGTCAACACCGCGTCGAAATGCGGGTTCACGCCGCAATATGCCGAGCTCGAGAAGCTCCAGCGCGAATACAAGGATCGCGGATTCTCGGTGCTGGGGTTCCCCTGCAACCAGTTCGGCGGGCAGGAACCGGGCGATGCCGCGGAGATCGCGAACTTCTGCTCGCTCACCTATGACGTGACTTTCCCGGTCTACGCCAAGGTCGACGTCAACGGCGCCGAGGCCGCGCCGTTGTTCGAGCATCTCAAGAAGGAAGCGCCGGGGCTGCTGGGGTCCAAGGCGATCAAGTGGAACTTCACCAAGTTCCTCGTCGATCGATCGGGCAAGGTGGTCGATCGCTACGCGCCGACCACGTCGCCGAAGGACATTGCCGGCGATATCGAGAAGCTGCTCTAGCCGATCAGTGGACCGACGGCCCGGGCAGGCAGATCACATACTGGCCGTTCTTTTCGATTCCCGCGGTCTCGCCTTCCTCGCCGTTGACCAGCTTGCCCAGCCTGGTGAGCATCGACGCCATCGAGATGGCGCCGGTGAGCGGGCGTCCGCGCGGGTCGCGGCGCGGGGCAGGGCGGGCACCCCGGGGATCGCGGCGGCGCGGCGGCGGGGCGAGGCGGTGCATGCGCTGGGCGACATCCGAAGCATCGCCGCTGCGGCCGAACTCGCGCCAGACTACCTTGAAGCCCTGCGGCACCTGCGCCCAATCGCCTTCCTCGCTGCGGATCATGTCGCAGCCGCAGCGGTGGCACATGCTGAATTCCAGCCCCTGATTGTGGTGACGCTTGGCCGAGGGCACATGGTTCATCACCGAGCAGAGGATGGTCATCGCAGGAATACTCCGGTTTACCGGACCACGGCGCAAGCTCCAGGACGGGTGCGCCGCGATCGACTAGTTGATCGCTGTTAACCGTCTTTTTCCCGACCGGCGGGTGATTCGCCATTCCGGTCGGTTCCCATAAGCGACTCCCACCAAGGGGTTGTTACGGATATGCCAGGTTAGTTTTTGGAAAGCTGTGGATAGCGCCGCCCGCGCAGTGGCAAAGCGGCGCCCGCATGCCTAGGGTGCCCCGATGGCGCATTCGGGATTCGTACCGCTCCGGGTCTTCTCTTCGTACACGATGCTCGAAGGCGCGATCGAGCCCAAGGGGATCGCCAAGCGCGCGCGCGAACTCGGCTTTCCCGCCGTGGCGGTCAGCGACCGCAACGGGCTCTACGCCGCGATGCCCTTTTCCGATGCGTGCAAGAAATCGGGCGTCCAGCCGATCGTCGGCACGCTGCTCGCGGTCAAGCGCCCCGAGCTGGCCGAGGGCGCGCCGGTCGCGATCGACTGGCTGGCGCTCTATGCGCAGGACGAGGCGGGCTATCTCAATCTGTGCAATCTCGTCTCGATGGCGCATCTCGATCGCCCGATCGAGGAGGACGCGCATGTCGATTTCGATGCGCTTGACGGCCGTACCGATGGGCTGCTCTGCCTCACCGCGGGTGCCGAGGGCGCGCTCGCCCGGCTCTATGCCGAGGGACAGGACAGCGCCGCCGAGACCTATGCCCATCGGCTCGAGGCGCTGTTCCCCCACCGGCTCTATGTCGAGATCGCGCGCCGGCTGAACGAAATCGAGGGCCGCGCCGAGGCCAAGCTGCTCGATTATGCCTATGCCCGCGATCTCCCGCTGGTCGGCACCAATCCGTGCTGCTTCGCCGAGGAGAGTTTCCACGAGGCGCATGACGCGATGCTGTGCATTGCGAACTCGTCATACATCGCGAGCGACGATCGTCCCCGTTCGTCGCCCGATGCGTGGATGAAGCCGGCGACCGAGATGAAGTCGCTGTTCGCCGACTTGCCCGAGGCGATCGCCAACACGATGGTGGTGGCGCAGCGCTGCGCCTATTCCGCGCCCAAGCGCAAGCCGATCCTCCCCAGCCTCGCCGGCGACCGCGAAGGCGAAGCCAGGATGCTGCGCGAACAGGCACATGAAGGCCTGGACATGCGTCTTGCCAAGGCCGGGATCACAGCACCCGAAGAGCGCCAGCTGTACGTCGATCGCCTCGAATTCGAGCTCGACGTCATCATCCAGATGGGTTTCCCCGGCTATTTCCTGATCGTCGCGGACTTCATCAAATGGGCCAAGGCGCACGACATCCCGGTCGGCCCGGGCCGTGGCTCGGGCGCGGGCTCGGTGGTCGCCTGGGTGCTGACGATCACCGATCTGGATCCGTTGAAGCTCGGGCTGCTGTTCGAACGCTTCCTCAATCCCGAACGCGTGTCGATGCCCGATTTCGACATCGATTTCTGCGAAACCCGGCGTGGCGAAGTCATCCGCTACGTCCAGGAGAAATATGGCCGCGACACGGTGGCGCAGATCATCACCTTCGGGACGATGAAGGCGCGCGCGGTGCTCAAGGACGTCGGCCGCGTGCTCCAGATGAGCTATGGCCAGGTCGATCGCCTCGCCAAGCAGATCCCCAATCTTCCCGCCGATCCCTGGACGCTCAAGCGCACGCTCGACGGAGTCAGCGAATTCCACAGCGAGTATAAGAACCACAGCGACGTCCGCTATCTGATCGACCTGTCGATGCGGCTGGAGGGGCTGCCGCGGCACTCGTCCACCCATGCCGCCGGCGTGGTGATCGGCGATCGCCCGCTCGCCGAGCTGGTCCCGCTCTATCGCGATCCGCGTTCGGACATGCCCGTCACTCAGTTCGACATGAAATATGTCGAGGGCGCCGGGCTGGTGAAGTTCGACTTTCTCGGGCTCAAGACGCTGTCGGTGCTCAAGAAGGCCGTCGAGCTGCTCGGCGACCGCGGCCTCGAAGTCGATCTCGACACGCTGTCCTGGGACGATCCCGAAGTGTACGACCTGCTCCAGCGCGGCGACACCGTCGGTGTCTTCCAGCTCGAATCTGAAGGCATGCGGCGCACCCTCACTGCGGTGCGCCCCACCAACTTCGGCGACATCATCGCGCTCGTCTCGCTCTATCGCCCAGGCCCGATGGACAACATCCCGAGCTTCGGCCGCCGCAAACAGGGTAGCGAGGAGATCGTCTACCCGCACGAGACGCTCGAACCGATCCTGAAGGAGACCTACGGGATCTTCGTCTATCAGGAGCAGGTGATGCAGGCCGCGCAGATCCTCGCAGGCTACAGCCTGGGCGGCGCCGACATGCTCCGCCGCGCGATGGGCAAGAAGATCAAGGCGGAGATGGACCAGCAGCGCGCGATCTTCGTCGAAGGCTGCGCCAAGGTCCACGGCATCAAGCCGGCCAAGGCCAACGAGCTGTTCGACTTGATCGACAAGTTCGCCGGCTACGGCTTCAACAAGTCGCACGCCGCCGCCTATGCGCTGCTCGCCTATCAGACGGCCTGGCTCAAGACGCACCATCCGCACGAATTCTTCGCCGCGTCGATGGCGTACGACATCCACCAGACCGACAAGCTCGCGATCTTCGCCGACGATATGCGGCGGCTCGACATCGCGTGCCTGCCGCCAGAGATCAACGCGAGCCTCGCCGATTTCCATGTCGAGAAGCACGGCGACGGCCTCGCGGTGCGCTACGCACTCGGCGCGCTCAAGGGCGTCGGCGAGCGCGCGATGGAATTGCTGATCGAGGAGCGCGACGCCAAGGGCCGCTTCCAGTCGCTCGACGATTTCGCCAAGCGCGTCGATCCGCGGCTGCTCAACAAGCGCCAGCTCGAAACGCTCGCCGCGGCGGGCGCGTTCGACACGATCGAGCCCAACCGCGCCGGGGTCCATGCCGCCGCCGAGACGATTCTCGCGGTTGCCCAGCGCACGCATGAGAGCCGGACGAGCGGGCAGGGCGGCCTGTTCGGCGAATCCGAGCCGAGCGGCGGCGCGATCAATCTGCCGCGCAGCGCGGTCTGGACGCTCGCCGACAAGATCACTGCCGAGAAGGACGCGTTCGGCTATTATTTCTCGGCGCATCCGCTCGATCGCTACGCGCACCTCGTCCGCAGCCAGGGCGCGCGCGACATCGCCACGCTCAATGACGTCCAGATCCCCGAAGGCGCCCGCGTCGGCGCCACCATCGCCGCGCTGATCGAGGACGCGCGCTGGCGCACCTCGGCACGCGGCAACCGCTACATGATGGCGACGATCTCGGACACCAGCGGCCAGGTGCTCGCGAGCTGCTTCGACGAGTTCGCCGCCAAGGACATGGAGGACGCGGCGCGCGAGGGTGGCTGCGCGCTGCTCACCGTCGAGCTCGACAAGCGCCCCGGCGAGGATACCCCGCGCGTCTCGATCAAGCGCGTCCAGCCGTTCGAGGGCATCGCCAATGTCGCGCGGCTGCTGGTCGATCTGGTGGTCGACGATGCTGCTGCCTTGCCCCGGCTGGTGGAGATGATCGGCGAGGCTCGCGGCGGCCGCTGCACCGTCCGCCTCTGGGCACCGCTCGGGCACGAAGGGCAGGCCGAAGTCGTGCTCGGCCGCAACTTCCGCATCGACGAGGAGCTGCTCGCCCAGATCGCGGTCCTGCCGGGCATGCGCTCGGCCGAATTCGCCAGCACCTCGGCGATGCTCGCGGCGGCGGCGTAGCCTAACATTCGTCACGCCGGCGAGAGTCGGATGACAATGTCGTGGTCGATCCTATTCCGTCACCCGGCCTTGTGCCGGGGGCCACCATGCCGCGATCGAGTAGCAGGAGGCGTCAGGGTCTCGCGCGCCTCCCGGTGGACCCCGGCACAAGGCCGGGGTGACGGCAGTACGCGCGGGTAACGAATCATTGCCCATCGAGCACCCCCTCGACACCTCCACCCCTCCGGCATACCCTCTCCTCAAAAATAAGCCCTGGAGAGAGCGATGCTGGGTGGAATGCAGGATTTCGAGCTGCGCGTGATGCGCCTGCTCGATCACGCGGCGCGCGAACATGGACCGCGCGAGATCGTCACGCGCTGGGCCGATGGCTCCGAAACGCGCACCGATTGGGCGGGGATCGCCCGCGATGCCCGGAAGCTGGCGCAGGCGCTCGAACGGCTCGGCCTCCAGCCCGGCGACCGCGTCGCCACGCTGGCGATGAACCACAGCCGCCATCTCGTCGCCTGGTATGGCGCGATCGGGATGGGCGGGGTGATCCACACGATCAACCCGCGGCTGTTCGAGGACCAGCTCGCCTTCATCGCCAACCATGCCGAAGACCAGGTGCTGCTCTACGACAAGGCGTTCGCGCCGGTGGTCGAGAAGATGAAGCCGCACTGGAGCACGATCCGCCGCTATGTCTGCTTCGACGACGGCGAGTTCGAGGCGCTGATCGCCCCGGAGAGCGGCGACTATACCTGGGTCGAGGGCGACGAGCGCGATCCGTGCATGCTCTGCTACACCAGCGGCACCACCGGCAATCCCAAGGGCGTGCTCTACACCCATCGCTCGACCGTGATCCACGCGATCACCGAGCTCCAGCCTGCCGAGTTCGACCTGTCCACCCAATCGGTGGCGATGCCGATCGTGCCGATGTTCCACGCGGTCGGTTGGGGGCTGCCCTATGCCGCGGCGGCGGTGGGGCTGAAGTTCGTGTTCTCCGCAATCAACGACCCCGCGGTGCTGTGCGAGCTGATGAACCGCGAGAAGGTCACGCACAGCGCCGGCGTGCCAACCGTCTGGTTCGCGATGTTCCAGCACATGGACGCGACGGGCGCCGCGCCCGAGCATCTGAAGATCGTCACGATCGGCGGTTCGGCAGCGCCGCGCGCGATGATCGAGCGACTGATGAAGATGGGCGTCCGCGTCAACCACGCCTGGGGCATGACCGAGACTTCGCCGATCGGCACGATGGGCGCGCCGTCGCCCGATTGGGACGAGTTGAGCTTCGAGGCGCAGGTCGATCAGGTCTCCAAGCAGGGGAA
The DNA here is from genome assembly GCF_002002925.1 of Sphingomonas sp. LM7. Lineage (NCBI taxonomy): Bacteria > Pseudomonadati > Pseudomonadota > Alphaproteobacteria > Sphingomonadales > Sphingomonadaceae > Sphingomonas > Sphingomonas sp. LM7. The sequence continues at coordinate 1,285,400 of NZ_CP019511.1, read as the reverse complement.
GGTCCCCTTCGGGGTCGAGCTGCGCACCGTCGACGACGATGGCGCCGTCCTGCCGCGCGATGGGGTTAGCTCGGGCCGCCTCCAGGTCCGCGGCCCCTGGGTGATCCGCCAATATTATGGCGAGGAGCAACTCGCGGTCGATCCCGACAATTGGTTCGACACCGGCGATGTCGCCGTCCTCCACCCCGACGGCACGATGCAGATCACCGATCGCGCCAAGGACGTGATCAAGTCGGGTGGCGAGTGGATCAGCTCGGTGGAGCTCGAGAACGCGGCGGTCGGCTGCGCCGGTGTTGCCGAGGCCGCGGCGATTGGCGTGTTCCACCCCAAATGGGACGAGCGCCCGATCCTGCTCGTGGTGCGCAGTCCGGGTAGCGCAGTGACGCCGGAGGCGATCCAAGCCCATTTGGAGCGGCATGTCGCCAAATGGTGGCTTCCCGACGAGATCCACTTCGTCGACAGCCTGCCGCACACCGCTACCGGCAAGCTGCTCAAGACCGCGATCCGTGCGCAATACAAGGACTTCAAGTTGGCCGCGGCGTAAAAACCCTCTCCCCTTGTGGGAGAGGGAGGGAGCCGGCGAAGTCGGCGGAAGGGTGAGGGGGAGACGTAGCGGGTTACGTCCCCCTCATCCTTCCCACTCGATTTCATCGAGCGGGCCCCTTCCTTCTCCCACAAGGGGAGAAGGAGTTTTTATTTCCCCATTACCGCTGCGCTCACTTCGTTCGCCTTCGCGTCCTTGAACCGCGCGCAATTGCGAATCGCCTCCACTGCGCGATCCAGCCCCAGCGTGCTGCCGTTGACCAGCTGCGGCCGCAGCTTGGCATCGACTGCGTCTGCTTGCTCGTTCGAGCACAGCACATTGAACATCTGGGATGCGCGTACCGAGAAGATGCCGCCGCCGCCGCTGGCCTGGGAGAAGGTGTCGAAGTTGCGCAGCATATAGTCCGAAGCGATGTCGCGCGTCCGCGGCGAGCCGAGGAAGCTTGCGGCGGTGTAGAGCCGCCGCGCCTGCGGCAGGCGCGGGTCCTTTAAGTCGTTAAAGAACCAGCGGGCCACCTCGGCATTGCCCGAGCCGCCGATCGCCGGGAATGCGACCTGGCCCAAGGCGCCGTCATGCCCGCCCAGACCCTTCTCGGCGACCGCCTTGGCCATCGGCACGCCCTTGTCCTCGATGGCGAGCGACAGCGCGATCTGGGCGAATTGCGGGTCGAGCGCCTTGGCGTCGCCGCCCAGATACGCTTCTGCCGCCGCCACCAGCTTGCCGCGCAATGCCGCATCGCTTCCCGTGGCGGCGACGAGCTGGACCATGTCGCCACGCAGTTTCTGCTCGTCGGGGCTGTCCGATGCATGCGCGCCGACTGCGGGATCGAATCCGAGTTGGGCGAGCTTCGGCGCATAGAGATCGACGATCAGCTTGCGATAGGCGGGCAGTGCCGCATCGCTGATCAGCCCGCTGCGCAGGAGCTTGCGCAGCCGCGTGCCATTGTCGAGCGCAGCGTTCGAAGCGGGATGCCCCGCCATCGAGCGCGCGAGCGCTGCGAGCTGCGGGAACCTGGCCTTGCCGGCATAGAAGGACGCCCACAGGCTGTCGGTCACTGCCAGCGCCTCGCCCTCGGGCAGCGTCGGCGCCGCCGCGATCAGCGCGGACCAGTCCGCCGGGTCCATGTCGAAGCGGTAATAGCCCCAGCCGCCGGCATTGGGGACGACTACGACGTCGCCCTTGGCCTCGATCGCGCCATTGGGCTTATCGAGCAGCGTGCAGCTGCGCACCGCCGCGCGGCGCACGCAGACCGGCACGATCCACTGCGTCGCCGGCAGGTTGCTGCCGAAATTGGCGTAGCGCGACTGGCTGGCGGTCAGGCCGTTGCCGTCACGCTTCAACGTCACCACCGGCATGCCCTGCTGGTCGACGAAGCTGCGCAGCGACTCCAGCACGCGCGGATCATGCGCCGCGCTGGCAAGCGAATCGAAGAACTGGTCGGTGCTCGCATTGCCGTGATGGTAGCGCTGCATGTGCAGCCGCACCCCGTCGCGGAACTTCTCTTCGCCCAGATAGGCCGCGATCATCGCGACGACCTGTCCGCCCTTGCCATAGGTGATCTGGTCGAAGGTGGCGTCGATGTCGGCGTCGTTGACGATCCGCTGGTGGATCGGGCGCCCTGCGGCGAGCGCGTCGATCTGCATCGCGTCGAACGCTTCGTCGATCGCCGATACGCCGATGTTGAGGTCGGGCCGCCACTCGTTGCCGATGCGATAGCCCATCCAGTTGGCGAAGCTCTCGTTGAGCCAGATATCGTCCCACCAGGCCGGGGTGACGACGTCGCCGAACCATTGATGCGACAGCTCGTGCGCGACGACCATGCCGAAGGTCTGCTTGTCCTCGGTCGGCGAGGCCTCGTCGACGAACAGGATGCCGTCGCCATAGATGTCCGCCCCGGCATTCTCCATCGCGCCGGGCATCACCGGCGAGCCGATCTGGTCGAGCTTGGGGTAGGGGAAGGGCTGGTTGAAATAGCTTTCGAGCAGCGCGACGATCTTCTTCGATCCCTCCAGCGCATAGGCCATCTGGCCCGCATAAGGCTTGGTCCCGACGATGCGGAGCGGCAGCGGACGCGGGCGCTGCGCCGTCGCGGGGACATTGCCTTCGAGGGTAACGAACGGCCCGGTGACGAAGGCGACGAGGTAGGTCGGTAGCGGTTCGGTCGCGGCGAAGCGGTGCTTGACCAGCTTGCCCGCGCGCAGCGGCACGCCCTGTTCGGCGGCATTGCTCACTGCGACGAAGCCCGGCTTGGTCGTCACGGTGACGGTGAACGGCGTCTTGTATCCGGGCTCGTCGAACGAAGGAAAGGCGGCGCGCGCGTCGATCGACTGGAATTGCGACCAGCTATACCAGTCCTCCTCCACCTTGATCCGGTAGATGCCCGACGGCCCGTCGCCGAACGCGGCATCATAGTCGAACTTGAGCGTCAGCTTGCCCGGCTGGAGCGTCCGCCCGAAATCGAGCTGCGCCAGCCCCAGCGGCGTCTTCTGGGTGAAAGTCACCGGCGTCTCGCGCTTGCCGATCTTGACCACCGCCTTGCTGACGTTGAGGTCGCGGCCGTGCAGGAAGATCGAGGCCGCTGCCTGCTTGAGCTCGACATCGATCTCCGCATGGCCGGTGAAGCGTTCGCGCTCGGGCACGATCGTCATGTCGAGCCGATAGGCGATCGGCTTGACGGTGTCGGGCAGCTTGCCGGTGGGCAGCGGGGAAACGGACTGGGCGAGGGCGGAAGCGGGCAGGACAAAGGCGCAGAGCGCAAGCAGGAAGACGCGCATCGAAATTCCTTGAAGGGACGGCGACGCTTATGCGTTCGACTGCCCCGGGGCAACGGCAGCAGGACACTTGCCTGCCCGCCGCCCTTGGTTCACCTTCGCAGCCGCAAAACGAGGCGCGCGATGGATCAGGCAAGTGGCGTGACGGTGGGAACGGCGGCGGCGAATGCGGCGGCAGTGACGCTGCCCGCGCGGCCCGAGCCGATTCGGGTGGTGCCGTCCGAGACCGCGGTGGTCGTGATCGACATGCAGAACGCCTATGCCTCGCCCGGCGGCTATGTCGATCAGGCGGGGTTCGACATTTCAGGCGCGGCGGGGACGATCGGCCGGATCGCCAAGGTGCTCGAAGTCGCGCGCGGCGCGGGCGTGCAGGTGGTCTATCTCCAGAATGGCTGGGATCCCGACTATGTCGAGGCGGGCGGTCCCGGCTCGCCCAACTGGCACAAGTCCAACGCGCTCAAGACGATGCGCAACCGGCCCGAGCTGGCAGGGCAGCTGCTGGCCCGCGGCGGCTGGGACTATGATCTGGTCGAGGGTCTCAAGCCCCGGCAGGGCGACATCGTCATCGGCAAGACGCGCTACTCGGCCTTCTTCAATTCGCAGCTCGACAGCGTGCTGCGCTCGCGCGGGATCAGGACGATCGTCTTTGTCGGCATCGCCACCAATGTCTGCGTCGAGAGCACGCTGCGCGACGGCTTCCACCTCGAATATTTCGGGGTGATGCTGGAGGATGCGACCCACCATCTCGGCCCGCCGATGATGCAGGAAGCGACGGTCTACAATGTCGAGAAATTCTTCGGCTGGGTAAGCACCACTGCCGATTTCTGCGGCAGCTTCGGCCAGATCCCCAAGGAGTAAGGAATGCCCTTCGAACCGATCAACCCGCCGCAATTTCCCACGCCGATCGCGCCCTATTCAGCGGGCGCCAAGGCAGGCAACACCGTCTACGTCTCAGGAGTGCTGGCGCTGGGCGAGGGGGGTGTCGTGCTCCACCCGGGCGACGCCGCGGCGCAGACCCGGCATGTGCTGGACGTCATCAAGATCACGCTGGAAGCCGGCGGCGCGACCCTGGAGGACGTGGCGATGAACCACATCTTCCTCAAGGACCTCGCCGACTACGCTGCGTTCAACGCAGTCTATGCCGAGTATTTCCCCGGCGCCAAGCCCGCGCGCTACTGCATCAAATGCGATCTGGTGAAGCCCGACTGCCTCGTCGAGATCGCCAGTGTGGCGCACATCGGTTGATCGACGGGCTCTACTGGGAAGAACATGGCAGCGGCCCGCCGCTGATCCTGTCGGCGGGGCTGGGCGGGTCGGGCAATTACTGGCTGCCGAACCTGCCCGCGCTCGCCGAGCGCCACCGCGTCATCCTCTACGATCATCGCGGCACCGGACGCAGCGATCGCGCGCTTCCCGAGACCGTGACCGTCGAGCAACTGGGCGACGACATCCTTGCGCTGATCGCGGGGCTCGGGCTTGAGCGCGCGAGCATCCTCGGCCACGCCGCCGGCGCGGTGGCCGGGCTGGCGGCGGCGCTCGCGGCGCCCGACCGCATCGAGCGCCTCGTGCTGGTCAACGGCTGGTCCGCGCCCGACCCGCATTTCCTCCGCTGCTTCGAGACCCGGCTGGCGCTGCTCCGCAACAGCGGCCCGCGCGCCTATCTGCGCGCCCAGCCGCTCTTCCTCTATCCGGCAAACTGGATGTCCGAACGTGTCGCCCGGCTTGCCGCTGAGGACGAGGCCCATCTCGCCCATTTCGCCGGCGCCGAGGCCTATGAGAAGCGCATCGCCGCGCTCGCCGCCTTCGATGTCGACGCGCGGCTGGGCGAAATAACCGCGCCCACGCTTGCGCTCGCTGCCGAGGATGACATGCTCGTGCCCAGCAACTGCTCGAAGCGGCTGGTGGAGGGCATCGCGGGTGCCAGACTGGCGACGATGGATTGGGGCGGTCATGCCTGCAACGTGACCGATCCCGAAGCCTTCAACCGCCTCGTGCTCGATTTTCTGGGGGATTAGTCATGCAAGTCGGCGTCTTCGTGCCCATCAACAATAATGGCTGGCTGATCAGCGAGAACGCCCCGCAATACATGCCGAGCTTCGATCTCAACAAGGCAATCGCGCTCAAGGCCGAGGATCATGGCCTCGATTTCCTGCTCTCGATGATCAAGCTGCGCGGCTTTGGCGGCAAGACCGAGTTCTGGGAATATGGGCTGGAGAGCTTTACGCTCATGGCCGGGCTTGCCGCGGTTACCGAAAAGATCAAGATCTACGCGACCTGCCCGACCCTGGTGATCCCGCCCGCCTTCGCCGCCCGGATGTGCAACACGATCGACAGCATCAGCCATGGCCGCTTCGGGCTAAACCTGATTACCGGCTGGCAGCGCCCCGAGTACAGCCAGATGGGGCTGTGGCCCGGCGACGAGCATTTCCGCAATCGATACAAGATGCTCGACGAGTATGCGCAGATCCTGCGCGAACTCTGGGAGACCGGCCGCAGCGACCTCAAGGGCGAATATTACCAGATGGACGATTGCCTCGTCCGTCCGAAGCCCGAAGGCGACATGAAGATCATTTGCGCAGGAAGCTCGGACGAAGGCCTGGCCTTCTCGGCAAAGTGGGCAGACTATGCCTTCTGCCTCGGCAAGGGTGTCAACACGCCGACGGCATTTGCCTTCAACAACGAGCGCCTTGCCGCCGCCACCGCAAAGACCGGCCGGGAGGTGTCGGTCTTCGTCCTCGTCATGATCATCGCTGCCGAGACCGACGAGGAAGCGATGGCCAAGTGGAAGTCGTACAATGCCGGTGTCGACATCGACGCCATTGCCTGGCTCAAGGACCAGGGCGCGGCGGACAAGCACAACGCCACCACCAATGTCCGCCAGCTCGCCGCCCCCGAAGGCGCAGTCAACATTAACATGGGCACGTTGGTCGGCAGCTATGAGAGCGTCGCGCGGATGCTCGATGAGATGGCCGAAGTACCCAACACCGGTGGCGTGCTCCTGACCTTCGACGACTTTCTCGAAGGCGTCGAGAATTTCGGCACGCGCATCCAGCCGCTGATGAAGAGCCGTCAGGGCTGATCTTGCGCATCCGGAACGATCAGGCTAAAGGCGCGCTGCCCGCGGCTGCGCGCCGGGGCTTTTGGAGAAGAGAATTGCTGGACTTCCATTTCCTTGCGGGGATCACCCCGGGAAGCGTCCGCACTCTCCCGTAAACGCCTGACCCAGGCGTCGCGGGGAGGGCAGAGGCTCCCCCGCGGAAATCCCACAATTGATTGAAACGCCCCGAGCGAGGCCGCGCGTCCGCGCGCCGTCTCGCCGGGCCGGGATCGGGTTATGATGCACGAACATGAAATCGTCCGGGGCATGCTGCTTCGGATCTGCCGGGACGTTGCCGGCACCTCACCGCTGGGCAAGGCGGTGCTCGGCTGGGCGCGTCCGCATGCGCGCTGGCTGCTGGGCGAGCGCGTCGAAAAGACGAAGCTCGGCTGGCGCGACTTGCGCACTTCACTCGCGCCGAACGCGGCGCCGGGCGATCCCGCGCGTCCCGTCGAAGTTGCGGCGCGGCTGGCCGAAGCGCTGCGTTTCGACGCGGCGGACACGGTCGTGCTCGTCGCGGCCGTCGCGATCGAGCGCTGCCCGCGCGCCCGCGCGCTGGGCCTCGTCCTCGCCGAGCAGGAGTATGACCTGTCGAAGATGCTCGCCGAACTGGCGGGGCTGGAGCCGCACGCGCTGCGCCGGTCGCAGCCATTGCGGCTGGGGCTGGTCAAGCTCTTCACGCGGCGCGGTGGCGGGGTGGAACTCGATATCGGCTGGACAGTCGATCGGCTGATCGAGCGGCCCGTGGCCGATGCAGAGGGGCTGCTCGAGATTGCGGTCGGTCCCCGCCAGCAGGCGCGGCTCGTGCCCGGCGACTTCCTTGGGCGCGAAGCCGATACCGGCTTCCTCGTCCGACTGCTCGCCGGCGCGGTCCGCGAACGCGCGGTCGGAGTCAACGTGCTGATCCACGGGCCGCCGGGCACGGGCAAGACCGAGCTCGCGCGGACGCTCGCCGCGGCGGCGGCCGTTCCGCTCTACAGCGTCGGCGAAGCCGATGAGCACGGCGATGAGCCGACCCGCTGGGACCGGGTCAATGCGCTCAACCTTGCGCATCGTATGCTCGCGGAGCGCGGCGGCGCGGCGCTGCTGTTCGACGAGATGGAGGATCTGGTCGGCGATGCGCAGCCCGCGCAGGGCGACTGGATGCGCGGGCGGCAGGGATCGAAGCTCTGGGTCAACCGGCTGGTTGAAACCAATCCGGTCCCGGTGCTCTGGACGACCAACGCGATGGGCAACCTCGATCCGGCGATCGTCCGGCGGATGAGCTATGTCCTGCATCTCGGCACGCCGACGCATGCGGCAGGGCTGGGCATGCTCGACCGTATCGGCCGCGAGGAGGGCGTCGCTTTCCCCGAAGCGGTGCGCACACTCGTCGGCGCCGCTCCCGAAGCTGCGTCGGTGCTGCGCGTCGCGGCGCGGGCGGGGCAGATCGCGGGCGAGCCCGGGGATATCGGGCGCGCGGCGGAGGCGCTTGTCCTCGCGCTGCGGCGGGGCGCGCCGGTGCCGGTGGTGGATGGCGAAGTCGATCTGACGCTGTTCGAGGCGGATCGCGACCTCACGGCGCTGTTCGCCGGCATCGCCACGCCGGGTGCGCCGGCGGACATCTCGCTGTTGCTCACCGGTCCGCCGGGCACAGGCAAGACGGGCTTAGCGCACCATCTCGCGCGGGCGCTCGACCGGCCGTTGCTGGTCAAGCGTGCCTCGGACCTCCTGTCGAAATGGGTGGGCGAGACCGAGCAGCAGATCGCCGAGGCGTTTCGCGAAGCCGAAAGGCGCGGGGCGGTGCTGCTGTTCGACGAAGTGGATTCGCTCCTCTTCGATCGCGGTACCGCGACGCAGACCTGGCAGGTCGGGCAAGTGAACGAGCTGCTGAGTTGGCTCGATCGCCATCCTTTGCCCTTCGTCGCGGCGACCAACCATGTCGAGCGGCTCGATCCCGCGGCGCTCCGGCGCTTCGTGTTCAAGCTCGAGCTCGGCCCGCTGGGTCCGGCGCGTGCCGCGGCGGCGTGGGAGCGCTTCTTCGGCAGTCCGGCGCCCGCCGTGCTGGCGGAGATCGCCAACCTCACCCCGGGCGACTTCGCAGTGGTGCAGCGCCAGCTCCGCTTCACCGGCGGGGATAGCGGTTTCATCCTCGCCCGGCTGCGCGCCGAGGTCGAGGCCAAGCCCGGTGCGACGGGGCGGCTGGGGTTCTAAACCCCGGCCGCTCCGGCCATTGCCACGCCGGGTGCCGCGCTTATGGTATCGCTATCGAGCGGCGGAGGATGCGAATGCGGAAGATGTGCAGGCTGATCGGCCTGCTGGCGGCGGTGTGCCTGAGCGGCACGGCGGTCGCACAAGACAAGCCGTATTGGGTGGCGAGTTGGGCGACCTCGCAGATGGTGCCCACCAACGAGAATATCGCGCCCGCCGAGGATCTGACCGACGCTACGCTGCGCCAGATCGTCCGCATCTCGATCGGCGGCAGGCGGCTGCGCGTCCGGCTGTCGAATGCGTTCGGCACCGCGCCGCTTGTCGTTTCCGCGGCCAGCGTCGCGCTTTCGGCCGACAATAGGTCGTCGCGCATCGTTCCCGCCACGCGCAAGCAACTGACCTTCGGCGGCGCCATCAACGTCACGATTCCCGCCGGCGCCGACTATTTCTCCGACCCTGTCGAGATGATCGTCGCAGCGGGTGCCGATCTGGCACTTACGCTTCATCTGCCGAGCCCGCCCGATCGCCAGACCGGCCATCCCGGCGCGCGCGCCCACAGCCACTTTGCCCATGGCCAGCAAGTCATGGCCGAAACGCTAACCGGCGCGAAGACCTCCACTCGCTGGTATGTGATCGGCGGCGTCGAAGTCGATGCGCCGGGTGCCGGCGCGCTGGTGATCCTGGGCGATTCGATCACCGACGGCTACGGCGTCCAGCCCAACACCAATGCCCGCTGGCCCGATCGGCTCGCGGTGCGGCTTCGCGCCAATCCGTCGACGCGCGATCTTGCGGTGCTCAATGCTGGCATCGGCGGCAATCGCCTCCGCCTCGACGGCACCGGTCCCAATGCGCTCGCCCGTTTCGAACGCGAGGTGCTTACGCCGCCAGGGGTCACCCATTTGCTGGTGATCGAGGGGATCAACGATCTCGGCACGCTTACCCGCGACGCACCCGCAACGCCCGAGCAGCACGCCGCGCTGGTTCGCGAAGTCATCGGCGTGTTTCACCAGATCGTCACGCGCGCCCGCGCGCATGGCATCAAGGTGATCGGCGGTACGATCATGCCCGACGGGGCCTTCGCCTATTATCATCCCGATGCCGCCAACGAAGCCGATCGGGCCGCAGTCAATGCGTGGATCCGCGCGCCCGGCAATTTCGATGCGGTAGTCGATTTCGACGCCGCGATGCGCGATCCGGCCAACCCGACCCGCTTGCGTCCCGATCTGGACTCGGGCGACGGCATTCATCCCTCGATTGCCGGCTATCAGGCAATGGCCGACGCGGTGCCGCTTTCGCTGCTGGCCGCGAGACGGAAATGACTTCCGCATTATTTTGAAGAACCGCGCTTTTTTCTCTGCGCCGACCACGATAACAATGCCGGGGGCGTGGGGGCAGTAGTCGTGACACAAGAGGCGGTGGTTGATTCGGCCGGATCGTTCGATCCTGCGCTGGTTTGTTTCGTTCTGGTCGCGAAATTTCTTGGCATACCTGCCGATCCCGGACAGATCCTGCATGAACGCGGGCGCGGCGAGGCTCCGTTTCACTTCGACGATCTCGCGCGCGTGTCGCGGCGACTGGGAATCATCGCGCGCCGGCGCAATGCCGATCTCGGCGCGCTCCAGCGGATACCCACGCCGCTGCTGATCGCGCTCGCCGATGGCGGCACTGCGATCCTGCTGCGCGCCGATTCGAACGACGAAGGCAGCCGTTTCCTCGTCCAGCGCGCCGATGCCGAGCGTCCCGATCTCTGGCTGGGCGAGCAGATGGCCGCGCAGTTCGCCGGATCGGTGCTGATGATGACCTCGCGCGAACGGCTAGCGGGCGAGAAGCGCCATTTCGACGTCAGCTGGTTCATTCCGGCGCTGGTCAAGTACCGCAAGCCGCTGCGCGACGTGCTGATCGGCAGCTTCTTCCTCCAACTCGCCGGGCTGGTCTCCCCGATTTTCTTCCAGCTGGTGATCGACAAGGTGCTTGCCCACCAGTCGATGACGACGCTCGACGTGCTCGCTTTCGGGCTGGCGGTGGTGCTCATCTTCGAGACGATCCTGTCGGGGCTGCGGACCTGGCTGTTCGCGCACACCACCAACCGCGTCGATGCCGAACTGTCGGCGGCGCTGTTCCGCCACCTCGTCGCACTGCCGCTCGGTTATTTCGAGTCGCGCCGGGTGGGCGACAGCGTCGCGCGCGTCCGCGAGCTCGAGAATATCCGCCAGTTCCTCACTTCGAACGCCGTTACCGTGGTCATCGATCTCGTCTTCACGATCGTGTTCTTCGCGGTAATGTATCTCTATTCGCCGATGCTCACGCTCGTGGTGGCGGCGACGATCCCGATCTATGTCGCGATATCGGTGCTCGTGACGCCCGCGCTCCGCGCCCGGCTCGACGAGAAGTTCAAGCGCGGCGCCGAGAACCAGTCTTTCCTGGTCGAGACGGTCGCCGGGATCGGCACACTCAAGTCGATGGCGGTCGAGCCGCGGATGCGCGACAAATGGGAGCGTCAGTTCGCTGGCTATGTGAAGACCGGCTTCGACGTTACCGTGCTCGCAAACTGGGGCGGCAACGCGATCCAGCTCGTTTCCAAGCTGTGCACCGTCGCGATCCTGTTCTTCGGCGCCAAGGCGGTGATCGCGGGCGACTTGTCGGTCGGCTCGCTCGTCGCGTTCAACATGCTCGCGGGCCGCGTCGCCCAGCCGATCCTGCGGCTGTCGCAGCTGTGGCAGGATTTCCAGCAGGTGCGGATATCAGTCGATCGGCTGGGCGACATCCTCAACACGCCCGCCGAACCCGAGCATAACCCCAACCGCGCCAGCCTGCCGCCGATCGAGGGGCGGATCGAGTTCGACAAGGTCCGCTTCCGCTACCGGCCCGACGCGCCGGAGGCGTTGCGCGGCGTGAGTCTGACGATCGAACCCTCCGAGATGATCGGCATCGTCGGCCCCTCGGGGTCGGGTAAGTCGACGCTGACCAAGCTCGTCCAGCGGCTCTACGTGCCAGAGCAGGGCAGGGTGCTGGTCGATGGCGTCGACCTCGCGCTGGTCGATCCGGCGTGGCTGCGGCGTCAGGTCGGCGTCGTGCTGCAGGAGAATATCCTGTTCAATCGCTCGGTGCGCGAGAATATCTCGCTCGCCGATCCGACCCTGCCGATGGAGCAGGTCATCCACGCCGCGCAGCTTGCCGGGGCGCACGAGTTCATCCTCAGCCTCCAGCACGGCTATGACACGATCATCGAGGAGCGCGGCGCCAATCTTTCGGGCGGCCAGCGCCAGCGCATCGCGATTGCGCGCGCGCTGATCGGCGACCCGCGCATCCTCATCCTCGACGAGGCGACCAGTGCGCTCGATGCCGAGAGCGAGGAGATCATTCAGCATAATCTCAATGCGATCGCGAAAGGACGTACCGTGATCATCATCGCGCACCGCCTCTCGGCCGTGCGGCCGTGCGACCGCATCGTCACGGTGGAGGCAGGCGAAGTGACCGAGATCGGCAATCACGAGACCCTGCTTGCCGCGGGCGGCCGCTACGCCCAGCTCTATTCCAAGCAGATGGGTTTCGCCGCCGCGCCGCGCCGCTCTGGCGAGGTGGTGGCGTGATGGCGAGCCTGGCCGATCGCTTCCCCAATCTCACGCGTCACTGGACGGTGCTGCGCGAGAGCTGGCGCTTGCAGAACGATGCCGAGACCCGCGCACGTCCTCGCGACGAGCACGAGTTCCTCCCCGCCGCACTGGAAATCACCGAAGCGCCGCCGAGCCCCGGGCTGCGCTGGCTGATGCTGACGCTCTGCGCGCTGTTCGTGCTCGCGCTGCTCTGGGCATTGATCGGGCGGATCGACGTGGTCGCGGTGGCGAGCGGCAAGACCGTGGCGACGGGCAACGCCAAGGTGCTTCAGCCGATCGAAATCGGGGCGGTCCGCGCGATCCATGTCCGCAACGGCCAGTTCGTCCGCCGCGGCCAGTTGCTCATCGAGCTCGATCCGACACTGGCGACGGCGGAAGAGGCGCAATCGACGCAGGCGCTACGCACCGCCCAGCTTGTCCAGGCCCGCAACAATGCGCTGCTCGCGCATCTTCAGGGGCGCCCGGCAACCTTCGTCGCGCCGCCCGGCACACCGCCCGCAGTCGCGCGGGCGGAGGCGACCTATGTGCGCACAACAGTCGCCGAATATCAGGCGCAGGCCGCAAGCCTCGGCAAGCAGCGCGCCGAGAAGCTCGCGCAATTGAAGGCGTCGCAGGCGCAGGTCGCCAAGCTGCGCGAGGCCCTGCCGTTCATCGAGAAGCAGCTGACCGCGCGCAACGATCTTACCGGCCGCGGCTATTATTCGAAGCTCAAGCTGCTCGAATACGAGCAGGCGCGCGCCGAGCATATTCGCGAGATCGACGTACAAAGCGCGCAGGGGCTAGGCGCGCAGGCGGCGATCGGCACGATCGACGCCGAACTGCGGCGGCTGCGCGAGACTTTCGGCAAGGGCGCCGCGACCGACCTGACCGCCGCCAACGACAAGGCCGGTCTCGCCTCCGAGGAACTCCGCAAGAGCGAGCGGCGCCGGCGCTATCAGGAGCTGCGCAGCCCAGTCGACGGGATGGTCCAGCAGCTTGCGGTCTCGACGATCGGCGGAGTCGTCCAGCCGGCTCAGCCGCTGATGGTGATCGTGCCCTGCGCGCGTGGCCGCGGCGACGAATGCGCCAGCGTGCTCGAAGTCGAGGCCTCGGTGCTGAACAAGGATATCGGCTTCGTCCATCAGGGCCAGCGCGTCGCGGTGAAGCTGGAAGCGTTCAACTTCACCGACTGGGGCATGATCGAGGGCGTGGTCGATACGGTCAGCCGCGATTCGGTCGATCCCGGGCGCGAGGCGCAGCAAGGCGACAAGGCGGGGCAGGCGCCTGGCAGCCCGACCTATGCCGCGCGGATCCGGCTGCGCTGCGGCGCCGGCGATCCGCTGCGCACGCCACTCTGCGATCGGGTGCGCCCCGGCATGAGCACCCAGGCCGAGATCAAGACCGGCCGGCGGCGGATCATCGACTACCTGCTCTCGCCGATCTCCCAGACCGTGGCGGAAGCCGGCCGCGAGCGCTGACAGGGGCAGCGCCTGCGTTGCCGCCCCGCTGGGCGTCAGGCGTTGCCGGCCGGCTCGGGCATATCGACGGGCACTTCGGCTGGCGGCGTTCCGCCGCGCGTCGCTCCCATCTTCTGCAAGGTCTCGGCATCGACCAGGCGCGTGACGAGCGGGTGGAGCTTTAGCCCGCCTTCCTTCACCAGCTGGCGAAAATTGGCGATCACCGTGGCGGTGGTCTTCTGGTCGGGCGCGATCACGTCGAGCAGCCAGTTGTTGTCGCCCGAATTCCAGTCCTCGCCCTTCAGCCGCACCGGAAAGACGCCCGCGGCGATCTGCTCGAGGATCTTCGCATCGACGGCGTCCGACACGCTCGCCCAGATCGCCACGCCACTGACATCGGACATGGGCTTCTCCTCGCTGTCGCGCGGGTAGGCGAGGGCGACCCGGTCACGCAGCAGCGGATCGAGCACGAGGTGCTGAAGATCGGCCAGCGACTGGTTTCGATAACGCGGCAGCATCATCATGGTCATCACGACGTTGCCGAAGCTCTCCCGCACATGGCTGCGGACTGCGGCCAGCTTCTTGGCAATCTCAGGATCGAGCTGTTGCGCGGAGGTGCCGTTCGCCGCAGCCTCTGGTGCGCTTTCATTCCGTGTCATGCGATACTCTCCCCCCGGTTGGTTTCATGTACCTTAGCAAGTGACGGTGCCGTTGTGTCAACGCGGAGAATCAAGTCAATATCGTGACTTGGAGTCGTTTGCGCTCTTGGCGGGGCGCCATAGTAAAAGCGACGTTGTCCAGTCGGATTATTTGATCCGAACAGGATTTGTAGCGTTGATTTGGCCGCGCCGTTGCGCGACGCTGGTATCTTCACGAAGGTCGGGGGGAATCGGCTTCGTAATGGGGGAAAGAATTAGTTCGTTGGCGCAACGGTCCTGCGGGACGGCGAAAAGCCGTCTGCCCGCAACTCTGCGGCTGCGCCCAACGCGGACCGCCACTGGCATGCGCTGCCGGATGATTTCGCCCCACATGCGCCGCCGGCCCTCGCTTCCTGCCGAACGCTTCTTGTCGCCTGCCGCGCTTACCGGCACCGGGGAATAGATCGATGCTGAACCTATTGGATGGGATTGCCGACATGGCGATGGATGCAATTCTGGCGCGGAGCGACGCGATCGATCCCGACAAGACCGTTATCAACGGCAATTTGATATATTATCCGACGATCAAGCTGCGGGTCGGCCGCGGCGGGCAGCAGGAGCTCGATTCCTCCAGCTTTTCGCTCGCGATCGACCATGATCCGCTGATCCGGAGCGATACGCTGCTCGTCCTGCCGCCGGACAGCGAGCGTCAGATGCTCCGCCGTATTCCGGCCCTTGCCGATCAGGCGGACAAGCCGGTGCCGTTTCGCTCGGCGGAGGCGACGCGGGTCGCCTCGATCCTGTTCACCTACGTCATCGACCACGAAGTCGCGGATGTCGTCCTGGCGACTACCGGAGAGCATCTCCGGATCATCGAGACGCTGCTGGCGCGGCTCGACCCGGCATTGCCCAAGGGTGGGATTCGCGCCTTCCTGCTCGACGCGATCGTCCAGTATTTCGCGCTCGTGGACATTTCGGCGGTCGATCCCACCTGGCAGTCGCCGGGTGCGGGCGGGGCGCAGCGAATGCGGCTGCTCATGCCGGAGGAGGTCGTCCGCGATTTCTTCGGCCTGGATGACACGGACGGCGCGCCTGAGGGCGGCCAGGTCGTGATCGCGGTTCGGGAACTCGGCCAATGAGCGTGTTCACCGACGCGCTCGACGCCTCGCTTTCCGGAATGGGGAATGCCTCCGGCGGCCCGCTTTCGGCGGGCGAGAAGGCGGCGATCATAGACGCGATGCGCCAGGCGGGCCTGGAAACCTATCTCCAGGATACCAACGCCGCCCATCGCGCGCGAGTCGATGGCAGCCGGCCGGTATATGTATTCTGGTCGGACGGCACCCAGGGCATGGCCGACCAATATGTCGACGAGATGAAGAAGGCGGGCCTCGGGGCCGGCACGCTCGGCAAGACCCCCTATGGCCTCCAGATAACCGAAGATGCCCGTCTCGGGCGGTTCCAGGCGTTCGCCGACGTCCTCAAGAACTTCAACCTCACTTTCAATGGCTCGCCCGTCGGCAATTATGCGGCGACGATCGAAAACATGGCGTGGAACTTCGGTTCTGCCGATTTCGCGGACAATGCGGTTGCCCATGGTTCCAAGGCCCGCGTCTTCCTGGGCGATGGCGTCAAGGATAGCAGCGGCTTCGTGCGCATGGAGATGCCGCGGCTCGCCGGGAGCGGCCTGGAAGTCAACGGCGACACCGTTCCGGCTTCGCTGACCAAAGAACAGCACATTGCCCGGGATCGAATGTATCGGACGATCGAGGAGGCGTACAAGGCGCTCAACCGCGGCCCGGACAAGCTTGTCGACCGGAACCGGCTGGAGCGTTTCCTCGACAGCATCCCGTTCAAGGAAATCTGGGGCAAGTTCAAGTCGATGGTGACCGGCCTTGCCGAGGCGGGCATCGACGTGACCACCAAGACGCTCGCGGAAATCGAGCGGACCTTCGTCCGCACCTTCCGCGCCTCCGCCGAGAAGATGACGGAGTTCACGGCCTTCGCCGAAGCGCGGGCGAAGTCGATCATCGCTGCGATCGACAATGTCGCGCACGACATCCCCGACTATCTCCGCGCCGGCGTCAAGAAGGCCAAGGATTTCTATACCGCGCCCGACGGCTCGATCGACAAGGTGCGCGTCGGCGCATCGATCGCCACCGGCGTGCTCGCGATCGCCAATATCTGGGTGGAGCTCGACCGGCGCAATTACGAGCCCGAAGCCGTCGCCGCCTATCTGAAGAGCGCGGCGAAGGACGCGATCGAGAGCCTGCCCTATGCCGGCGCGATCATGCTTGCGGGGATGACTCCGCTCGGGCCGGCGCTGATGTTCACGCTGGGTGCGGTCGGCGCCTATGTCGGCATCCGCAATGTCGTGCATTACATGGCCAACGAGGCCGGGCTCGACCATAACGGCGTCACCTACAAGATCGTCAAGCAGATCGACGACAGCCTCGCCGCGTTCGAGAAGAAGGCGCAGGGCTATGTCACCTGGGCCGCGAAGGAACTCGCCAAGGGAGTCGAGATCGGCCTGGAGCAGTTGACCGGGCGCTCGATCGAATGGATCACCGAGCAGACCTCGACCTGGGCCGGCTTGGACAACGACATCCTGATCGGCGACGACATCACCCAGCTCGTCGGCTCGGACGACAAGAACTGGCTGGTGCATCGCGCCGCGGGCGAAGCCTATGGCGAAAAAGGCGACGACACGCTGGTCGGCTGGTTTGCCGAAGACATCAAGAAGGGCGACGCGATCGGCGGCGTGCTCGGGCTCGGCGACAACGGCCAGCCGGTCTACATCACGGCGCGCGAGATCCGCGAAAATGAAGCCGCCGCGCTGGCGCGGTGGAAGAGCAACATCGAAAGCGGTGTTCCCGACGAGAACAATCCCAAGCCGATACCGCGGCCGAACGTCATCCGCGCTGAAGAGGACCACCAGCTGCTGCTGGACGGCGGCGAAGGCAATGACTGGGTTCTGGCGATCGGCGGCAAGAAGGTCATCACCGCCGGCGGGCTTGGCCGCGACTGGATCTACAACGGCTCCGACGGCGGCGTGATCTATGGCGACACACTGGACGGAAGCTATGAGCGCCAGAAGCGCGGCGCGAACGGCGAGCTGCTGTTCGGATCGGATGGCAAGCCGATCACCGAGCCGGCGCCGGTCGAGGATTCGGCCGAGAATTCCGACAATATCTGGTACTCGTCCAACACCACGGTGATGGACGCGCAGCACCATGACGTCCTCAAATTCTACGGGCTGACGCTCACCGGCGGCAATGCCGAGGGCGGGGCGGCGGGGTTGCTCGCGTTCGGCGGAATCGGCGGCGCGATCGGCATGGCCAATTTCGCCTTCTCGCTCGACGAAAACGGCAAATATGATCCGGCGCGGTCGATCTATTTCGATCACCTGTTCCCCTGGATGACCTATGTCCTGCGGCCGAACGGCAATGGCGGGCTGGATCTCTACGTCACCAACCAGTTCGACCAGCTGTTCCAGGCGGTGTTCGGCGAGGGCGGCAGCGACGCCTATGACGCCAAGCAGGCGCTCGATGCGCAGGGCACGCTGAAGGGGTGGATGCACATCCGCAACTTCGACTTCGTCGGCAGTTACATCGGCATGCGCCAGGGCGAGCTTGCCGATCAGGGCACCTTCAACATGGTGTTCAAGGCGGTGAACCCGCTCGCCGATCTCGTCTCGGCATTCGCTCCGCTGATGGGACTGGCCGGTTTCGCGATGGCCGCGCAGCTGGGCGGCGCGACGCTGATCGACCAGGCGTTCACGCTGAGCGCCGCCGCCTCGCGCTTCGTCAAGGGTATGAAGTGGACCTCGGGCGAGGATCCGCTGGTCATCGATCTCGACGGCGACGGCATCGAGACGATCGATCTCGCGACCAGCCAGGTCTATTTCGATGTCGATGGCGACCTGTTCGCGGAGCGGACCGGTTGGCTCAAGGGCGACGACGGCTTCCTCGTCCTCGACGTGAACGGCAATGGCAGCATCGACGACATATCGGAGATGTTCGGCGGCGTCGGCGCATCGGGCTTCGCCGAGCTGGCGGCGCTAGACAGCAATAGCGACGGCAAGATCACCATCGCTGATGCGCGCTGGGCAGCGCTGCGCATCTGGCGGGATCGCGACGGCGACGGCGTTACCGATGCAGGCGAGATGCTCGGGCTCGACGCGCTGGGCGTGGTCTCGCTCGACGTGCTCGGCACCGCGATGAACGTCACGACGCCCCAGGGCACGCAGTTGACTGCGTATGGCGACATCACCTTCGCCAGCGGCGTGACGCGGCGGATGTACGACGCGGTGCTCGCGGCGAGCCATGTCGATACGCGCTATGCCGGCGAGGCCGGCCGCGCGGAATGGCAGTCCGCCGACGTCATCGATGCGCGCGGCTTCGGCCGGCTCACCGACCTGTCGATCGCGGCCACCAACGATATCGGTTTCGGGACTTTGGTCGCGCAGACCGCCGCGGCAATGACAGCGCCCAAGCTCAAGACGCTGGTCGCGCAGGTCGGCGCGGTGCTGGGCGGCTGGGGCGAGACGCTCGAGCAAACGCGCGAGCTCACGCCGGTGCTTGTGATCGCGGGGACCGACGGCAAGCCCATGCTCGCCGATCGCGGCATCTATGTCGAGGATGCGGCGGGGGGCTATTGGACGCGTGCCTCGGGCCAGCCGGTGCTGGGCGCCGGCGGCCAGCCGATTGCACGCGCGACGCTCGAAGACCTGCTGGCGATGGGCGGGGGCTGGCAGCTGGAACAGACCTGGTCGCCGCGCGACCGGGCGGAGCAGCCCGAACATCGCGACGAAGCGCCTTATCTGATGCGCGTCGTCGACGGCCGCGCCCAGATCCTCGATTACGGTCTCCGAAATGCCGATGGCAGCTGGCGGATGGCGAGCGGCGCGGCGGTGCTCGACGGCAACGGTGCGGTGATCGCCGCGCCGACGCGCGCGGATATCGTCGCCCAGGCCCACGCCCTGGGCACCGAGTGGCGTATCGAATCGATCGGCCACAACCCCTATGCCGATCTTGGCGTTGAGCAGATCGGCGTTCGCTTCGCCGACGGCATCGCAGTCGATTATACCGTCCAGGTCACCGATCAGGACGGCAGCTTCTATGTCTGGGCGCGCAACCTAGACCGTGCGCTGCAACTTGAATGGAAAACCGGCGACAGCCGCGAGTTCAACTTGCGCAACTACGAGATCGACTTCGATACTCTGGACGAAGTCGGGTCGACCGACGACAGCGTCTACCGTGTCGAGATGCTGACGCCGGCGCAGTTCCACTTCGCCACGTCGCTGGGCGGAGTCGATTTCCGGCCCGAGATGTTGTCGGCGACGCTGAACAACAGCACCGGCCATCTCGCTTACGCGCTGGGGCCGGACGGCACCGCCAATCTCAGCACCGATCCCGAGAAATACGTCTCCGGCGTCGCGATGATGATCGACCTGCTGCAGCCGGTGATGACTGAATACATCACCACCAGCCGCAGGCTCGCGGTGCGCATCGCGCTCCAGGGCGGACTCGCCGATTTCGCCGATGGCCTCGAATACGACGTAGCGACCGACAGCTACAACGCGACCACCAGGCGCGAGCTGGCGCCGCTGTTTGAGGCGATCTTCGCCGCCGCGCCTGCCAGCAATGCCGACGACGCAGTATTCGACTATCTGACCGACTGGAACGAGATCCTCTGGCAGATTTATCCCGATTATCGCCTGTCGGGCAGCGGCAACCTGCTCGGCAGCACGGTCTCGATCAACCAGCCCTTCATCCTGCAGATGCTGCTTCCCGCCTTCGAGAATGTCGGAGTCGATCTCGACATCCATGCAGTCGCGCATGCGCTCTCGGTGGACGAGACCCGGCTCGTGACTCATGCCGCGGGCGACACCGCGGTCGACGGCACCGGCCGCACCGACTTTTTCTACATGTCGACGGGCCAGCAGACCTTCCGTGGCGGCGAGGGTGCGGACTATTATTTCGCCGGCAAGAATTTCGGCAATGATCTGATCTACGACCGCGATGCCGGCGGTGCCGACGAACTGCGCTTCACCGACGTCCAGGCGGCGGACGTGGTCGCAAGCCGCGAAGGGCAGGACCTGATCCTGCAGATCCGTGGCCGCACCGACACGATCCGGATCACCGACCAGTTTCTCGGCGAGCTCAACGAATATCTCAGCAACGGCAAACAGCTTGAAAGCGGCGTCAATGCCATCGTGTTCGCCGACGGCGTGGTCTGGGACCGCACGCGCCTGGCGATGCAGGTGGTCGACGAGGCGCGCGCGGTCGGCACCTTCAACGATCCTTATGTCGGTTCGGGCTCCGGCGACGTGCTGTGGGGCGGCAAGGGCAATGACTATCTGTCCGGCGGTGCGGGCGGCGACATCTATGTCTTCGAGCGCGGTGACGGCCAGGACGTGGTCGATGATATCGGCAGATTCTCGTTCGGCCCGATCAAGGCGGGGCTCGACTTCATCCGCTTCAAGGGCGACATCTCCGCCGAGGATCTCCGCCTTGTCCGCGATGGGGCGAGCGAGAATCTCAAGATCGTCGTGCTCGACAAGAACGGCAACGTCACCAGCGACACGATCGAAGTGGTCGGCCAGTTCGGCGGCGTGCGGCTCAACCTCGGCCTGTTCAAGGACCTGATGGGTGGTGATGCCGGGCTCGATTATGTCGCGCCGAACCTGATCGAACGCTTCATCTTCGAGGATGGCACCAGCCTCGAATTCACTGAAATCGTCCAGCGCGTGCTCGCCAACGCCAAGACCGATGGCGACGACGCGATCTATGGCATGCTCAACGCCAACACGCTCGATGGCGGCAAGGGCAAGGATTATCTCACCGGCGCCCAGGGTTTCGACACCTATCTCTTCGGCCGTGCCTATGGTCAGGACGTCGTCGAGGACTCCGATTATTCGCTCGCCCTGTTCGGTCCGAAGGACGACAAGCTTCGCTTCACCGACGATCTGCGCTGGACCGATTTCGACTTCCTGCGCAACGGGCCTTCCGACA
Organism: Sphingomonas sp. LM7; assembly: GCF_002002925.1. Taxonomy (NCBI): domain Bacteria; kingdom Pseudomonadati; phylum Pseudomonadota; class Alphaproteobacteria; order Sphingomonadales; family Sphingomonadaceae; genus Sphingomonas; species Sphingomonas sp. LM7. The sequence goes on along the minus strand of NZ_CP019511.1, from coordinate 1,264,097 downwards.
CGCTGACTTTGCAGGTCAAGGGCACCAGCGACCAGCTGATCCTGAAGGACTTCCTCAAGGAAGTGTTTCTCGTCGGCTATGTCAATTTGCTGGAGACGATCGAGTTCGCCGACGGCACCAGCTGGTCCTATCTCAAGCTGCTCCAGCATTATGTCGATATCGCCAAGACCGCGGGCGACGACCATATCTACGGCTTTGCCGGTATTCGCGACCAGATCGACGGCGGCGCGGGCAACGACATGCTGGAGGGGATGAGCGGCGACGACCGCTACATCTTCGGTCTCGGCTACGGCACCGACACGATCCTTGACGACGACGGCGACGAAACCGTCCGGATGGAAGGCATCGCCTCGGACGATGTCCTGTTCTCGCGCACCGCGCTCGACCTGATCATCACCGTCAAGGGCAGCGGCGAGAAGCTGATCCTCAAGAACCAGTATGTCCGCGACGACGGCCAGCATTTCGCCGTCGAGTATTTCGAGTTCACCGACCGGACGATTGCCTGGACCGACGTCAATCCCGAGGATCTCGATCTCGTCGGCACCAATGGCGACGACATCATCCGCGGTTCGGATTTCGGCGAGTTGCTCGATGGACGCGGCGGCGACGACCAGCTGATCGGCGGCGACGGCGGCGATCGCTACAAGTTCGACATCGGCTATGGCGACGACGTCATCGTCGACAAGCGCACGCGCGCCAACTGGCCCGACCGGCCCGGAATGCACGTGGCGGTCAACGACGTCATCGAATTCGGCCCCGGCATCACCTGGGACAACATGGTCCGCGAGCGCAGCGGCAACGACTTGCTGCTGACCTTCGTCAGCGAGCAGGGCATCGCGTTCGGTGACAGCCTGCGCATCCGCGATCACTTCCTCAACGTCGAGAGCGCGATCGAGGGCTTCCGCTTCCATGATGGCCGCTATGTCCCGATCGCCGAAGTCGAGCGGAACATGCAGATTACCGGCGGCAACGCCGCCGACAATGCCGACATCCCCTTCCAGATGGACCAGCCCAATGCGCTGGACGGCCGCCAGGGCAACGACGTGCTGCGCGGCGGTCGCGAGGGCGATACCTATGCCTTCAGCGTCGGCTATGATTCCGATCGCATCATCGAACAGGCCGACCAGGCCGGAAAGATCGACCGTGTCGTCTTCGGCCAGTCGGTATCGCGCGATCAGGTCCGCTTCCGCCGCAGCGGGAACGACCTCGTCATCGACTTGCAGAACGGCCTCGACATACTGACCATCGTCGGCGGGCTGGCCAACACGCGCGTCGAGGAATTTCTGTTCGCCGACGGCTCGACGATCAAGATGGAAGACGCGACGAGCTTCACTGGCGAAGACGGCGTCACGGTCACGCTGCCGCCGGTCCTCGACCGGCTCTATGCCGGGACCGACGGCGATGACGACCTGCTCGGCTTCGACAATCGCGACGACACGATCGCCGGCGGCGCGGGTTCGGACGCGATGGCGGGCGGCTCGGGCAACGACAGCTACCGCTTCGGCATCGGCGACGGTAGCGACAGCGTCTATGACAGCGCCGGTATCGACCGGATCGTCTTCGGCGCGGGCCTGACCCAGGACCGCGTCGTTTTCCGCAACGTCGACGGCGATCTCGTCGTGACCTTCACGGCGGGTGACGACACGCTCGTCATCCTCGGCGGCTATAACGCCACGCCGGTAGAGAATTTCGTATTCGCCGACGGCACCATATTGTCGATCGCCGAGGTGCGCGCGAACCTGTTCGAGACCGCGTCGCACGACGACCAGGAACTGATCGACCTTCGCGATCTCGGCGCCAATCCGGAGATCGTCGCCGGGCGCGGCAATGATCGCATCCTGATGGCCAATGGCGGCACGCTCGTCATAAATCCGGGTGACGGCATCGATCGTATCGAGATGCCCGCAGGCGTCACCGACGCGACCGTCACGCTTAGCGGCGCGGGCGTTGCCAGCGTCAAGGTGCGGCTGTCGGCGCTCGACAGCAACGACCTGATCATCGACATCCCCGCCACCGGCGACCAGCTTGTCATCGCCGGCGCGCTCGGCACCGGCGCGACCCCACGCATCGTGTTTGCCGACGGCAGCGTGTGGGACAAGGCGGCGCTGGTCCAGCGCGCGATCGAGGATCAGGCGAGCAGCGGCGCAGACACGATCCTTGGCAGCGAGAGCGCCGATCAGATCCGCGGCGGCACTGGCGACGACCAGATGCGCGGCGGCGGCGGCGACGATACCTATTTCTACGTCATCGGCGACGGCCGCGACGTCATTGACGATGCAAACGGCACCGATGCGCTGAAAGTCAGCGGCTACAGCCCCGGCGAAATGCGCGTCGCGCGCGCCGCGCCGGATCGCGACGAGCTGGTCCTCAGCTTCGGCGACGATGGTGACCAGGTGGTGCTGCGCTATGACGGCAACGGCCGCGGCGTCGATAGCGTCGTATTCGGCGACGGCACCAGCTTCAGCCGGGACGCGCTGTTCGCGCTCGCCGATGCTGCGGGACGGACCGGCGACGATCGCCTGATCGGCACCGGCAGTGCCGACACGCTCGAAGGCGGCCGCGGTGACGACGTGCTGATCGGCCAGGGCGGCGCGGACACCTATATCTTCAATCGCGGCGACGGGATCGACCGCATCGAAGCGGGCAACGCCCCCGACGGCAGCGCCACGCTCAGGTTCGGCACCGGCATCGCGCTCGAGGACGTGGTCGCCAAGCGCGACGTCGACGGCAATCTCGTCCTGCTGATCACCGGCACCGACGATCGCGTGACACTGGTCGATCCGACCAACGACCCCGACGGCGTGGTCGGCACCGTGCGTTTCGCCGATGGCCGCACCCGGACGTTTGCCGCCTATGCGCTCGACGTCCAATCGACCGACGGCGACGATCATATCGTCGTGCCGGCGAACAAAAATGGTGTCGGCGTGTGGACCGGCGCCGAAATCTATGGCGGTCTCGGCAACGACCATATCGAAGGCGGCCGCGGCGCCGATGTGCTGACCGGCGGCAAGGGCGGCGACCTGCTCCAGGGCGGCGAAGGCGCCGACGTCTATTATTTCGAACGCGGCGACGGCCAGGACGTGGTCGACGAGCGTGGCGTCGCGGGCGATGCGATCGACCGGTTGCGGCTCGGCGCGGGCATCGCACCGGGCGACGTCAAGGTTGTGGTAGGCGCCGGGCGTGACGTGACGCTGTTGATCGGCACGACCGGCGACCGCGTCGTATTGCGCGATCAACTCGCCGCGAATCCCGGCGGCCAGGATCTCGGCATCGAGGAGGTGGTGTTCGCCGACGGTACGCACTGGTCGCTGAGCACGCTCTATTCGCGGCTCGCCCAGGGTGGCGCGGGCGACGACACGATCGACCTCGGCCAAATCGGCGACATACCGGTGACTTTCGCGGGCGGCCGCGGTGACGACGTCCTCGCCGGTGGCGCGGGCGACGACATCTATGATTTCGCCGCGGGCGACGGCCGTGACGTGATCCGCGAAGTCGATGCCGCGGGTTCGCTCGATATTCTGCGGATCGCCGCAGGCATCTCGGCCACGCAACTCGTGGTTACGCGCACCGGCGACGATCTGGTGCTGCGCTTCGTCGGCAGCGACGATTCCGTGACGATCGCGCGCGGTGCGCTCGCGTCGCTGGCGCCGATCGACCAGGTCCAGTTCGCCGACGGCACGATGATCGCCGCGGCATCGCTGCGCGCGATGGTGGTCGATGCGGCGGCGGCCGAGGCGCGGCTGTACCCGACGAGCGGCGATCCCTTCGCCAACCCGATCTTCCCCGATGCCGGCACGGGTCCGGGCAGCGGTGGTGCAAGCTCGACGATCGCGATCGCGTTGAACGGCGCGGCAAGCCTGCCGGTCGACGGCCTCGCCACGGTCGGCTCCGCGACGCGCATCGAGGATGGCGAATATCAGCTGACTCCCGATGCAGGCGATCAGGCAGGCGCGGTGTGGGGCCGGATCGACTTGCGCCAGGACGTCACCTGGACGACGCGGATGTTCTTCGGGTCCCGCGACGGCGGCGCCGACGGGCTATCCTTCGCGCTCCAGGCCCAGGGGCCGGCCACGCTGGGCGGCTCGGGCGGCGGCGCACTGGGCGCGCTGGTCGCGGGGTCGCTCGGTATCGCCTTCGATACCTATCCCAATGGCTGGGAGCCGGGCGACTTCTCGCAGATCGTCGTGGACGGCGCAGTGGGCGACACCGCGTTCGATCCCTATCACGAGCATGGCAATATCGAGGACGGCGCCTGGCACGACGTCCAGATCCGCTGGGACGCCGAGACGCAGACCCTGTCCTACACGCTCGACGGCCAGCCGGTCGCGAGCAAGACCTATGACGCGGTCGGCACGTTGTTCGGCGGCCAGACCGAGATCTGGTACGGCTTCGGCGGCGCCACCGGGGGCGCGACCAACGACCAGCGCGTCGAGATCGTCGCGGTCGAGACGATCGCGGCGAACGTACCGGTCGATACCGGCGCAGTCTTCCAGATCGGCTCGGGCCTCCATGCGCGCCAGCTGATGGGGACCGCCGCGCAGAACGACTATAACGTCTTCGTCTCGGCCTCCGCCTGGGGCAGTGGCGTCGATACGGTCGTCAACTTCAAGACCGGCGCCAGCGGCGATGTTCTCGATATCACGCTGGCGCAGGGGCTTGCCGGCCAGGTCGTCGCGCGCCAGTCCGGTGCGGATACCCTGGTCTATTTTGTCGAAGCGGACACCCGCACGCTCGACGCTGCACGGCTGCTGCTTCGCCTCCAGGGTGTGCGTGCGTCCGATCTCACCGACGAGAATTTCGGCGGCGCGCCGCATGTCATCGCGGCGGACGTCACGATCAACGGCACAAATGCCGCCGAGACGCTGACCGGCGGCTGGGGGGCGGAGACGCTCAACGGCGTCTGGGGTGCCGACCGGCTGATCGGCGGAGGCGGCAACGACCTCCTCAAGGGCGGCGGCGACAACGACGTCTATGTCTTCCGGCTCGGCGACGGCCAGGACGTCATTCGCGACGAACACAGCGACTGGCCGACGCTCTACAGCGGCGGATATGACGCGATCGAGTTCGGCGCCGGCATCACTCCGGAGATGCTGCGCTACAGCGTCTCGGGCAGCGACCTGATCATCGCGATCGCGGGCACCAACGAGCGCATCACCGTGCAGGGCGGCTTCCGCGACGACAGGTATCGGCTTGAGGAACTGCGCTTCGCCGACGGGCGCGTCGTCAAATATTTCAACGACATCGTGAACATCCTGTCGACCGGCGGCGCAGGCGACGATGTCCTGCTCGATGATGTCGATGCCGGCCTGCTGGTCGGCGGAGCGGGCAACGACGCGCTACATGGCCATTGGGGTGCCGACCGCCTGATCGGCGGCACCGGCAACGACCTCCTCAAGGGCGGCGGCGACAACGACGTCTATGTCTTCAATCTCGGCGACGGCCAGGATGTCGTCCGCGACGAGCATAGCGACTGGCCGACGCTCTATTCGGGCGGCAACGACACGATCGAGTTCGGCCACGGCATCACCGCCGACATGCTCCGCTACAAGGTCACCGGCAGCGACCTGGTCATCGAGATCGCCGGCACCGACGATCGCATCACTATCCAGGGCGGTTTCCGCGACGACAGATATCGGATCGAGCAGCTGCGCTTCGCCGACGGCAGCGTGGTCAATTACTTCAACGATATCGTGAACATCCTGTCGACCGGCGGCACCGGAGACGACAACCTGCTCGACGACAATGGCGCCGGCACGCTGAGCGGCGGCGCAGGCAACGACACGCTGTCGAGCTATTGGGGTGCGGATCGCCTGACCGGCGGCGCCGGCAACGACATCCTGCGCGGCGGCGGCGACAACGACGTCTATGTCTTCAATCTCGGGGACGGCCAGGATGTCGTTCGCGACGAGCATAGCGACTGGCCGACGCTCTATTCGGGCGGCTTCGACGCGATAGCATTCGGTGCCGGCATCACCGCCGCCATGCTGCGCTTCTGGGGCAGCGGCGGCGACCTCGTCATCGCGCTCGCCGGGACGAACGACCGGATCACTGTCCAGGGCGGACTCTGGGACGATAAATACCGCATCGAGGAGCTGCGCTTCGCCGATGGCAGCGTGATGACCTATGCCGATGCGATAGCGCGCATCGCCACCGATGCGGTCCCCGGCATCACCGCCACTGCAGTTGCCGGCGGCGCCTATGCCGGCGGCGCGCATGACGACACGCTCTATGCCATCGCCGTGGGCAGCCCCGTCGAGATGCTTGGCAATGGCGGCAATGATTCCATCGAGGGTGGCTCGGCCGGCGACGTGATCGTCGGTGGCGCCGGCGATGACGTGCTGAGCGGCAATGACGGAAACGACGTCTATCGTTTCTCGGCGGGCTTCGGGCAGGATACGATCTACGACTGGGGCGGCGAAGGCAGCGGTTTCAACGTCATCGAATTCGATGCCACGCTATCCGCGGCTGACCTGCGGGTTGGCCCGACTCCCTCGGAATCGATCGCGCTGTATTTCGCGGGGACCGAAGACCGCATCATTCTGTCGTCCAACGCCATTCAGGAAGTGCGTTTCGCCGACGGCACCGTCTTCACCTACGGCGACCTGTACGGCCTGCAGAATCCGCCGAGCGGCGAAGAGCTCGACGCGACGGGTGCCTCGATCACGGTCGAAGGCACCGCGGGCGCCGACTATATCGACGGCGGCGAAGGCAACGACACGCTGACCGGCGGCGGCGGGGATGACCGCATCTATGGGTCTTCGGGCGACGACATCCTCGAAGGCGGCACGGGTTCCGACATTCTCGAGGGCGGCGACGGCGCCAACGTCTATCGCTTCGACCGCGGCTTCGGCGTCGATGAAGTCGTGTCGCATGGCTGGGAAGGCTCGGGCGTACGCGAGGACTGGATCGAGTTCCTCGACGGAATCGACTCATCGGAGATCCTGCTCGAAACCACGCCCGATCCGAACGGCTCGTCCAGCGATCTGGTGATCCGCTTCGTCGGCACCGAAGACCGCATCCTGGTGGAAAGCGCGCTCGACGATTCGAGCCGTCTCGCCGGGATCCGGTTCGCCGACGGCACGAGCTGGTCGATCGATGACATCTTCCAGCGGGTCCAGCCCGCCTCCGGCCTGTTCGTCACCGAGGCGCTGCAGGAGAATGCGGTCCTTATCGGCGGCGCGGGCGACGACTGGATCCAGGGCGGCACCGGTGCCGACCAGCTGACCGGCGGCGCAGGCGAGGACGACCTGAGCGGCGGCGACGGCGACGACATCCTCGAAGGCGGCGCCGGCAACGACTGGCTCAACGGCAACGAAGGCGATGACGAGTACCGCTTCGCCGCAGGCTGGGGCGCCGACGAACTCTATGAATGGCAGCCGGGCGAGACCAATCGCATCCTGTTCGATGCGTCGGTCGAGGTTGCGGACATCGTCGTCGAACTCGCACGCAACGGTTTCGACCTGATCCTGCGCCGCACCGGCAGCGCGGACGTGATCCGCGTGATCAACGGCGCCACCGACGGACCGATCGCCGCGGTCGCATTTTCCGACGGCACGGAATGGAGCCATGCGGACCTGATCGCGCGTGCCGTCGAGCAGCCCGGCATCGACCTGGTCGGTGCGGGGAATCCGGACACGCTTTCGGGCGGTGCGGGCGACGAGCAGATCAGCGGCCAGTCGGGCGACGACACGCTCTCCGGCGGCGGCGGCAACGACCGGCTCAGCGGCGGCAACGGCGCTGACACGCTCGCCGGCGGCGCGGGCGACGACGTACTCGAAGGCGGCGAGGGCGCCGATACCTATGTTTTCGCGCGCGGCAACGGGCAGGACCGCATCGGCGCCGACTGGAGCGGCTCTCAGGATCGCATCCTCTTCGCCGCGGACATCGCGCCCGAGGACGTGCGCGTCGAATGGGATTCGAATTCGAACGGCATCTACCTGCTGGTCGGCGAAGCCGGCGCCGATCGCATCCTGATCGAGGGTGCCAGCTTCGCGATGCTGGGCAGCGTCGACTTTGCCGACGGCACCGTATGGGACGGCCAAGCGGTCCGCGACATGGCGGTGTGGCCCTCGGGCCAGTACGGCTATGGCTCGGAAGGCGGCGAGATCTTCACCGGCGCAGCCACCGACGACACCTTCTACGGCTATGACGGCGACGACACGCTGTCGGGCGACGCGGGCAACGACACGCTGGGCGGCGGCGAAGGTGACGACACGATCACCGGCGGCGCGGGCAATGACCGGCTCGACGGCGGCGAGGGCGGCGACGTCTTCCGCTTCGGTTCGGGCTTCGGCCAGGACCGGATGGCGTTCAACGGCGCCGAGGACAATGCCAACATCCTCGAATTCGACGCGACGATCGATGCCGCGTCGATCCGCGTCGAGCATGATCCCGACTATGGCGTGGCCTATATCCGCGTCGACGGAACCAACGACCGGATCGCTTTTGATTATGGCCTGACCGGGCTGGAGGTGATCGCCGAAATACGCTTCGCCGACGGCACGATCTGGTCCAATGCCGACATCCTCGCGCGCGTGGCGACCGCCCCGCTGGCGGCGATCGACGGCATCGGCATCGCCGACACGCTGACCGGCACAGCGTTTGCCGACGCGCTCGACGGCGCCGATGGCGACGACGTGCTCGACGGCGGCGCCGGCAACGACCAGCTCTATGGCGGCATCGGCGACGATGTCCTGACCGGCGGCACCGGCGACGATTATCTAGAAGGCGGCGATGGCGACGACATCTATCGTTTCGCCAGCGGCTTCGGGCAGGATCGCGTGTCCGCCAGCGGCAGTCCCGACGACGACGATACCGTCGTCTTCGAAGCGGGGATTTCGGCCGAGGAGGTCGAGGTTCGCGCCGCGGGCGGAAGCTTCATCCTCTCGCGCGGTGCCGATCGTATCTCCCTGTGGAGCTGGGCAGAAGGCGACGAAGTCCGCTTCAACGACGGGACGATCTGGACCTTCGCCGATCTGGAGGCACGCGCGCTTCCCTCACAAGGCGTGGAGCTCAGCCCGGCCCCGAGCTCGACCTTCGTCGGCACCGAGTTCGACGACATCCTCCATGCCGACTGGGCGAAGACCCACGGCGACAACCACGGTCCGCAACAGCTTTCCGCAGGCGCGGGGATGGACCAGCTCTACTCCGGGGAAGGCGCCGACACGCTCGACGGCGGCACCGGCGCGGACTTCCTCGCCGGCGGCTATGGCAACGATACGTACCTGTTCTCGGCCGGCTTCGGGCAGGACCGAATCTCCGAAGACGCGGTCGAAGGCGAAATCAGCATCCTCCGCTTCGATGCGACGATCTCCGCGACCGATCTTCGCGTCGAATTCGATCCCGAGACGTCGGATGGCACCCTCCGCCTGCGCATTGCCGGGACCGAGGATTCGATCGAGCTGGGCAATGCCCGGACCAGCAACGAAGAGGGCGGCGTAGGCCGGTCGGCGGACGACATCGGCACCTTCAGCGCCGATCTCGCGGACTACGAGATCCACTTCGCCGACGGCACAATCTGGTCGGCCGAAGAGGTCCGTACGCGCGCCGTGGCAGTGCCATCGACCCATCTCACCGGCCTGATCGAGCTGCAGGGCGGGGCCGGCGACGATATTCTCACCGGCAGCTATGGCAACGATGCCCTCCACGGCGGCGGCGGCAACGACCGGCTGATCGGGGAATGGGGCGAGGACCTGCTCGACGGCGGCGCCGGCAACGACTGGATCGACGGCGGCTACGGCACCGACGTCTATGTATTCGGCCGCGGCTCGGGCCAGGACACGGTCTACAACCGCTATTCGTGGAGCGGCGACGACGACATCGTCTCCTTCGGCGAAGGCATCACCGCGAGCGACCTCCTCGTCGAGAGCAGCGGCAGCAACCTCGTCCTCAAGATTCGCGGCAGCGAGGACCGGCTGACCGTGATCTACGGCACCAATTCCTATGCGATCGGCGAAGTGCGCTTCGCCGACGGATCGCGCTGGACCCATGCCGAGCTGATGGCGCGGATCGAGGAGTCGCAGGGCGAATTCGTCGAGGCCCCGTCCGCAGGTGCGGCGCTGACCGGCACGGCGGGCGACGACCAGCTCACCGGCACCGGCGGCGACGATGTGCTGACCGGCGATTCCGCAGTGCGGCTCCAGCCGGATGGCCCCAACCTCATCGCCAATGGCAGCTTCGAGACGCTCGGTACGGACTTTACGCCCCAGGATTGGGGGCAGTGGTCGGACGGTGTGCTGCCGGGCTGGACCCGCGAAGGCGGCCAGTCCTGGGAGCTCGTCAACAGCGGCTATGCGGGCATCGCCGCGACCGATGGCGCCTATTGGCTCGACATGGATTCGGGCGGCGGCTCGAACAGCAACATGGTCATCTCGCAGACGGTAACCGGGCTCGCCGCCGGGGAATCGCTGCTGCTCCAGTTCGATCACGCCAACCGCACCGACGCCGAGAGCGGCGGCTTCGAAGTGCTGTGGAACGGTCAGGTCGTCGCACGGATCAACGATACCGGCACCGCGATGACTCACCGCATGGTCCGCGTGACGGCGCTCGACGGGAACAATGTCGTCACCTTCCGGGGCACCGGCTGGGAGAATTCGAGCGGGGCGTCGCTCGACAATATCCAGCTGAACCGGTTCGTCGAGACCGTGGCGCTTCCGGCGGGCCGCGATCGGCTCGAAGGGCTGGCGGGCGACGATCAGCTTCATGGCGGTGCCGGCGACGACCAGCTGCTGGGCGGGCAGGGCGCCGACCAGCTGTTCGGCGGCGACGGCAACGACACGCTGGACGGCGGTGTCGGCGCCGATCTGATCGACGGCGGCAGCGGCAACGACTCCCTCGCGGGCGGCGACGGCGACGATCGCTATGTGTTCGGGCGTGGTTCGGGCCAAGATCGCCTCAGTGAGAATTACGGCTTCGATCGCATCGTGCTGGGCGAGGGGCTGGCCCTCGCCGACCTGCGCCTGGAGCGCATGGCCAATGGCGACCTGTTGATCCGGGTGGCCGACACCGACGACCGGCTGCTCGTCGCCGGCATGTTCTCGGGGTCTGCCACCGCAGTCGAGCAACTCGTCTTCGCCGATGGCACGACGCTCGATTTCGAGGCTATCGCCGCGCTGACCCGGGCCGGCACGCCGCAAGGCGACCTGCTGGTGGGATCGCCGAACGCCGATCTGCTCGTCGGCGGCGCGGGCGACGACACGCTTTCGGGCGCGGCCGGCAACGATACGCTCGAAGGCGGAGCGGGCAACGATAGCCTCTCCGGCGAAGGCAATGCCGACACGCTGGTCGGCGGGCGCGGCGACGATCTGCTGCGTGGCGGCGCGGGCGACGATCTCTATCGCATCGCGCTGGGCGACGGTCAGGACCGTATCCAGGACGATGGCGGCGTCGACACCGTCGAATTCGGCGCCGGAATCGGCCCGGCCGATGTCCGCGTCAGCCGCGCTGGCACGGCGTTCGTGCTCGAACTCGCCAACAGCCAGCGCGTCACGCTGGAGAACGGCGTCGGCAGCGGCGCAGGCGCGATCGAGGCGGTGCGCTTCGCTGACGGGACCAGCTGGACTCAGGCCGACCTGCTCGCCCGTGCGATGGCCGGCACTGCAGGCGACGACAGCTATACCGGCACCGACGCGGCCGAAACGATCGCCGGCGCGAACGGCAACGATATCCTCCTGGGCCTTGGCGGCGCGGACCAGATTTCGGGCGGGGCGGGCGACGATCGCCTCGAAGGCGGATTGGGCGACGACCGGCTCGCGGGCGGCAGCGGCAGCGACTTGCTCATCGGCGGCGGGGGCGCGGACCTCTATGTGTTCGCCGCGGGCGATGGCGTCGACCGGATCGAGGACCGCGGCGAATCCGCCGGCGACTTGCTGCGGATCGAGGGCCATGCGCTTGAGAACACGCGCTTCAGCCGCATCGGTGACGATCTCCACATCCGCTTCGCCGACAGCGCCGACCATGTCACCGTCGCCGGCGCCTTCGCCAGCGGTGGGAACGCCATCGAAGCAGTTGCGTTCGCCGCCAGCGCCACGACGCTGCAGCCCGCCGATCTGCTGACTCGGCTCGTGCCCGATATCGCAGTTACCGGCGCATGGCTGGTCGGCGGTGCGGGCGACGACACGCTCACCGGCGGCAACGCGGCCGACTATCTCGACGGCGGCGACGGCGCGGACGTGCTGATCGGCGGCGGTGGCAACGATCATTTCGGCGGTATCGCCGGCGACGCGTTCGTCGATACGCTGACCGGCGGCGCCGGGCGCGACATCTTCTCCTATGTCCCCACCCATGGCGCCGCGCCCGATCGCGCCGCCGATGTGATCACCGATTTCCAGGTGGGTGCCGGCGGCGACGTGATTCGGCTGTTCGAAGGCAATCCCAATCCGTTCGAGGACGGCCGCGTGCGGCTGGTCCAGGGCGGCGCCGACACGCTGGTCGTGGTCCGCGACACCGAGGGCATGGACCTGGTCGCGCTGCGCCTGCTCGGCATCGATGCGGCGACGCTCACTGCCGCCAATTTCGACGGCGTGCCGATCGGGTCGGACAATTCGCTCAACATCGTCGATGGCAATGCCGGCTCGGTGCTGGGCGGCAGCCCGCTGGGCGACCGTATCCTCGGCAATGGCGGCGATGATGTGATCTCGGGCTATGCCGGCAATGACCGCCTCTCCGGCGGCACCGGCAACGACCGGATCGATGGTGGCTTCGACGACGACCAGATCACCGGCGGCGCCGGCGACGACGTCATCGATGGCGGCCGCGGCAACGACATCCTCGTCGGTGACAGCGGCAACGACGTGCTGCGTGGCGGCACCGCCGACGATGCGGGCGATGGCAACGATCTGTTCCAGGGCGGCGCCGGCGACGACACGCTGAACGGCGGCACCGGCAACGACGTCTATCGCTTTGCCCGCGGCGACGGCCGCGACACGATAACCGACGAGGGCGGCAGCGACCGCATCGAATTCGGCGCTGGCATCACCGCAGCCGACGTCAGCGTCGCTCAATATGGCAGCCAGGGTATCGAACTCCGAGTCGCCGACAATGGCGGCCGCGTGCTGCTTGCCAATGCGTTCGCCCCCGGTGGCGCACTCGAAGCCGTGCGGTTCGCCGATGGTTCGAGCTGGAGCTGGACCGATCTGCTCGCCCGCTCGGTTGCCGCAACTGCGGGCGACGACGCGCTCGCCGTGCGAATCGCACCCGCCGCCTCGGCGACGCGCGACCTGCTGGTCAATGGCGGGTTCGAAATCGTCAATGCCGCCGCCGGCAATTATACCGGCTGGGGCTGGACCACCTTCTCGCTTGCCGGCTGGACCGACATCAATGGCGCGCAGTTCGAACTGACCAACAGCGGCGTCGAAGGCATCGTCGCGACCGAGGGCACGCACTGGCTCGACCTCGACGGCAACGGCCGCAACATGAACATCCGCCAGACCGTCGCGGGGCTTGCCGCGGGCCAGAGCCTGCTGCTCCAGTTCGATCATGCCAATCGCACCAGCGCCGTCTCGGGCAGCTTCGAGGTGCTGTGGAACGGCGCGGTAGTCGCCTCGGTCGATGCGACCGGAATCACGCCGCGCGGCAGCGCGCTGCTGCTCACCGCCATCACCGGCGACAATGTCCTCGGCTTCCGGGCAACCGGCACCCAGGACAATATCGGCGCTTCGCTCGACAATGTCCGGCTGTTCGAGATCGACCCCAATGCGCCGCGCACGCTGTCCGGCCTTGCCGGCAATGATGTGCTCACCGGCTCGGGCCTTGCCGACATCCTCATCGGCGGCACCGGCGACGACCAGCTCCGCGGCGGCGGCGGCGACGACGTCTATCGCTTCGCCCGCGGCGACGGCCAGGACGTCATCTCCGACGATTCCGGCGCCAACCGCGTCGAATTCGCCGCCGGGATCGCGGCCGGCGACGTCCGGCTGGTCCGCGGCCGTGAGACGGTGGTGCTCGAGATCATCGGCACCGGTGACCGCATCGACCTCGGCATGGCGGCGAGCCCCGGCATGTCGGTCCGCGAAATCGCCTTTGCCGACGGCACGGTCTGGACCCCGGCGATGCTCGTCGCGATGGCGACCGCATCGACTGCCGGCGACGACCTGATCTACGGCACGCCGGGCGTGGACACGCTTTCGGGCGGCGCTGGCGACGACCGGCTGGTCGGCCGCGACGGCGACGACGTGCTCGACGGCGGCAGTGGCGTCGACCGGCTCGAAGGCGGCGCGGGCAACGACCGCTATCGCTTCGGCCTGGGCGGCGGCCAGGACCTGATCGTCGATGGCGGCGGTGCCGACGACGTGCTCGAACTCGGTGCGGGCCTGGCCGCGGACCGGATCCGCGTGCGCCAGAACAATGACGGTACCCGCTTCACGCTCGAACATCTCGACGGCAATGAGCGCGTCACGATCGAGGACGCGCTGGGCGCGGGCAAGATCGAGCGCGTCCGCTTCGCCGACGGCACCGAATGGGGCCTGGCCGATTTGCTCGCGCGTGCCGCCAGCATCGGCAACGACGTCCTCCACGGCGACGACACGGCCAACATCCTCGCTGGCGGCCTGGGCGACGACCAACTGGTCGGCGGCCTCGGCGACGACATCTATCGCTTCACTCGCGGGGATGGCCGCGAGACGATCCGCGACGCGAGCAACAGCGCCGCCGACCGGCTCGAAATCGCCGGCTATGCCGATCAGGACCTCCAGTTCATCCGTCGCGGAGTCGGCAGCAACGACATCGTGATCCGCTTCGCCGGGAGCGACGATGAGGTCGTCATCCTCGACGCGCTGTCCGGCGCGCGCGGGATCGAGACGCTGGTGCTCACGGGCAGCGGCGTAACGCTCAGCGTCGCCGACATCGTCGCGCGGCTGCTCGCCGGCGCCTCCACCGGCGGCGACGACATCATCGAGGGCACGCCCGGCGACGACACCATCACCGGCGGTGGCGGCAGCGACCTCGTCGTCGGCGAGGCTGCGAACGACATCTATGTCTATCGCCGCGGCGACGGCGACGATCGCATCGACGCATTCGGCAGCGGCAACGACGTGGTCCGGCTCGACGACCTCAACGTCGCCGACATCGCCTCTGCGGTCCGCGCAGGGCCCGACAGCAACGATCTGGTGATCAGCTTCAAGAGCAGCGGCGACCGGCTCGTGCTTCGCGACGTGCTCGCCAACCAGAATGGCGGTTCGTCGAGCCTCGTCGTCCGCTTCGCCGACGGGACGGAATGGAACCGTGACGCGATGCGTGCCCGCGCGCTCCAGGACATCGTCACCCCCGGCGACGATTCGATCCGCGGCTTCGACGGCGCGGACCTGCTGCGCTCGGGCACCGGCGCCGATTACATGGCGGGCGGGCAGGGCGCGGACTCCTATGTCTATGCCCGCGGCGACGGCAACGACACGATCCAGGACGGCGGCACCGATACCGCCGCCGATCGCGTCACCTTCTCGGGCATCGCCTCGACCGACGTTTCGGTCGAGCGCCTGTTCCGCGGCAGCGACACCGTGGTGTTCCGCTTCGCCTCCTCGGCCAGCGACAGCGTCACTGTGGTCGATGCACTGACGCTCGGCGGCCGCGGGATCGAGAGTTTCGTGTTCGCCGACGGCGTCACCTGGACGCACGACACCCTGCTCGAACGGCTCGACAATCGTGCCCCGGTCGCGCGCGACGACGGCTTCTACTCGGTTACCACTGGCCAGCCGCTGGTGCTTCGTGCCGCCGATCTGCTTCGCAACGATTTCGATGCCGACGGCGATGCGATTCGCATCGTTGCAGTCGATGGCGGCGCGCATGGCGTCGCGACGATCAATCAGGCCGGCGAAATCACCTTCACGGCCACCGGCGGCTATTACGGCCCCACCCAGCTACGCTACACCCTCTCCGACGGCCGCAGCGGCTTCGCCACCGGCAATGTCGAAATCCGCGTGCGGCCCGTCGCCACGGCGCTCGACGATATCGGCTTCACGGTCGAGGAAGACGACTTCCTCACGATCCGAGTCGAGCGACTGCTCTCGAACGATCTCGACGGCGATCGCATGCTGGTCGGCCAGGTCTATGGCGCAGTCGGCGGCATCGCCTCGCTGGCCAGCGACGGCAGCATCGGCTTCACGCCTGATGCCAATTTCACCGGCCGCGCCTCGTTCCTCTACGTCGCCAACACGCCCGAAGGAGGCCGCGCCGAGGCACGCGTCTATATCGACGTCACCCCGGTCAACGACGCCCCGATCGCCGCGGCGGACGGCGGCTTCGTCACTGCCGAGGGCACGACCTTCACGATCGACCCCGCGACCCTGCTCGCCAACGACCGCGACGTCGACGGCGATACGCTGGTGATCCAGTCGCTGCTGTCGAGCGCCAACGCGATCGTCTCGATCAACGCGCAGGGCCTGATCGAAGTCCGCCCGCGGGACTATTATTGGGGCCAGACCTATTTCGACTATGTCGTGGCCGACCCGTCTGGCGCCATTGCGACCGGCCGCGTCCACCTCAACGTCACCCCCGTCAACGACGCGCCGGAAGCGCGCGCCGACCGCTTCGAGCTGACTCAGGCGGGCGAGCCGATCCTCGAAGACAATCCTATCGTGCTGTCGGCCGAGCGGCTGCTCGCCAACGATATCGAGCGCGACGGCGATCCGATGCGGGTAATCGCAGTGGCCAACAGCCATGGCGGCAACGCCCGCCTGCTCGAGAACGGCACCGTGTTGTTCGAGCCCTGGGCCGATTTCAACGGCGATGCCTGGTTCGATTATCAGGTCACCGACGATCAGGGCGGTTACAGTTGGGCACGCGCGACGATCGCCTACACGCCGGTCAACGACCGCCCGGTGGCGCGCGACGACAATTACCAGGACGACGACTTCTACTTCCTTCGCGGTCCCGAAGACGTCGCGATCGAGATCCCGATCATCGAGCTGCTCAAGAACGACTATGATCCCGAAGGGTTCGCAGTGTTCTTCGAACAGGCGCGCGATGCGTTTCATGGCACGCTGGAGATCCGCGACGGCAAGATCATCTTCACGCCGGACGAAAATTATTGGGGCGAGGCGACCTTTGCCTACACGGTCACCGATCCGAGCGGCGCAGTCGATGGCGGCATCGTTACGCTGTATTTCGACAATGTCAGCGACGGCCCGCCGATCGCCGGCAACGACACGATCTACGTCTATGAAGACGTGCCGACGACGATCCCGATCTCCGCGCTGCTCGGCAACGACTATGATCTCGATCGTGATCCGCTGACCTTCCTCGATTGGGAGTTGATCGACGGGATCAACGGCCGCATTGAATTCGATGCGGACGGCAATCTGCTGTTCACGCCCAATCTCGACGCTTCGACGTCGTCGGGCTTCCGCTACCGGGTGACCGACGGAGTCGACGGCACTGCCGAAGCGTTCGTCGATATCGTCATCATTCCCTCGAACGACGATCCCACGGTTGTCGACGATTCGGGTTTCTCGACTCCGCTCGACATCCCGATGGTGATCCGCGTCGCCGACCTGATCTTCAACGATTTCGATATCGAGCAGATCGACACCAATGGCGACGGCATCCCCGATGTCGATCTCGACCAGCCCGATCGCCCGCGCCCGACCTTCATCGGCATCGACGCGGTGCTCGATCCCGTCGCGCTCGCCCAGGGCCAGCGCGTGTCGGTGGGCACTGCACGGCTCGTCACCTATCATGGCGAGCAATTCGTCGTGATCGACTTCGCTCCTGGCTTCAGCGGCAACGTCACGATTGAATATCGCATCGCGGACGCGCAGGGCCTGGAGGACACCGGCTTCGCCAAGGCGAGCGTCGAGAGCTTCTATCTCGGCACGCTGATCGGCACCGGCAAGATCGACTATGTCGAGGGCAATGCCGGCGACGACACGATCCGCACCGGCGGCGGCGACGACTGGATCCTCGGTTTCGGCGGCAACGATGTGTTCGAAGCGGGCGCCGGCGGCGACACGATCGACGCGGGCGACGGCGACGACTGGATCGACGCGGGCGATGGTGCCGACACCGTCAATGGCGGCGCGGGCTACGACACGCTCGTCTTCACCGGCAGCCTGATCGGCGTGCGTGCCGACCTGGAATCGCGCATCGGCCAGGGCGGCGTCGCGCATGGCGACGTCTATACCGGCATCGAGGCGCTGGTCGGCACGCAGTTCGCCGACATCCTCGGCGGCAATGCCCAGGCCAACCGCCTCGAAGGCGGCGAGGGCCGGGACCAGCTGGTCGGCCGCGGCGGCGACGACATCCTCCTTGGCGGCGCCGACAATGATCGCCTCCATGGCGGCGCGGGTGCCGACGTGCTCGATGGTGGCGACGGCATCGACACGGTAGAATATTTCTCCGACGAAGCCGGCAGCAGCCCGGCAGGCGTGACGGTCTCGCTCGCCGATGGCACCGCGCATGGCGGCGATGCCGAGGGCGATGTGCTGATCGGCATCGAGAACCTCACCGGCTCCGATTTCGACGACATCCTCACCGGCAACGGCGGTGCCAACGTGCTGATCGGCGGCCGTGGCGACGACCGGCTGGATGGCGGCGCGGGCGACGACACGCTGATCGGCGGTCGCGGTGCCGATCTGCTGATCGGCGGCGACGGCATCGACATGGTCGAATATTCGCTGTCGACCGAAGGCGTGACGATCGACCTCGCCAACGGCAATGCCGGCAGCGGCGACGCGCAGGGCGATGTGTTCAGCGGCATCGAGCTGGTGCGCGGCTCCTATCATGCCGATGTGCTGCGTGGCGACGCCGGCGACAACCGGCTGAGCGGCGGGCTCGGCGCCGATGTGATCGATGGTCGCGATGGCTTCGACACGGCCGATTATTCGCGCGCCGAAGCTGCGGTCACCGTCGATCTCGGCGCGGGCGTCGGGCTGGCCGGAGAGGCTGTGGGCGACACGCTGATTTCGATCGAGCAGGTCACTGGCTCGATCTTCGACGATACGCTGCTCGGCGGCGCCGACGCGGAAGTGTTCGACGGCGGCCGCGGTGACGATGTGCTTCGCGGCGGCGCGGGATCGGACGACTATCGCTTCGGCTTCCGCCGCGGCGGCGACGTGATCACCGAAATCGGTGGTGCCGGCGACGTCGATCGGCTGGTGCTGATCGAAGGCGTGCTTCCAAAGGATGTCTCGCTGGTCCGCGAGGGCGACGATCTGGTCGTCGTGCTCGAGAACGACGGCAGCTTCCTCAAGGATCGCGCCCGCATCGTGAACCACTTCCTCGGCAACGAGAGGGGGATCGAGACGATCGCGTTCGCCAACGGCGCCACCTGGAACCGCACCCAGATCGAGGCGCTGGTTCGCGCCGGACTGCTCGACGCGCAGGACGATATCTATCTGTTCGGCACCGAGGACGTGACTGCGATCCTCGATCCGGTGACGTTGATGCTCAACGACATCACCGAAGGCCATGACGGCGCGCTCGAACTGGTCGGCGTCGGCAACGCCGTCCATGGCTCGGTTTCGATCACCGCCGACGGCAGGATCGCCTTCACCGGCGCGGCCAATTACAACGGCGATGCGTTCTTCGACTATACCGTCCGCGACGACTTCGGCCGCGAATCCACGGCGCGTGTCGAAGTGAATCTCGCCCCGGTCAACGATGCGCCGGTCGGCGTCGATGATCCTCGGATCAACGCCACCGAAGACATGATCCTGCGCATCCGCATCGATGCGCTGCTCGCCAACGACTATGACGTCGATGGCGACGGCGAGTTCGAGCCGCTGACCATTGTCGGGGTGCGCCCGCTCAAGGATGAGGGGGGCAACGACCTCTATCCCTATTGGAAGCGCGACGAATATGAGGGGCCGGCGACCAACCTCACCTGGAAGATCGACGGCCAGTATATCGAGTTCAAGCCACGGCCCGATTTCTTCGGCTTCGCCGGCTTCGAATATATCTTGTCCGACTCCGCCGGCGCTACTTCGACGGCCAAGGTCGAAGTTTATGTGAACCCGGTCAACGACGCGCCCCGGCTCGACAAGCAGCAGCAGGTCGTCCGCATGGACATGACCACGACGATCACCGTCGCTGAGCTGATGGCGTCGGTCTACGATATCGAAACCGACGCCTTCTCGTTCGTCGGGCTGCATTATGCGGCCAACGGCAAGGCTACCGACAATGGCAATGCGATCTGGGATGCCGCGACCCAGACGATCGCCTATACGCCGGGTGCGCTGGGCAAGGGGTTCCTGACCTTCGACGTGATCGACGCGCGCGGTGCCTCGGCGACGCTGAGCTACGAGCTCAAGGTGCGCCCGCTCAACGACGCACCGGTCGCGCGCAATGATTATGGCCTGCGCACGCTCGAAGACACGATCCTCGTGATCGATCCGGCGACCCTGCTCGCCAACGATACCGACGAGAATGGCGACACGCTGACGCTCGTCAGCGTCCAGCGCTTCCCCGATAATGGCAAGGTCCGCATCCGCGCCGACGGGATGATCGAATTCAGCCCGCGTGCCGATTACAATGGCGGCGCCGGCTTCCAGTACACGATCAGCGACGGCCGTGGCGGCACTGCGACCGGCTATGCCGCGATCACGGTGATGCCGCGCAACGACGGCCCGGTGCTGCGCGACGATGTGGTCCGCGGGATCGAGGACAAGACGCTCTACGTCATCCCTGCCGAAGCCTTCGGCAACGATTACGACCTGCAGGGCGACGTGCTTTTCTTCCGCGACTCCGCGGTGCTCGGCGTGCTCGACCGGCGCTTCCTCTCGGCGGGCTTCACTGTCGAGGCGCGCGCTGCCAACAACGAGGGCCTGCCCGAGTGGCTGAGCTTCGACGCCGCGACGATGACCTTCACCGGCACCCCGCCTCAAGGCACCGTCCGCACCGACGTCGTCGTCTTCCTCCACGATCCCAGCAATGGCACCACCTTCGCGCACCGCTACAGCTTTGATCAGGGCGCGGCGGACGAACTCGCCGCCGGTCTGTCGGTCGGTGAAGAGGTGATGGGCGGCTATCAGGTCCGCGCACCCTTCGCCGTCAGCCATGAATTCGGCGAGACTGCGTTCGCCGCGGGCACCAGCGTTGTGGCGACCCTCGCCGACGGCGCGCCGCTGCCCGTCTGGCTCGCCTTCGACGCCGTGACGCGCCGCTTCACCGGCACCCCGCCGGAGGGCGCCACCGCACCGATCGACGTCACGCTGGCATTCAGCTGGCAGAACCCGGCCGATCCCGCGGCGGTGCCGGTGACTCGCAGTGAGACGGTGACGCTGGATCCTGCCGCCTTCTCAGGCGGTGCGGGCATCGGATATGACAGCGACCTTGCCCTGTTCGACATGGCGCAGGGTGGCTTTACCGCCAGCCTTGCCGGTGGTCGCGGGCTGCCCGACTGGCTCGGCTTCGACGCCGCAACGCGCACGCTCCACCTCACCGGCTTCGAGCCCGATTCCGACGCCCCGGTGGCGCGCCTCCAGATCACCTTCACGCCGCCGGCCGAAACGCTGGGCGAGGACGAGTATGACGCCGCCAAGCGCGGCTTCACGCTCGAGTTCGTCATCGATCCCCGCCTGCCGCTCGATCCGGCGATCAACGCATTGCTCGCGGGCGATCCCTATTTCGCCGCACAGGGCCTGTTCGCGCTCGACCTGGGCGGGGCAGGGGCGATCACTGCATCGCGTGAGAGCCGCGCGCCGCTGCCGAGCTGGCTGAGCTTCGATGCCGAGACCTTCGCCTTCACCGGCACGCCCCCCGCGAGCTTCGTCGGCGCAGTGCCTGTGCGGCTCGATATCGCCGGCAACGGAACGACGATCCCGGCGATGTCGATCATCACCGAAGTCGCAGTCGATGCGCATTATCGCCTCAATGATGCCGATGGCTTCGGGACCAGCACCGCCGGCGAGCGGATCAATCTTCACGCCCCGGTCGATTTCAACGGCACGATCGCGATCCTCTACAACGCCCAGGACGAGAAGGGCGGCGCCTCGCTCGATCCCGCGACGATTCTGTTCGATGTCGCCCCCGATGCCGAGAAGCCCGATGCCGGCGCCGACAGCTTCACGCTGCGTGAGGCCGAAACGGTCAGCTTCCGGATCATCGACCTGATCGCCAACGATCGCGATGACGATGGCGACCGGCTCCGCGTCACGGCGCTCACCGCAACCACCAACGGTGCGCTCGCCATCGCGCTCGCCACCGTCACGCTCGAAGTCCCTGCCGGGCTCGCCGCGGCCGGCGCGACTTGGTCGGCGACGCTCGCCGACGGCTCGGACCTGCCCGACTGGATGGTGATCGACGCCACCACCGGCACGGTCACCGCCACGGTGCCGCTCGATGTGCGCAAGAGCTTCGGCCTGGTCTGGACGCGCAGCACCGACGGTGTGACCGGCGCCGCGACGCGCTTCTTCGACGGCAATCTCGCCACGGTCACCTACACACCCAACACCGGCTTCTCGGGCCTCGACGGTTTCGGCTACACGCTGACCGACGATCGTCAGGGCGCCGTCTCCGGCCAGGTCTCGCTCGAAGTCCAGTCGCGCTTCGACGCCCCGCATGCCGTGACCGATCGGTTCCAGGGCCTCGAAGAGACGGTTCTGGTCCTCACCCCTGCGGACCTGCTCGCCAACGATTATGACGTCGATGGCGATGCGATCCGCTTCCTCGACGTGCTCAACGCAGTCAACGGCACGGTCAGCTTCGACGGCACCAGCATCCGCTTCACGCCCAAGGGCGACTGGGACGGTCTGGCGAGCTTCGATTACACCGTCACCGACGACGTCCACGGCACCAGCGTCGGCCGCGTCGAAGTCGATGTCCGCCCGACCAACCGTGCGCCGACCCTCGTCGCCGACGTCTTCGCCGCGACCGAGGATACGCCCTATATCTTCACGGCGGCCGACCTCCTCGCGAACGACAGCGATCTGGACGGCGACGCGGTCCGCTTCGTTTCTCTGTCGACCGAACATCCGGACGGCCGCATTCTGACGCTTCCGAACGGCCGCTACCAGTTCGTTCCCGACGAAAACGTCACCGGGCCGGTCGCGTTCAGCTACACGATCACCGATGGCCGCCGCACCAGCACTGGCAGCTTCACCTTCGATATCGCAGCAGTGAATGACGCGCCGATCGCCAATCCCGACGGAATCTATCTTGGCGATCAGGATACCGAGCTGGTCGTCAACTTCGCCGATCTGATCGCCAACGATCGCGATGTCGAAGGTGATGCGTTCACGCTCGTCGAAGTGTTCGACGGCGACAACGGCGTCGTCCGCCGCGAAGGCGATACCGCGGTGTTCCTGGGCCGCGAGGGCTATTATGGCGACGCGGGCTTCCATTACCGCGTTACCGATATCCACGGCGCGACCAGCACCGGCTATGTCTCGCTGATCATCAAGCCCGAGTTCGACTTGCCGATCGCGGTCTCCGACCGGGGCCTCGAAATGCTCGAGGACGGCTATCTCGACATCGATCCGGCGATGCTCCTCGCCAACGACTATATCCCCGAGGGCACCACGCCGATCTTCCTCGGCCTCACCGGCGGCAACGTCGTCGAGCTCGCCAACGGGCTGTGGCGCTTCACGCCCGACGCCAATTTCTTCGGCAAGGCGACGCTCACTTACGCGATCACCAACGAGAGCGGCTTCGCGATCCCGACTACCGTCACGATCGACGTGCTGCCGGTCGCCGATCGCCCGGTCGCGACCGGCGACACGCTGGCCATGGTCGAGGATACGCCGCTCACCCTCTTCACCACCCAGTTGCTCGCCAACGACTATGACGTCGATCGGCAGGCGATCGTGCTCAAGCGCATCGTCGACCAGCACAATGTCACTGTCGTCGACAACGGCATCGGCCAGCTGGTGATCACGCCCGCCACGAACGCCAACGGCGAAGCGTGGTTCGATTATGAGATCATCGATTCAAGCGGCGCCACGGCGGTCGCTCGGGTCGCAGTGACGATCGCCGCGGTCAACGATGCCCCGGCGATCGACATGCTGCCAGTGCTGACCGGCGTCGAGGACCAGCCTTTCACTGCCACGCTGCCTGCCGGCCTCGTCAGCGACGCCGATGGTGATGCGCTGGTCGTCGAACTGCGCGGGCAGGGCGGCACCGCGCTGCCCGACTGGCTCCACTATGATCGCCAGACGCGCATGCTCTCGGGCCAGCCGCCCGCCAATTTCAACGGCGGACTGGTGCTCGAACTCGCCGCCGCCGATCAGTCGAGCGAGACGATCCGGGAGATCCTCGTCTCGATCGCTCCAATCAACGACGCGCCGACGCTCACTGCGCCGATCGCCGATCGCACGGCGAGCGAGGACCAGCCCTTCGCCTTCGCGCTGACCAGCAACGCCTTCGCCGATGTCGACGGCGACACGCTGACCTTCAGCGTCGCGCTGGCCGATGGCAGCCCGCTTCCGGAATGGCTGGCATTCGACGGCACAATGCTCTCGGGTCAGGCGCCGCCGAACTTCAACGGCAGCCTCTCGCTGGTGGTGACTGCCAGCGACGGCAAGCTCACCGTGTCCGACAGCTTCGACCTGATTATCACACCGGTGAACGACGCGCCGATCGCCGCCGCTCCGCTCGCCGACGTCATCGTCGCCGAGGACACGCTGGTCGATATCCTGATCCCAGCCGCGGCATTCAGCGATGTCGATGGCGATGTGCTGACTCGCACTGCGCGGCTGGCGGGCGGCGATCCGCTGCCGGCCTGGCTCACCTTCGACGGCCTGCGGTTCTTCGGCCAGCCACCGATCGATTATACCGGCGTGCTCGATCTCGAAGTCTCGGCCAGCGACAGTGCATTCACCGCCACCCAGGGCTTCCGCCTGACGATTACCGGCGTCAACGATGCGCCGATCGCCACGGGATCGATCGCCGACGCCAGCTTCGGCGAAGACAGCCTCGTCGATATCGCGCTCCCCGCCGGCCTGTTCGCCGACGCCGATGGCGACACGCTCAGCCTTTCGGCCCGCCTCGCCTCGGGCGCGGCGCTGCCCGGCTGGCTCAGCTTCGACGGTACGCGCTTCACCGGCACGCCGCCCGTCGATTTCAACGGCGCGCTCGACCTCGCGGTCGTGGCGAGTGACGGCACGCTCGATGCCAGCGTCCAGTTCCGCCTGACTATCGCTCCGGCCAATGACGTGCCCGTGCTGCTGGTGCCGATGGCCGATGTCGCGCTGCGCGAGGACGAAGCGGTCTCGATCGCGCTGCCTGCGGGAATGTTCGCCGATGTCGACGGCGATGCGCTGACGCTCTCGGCCCGCCTCGCCTCGGGCGCCTCGCTTCCGTCATGGCTGACGTTCGATGGTGTCCGCTTCACGGGCACGCCGCCCGCCGACTTCCACGGCGCGCTCGAACTCGAAATTACCGCCAGTGATGGCACGCTGACCGCCGCCGATCGCTTCATCTTGTCAGTCGCGTCGGTCAATGACGCACCGATCGTCGTCGCCCCGATCGGCGACGTCACTACCCCCGAAGACCAGCCGATCGACTTCGCCATCCCCGCGGGCACTTTCGCCGATGTCGATGGCGATACCCTAGCGATCACCGCGACCCGCGCGGACGGCACGCCGCTGCCGGCCTGGCTCAGCTTCGACGGCAGCCGCTTCACCGGCACGCCGCCGGCGAACTTCAACGGCACCATCGCACTGACCGTTACCGCCAGCGACGGCACGCTCGCCGCGACCACCGGCTTCGCGCTGATCGTCGGCGCAGTGAACGACGCGCCCGCGCTGGTACAGCTGCTCGCCGACGTGCACGGTCGCGAAGATACCCCTTTCGACATCGCGCTCCCCGCCGGCAGCTTCACCGATATCGACGGCGACCTGCTGAGCTGGACCGCGCGGCTTGCCGACGGCAGCGCGCTCCCCGCGTGGCTCGCATTCGACGGCCTGCGCTTCACCGGTACGCCGCCCGCCGACTATAATGGCGCAATAGACATCGTCGTGACCGCCAGCGATGGCCAGGCGAGCGCGAGCGACATCTTCCGCCTGACGATCGATCCGGTGAACGACGCCCCGGTCCGCCTTGCCACCCTCGCCGATATCGCCTTTGCCGAGGATCAGGCGATCGTGATCGAACTGCCCGCCAATGTCTTCGCCGATGCCGACAGCGCCCTTACGCTCAGTGCGCGCCGCGCCGATGGCGAACCGCTGCCGACCTGGCTCGCCTTTGACGGGGTCCGGTTCACCGGCACGCCGCCCGCCAATTTCAATGGATCGATCGAGATCCAAGTCAACGCCAGCGACGGCCAGCTGACCGCCAGCGACGTGTTCGTGCTGACGATCACCCCGGTGAACGACGCCCCGGTCGCAACGCTGACCCTGGCCGATCGCCATGTCGGCGAGGACAGCGCCGTCGATATCGCGCTGCCCGCCAATCTCTTCACCGACCTCGACGGCGACGTGCTGACGCTCTCCGCGCTCGGTTCGGACGGCACGCCGCTCCCGGGATGGCTGACCTTTGATGGCGTCCGCTTCACCGGAACGCCCCCGGCGAACTTCACCGGCGCGCTCTTGCTTCGCGTCGTCGCCAGTGACGGTTCGCTCACCGCCAGCGCCGACTTCCGGCTGATCGTCGATCCGGTCGACGATGCGCCGGTGCTCGTCCATGCCGTCGGCGATCGCCATGTCGCCGAAGATGCCGCGATCCTCATCGCGCTGCCCGCAGGCCAGTTCATCGATGCCGATGGCGACGCGCTCACCGTCACTGCGCGGCTCGCCAGCGGCGGCGGGCTGCCAGCATGGCTCGCGTTCGACGGCGCGCGCTTCACCGGCACCCCGCCAGCCGACTTCAACGGCACGCTGGATCTCGAACTGGTCGCGAGCGACGGCACGCTGAGTGCCGTCGATCGCTTCCGCCTCGTCATCGATCCGGCGGCCGACGCGCCCGCGGTGCTGCGCCCGATCGCCGACCTCGTCTATGGCGAGGACGACGCCGTCGATTTCACTATCCCCGCTGGCACCTTCGGCGACGCCGATGGCGATGCGCTCACCGTTGCGCTCAAGCTTGCGAACGGCCAGCCGCTTCCCGCATGGCTCCACTTCGACGGTTCGCGCCTGACCGGCACGCCGCCATCGAATTTCAACGGTGCGGTCGACCTCGCCTTCACGGCGAGCGACGGTACGCTCAGCGTGACCGACCAGGTCCGGCTGAGCTTCCTCGCCCGCAATGATGCACCGGTGATCAACCGCGCGCTCGCCGATGTGGCGACGCCCGAGGACAGTGCCTTCAACATCCTCCTGCCCACCGACAGCTTCACCGATGTCGACAGCGATGCGCTGACGCTCACCGCGCGGCTGGTCGGCGGACAGCCGCTGCCCAGCTGGATCGGGTTCAACGGTGCGCGCTTCACCGGCACGCCGCCCGCCAATTACACCGGCGTGCTCGATATCGAGGTCACCGCGAGCGACGGTTCGCTCACCGTCGCGGACGTCTTCCGCCTCACCGTCAGCGCCGTGAACGACGCGCCGGTGGTGGCGCTGGCGATCGCGGACCGGACCGTGCCGGACAGTCAGGCGATCGACTTCACGATCCCGGCGGGCACCTTCACCGATATCGACAATCCGACGTTGGCGCTCACCGCCAGGCTGGCCAGCGGCGCGGCACTGCCGGCATGGCTGAGCTTCGCCAATGGCCGCTTCACCGGCACTCCGCCGGCCGGCGCCGCCGCGTTGACTCTGCGCGTTACCGCCAGCGACGGCACTGCAAGCGTGTTCGACGATTTCGTGCTCACGATCACCGCGAGCAACGTCAATCGCGCGCCCGTGGTCGCGCAGCCGCTCGCCGATCGCAGCACATTGGAGGACGCGGCGATCGACTTCACGCTTCCGGCAGGCAGTTTCACCGATCCCGACGGCGACGCGCTGACACTGACCGCGAGGCTCGCCAATGGCGACGCCTTGCCCAGCTGGCTGAGCTTCGCCAATCGCCGCTTCACCGGGCGTCCGCCGGCCAATTTCAACGGCGCAGTCGATATCCAGGTCACTGCCAATGACGGCAAGGGTGGCAATGCCAACGACGTCTTCCGGCTGACCGTCACGCCGGTCAACGATACGCCGACCGGCCCGACCACCACGCTGGCGCTCGCCGGAACCGAGGACCAGGCGCTATCGATCCTGATCGACACCTCTGGCTTCGTCGATGTCGACGGCCAGGCGCTGACCTTCACGATGAAGCGCTCCGACGGATCGGCGCTGCCCAGCTGGCTGACCTTCGCCAATGGCCGCCTCGCGGGCACTCCGCCGGCGAACTTCAACGGCGCGCTGGCGCTCAAGCTGATCGCCAGCGACGGCCAGACCAGCGCGAGCCGCCCGGTCACGCTGACGATCGCAGCCGTCAACGATGCGCCGGTCGGCGGCAATGACGGGGTCTATGTCGTCCGGGGCGGCGATCCGCTCACCATCCTCGGCTCCAGCCTGCTCGAAAACGACCGGGACGTGGACGGCGATACGCTGACGATCACGGCGGTTACCGGCGCATCGCACGGCGCGGTGCGGCTGGAGAACGGCAACGTCATCTATTCGCCCACGGTCGGCTATCAGGGCAGCGACCAGATCCAGTACACCTTGTCGGACGGCAAGGGCGGCACCGTGCAGACCAAAGTCAATATCGCGGTGGTCGATCCCTATGCCGGCTGGATCCAGGGCGGCGCCGAGGCGAACTGGCTGTTCGGCAACATCACCCGCGCCAATTCCATCGCGGGCAATGGCGGCAACGACACGATCACCGGCGGCTTCCTTGCCGATCGCCTTGCCGGTGGCGATGGAAACGACTGGCTGATCGGGCTCGACGGCGACGACCAGCTCTGGGGACAGGCGGGCAACGACGTGCTGGTGGGCGGCAATGGCCGCGATACCGCCTTCTATGCCGGGCTGCGCTCAACCTATTCGCTGACCACCGGCCTCGGCAATCTCTACATCACCGCCGCCGATCAGTCCGCCGCGGACGGCAACGAAGGCACCGACACGCTGATCGGCATCGAGACGCTGTCGTTCCGCAACGGCGAGACCGTGTCGATCGCCTCGCCGATCGTGCTCGATCTCGACGGCGACGGCACCGAGCTGGTGTCGGCCGGAGCGAGCAACGCGGCGTTCGACATGGACGGCGACGGCCTGGCCGACGACACCAGCTGGATCGGCCAGGACGACGCCTTCCTGTTCATCGACCGCGACGGCAACGGCACGGTGAGCGATGCAGGCGAGCTTAGCTTCGTCGGCGATGTCGAGGACGCCCGCTCCGATCTCGAAGGCCTGCGTGCCTTTGACAGCGACGGCAACGGCAAGATCGCTGTCGGCGACGCGCGCTTCACCGACTTCAAGATCTGGCAGGATGCCGATGGCGACGGCCGCGTCGATGCCGGCGAAGTGCGCACGCTCGCCGCGGCGGGGATTTCCGCGATCGGGCTGGCAGGGACCGCAGTCGATACCAAGGCGGCGATCGGCGGCGCGGCAGTGGTCAACACCGGCAGCTTCGTGAAGACCGACGGCACCAGCGGCAAATTCTCCGATGTCGCGCTGTCCTATTTCTCCGCCGCGCGCGCGGCACTGCCCGATATCGGTTTCACGGCGCAGAGCTTCTCGGAAAAGCGCGGCAAGTATCGGATCAACTTCGCCGGCGGCGCGATGACGATCACCCGCAAGGGGCGCGCCTCCAGCGTCCGCGACCTCGAACTCGCGACGATCATGCGCTTCAAGGGCGCGACGATCGGCATGCTCAGCGGGATCGTCCTCGATCTCGACGGCAAGGGCATCAAGACCGCGAGCAGCGGCCGCTCAAAGGCCAAGTTCGACATGGACGGTAACGGCGCGGCCGATCGGACCGGCTGGATCGGCAGTGGCGAGGCGTTCCTCGTCATCGACCGCAATCGCGACGGCCGCGTTAACGACGCCTCCGAACTGTCGTTCCGCGCCGAAGCGCCCGATGCCAAGACCGATTTCGAGGCCCTTGCCGCCTTCGACGTCAATGGCGACGGAATCCTGGATGCCAAGGACGCGCGCTTCGCCGAACTTTCGATCTGGCGCGACAAGAACGGCAACGGCGTCACCGACGCCGGCGAGATGATATCGCTGGAAGCAGCAGGGATCGAGGCGATCGGCCTCGGCAACAAGGCGACCACGGGCGTCGCCGGGGTAGGGGACAACATCGTCCTCGCCAACGGCGCCTTCCGCCGCAAGGACGGCACCACCGGCGGCACGTCGGAAATCGCCTTCGCCTTCACGCCTGCGGCAGCACCCCGCGGCACCGCTGCGCTCACCCAGTCGCAGCTGGCATCGATGCGCGATGCGATGTCGGGCAACGCCGCCTTCGCCGAGCGGCAGATCGCGGGCGACTATTATTCGCCGCAGACCTCGGGCCTGCCCTACGCAGCGCCGGCACTTACAGGAGCGAGCGGCGCGCTGAGCGAAGACGTTGCCACGCGCGAGCGGATCCTGCGCATGACCCACGACATGGGCAGCTTCGCCAGCGCGCAGGTCTATGCACGCGAGGCATTGGGAAGCGACGACCCGTTGGGCTACGCGCTCTGATCGGCGACCGGTACGCGGGCAGGTCTCCCGCGTACCGGAGCCACGATACGTCGCTATTTGGATTTGCGCTTCTTCGCCTCGAGCCGGTTGAGCCGCTCGCGCGCAGTCTCGCCGTCGGTCGTGCCCGCCAGCTTGTAACGCAGCTTGTCGGTCTCGCGCTCCTTCTTCTCGCCGTCACTCAGGTCGACGGGATCGATCGAGACGAAGGCGGCGGGCCGGATGGTCGCGATCGCTTCGTCGAGCATGTCGCGCATCTCGAAATCGGCGGCGAGCTGTCCGCGCAGTTCATCCTCCTGCGGCATCAGCTCGAACGCCCGATACAGCGCGTTCTGCGCCGATTCCGGCGGCGTCCGCCCTTCGCGGAGATAGCTCGTATAGAATCGATAGAGGATAGAGGGTTCGTCGGGCGACAGCTTGGCCGCCTCGGCATAGAGCTTGCGCACCGCGGTCCATTCTGCCGCGCCCTTGGCCTTCGCGCGCTCGAGCTGGTCGACGGTCAGCTCGGCCCGCGCGGCGACTGCCAGCCCATCCGTGGGCGCCGCCGCGACCCAGCGATCCGCAAATTCGATCGCACGGTCGGTCCGCCCGGCCAGCCGCAACGCTTCAGTCGCGAGGCGCAGTGCATAAGGGTTTGTGGAATGGCGTGCCGCCGCCCCGGTCACCCGATCGGCAAACGCGTCGGTCTCACGCTCCGGAATGCCGGCGAACAGCTTCATTTCGAGGACCAGCATGTCCTCTTCCGCCCGGTTCGCCTTGCGGGCGGTGATCGAGCCTACGTCCAGCTTCTTGAAGGGCAGCGCAACTGCGTTGAGCTTGAATTTGCCCGAATAGCTCCGAAGCTCGCCGTCCAGCTTGTCGAGATCGCCGAACGCCTGCTGCCCCGCCTGGCCGAACGCCATGCCCTGGTTGACCTTGTCGAGATAGGCCTTCAGCTGCCCCTGCCGGACGCCGGCATGGTTTAGATAATGCACCAGCAGCCAGCCTTCGGCATAGAGCAGGTGCGTGCTCCCTTTGACGTCACGATAGTTGCGCGCCGCCACCAGCTGCCGCACCGGCAGCCAGTCGTTGCGCCCGAACGAGGAATAGCGCGATTCCACGCGGTTCCCGACGATCACCGTGTCGCCCGATCCGATTTCCAGCGCGCCCAGATATTCGGCGAACCCTTCCGAATACCAGGTGGGATATGCCGCCGGGAAATACTGATACATGAAGTGGTGCGTGAGTTCGTGGAACAGGATCTGCTGCGGATCCATGTCGGCCACGAAGACTTCGCCGCGCGACCCCCGGCTACCTTTGATCTTGTTTCGCGACATGATCGTGAAGGGACCGCGCAGGGTGGTATTGTAATAGCCTGCGATCCCGCCGCCGCCGAACGGCCGGGTGGCCTCCAGCGCCGCGAGGTCGGAGACGAGGAAGACAGTTACCTTGACGCTGCTGGAGGGCGCAGTCGCTCCGGAAAGATAGCGCAGCGCGACCTGGAATTTCTCCAGGCGCACCGCCGCCTCGCGCGCCGCGCTTTCGCTCCCCTCGGCATAGACGACGAAATGCTTCGACGTCGCCACGTTCCACGACGCCGACGCCAGCGATGGCGACAGCAACGCCGCAGCGGCGAGCCCGGCCCGCAAGAGTGCCTTCATCATTTCCCCCTTTTCCCCGGTATGAGGCTATTGCCCTTGCCGCAGCGGAGCAACCCTGTGGTGCGGATCTAGAACAGCTCGCCCTGCGGACCAGGCGGCGCGCGGAACAGATCGGTCCGCAGCCGCATTCGCTCGCCGTCCAGCTCGAACCGCTTCGCCGCGATGTGGAAGCGCTTGCGCAGCAGTTCGGCCCACGGTCCTTGCCCGCGCATCCGCGTATGGAAATTGGGATCGTTGTCCTTGCCGCCGCGGATCGACTGGATCGTCGCCATCACCTTGCCCGCGCGATCGGGGAAGTGCGTCTCCAGCCATGCCCGGAACAGCGGCGCCACTTCGTGCGGCAGCCGCACGGGCAGGAAGAACGCCCCGCGTGCGCCCGCCGCGGCGGCCTTTTCCAGGATATGTTCGATCTCATGGTCGGTGATCGCCGGGATCACCGGCGCCATCGATACGAACACCGGAATCCCCGCATCGGTGAGCGTGCGGATCGCCGCGATCCGCTTGGCCGGGGAGGGCGCACGCGGCTCCACCGTCATCGCGATCTTCGGATCAAGCGAAGTGACCGACAGCATCACTGCCGCCAGCCCCTTGGCGGCCATGGGCGCGAGCAGGTCGATGTCGCGCGTCACCCGGTCGGACTTGGTGGTGATCGTGATCGGATGGTTGCATTCCGCCAGCACTTCAATGCAGCCGCGGGTGATCCGCCAGGTGGCTTCGATCGGCTGATAGGGGTCGGTATTGGTCCCGAACGCTATCGGCTTGCAGATATAGCCGCGCTTCGCCAGTGCCGCGCGCAGCAGTACCGGCGCGTCGGGCTTGGCGAACAGCCGCGTCTCGAAGTCCAGCCCGGGCGACAGGTCGTGATAGGCATGGCTCGGCCGCGCGAAGCAATAGATGCAGCCATGCTCGCAGCCGCGATACGGGTTCACCGAACGATCGAAAGTTATGTCGGGCGAACTGTTTCGCGTCAGGATCGTCTTGGGCTTCTCCACCGTCACGGTGGTGCGCAACGGCGCCGCCTCGCCGTCGATGCCCTCGCGATCGTCGAGCCAGTCGCCATCCGCCTCGCGCTCCGGCAGGTTGAAACGTGTGCTGTCACGATTATGCGTGGCGCCCCGGACGGCGCGAGTCTTTGCCATTGCCAGAGGCTAAGCCTGGCACTAGAACATAGCAAGAACATACGGAGGAATCGGTGGCCAAGCTTAATTACGTCGAATTGCCCGTGAAGGCCGTGGCGGGGGTGCGCGATTTCTATGCGCAGGCGTTCGGCTGGAGCTTCATCGACTATGGCCCGGCCTATGCCGCGAGCAGCGGCGGAGACGTGGCGCTCGGGCTCAACGGCAGCAGCGAGGAGGACGCCATTCCCGCCATCCTGCCGCTGGTCGAAGTCGAGGATCTCGAAGCCGCGCTCGCCGATGTCATCGCGGCGGGCGGCGAAGTCGTCGTGCCGATCTTCGGCTTTCCCGGTGGGCGCCGTTTCCATTTCCGCGATCCTGGCGGCAATGTCCTCGGCGTTTTCGTCAACGAGCCCGAATAGCCCGATTGCGCGAAGCGAGCCGGCTGCTAGGGGTCGCCGCGTCACCAAGGGGGAAATCGATGCGCCTGTTTCCGTTCGCCGCCGGCCTTGCCGCGCTCTGCCTGTCTGCGCCCGCCGTCGCCGAGGACAAGACGCCGTGCAGCGCCGGTCTGATCTGCGCCAGCAAGCCCGGGACCGTGATGGCTGCGATGGAGAAGGCCGGGCTCGAACCCAAGCTGACCAAGGACGGCGACGGCGATCCGATGATCGAGAGCGACGAATCCTCTTATCATTTCGACGTCTATTTCTATGGTTGTGCGGACCATAAAAATTGCGACTCGCTGCGCTTCGAAGTGCTGTTCGAAAAGGCGCCGGAGAACACGCCCGAGCTGGCCAACAAGTGGAACCGGCAGAAGCGCTTCCTCCAGGCCTATGCCCGCGACGACGGGCAATTCGCCGTAGCCTATGACCTCGCCACGATCGGCGGGCTCAACGCTGCGAATTTCGCCGATGTGATCGAATGGTGGAATTCGCAGCTCAGCGAGCTCGGCGAATTCTTCAAGCAGGAAATTCCCGAAGAAAAGCCCAAGAGCTGAACGTCAAATCCTCCCTTGCGAAGCGGGGGAGGAATAGACGCCTTATCGCTCGCGCTCAGCCTATATCGAAACCCGCCCTGTTCCCCGGCGGAGGCCGAGAGGTTGGCCGAACCTCGCTGGGTTCGTTGAAACTGAGCCCCGGCCTTCGCCGGGAACGGCAGTATCGGCAGAGCCTGCCTTTGGAGAGCTACCGCTCCAGCAACCGCGGCATCAGCTCGACGAAGTTGCACGGCTTGTGGCGAATATCGAGCTGGGTCGCGAGGATCCCGTCCCACGCATCGGTGACCGCCCCGGTCGAACCCGGCAGCGCGAAGATATAGGTCCCCCGCGCAACCCCCGCGGTCGCCCGCGACTGGATCGTCGAGGTGCCGATGGTCTGATAGCTCAGCCAGCGGAACAGCTCGCCGAACCCCGGGATTTCCTTGTCCCACACCCGCGCCAGCGCCTCGGGCGTAATGTCGCGCCCGGTAACGCCGGTGCCGCCGGTGGTGAGGATCACGTCGATCTGCGGGTCGTCGATCCAACTATGCAGCCGGCTGACGATCGTCTCGACATCGTCGCGCACGATGCCCCGATCGGCGAGTTCATGTCCCGCGCCCGTCAGCCGTTCGACGAGCCGATCGCCCGATCGGTCATCCGCCAGGGTTCGCGTGTCGGAAACGGTAAGCACCGCGATCCGGACCGGCCGGAACGCCATGGTCTCGTCAATTGCCACCGGCAACCTGAGTCGCTGCGGGAAGCTTGGGGGCAATGCGCGCAGTGACCTTCACGGCCTTGGCGCCGGGCAGGCCGGGGAATTTCGGCCACAGCCCCTGGGTCAGCGCCGATCGGCTTGCCGATGCGCGGCCTTCCTGGTTCTCGTACATCCAGTAGTTGCGTAGCACGGTCATCACGTATCCGCGCGTCTCCCAATAGGGGATGCTCTCGATATAGAGCAGCGGATCGCCATTGTCCTTCGAAAGGCTGTTCCACGCCGTCACCGGAGTAGGCCCGGCATTGTACGCGGCGATCACCTTGGGCAGCAGTCCGCCGGTGAAGGGCTGGTCGCGCAGCTGCTCGAGATAGGACTGGCCGATCTCCATGTTGACCGAAGGCTTGGTCAGGTCGCTGGCGGCATAGGTCACGCCCTGGCGGCGGCCCACGTCGATCGCCGCGCCGGTCTTGACCTGCATCAGCCCCATCGCGCCCGCGGCGCTACGGACTTCGGCGTTGAAGCGCGATTCCTGCAACGTGTGCGCGAACACCAGCGCCTTGTCGACGCGCCAGCCGCCCGCGGGCGTCCAGTTGGGCGAGGGGTAGCGGGCCTGCACCAGCGGCTTCGCGCCGGCCGGGCCGTTATGCGAGAGCCAGAGCTGGGTGGCGGCAAGGTTGAGCCGCCCGGCCAGGCGGCTGAGCGCGGCATGGTCGCCCGGCGTGCAGAACCTGGCCTGATGGCGCAGCACTTCATTGGCCAGGCCGTCCTCGCCGATTTCGGTCAGCGCCGCGGCGACGCGGACATTGGGGCGGCGTTCCAGCGCGCGCCAATCCTCGGCGACGAAGCGCTCGCCCTTGCCGGGCTTGTCCTGAATGCCGAGTGCGGCCCGGGCGAGCAGTCCGTAATAGGTCTCGCCGAACTGTGCCGCGGCCTTCAGGCGCGTGCTGACCTTTTCGGGCCGGCCGCACGCCATGTCGGCGCGCGAAGCCCAATAGAAGCCGGCCGAGCGGAGTTCGGTGTCGGTGGCGCGAGTGGCGACGCGTTCGAACGAGTCCGCCGAGGCGTGGCAGTCGCCTTGCCGCCAGGTGGCGAGGCCGGCGACCCAATCGGCCTGACCGACCCAGCTACCGGTGCCCAGCTGTGCCTTTTCGGCCATGCGCCGCGCATTGATGTCGTCGCCGGAGACATAATAGATCCATGCGACCTTCTGCTGCCATTCGGTCAGCGAGTCGGGCGTGAGGTCGGCAGCGAACTTGGCGATCACGGCTTCGGCTGCGACGCCGTCATCGGCCTTTACGAACGGCTGGATCTCGATCGCGACCGAAATCGCCGCGGTATCGCTCTTGATAGAGCGCGCGCGCTGGCGGACCGGCGCGGCATCGAACCAGATCAGCCGCTGGGCGGCGGGGAGCGACGGCGTGTCGAGCGCGCCGCGTGCCTTGGCCATGCGCACCAGCTGTTCGGCCTGGGGCAGGTCGGGCGCTTCGGACAGCAGCGCCATGATCGGCGCTAGATCGACCTTGGGGCTCTTCGCGGCGGTGTAGAGCTGGGCGCGCGCGATCGCGTGGAGCGGGCCCGGCTTCATCGAATCGAGCTGAAGCTGCGCGTCGCTCCATTGCTGTGCGCGGATCGCCGCGAACACCTTGCGGTATCCGCTTCGCTGTTCGGAATCGAGCTGGTCGGGAACCCCGTCGCCATCGCGTACTGCCGCGGCGGAAGCGGGGCGGTTGTCGGCAGTATCGTCGTCGGCATGCGCCGCTACGGGCAATGCGAGCAGCGCCGCTGCTAGGATGGTACGCTTGATCACTCGGTGGGTCCCCGGCTCAACAGCAGTAGGTGCTTCCAGGCTTCGCGCTTCACCGCCGGCCGCTCCAGGAGCCAGCGCGGGTGATAGCTCACGGCCGCCCGCGTCATCGTGCCGAACTGGTTAATTTGGCGTAAACCATCGTTCGGCGGCCAGCCATCCGTCGCGTCCAGCACACGGCTCGCCGATTGGCCGAGCAAAAACAGCATCTTGGGCTGGAGCAGGTCGAGATGGTGCCGCGCCAGTTCGATCAGGCGTGCCTCGTCGTCGGGACTGATCCGTCCCGTCAGCGGCCGTGCGAATGCGATCGGCACGACATGCACCGATTCGCGGCTCTGGCCGACCGCCGCGAGCATCTTGTCGAGCAGCCGCCCGGCCGGTCCCGACAGCAGCCGGTCCGAATCCTCGGCTTCGGGAACGTCGGTGACGACCACCCATTCGGCATCGATCGGACCGGTCGGTACGAAGCGCGGCGTATGCCACTCCGCCTCGGGCGCAGCCTCGCCGGTTCGCCAGGCCAGGAAGGCCTCGATCGTATCGGGCAGCGTCTCGACCGGTGTCGCCGCTACGACTTCCCCGACCGTTTCGGGGGCGGCAGGCGGCGGCGTCCGTGCCAGCCAGTCGCGCGCGTCATCCTCGACAAGCATGTCGACGCCTGCGTCGCGCCACCATTCGAGCGCGCTCGCGGCCAGCTTCTGCCAATCCTGAACTGGTTCCCCTCCCATACCGTATCTTTGAATCCCAGTTGACGGCGCGGTCAATCTGCCTCCATCCCGGAGAGGACAGGACGCCCCGCACACGCGACGACAGGCGCGGCGTGGCGTCCTTAGGACAGATTCGGCCAAGGATTAAGAGGATGAGTGAACGAGAGTCGATGCCCTATGACGTCGTGATCGTCGGCGCGGGCCCGTCAGGCCTCGCCGCGGCGATCCGGCTCAAGCAGCTTGCGGCCGAAGCCGGAAGCGAGCTTTCGGTGTGCATTCTCGAAAAGGGCTCCGAAGTCGGCGCGCATATCCTTTCGGGCGCAGTAGTCGATCCGCGTGCGCTCAACGAACTGCTGCCCGATTGGCGTGACCAGGATTGCCCGCTCGCCCGCACCCCGGTGACCGAGAACCACCACTGGATCCTCAGCGAAAAGGGCAAGTCGAGCTTCCCCGAATTCCTCACGCCGCCCTATCTCCACAACAAGGGCACCTATACCGGATCGCTCGGCAATCTCTGCCGCTGGCTCGCGGGCAAGGCCGAGGAGCTCGGCGTCGAGATCTTCCCCGGCTTCGCCGCCGCCGAGATCCTCTACAATGACGACGGCAGCGTGAAGGGCGTTGCCACCGGCGACATGGGCGTCGGCCGCGACGGCACCCACAAGCCCGATTATCAGCCCGGCCTTGAGCTCCACGCCAAATACACCTTCTTCGGCGAAGGCGTCCGCGGCCACCTCACCAAGCAGCTCCAGCGTCAGTTTGATCTGTGCGGCGATGCCCAGCCGCAAATCTACGGCATCGGCATCAAGGAATTGTGGGATATCGACCCCGCGAAGCACGTTCCGGGCAAGGTGATCCACACCCAGGGCTGGCCGCTCAAGGAAGGCGAATCCAATGGCGGCGGCTTCCTCTATCATCAGGCCGACGGGCAGGTCGCCTTGGGTTTCGTCGTCTGGCTCAACTACAAGAACCCCTATCTGTCGCCCTTCCACGAGATGCAGCGCTGGAAAACCCATCCAGAAATCGCCAGGATCCTGAAAGGCGCCAAGCGCGTCTCCTATGGCGCCCGAGCGATCAGCGACGGCGGCTGGCAGGCGGTCCCCAAGCTGGTGATGCCCGGCGCGGCGATCATCGGCGACAGCGCTGGATTCCTCAACGTGCCCCGGATCAAGGGCACCCACACCTCGATGAAGTCGGGGATGATGGCCGCTGAGGCCGCCTTCGCCGCGGTCCAGGCCGGCCGCACCAGCGACGAACTCGCCGCGTACCCGGAGGCGTACAAGACCAGCTGGGTCGAGAAGGAACTGCGCGGCGTCCGCAACGTAGCCCCGCTCGTCAAGAAGTTCGGCGACACCTGGGGCACGCTCTTTGCCGGCGCGGCGATGTGGATGGAACTGATCGGCCTGCGCTGGCCGTTCACGATGAAGCACCACCCCGATCACGAGAGCCTGCTGCATGCCAGCGCAGCCACGCCGATCGAATATCCCAAGCCCGACGGCGTTCTCACCTTCGACCGTCTCTCCTCGGTGTTCATCTCGAACACCAATCACGAGGAGGACCAGCCGGTCCATCTGACCCTCAAGGACCCCGATATCCCGATCGGCTACAATCTCCCGGTATACGCCGAGCCGGCGCAGCGTTACTGTCCGGCGGGTGTATACGAGGTCGTTGGAGAAGGCGATGATCTGCGGTTCCAGATCAACGCGCAGAATTGCGTCCACTGCAAAACCTGCGACATCAAGGACCCGACCCAGAACATCAACTGGGTGGTTCCCGAAGGCGGCGGCGGCCCCAATTATCCGAACATGTAGCCTTGGCGTAGCGACACTGCTCGCCTGGGCGCCACTCGCGCACGCCCAGGCTCCGGCCGTCCCCGATCCCACAGCCTATGTCCGTGCCCGCGCCGCCGATGCGGCCGGCGCGGCGCATCTCGCCTCTGCGGGCTATGCCGCGGCCTTGCGTGCGGCGCCCGAGGACGAAGTCGTCGCGCTGCGTGCCTATCGCCAGGCGCTCGCTGCCGGCGACTATGTCCTTGCCAGCCGCGCCGGGGCTGCATTGGTCAAGGCCGGCGTGGCGCCGCCCGATACCGCGCTGCTTGCCCTCGCGGTGGCGCTGCGCAGCGGCGACCGTGCCGGCGCCGGTCGCGCGGCCGATCTGATCGCCAAGGGACCGTTCGATTTCCTCGTCCCCGCGCTCCAGGCATGGCTCGCCTTCGATCGCGGCGAGGACGCGGTTGCGGTGCTCGATGCCGCGCCCGGCGACGCGCTTGCCCGCCGCTACACGCGGCAGCACCGTATCCTGCTGCTCATCGCGACGAAGCGCACCAATGAAGCAATGGCTGCGCTTGCCGCGGAACTCGCCTCGGACGATCGCGACGATGCGCGGATAGATGCCGCCATTCTGCTCGGCGAAACCGGCGCGCGCGAGCAGGCGCGGCGCCTGCTCGCCGGCGACCGGCCCGAATTCGAACGTCTGCGCAAGCAGCTCGGCAAGCGTGACAAGCCCGACGCGCTGTTCGGTGCGTCGCGGATGTTCCTCGAACTCGCCGTCGAGATCGCCGACGAGGATATGGCGCAGCTTTCGGTACTGCTCACCCGCGCCGCCTTGCTGCTCGATCCACAGGACGATCGCGCCCGCCTGTTCCTCGCCGAGGCGCTGTCGCACGGCGGGTCGGACGATCTCGCGCTCGCCACGCTGGCCGAGATCCGCCAGGACAGCGCCTTCGCGCGCGGTGCCGCGGCCGGACGCGTTGCCGCGCTCCGCCGCGCGGACCGCATGGCCGAGGCGCTGCTGCTCGCCGAGAAGCTGGCTCGTGACAGTCAGGCGACCAGCGCCGATAGCGAGACCTGGGGCGACATGCTCGTAGATCAGGGCAGCTTCGATCTCGCCGCCAATGCCTATGCCGCGGCGATCGCGCGGGACGGCGGCGACAGCAGCTGGCTGCTCCACTATCTGCGGGGCAGGGCGCTCGATCATGCCGGGCGTTGGGACGAAGCACTGCCCGCCCTGCAGCGCGCAGTAGCGCTGGGCCCGGATCAGGCGCCCGCGCTCAAATATCTCGGCTATGCTCAGGTCGCCCGCGGAGAGAACATCGCCGAGGCGCAGGCGCTGCTCGAACGCGCCAGCACGCTCAAGCCCGACGATGCCGAGATCGCCGATTCGCTCGCCTGGGCCTATTATCAACGCGGCGATGTCGCCAAGGCGCTGCCGCTGCTCGAACAGGCGGTGCAGGGCGATCCCGCCGCGGCGCGCGCCAACGAGCACCTTGGCGATGCCTATTGGCGGCTCGGCCGGCATTACGAAGCGCGCTACGCGTGGCGCGCGGCGGCGCTCACCGCCGAAAACGACGCGCCCGCCCGGCTCGAAGCCAAGCTCGCCAACGGATTAAAGCCGCAGCCCAATTGATGGTCACCGAAATCGCCCGCGCCAAGCTCAACCTGGCGCTCCACGTCCGCGCCCGCCGCCCCGACGGCTATCATGAGCTCGAAACGCTGTTCGCGTTCGTCGATTATGGCGACGTGCTCCGCGTTACGCCGGCCGATGCACCGGACTTCCGCCTCACCGGCCCCTTCGCCGCGGCGCTGGCCGGGGAGGGCAATAACCTCGTCACGCGCGCTGCGACGCGCTTTGCCGAAACTTTCGGCGGTGGCGCCCATGCGATTGAGCTGGAGAAGCACCTGCCCGTAGCCTCGGGCATCGGTGGTGGCTCTGCCGACGCCGCCGCCACGCTCCGCGCGCTCGCCCGACTCCACGATGTCGCATTGGATGATTCCCGCCTGTTCGCCATCGCCGACGGTCTCGGCTCGGACGTGCCCGCCTGCCTGCTCGGCAAGACTGCGCTGGGCAAGGGCAGGGGCGAGCAGCTCCAGCCGGTTGCGGGAATGCCGGATACGCCAGTGCTGCTCATCAATCCCGGCGTTGCCGTCTCCACTGCGGCGGTGTTCCGCCGCTGGGACGGCATCGACCGCGGGCCGCTCGGCGCCGATCCGCTGACAGCCCGCAACGATCTCGAAGCCCCCGCGCGCGGCATCGCCCCCGTGATCGGCGAAGTCCTCGCGGCGCTGGCGGCGCAGCCTGGCGTCACGCTGGCCCGCATGTCCGGCTCGGGCGCCACGTGCTTCGCGCTGTTCGAGGATGCCGAGGCGTGCCGGAGCGCTGCCACCCGGATCGCGCTGCCGGGCTGGTGGATCGTGGAAAGCCGGCTCCTCTAAATGCAGTCATCCCGGCGGACGCCCGGACCTCAGGCCAAGGTGCCGACGGGAATGCGAAGTTCCCCTCTTGTTCTTTAGGAACAAACGCGATACAAGCGTCACAACACAAGTTGAACGGCGGGGTCAAACCCTCTAGCGACGGGGATACGAAATGGCAGCTTCACTCAAGGTGATCGACGGCAACATGGCAGTATCCACGGACAAGCAGAAGGCGCTCGAAGCCGCCCTCGCACAGATCGACCGCGCTTTCGGCAAGGGCAGCGCAATGCGCCTAGGTTCGAAGGAGACGATGCAGGTCGAGACGATCTCGACCGGTTCGCTCGGTCTCGACATCGCGCTCGGCGTCGGCGGACTGCCGCGCGGCCGCGTCATCGAAGTCTATGGCCCCGAAAGCTCGGGCAAGACCACGCTCGCGCTCCACGTCATCGCAGAGGCACAGCGGGGCGGTGGCACCGCCGCGTTCGTCGATGCCGAGCATGCGCTCGATCCGGTCTATGCCAAGAAGCTCGGGGTCAATATCGACGAGCTGATCGTCTCGCAGCCCGATACCGGCGAGCAGGCGCTCGAGATCGTCGACACGCTCGTCCGCTCGAACGCGATCGACGTGCTGGTGGTCGATTCGGTCGCCGCGCTGGTTCCCCGCGCGGAAATCGAAGGCGAGATGGGCGACAGCCATGTCGGCCTGCAGGCTCGCTTGATGTCGCAGTCGCTGCGCAAGCTCACCGGCTCGATCAGCCGCTCGCGCTGCATGGTGATCTTCATCAACCAGCTGCGCATGAAAATCGGCGTGATGTACGGCAATCCGGAGACCACCACCGGCGGCAATGCGCTGAAGTTCTACGCCTCGGTGCGCCTCGACATCCGCCGTACTGGCCAGATCAAGGACCGCGACGAGATCATTGGCAACGCGACGCGCGTCAAGGTGGTCAAGAACAAGGTCGCACCGCCGTTCAAGCAAGTCGAGTTCGACATCATGTATGGCCAGGGCATCTCCAAGATCGGCGAGATCCTCGATCTCGGCGTCAAGGCGGGCATCGTCGAAAAGTCAGGCGCATGGTTCAGCTATGACAGCATCCGCATCGGCCAGGGTCGTGAGAATTCGAAGACTTTCCTCAAGGAAAATCCCGAGCTCTGCAACCGGCTTGAAGCTGCGATCCGCGCGCGGACCGATCAGGTCGCCGAGGGGCTGATGGCCGGCCCCGAGCCCGACGACGACATCTGAGCGCATGCGCGATAGTGTCGACTTCGTGTCAAGTTAGGCCGCGCCGGCATGATCCGTGTCAGGCGGCGGTCACGGGAGCATCTCCCATCGGAAGACCCGGCGCATTGCCCTGCGCCGGGTCTTTCCGTTTGTTGCGTTCGGGCGCAACTTGATTGCCGATTTACCGTGAAAACCGTGAAATTGAGGGAAGCAAATCCAACATGATCACCGTCCACCATCTCGAGAATTCGCGCTCGCAGCGCGTTATCTGGCTGCTCGAAGAGCTTGCGCTTCCCCACACGATCAAACGCTATGAGCGGAACAAAGCGACGATGCTCGCCCCGCCCGAACTGCGCCGGATCCATCCGCTCGGCAAGTCGCCGGTGATCGACGACGAGGGCACGGTGGTCGCGGAGACCGGCGCGATCGTCGAATATCTGGTCGAGAAGGCCGATGGCCGGCTCGGCGCGCCCGCGCACCGCGACGACGCGCTGCGCTATCGCCATTTTCTCCATTATGCCGAGGGCTCGCTGATGCCGCCCTTGTTCACCAAGCTGGTGCTCAGCCGGGTGCCGCTGCTCGGCAAGGTCGCGCAGAAAAAATTTCAGCCGATGGTCGATGTCCACCTCGATTATGTCGAGGCCGAACTCGCGGCGCGCCCGTGGTTCGCCGGCAAGGACTTTACCGCCGCCGACGTGATGATGAGCTTTCCGCTCGAAGCCGCGGTGCTCCGGGCCGGCGCCACCGAAGGCCGCCCCCATCTCGCCGCATGGCTCCAGAAGATCCATGCCCGACCCGCATATCAGGCAGCGCTCACGGCCGGCGGTCCCTATGCCTATGCCTGATCACTCTTCGCCGGGAACAACCACGATGGGAGGTCCTTTAAACTTGTGTAGCGGCGGCCCCTTGGGACAAATTAGGCGATAGAGTTGCGCATGCTCTGAACCTTCGAAGAGTGGGTCGCGCTCGATCTGGTTCGCAGGCACGGTTCGGGATCGGACCACTTCATTGTCCGCGCCGAATTGCTGGCCCGAAATCAGTGCAAGGCTGGGCTGTTCGCAATCAAGCTCCACGCGCGCGATGAAGGAAATGGGCGTGTCGCTTTCGGGTACTGCGCGAATGGAAACCTGAACGCGTTTTCCGTTCCGGACGGCGCCGGCCGGATCATAAAAAGTGG
This sequence comes from Sphingomonas sp. LM7, assembly GCF_002002925.1. Taxonomy (NCBI): domain Bacteria; kingdom Pseudomonadati; phylum Pseudomonadota; class Alphaproteobacteria; order Sphingomonadales; family Sphingomonadaceae; genus Sphingomonas; species Sphingomonas sp. LM7. Next base: position 1,220,096 of record NZ_CP019511.1, on the reverse strand, counting down.
CGCCGTCGCGCGTAGTCCCCAGGCTGACCCATTTCACCGCCTGGCCTGTGGCCCAAGCCGGCCAAAGGCCAATCGCCGCAAATGCAAGCGATCCAGCGGCGGGGAAGATCTGCCAACGTGTCACGGCCGCGGCTGGCCCTCGCCATATTCCTCGAAGCTGTCGAGGTCGGGCGCACCGGCCGCCGGCAGTGGCTTGACCTCGGGCTCGGCCGCCTCGGGCGGATCGAGCTGGCCCTCCCAGCGCGCCACCACCGTCGCCGCCACGGCGTTGCCGATCACGTTGGTCGCCGTGCGTCCCATGTCCAGGAAATGATCGACCGCGAGGATCAGCAGGATGCCGGCCTCGGGGATGTTGAAGTGGCTGAGCGTGCCGGTGATTACCACCAGGCTGGCACGCGGCACGCCGGCGATGCCCTTGCTCGTGATCATCAGCATCAGGAGCATGACGATCATCGTACCCCAGTCGAGCGGAATGCCATAGGCCTGGGCGATAAAGATCGACGCGAACGTCATGTACATCATCGATCCGTCTAGGTTGAACGAATAGCCGAGCGGCAGCACGAAGCTGGCGATGCGCGGCGGCACCCCGAACCGGTCGAGCGCCTCGAGTGTCCGCGGATAGGCGGCCTCGGACGATGCAGTCGAGAAGCCGAGCAGGATCGGATCGCGCAGATAGCGCAGCAGCGTGCCGGTGCGCGGGCCGACGAACAGGAAGCACGCGCCGAGCAGCACTGCCCACAGCACGAACAGGCCGACATAGAAGGTGACCATGAAATAGGCGAGATCACCGACCACGCCAAGCCCGCGCGTCGCCAGCGTCCGCGCCACTGCGCAGAACACCGCCACCGGAGCGAACAGCATGACATAGCCCGTGACGGTCAGCATCACCGAGACCAGCGCCTCTAGCCCCTTGAGCAGCGGCGCGGCCTTCTCGCCCACTGCGGCCATGCCAACGCCGAAGAACAGCGAGAAGATCACGAGCTGAAGGATGTCGTTGGTCGCCATCGCATCGATCGCCGAAGTCGGCACGATGTGGATGAAGAATTTAGCGGCGTCGAAGCCTGCGCGGTCGACACCGCTCGATGCCGCAGCATCCGGCAGCGGCAGGTTCAGTCCCACGCCGGGCTGGAGCAGATTGACGAGCAGCAGCCCGAGAGTCAGAGAGATCAGGCTGGCGGTGACGAACCACAGAAATGCCTTGAGGCCGACCCGGCCGATCGCGCCGGTCCCGCCCATGTGCGCGATGCCGACGACCAGCGTCGAGACCACCAGCGGGGCGATGATCATCTTGATCAGATGAAGGAACATCTGAGTCGGGATGTCGAACCAGTAGCTGATGTCCTTCAGTCGCTGGGCGGCGGCGGGGGTGCCGTCGTCATAGGCGACATTGAGCCCCCAGCCGATCAGGCCACCCAGCAGCAGCCCGGCCAGAATGAACCACGTCAGTCGCTTACCCACAAAAAACCCCCAGCAAATTTCGCGGCAGGGAAGGGGATTGTCGCGGCCGGGTCAACCCCCGTGCGCTCAGCCGGTGATGTCGCGCTTGCCGCGCCAGCCGGCGATCGCAGTCTTGCGGTCTCGCCGTGCTGCCGCCGCATCGCCTAGCTTCGCCTCGACATGTGCGCGGATCGCCAGCGCCACCGGATCGAGCGGGCGGCGCTTGAGCGAAGCATCGACCGCCGCCAGCGCCCCCCAGACATCACCTTCGGCAAGCAGAGCCGCCGCCACGTCGCGGCGTACCGGATACCACCACAGCGGTGGGTCGGCCGATTCGGAGAGCGGCTTGGCCTCCTCGATCGCCGCGGCCCTGGCGAAGAACGCGACGGCGCGGCGGTTCTTGCCCTCCAGCATCGCCGCGCGGCCCTCGAGCACGTTGCGCCCGACCGCGAAGGCCGCCGGGATCATGCCGTCGCTGCGATCCTTCTCTACGCGCTTGGCCATCGCATGCGCCTCACGCCGCACCGCCTTGGCATCGTCGAGCCGGGCAAAGGCCTCGCCGCGGGCATAGTGCCACAGCGCCTGCGCGACCGGATTGGACTTGCCCGGATCGGCGATGCCAAGCATTTCGCCCGGCGGCGCGAACCGCGCAATCGCGACGAAGCCGTTGCCGAGCACTGCCTGGCGGAACATCGGCAGCGTGCCGCTACGTCCCGCCATTGCGACCATTGGCCGGGCAAGCTTCAGCCCCGCTTCGGCATCGCCCGACATCAATGCGCCGCCGATCCCGAAATGGACGTTGTGCGCGTGATAGGCGAGCGTCCAGACGCCGTCGGGCTCGGCCAGCTTGAGCCGCCGAGCATTGTCCATGCCGAGCTCGACGGCGCGGACGTTCGCCGTCGCCGCGTCGGCGTAGCGGCCCACCCCGTAATAGGTGTGCGAAGGCATGTGGACGAGATGGCTTGCCGCCGGCGCGATCGTCGGGAGCTTGTCGGCGAAAGGCTCGGCGCGCTTGGGATAGCCGGCGAGCTCGGTGGCATGGATGTAGAAGTGGATCGCCGGAGCGTAATCGGGTGAGCGCTTGAGCACGCCTTCCAGCAGCGCGACGGGGCTGGCCATCTTTTCCGGCTTATAGTCCGACGCGATCATCAGCGCGTCCGCAGCGACCACGCTCAGCGCATCGTCGCCCGGATTCGCCGCGGCCATCTTGACGATCGCATCGGCAAAGGCCTGGTTGCCCTGTTTGGCGTCGTCGGTGTAGCGCAACTGCATCGCCGCGATCAGCTGGCGCTCCTTTTCCGGAGCCCCGACCGACAGTTTCTCGGCAGCGGCGGCGATCTCGGCGAGCCTCTTCCTCTCGTCCGGGCCGACGCCGTAATTGAGCGTCGGCCCCGCGGCCCAAGCCTCGCCCCAGGCGCACATCGCGCAATCCGGATCGAGCCGCCGCGCCTCCTTGAAGGCCGCGATCGCCGACTTGTGCGCGAAGGCGTGACCGAGCTGCATGCCGTTAGTGAAGAACGTCTGCGCCTCGGCGCTCCTGGTTTGGATCGCGAAACCGCCGGGGCCGTAGCCGGGAAGGATTGCGGTCTTGTCGTTGCTGTCCACTAGGTCGCTGCACCAGCGCGCGAAGATCTCGGGCGCGGGCGAGGGCGCCGCCGGCGCGGTTGCGCCAAGGAGCAGGATCAGCGGTGTCACGGCAATATGGCGCATGCGAGTTCCCCATTCGCTTGCAGAAACCCTAGCGGAGGGGATTGAAGCCCGGCGATCAAGCGCTCTATCGCGGGCGTCCGATCTTTTCCGGAGAGCATGATGCCCGTGACTGCGCCGACCTTCAACCGCCGTGTCCTGATCGCCGCGGCCGGCGCGCTGCCGCTGCTCGGCCTGCCCGGCATCCTTCACGCCGCCGACCCCGACGTTTCGGACCTCCGCGACATTACCACGGGCGCGCAGCCGATCGGCCCCGAGGAGCGCAAGGCGCGTATCGCCCGAGCCCAGGCACTGATGAAGGCGAGCGGCATCGGCGCCGTGCTGATCGAGCCGGGTTCGTCGCTGATCTACTTCACCGGGGTGCGCTGGAGCCGCAGCGAGCGGCTGACCTGCGTGGTGATCCCGGTCGAAGGCGAGCCGTGCATCGTCACGCCGTTCTTCGAGGAGCCTTCGGTTCGCGAGTCTCTGGGCATCGCCGCCGAAGTCCGCGTCTGGCAGGAGGACGAGGACCCGCTCAAGGTGGTCATCGGTTTTCTCAAGGACCGCCGGCTCGCGGAGAAGCCGGTAGGGATCGAGGAGACCAGCCGCTACTTCATCGTCGATGGGTTGCAGAAGGCGCTGCCCACCACCAGAATCGTATCGGCGAACCCCGTCGTGCGGGGGTGCCGGATGATCAAGACCTCGCCCGAGCTGGCGCTGATGCAACTCGCCACCGACGTGACGATCGCCGCCTATCGCTGGACCTATCCGCGGATTCGAGAGGGCATGAGCAACGGCGACATCGCAGCGTTGATGACGGCTGCGACGCGCAAGCTGGGCGGCGCAGTCGAGTTCAATCTCATCCTGCTTGGCGGGGCCGCCGCCTATCCGCACGGCACGCGCAAGCAGCAACGCGTGACACCCGGTGAAGTCGTGCTGATGGATTGCGGCTGCACCGTACAGGGCTATCAGTCCGACGTCTCGCGCAGCTTCGTCTTCGGCAGGGCAAGCGCCGAGCAGCGCAAGGTTTGGGAGGTGGTCGCGCACGGCCAGCAAGTCGCGTTCGAGGCGGCAAGGCTCGGCACGCCCGCCGGCGCGGTGGATGACGCGGTCCGGGGCTATTACACTTCGCTCGGCTACGGCCCCGACTACAAGCTGCCTGGCCTGTCGCACCGCACCGGCCACGGCATCGGCATGGACGGTCACGAGCCGGTCAATCTGGTGCGCGGCGAGAGGACCCCGCTCGCGTCAGGCATGTGCTTCTCGAGCGAACCCGGCATCTACATTCCCGGCAGCTTCGGGGTGCGGCTGGAGGATTGCTTCCACATGACCGAGGCCGGGCCGAAATGGTTCAGTGAGCCGCCCAAGTCGATCGACCAGCCGATGGGGTGACGCGCGGCCCTACACGGCGCCGAGTCGTCCCGGCAAAGGGTACACGAAGGTCACACTGTCTGCGTGTTCCTGCGACGGCATATTTGTCCCAGTTTCCAAGAGACGCGCGCATTGAGTAGCATTCTTGCGCCGAGCGGGGTCCTATATTTCCTGTCTAGTGAAAGAGCAGCCGGTGGTGCGCGCCCGCGGTGAGAGGCAAGCAGGCGAATCCTACATTGCAGGGCGCGCCGCCCCGCCCGACGACCGTCCGCATCGCCAGGCAGCGCACCGAGCCGAGGTTCTTCGAGTTGAGACCTTGGCCAGGAATTGCACCCGCGCCACAGTCCTGCCGCCAATCCCCCTGATCGAAGTGTTTCGCTTGAGGAAAGTGCGGACCGCAACTAAGTCGCCGATATGACTTCCACCAACGACATCCGCCGTTCGTTCCTCGACTATTTCGAGAGCCAGGGTCACGCCCGCGTGCCCAGCGCACCGCTGGTGCCGCATAATGATCCGACACTGATGTTCGTGAATGCGGGGATGGTGCCGTTCAAGAACGTGTTCACCGGCCTCGAAACGCGTCCCTATTCGACCGCGACGAGCAGCCAGAAGTGCGTTCGCGCCGGCGGCAAGCACAATGATCTCGACAATGTCGGCTATACCGCGCGCCACCATACCTTCTTCGAAATGCTCGGCAATTTCTCGTTCGGCGACTACTTCAAGGAACAGGCGATCACGCATGCGTGGACGCTGCTGACCGAGACCTGGGGTATCCCGGCCGACAAGCTGACCGTCACGGTCTATCACACCGACGATCAGGCGTTCGACCTGTGGAAAAAGATCGCCGGGCTGCCCGAGAGCCGGATCATCCGCATCGCCACCAAGGACAATTTCTGGGCGATGGGTTCGGATGGTCCTTGCGGGCCGTGCTCGGAAATCTTCTACGATCATGGCGACCATATCTATGGCGGCCCGCCGGGATCGCCCGAGGAAGATGGCGACCGCTTCGTCGAGATCTGGAACCTCGTGTTCATGCAGTATCTGCAGGAAAATGACGAGATCGTCAGCGAATTGCCCAAGCCCAGCATCGATACCGGCATGGGGCTCGAGCGTCTCGCCGCGGTGCTCCAAGGCGTCCACGACAATTACGATACAGACACGTTCAAGGCGCTGATCGCCGAATCGGGCGCACTGACCGGCGCCATCACCACCGGCGACAACCAGGCGAGCCACCGCGTGATCGCCGATCACCTGCGCTCTTCGGGCTTCCTCGTGGCCGACGGCGTGCTGCCGGCGAACGAAGGCCGCGGTTATGTGCTGCGCCGGATCATGCGCCGCGCGATGCGTCACGCGCATCTGCTGGGTGCCAAGGATCCGCTGATGCACCGCATGGTGCCCTCGCTGGTTGCCGAGATGGGCGCTGCCTATCCCGAACTCGTCCGCGCGCAGCCGCTGATCAAGGCGACGCTGCTGCAGGAAGAGACCCGTTTCCGCCAGACGCTCGCCAATGGCTTGCGCTTGCTCGACGACGCGACGCACGGGCTGACGGAAGGCGATACCTTGCCCGGCGCGACGGCGTTCAAGCTCTATGACACCTTTGGCTTCCCTTATGACCTGACCGAGGACGCGCTGCGTGCCAACGGCATCCAGGTCGACCGCGCCGGCTTCGACACTGCGATGGCCGAGCAGAAGCGCGCCGCACGTGCCGCGTGGAAGGGCTCGGGCGACAAGGCGTCGGACGAAGTCTGGTACGACATTGCTGACGAGCTCGGCGGCACCGAATTCACCGGCTATGTCGGCACTGAGGGCGAGGGCCAGGTCGTCGCGCTGGTCAAGGACGGCAAGCGTGTCGATACGGCAGGCGCCGGCGACAGCGTCACCATCCTCACCAACCAGACGCCGTTCTACGGCGAATCGGGCGGGCAGATGGGCGACGCCGGCAGCATTTCGAACGACAAGATGACCGCAAGGGTCGAGGATACTTCGAAGCCGCTTGGCCGCCTGCACGCGCATCATGCCAGGATCGAGAACGGCGAGCTCGCCGTAGGCGACACCGTCAAGCTCTCGGTCGATGCCGAGCGCCGCGATGCGATCCGCGCCAACCACAGCGCCACCCATTTGCTCCATGCGGCGCTGCGCAAGCACCTGGGCGGGCATGTCAGCCAGAAGGGCAGCCTCGTCGCACCTGATCGGCTGCGTTTCGATTTCTCGCACCCCTCGGCGCTGACGCCGCAGGACATTGCCCAGATCGAAACCGATGTGAACGCGCAGATCCGCCATAACGAGAGCGTCGGCACCCGACTGATGACGCCCGAGGACGCGATCGCCGCGGGCGCCATGGCGCTGTTCGGCGAGAAATATGGCGACGAGGTCCGCGTGCTCTCGATGGGCCGCGGCGACGAGCAGCATTATTCGGTCGAGCTGTGCGGCGGCACCCATGTCAACGCCACCGGCGACATCGCGATCTTCAAGATCGTCTCGGAGAGTGCTGTTTCCTCGGGCATTCGCCGCATCGAGGCATTGACCGGTGAAGGCGCGCGCCAGTGGCTCAATGCGCGCGACGATCGGCTCAAGGAAGCCGCTGCGGCGCTCAAATCGTCGCCGGACGAAGTGCCCGCGCGCGTTGCTGCTCTGGTCGAGGAACGGCGCCGGCTCGAGCGCGAGCTCGCCGAGGCCAAGAAGGCGCTCGCGCTCGGCGGCGGCGCTGCGGCGGCACCGGCGGGGCCGGAACAAGTGAACGGCATCAACTTCGTCGGACAGGTGCTCGAGGGCCTCGATCCCAAGGCACTGCGCGGCGCTGTGGATGAGGCCAAGGTACGGATCGGTGGCGGCGTGGTCGCGCTGGTCGCAGTCAATGAAGGCCGCGCGTCGGTCGCCGTCGGCGTCAGCGATGGGCTTGGCGTGAGCGCAGTCGACCTGGTCAAGGCAGCGGTGGCGGTGCTCGGCGGGCAGGGCGGCGGCGGCCGGCCCGACATGGCGCAGGGTGGCGGTCCGGACGGATCGAAGGGCGCCGAGGCGATCGAGGCAGTCAAGGGTGCGCTCGCCGGAGCCCGCGAGACCGCGTGACGCTCAGGGGGCGACGGTGTACCCGTCCTCCGGCTTCACCCACAGTGCCTTTTGAGTCATTTCGGGCCGGGCGACGCCGTCGATCGAGACTTCCATCCTGAGCAGCGCGCCGTCGCGTACTTCGCGCATGCAGCCCGTCTTGTTCGCCATCGGGGCGATTGTGCCCACGATCTGCGGGCGGATCGCCGCGGCGGTCGCGGCATCCACCGGCTTCCCGTCAGTCCGATAGGTCGCCGTCTCGAAATCCGCGGTGCGGATCGGCGAACAAAGCGCGCCGTCCTTGACCGTGCCGGCCGATCGGATCTCCATCGTGGTCACCGGCTGCGGCGAGATCAGCACCGTCCCCGTCGATTCGAAGCTGCCGTCGCGCTTCACCTTGTACCGGGTCAGGCTCACACAGGTCTTTTTCTCGACATTGGGATTGGTGCACTGGATCTTGCCGGCCTTGGCCGCGGCAAGCGGATCCGCGGGGGTCTGTGGCGCGACGCTCGCCAGCATCAGGAACAATCCTTCGATCATCGACTGGACTCCCTCACAGGTTCAGCTCAGCGACCGACCGCATAGCCTTCGCTCGGCGATACCCAGGCAATGGTCTGCGCGAGTTCGGGGCGGACGACGCCGTCGATAGTGACTACTGCGCGGATTACGCCGGCCTCGGTGCGGTCGAGATAACAACGCTTCTTGCCCTGCATCGGCTGCACCGTATTGAGTATTTGCAGCCGCATCGCTCGCTCGGCATTGGGCGACAGCCGTTTGCCACTGCTCAGCAACATACCGTTCTGGAAGTCGCCGACGCGCATCGTCACGCAGACGCCACCCTGCTCGACATTGCCGAAGGTGTCGTAGCGCAGCAGCAGTGTTCGATCGCCGCCGACAAGCCCGCTCACCACGGCGTCGAAGCTTTTGTCGCTGTTGATCTTGTAACGGATGATCGTTTGGCAAGTGAGCCGGGCCGGATTGGGCGCGATGCAGCGCAGCTTGCCCGCGCGCGCCGGCGCGAGTGGATCGGCGGTCAGGGCGGGGGCGTTGGTTAGGGTAGGTGTAGATTGTCCCGTCAGCAGGCCGGCGAGCAACAGGGCAGCGATCATCGGGAAAGGCTCCTAAACTGGCGCGCAGGGATGCGCCCTTGCGCGCAACCCCGCAACCCCGAAGCAGTCGAGCGGTCTATCCGGCCACTTCGCTCGGCCGCGTCCGCCGCAGCCGCAGCCGGGGCTCGCGATCGATGTCCGACGCCTGCTTGATCGCCTTGCGCATCTCGTCGCGCTTCTCGTGGATCGATGCGATCACCGGGCCGACGGCGATGCCGACATCGACCAGCACCGCTTCGGAGAGCTGGAGCGAGCTTTCGAGCGTCTCGGGCACGGCGTCGGTAGCGCCGGCCTTGTAGAGCTCGGCGGCGTGATCGGTATCGCGCGCGCGGGCGATGATCGGCAGATCGGGTACCCAGCCGCGGACGCGCTTGGTCAGCCGGACCGTGAGCACCGGATCGTCCATGGTGAGCACCAGCGCCTTGGCATGGCCTAGCTTGAGCTGATCGACCAGCTCGGTGCGGGTCACGTCGCCGAACAGCACGACATAGCCGTCCTTGCGCGCCGCGTTGACGTTGTCGATGTCGGCATCGACGCCGAGATACGGGACATTGTGCCGCCGCAGCATGTCGGCGACGAGCCGCCCGACGCGGCCGAAACCTATCACGATCGTGCCCGGGCCCGCGGCATCGACCGCGGCGGGGGCGTCGTCGTTCTTCTCCTGCTGCTCGATCAGCCGTGCGACCAGCTGGCCGCCCTTGGCGAGCAGCGGCGTGGCGGTCAGGCCGATCGCAGTGACGGTGGTCCAGAAGGTCGCAGTGGTGCCCGAGATCAGCCCGGCCGCGCCGGCGACGCCGAGGACGATGAGCGTCGTCTCCGACGGGCTGGCCATCAGCACGCCGGTCTCTGTCGCGGTGCCGGTGCGCGCGCCCGAGAGCTTGAGCAGGCCGGTGGTGACCGCAACCTTGACCACCATCACCACGATCGTGGCGCCGAGCAAGGGCGCCCAATTGTCGAGCACGAAGCCGAGGTCGAGCCGCATGCCGACGGTGATCAGGAACACGCCGAGCGCGAGGCCCTTGAACGGCGCAGTGATCGCTTCGACTTCGCCGTGATATTCGGTCTCGGCGATCAGCAGGCCCGCGATCAGCGCGCCGACGATGGGCGACAGCCCGGCCGCAGTGGTCGCGAGGCTGGCGGCGATCACTACCAGCAGGCTGGCGGCGAGGAAGAGCTCGGGGCTCTTGGTGCGCGCGGCCTGCCCGAACATCCGCGGCAGCAATAGCCGTCCGCCGACGAACAGGATCGCGACGGTAAGCACGCCCATGCCCAGCGTGAGCAGCAGCCCGGCTCCCCCGGCGACACCGGGAACCGGGGAAAGCGCGCCGAGCATGAAGATGATCGGGACGAGCGCGAGGTCTTCGAACAGCAACATCGCGAAGGCGGCGCGGCCAACCGCGCTGGTCGTCCCCGCGATCGGAACGACGAGCGCCGTCGAGGACAGCGCCAGCGCCAGCCCGAGACCGATCGCCCCGCCGGTGCTCAGTCCGGTGAGGTACAGCGCCGCCGCGAGGATCAGCCCGGCACCGGCCAGCTCGGCCGCACCCACGCCGAAGACCAGCCTGCGCATCGCCCAAAGCCGCTTGAACGACAGTTCGAGGCCGATCGAGAACAGCAGCAGGATGATGCCGAATTCGGCGAACGGCTCGATCGAATGCGAGTCCGAGATGGTGAAATAATAGAGCCAGGGATTCTGGCCGACCAGGGTGCCGAGCCCGGCGGGGCCGACGAGAGCGCCCACCAGAATGAACCCGATCACCGGACTGATCCGGAAACGTGCGAAGGCCGGGATGACCAGCCCGGCGGCACCCAGAATGACGAGTGCGTCGCTGAAACCGCTGTTCTGAAGGCTGAGCATCAGCTGATCGGCGCGCTAGAGTGACTCAGTCGGCGGATGCCGCGCGCAACTCGCAATTTTATTTCGTGAAACAAGTAGTCGAAGGGTGCGCTGGCGGCATGGCAAATCATGTCGGATATGCCAGCATGTATATCTTTGCATTGCAACCCGCGGCGATCGCAGCGTGGCCGCGGCAGGGTGCGAATGCGGTTGACCGATGCGGTTTTCGATGCCGCGCAAAGCAGGCGCAAAAAAAGGGGCGGCTAGAAACCGCCCCTTTTCGGTCTTGTGGATCGTGGCTTACTGCCAGCTGCCCATTTCGTTCTCGAGATTGACGCGGATCGCCTCGAAGAACTGCTCGGTGGTCATCCAGGCCTGTTCCGGCCCGATCAGCAGCGCGAGGTCCTTGGTCATCGCGCCGCTCTCGACGGTCTTGATGCAAACCTTTTCGAGCGTCTCAGCGAAACGCACCACATCGGGGGTCTCGTCGAACTTGCCGCGATACTTCAGGCCGCCGGTCCAGGCGAAGATCGACGCGATCGGGTTGGTCGACGTCGCCTTGCCCTGCTGGTGCTGGCGATAGTGGCGGGTGACGGTGCCGTGCGCGGCCTCGGCCTCGATCGTCTTGCCGTCCGGCGACATCAGCACGGAGGTCATCAGGCCGAGCGAGCCGAAGCCCTGTGCGACCTGATCCGACTGGACGTCGCCGTCATAGTTCTTGCAGGCCCAGACGAATTCGCCGTGCCACTTGAGCGCAGACGCGACCATGTCGTCGATCAGGCGGTGCTCGTAGACGATGCCGGCTGCCTTGAACTGGTCCTTGAACTCGGCGTCGAACACGGCCTGGAAGATGTCCTTGAAGCGCCCGTCATAGGCCTTGAGGATCGTGTTCTTGGTCGAGAGGTACAGCGGCCAGCCGCGGCCGAGCGAGTAGTTCATGCTGGCGCGGGCGAAATCGGTGATCGATTCGTCGAGGTTGTACATGCCCATCGCGACGCCGGCATCGGGGAAGTTGAACACTTCCTTTTCGATCGTCTCGCCGTTCTCGCCTTCCCACTTCATGGTCAGCTTGCCCTTGCCGGGCACCTTGAAGTCAGTCGCCTTATACTGGTCGCCGAATGCGTGGCGGCCGACGACGATCGGACGGGTCCAGCCCGGGATCAGGCGCGGTACGTTCGAGATCACGATCGGCTCACGGAAGATCACGCCGCCCAGGATGTTGCGGATCGTGCCGTTGGGCGACTTCCACATGTCCTTGAGGCCGAATTCCTCGACGCGCTGCTCGTCCGGAGTGATCGTCGCGCACTTCACGCCGACGCCGTACTGCTTGATCGCGTTGGCCGAATCGATCGTGATCTGATCGTTGGTCTCGTCGCGCTTCTCGACGCCGAGATCGTAATATTTGAGGTCGATGTCGAGATAGGGAAGGATCAGGCGCTCGCGGATCCACTGCCAGATGATCCGCGTCATCTCGTCGCCGTCGATCTCCACGACCGGCGTTGCAACCTTGATCTTCGCCATAGTGCTAGCTTCCTTTTTGAAGGTTTGGCGAGCGTCTAGGGCGATGGGGAGGGGGGATCAAGCGGCGCGGGCTACTTCTTCCAGGCCCACCAGAGCTGCGCGGGGGGAAGGTTCCACAATTCGACCTCGTGATCGATATGCTCCCAATAGGGCGTCAGGAAGTTCCGCACCTTGGGGTTGTACTGATAGACCATGAAGGCGCCGCCGGGGCGAAGGATGTCGTGCGTCGCATGGGCAATCGCGTCACCCACGCCGGTCGGCAGCGTCGAGAAGGGCAGGCCGGACGCGATGAAGTCGGCATGGTCGAAGCCGTGATCGGCGATGATCCGCTTGATCTCGGACGCCGAATCATTGACCGCGATGAAGCGCGGATCGTCGATCATGTGCTTGAGATAGCGGATGAAGTCCGGGTTGGTATCGATCACGATCAGCTTCGCATCGGGCGCGAGGCGCTTGAGGATCGGGCGCGTGAAGGTGCCGACGCCAGGGCCATATTCGACGAACAGCTTGCAATTCGCCCAGTCGACTCGGTCGAGCATGCGATTCACCAGCCGCTGCGACGAGGACGCGATCGCGCCGACCATCACCGGATGCTTGAAGAATCCCTTGAGGAACATGACCCAGGGCGAGGACACTCCGGCGGCGCGCATACTGGCACGGCTGCGCTTGGCGGAGGCGGTCGATGCGGGCATTGGGATCCTTTGCAGGTTTCGTGGGCAACCGGGGCGCACGCGCTTCCGCGAAAACAAACGAATATTCAAGCGCGACAGGTGCTTTAATCGGGGACGACATGCCCCCGAACTCGAATTGCTGCTGGCGCAGATACACCAGCCGCGCCGCGCCGCAAAGCCGATCTGCGACGAGCGGCTTTCGAGCGGTCTATTCCTCGAAGCGGGTCGATGCGTCGCGGTCCTTCTCATATCGTCGCGCCAGCGGAAATTGCGGCAACCAGGATTCGCGGCGGATGGTCCAGCATTCATAGGTCGGTACCAGCTGGTCGGGCGCGTCCAGCGATCCCAGGTTCACTTCGATTTCGTCGCCGCTGCGCATGAAAACCGACGAACCGCAGGCGGGGCAGAAGCCACGGCCGGCATAGTCGCGTGTCTCGCCCTCGATGGTCACTGCGTCCTGCGGGAACATGCCGGCGGCGTAGAACAGTGCGCCGTGATGCTTGCGGCAGTCGAGGCAATGGCAAAGGCCGACCCGGTTCGGGCGCCCCGATGCCACGAACCGCACGCTGCCGCACAGGCAGCCACCGGTATATCGTTCCATGCTGGATTTCCTCCCGCTCAAATGGCCAGCGCGCTATTCCTGGTGATCGACATCGTCGCCGAGCACCGCGACCCAGGCATGTTTGCGCTCTTCGTAGACCGAGAAACGCGGCGAGGGGAATTTCGGATCGGCGAACGCGCCGACCGGGACGGCGATCATGCCCGGCATCGCTTCGTTGACATAGGCCATGGTGGCGCCGCACGCGGGGCAGAACCGATAGGTGGACAGGCTGCCGCTGTCGCCGGCTCGAGACCATAGGCTGGCCGTGCCGATCACTTCGACCTGCGCTTCGGGCCAGCGCGCCTGCGTGGCGAACGCGCTGCCGGATCGCTTCTGGCATTCCAGGCAATGGCAGACCGATACCCGGATGGGATCGCCGGTGCATGCCACCCGCAATTGCCCGCAGCGACAGGTTGCGACTCGTTCGATCATCGGGTGCGTTTCTAGCCCGGGGCGAGGGCGACTGCCATGCCGGACTAGGCGTGTTGCTGCGTACGAGGCGCGGCGGAAAGGGACGGCGCGGATAATCGCCGCCGCCGTCTAGGAAAGCGCGGGCCATGACGCTACACCGCGCGACATGGCATCGCTCGACAAGCCCCCCGTCGGTACATCGACAGTTAAATGGCGTTTTCCCGACATCCACCCCGAAGGGCGCAAATATGTGCTGATCGCCGGCGCGATCGCGCTGGTCAGCCTGTTCGTCTGGGATTTCATCACCTGGCCCCTAGTGTTCCTGACGCTCGGCGTCGCGGCGTTCTTCCGCGATCCGGTGCGCGTGACGCCGCAGGGCGAGGGGCTGATCGTCTCGCCCGCCGATGGCCTGATCACGATGATCGAGCGCGTCGACCTGCCCCCCGAGCTCGCCGGCCCGCAGGCGCTGGGCGAAGGCAGCATGCTGCGCGTGTCGGTGTTCATGAGCGTCTTCGACGTGCACATCAATCGCACTCCGATCACCGGCACGATCCGCCACGTCATCTATATCGCCGGAAAGTTCATGAACGCCGACTTCGACAAGGCGAGCGAAGAGAATGAGCGCCAGCACATCATCGTCGAGGACAAGAACGGCCAGCGGATCGGCTTCACCCAGATCGCCGGGCTGGTCGCGCGGCGCATCGTCAGCTTCGTCAAGGCAGGCGACATGGTCGTCGGTGGACAGCGCGTTGGCCTGATTCGCTTCGGCAGCCGCGTCGACGTGTTCATTCCCGAGGCCTATGGCGTCGAAGTTGCGCTCGGCCAGCGCGCGATCGCCGGCGAGACGATCCTTGCGCGCAAGGGAGCGCCGCGCGCGATCGGTATAGCCCAATGAGGCCGCCCCGCGCGGGCAGACGGATTCCCAAGCTGCGCCGCGAAGGCGGCATCCCGCTGCGCGCGGTGCTGCCCAATATGGTCACTGCGCTGGCGCTGTGTTCGGGGCTGACGGCGATTCGGTTCGCGATTCTCGGCAATTGGGAAGTCGCGGTGCTGATGGTGCTGGCGGCGGCGGTGTTCGACGGGCTGGACGGCAAGATCGCCCGGCTGGTGCGTGCCGAGAGCCGGTTCGGTGCCGAGCTCGACAGCCTGTCCGACGCGATTTCGTTCGGCGTCGCGCCCGCGCTGATCCTCTATCTCTGGTCGCTGAACGAGCTGGGCCGCTTCGGCTGGCTGATCGCGCTGCTGCTCGCCTTGTTCTGCGCGCTGCGGCTGGCGCGGTTCAACGCGAATATCGATCGCGAGGATCAGCCGCACAAATCGGCCGGCTTCCTCACCGGGGTTCCCGCGCCCGCGGGCGCACTGCTGGCGATGATGCCGCTCTATCTCTGGCTATGGACCGGCGAGCTGCTGCGCCCGCCGGTGCACGATCTCACGCCGGTGCTGCTGGTCGAGACGGCGAATCAGCTCCTGCGCAGCCCCGCGGTGATCGCGCCCTGGACCGCATTCATCGCCGTGCTGATGATCTCGAGCATCGCTACCTATGCGCCGACGATTCGCCTCAAGGAGCGGTTCCGCTTCGAAGCGCTGGCGGTGCTGGTGGTGCTGGTCGCGGCGTTGGTCTCGGCGCCCTGGCCGACGCTGGCGCTGCTGGCGATCGCCTATCTGGCGGTCATTCCGTTCAGCGTCCGCAGCTATCGCCGGATCAGGCAGCTGCGCGCAGCTGCTTCCGCGTCGGCAGCCGCGCCGGAACCGCACGTACCGTAACCCGGCTCAGCCGCGGCGGCAGCGCGGGCAGGGCGGAAGCGGGCAGCAGCAGTTCGGCAAAGCGGGGAAGCTGCGGCCGGATGCTGGCATAGAGCGTCCAGGCGGCGGCCACGAAGGCGGACCCGAACAGCAGGGCGATCGCAAATCCAGTCATCGTACAGCTCCTGTCCGCGCACAACCGGCGGGAATTCAATGATTCCAACCCTTTGGCGACGTGAGGCGTTCCATGCCCCGCTTCTGAACTCTTTATGTTCCGTTAACGTTCCGCGGTCAATGGGTTGTTCCAAATTTGTTCTACTTGCCTGACCGCTTCGCTTCGGCTAAGCGCGCCGCCTCAACCCCGCATGGGAAGCATCATAACCCGGTGCCGTGAATGCCTGCCCCCGCCATTTTTGGCGTGGGGATCACAGGATCCCGGTTCCCGCTTCCCAGAGGCTCAACCGGAAGGAGTTATCCCTATGGCGGCACCAGTCGTCTCCATGCAGCAGTTGCTCGAATCGGGCGCACACTTCGGTCACCAGACGCACCGCTGGAACCCGAAGATGAAGCCCTACATCTTCGGCGACCGCAACGGCGTCCACATCATCGACCTTTCGCAGACCGTGCCGCTCTTCGCGCGCGCTCTCGAATTCGTGAACTCGACCGTCGCCGCCGGCGGCAAGGTCCTCTTCGTCGGCACCAAGCGCCAGGCGCAGGAGCCGATCGCCGAGGCAGCACGCCGCGCGAACCAGCATTTCGTCAACCACCGCTGGCTGGGCGGCATGCTCACCAACTGGAAGACCATCAGCAACTCGATCAAGCGCCTCAAGACGCTCGAGGAGCAGCTGTCGGGCGACACGCACGGCCTGACCAAGAAGGAAGTGCTCCAGCTCACCCGCGAGAAGGACAAGCTCGAGCTCTCGCTCGGCGGCATCCGCGACATGGGCGGCGTTCCCGACATCATGTTCGTGATCGACGCGAACAAGGAAGAGCTGGCGATCAAGGAAGCCAACACGCTCGGCATCCCCGTCGTCGCGATCCTCGATTCGAACGTTAGCCCGGACGGCATCGCCTTCCCGGTTCCGGCGAATGACGACGCCAGCCGCGCCATCCGCCTCTATTGCGAAGCCGTGGCGATCGCCGCGACCCGCGGTGGCCAGGAGCAGCAGCGCAACCAGGGCTTCGACTTCGGCGCCGCCGAGCAGCCCCCGGTCGAGGAAGCGCTTGCCGCTCCCGCGCCGGTCGCTGACGAAGCACCTGCCGCCGACGCGCCTGTCGTTACTGCCGAGGAGTTCGAAGCTCCTGCCGCGGAGCCCGAGGCTCCCGCAGCCGTGACCGAGCCCGAGCAGGCTGCAGAGGGCGAGCGTCAGATCGACGCGTAAGTTGAAACTGGCTGTCTCCGAACTGACATAGGCACGCACTAGGCGGCCGTCAGTTCGGAGCGCCGACCCAACCCCGTTCGGGCTGAGCCTGTCGAAGCCCCGTACTTCTTCTCCCTCGCAGGGCCAAAGAAGACGGCCCCTTCGACAAGCTCAGGGCGAACGGGGTTTGATTTATGAGCATCGCGCGAGAGCCGCGACCAGCAAGAGGAATGGAAACATGGCCGAGATCACTGCAGCAGCCGTGAAGGAGCTCCGCGAAAAGAGCGGCGCCGGCATGATGGATTGCAAGAAGGCACTCACCGAGACCAATGGCGACCTCGAAGCCGCCAGCGACTGGTTGCGCTCGAAGGGCCTGGCCGCAGCTGCCAAGAAGTCGAGCCGCACCGCCGCTGAAGGCCTGGTCGGCGTCGCCGTCGCCGGCACCAAGGGTGTCGCCGTCGAAGTCAATTCGCAGACCGATTTCGTCGCCAAGAACGAGATCTTCCAGGGCTTCGTTCGCGAAGTGACGTCGATTGCACTCGAAAAGGGTGACAGCGTCGATGCGATCAAGGCCGCGGCGATGGCTGCCGGCGGCAGCGTCGAGGACGTGCTGACCGCGAACATCGCGACGATCGGCGAGAACCAGGTTCTGCGCCGCGCCAAGAAGGTCGAAGTGACCAAGGGCGCCGTGATCCCTTACGTCCATAACGCGGCGGCCCCCGGCCTCGGCAAGATCGGCGTGCTCGTCGCGCTCGAATCGGATGCCGGCGTCGACGTGCTCGAGCCGCTAGGCAAGCAGCTGGCGATGCACATCGCTGCCGCTTTCCCGCTGGCGCTGTCGGTCGAAGGTCTCGATTCCGAAGTCGTCGAGCGCGAGGCAGCGATCCTGCGCGAAAAGAACGCCGAGAAGATCGTCGGCAAGTCCGCAGAGGTCGCCGAGAAGATCCTCAACGGGCCGATCGAGAAGTTCAAGAAGGAGAACGCGCTGCTCACCCAGGCGTTCGTCATGGACGGCAAGACCCCGGTTCAGGACGTGATCGCCAAGGCCGGCAAGGACGCCGGCACGACGATCACGCTGACCGACTATGTCCGCTTCCAGCTCGGCGAAGGCATCGAGAAGGAAGAGAGCGACTTCGCTGCCGAGGTTGCCGCTACGGCCGGCCTCACCAAGTAACGCGAGGCGCCGGGGCGTTCCGCCTGCACGGTTTCTCCCCGGCATCTCCGCTTGTTCCTGCGGCGCGGCACCTCTAAGGTCCGCGCCGCTTCGCTATCCGCCTCCTACCCAAGGCTCAAATGACCGCTCCCAGCTTCAAACGCATCCTTCTCAAGCTCTCGGGCGAGGTCCTGATGGGGTCGGGCCAGTTCGGCATCGACCCCGCTACCTGTGACCGCGTGGCCACCGAAGTGAAGGAGGCCGTCGAGACCGGCCTGGAAGTCTGCATGGTCGTCGGCGGCGGCAATATCTTCCGCGGGCTTGCGGGCGCTGCGCAGGGATTCGATCGCGCCAGCGCCGATTATATGGGCATGCTCGCGACCGTGATGAACGCGCTGGCGATGCAGAACGCGATGGAGAAGATCGGCGTGCAGACGCGGGTCCAGTCGGCGATCCCGATGGCCAGCGTGTGCGAACCCTATGTCCGGCGCCGCGCCGAGCGGCACATGGAGAAGGGCCGCGTTGTGATCTTCGCCGCGGGCACCGGCCTGCCGTTCTTCACCACCGACACCACTGCCGCGCTGCGTGCCGCCGAAATGAACTGCGACGCGCTGTTCAAGGGCACTTCGGTGGACGGCATCTATGACGCCGACCCGAAGAAGGTGCCGACTGCGAAGCGATATGATTCACTTAGCTACGACCGTGTCCTCGCAGACAATCTGAAGGTGATGGACGCATCGGCCGTGGCGCTTTGCCGCGACAACAATATCCCGATCGTGGTGTTCAACATCCGCGACGAAGGCAATCTCTCCGCCGTGCTGCGCGGCGAGGGTGCTTCGACGATCGTCCAAAACGAAACAATCGACGCATAACAGGAGAGCCGGCAATGGCCGCTTACGACAAGGCAGATATCGAGCGCCGCATGGCCGGTGCGGTCGAGGCGCTCAAGCACGACCTCCAGGGCCTGCGCACGGGCCGCGCATCGACGACGTTGCTCGATCCGGTTTCGGTCGAAGTCTATGGCTCGCACATGCCGATCAACCAGCTCGCCAGCGTTTCGGCGCCCGAGCCGCGGATGCTGTCGGTCCAGGTGTGGGACAAGACCAATGTCGGCCCGGTCGAAAAGGCGATCCGCTCGGCGGGGCTGGGCCTCAACCCGATCACCGACGGCCAGACGCTGCGCCTGCCGATCCCGGACCTGACCGAGGAGCGCCGCAAGGAGCTCGCCAAGCTCGCCAACCAATATGCCGAAAAGGCGCGCATCGCCGCCCGCAACGTGCGCCGCGACGGCAATGACAGCCTCAAGACCGACGAGAAGAAGGGGCTGTTCGGCGAGGACGAGCGCAAGCGCCTCGAAACCGAAGTGCAGAAGCTGACCGACGCCACGATCGCCGACATCGATGCGGCCGCCGCGTCGAAGGAAAAGGAAATCCTGGGCAAGTGACGTGTGAACGGCATCGCTGTTCACGGCATGCCGGACTCCTCCGGGCGGCTGGTCATGGCTGCTAGGCCCGCCCCGGAGCTTCCGTCGGGAACGACTCCGCGCCACGTCGCCATCATCATGGACGGCAACGGGCGCTGGGCGAAGAAGCGCTTCCTGCCGCGGATCGCCGGGCACAAGCAGGGCGTAGAGGCGGTCCGCCGCGTCGCGCGCGCCGCCCGCACGCTCGGCATCGACGTGCTGACGCTCTATGCCTTTTCCTCGGAAAACTGGCGCCGTCCCGAGGACGAGGTCCGCGACCTGATGGGGCTGCTGCGCCATTTCCTGGCGAGTGAGCTCGACGAGCTGGTCGGCGAGGGCGTGCGGCTCCGGGTGATCGGCGACTGGCGGGGCCTGGCTCCCGATCTGGTCACGATGATCGACGCCGCAGTCGCGCGCACCGCGACCAATCCGGGGCCGACATTGGTCATCGCACTCAACTACGGCGCGCAGGCCGAGATACTGGCCGCTGCGCGCCGCCTCGCCGAACAGGCGCGGTACGGTTCGCTCGATCCCGCCACGATCGACGAGGCGCGGTTCGAAGCCGAGCTGGAGACCGCGGACCTGCCGCCGCTCGACTTGCTGATCCGCACCTCTGGCGAGCAGCGCCTGTCGAACTTCCTGCTGTGGCAGGCGGCCTATGCCGAATTGCTGTTCGTCGACACGCTGTGGCCCGATTTCGACGAAAAGGCGCTCGCCGACGCGATCGACCGGTTCGGGCAGCGGCAACGGCGTTTCGGAGGCCTGTGAGCGCCAAGAACTCCGATCTCGGCAAGCGCCTCGTCGTTGCGGTCATCCTGATCGCAGTGTCGTTCGCGGCGCTGTGGTTCGGGGGCCTCGTCTTCTGGTTGCTCGTCGCTGTCGGCGGGTTGCTGATGATGGGCGAATGGGCCGATCTTGCCGGCGCGACGCTGAAGCAGAAGCGGCTGGCGCAATATGCGATCACCGTGCCGCTGGCGATCATGGCGCCGGGTCTCGCCGCCGGACCGGGGTTCCTCGCGCTCGGGCTGATATTCGCGGCCTGCTTCTTCCTGGGGGCGGCGGTCCGCAAGCCGCAGCTTGCGCTCGGCGCGCTCTATGTGGGGTTGCCCGTGCTCGGGCTGCTGGCATTGCGCGAACAATCCAACGGCTTTCTGCTGACGCTCTGGGCAATGGCGCTCGTGTGGACCAGCGACACCGCCGCCTATTTCGCCGGTCGCGCGATCGGGGGAGCGAAGCTCGCGCCGGCGATCAGCCCGAACAAGACCTGGGCCGGCTTTTTCGGCGGGCTTGTCGGTGCGGGCGTGTTTGCCGCAATCCTTGCAGCCGGGTTCGGCCTGCCGCTCATCCTGGCGCTGTGTACGCCGCTGCTGGCGATGCTGTCGCAGCTCGGCGACCTGTATGAGAGCCATTTGAAGCGAAGGGCAGGGGTCAAGGATTCGGGCAGCCTGCTCCCCGGCCATGGCGGGGTGCTCGATCGGCTCGACGGCCTTGTTGCAGTGGCCCCGGTCGCGGCGGCGCTGGTACTGGCGTTCGCCTGATGAAAACCGTGACGATTCTCGGTGCCACCGGTTCGGTAGGCAGCTCGACGCTCGACCTGATCGAGCGGGCGCCGGACCAGTTCCAGGTGCTCGCGCTCGCTGCCAACCGCGATGTGGACAAGCTGGCGGCTGCAGCGATCCGTACCCGCGCGAAGGTCGCCGTCGTGGCCGACCCGGACTGCCTCGACCGCCTGCGCGACGCACTGGGTTCGAGCGGTATCGAGGCGCGGGCAGGGGCCGATGCGGTGTGCGATGCAGCGCGCATGCGGGCGGACTGGACGATGGCGGCGATCGTCGGCACCGCCGGTCTCAAGCCGGTGATGGCGGCGCTGGAAGCGGGCGGCACTGTTGCGCTGGCCAACAAGGAATCGCTGGTTTCGGCGGGCGAAGTGATGATGGCGGCGGCACGGGCGCACGCCACGACGCTGTTGCCGGTCGATTCGGAGCACAACGCCGTGTTTCAGTGCCTAGACCGGACTGCCCCACGCGGCGTGCGCAGGATCATCCTCACGGCTAGCGGTGGTCCGTTCCGCGAGACTTCGCTCGAAGCGATGCGGGCGATCACGCCGGCACAGGCAGTGGCGCATCCCAATTGGTCGATGGGCGCCAAGATCTCGGTCGATTCGGCGACGATGATGAACAAGGGGCTCGAGCTGATCGAGGCTTTCCACTTGTTCCCCGTCCGCGCCGACCAGCTCGACGTGATCGTCCATGCCCAGTCGGTGGTGCATTCGATGGTCGAATATATCGACGGATCGGTGCTCGCCCAGCTGGGCAGTCCCGATATGCGCACGCCGATCGCCTTTGCGCTGGCCTGGCCCGAGCGGATGGAGACGCCGTGCGAGCAGCTCGATCTGGCGCGGGTCGGCCGGCTGGACTTCGCGGCGCCGGACCCGGTGCGCTTCCCCGCGCTGACGCTGGCGCGCGACGCACTGAGCGCAGGCGGGGCACGGCCGGCGATCCTCAATGCCGCCAATGAGGTGGCCGTGGCGGCATTCCTCGACGGGCGTGTCGGATTTCTTGAAATTGCCGCAATCGTTGCCGATACGCTGGCGCGCTACGACCCGGCCGCCCCGGACTCGCTGGATGCCGTGTTGGCAATCGACGCCGAGGCGAGGGCGTATGCCGGCGAGCGTGTGAAGGACTGCGTTCTTTGATCGAATCCCCCGCCATCCCGATATATTTCATTGCGTTCGTCCTGCTGCTCGGACCGCTCGTCTTCCTGCACGAGCTGGGGCATTATCTCGCCGGGCGGTGGTTCGGAGTGAAGGCGGAGGAATTCTCGATCGGCTTCGGTCGCGAGATCGCCGGCATCACCGACAAGCGCGGGACCCGCTGGAAGTTCGGCTGGCTGCCGCTGGGCGGCTATGTGCGTTTTGCCGGCGACATGAACCCGGCGAGCCAGCCTTCGCCCGAATGGCTGTCGCTGCCCGCGCACGAGCGCGCGCAGACGTTTCAGGCCAAGAAGCTGTGGCAACGCGCGATCATCGTGGCGGCGGGGCCGATTGCCAATTTCATCGTGGCGATCGTCATCCTTGCCGGCTTCGCGCTCGCTTATGGGCAGAATGTCACGCCGTCGCTGGTGGGCACGGTGCAGCCGGGCAGTGCCGCCGCAATTGCGGGCCTTCAGCCCGGCGACCGGATCACCGGGCTGGGCGGACGTTCGGTCGAAACGTTCACCGACATCGCCAAATATGCCCAGCTTCGCCCCGGCGAAGCGGTGCAGGTCGATTTCGAGCGCAGCGGCACGGCGATGGCTGCCGATACCGTGATCGGCGTCCGTGAGGAGCAGGACCGCTTCGGCAACAAATATCGGATCGGCATCCTCGGCGTGGGCAGCAGCAAGCCGGTGCTCAGGCCGGTGGGCGTGCTGGAGGCGCCGCTGGTCGGCATCCGCCAGACTGGCGACATCGTCCAGATGACGCTGGACGGGCTGGGGCAGATCATCACCGGCCGCCGGTCGCTCTCCGAACTCGGCGGGCCGCTCAAGATCGCGCAAGTCTCCGGCGAGCGTCTCGCGATGGGACCGGTAGAGTTCGTGTTCCTCATCGCGCTCATTTCGATTAATCTCGGATTCATCAACCTGTTGCCAGTTCCAGTGCTGGATGGCGGGCATCTTCTGTTCTACGCAGTCGAAGCCGTACGCCGCCGCCCGGTCGAGCCGCAGGTCATGGAATGGGCCTTCCGGGGTGGCTTGATCGCAATACTGGCGCTGATGCTGCTGGTGACGTTGAACGATCTGGGCGCATTCGGCGTCTGGAGAAATCTGGCCGGGTTGATCGGCTGATGCGGTTAAGGCAGGGGCGGTTGTTCCGGCGTCGCGTGGGCAGCGGCATTACTCGAAATCCGACTTGGGGTGGGATGTGACGATCAAGGTTTATCATTTCGGCGCACGCGCCACTGCGACGCTTCTTGCGGGCACGATGCTCTCGGGACTCGCAACTGCGCAGACCGCTCCCGCCCCGAAGGCGCCGACGCCCGCGCCCCAGGCTGCGGCGCCCGTCGCTGCGCCCGCGCCCGTACCGGTGCAGCAGGTCCGGACGATCCGCTCGCTCCGCGTCGAGGGCTCCCAGCGCCTCGAACCCGAAACGGTGCTCTCCTATACCCGGCTGCGCACCGGCGAGACCTACACCAACGAGACCGTCGATCAGGCGATCAAGGACCTGCTCGCGTCGGAGCTGCTGGCCGATGTGTCAATCGAAGGCGTCGAGACCGGCGACCTGGTGATCCGCATCCGCGAGAACCCGGTGATCAATCGCGTGATCTATGAGGGCAACAAGCGGCTCAAGCAGGACAAGATTGGCAAGGAAGTGAAGCTGGCGCCGCGCCAGATCTTCACGCGCACCGCGGTCCGCGCCGACGTTGCTCGCATCGTCGAGCTGTATCGCCGCCAGGGCCGCTTCGCTGCGAATGTCGAGCCCAAGATGGTCAGCCTCGACCAGAATCGCGTCGATGTGATTTTCGAGATCGACGAGGGCCCCAAGTCCAAGGTCCGCCAGATCAACATCATCGGCAACGAGGTGTTCTCCGACGGCAAGCTGCGCGGCGAGATGGCGACCAAGACGTCGAGCCTGATGAACATCCTGAGCTCCAACACCAGCTACGACCAGGATCGCCTCGCCTATGACCAGCAGAAGCTGCGCCAGTTCTACCTGACCGAGGGCTATGCCGATTTCCGCGTGATCTCGGCGATCGCCGAGCTGACGCCGGACAAGCGCGACTTCATCATCACTTATGTGGTCGAGGAAGGCCCGCGCTATAAGTTCGGCCCGGTGACCGTCGACAGCGCGATCCGCGACTTCGACGACAAGCGGCTCGCTACGGCGCTGGCGATCAAGGAAGGCCAGTTCTACAACGCAAAGGCCGTCGAAGACACAGTCGAGCAGTTGAGCGAGACCGCCGGCGCGTTCGGCTATGCGTTCGCCGACGTGCGCCCCGAATTCCAGCGCGACCGCGAAGCGCTGACGATGACGATGAACTTCCACATCGGCGAATCGAACCGCACCTATGTCGAGCGGATCGAGATCACCGGCAATCGCCAGACGCAGGACAAGGTAGTCCGCCGCGAGTTCCGCGTGGCCGAGGGCGACGCCTTCAATACCTTCCTCGTCAAGCGTTCGCAGGACCGGATCAACTCGCTGGGCTATTTCCAGGACAAGTTCGAGATCGAGCGCAAGGAAGGCTCGGCACCCGACCGGATCGTGCTTGCGGCGAATGTCGAAGAGCGTCCGAACGGCGAGCTGACGCTGTCGGCTGGCTTCTCGAGCCTCGAGCGCTTCATCCTCCAAGCATCGATCCGCCAGCGCAATTTCCGCGGCATGGGCCAGACGGTGTCGGCATCGGTCGACTATTCGAGCTATTCGAAGTCGGTGGAGCTGGGCTTTACCGAGCCGTATCTGTTCGACACCAACATCGCGCTGGGCGGTACGCTGTTCCGCCAGGACTATAACGCTTTCAACTATATCGGCAGCGACCGCAGCACGACCTACAGCCAGGTTGCGACGGGCGGCCAGCTGGTGGCGGGCCTGCCGCTCACCGAATATTGGACGCTGTCGGGCCGCTACACGCTGCGCCAGGACAACGTCACGCTCGACAAGTCGAGCTTCTACACCAACGGCGTCTGCGATCCGCTCAAGGCGGGCCGCTATTATTGCGAGGCCGTCGGCAACCGCATCACCTCGCTGGTCGGCGTCTCGCTGATCTATGACAGCCTCAACAGCCGCCTGCGTCCCACCCGCGGCCAGCGCCTCAGCGTCGGTGCTGACTTTGCCGGTCTCGGCGGCGAAGTGAAATATGTCCGTGCCCGTGCCGAGGGCTCGAAATATTGGAACGTCGGCAGCGGCTTCATCTTCTCGATGTCGGGCGAGGGCGGCTATATCCATAGCCTGGAGAAGACCAGCGCGGGCGTCGATCCGGTGCGCATCACCGACCGCTTCTATCTGGGCGAGCCGCAGTTCCGCGGCTTCGACATCCGCGGCGTTGGACCGCGCGTGCAGCGTATCAGCTATACCGGCGATGCGGCAGCGGGCACCCAGCTGCTGGTCACCGACGAAGACCAGATCATCGACGACGCACTGGGCGGCAAGGCCTATTACCTCACCAAGGCCGAGCTGGAGATTCCGCTCGGTGCCGGTGCGGCCGAAATGGGCCTGCGCCCGTCGATCTTCGTGATGGCCGGCAGCCTGTTCGGGATCACCCGGCCGGGCAAGACGATCGAATTCGCCCAGAAGACCGATGGCGCGGGTAACCTCGTCTTCAACGCGGACGGCTCGCCGACGCTGCTTCCCAAGGATAATTTCCTCAAGGACGCGAGCGGCAATCAATATTATGTCGTCAGCACGGGCACCAATGCCGGGGCGCTGACGACCTGCACCGTCGGCTATTCGGCAAGTGCCTCGGCAGCGTGCGTCGGCACATCGATCAACGCGATCGCCAACTCCCCGACTACGCCGTTCTTCGAGCGCTTCGTCGGCGATTCCGCGAAGCCGCGCATTTCGGTGGGCTTTGGCGTCAACTGGAATTCGCCGTTCGGGCCGCTCCGCATCGACGTCGCGAAGACTCTCGTGACGGTGGACGGCGACGATTCCAAGCTTGTGACATTCAACGTAGGGACCCAGTTCTGATGATTACCAAGAAAGCACTCCTCGCGGCGATGCTCGCCGCTCCCGCGGCACTCGTGATCGCAGCGCCCGCACAGGCGCAGGTCGCGGGCATCGCTTATGCGAACCCGACCAGCGTCGTCGCTTCGTCCAAGGCGTTCAACGCCGCGAACCAGCAGATCTCGACGACCTACAAGGCGGCGTTCGATCAGATGCAGCAGCGCCGCACTGCGCTGGACAACGAGCTCAAGCCGCTCGTCGCACAGCTCGACGCCAACAAGGACGGCAAGGTCAGCGAAGACGAGGCGAAGGCCGCGCAGACCGCCAAGAACCCGGCGATCGAGAAGATCCGTACCGCGCAGACCAATGCGCAGAACGACATGCAGCGTCTCAGCAACCCGGCCGCCCGCGCCGAGCTGTTCGCGATCGAGTCGGTCCTTCGCCAGTATGAGGCCGCGCAGCTGCGCGTCGTGAACGCCCGCAAGATCAGCGTCGTGCTGTCGCCGGAAGTGTTCATGTATGCGCCGGATTCGGCCAATATCAGCCAGGCGATCGTCGCCGAAATCGACAAGACCACGCCGACCGTCGGCATCCAGCCGCCAGCCGACTGGCAGCCCTCGCGCGAGACGCTCGCCATCCAGCAGCAGATCGCTCAGGCCGCCCAGATCCAGGCCTATCAGCAGGCGGCCGCGCAGCAGCGCCCGGCACAGCCGGGTGCGGCGCCCGCGCCGGCCGCGACCACCCAGTCTGCAAAGCCGGCCGAGCCTCGGTGAGCGAGACCGAAACCGGCAGCGTCTCCATCGGCCCGCTTGATATCAAGCGCGTGATGGCGGCGCTGCCGCATCGTTACCCGATGCTGCTCGTCGATCGCGTCGAAGAACTGGTCCTCGACCAGCGCATCGTCGCGATCAAGGCGGTCTCGATGAACGAGGAATTCTTCCAGGGGCATTTCCCCGGGCGTCCGATCATGCCCGGCGTGCTCCAGGTCGAAGCGCTGGCGCAGGCGGCGGGCGTGCTCGCCGTCGAGAGCCTCGGCCTCGCCGGATCGGGCAAGCTGGTCTATTTCATGTCGATCGACGGCGTGAAGTTCCGCAAGCCCGTCGAGCCCGGCGTGCTGCTCCGCCTCGAAGTCGAGTTCATCCAGAAGCGGTCCCGGGTCTGCAAGTTCGCGGGCAGGGCGTTGCTGAATGGCGAAGTCGCCACCGAATGCGAATTCACGGCGATGATCGCGGAGCCGCCCGCAGCCTGATTCTCCCCGCGCCGGGCGCAAAGGTTGCCTTCGCCGCAACCCTCTGCTAGTCGCGCGCGTCCGCTGCCGGTCGGAAACCGGCGGCTTTTCCAAGGAATTCGATCGTGAAAAAAGACACGCATCCCGATTACCACATGATCAAGGTCCAGATGACCGACGGCACCGTGTTCGAGACTCGCTCGACCTGGGGCAAGGAAGGCGATCTGATGACGCTCGACATCGATCCGCTGGCGCATCCCGCCTGGACCGGTGGCCGTGGCCAGATGCTCGACCAGGGCGGCCAGGTCGCGCGCTTCAACAAGCGCTTCGGCGGTCTCTCGCTCGGCAAGAAGTAAGCGCAGGCCGCCCGACGGAGGCCCGCTTCGATATTTTCGGGATCCCGGCACGGCCGGATCGCATGACGAGCCGAGGCTCGCCCGATCCGGCCGCGCCGGGATTTCGTCGTTAACGCGGCATTAGCCAGACGCGGTTAGCCTGACTGCATGGCGACCCAACTCATCCATGCACCCTTCGCGGCCGAGTTCGAACCTGCCGAGAGCCTTGGCCGGCGGCGCGTTCCCCGGGCGCCGGTGTCGCTCGATGCGCGGGTCGGCCGCGGCGGTCTCGATCGCACGCTGTGCCGCGTCACCGATCTCTCGATCCATGGCGCGCGACTCCAGACCTATTCGGAGCTTCGCGCCGGCGCGATGATCTGGCTGACGCTGCCCAAGCTCGGCCAATGGTCCGCACGCGTCGTCTGGGCCCATGATTTCGAAGCGGGTCTCGAATTCCAGACGCCGCTGACGATCGAGGAATTCGATACACTTACGGCGCAGTGAGGGCAGGGCGCGGCGGAACGAGACAATTCGCATTGCGCCCTTGCCCCACACAAGTCATCCTGCGGCATCTTCACTGGTTTGGGGAAACGGTGATGCTCAAGGCTCTGCTCGGTTGCACCATTGCCTGTGGACTTTCGCTTCCCGCGCTGGCGGGGGAGCGTGCCGGACGCGTCCGAACGCCTCCGCCCCCTGCCGCATTGATCAAGGACCCCGCCGGCGTGCGCAGCCCGGCAGTTTCGTCCGGCAACGCAAGGCTGCAGCCGTTCATGCTTCCCGCCGGTGATACGCGTCTCGAACGCCTGCCTGCCGGTCCCGTGACTGCGGAAACCAGGCAGGTGCGTTCCAGCGCAACATCGGAGCCCGCGACATGGGGACCCGGCGCGACGCTGCCCGAGATCACTGCCCATGACGGGGGAAGCTATGCGGTCCACGATATCATTCGCGACCAGCCCCGGCCGCGGATCCGCAAGTCGGCGCTGAGCGCCGCCTTCGTGCTCAAGCTCGATGGCGATGACGACAGCCCGCCGTTCAGCGTAGGCGGCGGCGGCGTGGCCGCGGCGGTATGGCAAGCCGTGCCGAGGTGAACGCCCGGTCCGTGGCGCTGGCGTGCGGACTTTCAGCGACAATTCAGCCCGATGACACCGCCACGCAAGCGGGCGACACGTGCGTTCAACGGCACAATGCCCGTCATCCGCTATCGGAAATTCTCTGTTCGCAGTTGCTGCTGGACGCACCGGGGGGCGCGGCCAAGCGACGAGCGACCGGTTTTCGATCCGGGGGGAGGAACATTCCCGGCCGCCGAACACGGGCGGGGACGTTAAGACGGGCCGATCCAGGCGATTGCCCATCTCGAAGACCAGAACACCCCCGGAAGCAATTCCGGGGGTGTTCGTTTTTTCAGCTACTGAAAGTCGCGCCTATTGGTCGAGGAACGACCGCATCTTACGCGAACGGCTCGGGTGCTTGAGCTTGCGCAGCGCCTTGGCCTCGATCTGGCGAATACGCTCGCGCGTAACGCTGAACTGCTGGCCGACTTCCTCGAGCGTGTGATCGGTGTTCATGCCGATGCCGAAGCGCATGCGCAGCACGCGCTCCTCGCGCGGGGTGAGGCTGGCCAAGACACGGGTGACCGTTTCCTTGAGGTTCGCCTGGATCGCGGCATCGACCGGGATGACGGCGTTCTTGTCTTCGATGAAGTCGCCGAGGTGGCTATCTTCCTCGTCGCCGATCGGCGTCTCGAGGCTGATCGGCTCCTTGGCGATCTTCATCACCTTGCGAACCTTCTCGAGCGGCATGCTCAGCCGCTCGGCCATTTCCTCGGGCGTGGGCTCGCGGCCCTGCTCGTGGAGGAACTGGCGGCTGGTGCGAACCAGCTTGTTGATCGTCTCGATCATGTGGACCGGGATGCGGATCGTCCGCGCCTGATCGGCGATCGAGCGCGTGATCGCCTGACGGATCCACCAGGTGGCGTAGGTGCTGAACTTGTAGCCGCGGCGATATTCGAACTTATCGACTGCCTTCATCAGGCCGATATTGCCCTCCTGGATGAGATCCAGGAACTGCAGCCCGCGATTGGTGTACTTCTTGGCGATCGAGATGACGAGGCGCAGATTGGCTTCGACCATTTCCTTCTTGGCGATGCGCGCCTCGCGCTCGCCCTTCTGCACCATGTTGACGATGCGGCGGAACTCGCCGAGCGCCATGCCGGTCGCCTGGCTGATCTCCGAAATCTCGATGCGGATGCGATCGACGGCAGCGGCCTCGTTCTCGGCGAACGCCTTCCACTTCTTGTCGAGCTTCTCCACGGTGGCGATGAAGCTCTCGTCCATCTCGTGATTGACGTAGCGGTCGAGGAAGTCCTTGCGCGGCACCTTGTGGCGCTCGGCAAGGCGCAGCATCTGGCCGCCCAGCGCGGTCAGGCGCCGGTTGAAGCTGTAGAGCTGATCGACAAGATATTCGATCTTGGCGTTGTGGAACTGGACGCTCTCGACTTCGGCGGTCAGCTCTTCGCGCAGCTTGTGATAGTTGCGCTCGCTCGCCGCCGGCAGCTCGCCGCCGGCCGACATCGCGTCGAGCCGCTGCTGCTGGAGCTTGCTGAACTTCTTGTAGATCGAGGTGATGTTGGCGAACTTCTCAAGCGCCTGCGGCTTGAGCGTCTCCTCCATCTGCGCGAGGCTGAGGGTGTTGTCCTCTTCCTCGTCGTCCGAGATCCGCGGGGCGCGGCGCTCGGTCATCGAGTCCTCGTCCTCCTCCTCGGCGGCTTCCTCGGGCTCGGCTTCTTCCTTGAACGACGCGCCGGCGGTCTTCTCGCTGATCTCGCCGTTATCGTCTTCCTCGGCATTCTCGACCTGCTCGGCCGAGGGGCCCTTGGAAAGCATCGCGTCGAGATCGAGGATCTCGCGCAGCTGCATCGTGCCTTCGTTCAGCGCGTTCGACCAGCCGATGATCGCATTGAACGTGATCGGCGACTCGCAGAGCCCCAGGATCATCGTGTCGCGGCCGGCCTCGATGCGCTTGGCGATGGCGATTTCGCCCTCGCGGCTGAGCAATTCGACGGCGCCCATCTCGCGAAGATACATGCGGACGGGATCGTCGGTGCGATCGACCGTTTCCTTCTTCTTCGCGATCTCGAAGGCAGGCTCGTCGCTGCTGCCGTCCGAGGCATCGACTTCGTCCGGGGTATCGTCCTCGGCCTCGGCGTCCTCGCCGCCTTCCTCGTTCTCGACGACGTTGATGCCCATGTCGTTGAGCGCGGACATCACGTCCTCGATCTGCTCCGAGGTCATCTGATCCTGCGGGAGCATTTCGTTGAGCTGGTCGACAGTGATGTAGCCGCGCTTCTTCGCACGGGCGACAAGCTTCTTGAGCGTGCCTTCGTTGAGATCGATCAGCGGTGCGTCGCCCACGTCAATCGTGGTGTCTTCGCCGCTGCCGCCGCCATTAGCCTTCGCCATCAATAACCCTCGAAATCCAGATGGCGGCTATTATACGCCGCCCTAATCATCGAATTCTTCTTCGTCCGCAAGCATCAGATTCGCAAGCCGCGCCTGCAACTCCTGCCGCTTG
The DNA here is from genome assembly GCF_002002925.1 of Sphingomonas sp. LM7. Taxonomy (NCBI): domain Bacteria; kingdom Pseudomonadati; phylum Pseudomonadota; class Alphaproteobacteria; order Sphingomonadales; family Sphingomonadaceae; genus Sphingomonas; species Sphingomonas sp. LM7. Next base: position 1,188,918 of record NZ_CP019511.1, on the reverse strand, counting down.
CGCGAAAGCGCCACCTGACGGGTGAACGCCTCCTCGGATCCGTCCCGCACCAGGACCGCCGTAGCTTCCGCCAACGCCGCATCGACCGCCGGTTGGGCTACCATAACCGCAATGGCCTCGTTCAGGTCCTCACGCGCCCTCGCTTCGTCCGCCTGGTTGCGGGTGAACGAGAAAGGAAGCGTATCGGCTCTCAAGAGATCGCTCGCCACAGAATCAAATCCGGACCGGGCCAATATGGTGAGAACTTTGCCGCTATCAAGCTGCCGGTCCTCCAGCGCGACGTCGATCACCGCCTCGAACAGTTTCCCGAGCGCGCCAGAGGCACTGCGCAGGCTGCCCAGCACTTCCATGTGGCGGGCGATCTCGGCGGGATGGCGGATCAGCCCGGCGAGCACGGCGCGGGCGAGGATCGGATCCAGCCCGCCGCTCGCCACCAGGCCGCGCATCGTCGCGCCAGGCATCGCCTCGGGGGGCTGCCAATTGCCGCGTTTGTCGCGCTTGCCGCGTGCCGGAGCGGCGGGGCCACGCTGCGTCCTCGCCTCATAGGCGCGGGGCCCGCGGCCGAAATGCGTGTCGAGGCGCTCGCGGAATTCGGCGAGATATTCGTGCTTCACATTGGGTTCGGCGATGCTGCCGGCCAGTTCGGTCAGGCGGCGCTTGAGCCCGGCGCGCTGCTCGGGCGTGTCGAGCGGCTCGGCGGCGACTTCGCTCTGCCACAGGCGATCGACCAGCGGCTGCGGCGCCTTGAGCAGCGCCTCGAACGCATTCGCTCCCTTGGTGCGGACGAGATCGTCTGGGTCGAGCCCCTCGGGGAGCGTCACGAAGGCTAGGCTGCGGCCGGGCTGGAGCATCGGGAGGGCGCGATGCGCGGCACGCAGCGCGGCCTTCTGGCCGGCCGAATCGCCGTCGAAGCAGAGCAGGGGGACTTCGGCGATGCGCCACAGCCGCTCGAGCTGGTGCTCGGTCAGCGCGGTGCCGAGCGGCGCGACGGCCTCGCCGAACCCGGCCTGGGCGAGCGCGATCACGTCCATATAGCCTTCGACTGCGATGATCCGGCCGGACTTGCGTGCCGCCGCCTGCGCGCGATCGAGATTGTAGAGCGTGCGGCCCTTGTCGAAGAGCGGCGTCTCGGGGGAGTTGAGATATTTGGGCTCGCCGTCGCCGATGATCCGGCCGCCGAACGCTATCGTCCGGCCGCGAACGTCGCGGATCGGGATCATCAGGCGGCCGCGGAAGCGGTCGTAGGGTTCCTTTTCCTCGACCTGGATCAGCATGCCGGCTTCGACCAGCATCGCATCGCCATAGCCCTTGAGCGCTTCCTTGAGCTTGCCGCGCGAATCGGGGGCGAAGCCGAGGCCAAAGGATCGCGCGACATCCTCGGTAACGCCCCGGCGCTTGAGGACATTCCGCGCCTCGGCGCCCTCGATGCCGTTCAATTTCTCGACAAACCAGGTTGCGGCATCGGCCATCGCCTCGTGCAGCCCCTTGGCGCGCTCGGCCTTCTCGGCGCTGCGTCGGTCCTGCTCGGGCATTTCCATGCCGGCGGCCTGGGCGAGTTCCTTGACTGCATCGATGAAGGGCAGCCCGCGCTGGTCGGTCATCCAGCGGATCGCGTCGCCATGCGCCGAACAGCCGAAGCAGTGATAGAAGCCCTTGTCGTCGTTGACGTAGAAGCTCGGGGTCTTTTCCTGGTGGAATGGGCAGCAGGCGCGGAACTCGCGGCCGGCCTTTTGCAGCTTCACCGTCTTGGCGACGAGGCCGGACAGGAGCGTGCGGGCGCGGAGCTCGTCGAGGAATTGCGGAGTGAGGCTCATTGGGGTGGCGCTGGCGACTTGGTGTTTGGCGTCTCAGGTTTCTCGACTTCGCTCGAAACAGACGGTGTAGAGGTATTTCCGTTCGTTTCGAGCGAAGTCGAGAAACGCTGCTTCGGAGGACGGGCAAAGAACGAGACCTGCTTCCAGTCGCCCGCGATCAGTGCTTCTTTCTTCGCGCGGGACCAGCCGCCGACGATGTGCTCGGTTTCCATCGCTTCGATCCGGCTGAAGAAGGTTTCGCTCCACACCAGTTCAACCGGGAGGCGGCGTGAGGTGTACCCGCAGACGCCGCTCTGATGCTCGCCGATCCGGCGTTCGAGATTATCGGTGTGGCCGGTGTAGTACCGACCATCCGCACATCTCAGCATGTATGCCCAGAACGCCATCCTTGGCTTCTACCCTCCGTTCGCTTTGAGCGTAGTCGAGAAGCTTGTCCCAAGTCTCCGTTTCTCGACTTCGCTCGAAACGAACGGGGGAGGAGCCAGGCCTGCGGTTACGAAAGCGCCGCCTTCACCGCCGCGCTCGCCTTGCTCATGTCCAGCGTGGTCGCATGGCGCGCCTTGAGCTCGGCCATTACGCGGCCCATGTCCTTCATGCCGCTCGCGCCAAGCTCGGCCTTGATTGTCTCGATCGCCGCGGCGGTCTCTTCCGCGCTCATCTGCTTCGGCAAAAACCGCTCGATCACCGCCACCTCTGCGGCTTCGGCGTCGGCAAGCTCCTGGCGGCCGCCCTTGGTGTACATCTCGATCGATTCGCGGCGCTGCTTGACCATTTTCTGGAGCACTTCGACCACCAATGCGTCGTCGTCCTCGGGCGCCTTGCCGGTGCGCGCCTCGATGTCGCGATTCTTGATCGCCGACTGGATCAGGGTGATGGCGCCCCGGCTCGTCTTGTCACCGGCCTTCATGGCGGCGATCTGCGCGGCCTTGATGTCGTCGCGAATCATGCTGTCTCTCGATAAACGGAAAGCGCATACCCCTAGCCGATGCCGCGGCGTCCGTGAACCGGTTGACGTAAGGCGGGGAGGGGTCTAGCCGCCACGACTTAGCGACATCGTCACAAACCCAAATGGAGCGCCACCCTTAAATGGCCGAAGCCAAACCCATGTCTGCGCCTCCCGGAGCCACGGGAGTATTGGTACTGGCGTCGGGCGACGTGGTGTGGGGAAGGGGATTCGGTGCCGAGGGGCAGGCGGTCGGCGAAGTGTGCTTCCACACTGCGATGACCGGCTATCAGGAAATCATGACCGACCCGTCCTTCGCCGGGCAGATCATCAATTTCACCTTCCCGCACATCGGCAATGTCGGCGCCAACCCCGACGATGTCGAAGCCGACAATCCCCACGCGCTGGGGATGATCGTCCGCGAGGACGTCACCGAGCCGAGCAACTTCCGTTCGACCGAGCATCTCGACGCGTGGATGAAGAAGCACGCCCGGATCGGGCTGTCGGGGATCGACACCCGTGCGCTGACCAGGCGCATCCGCGCCGGCGGGGCGCCCAACGGCGTGATTGCGCATTCGGCTTCGGGCGAGTTCGACATTCCGCTGCTGCTCGAAATGGCGCGGGCGTGGCCGGGGCTGGAGGGCATGGACCTTGCCATTTCGGTCACCGCCGAGACCCATTTCGGCTGGGAAGGCGGCGTGTGGCGGCTCGGGTTTGGGTATGGAGACACAGGCTTCTCGACTTCGCTCGAAGCGAACGGAGAGGAGCGCGGCGCATCCAGTCAGCCGTTCGTTTCGAGCGAAGTCGAGAAACGCGCTTCCGAAAAGCCCCACATCGTCGCGATCGACTACGGCTCGAAGCACAACATTTTCCGCAATCTGGTCCAGGCCGGCGCCAAGGTGACCGTGCTCCCCGCCACCGCGACCTTCGAGCAGGCGATGAGCTTCGCGCCCGACGGCTTCTTCCTCTCGAACGGCCCGGGCGACCCCGCCGCGACTGCGGACTATGCCGTGCCGGTGATCCGCGCGATGCTCGACAGCGGCAAGCCGGTGTTCGGCATCTGCCTGGGCCACCAGCTGATGGCGCTGGCAGTGGGCGCGCAGACCAGCAAGATGTTCCAGGGCCATCGCGGCGCCAACCACCCGGTCAAGCGGCTGAGCGACGGCGCGGTCGAGATCACCAGCATGAACCACGGCTTCGCGGTGTTGAGCGAGACGCTGCCCGCGAACGCGCGCGAGACACATGTGTCGCTGTTCGACGGGTCCAATGCGGGCTTCGAACTGACCGACCGGCCGGCGTTCGCGGTGCAGTATCACCCCGAGGCGAGCCCGGGGCCGCAGGACAGCCTGTATCTGTTCGAGAAGTTCGTCGGAATGCTACAGTGAGCGACGAGGTGCCGACTTGGACACTCGACGAGCATCTTCGTCGTGGTGAGGAAGTCATAGGGTTACTTCCGACCGTTGAGGCAGATTATGCCCGCGTTTGCTTTCATTTGAACCCGGCTGACTACAATGAAGAGGAGCCGTGGAGCGAGGAAGCGTCCTACAATCAGATCGCTAAGCCATTGTTCGATGCCGCACGCCTGCCGCTCAGCGTGGACTATGTTGGCGGAACGAGCGGCATTGAAGCGTGGGAAAACGTGGTTCCTACGGTCGAATGGTTACACGAGCGCATTCCGGTGCTTGTTGGCCTCGCCGATAGGGCAGGCTTACAGTTTGGCGGATGGTCATTTGAACCGCGTGAACCGCGCGATATTTCATATTTTAGCTGCGGTCCGACACTCGATGTCGTGAATCGGTATTCACCAGAGGGACAGGCCGCGATTGACGATCTGATAGCCTCCAGCACGTCCAAGGCAGTCGACAAATAATGCCCAAACGCACCGACATCTCCTCCATCCTCGTCATCGGCGCGGGGCCGATCGTGATCGGCCAGGCGTGCGAGTTCGATTATTCGGGCACGCAGGCGATCAAGGCCCTCAAGGAAGAGGGCTATCGCATCGTCCTGGTCAATTCGAACCCGGCGACGATCATGACCGATCCCGAGCTGGCCGACGCGACTTATGTCGAGCCGATCACGCCGGCGATCGTCGCCAAGATCATCGAGAAGGAGCGCCCCGACGCGGTGCTCCCCACGATGGGCGGGCAGACCGCGCTCAACACCGCGCTGGCGCTGGCCAATGACGGCACGCTGGAGAAGTTCGGCTGCATCATGATCGGTGCGGACGCCGAGGCGATCGACAAGGCCGAGGACCGGCTGAAGTTCAAGGACGCGATGACCAAGATCGGGCTCGAAAGCGCCCGCAGCCACATTGCGCATACCGAAGCCGAAGCGCTGGCCGGGCTCGACCATGTCGGGCTGCCGGCGATCATTCGCCCGAGCTTCACCATGGGCGGATCGGGTGGCGGCATCGCCTATAATCGCGAGGAATTCCTGAGCATCGTCCGCTCGGGGCTCGATTTGTCGCCTACCACCGAAGTGCTGATCGAGGAATCGCTGCTCGGCTGGAAGGAATATGAGATGGAAGTCGTCCGCGACCGTGCGGACAATTGCATCATCATCTGCAGCATCGAGAATGTCGATGCGATGGGCACGCACACCGGCGACTCGATCACCGTCGCGCCGGCGCTGACGCTGACCGACAAGGAATACCAGATCATGCGCAATGCATCGATCGCGGTGCTTCGCGAAATCGGCGTCGAAACCGGCGGTTCGAACGTGCAGTTCGCAGTCAATCCGAAGGACGGCCGGCTGATCGTCATCGAGATGAACCCGCGCGTTTCGCGTTCGTCGGCGCTGGCTTCCAAGGCGACCGGCTTCCCGATCGCCAAGGTCGCGGCCAAGCTGGCGGTGGGCTATACGCTCGACGAGATCATGAACGACATCACCGGGGCGACTCCAGCGAGCTTCGAACCGACGATCGATTACGTCGTCACCAAGATCCCGCGCTTCGCGTTCGAGAAGTTCAAGGGCGCCGAGGCGACGCTCGGCACGGCGATGAAGTCGGTCGGCGAGGTCATGGCGATCGGCCGCAACATCCACGAATCGATGCAGAAGGCGCTGCGGGGTCTGGAGACCGGGCTGAGCGGCTTCAACCAGGTCGACCGGCTCGCCGGCGCGCCGCGCGACGTGATCGAGGCGGCGCTGGCCGTCCGCTCGCCCGACCGGCTGCTGATCGCGGCGCAGGCGCTGCGCGAAGGCTTCACTGTCGCCGAAGTGCAGGCACTGACCGCCTATGACCCGTGGTTCCTCGAACGCATCGCCGAGATTGTGGCAGCCGAGGAGCAAGTGTGCCGTGGCGGTCTGCCGCAGGATGCCCCGGGCATGCGCAAGCTCAAGTCGATGGGGTTCAGCGACAAAAGGCTCGCCTATCTCGCGCTCAAGTCGATGAACATGCGCGAGGGCACCGCCGCGATGGCGCGCAGCCATGGCCTGATCGGCGAGATCGCCAAGGCAATGACCGGCGGGGTGACCGAAGCTGATGTCCGGAAACACCGGCACAAGCTGGGCGTGCGCCCGGTGTTCAAGCGGATCGATACGTGTGCCGCCGAGTTCGACGCCAAGACGCCGTACATGTACTCGACCTATGAGGCGCCGAGCTTCGGCGAGCCCGAGAACGAGTCGATGCCCACCGATCGCAAGAAGATCGTCATCCTCGGCGGCGGTCCGAACCGGATCGGGCAGGGGATCGAGTTCGATTATTGCTGCTGCCACGCCTGCTTCGCGCTGGCGGACGCGGGCTATGAAACGATCATGGTCAATTGCAATCCGGAGACGGTGAGCACCGATTATGACACGTCGGACCGGCTCTATTTCGAGCCGCTGACTGCCGAGGACGTGCTCGAGATCCTCGAGGTCGAGAAGTCGAATGGCGAGCTGGTCGGGGTGATCGTCCAGTTCGGCGGACAGACTCCGCTCAACCTGGCGCAGGCGCTGGAGGATGCCGGCATCCCGATCCTCGGCACCTCGCCCGACGCGATCGACCTGGCCGAGGATCGCGAGCGCTTCGCCGATCTGGTCGCCAAGCTCGGGCTCAAGCAGCCCGCCAACGGCCTCGCCCGCAGCCGCGACGAAGCGGTGGCGGCGGCCGAGCGGATAGGCTTCCCGGTGCTGATGCGGCCGAGCTATGTGCTCGGCGGGCGGGCGATGGAGATCGTCGACACGCTCCAGCAACTCGACGATTATATCCAGACCGCGGTGCAGGTCTCCGGGGATTCTCCGGTCCTGATCGACCAGTATCTGCGCGACGCGATCGAAGTCGACGTCGATGCGATTGCCGATGGCGACGATGTCGTCGTCGCAGGCGTGCTCCAGCATATCGAGGAAGCCGGCGTCCATTCGGGCGACAGTGCCTGCTCGATCCCGCCTTATTCGCTGTCGGCCGAGATCGTCGCCGAGATCGAGCGCCAGACCGAGGCGCTGGCGCGCGCGCTCAAGGTCAAGGGGCTGATGAACATCCAGTTCGCAGTCAAGGACGGCGAAGTCTATCTTATCGAAGTCAATCCGCGCGCCAGCCGCACGGTGCCGTTCGTGGCGAAGGCGATCGGCATTCCCGTCGCCAAGATTGCCGCGCGGGTGATGGCCGGCGAGAAGCTCAAGAATCTGCCGAAGATCGACCGCGACATCGATTATATTGCAGTCAAGGAAGCGGTGTTCCCCTGGGCGCGCTTCCCGGGCGTCGATCCGGTGCTCTCACCGGAAATGAAATCCACCGGCGAAGTCATGGGCATCGATCGCGATTTCGCTACGGCCTTCGCCAAGGCGCAGCTGGGCGCCGGGACGGTGCTGCCGTCGTCGGGGACGTTGTTCGTCAGCGTCAAGGCCAGCGACAAGGCTGTGGTGCTCCCCGGGGTGCGGATCCTCGCCGGTCTGGGCTTCAAGATCATCGCTACCAGCGGCACCGCCGATTTTCTGGAGGCCGAGGGCATAACGGTGGAGCGGGTCAACAAGGTCGCGCAGGGCCGGCCGCATATCGTCGACCGGATCCAGGACGGCGATGTCGCGCTGATCTTCAACACCACCGAGGGCTGGCAGTCGCTCAAGGACTCAGCGAGCATCCGCGCCACCGCGATGGCGCAGAAGATCCCGTATTTCACCACGGCGCCGGCCAGCGTGGCGACGGCGCGGGCGATCGAGGCGCTCGGCCTGCACAGCCTCGACGTGCAGCCGCTGCAGGCGTTCTACGCGGGGCGAAGCTAGATCGTCATCCCGGCGAAAGCCGATATCGTGCCACGGACTGCGCCTTTGCCCGACATCCCGGCGTTCCGCGGGATGACGGAAAGGCGACGAATTGCGGCGTCAATCGGGCAGGCGCTTGATGTTTGTCCCTTGCAGTCTTATTATTCGCACTCGCACAATTGAACTCCCCCAACTGATGTTAATGTGCGGGCGTACCCGAATGTGGGACGCTTGGGGATCGAGGCGTTTAAGGGACGGGATGTAATGGCGACGGTCGAGAAGATGCCGATGCTCAAGGAGGGCTACGAGAAGCTCACCGCAGAGCTGAAGCGCCTCAAAACGGAGCGCCCGCTGATCGTGGACGCGATCGAGGAAGCGCGCGCGCATGGCGATCTTTCGGAAAACGCCGAATATCATGCTGCCAAGGAGCAGCAGGGCCAGAACGAAGCGACGATCTCGGACATCGAAGGCAAGCTCAGCCGCGCCCAGATCATCGATCCCAAGGACCTGTCGGGCGACAAGGTCGTCTTCGGCGCGACGGTGACGTTGCTCGACGAGGACGACAAGCCGATCCGTTACCAGATCGTCAGCGAGACCGAGGCGGACGCCAGCAAGGGCCGCATCTCGTATAATTCGCCGATCGGTCGCGCGCTGATCGGACGCAAGGTCGACGAGGAAGTCGAAGTGTCGGTTCCGGCCGGCGACCGCTATTACGTCGTCTCCAAGATCGAGTTCATCTGAACGGAATCCATCTCCCGCCGGGTCGCTTCACCGACGCGCTGGTTGCGCTGTCGGTGTTTGCGCTCGTCTTCGTGGGCGCGGTGCTCGGGTTCGAGGCGGCCGCGATCGGCTTCGGCTTCGTGCCGCTGGAATTTTCGAGCGGCGCGTGGAACAGCGACGTGGCGCGCGCCTTGCTCTCCCCGCTGGCATCGCTTTTCATTCCGCCGGATGCGATCTCGGCGATCTTCAACCTCATTTTCCTCCTCATCGCGGGCCGATATGTCGAGCGCGCGATCGGGCCGGCCGGGCTGATCGCGACCTTCGTCGTTTCCGGCTATTGCGGCGCGCTCGGGCGATTGCTGCTGACGCCGCAATCGCCGATCCCCAGCGCCGGCATGGACCCCGCATTGTTCGGGGTGATCGGCTGCTATTTCATGCTGTACGGCGTGCCCGAGGCGCTGCCGACGTGGCGGCGCTTCGGCCGGGCGGGGCAGATCGCCAGCCTGGCGCTGATCTGGATCGGCATCCAGCTGGCATTCGCGCTAGCGTCTCAGCGCTTCGATCCCTCGACGAGCCTCGTGGCGCCGATCTTCGGCCTGGTCGCGGGTATCGTCATCGCGCGGCCGCTGTTGGCGTGGCGCTATCGCGGCGCGTGACCGGGATGTTCGGGTAAGGCGAGCGAAAATGAGTCGGTTGACTGCCACCGGGGCGATCGCACTGGCGACGGTGACGGTCAGCGTGGTGGTGATGCTCGCGCCCGAAACGATCGATGTGCCGATGCGCGCCGGGTTCATCCCCGCGCGGCTCAGCGGGGTCGAGACCGACTATGCGGCCATTCCGACATGGTTGACGCCGCTCAGCTCGGCCTTCGTCCATGCCGGGGTACTGCATCTGTTCAGCAATTTGCTGATCCTGCTCTTCACCGGCTGGCAATGCGAACGCGCGGTGGGCGCGCGCGGGATCGCGATCCTCTATCTGGTCGGGGCGTATGCGGCTGCGTTTGCGCAGTGGCTGCCGGAGCCTATGGCGATCACGCCGATGGTGGGCGCAAGCGGGGCAGCTTCGGCGGTATTCGGCGCCTATTCGCTGCTGTTCGCGCGGTCGCGCGCGATTGCGCTAGGGCCGATCCCGGCGCTGGCGATCCAGGCGCTATGGCTCGCGGCCGCCTGGGCCGGCGTGAACCTGCTGGCAGCCTACGCCCTCCGGCTGGAGGGCATCGCGATCGCGGCGGCGGCGCATATCGGCGGATTCGTCGCCGGTCTGGTGCTCGCCAGGCCACTGCTCAAGTGGCGCTGGCGCAGGACCTGAGGCGAGCTCAGGCCGCCGGCTTGTCCAGATCGGGCTCGAGCAGCCGGTGCAGATGCACCACGACATAGCGCATCTCGGCATCGTCGACGGTGCGCTGCGCGGCGGCACGCCACGCCTTTTCAGCGCTGGCATAATCGGGGAACACCCCGACCACGTCGAGCTTGGACGGATCGGCGAAGTCGAGCGTCTGGGGATCGGTCACGCGACCGCCGAAGACGAGGTGCAGCTTGCTCATGGAAACTCCTGGGGAGAGCGATTTGACACTGCCCTTACCGGGCAAAACCTTAACCGCTCAACCCCGATCTCATCCTTAGGCCTTCTGGCCGGCGCTCTTCGCGGCGTCGAGGATGTTGCCGAACAGCGCAGTCACCTTTTCTTTGGTGGCGTCGCGGCCGGGGAGGAGCGTATCGATCTCCTGCCGGCCGGCGTCCTTTACCGCCTGGGCGGTGCTGGTGACGCGGTCGGCGATCTGGCGGCCGACGGGTGCGAGCAGCTCGCGCTCCTTCGCGGCGCGGGGGAGCAGCACGCCGACCAGCACGCCGAGCGCGACGCCGCCGGCGAGCAGAGCGGCGGGATTATCGCCGATGCTCTCCACTGCATCGCGTGCACGGCCCTTGCTGGTGTCGTTTGCGGCGGCGCCGGACTGCGCATTGCTGCTGGGAGTAGTCATTTGGACGGTCCTTTCTTCGCGGGCTTCGCGGATGTCTTGGTGCTCAAACCATCGGCAGCGGGGGCGGTTTCATTGCGACGGCGAAGCATGTCGGCGATCCAGCCGCGGGCGAATACCAGCCCGACCGTCCCGGCGATCGCTGCGGCGGCGAAGGGGCGGGCGCGTACGGCTTCCGCGCCCTTGCGCGCAGTGGAGGCGACACCCTGTGCGGCGGTCTCGACGGCGTTCTGCGCGAGGTTTGACGGCTTCAGCCGCTCCTGCACCTCGCCCAGCGTCTCGAACAGCCGCGAGCGCGCGGCCTGGACCTGTGCCTCTGCAGCAAGGATTTCCGGATCGCTGCTCATGGCTTGCTACCGAACAGGCGCTGAATGCGCTTATAGGCGAGCCAGCCTAGCAGGGCGGACACTGCCAGTGCGGCGACGATGACGATCAACGTTGCCCAGCCGGGCCCTACCAGGGGCGCCAGCGACAGGATTAGGCCGACGAGCAGTGCAGTGACCGTGCAAAGGGCGATTACCAATGCCGCTGCACCGAGGATCAGTCCGCCCTTGGCCTCGCCGAGCTTGCTAGCCGCGAGCGTGCGGTAATAGCCGATTTCGGCGCGGGCATAGCCTTTGCCGTCCTCGACCAGCCGCCCGATCAGCGTGCCGATGCTTTCTTCCTGTTCTTCTGGTGCCACCCCCCGGTGCTCCCTCAGGCGTCTTTGGGCGGCGTAGAGGCCGCATCGACGCCCGACTTGATCAGGCGCGCGAGTACGAAGCCGACTGCGGCGGCCGCGCCGACGGCGATCACCGGGCTTTTCTTCACGAGTTCGGTCGCGTCGGTGATGAGATCATCGACTTCCTTGCCGCGCAGGCTGTCGGCAAAGCTCGAAATACCCTGGGCGGCCGATCGGGCATATTTGCCATATTCCTCGCCGAGCCGCGCATCGACGTCGAGCGCGGCGCCTTCGAACATCTTGGCGACCTCGTCGAGCGCGGTCGTCGCGCGTTCCTTGCCCTGGCCGGCATATTCGCGGGCGCGGTCGGCAGCCTGGCTGCCGAGCTTCGACGCCTCGTCCTTGAGCTGCTGAGTCGCGCCGGGCTTGGCTGGACCCGTATCGTCAGGCGTCTCGAAGTTGATCGCCGGGCGGGTGTCACCGTTGGCGGTGTCGGGCGCGCTGGTCCCGGTGGTGTTCGGAGCGGTTGCGTCGGAATTCTTTTCGTCAGCCATGACTTGGGCCCTTTCTGTTTCAAGGCAGAGAACCATGGCCACCTGCGCCGGTTCCATCCTCTGCGTTGCCCGGGGGCGCCGGAGCGGTTAGAGGCTCGCGCGCGCCCTTGGGCAATCCAGATATACCCTAAGTAGGGAGACCGTTACGTGACCGCAATCATCGACATCCATGCCCGCCAGATCCTCGACAGCCGGGGGAACCCCACCGTCGAGGTGGATGTGCTGCTGGAGGACGGCAGTTTCGGCCGCGCCGCAGTGCCATCGGGCGCCTCCACTGGCGCGCACGAAGCCGTGGAGAAGCGCGACGGCGACAAGTCGCGCTGGCTCGGCAAGGGCGTCGAAGGCGCGGTGCAGGCCGTGAACAGCGAGATCGCCGAGGAAGTGCTGGGGCTCGACGCCGAGGACCAGGCCGATCTCGATCGCGCGATGATCGAACTGGACGGCACCGAGAACAAGGGCCGGCTGGGCGCGAATGCGATCCTGGGCGTCAGCCTCGCCGCAGCCAAGGCGGCTGCCGATGCGCGTGGCCTGCCGCTCTACCGCTATGTCGGCGGGGTCAACGCGCACGTCCTGCCGGTGCCGATGATGAACATCATCAACGGCGGCGAGCATGCCGACAACCCGATCGACTTCCAGGAATTCATGATCGTGCCGGTGGGTGCCGAGAATATCGTCGAGGCCGTGCGCTGCGGCTCGGAGATCTTCCATACGCTCAAGAAGAAGCTGCACGAGAAGGGCCTGGCGACCGGCGTAGGCGACGAGGGCGGCTTCGCGCCGAACATCGCGAGCACGACCGAGGCGCTGGACTTCATCATGTCGAGCATCGAGGCGGCGGGCTACAAGCCGGGCGACGACGTGATGCTCGCGCTCGATTGCGCTGCGACCGAATATTACAAGGACGGCGCCTATAAGATGGTGGGCGAGGGCAAGACGCTCTCTTCGCTCGAGAATGTCGATTTCCTCGCCGGGCTGGCGGCGAAATACCCGATCTTCTCGATCGAGGACGGCATGGCCGAGGACGATTGGGAGGGCTGGAAGGCGCTCACCGACGCGATCGGCGGCAAGGTTCAGCTGGTCGGCGACGATCTGTTCGTCACCAACCCCAAGCGCCTCAAGCGCGGCATCGACGGTAGCTATGCCAATTCGCTGCTGGTGAAGGTCAACCAGATCGGCACGCTGACCGAGACGCTGGAGGCGGTCAGCCTCGCGCAGCGTTCGTCCTACACCGCGGTGATGTCGCACCGCTCGGGCGAGACCGAGGACGCGACGATCGCCGACCTCGCCGTCGCCACGAACTGCGGTCAGATCAAGACGGGTTCGCTGGCGCGTTCGGACCGGCTCGCCAAGTACAACCAGCTCATCCGCATCGAGGAAGAACTGGGCGACGCTGCGCGCTATGCGGGGCGCTCGGTGCTCAAGGGCTGATCCATTTTGCCACCCCGGCCTTGTGCCGGGGTGGCGCGGCATTTCTCTGGCCGCCGGGCGGCTAAGTGAAAGTGCGGCCTTGATTAACGGGCGTGGTTACGCGAGAATCAACCTATGTCGCGCAACTCTCCGATCCGTACCCTGTTGCGCCGCGCGGGGCTTCCCGCCGCGGTGCTGATCGCTGTCGGCTTTTTCGGATACAATGCGGTTCTGGGCCCGACCGGCGTGGTCGCGGCCAAGGAGTTCAAGGCCGAGTTGGCGCAGAAGAACGTCGAATATGCGGCGCTCGCCAAGAAGCGCGCAGAGCTGAAGAACCGCGTCGAGTTGCTCGATCCCAAGCGTGGCGCCGATCCCGACATGGTCGATGAACTGGTGCGCAAGCAGCTCAACGTTGCGCGTCCCGACGAAGTGATCGTCCCGCTGGACAAATAATAGTCGCTGCGCTGCGGCGCGAACTCTCCCATTGTAACAAAATCATGGTACGCATGCCTGTCATCCTGGAGGCGTTTCCCATGTTGCTGTCGAAGCATTTCGCGATTCTGTCGATCTCCTGCCTCGCTGCTGCCGGCCCGGCATATGCGCAGAGTGCGCCCGACCTGGCCGACCTGGTCGGCGCCCGCGCCGCCGGTGGCGAGACGCAGCTCGAGGCGCGCGGCTATCAATTCGTCACCACCAACACGGTGCGCGACACCAAATGGTCGTTCTGGTGGGGTGATCGGCAGCGCCAGTGCATCTCGGTTGCGACGAGCAACGGGCGCTATGGCGCGATCCAGCAGGTCCCCGAGGCGAATTGCAACCAGCAGCCGGCGCGACCACCGCGGCCCGACCGGCCGGTGGCCGATCGTCCGCGTCCAGACCAGGACGACGGTTATGGCGATCGCGGCGGGCCTTCGCTGACGTTGATCTGCTACGGCGCCGGCAGCGCCCCCGCTGCGCAATTCCAGTCGGGCTATGTCTATAATTCGCGCACGCACCGCTACGAGCCGCAATATGGCACGACGTTGGGCCGCGAAGGCTTCGCGTCGGACGTGCAGATCGAGATCTGGCATGGGCGCGGGCGCATCCACCTGGGCGGCAAACTGGTCTCTCCGATCCATTCGGGCGGGCAGAATGGCTGGTGGGACCTGAGCGACCTCGTCGTCACGCCCGACCGGATTACCGGCGGCTACCGGCTCAACGGAATGAACAAGCCGCGCGTCGAGATCGACCGGCGAACACGGCAGATCCGGATCCGTGCCGCGACCAACTTCGTTGGCCGTTGCGATGTCGGCGATTGGCGCGGCGGCGGCGGGTTCTGACCGACACCGTCGTGGCTCAGGCGAGCAGCGGCGCGATCAATATGATTGCGATGACGCACTCGACCATGCCGACCGTGGCGACCCAGAAGCCGCGAAGCAGCGAGATGCCGAGTTCGCGCGAAAACCAGCGCGTCTGAAGGCTGCCATACCAGAGCAAGGCCGCGACGATCAGCGCGAAACCGACGGGCCGGAGCTGTGGCCAAGGCAATTGCGTGGCGATGCTGCCGAGACCCAGCAGCAGCGCGAACATCCCAGCCGGATAGCATTGGCTATAAAAGGGCTGCCGCAAGGTGTCGCGGGTCAGCGCGCTCTTCTGCTTGCGGATCAGGCGCACGGCCATCAGCAGCGGGAAGATGCTGAACACCAGCAGCCGCATCAGCAGCAGCGTCGTATCGTCAGTAATCAGGCTGGCTAAGCCGGTCTTGTCGGCGACGAGGCTACTCTGGCCGAGCACCGTCAGCTCTACGACGTGGCTGAGAATCAGCGTCAGCAGCAGGAACAGCGGCGGGCTGAGCGTATCGGTATATTGCTGCTCGACGCTGTCGTGCAGCTCGGCGTCCGAATAGGCCATCATCGCCCACGGATGGCGGAGCGTACGCCACAGCGTTAGCGGATAGAAGACGAGCCAGCTCATCACTTCGTAGAGCAAGTCGTCGAGCGACTTCAGCAGCTGCAGGAACCCCATGGTGCGCTTGGAGCATAGATTTTTCGCGGTGCCTATCGTTGCTGGTCCGTGTCCAACCATGAACGTCGGTCTTTCCCGCGCGTTGACGTTGCGTCGGGGCGGGGAAGGCGCTTATAGGCCCCCCATTCACCTCCCCCGGGCATGAGGATTTCCTGTGGCCAAAGCACCGGCACGAAAAGCTTCCACCGAACCTGCGGTACCGAACCGCGAACGTCCGAACGAACCAGAGCGGTTCAACGCCTCCAAGGAGGAGCTGCTCGGCTTCTACAAGCAGATGCTGCTGATCCGCCGCTTCGAGGAGAAGGCTGGCCAGCTTTACGGCCTCGGCTTCATCGGCGGCTTCTGCCACCTCTATATCGGCCAGGAGGCCGTTGCGGTCGGCCTGCAGTCGGCGCTCGACGGCGACAAAGATTCGGTGATCACGGGTTATCGCGATCACGGCCACATGCTTGCCTATGGCATCGATCCCAAAGTGATCATGGCCGAGCTGACGGGGCGCGGGGCAGGCATCAGCCGCGGCAAGGGCGGCTCGATGCACATGTTCTCGACCGAGAAGAAGTTCTACGGCGGCCATGGCATCGTCGGTGCGCAGGTCTCGCTGGGTACGGGCCTCGCCTTTGCGCACAAGTATAATGAGGACGGCGGCGTCGCGATGGCCTATTTCGGCGACGGCGCGTCGAACCAGGGCCAGGTCTATGAATCGTTCAACATGGCCGAGCTGTGGAAGCTCCCGATCATCTATGTGATCGAGAACAACCAGTACGCGATGGGCACCTCGGTCAACCGGTCGTCCTCGGAGGATCAGCTCTACAAGCGTGGCGAGAGCTTCCGCATCCCCGGCATCCAGGTCGACGGCATGGACGTGCTCGCCTGCCGCGGCGCCGCCGAGGAAGCGCTGGCCTGGGTCCGCGCGGGCAAGGGCCCGATCATCCTCGAGATGAAGACCTATCGCTATCGCGGCCACTCGATGTCCGACCCGGCCAAGTATCGCAGCCGCGAGGAAGTCCAGTCGGTCCGCGACAAGTCCGACCCGATCGAAGCGGTCAAGCGCGAGCTGGATGCGCTCGGCGTCAAGGAAGACGAGCTCAAGGCGCTCGAGCAGGAAATCCGGAAAGTCGTGAACGAATCCGCCGATTTCGCCGAGCAGACCCCCGAACCCGACCCCGCGGAACTATACACCGACGTGCTGGTGGAGACCTATTGAGATGGCGATCGAACTCAAGATGCCGGCGCTGTCGCCGACCATGGAAGAGGGCACGCTCGCCAAGTGGCTCGTCAAGGAAGGCGACACGGTGAAGTCGGGCGACATCCTTGCCGAGATCGAGACCGACAAGGCGACGATGGAATTCGAGGCGATCGACGAAGGCACGATCGCGTCGATTCTGGTCGCCGAGGGCACCGATAACGTGAAGGTCGGCACGGTGATCGCGACAATCGCGGCCGAGGGCGAGGACGCGTCGCCTGCACCGACTCCGGCGCCCGCTGCCGAGGCGCCGAAGGCCGAAGCGCCTGCCGCAGAGCAGAAATCCGCCGAGTCCGAAGCACCGGCGCCCAAGAAGGCCGAAAGCGGCACCGCACAGCTCGCCAGCGACAAGGCGGCGACCGTTGCCGATCCGGCGATCCCGGAGGGCACCGAGATGGTCAAGACGACTGTCCGCGAGGCATTGCGCGATGCGATGGCCGAGGAAATGCGCAAGGACGAGCGCATCTTCGTGATGGGCGAGGAAGTCGCTGAATATCAGGGCGCCTACAAGGTAACCCAGGGCCTGCTCGACGAGTTCGGAGCCAAGCGCGTGATCGATACGCCGATTACCGAATATGGTTTTGCCGGCATCGGCACGGGCGCGGCGATGGGCGGGCTCAAGCCGGTCATCGAGTTCATGACGTTCAACTTCGCGATGCAGGCGATCGATCACATCATCAACTCGGCTGCGAAGACCAATTACATGTCGGGCGGCCAGATGCGCTGCCCGATCGTGTTCCGCGGCCCTAACGGCGCGGCGAGCCGCGTCGGCGCGCAGCACTCCCAGAACTACGGCCCGTGGTACGCCAGCGTTCCCGGCCTGATCGTGATCGCGCCGTATGACGCGGCCGACGCAAAGGGCCTGCTCAAGGCGGCGATCCGCAGCGAAGACCCGGTCGTGTTCCTCGAGAACGAGCTGCTCTACGGTCGCAGCTTCGAAGTGCCCAAGCTCGACGATTACGTCCTGCCGATCGGCAAGGCGCGTATCGTGCGTGCGGGCAAGGACGTGACGATCGTGTCCTACTCGATCGGCGTCGGCCTCGCGCTCGAAGCCGCCGAGACGCTGGCGGGCGAGGGGATCGAAGCCGAGGTCATCGACTTGCGCACGCTGCGCCCGCTCGACACCGCGACGGTGCTCGAGAGCCTGAAGAAGACCAACCGTATGGTCGTGGTCGAGGAAGGCTGGCCGACCTGCTCGATTTCGTCGGAGATCATCGCAGTGGCGATGGAGCAGGGCTTCGACGACCTCGACGCGCCGGTGCTGCGCGTCACCAACGAGGACGTGCCGCTGCCTTATGCGGCCAATCTCGAGAAGCTGGCACTGGTCGATGCGGCGCGCGTGGTCGCCGCGGTGAAGAAGGTTACTTACAAGGGTTGAGCGGCGAGCGGGGCGCCTCGCGCGTCCCGCTTGCGCGTTAGCAGGTCGAAGCGGTTACGCCGGAAACCTTGTAGATCCCGTTCGGGTGCTGCGGATTGGGGTTGTTGGAGCCGTTGGCCAGCTTGGTATCGTCGCTGGTGTCGCGACGGTCGCGGACCATCATCGATGCGGTTTCGACCATGTCGGCGCTGGGTGCCAGCGACGTCTTGATGAGTGGCGTATATTTATAATACACCTCGGCAAACATCACAACGCCGTTCGGCGGCGGCACGGCCTTGTTTCCCGGCCCGATGCCGGTAAGATTGTCCGCGCCCGCCAGTCCATAGCTCGATGCATGCGCCGCCGAGCCCCAGCAACGCTGCCAGCGGATGAGATACTTGCCTGCATGCGCCGTGTCAGGCTCGAGCGACGAGATGATTACCCGGCCATTGGCCTGGAGATTGAGTTCGCTCGCCTGCATCCCGGCACCGGTCAGCAGATCGTTGATATCGGCTTCGGTAATCGTCTTGGACGCGATCGGAGCGCCGGAGCCGATCCGCGCCGCGTTGTCGGCGAGCTGCAAGGCGATCTGGCTGATGCGCATGCGCGTGGTGATATATTGCGTAAGCTCCGCACCAGTCAGCGCCATAGTCAGAAAGATCGGCAGGATGAACGCGAATTCGAGCATAGCGAGCCCGCTCTGGTCCTGACGCAGCCGCGCAAAGAAGGCCTTGGTCCCGATCATGTGCAATTCCTGGAGACGGCGCTGCCATAGGTGCCCTGGTCGGCATACGGCTGGTTGCGCAGCACCGTCGATGCGCTGACCTTTGTGAGGTTCGACCCGCCGACGAGATTGTAGAGCGGGAAGAAGCGGGGATAGGAAACCGTGACCGTATAGAGCGTGGCATCCTTTGCACCGCCCTGGCCGCCATTGCCTCCGTCAGAATCCCAGACATCGTTCAGATTGGCGTCCTGATAGGGTTCGCCATCGTCGCAGCGGCCATTGCCGTTGACGTCGGTCCAGATCTCTGCGCGCGCCGCGGCGGCGTCCTCGAAGGTTCGATAGGAACGCCGGACGATTTTGACGTTTGCGTTGTTGGCCAGCGCCGTGGCCTGGTCGGTGATCTTCTGGTCGAACTTCGCCTGCGCCGTCGCCGACGCGCCGCTCTCCAACGCGGAATCGCGCGCGGTCTTCTGCAGCGCGCCCTGCAGCGTAGCGCGCATGTAGAGCGTGTGGCCGATATCGAAGCCGCCGAGCAGGACCAGCCCCATGACCGGTGCGATGATCGCGAACTCGACGAGTGTCGAACCGCGCTGGTCGCGAAGCAGGCGCCGGCAGCGCTGCGGGAAAGCGAGCGCGCGCATCAGTTCGTCAGTCGCAATGCGGAGATCTGGTCGGCGATCGATTTGAAGGTCTTCTGCAGGTCCGCTTTGTTGTTCGCGCTGTAGTAGCGCCCGTCAGACGCGCAGGTGGTCATGCGAGTGACGGTGCGGGGATCCACATAGCCGAAGGTGATGACCCACAGGGTAACGTCCTTCTTCTTGATCTCCTTGCAGATCGCCTGGGTGCGCGCGTTGACCTGATCCGTGAGCGCGTGACCCTGCGTGCAGCGAATGTCATTGCTCGGAGCCTGATCGGCAGTGGTCTGCAGATGGTCGAACCAGCCGACGCCATAAGCAGTATAGTTCTGCGCGGCAGTGCAAGGATCGCCGTCGGTCATGAAGATCATGTGACGCTGGATTTCACCGCCCTTGGGCGTGGTGGCGTTCTCCGTCTTGAAGATGCCCGTCGGCGACATAAGGCGGGCGCCCCAGATCAGACCGATATCGTGATAGGTGTTCCCGCCCTTGCGCATCGAGTCGACGTACGTCTCGAAAATCGATGCATCCCGCCATTCCTGGAGCTTGCGCGATTCGGCCAGGCAAGAATAGCTGGAGCCATTGGTGTAGTTGGCAGTGGATTTTTGATCGCCCGCAACCCAAGTGCTGAACCCGCCATTGGGCGTATAGATCATGTCCTTCATGACCGGTCCCCACAGCGAGTCCGGGTCGCCCTGGCTGGGTTCGGTATCGATATCGAGATCCATCGCCTCGGCTGGAAGCTTCGTGGCGGTGAAGTCGATATCCTGAAGCGTCTTGCGCTCCGAGATGCACCCGTCCCAGCCGACCGTCTTCATGACGCCGTTGTTGCCGATCCGCAGCTGGACGGAGCTGTTCCACGCGTCCGCACCATTTTTCAGGCCAGCGATGTTTTGGGAGATCGCACCGTAATTCCAGGTGACCTGCGCCGTGTCCTTCCGCGTGTAATTGATCGTCTTGACGCCCGTCGTCTCGCGCTTGTCGTAAACGCAGGTCTTCGGGTTGCTGACATAGCTATCGTATCGATATTCGGTCTTGGTGACCTGAGTTTCCGTCTTGTAGGTCACCGTGCGGAAACCCGGAGACTCCGTGCTCGACAGCTGCGTTGTCGTTGATGACCCATCGGTCGTGGTGGTCGCAGGCACATTGCTCGAGCAATTGTTCGAGGTCGTGCTTCTGCTGAAGGCCTTGTCCTGCCAAGCGCCTGCGGCGTTCCACGCCGTGGCAGTGGTCGAGGTAGGCGTCCCCTGCGTCGGATAGGCTATCGAATCTATCTCACGCGATCGGAAGGTCCAGTTGTCGGCAAAATAGCTGGTGGGCAGCAGCTTCCCGACATTGACGTTGGTGTCGTAGAGAACAAAGCCGAAGCGGACCTGCGTCTCGGCGCCGACGCCGCCGCTGGGATTGCCCGTCGTGCAGTCCTCTGTCGTGTCGAGCCGCGCCACGATCTCGTAGAAGCACTTTACGGCGTCCTTGAGCGATTGCAGCTTGGTCTGGCTGTCGCCCGATGGCGTGTCGCCCATCGACCCGGTGTTATCGAGTACGAACATCACGTCGGTGTTCGGCAGGCGCATGTCCGCTTCGCAGGCGACGGCCAGCGTCTCGGACGTGCGGCCGAAAATGCGCATCAGCGTCATCGGCAGCGCTACCGAGACCTTGCCGGAAACCTTGCCGGCGTTTTCGAGGAATTCTATTGCGGGTTCCGTGCCGCCATAGGCGGTCTTGTCGAAGTTCCCGTCGAAATAGCGCTGGGCGATCTTCAGCGGATAATTGGCCTGAGAGGATCCATCGATGGTGCCGGTCTGGTTCCAGGTTCCCGCGCCCATCGCCTTGCGGCCGGCGAGCGCGCCGGCATCGCAGGCATGTTGCAGCCGCGTCTTGACGATGTACATGCGGCTGATGTCGATGCCTGCACCCACCATTCCGGCAAGCGGAACGATCGCCATCGCCATGATCGCGAGCGTGTTCGCCCGGGTGTCACGCGCGAACCGCGTAAGAAACGCCCTTGCCTCCGTCACGCCTTGCCGATTGCCCACCATGTTCGCGATCCCGGTCCCTGCTCAACGCGGCATAATGCTGCACGCACAGCTAACGTCCCTTAAATCCAGCTGGTTAACGTTACGCTTATGGATCCGGACATGACCGGAGAGGGCTCGATCGGAGAGGGACCTCCGAATCCCGAGCGGGCGCTGGCGCTGTCCTACGCGCCACCGGGCGGCCGCGGGGCGCTCGAGGCGTTGCTTGCGCTCGACGATGCGCTGGCGCTGCTGCTCCGGACGACGCGCGAGCCGGCGCTGGGGCAGCTGAGGCTTGCCTGGTGGCGGGAGGCGCTGGCCAAGCTCGACCAGGCGGCGGCGCCGGCCGAACCCGTGCTGGCGGCGCTTGAACGGGACGTGCTGACTCGCGACGTGGCCGGCGCTGCGCTCGTGCCGATCGTCCATGGCTGGGAAGTATTGATCGAGGAAGAGGCGCTGACGCGCGACGCGCTGCAGCGGTTCGCGGGGGGGCGGGGACAGGTCTTCGTCGTCGCAGGCGCCGCGATCGGTGCCGGCGCTCGCGATCCCCTTGCCGCGGCAGGGCAGGGCTGGGCGCTGGCGGACTTGGCGCGCAATCTTCGTGGGGCGGGGGAAGCCGAAATGGCGCGCGCTTTGGCACTGCCCCTGCTGGAGGAAGCTGCCGCGGCGCGGTGGAGCCGCAATGGCCGCGCGCTGGGTGCGATTGCGCATCTGGCGCGGCTGGACCTGCGCACGCCGCAGGGTGCCGAACCGCCCGTCGGCGCGCCGCATCGTGTCGGCCGGTTGCTGTGGCATCGCCTTACCGGACGGTAGGGGCTTGCCAGCCGGCGTAAGGCGCGTAGCCTGTCCGCTTCGGCAATCGGGGGAGTCCTTCGATGTGGCGTTATTTTGCAGGTGCGGGCGCGGCGCTGTTGCTGGCGTTTTCGGGTATATTCCTGTTTCGCGGTTCGGCAGCGTCCGAAGCGATGCTTCCCGCCGCTCCGGCTGCGCGATCAGCTGCGCTGGCGCCGGAGGAGGCCCTGGCTGCCGAGGCGCCGAGCGCCACTGCCAAGACGCGGGAGCAGAAGCGTTTCGATCGCTATGACAAGGACCGCAACGACGCGGTGACCCGCGACGAATATCTGCTGTTGCGCCGGAAAGCGTTCGCCAAGCTCGACGTCAATCGTGATGGGAAACTCGATTTCGAGGAATGGGCGGTGAAGACGACCGCCAAGTTCGCCGGGGCGGACGCGGATCGCACGGGAGCGCTCACCCGCGCCGAGTTCCTTACGACAGCACCCAAACCGCGGGCTGGGCCCAAGCCCAAATGCGCCTGCCCAAGCGCTCCTGCCAAGGAGGACGTCGAGGACTAGAATCGGCCTCGATTGGAAGCCCTGGCCGGTCGAGGCGAGGGCTATCGCGGCGGGGCGTGCATTTTACAAAACCAAAGGTCACACCAGGGTCACACTATCCCGCACATTCCAGCGGCGGCGTGATCTGGTGGAAAATCGCAGAAGTTCAGCCAACGCGATCTGCGTTCTGGCCGGGATCGACACTGTCAAAGAGCAAGGGGCGAGGGCCTCCGAGCGTCGACCCCAGCAGGCGAAATCCTACATTTCAAGCGGGTTGTCAGGCCGCAGCCAGACGCCCCTCAGCCGCAGAGAAACCGCCACCCCCGAGCGGCACGCGATCAATCCAATTGGGCACAGACCCTAGGCAGGCGCCCAGCTCCGGAATGCCTCGCGGGCACGCGACGTATACATCAGCTTGCGGTCGGCCTTTTTGGTGCGGCCCTCGATCGGCGGGAACAAGCCGAAATTTACGTTCATCGGCTGGTAGGTCTCGACTTCGGCCTCGCCGGTGATGTGGGCGAGCAGCGCGCCAAGCGCGGTCTCGCGCGGCGGGGCGGCGAGCGTCGTGCCGGTGAGTTCGGCGGCGGCGAAGCGGCCGGCGAGCAGGCCGATCGCGGCGCTCTCGATATAACCTTCGCAGCCGGTGATCTGGCCGGCGAAGCGGATGTTGGGGCGCGCCTTGAGCCGCAAGGTCGGATCGAGCAGCTCGGGGGACTTGATGAAGGTGTTGCGGTGGAGCCCGCCCAGACGGGCGAACTCGGCATTTTCGAGCCCGGGGATCGTGCGGAACAGCTCGACTTGCGCGCCGTACTTCAGCTTGGTCTGGAACCCGACCATGTTCCACAGCGTGCCGCTGGCATTGTCCTGGCGAAGCTGGACGACGGCGTAGGGCCAGCGGCCGGTGCGCGGATCATCGAGGCCGACGCCCTTCATCGGGCCATAGCGCAGCGTTTCGACGCCGCGCTCGGCCATCACTTCGATCGGCATGCAGCCTTCGAAATAGGGGACGTTCTCCCACTCGCGATATTCGGTCTTCTCGCCGGCGAGGAGGCCGGCGTGGAAGGCGAGATATTCGTCCTTCGACATCGGGCAGTTGATGTAATCCTTGCCCTCGCCCTTGTTCCAGCGCGACTGATACCAGGCGGTGGTGAAGTCGATGCTCTCGAAATGGACGATCGGGGCAATGGCGTCGAAAAAGGCCAGCGCCTCCTTGCCGGTAGCGGTGCCGATGCTCTCGGCGAGGCCGGGGGCGGTTAGGGGCCCGGTGGCGACGATGGTCAGGCCCTCGGCGGGCAGCTGATCGACGCGTTCGCGGACGATGGTGATGTTGGGATGGGCTTCGAGCGCGGCGGTGACGCCGGCGGAGAAGCCGTCGCGGTCAACGGCCAGCGCCGAGCCGGCGGGGACCTTGTGGATGTCGCCCTGGGTCAGGATCAGCGAGCCGAGGTCGCGCATCTCCTGATGGAGCAAGCCGACGGCGTTGCGCTCGGCATCGTCCGAGCGGAAGCTGTTCGAGCAGACGAGCTCGGCGAGGCTGTCGGTATGGTGGGCGGGCGTCTTCTCGCCCGTGCCGCGCATTTCGGAGAGCTTGACCTTGTGCCCGGCCTGAGCGAGCTGCCAGGCGGCTTCGGAGCCGGCGAGGCCGCCGCCGATGATGTGGATGTCGTGTGTCATTGCCGGTGCCGATAGCGGGATGCGCGGCGCATGACAAAGGCGACGACTGCGGTATGCTCGCGGCATGGACGCTCGCACCGCCCGCCCGCTGCTCCTGCTCGCGCTGATCGCGGGGTGGAGCTTCTATGCCACGCACTGGATCGCCGTGCCGCTGGCCGCGAGCGCGGCGTGGAAGGGCGCCGGGGTCGGGCTGCTCGCGGCGTGGGCGGCGATGCAGGCGCGGACCGCCGACGGATGGCTGATCGCCGGGGCGCTGGGGCTGTACGCGCTGGGCGACGTGCTGATCGAGACGCATGGACTCACCATTGGGGCAGTCGCCTTCCTGGCCGGGCATCTCGTCGCCGCGGCATTGTACCTGCGCAACCGGAGCGGGTCGCTATGGCAGGCCGTGGTGATTGCGCTCACGGTGACCGCAATCTCCTGGGCATTGCCCGCAGACCGCAGCGCGGCGCCGGGGATCGCGCTGTACGCCGCGGGGCTGGGGGCGATGTTCGGGACCGCGGCGACCAGCCGGTTTCCGCTTAGCGTGGCGATGGGCGCGGCGTTGTTCGTCTTCTCGGATCTCCTCATCTTCGGGCAGCTCGGGCCATTGGCGACCTCCGCGCTGCCGGGGTCGCTGATCTGGCCGACCTATTTCGCCGGCCAGGCGTTGATCGCCTGGGGCGTGGTGCGGAGTATTACACATGAAGATCTACACGATCGGATATGAGGCGACGACGATGGCCGAGTTCCTCGCGGCGCTGCACAAGGCGGGCGTCGAGCGGCTGATCGACGTGCGGGCGCTGCCGCTGTCGCGCCGGCCGGGCTTTTCCAAGAATATCCTCGCGGCGAGCCTGAAGGACGCGGGCATCGAATATGTCCACCTGAAGAATCTCGGCACGCCCAAGCCGGGGCGCGACGCAGCCAAGAAAGGCGATGTCGCGACGCTGGAGGCAGTGTACGAAACCCAGCTCGGGCTTCCTGAAGCGCAAGCAGAGGCAGCCAGGATGCGCGCGCTCGCGGCGGAGAAGCCCAGCGCCCTGCTGTGCTACGAGCGCAATCCCGAACATTGCCACCGCACCCTGCTGCTCGATGCCGAGGGCGAGGGCGCCGAAGTGATCGACCTGTTCCCCTGAACTCCAAAGGAGAGACGCCATCATGATCGACCATGTCGGTTTCGCGATTTCGGACATCGCCCGGTCCGACGCCTTCTACGCCGCCGCGCTGGCGCCGCTGGGCATCGCCGAGATCATGCGCGTCACGCCCGAGCAGACCGACAGCGGCGGCACTGCGATCGGCTATGGCGCCGACGACCATCCGTTCTTCTGGATCGGCGACAAGGAGCGGGTGGGGCAGGGCACGCATGTCGCGTTCACCGCACAGAGCCGCGCGCAGGTCGACGCGTTCCACGCCGCGGCGCTGGCGGCGGGCGGGACCGACCATGGCGCCCCGGGCATCCGCCCGCATTATCATCCGAATTATTATGCCGCGTTCGTGCTCGACCCCGACGGGAGCAATATCGAGGCGGTGTGCCACCGGCCCGAATAGCGCGAAAAGCCGGGGCGGCCGGAGCCGCCCCGTAGTTCGAGGAGCCGGCGCCAAAAGGAGGGGGCCCTGCGCCGGCGTCGTTGCCTGTGGCAGCGCGATATTACAGCGATGTGTCGGTTTGTGACGGCAGGGCCGAAAGACGTGGCAGCCTGTAGGATTTGCGCCGCGCAGTTTTACGGTTTTCACGGTGGACCAGCAACGTTGTTGCGTATCGGCGCAACTTCATTGCTTTCGCCCCGGGCGCGCAGAAGGGCTTCGGTGACGCTCACGCCATGGCGCGCTTCGAAGCGGCCCGATGCGCCGTCCATCGCGCGCAGCGCGGCGAAGAGCAGCCTGTTGTCGTAGCGCTCGCGCCAGCCGACCTGCCGCCCGCCCCGGAACATCGCTTCGCGGACCGGGCCGAAGCCGCGGGTGCGGATTTCGTCGATCGCCACGCACTGCGCCTCGTCGAGCGCGTGGCCCCATGCGCGGGAAAAGCCGCTGTCCGGCCCGGCGCGCTTGCGCAGCTGATAGGCGGCGGCAGCCGTCATCCCCACCGACCGCGCCGCCGCGGCGACCACGCCGATGCGCCGCAGGCACTCGATAAACGCAATCTGCCGCTCCGCCGACCACCCGCCGGCGCGCGCAGGCATGGGGTGGGGGGTGAAGAGGAGGAGGTTGTCGGGCTCCTCTTGTGCGGGAGACTGGAGTGATTCTGCAGATTCGAACATATGAAGAACATTGCATATGCGGCATCTTGTAGGAAAGTGATTTCTACAGCGTCGCGCCGGAGCGCATGGCATCCAAGAACAACGTGAAGGCTGGTGAAGGCTGACGGCGGCTGGGATAATAGAGGTGATAGCCGTCGAATGGCTCGCACCAGTCGTCAAGCAGCCGGACTAACACGCCCTCGGCCATCAACCTGGCGACGCGATCCTCGATGAGATGCGCGATCCCGTGACCGCCAAGCGCTGCAGCCACGATCAGATCGACATTATTGAGTACGAGCTGTCCATCGACTTTCACGCGTAACTCGCGACCGTCCTTCTCGAACTCCCACGAATAGACTCCGCCGTTCATCATTCGAAGGTTGATGCAGCTGTGTCCGGCCAGGTCGTGGGGCGTTTCCGGCGTACTCTTCTGCGCGAGATATACCGGTGCGCACACCGTCGCCATTCTGAGCCTCGGCCCGATCCGCACGGCGATCATATCCTGCTCAAGCCGCTCCCCCAGGCGCACTCCGGCATCGAAGCGTTCCGCCACGATATCCGTGAGTTTGGACTCGATATTGAGCTCGATGCGGATGTCGGGATGTTCGGCAGTGAGCCGGTCGATCACAGGCCATAACAAGGTACGTGCGGCGTGCTCCGATGCTGTGATGCGGATCGTGCCTGCCGGTCGTTCGCGAAGCTCGGTCAACGACGCGATCCTCTCATCGATCTCTTCGATCGCTGGTCCGAGCGTCTCGAGGAGTCGCTCTCCAGCCTCGGTAGGCGCGACGCTTCGCGTGGTGCGAGTCAGGAGACGCAGACCCAGCTTGGCTTCCAGCCGTCGCATCGAATGGCTGAGGGCTGATTGCGAGATGCCAAGCTTGGCGGCTGCGCGCGTGAAGCTACGTTCCTCCGCTACAGCGAGGAACATCGCCAGATTGCCAAGCTCTTCCCGTTGCATCGCCGCGCTGACCTCGACCGCTAACTTATGACCTGGAGTCATAGACCCAAGTGATTTGCCATGTCTAATCGAAGCAGTGGTTTGGCTATATCATCGCCGCGAACGGAGAATGGCGCTTGGGAGTTCTCCGGCGCGTCCGAATGAAAGGCCAGTTGATGATCAACGATCGGCAGATTCACATGGGTCGGCGCGGCATTCTCACTGGTGCGGGGGCGCTCGCCGCCTCGCCATTGCTGGCCGCGACGCCTTCAGGCGATGCGAACGGGGTGGGACGTTCGCGCGCCGTCTTTGCCAACGGGCGGCGACGGCTCGGCTCGCTGGAAGTATCCAGCGTGGGGCTGGGCGTCCAGAATCACAGTCGCAAATACACGACCGAGACACCGTATCGGCCAGAGATGGTCAATCTCCTCCGAACTGCATTCGACCATGGCGTGACGTTCTTCGACTGCGCCGAGGCCTATGGTCCCCACGAATGCGAGCGCATCCTCGGCGAGGCCATCCAGCCGTTTCGGGACAAGGTGGTGATCACCTCGAAATTCGGCTGGAACATCGATCTGGAGACTGGCGCGCGGCGTCCAGGCCTCAACAGTCGTCCGGATCACATCAAGCTGGTCGTCGACGGGATGTTGCGACGCCTGCGCACCGATCATATCGACCTGCTGTACCAACACCGCGTAGATCCCGACGTGCCGATCGAGGAGGTGGCAGGTGCGGTCCGGGACCTGATGCGACAAGGCAAGGTCCGGCATTGGGGACTCTCGGAAATGGGGCTCAACACGCTTCGCCGCGCGCATGCGATCGTGCCGGTCACTGCCGTCCAGAGCGAATATTCGATGCTATGGCGCGGCCCTGAGGAGGAAGTTCTTTCCGTGTGCGAAGAGCTGGGCATCGGTTTCGTGCCGTGGAGCCCGCTCGGCGTGCAGCTCCTCACCGGCTGGATCGATGCGAACACGCGGTTTGCAGCGGGCGACATCCGCGCGGTGGAAGGGCGCTTCGCCCCCGAGAACCTTTCGCATAACCTGCAACTCGTGAAACTCGTGAAGCTTTGGGCGGAGCGCAAGCAGGCGGCGCCTGCGCAGATCGCGCTGGCGTGGCTGCTGGCGCAGAAACCGTGGATCGTTCCTATCCCCGGGACGACCAATGCGGCACATTTGCTCCAGAATATCGGCGCGTCGTCGATCCGCTTCACGCCCGACGAGCTGAAGGAACTCGATATGGCGGTGCGTGCAATCGAGATACGCGGGCAGCGGCTGCCCGATGCGGTGCTCGTCCATTCCGGCCGCGAAGCGCCGCCGGCGGTGCGGCAGTGAGCCCGCTTGCCGCGGTGACGGTGGCGACGGCGTTGATCGCCGCTCCCGCGATCGCGCAAGAGCAGCCCGCGCGCGTCGCGCCGGAGGATATGCGCTGGGTGACACCTGCGCTCGCGGGCTACACCGACGAGGTGCTTTTCGGCGAGGTGTGGCGCCGGCGCGACCTGAGCCCGCGCGATCGAAGTCTCGTCACGGTTTCCGCACTGATCGCCGGCGGGCACGTTGCGCAGCTGCCGGGGCATCTCAACCGCGCGCTCGACAATGGCGTAAAGCCAATTGAGATCGGCGCGCTGATAACTCATCTGGCCTTTTACGCGGGCTGGCCGGACGCCGTCTCGGCGCTCGGCGTGGCTCGGCAGGTGCTGGAGTCTCGCGGAATTACCGCCGCCGAGATGCAAGGACCGACGGCTTTGGAGACCAAGGACGATATCTTGCGCATCGTACGAAGGGGCTCGGGACCGGTAACTCGCGGCCCGGCTGACAACTTCACCGGCACGGTGCAGGTTTCCGCACGCTTTGGCCCGGCGGAAGGATCGGGGATTTCCGGGGCAACGGTGCGGTTTGCCCCGGGGGCAAGGACCGCCTGGCACCGCCATGCATCGGGCCAGACGCTGATCGTCACCGAAGGATGCGGCTGGACGCAGCACGAAAATGGCCCCGCCGAGCGGATCTGCGCGGGCGATGTGGCAACGATCGCGCCGGGTCAGAAGCACTGGCACGGTGCCACGGCCAACTCTGCCATGACGCATGTCGCTCTTTCCGAAGGGTCGGGTGTGGCGTGGCTCGAGCATGTTTCGGACGCTGAATATGCGCTGGCCCGCGCTGAGCCCTGAAAGCTGGAGAGCCTGATGAAGAGCCTGATCGCCTTGGCCTGCGCGGTATCGGTGGCTGCCCCCGGCGCGACCCAGACCGCCACTCCGCCGCTGGATCGCTACGGCACACCGATCGCCATCAGCGAAGCACTGGCGCTGATCCGTGGCGGCATGGAGAAAAGCGCTGCCAGAGGACACAAAATGGCGTTCGCCGTGGTCGAGCCGTCCGGCGAACTCGTCGCTTTCGCGCGAATGGACGACGTTCCCTACGGATCGGTTCGGCTCGCCCAGCAAAAGGCCCGGACTTCGGCGCGGCTAAGGATCACGACGGCGGTGATGGAAGAGCGGGTATTGGGCGGCCGATCGGTGCTGCTGTCTTCCGACGAAGTGATCGCGATCGGTGGCGGGGTGCCGATCGTCGTCCAAGGGCGCGTGGTTGGCGCTTTGGGCGTTTCAGGCGGCACGTCTGCCGAGGACGCGTCGATCGCGGCGGCGACGGTCACGGCCCGTTAGGGCGATCGGTTGAAGAGGCGCGGGCAAAGCCCGCGCTGACGTCGGACGGGTTCGGCGGATGCGCCGACGACCCGCTGCCGGGCGTTCGGCGAGTCATCTTTTAGCTCGCGCTAAAATATGCCGCCTCCGCCTTAAGCCGCCTTCCGTCGCTCGGCCATCTCCGCATTGAGCATCTCCGCCAGCAGGAACGCCAGCTCCAGACTCTGCCCCGCGTTCAGCCGCGGGTCGCAATGCGTGTGGTAGCGATCCGCCAGCGATTGCTCGGTGACGTCGATCGCGCCGCCGGTGCATTCGGTGACGTTCTGGCCGGTCATCTCGGCGTGGATGCCGCCGGCGAAAGTGCCCTCGGCGCGGTGGACGGCGAAGAAGCCGCGGACTTCGGCGAGGATGCGCTCGAAGGGGCGGGTCTTGTACCCGTTGGCGGCCTTGACGACGTTGCCGTGCATCGGGTCGCAGCTCCACACCACCGGATGCCCCTCGCGCTTGACCGCGCGGACCAGAGCGGGGAGGCCCTTCTCGATCTTGTCGTGCCCGTAGCGGGTGATCAGCGTCATGCGGCCGGGAACGCGGCCGGGGTTGAGCGTGTCGAGCAGGCGCAGCAGCGCGTCGGGCTCGAGGCTGGGGCCGCACTTCATCCCGATCGGATTGCCGATGCCGCGCAGGAACTCGACATGCGCGCTGTTCTCGAAGCGAGTGCGGTCGCCGATCCACAGGAAGTGCGCGCTGGTATCGTACCAGTCGCCGGTGAGGCTGTCCTGCCGGGTGAGCGCCTGCTCATAGGGGAGGAGCAGCGCCTCGTGGCTGGTGTAGAATTGGGTGCCCTTCAATTGGGGGACGGTGTCGGGGTTGATGCCGCACGCCTCCATGAAATCGAGCGACTCGCCGATGCGGTCGGCGACGTCGGCGAACTTCTTCGACCACGGGCTGCGGCCCATGAAGTCGAGCGTCCATTTGTGCACCTGGTGGAGATTGGCATAGCCGCCGGTGGCGAAGGCGCGCAGCAGGTTGAGCGTCGCGGCGGACTGGCTGTAGCCCTGCACCATGCGCTGTGGATCGGGGATGCGGCTCTCGGGGGTGAAGGCGATGTCGTTGACGTTGTCGCCGCGGTAGCTGGGGAGCTCGACGCCGTTGATCACTTCGGTATCGGCGCTGCGCGGCTTGGCGAACTGGCCGGCCATGCGGCCGAGCTTCACCGTGGGGAGCTTCGACGCGAAGGTGAGGACGACCGCCATCTGGAGGATGACGCGGAAGGTGTCGCGGATGTTGTTGGGGTGGAACTCGGCGAAGCTCTCGGCGCAGTCGCCGCCCTGGAGCAGGAATGCCTCGCCGCGCGAGACCTTGGCGAGCTCGGTGGTGAGCTCGCGCGCCTCGCCGGCGAAGACCAGCGGGGGGTAGGATGCGATCTGGGTGGTCGCGGCGTCGAGCGCTTGCCTGTCGGGGTAATTGGGGAGCTGGCGGGCCTCGGCCTTGGTCCAGCTGTCCGGGGTCCAGCCCATGGGTTGCTCCAGGTTGCGGATGGGGACGTACCAGTCCTGATGATGCGCGATGCCGTTGGCGGCGATCTGGTTGAGCACGGCCGCGGAGGCGCGCTTGCCGTCTTCCTCCCAGCCCTGCACGGTCGAGCCCGGCGTGTCGAACCAGGCGCCGAAAGCGGCGCGGGAAAGGGCGCGTTCCTCACGGAACCGGCGAATCTTGGAGCCTGCGAGCGTGGTCATGGCGAAGGCCTTACCCCCGTGGGGTAAAGGCTGGCAAGGGAATAAATTACCCGGCGCGGGTAAATGTTTCCGGACGGAGCGAACCGCGTTGCTTCGCGTTGGTGCAGCAACAAGGAGATCGCCCATGGACGCGTTGCCCATCGATCTGGACGAGGACCTCGACAACGAGTTCGTGTTCGACGCGGACAGCGAGGATGCCGACGACCATGAATATGTCCCAGATCCGCGGTCGCTATGGGGATCGGAGGCGGCGCGGGCGATGCTGGTGGTGCTGACCCGGCGGCTGGGGCCCGAATTTGCCCGCGAGGTAAGCGACGAGATGGCGGCGCGGACCTTCTCGTATCAGGCGGGCTGCCCCGACGACCGCAGCGACGGCAAGACGATGGAAGCGCTGCTCAACGACGCGTTCTGGGACAAGCTGCTGGCGATGCCGAAGCCCGGTCAGTAGCCGGCTGCGAGGTCGACTTCGTTCTGGAGCGGGCGGCCCTCCAGGAAGGCGTGGAGGTTCTCGACGAACAGGTTGGCGGCGCGGACGAACATGCGGGTCTGGCTGCGGCCCGACAGGTGCATCGAATGGAGGATGTTGGGCGCGGTCCACAGCGGATGCTCGGGCGGGAGTGGCTCGGGAGTCACTGTGTCGAGGAAGGCGCCGGCGATGCGGCGCTTGGTGGTCGCCTCGAGGAGGGCGTCCTGGTCGATCAGCTCGCCGCGGCCGACGTTGATGAGCCAGGCGGAGGGCTTCATCGCGCGGAGTTCTGTCTCGCCGATCATCGCACGGCTGGTGTCGGTGGCGGGGGCGGAAAGGAAGATCCAGTCGAATTCGGAGAGGCGGTCGCGCCAGGCGTCGGGACCGATCGTGCCGGGCGCGCCGGTGCGGGTGACGCCGGTGACGGTGACGCCGAAGCCGGCGAGGCGCTCGCCGATCAGCCGGCCGATCGTGCCGTAGCCGATCACCAGCGCGCTGGTTTCGAACAGCTCGAGCTTGCCCGGCGCGTCGAACGGCCATTCACAGGTGTCGGCGATGCGGACGACCTGGTCGTAGCGCTTGGCGGCGACGAGCGCGCCCATCACCGCATATTCGGCTACGGTGTGGGCATTGACGCCGCTACCATTGGTGACGCGCGTGCCACGGGCGCGAAGCTGTTCGGTGTCGAGCCGGTCGAGCCCGGCATAGATGGTCGACAGCCATTTGAGCCGCTTGCCGGCTGCCACCGCACGGGCCCATTCGGGCGGGCGATTGATGTCGACCCAGCCGATGTCCGCGTCGGCGACCATCGCTTCGGCTTCCTCGGCCGAGGCGAACCAATGGACGTCCAGTCCCGCGGGCAGATGCGGCTCGACCAGCGGACGCGCGAGGGCGGGGAGGACGGCCTTCATCAGGCGAAGCGGCGGGCGTAGCGGTGTTCGAACTCGGCGTCGGACATGACGAGATAGCGCACCGTGTCGATCAGCGCCCACAGGCCGGTGATGACCAGCCCGACCACGGTGATCGAAATCACGATCATCAGCACCCCGGTGCCGTTGCGGCCGAGATAGAAGCGGTGGATGCCGAGCGTGCCGAGGAAGAAGGCGAGCAACGCGGCGACATATTTGTTGCGATCGTTGGCGGGCGGCTGGCGATGGGCGACCGAGGCGGTATCCGAATCGGGCAGCCGGAAGATCCGCATCGCGCGGTTTCCCTCGGTCGCGAAATCGATGCGCACGCCGACCGCAGGGCCACGCTCGTCGCTCCAGTCGCCCGGGCGGAAGCAGTAACGCTGGCCGTCCTCGCCCGAAATCTGGCCCTCGCCGCTGGTGCGATCGACGCCCAGTACCTGTCCGCGCATTCTTGCCCTCCCGTGTTGCCGGGCGTTCTGGCGGATGCGGGGGGCGGGAGGCAAGGGGGCGTTGCATGGATCGACCGCAATTCGTCACCCCGGCACAAGGCCGGGGTGACGGCTTGGGATTGGAGCGCGCGTAGGTCCTAGAGGCTGGGCTTCCAGTCCCAGCCCAGGGGGTCACCGTCCATGACCTCGACGCCGGCGGCGGCGAGTTCGTCGCGGATCGTGTCGGAGCGCTGGAAGTCCTTCACCACGCGCGCCTGCTGGCGCTCGACGAGGCGGTCGCTGATTTCTTCCGGGGTGAGGGTGGCGCTCGCCGGGCGGACGCGAAGTTCCTCGCGGGTGAGAGTGAGGAGGTTCAGCCCGAGGACCTTGTCGAATTCGGCGAGCGCGGCGGCCTTGTCTTCCGGGGAAAGGCGCTTGTCGGCGAGAAGCTCGTCGAGGATCGGCAGCGCACGGGACGTATTGAGATCGTCGGAGACGGCTTCGTCGAGACGATCGAGCCAGGGGCGAACGGCCTCCGCGTCCTGTGCAGCTTCGCTGGTTCCCGCCCCCGAGGCGAGTTCGGGGAGGATTTTGCGGACGGTCATCACCAGCCGCTTCAGCCGGGTGAGTGCCGCGGCGAGGTTCTCTGCGCTGAACTCCAATTCGCTGCGATAATGCGCCTGGAGGCAGAGCAGGCGATAGGCGAGGGGGTGCACGCCCGCGTCGATCAGCGACTGGAGCGTGGTGAAGCCGCCCTTCGACTTGCTCATCTTGCCCTGGCGATCGACCAGGAAATTGTTGTGCATCCAGAAATGCGCGCCGGTGTCGTTGCAGCCGCAATACGCCTGGTTCTGGGCGATCTCGTTGGGGTGATGGATCTCGCGGTGATCGATCCCGCCGGTGTGGATGTCGAACGGCGCGCCGAGATATTTGAGGCTCATCACCGAGCATTCGAGATGCCAGCCGGGCGCGCCTTTGCCCCAGGGCGAGTCCCACTCCATCTGGCGCCGCTCGCCCGGGGGCGATTTGCGCCAGATCGCGAAATCCTGCGCGTGGCGCTTGCCGGCGACCGGATCGATCCGGCCTTCGCGAACATCGTCCTGCGTGCCGGCGAGGCGGCCGTAATCGGCGACCGTGCTGGTGTCGAAATAGAGGCCGCTGTCGAGTTCGTAGCAATGCTCGGGGGCGATCTGCTTGGCGAAATCGATCATCGCCTCGATATGATCGGTGGCGACCGACCAGCGGCTGGGCTGGCGGATGTTGAGGTCGGCGATGTTCTGCTTGAACGCCGCGGTGTAATGCGCGGCGACGTCCCAGATGCTCTTCGCCTGGGCCCTGGCGGCGGCCTCCATCTTGTCGTCGCCGGCATCGGCGTCGCTGGTCAGATGGCCGACATCGGTGATGTTGATGACATGGGTGAGCGCATAGCCCTTCCACGTCAGGACCCGGCTCAGCGTGTCGGTGAAGACATAGGCGCGCAGGTTTCCGAGATGCGCGTAATTATAGACCGTCGGGCCGCACGAATAGACGCGCACGCCCTTTTCAGGGTCGAGCGGGGCGAACGGCTCGAGGCTGCGGGTGAGCGAATTGTAGAGCGTGAGTGTGGCGGACATGCGGATCGCAATACCATCTGCTCCCCTCCCTGCAAGCTAGGGGCCGGGGGACGCTTCGCACGCAAAGCAAAGACGCATCGAGCCTCGCCTTTGCTGACCCACCCCTAACCCCGCCCTGACAGGGACGGGAATAAAGGGGGGAACGCCCTTGATCGCTGTGGGTTGAGCAACGCGAAGCATCCGCGGGATGCGAAGACTGAAAACACTGATTTATATCAATTGGATAGCGAGCGCGCTCGCTTCCGGAGAGGAGATGTCATGTCCGGCAAAGATCTGTCCAGAGGCGGTGCGGGGACTGAAGGTCCATCGCTCGAAAACGACGAGAACGAAGCGCTGCAGAACGAAAGCCGCCAGGCGGTGAAGAACCAGGGCGAGGCGACGCCCGAGGATTATCCCGAACGCCACGAACAGAATTGAGGAGCTCGGCATGAGCGATGTACGCGACGATGCGCCGTCCTATGTTTCGAAGGACAGCGACCTGCAGAAGAGCGAAGCCGCCGGCGGCGAGGGCACCGTATGGGGCCACACCGTTTCGATCATGCGACCGCGCGAGGAGCTGTATGCCTATTGGCGCGACTTCGCGAACCTCGCGACCTTCATGCACAATATCGAGCAGATCACCGTGCTCGATCGCACGCGCTCGCACTGGAAGGTGAAGGGCCCGAACGGCGATTATGAATGGGACTCGGTGGTCACCGAGGACGTGCCGGGCACGCTGATCGCGTGGGAAGCCGAAGGCGACATCAAGAATAGCGGCCGCATCGAGTTTCGCGACGGCCCGCCGGGCCACGGCACCTATGTGCGCGCGGTGCTGGCCTATGATCCGCCCGCCGGCGTGGTCGGCAAGCTGATCGCGACATTCACGCAGAAGGAGCCGCAGATCCAGTCGATGCGCGACCTGCGGCGCTTCAAGCAATTGATGGAAACCGGCGAGATCGCCACGACGACGCCGCCGAACCGCGAAGCCTATTCGTGATGCTCCGTCCGGCTTCCGTTCGTCCCGAGCCCGTCGAAGGGCAGGGGCGCGACCGATAGCCGGCTTCGACAAGCTCAGCCCGAACGGAACGTTGGCCGTTCCCGGCAAAGAAGGAATTTCGAATGCGCGCACTCACCTGGCACGGCAAGCATGACGTGCGGATGGACACCGTCCCCGATCCCGAACTGCTCAATCCACGCGACGCGATCATCAAGATCACCTCGACGGCGATCTGCGGATCGGATCTCCACCTCTACGATTCCTATATCCCGACGCTCGAAAAGGGCGACATCCTCGGCCATGAATTCATGGGCGAAGTCGTCGATGTCGGGCCGAAATCGACGCTGAGGAAGGGCCAGCGCGTAGTGGTGCCCTTCACCATCTCGTGCGGCAGCTGCTTCCATTGCTCGAAGGCGCAATTCTCGGCGTGCGACAACGGCAATCCGGCCGACAATCAGGATCTGGGCCAGACGATGTACGGCGAGCCGATGTCGGCGCTGTTCGGCTATACCCATCTGACCGGCGGCTATCCCGGCGGGCAGGCCGAATATGTCCGCGTGCCCTTTTCCGATGTCGGCCCGATCGTGATCCCCGACGGGCTTGAGGACGACAAGGTACTGTTCCTGTCGGACATCCTGCCGACCGGCTGGATGGCGGCGGAGAATGCCGACATCGAACCTGGCGACACGGTAGCGGTGTGGGGCTGCGGCCCGGTCGGGCTGTTCGCGGTGCAATCGGCGTTCAAGCTCGGTGCGCACCGGGTGATCGCGATCGATCATTTCCCGCACCGGCTATCGCTCGCCGCGGGGTTCGGCGCCGAGACGATCAACTTCGAGCAGACCGACACCTATCATGCGCTGATGGAGATGACCGGCGGGATCGGCCCCGACGCCGTGATCGACGCAGTCGGGCTCGAGGCACACGGCTTCTTCGCCGATAATGTGATCGACCAGATCAAGGCGTCGACCTTTCTCGGCACCGATCGGCCGCATGCGCTGCGCCAGGCGATCCTCGCCTGCCGCAAGGGCGGGCGCGTCTCGGTCCCCGGCGTCTATGGCGGCTTCCTCGACAAATTCCCGTTCGGCGCACTGATGGAGAAGGGACTGCAGGTGAAGACCGGGCAGACCCATGTGCAGAAATACCTGCCCAAGCTGCTCGAGATGATCGGCAATGGCGAGCTGGATACGACGTTCCTGATCTCGCACCGGCTGCCGCTCGAACAGGCGCCCGACGGCTACAAGATGTTCCATGACGAACAGGACAGCTGCACCAAGGTGGTGCTCAAGCCCGGCCTCGAACTGGCCTGAGGAGACAGAAAATGGCGAACAAACTGGCAGTGATCACCGGGGCCTCGACCGGCATCGGCAAGGAAATCGCGAAGATCGCCGTGCGCGAGGGCTATGACCTGATCGTCGTCGCCGACGAGGCGCAGATCGATGCGGCGGCGGGCGAGCTCAAGGGCAATGGCGCCAATGTGACGTCGGTGCAGGCCGATCTTTCGAGCTTCGAGGGCAACGACCAGTTGCTCGCGGCAGTGGGCGGACGGCCGATCGACGTGCTCGTCGCCAATGCCGGGCTCGGGCTGGGCGAGGGGTTCCTGGTGCAGGACGTCGCCGACTGGCGCCGGGTGATCGACACCAATGTCGTCGGCACCACCTATCTGCTCCAGAAGGTGCTCCGCCAGATGGTGGAGCGCGATTCGGGCAATGTGCTGATCACCGGATCGATCGCCGGGCTGATCCCGGGCGCGTGGCAGGCGGTGTATAACGGCACCAAGGCGTATCTCGACAGCCTGGCCTATGCGCTGCGCGAGGAGATCAAGGACACCAACGTCAATGTGACGGTGCTGATGCCCGGGCCGACCGAGACCGAGTTCTTCCGCCGCGCGGGGATGCTCGACACGCCAGTGGGCGAATCGGACAAGGCCGATCCGGCCAAGGTCGCGCAGGACGGCTGGGATGCGATGACGGGTCGGAAGCCGCATGTCGTCTCGGGCTTCGTCAACAAGCTGCAGGCGGCGCTGAGCCACATCACGCCCGACACGATCAATGCCAAAATGCACACCGGCATGGCCAAGCCCAATGACGAAGGCGAGAGCCGCGGCGGGCTCTGACCAGGCTTCCTCTCCCCGTAAGCGGGGAGAGGACCTTTCCGGGGTTTATTCGCCGGCGATCGCGGAGCGGACCATCGCGTTCCAGATCTCGGCGGGATCGCTGCCGGCAGCGCGGCCGGCCTCGACCATCTCGGCAGTCGGTTCGCGCAGCGTGCGGAGTACCGCGGTCGCGCGGCCGATCTCGGCTTCCCAGACGGCATCGACTGCGCCGCCCACGCTGGGGTCCTGTCCGTCGCCATTGATGCTGAGCGCCTCCGCCGCGATCACGCGGGCGATTCGCTCGATCGGTGAAGTGACGGAAATATCGGTCATGCACAGGCTCCTGTCGCGGGTCTCGCAACATGCAACGCCTCCCGCACACCCGCGTTCCTGTCAGGCGGCGAGCGCCGGGGCGGTGCGCGGGCGCAGCACGCCATTGCCCGAACTCCCGCCCGCGACGAGCGGCAGCGCGGTGCCGCAGAACGCGCATTCGGCGGTCATCCGGCCGATCATCCAGTGCGATCGCCCACATCCGGGACAGTGATTGGTTTCCTGCGGGCGATAGGCGATGCGATAGCCGCTGTGCGCCTGGCGGAGGCCGAAATCATACATGCGTCGTCTCCCTTTATCCCGGTGAAAACCGACAAATATCCTCGCTTGTTCCGCCCCCGGCTCGAAACGGCGGCGACGAGGCGTGCTTTTCCGCGGTCGAGTGACGCGAAAACCACAGCGGATGAACGGCGGCTAACGGACGCATTCAGGCTCGCACCATCTGCGGCGTGGCAAAAGAGTCGGCATGTGGAGGCATCGGCCCCCGAAGGAGGATGAAATGATCAAGTCTTTGTTCACTGCCGCGCTCGCCGCGACCGTCACCATCGGCGGCATGGCCGCCACCCCCGCCGCCGCGCAGGATTATGGCCGCGGCTATTATGAGCGCGATTACCGCGACGGCCGCGGCTATCGCGACGACCGCCGCGAGTATCGCCGCAACTATCGCGGCAACCGCTATCGCGACAATTACCGTCGCTGCAGCAGCGGCACCACCGGCACGATCCTCGGCGCAGTCGCCGGCGGCTTGCTGGGTGGCGAGATTGGCCGCGGCAATTCGTATCGCGGCCGCAGCACCACCGGCACGATCATCGGCGCAGGTGCAGGCGCATTGCTCGGCCGCGAAGTCGATGGCGGCAACTGCCGCGGTCGCCGCTAAGCCAATATCCCACGACAGGAAGGGCGTCCGCTGCGAAGCGGGCGCCTTTTTTGCGTATCTATTGGAAAACGCTGGAGGCCCGACCGGGAATCGAACCCGGGTGCGAGGATTTGCAGTCCTCTACGTCACCACTCCGCCATCGGGCCTCGGAAGCGAGGCGGCGAGATGCGCGAGGGGTGGGCCCATGTCAACATAGTTTCAAAATGAGCGCAGCCTCGCTTGGCGGCGACGCCGCAGCGCGATAGAAGCGCAGCGATAGCAACAAGTGTATTGCGCAACTAATACGGTTGTGCGAGAAAGCCGGAGTTATGATGACCCTTTCGGTCGATCCCACGCCCGTCGAAGCAAACCGCTTCGAGGCGATGCGTCATGCGATGGTCGCGAGCCAGCTGCGTACCAACGCGGTGAGTGACTCGCGCGTCGTCGAAGCGATGGCCCGCGTGCCGCGCGAAACCTTCCTGCCGCCCGAACAGCATGCGCTCGCCTATCGCGACACGCTGCTTCCGCTGGTCGGCGGGCGCCACCATAATTCGCCGCTCGCCACCGGGCGGCTGCTGACCGAGGCGCAGGTGCGCGCCGACGATCACGTCCTGCTGGTCGGATCCGCGGGCGGCTATGCCGCGGCGGTGCTCGCGCGGCTCGCCAGGTCGGTGGTCGCGCTGGAGGAAGAGGAGTCGCTGGTCGCGATCGCGCGCGGCGCGCTTGCCGGCGAGCCCAAGGTAGAGATCGTCCAGGGGCCGCTGAATGCCGGCTGGGCGGCAGGCGGACCCTATGACCTGCTCATCATCGACGGCGCAGTGGAAGAACTGCCCGAGGCGCTGATCGCGCAAGTGAAGCCCGGCGGGCGCGTCCTCAGCGGCGTGGTCGACCGGGGTGTAACCCGGCTCGCGGCCGGGCGGCGTACCGAAGGGGGCTTCGGCCTCATGGACTTTATCGACATCGAATGCACCGAACTGCCAGGTTTCCGACGCCTACGGACCTTCACCTTCTGACCAGAAGAAGAGATTGATGCGACTGACTTCCCTGCTCCTGGGCGTGAGCCTGACCGCGCTCGCCGTGCCTGCTGCCGCGCAGACCACGACGACGCGTACCGGCACGTCGACTCCAGTGACGGTCCAGACCGCTCCCCAAACGGCGCCTTCGGCGCTGGCTCCGGCCGCGCAGCCGACGACGAACCTGCGCGAGGCCCTGGTCCAGGCGTACAAGACCAATCCCGACCTTGCCGGGGAGCGCGCCAACCAGCGCGCCAATGACGAGAATGTCCCGATCGCGCGGTCGCAGGGGCGGCCGGGCGTGAGTTCGACCGGATCGCTCAGCAACAGCCTGTACGATACCGACGCGACCTTCGGGCCGAGCCGGAACGGACGGCTGGGACTAGACCTGTCGGTGCCGGTGTTCAACGGCGGCGCGGTGCGCAATTCGGTGCGCGCGGCCGAGACGCGAGTCGAGGCGGGGCAGGCCAATCTGCGCGGCGCTGAATCGGATATCTTCACCCAGGCGGTCACTGTCTATGTCGACGTGCTTCGCGACGAGGCAATCGTCCGGCTCAACCAGCAGAATAGCCGCGTGCTCGAGGTCAACCTCCAGGCGACGCGCGACCGGTTCGAAGTCGGCGATCTGACCCGCACCGACGTCGCCCAGTCCGAGGCGCGACTCGCGCTGGCGCAGAGCCAGCTGCGCACGGCCGAGGCACGGCTGATCGGCAGCCGTGAGAATTATATCCGCGTGATCGGCGTACCCCCCGGCGTGCTCGCCGCACCGCCGGCACTGCCCAATCTGCCCGACGATGTGGTCGTTGCGGAGCAGACGGCGCTCGCAAATAATCCGTTCCTCGAAGCCGCCAAGCTGGCGCGGGACGCTTCGCGCTACGACGTCAGCGTCGCGCGCGCCGGTCGCCTGCCGCAGGTCAGCGTCGGCGTGGGTGGCGATTACTATAACTATCTCGGCTCGGTCGGCAGCCAGGCGGCAACCTCGGGGCTCCAGGGCGACGGCTTCGCGACCACGGTCGGCGCGCAGGTGACGCTGCCGATCTTCCAGGGCGGCCGCCCCGCGGCGCAGGTCCGCCAGGCACAGGCACGCCAGGCAGCGGCGATCGAAGGCGTGACACTCACCGAGCGCGGCGTGATCGCGCAGGCGCGATCGACCTTCGCATCGTACCAGGGCGCGCTGCGCGTGATCGAATCGAATCGCGTCGCAGTCGAGGCCAACCGGTTGAGCCTGGAGGGCGTCCGTGCCGAGAACAGCGTCGGTACGCGCACGATCCTCGACATCCTCAATGCCGAGCAGGAATTGCTCAATTCGCAGGTCAATTACGTGACGGCCGAGCGCGACGCCTATGTTGCGGGCTTCACGATGCTGGCGTCGATGGGGCGTGCGGAGGCCAAGGATCTCGGGCTCGACGGCGGGCCGCTCTACGATCCGGCCGCCAATTACGAGCGCGTCCGCGGCCGCTGGGGCGACTGGAGCGACGACCCCACGCCGACGGGCACCAGCACGCCGACTCTCGGTACGCCGGCGCAGGGCGCGACGGTGACCGCGGCGCCGCTGGATCCTTTGTTGCAGCGATCGGTTGACACCACGCCCAGAAATCCCTGAATTAACCACGGTCAGCCACAGGAGACGTGTCGGCTATGGGGGATATCAGTACCGAGCCGTCGATGGAGGAGATCCTCTCGTCGATCAAACGCATCATCGCCGAGGAAGGCGATGCGGCGGTGGCTTCGCGTACCCGCCGTGGCCGGACCGGTCCGGCGACGACCTCCACCGCACGTGCACCGCGAATCGAGGCCGAAGAGGCTGAGGACGAGCAGGAGGACGAGGTTCTCGAGCTGAGCGATCAGCTCGAGGAAGAGCTCCAGGACGCGCCTGCTCCGGTCGCGGCGGCACCGGTAGAGGCGCCTGCTTCGCCAGTCCGCGAGAAGCGAGTCGACCCGATCCTGTCCGAACGTGCCGTCGAGGCAACGCGCGGACCGCTCGAAGCGCTGTCGCGGATGGTGGTGAAGCCAGAGGTTGCGGGATCGGACACGCTCGAAGGGCTGGTGCGCGAACTGATCAAGCCGATGCTGCGCGACTGGCTCGACGCCAACCTGCCGCAGATCGTCGAGACGATGGTCGCCCGCGAGATCACCCGGATCACCGGGCGGAACTAATTCCTTCTCATGCGGGCGGGCGATTGTATCGTTCGCTACCATCTGCTTATCTCCGCCCATGAAGCATTTCCTGCTCGCGGGCGTCGCGCTCGCTTCCGCTGCTGTGCCGGCTCTGGCGCGGGACCTTACCATCCAGGATGTCGCCTCGCTGTCGCGCGTGGGCGGACCCGCGGTGTCGCCCGACGGCAAATGGCTGGTCTGGCAGCAGCGCGAAACCGATCTCGCGGCCAATCGCGGGCGCTATGATCTGTGGCGGCTCGATCTGGGCCGGAAGGGCGCGGTGCCCGAGAAGCTGGTCGCCGAGGCGGAGGTCAACGAGACCGGGCCGCAATTCTCGAAGGACGGCGCGACGGTGTATTTCCAGTCCGACAAGGGCGGCGAGGATGCCGTGTGGGGCGTGCCGGTCACCGGCGGGGCGGCGACGCAGCTGAGCCGGATCCCCGGCGGGTTCAGCGGGTTCAAGGTCGCGCCGACCGGCGACAGGCTGCTCGTCTGGGCCGATCGCAAGCCCGGCGCGCCGAGCCTCGAGCTGCCCCAGGTCAAGAAGGACGCCAATGCCGGTTCGGGCCGGACCTATGACCAGCTGTTCGTGCGACATTGGGATGCCTGGGCCAATGGCGACCGCTCGCAGCTGTTCGTGCTGCCGTTCGGGGCCGACGGCGCGACCGGCAATGGCGTCGCAATCGGCGGAGACTTGATCGGAGATACGCCGTCCAAGCCGTTCGGCGGCGGCGAGGAACTGGCGTGGAGCCCCGATGGCAAGACCGTCTATTTCGCACTGCGCGAGGCCGGGCGGATCGAGGCGACGTCGACCAATCTCGACATCTTCGCCGCGCCTGCCGACGGATCGGCGGCGCCGGTCAACCTGACTGCCGACAATGACGGCACCGACAACCTTCCGACCGTGTCGCCCGACGGCAAGTGGCTGGCGTATTTCGCGATGGCGCGGGCAACCTACGAAGCCGATCGCCAGGTGCTGATGCTGCGCGACCTCGCCAGCGGGCAAGTACGCGCGCTGACGCAGGACTGGGACCGTTCGGTCGCCTCGATCGCCTGGGCGCCCGACGGCAAGTCGCTCTATGTGACTGCGCAGGATACCCAGGAAGAGCCGATCTTCAGAGTCGATGCGAAGAGCG
This sequence comes from Sphingomonas sp. LM7, assembly GCF_002002925.1. Lineage (NCBI taxonomy): Bacteria > Pseudomonadati > Pseudomonadota > Alphaproteobacteria > Sphingomonadales > Sphingomonadaceae > Sphingomonas > Sphingomonas sp. LM7. The sequence continues at coordinate 1,145,181 of NZ_CP019511.1, read as the reverse complement.
GCAAGGTGACCCGGCTGACGCAGGAGGGCGTCGTCTCGGCCGTGGTGCCGACGAAGAACGGCGTGGTGTTCAGCATGAACAGCCTGACCGCGCCCGACGATTTCTACCGGCTGAGCGGCAAGAAGGCCGAGCGGCTGACCTCGGTCAACGCAGCCAGGCTGGCGGGGATCGACTTGCCCAAGGTCGAGCGTTTCAGCTTCACCGGCGCGAACAACGACACGGTCTGGGGCTATGCAGTGAAGCCCGCCAGCCTCGCCCAGGGTGCGAAGGCGCCGATTGCGTTCGTTGTCCATGGCGGACCGCAGGGATCGAGCAACAACAGCTGGTCGTACCGCTGGAACCCTGCGGTGTTCGCCGGCGCGGGCTATGCCGTGGTGTCGGTCGATTTCCACGGCTCGACCGGCTACGGCCAGGCCTTCACCGACGCGATCCGCAACAATTGGGGCGGCTGGCCGCTCGAGGACCTGCAAAAGGGCCTTAAGGCGGCGACGGACAAGTTCGCCTATCTGGACGGCGACAATGCCTGCGCGCTGGGGGCCTCGTACGGCGGCTACATGATGAACTGGATCGCGGGGCAATGGCCCGACCGGTTCAAATGCCTCGTCCAGCATGACGGCGTGTTCGATGCGCGGGCGATGGCCTATGAGACCGAAGAATTGTGGTTCGACGAGTGGGAGCACGGGGGCAAAGCCTATTTCGAGGACCCCGAGGCATTCGAGAAGTGGAACCCGGTTCACCATGTCGCCAAGTGGAAGACCCCGATGCTGGTGATCACCGGCGAGAAGGATTTCCGCATCCCCTATACTCAGGGGCTGGCGAGCTTCACGGCGCTCCAGCGGCGCGAGATCCCGTCGCGGCTGGTGGTCTTCCCCGACGAGAACCATTGGGTGCTCAAGCCGAAGAACAGCATGCAATGGTATGGCGAAGTGCTGGGGTGGCTGGGGAAATATACCAAGCCGGCGCAGTAATCCGCTCGGGGGGTGACGTGTCGCGGCGCTCTGGCTAAAGCCCGCGCATGACCGAGCTTCCCAAGACCTTCGACCCCGCCGAAATCGAATCCCGCTGGTACGGCCATTGGGAGACCAAGGGCCTGTTCGCCCCCGAGCGGCCCGGCGCCGATCCGTGGACTTTGGTCAATCCGCCGCCCAACGTGACGGGCAGCCTGCATATCGGGCATGCGCTCGACAACACGCTGCAGGACATTCTGGTCCGTCATGCCCGGCTGAAGGGCAAGGATGCGCGCTGGGTGGTCGGGACCGATCATGCCGGCATCGCCACGCAAATGGTGGTCGAGCGGCAGCTCAACGCCGCGGGCAGCAAGCGCACCGACTTCACGCGCGAGGAATTTGTCGCGAAGGTGTGGGAGTGGAAGGAAGAGAGCGGGGGCGAGATCACCCAGCAGCTCCGCCGGCTCGGCTGCTCGATGGACTGGGCGAACGAGCGCTTCACGATGGACGAGGGCTTCTCGAAAGCGGTCCTCAAGGTGTTCGTCGAGCTGCACAAGCAGGGGCTGATCTATCGCGACAAGCGGCTGGTGAACTGGGATCCGGGCCTCGGCACCGCGATCTCGGACCTCGAGGTCGAGACGCGCGAGATCAAGGGCAATTTCTGGCATCTGCGCTATCCGCTCGAGGACGGCAGCGGATTCATCCAGGTCGCCACCACGCGGCCCGAGACGATGCTCGCCGACATGGCGGTGGCGGTGAATGCCAGCGACGAGCGCTATGCCGCGCTGGTCGGCAAGAAGGTGCGGCTGCCGATCACCGGGCGGCTGATCCCGATCCTCACCGACGACCATGCCGATCCCGAACTGGGTTCGGGCGCAGTCAAGATCACGCCGGGGCACGACTTCAACGATTTCGAAGTCGGCCGCCGCGCCGGGATCGAGGCGCGCGACATGCTCAACATGCTCGACGCCAAGGCGCAGATTACCCAGACCAGCGATGGACTGATCCCGGCGGAACTGCTCGGGCTCGACCGGTTCGAGGCGCGCAAGTTGGTCGTCCAGCGGCTCAAGGACGAGGGCTTCCTCGTGCCGCATGTCGACAAGGATGGCGAGGCACATGATTCCGAGCCGCGCACGATCCAGACGCCCTATGGCGACCGCTCGGGCGTGGTGATCGAGCCGTGGCTGACCGACCAATGGTATGTCGACGCCGCGACGCTGGCGAAGCCGGCGATCGAGGCGGTGCGATCGGGCGCGACCAGGATCGTGCCGAAGAGCTGGGAGAAGACGTACTTCAACTGGATGGAGAACATCCAGCCTTGGTGCGTGAGCCGGCAGCTTTGGTGGGGGCACCGGATTCCGGCTTGGTTTGGGCCGGACGATCTTCCATTCGTCGCAGAGGATGAGGAACAGGCGGGACGCCTCGCGCTCGCCCACTACGAGCAGGAATCGGGCAGGAAGCTGAAGGTTGTCTTTCAGAACAGCGAGAATTTCCGGGCCGGAAACGAGATTGTCGGGTGGATTGGGACTGCCCAAAATGTTGGGTCGAATCCTGTCGACGCCGATACAGTGGTTCTCCGCCAAGATCCCGACGTCCTCGACACGTGGTTCTCCTCTGCCCTCTGGCCGTTCGCGACGATGGGCTGGCCCGACGAGGACGTGAAAGCGCTCGGCCGCTATCCCAATGACGTGCTGATCTCGGGCTTCGACATCCTGTTCTTCTGGGATGCGCGGATGATGATGCAGGGCTTGCACTTCATGAAGGAAGTGCCCTTCAAGACGCTGTATCTCCACGGTTTGGTGCGCGCCGCGGACGGGCAGAAGATGTCCAAGTCCAAGGGCAATGTCGTCAATCCGCTCGGGCTGATCGACCAATATGGCGCCGACGCGCTACGCTTCTTCATGGCGGCGATGGAAAGCCAGGGCCGCGACATTAAGATGGATGAGCGCCGCATCGAGGGCTATCGCAACTTCGCGACCAAGCTGTGGAACGCGGCGCGCTTCGCCCAGTCGAACGGGATCGGCGCGAGCACCACGCTCGAGCCGCCCGCGGCCGAGCTTGCGGTCAATCGCTGGATCATCGCTGAGACCGTTGCGACGGTGCAGGCGCTCGACCTTGCGCTGGCGGACCTGCGCTTCGACGAGGCGGCGAACACGATCTACCAGTTCACCTGGAGCCGCTTCTGCGACTGGTATCTCGAGCTGATCAAGCCGGTGATCCAGGGCGAGGGTAGTGTGCCCGCGACGGGCGCCGGTGCCGATGAGACCCGCGCGGTGGCGGGCTGGGTGCTCGATCAGATCCTGGTGATGCTCCACCCGTTCATGCCGTTCATCACCGAAGAGCTGTGGTCGAAGATGGGCACGCGCGATCATGAGATCATCGTCGCCAAATGGCCGATGGCGGATGCCCGGGCGCTCGATCCGGCGGCGGCGCAGGAGATCGACTGGCTGATCCGGCTGGTGAGCGAGATCCGTGCGGCGCGGACGGAGCTGAATGTGCCGCCGGGTACGCTACTCATTCTCTATGTTGAAGATGATTCGGTTAGTGTAGAAGTTCGGGGCCGCTTGTTTCGCAATAGTGCCGCAATTGAGCGGCTGGCGAAGGTCAAGCCCACATATCTTACGAACTCGGTCGAAGAGGCGGTCATACGGGCCGACCTTGCTGCGGGTTCGATGTCGGTTAGCGCGGAAGGCCTGACTGCATATGCGCCTCTCTCGGGCGTGGTCGATCTCGAAGCCGAGCGTGCGCGGCTGACCAAGGCGATCGCGGCGGCGGAGAAGGAGCGTGACGGGCTTGCCGGTCGTCTCAACAATCCGAGCTTCGTTGAGCGGGCCAAGCCCGAGGCTGTCGAGAAGGCGCGGGCGGACCATGCCGAAAAGGCGGCCGAGGCCGAGCGGCTGTCGGCGGCGCTGACGCGGCTGGGGTGACACTTCCCTCTCCCGTCGGGAGAGGGTTGCGCAGACTTGGTCTCTGCGAAGCAGAGGCTTAGTCGAAGCTGGGTGAGGGGATCACCCTATCGAGAGCGGCAAACCCTCACCCAGCTTCGCTAGGCAGCAAGCTGCCAAGCTGCGCTACCTCTCCCACGGGGAGAGGAAAGTGGACCTAGCTTGCTCTCGGCACCATGACGTCAATCACTGCTGCCGCGATGCGGGCGGTGACCGGGGTGTGCGCCAGCACCTCGCCGTCGATCGATACCGGCAGCGGCGGTTCGGTGGCGATGCGAAGTGACTTGCCGGTGAAGTTGATCGTGTCCTCGTGGCGGGCCTCGCGGCGCAGGACGCTGTTGAGCCAGTTGCGGGCCAGACGGCGGCGGGCATGGCCCTGGACCGCCTGGACGACGATCTCGCCGCTGTCGACGCTGGCTTCGTCGATCAGCTCGGTGCCGCCGTGGAAGCGGCCATTGGCGATGCGGACTTCGACGACGCGCAGCCGCTTCTCCTCCGCGCCTTCTCCGACGATCAGCGTGAAGGGGTGGAAGCGCGTGAATTCATACGCCGCCCAGCCGAGATAGCCGGCGCGGCCGAACCAGCGCTTGAGGCCCGAGGGGATGTTCTCCGCGATCTGCGGCGAGAGGCCCATCGACGCGCAATTGGCGAAATAATCATTGTCGATCATGCCTAGATCGATCCGGCGTAGCTCGCCCTTGGCGATCACATCGATCGCGCCGGGAATGTCGAGCGGAATGCCCAGCGAGCGCGCAAAGCTGTTGGCGGTTCCGAGCGGGAGCACCGCGAGCGCGGCGCCGGTGCCGGTGAGGAAATCGACCAGTCCGCTGATCGTCCCGTCGCCGCCGCCCAGGATGACGAGATCGGGCTTGGCGGCCAGCGCCCTCTTCAGAGTCGGTTCGAGCTGGTCGGGCTCCTCGACGGCATGCGCGTCGACCGGGAAGGGCAGGCCCTTCATCAGGCTGCACGCCTGCTCGAACAGATCCTGCCCGCGCCGGGACTTGGCGTTGACGATCATCGCGGCGGAGCGGATTTGGGGCTTGGACAAGCAGGGAGCACTCCGGGACGTTTCAGAGGTGTAACGCTTGCGCATGGCTACATGATCCCTCAAACGGGCCGGCATGAGTCAGTACCCTGCGCTCCGCCTTCGCCGCACCCGCGCTGCCGCGTGGAGCCGGCGGATGCACGCCGAAACCGTCCTCACCCCCGCCGACCTGATCTGGCCGCTGTTCGTCACCGAAGGCAGCGAGGAGGAGCCGATCGGCTCACTCCCCGGAGTGTCGCGCTGGTCGGTCAAGGCGATAGCCGAACGGGCGAAGGAAGCCGCGGCGCTGGGCATTCCCTGCATCGCGCTGTTTCCCAACACGCCGGCCGGGTTGCGCAGCGACGATGGACGCGAGGCGCTCAATCCCGACAATCTGATGTGCCGCGCGATCCGGGCGATCAAGGATGCCGTGCCCGATATCGGCGTGCTCACCGATGTCGCGCTCGATCCCTATACCAGCCACGGCCATGACGGGATCGTCGATGCCGCGGGCTATGTGATCAACGACGAGACGTCGGCGGTGCTGACCGACCAGGCGCTGGTCCAGGCCGAGGCGGGGGCGGACATCGTCGCGCCTTCGGACATGATGGACGGGCGCGTGGGGCTGATCCGATCGGCGCTGGAGGCCAATGGGCACGTAAACGTCCAGATCATGGCCTACGCCGCCAAATATGCCAGTGCGTTCTACGGCCCGTTCCGCGACGCCGTCGGCAGCCGCGGGCTGCTCAAGGGCGACAAGAAGACCTATCAGATGGACCCGGCCAATGCCGAGGAAGCGCTGCGCGAGGTCGCTCTCGACATTGCCGAGGGCGCCGACAGCGTGATGGTCAAGCCGGGACTGCCGTATCTCGACATCATAGTGCGTGTGAAGAATGCCTTCGAAGTGCCTGTGTTCGCATATCAGGTGTCGGGCGAATATGCGATGATCGAGGCGGCGGCGGCGGCCGGGGCGGGGGAGCGCGAGGCGTTGGTGCTGGAGACGCTGATGGCGTTCAAGCGCGCCGGAACCTCGGGCGTGCTGACCTATCATGCGCCGCTCGCCGCGCGGCTGCTGGGCGCGTGATCAGGACGGAGCGCCTGATCCTCCGAGTGCCCGAGCCCCGCGACCGCGACGGGCTGGTGGCGATGTTCACCAATCAGATATTGATGGCGCAGCTGTTTCCGGGCCTCGACGAAGCAGCCGCGGACGGCGTGATCGCCAAGCATGATCGGCTGCGCAGCGAGGGACTGGGTTTCCTGGCTGTCGAGCGGCGCGAGGATGGCGCATTGGTCGGTTTTTGCGGGCTCAAGCGGGGCGAAGCGCATATGCCGATTGCCGGCGCGATCGAGGCGGGCTGGATCGTCGATTTGCCGTGGTGGCGCCACGGCTATGCTCGCGAAGCGATGCAGGCGGTACTGGCCGATGCCTGGAGCCGGATAGCAGAGGACCGGATCTACGCGATCACCTCGTCAGTGAACCTCAAGAGCCAGGCGCTGATGGAGCGGCTGGGGATGCACCGGCTCGCCGAAGGTGATTATATGAGCGCGAGCTTTCCCGAGGGGCATACGCTTCGCCCTACCGTCACCTTTGCCATCGACCGGCCGGCATGATCGAGACCGAACGCCTGATCCTGCGCGGCTGGCGCGACTCCGACCGCGAGCCCTTTCATGCGATGGGGCAGGACGAACGGGTGATGGCAACGCTCGGGCCCGTGCTGTGGCGCGACGAGACCGATGCGATGATCGACCGGATGACGCGCATTCTCGTCGCCAATGGCTTTACCTTCTGGGCAGTCGAGCGGCGTGCTGACGGCGCTTTCCTGGGCTTTTGCGGGCTCAAGCCCGGCGCCGAGGAGACTCCGATCGAAGGCGAGATCGAGATCGGCTGGCGGCTCGCGCACGAATATTGGGGCAAGGGCTATGCCCGCGAGGCGGCGCAGGCGAGCCTGGATTGGGGCTGGGCGAACCTCGACATAGCCGGGATTGCCGCAATCACCACCGTCGGCAATGTCCGCAGCTGGGGGCTGATGAAGCGGCTGGGCATGGTCCGTGCGCCGCAGGACGACTTCGACCATCCCAAGGCGATCGAGCGGTTGCGGCCACACGTCACCTATCGCATCGCGCGCGGCGCGGTTAAGCCCGGCGAAACCGGACGGAATTAAGCCGGCCGCGAATAGGAGCGTGCATGAACGACGGGCTTGAACGGGAAGGCGCGCAGCGCACGCGGTTCCACTGGCTGTTCGTCGTTGCGATCCTTGCCGGATCCTTCCTGCTCTTCCTTGTCCAGCCGATGGTCGCGCGTATGGCACTGCCCAAGCTGGGCGGCGCGCCCGCGGTGTGGAACAGCGCGATGCTGGTCTATCAGGCGCTGCTGCTGGGCGGCTATGCCTATGCGCATTGGCTCGGCCGGGTGCCGGTGCGTATGCAGGCCGGGATCCACCTCGCGGTGCTCGCGGTGGCGGCGCTGTGGCTGCCGATCGGGCTGACGGCGATGGAGCTTCCTGCCGATGCCGAGCCCGCCTTGTGGGTGCCGTGGCTGTTCGGTGCGTCGATCGGGCCGCTGTTCTTCGCAATCTCGGCCCAGGCGCCGTTGCTCCAGCGCTGGTACAGCGTCGCGAGCGGCGGGCGCGATCCCTATGCGCTGTACGCAGCGTCGAACATCGGGAGCTTCGGCGGACTGATCGCCTACCCGCTGATCGTCGAGCCCGGCCTTGCGCTCAAGGGGCAGAGCCTGTTGTGGACGATCGGCTATGCGCTGGTGTTCGCGCTGGTCGCCGGCTGCGCGACCTTGCTGCCGCGCAAGGCATCGGAAGAACCGCATGTGCCGCATCACAGCCCGCCCGCGGGAAGGCTGCGCGTGCTCCACTGGATCGTCCTTGCCTTCGTCCCTTCGGGACTCATGCTGGCGACCACCACGTTCCTGACTACCGATATCGTCGCGATGCCGATGCTGTGGGTGCTGCCGCTCGGGCTGTATCTGCTGAGCTTCTCGCTTGCCTTCCGCGAAGGCGATACGATTCCCGATCTGCTCGCCAAGTTCACGCCGGTGATCGTGCTGCTGTTCGGCGCGACGCTGATCGCCGGGCACCAGAAGCTTGCGTATCTGAACGCGCTGATCGGGCTGATCCTGTTGTTCGTCGTCGCAGTCGCGCTGCATTCGCGGATGTACCAGCTGCGCCCGGCACCCGACCGGCTGACCGGCTTCTATCTGGCGATGTCGGTGGGCGGCGCGCTGGGCGGCGTGTTCTCGGGGCTGGTCGCGCCGGTGCTGTTCGACTGGACCTATGAATATCCGCTGCTGATCCTCGCCGCGGGCGTCCTGATGCCGCAGGCGTTCCTGCTCCCTGCGCTCGCCAGGCTGTGGCAAGGCGAGGGGCAGCTGCTGCGGATCAAGATACTGGCCGCGGCGCTGGTGGTGGCGATCTTCGTGTGGCTCGGGATCTTCAATCCTGGCGGTGTGCTCGGCGAGATGCACGAGCAGCTTGCGTTTCTCGCGGTCGCCACGGTCGGGCTGATCGCGACGGGCAGGCGCGTCGCCTATGTCGTCGCACTGGCCGGCGGGCTGTTCCTGTTCGGCGGCTATCGCGCGATCGAGACCTCGCTCAGCGGCGACCGCACGCGCAGCTATTTCGGCGTCTACACCGTGAGCGACTTGCCTGACGAGCAGCGGCTCGCCCACGGCACGACGCTGCACGGCATCCAGCTCAAAGGGCTGCGCGCGACGATGCCGACGACCTATTATGTGCCCGGATCGGGCGTCGGCCAGGCGATGCTCGCTGCGCCGGGGCTCTACGGTCCTGCGGCGCGGATCGGCGTGGTCGGGCTCGGGACGGGGACGCTCGCCTGCTACGCGATCCCCGGCCAGCAATGGCGATTCTACGAGATCGACCCCGAAGTGGTGACGATCGCGCGCGATTCGGGGAAGTTCACGTTCCTCCGGCAATGCGCTCCGCAGGCGCAGATGTCGCTCGGCGACGCACGCATCCGGCTGGCCGAGGCGGCGCCGGCGAGCCTCGACATGCTCGCGCTCGACGCCTTTTCGTCGGACGCGGTGCCGATGCACCTGATGACCACCGAGGCGTTCGGCACCTATGGCCGCGTGCTTGCCCCCAACGGATTGTTGCTCGTCCACATCTCCAACCGTTTCCTTGCGCTGGCTCCGGTCGTCGCCGGGGCGGCGGTTCAGGGCGGCTGGCACGCGGCGCGGCTGGTCTATCAGCCCTCGGCACTGGAGCAGCACGATCAGGCGAGCACGTCGGACTGGATCGCGCTGTCGCGCGACCAGGCGACGCTGACGCGGCTGACACAGGGCGATCCGCGCTGGCAGCCGCTGGCCCCCAAGCCCGGCTTCCGCGCCTGGACCGACGATTATGCGTCGGTGGTGCCGGTGATGCGCGCGTTCAATCCGTCGCTGGCGGACGATTAGGCGCCGGCGAGCGCCGCTTCGAGCGCGCCGATCCGGTCGCCCTGCGCGGTCGCGATGGCGTTTCCGGCAGTGATCGCCGAATCGAGCGCGGGATAGGGCGGTTGTCCGGCCTGGCCGCGGGCAATCGCCAGATCTTCGAGTTCCGACACGCTGGCCAGAATCGGCGCGCGGAGCGATTCGAGCGTGCTGAGCGCGGTCTGCGCGTCGAGCCAGGCGTCAGAACCTTCGCGGACGCCGCGCGCGACTGCGACCTTGGCCTCGGCCTCCTGCGCCGCCTTGATGAAGCGCTGGTTGCCCGCAGTCAGCGCCGCGCCGGCCTCTGCGATTCGCTTGTCGAGCGCCGGATCGGGCGCCACCACCGGCGCCGGGCGATCGGGCTCGGCGAGGCTCTGCGATTCGATCGGCCGCGGCAGCAGCGACGGATAGGCGTCGGGGCTCTGGGTGCAGCCGCCAAGGGCCGCAACGAGGATGGGAAGGGCGGCGAGGAGGGGGCTGCGCATGGCCGGTTGCTTAAGCTTGTGGAAAACCTCGCGCAACGGGGTTGCGCTCTAAGAAAAGCGCTTCTAAAGGCTCCCCTCCAATGCGCGCCCGTAGCTCAGCTGGATAGAGCATCAGACTACGAATCTGAGGGTCGGACGTTCGAATCGTTCCGGGCGCGCCAATTGGAAAACCACGGAAATGTGGACGAAGCCGGATCAGCGATGATCCGGCTTTTTCGTATCCGATGGAGAAGCGGCCAATGACGGCGAGGATCGGAACCGCAGGCTGGTCGATACCGCGCGCCGAGGCCGATCGCGTTCCGGGCGCCGGAACGCATCTCCAGCGCTATGGGCAACGGCTGAACGCTGCCGAGATCAACACCAGCTTCTATCGCCCCCACCGGCCCGCGACCTATGCGCGCTGGGCAGAGTCGGTGCCCGACGACTTCCGCTTCGCCGTCAAGCTGCCAAAGGCGATCACGCACAAGGCGCGGCTGGTCGATTGCGAGGATCTGCTCGCGCGGTTCGCCGGCGAGGTGGCGGGGCTCGGCACGAAGCGCGGGCCTCTGCTGGTTCAGATGCCGCCGAGCTTCGCTTATCCGGGCGACGTCGCCGAGCGCTTTTTCGATATGCTGGACGAGTTGGTCGGCGGGCCGGTGGTGGTCGAGCCGCGCCATGCAAGCTGGTACGTGCCCGAAGTCGATGCGATGCTCGCCGAGCGGCGGATCGCGCGCGTCGTCGCCGACCCCCCGGTGCCCGAGGCGGCGCGCATGCCCGGCGGGTGGCCAGATCTCCTTTATATTCGGCTTCACGGCGCGCCGCGGGTCTATTGGTCGAGCTACGATGCCGCGCAGATCGATGCGCTCGCGGCGCGCATCGCGGAAAGCGATGTCGAGACCTGGACGATCTTCGACAACACTGCCTCCGGCGCCGCACTCGGCAACGCGCTCGATCTGGCCGAGCGGCTATTGCCGTAGCGTGGCGATCAGGACCTTCATGTTCTCGATATAGGTGCCGGTGGAGATGCCGATCACGGGATGGTCGGTCTCATAGGGCGAAGTGTCGGTCGCGTCGCCGACCCTGGTGCGGCTGAAGTCGCCTGCGGCCGGGGTGCGGGCGCCGTCGCCGGCATAGGGATTGCTCGTCGCCTTGAGCTCGGTCGGCCACCAGCCGGCGGCGTTGAGCGACTTGACCAGTGCCTCGGGCGCGCGCGTGCCGCCGGCGGTGTTGAGGTCCGACGTCTCGACTTCCTCGACGAGGAAATAGCGTGGCAGCGGCTGGGACGTGCGCAGCGGCGACTCCCTGGCGATCTCCGCGGGGTTCGCGGCGATCAGCTTGTCATATTCGCGGCGCAGCGCGGGGACGTCGACGGCGCGGGTGGCGCTGTAATGGGTGATCGTGTTGGCGGGATCGTAATCGGCATAATATTCGCCGTTGACTACGTTCGAGCCGCGGCGATGGACATAGAGCGGACGATTGGTGCCGATCTCGATAAAGGTGGGATAGGCGCGGCCGTTCCTGACCTGGTCGGCGGGGAGCTTGACCGAGTCGAGCCAGGCGAGCGCCTCGGGCACGCGGGCGAGGAACTTGCGATCGCCGGTGAGGCGATAGAAGCGGAACAGCTGCCTGATGTTTGCCGCGGTGGTGTGCGTCACCAGCGCATCGGGCTCATAGGTGCGCGCGCCGACGGGCTTGAGGTCGAGCGTATATTGCAGCCCCCAGCCGGCCTGGGGGGCGGCCTGCTGCGTGACCAGCGTGATGTTCATCGCGCGGACCAGTGCGTCGCGGATGCGCGCATCGCCGCCGAGCGCCTGACAGGCGTAGAGGAGGAACTGGATGTTCTCGCCCGCGACATCGTCGTTGAAGGTGATGAAGCTGGTGTAATCGGGCTTGCCGTGGTGGCTGAAGTCGCTCTTGAGCGGATAGCGCTGGGGCCAGCCGCCGATCGGATATTGGCTGTCGAGGACGAAGTTCAGCGCCTTGTCGAGCGCGGGGCGGTATTTGGGATCGTGCTTCTCGACATAGAGGCGCAGCAGGAACTGCATCGCTTCGGACGTGCCGGCATCGTCGAAAGTGGCATTGCCCCAGTCGTGCTGGAATTCCTCGAGCCGCCACGCATTCCTGCCGATCGTCTCGTACCAACGCTGCTTCGAGGCCTCGCCGCCGAAATCGCCGAAATAATGCCAGCCGCCGCTCTCATGCTGGATCGCGATCAGCGCATTGGCGGCCTTTTCGGCGGCGTCGTAATAATAGGCGTCGCCGGTGGCGTGATAGGCGTCGAGATAGAGATGGCCCATCGTCGCGGTGCCCGGCGGCTGGACCCAGATCATTGTCGGAAACGCCTCCATCTCGCCCCAGCGGCGCGACATGTCGGGGAGGTAGGACCAGACATAGCCGCCATTGGTAGCGACCTTCTCGACCATGAAGCGCGTGGCGCGCTTCATGGTCGCTTCGACCTTGGCCTTATCGGGTGCGGCGGCGGCGGGGAGCGCGAGGCTCGCCGCGAGTAGAAATCCCAGCACCTTGACCAGCCACGACTGCATGCATCCGCTCCCCGATTCTGTTTTCCAGCGGGAGCTTAGCAATACTGACACCGGTGGCAACGCTATCGGGTCATTCGGGAACATCGAAGGTGTCGAGGATCTTGGCGCCCGCCATGAACACCGCAATCGGGCAGAGCAGGAACAGGGCCTGGCCACCCATGCCGGGGAAGCGATCGAGATAGTGCATGCCGCGCTCCACGGCGCCGGTGCCGAGGCCGTAGATGACGAGATAGGCCTCGAACTTGGTCTTGATCGTGAAGAGGCGGCGAAAGCGCTGGAACATACCGAAAGTTAAGCAAGCCACGGGCCAAGCGCGCAAATCCGCCATTTTCGGAAAAGCGAAGATGGTTACCTGTAAATTAACTCGACAGTTTCGAGGGCTTCGAACAGCGCATTGCGGGCAACCTCGATCTGCGCGACCAGCGCCGGATCGCCGATCCTGTCGGCGTCGATCGCCTCGGGCCAATGTGTTTCGATCACCGACGCGATCCGGTCGAGCCTGGCTTCATCGACGAGGAAGCGGGGATCGATCGTGGCTGGATCGGCGACGACGCGCAGCCTCAGGCACGCGGGACCGCCGCCATTGGCCATCGACTGGCGGACATCGACCACTTCGACTCGGCGGATCGGGCCGTTGCCCGCGATATGCGCCTCGAGCCACGCCCATACGCTCGGGGTCTCGCGGGCTTCTTCGGGGACGATCAGTGCGGTCTCGCCCGAGGGTAGGGTGACCAGCTGGGCGTTGAACAGATAGGAGGAAATCGCCTCGGCCAGGCTGACCTGGGCGGCAGGCACTTCGACGATCTCGACTTCGGGCAGTGCAGCGCGGAGATCGTCGTAGAAGCGCGCCTTGTCGGCGAAGGCGTGCTCGTGCGCGAACAGCACCCGGCCATTGGCGACGGCAACGACATCATTGTGGAACGCGCCGGCGGCGATCGCTTCCTCGGATTGCTGGACGAAGAGCGTGCGGGCGGAGTCGAGCCCGTGGCGGCGGGCGACTGCGTAGCTGGCATCGGCATGCTGGCGGGCGGGGAAGGGGCCGCCGTTGATCCCGTAGACGAAGATTTCGACCCCGGGCGCGTTATGCGATGCAGAGAGGCGCATATGGTTCGCCGCGCCTTCGTCGCCGAACGGGGCGGGGATGGGTTCGTGCACGGCGAAGGCGGGGTTCGCGAAGGCGAGGCGGAGTTGGGCCAGCGTCTCTCGCCATTCGTGGCTGCGATGCGGCATCGTCGCGAGATTGGCGACGGTAAGGTGGCAGCGGCCGTCTGCGGTGTCGGGCGCGGGCGATACGGTCGCGGCATTGGCCGCCCACATCGCTGAAGCCGACATCGCCTGCGCCTGCAGATGCGGCGCGGCGGCGGCATAGTCCGCGGCGAGACTGGCCAGCCAGAGATGGTCGGGGCGGGCATGGGGCAGGAGGATGCCCTGCTTCAGCCCGAGGCGCAGGTTGGTGCGCATCTTGGCGATGCCTTGCAACGCAGCCGCGCGCGGGTGGGCGGTAAGGCCGCGGTTGCGGGTTGCGGCGAGGTTTCCAGGGCTCAGGCCGGCATAATTATGGCTGGGACCGATGATGCCGTCGAAGTTGATCTCAACCAACATGGATGTCACCGCGCGACATGCAGGACCTCGTCGCCGGCCGATACGCCGAGGATCGCCGCGGCGCCGGAGTCGATCGCCACGCCTGCGTCCGATGTCGTTACCGTGCCGAAGCAGACCTGGAAGTTCGCCAGCCGCCCGGTGGCGAGCATCGCGGGTTCGCCGCTGCCGTCGACGCCGGTCACCGTCGCGGACTTCGCCTCGCGGACGGTGCGGACCAGGTCGGTGCGCGCAGTCATCGTCGGGCCGCCGTCGAAGATGTCGATGTAATTCTCGAACGCGAAGCCTTCGTTCTCGAGCATCCGCATCGCAGCGCGGCCCGAGGGATGGGGCAGGCCGATCACCGAGCGGGCGCTCTCCTGGAGCATCGCAGTGTAGATCGGGTGCTTGGGCATCAGATCGGCGATGAACTGGTTGCCATGGGTGGCGTTGAATTCGTCTGCTGCCTGGAAGTTCATCCCGAAGAAGCGGCCGGCGACACCGTCCCAGAAGGGCGAGCCGCCGGCCTCGTCGATCACCCCACGCAATTCGGCGAGGACGCGTTCGGCAAAGCGCGCGCGGTGCCTGGCGATGAACAGATAGCGGCTGCGGGCGAGCAGCATGCCCAGGCCACCGGCGCGTTCGCCGGGATGGAGGAACAGTCCGCCGACTTCGCTCGAGCCCTCAAGATCGTTGACCAAGCTCAGGATCTCGGCGCGAAAAGTCCGATTGAGTTCCTGGCTGTGCTTGGTCACCGTGCCCATGCGGTAGCTGTAGAATGGCCAGTGCTGGCCGACATGGGTAAAGATCTGGCAGGTGCCGCGAACTTCGCCGGTTTCGCTATTTTCCAGCACCAGCAAGAACAGATCGTCGAACAATCCGTCCTCGTCGCGCGCGAAGGCAGCGTGGCTGCGGACCAGCTTGGCGCGCAGCGCGTCCTTTTCGGGCGGCAGATTGGTGAAGCCGCCGCCGGTGAGCTTGGCCATTTCGTAGAGCGGCTGGAGATCCTCGTCGCGGGCGGCGCGGATGCGGAAGGTCATAGCTGGCCTCGTTCGGCGATACGCAGGATGGTCAGCGCCGACAATGCGGCGCGCTCGGGCAGGCTTTCGGGGATCAGAAATTCCTCCGTTGAGTGTATCGCGCCGCCGCGGGCGCCCATCGTATCGACCACCGGCACGCCGCATGCGGCGATGTTGTTGCCGTCGCACACGCCGCCGGTATCCTTCCAGGCCACGGCGATACCGAGATCGGCCCCGACTTCGCGGACCAGCCCGAACAGCTTTTCCGCGCCGGGATCGACTGGCTTTGGCGGGCGATTGAAGCTGCCATGTACTTCGATGCGGACGTCGTGCGACGCCATGACGTCACTCGCGGCACGCTCGATCGCCGCCTTGGCGAGGGCGATGCTCCACTCGTCGCGCGGGCGGAAATTGACCCGCAGGATGGCAAGGTCGGGAACCACGTTGTTGGGGCCTCCGCCGTCGATCCGGGCGGGGTTGACTGCCAGCCCGGGCGCCTTTGCGTCGGCGAGCCGCACTGCCAGCGCGGCGGCGGCGACCAGGGCGTTGCGCCCTTCCTCGGGATTGCGGCCGGCATGCGCGCTGCGGCCATGAACGACGAGCGAGAAATTGCCGGTGCCGCCCCGCGCGCCGGCGAGCGTGCCGTCGGGCAGCGCGGGCTCATAGGTGAGTGCTGCGACCTTGCCGCGCGCGGCGGCTTCGATCAGCCCGCGCGATGCGAACGAGCCGGTCTCCTCGTCCGAATTGATGACGACCTCGTAGCCGAGCCGGCCGGCGAGCGGGCTCGCCTCGAATGCCTCCAGCGCGGCGAGCATCAGCGCCAGCCCGCCCTTCATGTCGGCTGCGCCCGGTGCGTTGAGCCGGCCGTCGTCCAGCCAGCGGCCGGTCTGGAAGGGGTGATCGGCGGGAAACACGGTGTCCATGTGGCCGGTGAACAGCATCTGCACCGGCGCCTCGGGCCGAACCGCAAGATGGAAGTGCCGGCCATGGCCGATCGCCTCGACGTGCCCGTCGGTGGTGACGTTCTCGACCGGGGCGGGATCGACCAGCGCCAGATGCCCAGGCAGCACCGAAAAGGCGTCGGCGAGAGAGTCGGCGATCGTGGCGAGCCCGGCGAGGTTGCGCGTGCCGCTGTTGATCGCGACCCACGCCTCGGTCCGCGCGAGCATCGGCGCTTCCGCCACTCGCTCGATCGCTGCCTGTTCGATGCTGGAAAGCCCGCCCATCCGCGGCTGGTAGCGCGAAATACCGTGCCCGTCATCCCGGCGAACGCTGTGGCCTCATGCAATCGAGGCATGGCGGCGCCAAATTCGCCCCCGTGAAGTCGGGGAGGGCGAGGAGGGGGCATTTCACCAGCGTATCGCACGCGGAGGCGCCCCCTCCGTCATGCTGCGCATGCCACCTCCCCCGCTTCGCGAGGGAGGATTAAACGTCAGAAGTCGACTACTAACGCGGCGCGGCTGGTGGTGTCGGTGGTCTGGCGGCCGATCGGCGGGGTGCTTTCGTACTGCAGCGTGTACGAGAATTGCGCCGAAAGCGGTCCGAACAGCTTGGCGAGCAGCGCGGAGCGGCTCGACACGGTGCTGTTGGCGTCCTGCAGATACGCCGAGGCATTCTGCGTCACCGAGATGCTGCGCGACAGTTTCCAGCCGAAATCCATGCTGCCGCGCGCAGCGAGATTGCTCTCGGTCTTGTCGTCGATGAAGCGGGTCAGGCGGTATGCCGGCCCCAATTCGACGTCGAGCTTGACCTTGGGCGACTTGATCGCGCTGTAGCCGGTGCCGCTCGATACCGAGACGCGGTCGTAGAAGCCCGAGAAGCGATCGCTTTCATACTGCGCGGCGCTGTAAAGATAGGCGCGGTCGTCGAACTTCCAGTTTGGCTCGTAGGCGGCGAGATAGCGCTCGCGCGTGACGATGCCGAGGCTCTCCTGATAATCGGCCTGAAGACGCATCTTGTGCCGCCATTCGAGTGCCTCTCGCTTGACTTCGACCGAGGCGGTGAGCCCAATATTGCGCGTGTTGCCGGTGCTGACATAGCCGCCCAGTTCGGCGCGGCCCTTCACCAGATCGAAGAAATCAGCTTCGCGGATTCGGCGATTGGCCTTGGCGAGGCGCTCATTACGCCAGTCGGCCGCCTTCTTGACGACGAGGTCGGCGCTGGCCGGATCGGCGGTCCTGGCATATTTGACGATTACCGAGACATCACCCTCGCTGCCGGATTCCATCGCGGCATCGAGCATCGACTTGATCGTCGCGGGAATGACGGGATCTTCGGCTGCAGTGTTGGCCAGCAGCAGCGGCAGGGCGAGGAGCAGGGCGCGCATAGCCACACGCTCTAGTCATATTAATAGGGCACCAAAAGGGCAGTGCGCGACGGGCCGATCGTTACGCCCGACGAACCGATCCGAGCTCGGCTGCGAAGGCGTCGAGAATCTGGCGATAGAGGTCGCGTTTGAAAGGTACGATCACGTCGGGAAGCTCGGCGGGTTCGGCCCAGCGCCACGCGCGGAACTCGGGTTCGGCAGTGGCGATGTTGATGTGCGTGTCGTCGCCAAGGAAGCGGAACAGGAACCAGCGCTGCCGCTGCCCGCGCCATTTGCCCTTCCAGACCTTGCCGATCAGGTCGTCGGGCAAGTCGTAGCTGAGTTCCTCGGGCGCTGCGGCGACCAGCTCGACATGCTCGCGCGAAACCCCGGTTTCCTCCCACAGCTCTCGATAGGCGGCGTCGAGCGGATCCTCGCCCGGATCGATCCCGCCCTGCGGCATCTGCCAGGCCTCGAGCGTCGAATCGAGACGCTGGCCGACGAACACCTGGCCGTCGCGGTTGATCAGCATCACGCCGGCGCAGGGGCGGTAGGGAAGGCTGGTGATATCGGTCATGCCGGCGCGACTATCAGATCGGATCGTTCGCGCCACGCAGAAAGGACGCTCATTCGCGCCAGCTTCGATCGATGCGATCGACCAGCCGCACCATCGCGGCGAAGTCCGCCGCGCCGGGGCCGCCGGGCACCTGGGCCATGTGAAGGTCGCGCTGGTGGACCGCGACCACGGCGTCGTCGACGATCAGCGGCGTGCCCATGCTTGCCGTGGCGATCTGGATCTCGCAGGCGCGCTGGAGCGACCAGTGCTTGATGAACGCCTCGGGCAAGGTGCGGCCCATTACCAGGATGCCGTGGTTCTTGAGCAGCATCACGCGCTTGTCGCCGAGATTGGCGAGCAGGCGCTGGCCTTCCTCGTCGCGCACCGTGACGCCTTCGAAATCGTGATAGGCGATCTGGCCGGCGAAGTTGCAGGCATAGAAGTTGGTGGGGCGCAGGCCGCCTTCGACGCTGCTCACTGCCATGCCGGCGGTGGTGTGGGTGTGGGCGATGCAATGCGCGTCGGGCAGATGCCGATGGAACAGCGCATGCTGAACGAAGCCGGCGCGGTTGACCGGATAGGGCGAGCCATCGAGCTTGTTGCCATCGATGTCGATCTTGACGAGATTCGACGCCTTCACTTCGCTGAAGTGCAGCCCGAACGGATTGATCAGGAATGCGCCTTCCTCGCCCGGCACTTTCAGCGTGATGTGGTTGTAGATCATCTCGGACCAGCCGAGGTGATCGAACACGCGGTAGCAGGCGGCGAGCTGCTGGCGCGCCTCCCATTCAGGCGCAGTGATGCCCAGGGGGTTGCCGGCGTCTGGCTGGAGCGCAGTGGCCATCGATCCTCTCCTTATACTTTGGTTGCAATATGCCACGCAGATGCGCGGTCGGGCAACCGCGACGCGGTTTGGCGGTTTTGATGCAAAGAGGAGACAGATCATGGCAACCGATGACCGCCGCATGCACGAGGGCCGCTCGCGCAGCCTTGACGATCGCGAACCGCGCGAGCCGCGCGACGAGGAAAGCGTCATCGGCCGCGACGCCGATGGGCGCGAGGATGAGGTGACCAGCACGACCGACCGCGAGCAGGAAAGCGCGCTTGGCGGGCATGTCGCGACTCGCTCCGGGGCAGCGGAGGCGCCGGAGGACAAGCGGGACTAGTCTCCCGTTCGCCCCGAGCCTGTCGAAGGGCAGGTTTTGCGCAGCGGAGATTGCGTTTCGACAATCTCAGCGCGAACGGGGAGAGGCAACTTCCCCGTCTAGCGGAAGGCGTAGGGCACGACGCTGCGCCGGTCGGCGTCGATCTCGATGACCGAGCCGGCCGGCGGGAAGGCGCGTTGGTCGCAGTCGGTGCGCGGGCAGATGCGACAGCTTGCACCGATTGGGGTAGCAAGGCCGCCTAACCGCAGATCGTCGGCATATACGAAGTCGGCGGCGTGGGCCTCCTCGCAGCCCAGCGCCACCGCGTAGCGGCGGGCGGGACGGGCATAGCTGCCCGATGGCTTGACCAGCCCTTTGGCCATCGAGACGTAGCGGGTGCCGTCGGGCATCTCGGCCAATTGCACGAGGATGCGATCGGGGATCGCCACCGCTTCGTGCACCACCCACAGCGGACAGGCACCGCCCAGCGCCGCGAACTGGAGCCGCGTCGCCGAGTGGCGCTTGGTGATGTTGCCCGCCATGTCGACCCGGCAGAAGAAGAAGGGCAGACCTGCGGCGCCCGGGCGCTGGAGCGTCGAGAGGCGGTGGCAGGCCTGTTCGAAGCTGACGCCGAAGCGTTGGCGCAGGCGATCGATGTCGTGGCGGACTTCACGGGCGCGGGCGCGGAATGCGGTATAGGGCATCAGCAGCGCGCCGGCGGCATAGTTGGCGAGGCCGACACTGAGCAGCTCGCGTGACGCCTGGCTGGCAAGTCCAGCTTCGGCGACGACATGGCGCATCTCGTTGGCGAATTCGTAGCGGACCAGCCGGTGGGCGAGCAGGAAGGCGCGGCTCTCGGGGGGCAGGCCGGAATTGAGTGCGAGCGTGCGGCTGCCCTCGTCGAAGCGGCTGAGCTGGCTGCCGTCTGCATCCTCGCCGGTCACGCGGACGCCGTGCCAGCGGCGCAGGCGGTCTTCGAGAGCCTGGGTGATGGGGCCCTCGTCGAGCGCCTCGGCGAGCGCTTCGCCCGAGCGGTCGATCGCGTCGATGTAATTGCCTTCGGCCTGGAACCAGTCGCGCACTTCTTCCCATGGAAGCGGCGCGGCGTCGCTCGATCCGGTGTCGAAACGGTCGTCTAGGACGCGGAGCTGTTCCTGGCTGCGCCGCCATGCCTCGTGCACCGCGACGAGGCGGCGGGCTAGCAATGGCTGCTGTTCGAGTCCGCGGCGGACGTCCGCCTCGCCCAGCGAGTGTGCGGGGATGCTGGTGTCGGTGGCGGCGTCGATGGTGCGGAGCAGGGTGGAAGTCTCGGCCTCGGCGCCGATATCGGCGGCCTCCATCGGGAATTCGCGGGCCAGCGCGACGAGGACGATGTCGGTGATCGGGCGGCCGTTATTCTCGATCTGCGAGAGATAGGGCACCGAAATGCCGAGCCGCGCGGCCATCGCCGCCTGGCTGAGGCCGAGGCGGCGGCGGAGGTCGCGCAGGCGGAAGCCTTCGAACAGGCGGCGGCGGGGAGCTACCATTCCTCCCTCGCGTAGCGGTGGCAGGCGTAGCCTGACGGAGGGGGTGTAGCCCCAGGGGCGGCGCTTGCGGAGAGGCCCCCTCCGTCGCCTTCGGCGCCACCTCCCCCGCTGTGCGAGAGAGGAATGTGCTGGATCGCGCGCTTCATCTCGCGCACCATATTCTGCAAACCCAACCGCCGCAACTTTGCAAGATTGCAATTGCCTCGCGAACCGGGCCCTGTGCAGAAGGCGCCAGCGCTGGAGACCACCTCCTGGAGACCGGAATGTCGTCGACGATCGAGGAACTGGAGCGCCGCCGCGCCGCTGCCCGTCTAGGCGGCGGGCAGAAGCGCATCGATGCGCAGCATGCCAAGGGCAAGCTCACCGCACGCGAGCGCGTCGAGGTGCTGCTCGACCAGGGATCGTTCGAGGAGCTCGACATGTATGTCGAGCACAACTGCGTCGATTTCGGGATGGAGAGTCAGATCGTCCCCGGCGATGGCGTCGTCACCGGCAGCGGCACGATCAACGGCCGGCTGGTCTTCGTGTTCAGCCAGGACTTCACTGTGTTCGGCGGCTCGCTATCCGAGCGCCACGCGCAGAAGATCTGCAAGGTGATGGACACCGCGATGAAGGTCGGGGCGCCGGTGATCGGGCTTAATGACAGCGGCGGGGCGCGAATCCAGGAGGGGGTCGCGAGCCTTGGCGGGTATGCCGAAGTGTTCCAGCGCAATGTGCTCGCCAGCGGTGTGGTGCCGCAATTGAGCCTGATCATGGGGCCCTGCGCAGGCGGGGCCGTCTATTCGCCCGCGATGACCGACTTCATCTTCATGGTGAAGGATTCGTCGTACATGTTCGTCACCGGCCCAGATGTAGTGAAGACCGTTACAAACGAGATCGTCACGCAGGAGGAACTGGGTGGAGCGGTGACGCATACCACGAAGTCGGGGGTCGCCGATG
Organism: Sphingomonas sp. LM7; assembly: GCF_002002925.1. Classification (NCBI taxonomy): domain Bacteria; kingdom Pseudomonadati; phylum Pseudomonadota; class Alphaproteobacteria; order Sphingomonadales; family Sphingomonadaceae; genus Sphingomonas; species Sphingomonas sp. LM7. The sequence goes on along the minus strand of NZ_CP019511.1, from coordinate 1,123,749 downwards.
TGGCCTTCGATAACGATATCGAGGCGCTGCTCGCGGCCCGCGACTTCGTGGACTTCTTGCCGGCATCGAACCGCGAGGACGTGCCCGTGCGTCCCTGCGACGATCCGTGGGACCGGGTCGAGGCAAGCCTCGACACCTTGATCCCGCCCAACGCCAACCAGCCCTATGACATGCATGAATGCGTGCGGAAGGTGCTCGACGAGGGCGACTTCTTCGAGCTGCAGCCGACGCATGCGGGGAACATCCTGATCGGCTTCGGGCGGATCGAGGGGCGCACGGTGGGGGTGGTCGCCAACCAGCCGCTGGTGCTGGCCGGAGTGCTCGATATCAATTCAAGCAAGAAGGCGGCGCGGTTCGTGCGCTTCTGCGACGCGTTCGAGATCCCGATCCTGACCTTCGTCGACGTGCCGGGGTTCCTGCCGGGGGTCGGGCAGGAGCATTCGGGAATCATCAAGCACGGCGCCAAGCTGCTCTTCGCCTATGCCGAGGCGACGGTGCCCAAGATCACGGTGATCACCCGTAAAGCCTATGGCGGCGCGTATGACGTAATGGCATCGAAGCATTTGCGCGGCGACTTGAACTATGCCTGGCCGACCGCGGAGATCGCGGTGATGGGGGCCAAGGGCGCAGTCGAGATCATCTTCCGGGGCAAGACGCCCGAGGAAATCGCCGAGCGGACCGCGGAATATGAGGCGCGCTTCGCCAATCCGTTCGTGGCGGCGAGCAAGGGCTTTATCGACGAGGTCATCCTGCCGCACTCGACGCGCCGGCGGGTGGCGCTCGGGTTACGCAAGCTGCGCGGCAAGCAGCTGGAGAACCCGTGGAAGAAACATGACAATATTCCGCTTTGAACTGCTCGCGTCAGCTTTCTTCGCGTCAACCCCGCTGACTGGATCGGGCGCGCAGCAACCCGCCGGGCCTTCGTGCGACAATATCGATCCCTTCGTGGTTCGGACGTGCGTCGATAAGCGGGTGGCTGCCAAGGAGCGGACGCTGGCCTTGGTCTATTCACAGGCGCGGGCGGCAGTGCGGCGCAATTTCGCCCGCTATGGGCGCGAGGATAATCGGAGCAACCCCGATCATCTTGTGCGATCCCAGGCGTCGTGGAAGCGGTTCGTCGCCGATGATTGCAAGGTCCAGGCGGCATTCGCGGGCGGCTCCAACCCGTCGATAAGCGATCGCGAGACGGGCTGTTACGAAGATGCCTTGGACAAGCGAATCGAGTTTCTTGAGCAACTCGCCAACGGGAGCTTTGGAACGGGATGAAACTCGGTCGCCTCAATCATGTCGGCATCGCGACGCCTTCCATAGCGGATTCGATCGCTTTCTACCGTGACACGATGGGCGCGGAGGTGATCGGTGATCCGTTCGAGTTGCCTGCGCAGGGGGTAAAGGTGTGCTTTGTCGATACGCCCAATACCCAGATCGAGTTGATCGAGCCGCTGGGCGATGCCTCGCCGATCCACGGTTTTCTCGCCAAGAACCCGGCGGGCGGGCAGCACCATCTGTGCTATGAGGTGCCCGACATCCACGAAGCCAAGGCCTGGTTCGAGGCAAAGGGGGCGAAGGTGCTCGGCGAGCCGCGAATGGGGGCGCACGGGACGATGATCTTCTTCGTGCATCCGAAGGACATGGGCGGCGTTCTCACCGAGATCATGGAGACGCCGCGTGACGGGCATTGATCCCGCATTTATCCGTCACCCGGGACTTGGTCCGGGGTCCACCAGGCGGCAGGCGATGGATTTCGTCGTGAGAGCATCGCGCGCGGCGCGGTGGACCCCGGCACCAGGCCGGGGTGACGAAGGAAAAGGTTGATGGCCGAGCACGAACATATCCTCATCGAACGGCGTGGCGACGTGCTCGTGGTCACGCTCAACCGGCCTGAACGGCTCAATGCCGCGCCGACGGCGATGTTCGATGAGATCAAGGCGGCGCTGGCCGACCTGGATGGCGCGCGTGCGGTGCTGCTGCTCGGGGCGGGCCGGGCTTTCTGCTCGGGCGCAGATGTCGCGGGTGGAGCGCTGGGGTCGAGCGATCCGGGCGAGACGACTTATGCTGCGCTGACCGAGCATTATAATCCTGCCTTGCTCGCTATTGCCGAACTTTCCGTACCGGTGGTCAGCGGCGTGCGCGGGCCCGCGGCAGGTATCGGGTGCAGCCTCGCGCTCGCAGCCGACTTCTGCATCGCCGCGAGCAGTGCCTATTTTCTCCAGGCCTTCGTCAATATCGGGCTGGTGCCCGATGGCGGGGCGAGCTGGATGCTGCCGCGGCTGATCGGCCGCAGCCGTGCGCTCGAGATGATGATGCTCGGCGAGCGGGTGCCCGCCAGCAAGGCGCGCGATTGGGGTATGGTCTATGAAGTCGTCCACGAGGACGTCGTCGATAGCGAGGCGTTGCGGCTGGCCGAGCGGCTGGCGGCAGGGCCGACGGTAGCGCTGGGGATGATCCGGCGCCAGCTGCATGCGGCGCTCGACGGGGGCTATGCCGAGGCGATGGAGCGTGAGGCGGGCAACCAGCGCGCGGCGCGTGGGTCGGCGGATTCGATGGAGGGGGGGATGGCGTTCCTCCAGAAGCGTAAGCCGGAGTTCAAGGGCCGGTGATGAGTGTGGACCTAAACTCCCTCTCCCGTCGGGAGAGGGAAGGGCCCCGCTCGGCGCAGCCGAGTGGGAAGGGTGAGGGCTGGTTGCTTTTCACCGCTGCCCTCACCCTTCCGGCGCTTCGCGCCTCCCTCCCTCTCCCAAAGGGAGAGGTAATTTGAGCGACCTCGACGCCTGGGCAAAGCTTGCCGCGAAGGAAGTGAAGGACGCCGATCTCACCTGGCACACGCCCGAGGGGATCGCAGTCAAACCGCTCTACACCGCCGCCGACGCGCCCGATCCGGGACTTCCCGGCTTCGCGCCGTTCACTCGCGGGGTGAAGGCGACGATGTATGCCGGGCGTCCGTGGACGATCCGGCAATATGCGGGCTTCTCGACTGCCGAGGAATCGAACGCCTTTTATCGCCGCAATCTCGCCGCGGGGCAGAAGGGCCTCTCTATCGCGTTCGATCTCGCCACCCATCGCGGCTATGACAGCGATCACCCGCGCGTCACCGGCGATGTGGGCAAGGCGGGGGTGGCGATCGACACGCTTGCCGACATGCAGATCCTGTTCGACGGCATTCCGCTCGACCAGATGTCGGTCAGCATGACGATGAACGGCGCGGTGCTGCCGTGCCTCGCTTTCTACATCGTCGCCGCCGAAGAGCAGGGCGTGCGGCAGGAGCAGCTCACCGGGACCATCCAGAACGATATCCTGAAGGAGTTCATGGTCCGCAACACGTATATCTATCCGCCCGAACCCTCGATGCGGATCATCGCGGACATCATCCAGTACACCGCCGAGCACATGCCGCGGTTCAACTCGATTTCGATCTCGGGCTATCACATGCACGAGGCGGGCGCGACGGCGGTGCAGGAGCTAGCGTTCACGCTGGCCGACGGCATGGCCTATGTCCGCTCGGCGATCGCGCGCGGGCTGAGCATCGACGAGTTCGCCGGCCGGCTGTCGTTCTTCTTCGGCATCGGCATGAACTTCTTCATGGAAGTGGCCAAGCTGCGCGCGGCGCGAATGCTGTGGAGCCGGATCATCGACGGGTTCGGCGGATCGCCGCGCTCGCAGACCTTACGCACGCATTGCCAGACTTCGGGCGTGTCGCTGACCGAACAGGATCCGTACAACAACGTCATCCGCACCACGATCGAGGCGATGGCGGCGACTTTCGGCGGGACCCAGTCGCTCCACACCAACAGCCTCGACGAGGCGGTGGCGCTCCCCACAGACTTTTCCGCCCGGATCGCGCGCAATACCCAACTGATCCTGCAGGAAGAGACCGGGATGACGCACGTCGTCGATCCGCTGGGCGGCAGCTATTATGTCGAGGCGCTGACGCGGGAACTGGCCGACAAGGCCTGGGCGCTGATCGAGGAAGTCGAGGCGCTGGGCGGAATGACCCACGCAGTCGAGAGCGGCATGCCCAAGGAGCATATCGAGCGCGCCGCCGCCGCCCGTCAGGCGCGGGTGGATCGCGGCGAGGACGTGATCGTCGGGGTTAACAAATACCGGCTTGCCGAAGAGGCGCCCATGGACATCCTCAACATCGACAATGCCCGGGTGCGCGCCGACCAGATCAAGCGGATCGCCAAGACGCGCGCCGATCGCGATGCGGACGCAGCCGAGACGGCGCTCGGCAATCTGCGGCGCGGCGCGGCGGGGAGCGACAATCTGCTGGCACTCTGCGTCGAAGCGGCGCGGGCGCGGTGCACGCTCGGCGAGATGTCTGCGGCGATGGAAGTCGCGTTCGGGCGGCATGCGGTGGGCGTGACGCCGATCAAGGGCGTCTACGGCCCGGCGCACGCCCAGGACAAGGGTTGGCTGCGCGCCGAGGAAGGCGTCGAGGCGTTCGAACGGCGGCGGGGGCGTAAGCCGCGCGTGCTGGTCGCCAAGATGGGGCAGGACGGGCATGACCGCGGCGCAAACGTCGTCGCCAGCGCCTTTGCCGATCTGGGGTTCGACGTGGTTTCGGGGCCGCTGTTCCAGACACCGTCGGAGACCTGCGCGCTGGCGATCGAGAAGGACGTCGATGTCGTCGGCGCCTCCAGCCTCGCCGCGGGGCACAAGACGCTGATCCCGGAGTTGGTCGATGCGCTCAAGGAAGCGGGACGGCCCGATATCAAGGTCGTCGCGGGCGGCGTGATCCCGCCGCAGGATTATGAATTCCTCCGCGCTCACGGCGTGCAGGCGATCTTCGGGCCCGGCACCAATCTTGTCAGCGCCGCCGCGGAAGTGCTCAAGCTGCTTGGGCACAACATGCCCCCGGCAGAGGAAGCGGCTGAATGACTGAAGAAGACGAACAGCTGGTGCTCGACGCGGGCGGCGGCGAGGCGCTGCTCTACGATTATTTCAAGCACCTTACCCAGCTGTCTCTGCTCTCGCTGGGCGGGGTGGTGGCGCTGGCCGGTTCGGCGCGTGATGAGCGCGCGATGCTGATCGCGGCACTGGTGGTGATCGGATCCTCGGCGCTGATCTCGTTCAGCGGTGCCGGCGAAATCGTCCGCACCCGCTTCCACGGCAAGCCGACCGCCAAATATCTCGATTTCTACCGCGTCTCCGCGCCGATCCTGCTCTCGCTGGGGCTCGGCATTTTTCTCTATCTGTTCATCAGGACATTGGGACCCGCATGACCCGCAACGACTGGACCCGCGACGAGATCGCCGCATTGTTCGACCTGCCGTTCGGTGAACTGGTGTTCCGCGCGCAGACCGTGCACCGCGCGCATCACGCGCCCGATCAGGTCCAGATGTCGACCCTGCTGTCGATCAAGACCGGCGGCTGCCCCGAGGATTGCGGCTATTGCAACCAGTCGGTGCATGCCGAGACCGGGCTCAAGGCGACCAAGCTGATGGACGTCCGCGCGGTGCTGCAGGCAGCGGCGCAGGCGAAGGACAATGGCTCGTCACGCTTCTGCATGGGCGCGGCGTGGCGGAACCCCAAGGATCGCGACATGCCCGCCATCGTCGAGATGGTGCAGGGAGTCCGCCAGATGGGGATGGAGACCTGCATGACGCTCGGCATGCTGACCGAGCGTCAAGCCGCGATGCTCGCCGATGCCGGGCTCGACTACTACAATCACAATATCGACACTTCGCCCGAGCGATATGGCGAGGTGATCACGACGCGGAGCTTCGAGGAGCGCCTCGATACGCTCGAGCATGTCCGCGAGGCGGGGATCAACGTGTGTTGCGGGGGGATCGTCGGGATGGGCGAGACGCGTGGCGACCGCGTCGGTTTCATCCACGCGCTGGCAACGCTGCCGCGGCATCCCGAGAGCGTGCCGGTCAATGCGCTGGTGCCGGTAAAGGGTACTGTGCTCGGCGACATGCTCGCTGATACGCCGCTGGCCAAGATCGACGATATCGAGTTCGTGCGGACGGTCGCGGTGGCGCGGATCACCATGCCCGCGAGCATGGTACGGCTCTCCGCCGGGCGTGAGAGCATGAGCGATATCACACAGGCGCTTTGCTTCATGGCGGGTGCCAATTCGATCTTCACCGGCGACAAGTTGCTCACCACGGGCAATGCCGGCGACGACAAGGACGCAGCGCTGTTCGCGCGGCTCGGGCTCATGGCGATGCCGGTCCAGGTGAAAGCCGAGCTGGAGGCGGCGGAGTGATCAAGCCAAGCCCTCGCAAGCTGCTGCTCTTCGCAGTGCTTTCGATAGGGTATGGCATCGTTTGGGTAACCGCTGTTTTGCTGACCTCGATCCGGGTGTGCAGCATACAGCCTGACGTCGCCGTCAGCTGCGATCCCACGCCGGTCTACGTGGTCGCTCTGGTGCTGCTCCTACCCTATGCCTGGTTGGCGATACGTTTCTTCCAAAGTCGAATTTCCGGAGTGGATTGAATGCGGGACGTCCCCACCTTTCGCCCGGTGAATGTGCGAGGCGTTGAATGATCCTGCTCACCCTGTTGCTGGTTGGCCTGCAGGCACCGGACTGCACCAATCCGATCACCCAATCGGATATGACGCGCTGCGAGGTCGTGCGCTTCGAGGCCGCGGACCGCGACATGAATCGGCAGTGGAAGCTTACCCTTGCCGCGGAGCGGACTGCCGATCGATCGCCTTCGGGCGACGGGCGCCCCGGCTATGCAGACCAGTTGCTCAAGGCTCAGCGCGCCTGGCTTGCCTATCGCGACGAGCACTGCCGCAGTGACGGCTATCGCATGCGCGGCGGCAGCGCCGAACCGATGCTGATCGCGGGCTGCCGCGCCGAGCTTACCGGGCAACGCACCAAGCAACTCGCTGCCCTTGCCGAGGACCATTGATGTTCAAGAAAATCCTGGTCGCCAATCGCGGCGAGATTGCGTGCCGCGTGATGCGCACCGCCAAGAAGATGGGGATCGCCACCGTTGCGGTCTATTCGGACGCGGATGCGCGGGCACCGCATGTGCTGATGGCGGATGAGAGCGTGCGGCTTGGGCCGGCGCCGGCGGCGGAGAGCTATCTCAAGGCCGAGCTGATCCTGCTTGCCGCCAGGGAGACCGGGGCGGACTGCATCCATCCGGGCTATGGTTTCCTCTCTGAACGGGAGAGCTTCGCGCGCGCCTGCGCCGAGGCGGGAATCGCCTTTGTCGGGCCTCCCCCGAACGCCATCGCGGCGATGGGCGACAAGATCGAGTCGAAGAAGCTCGCCAAGGCGGCGGGGGTGAATGTCGTTCCCGGCTTTGTGGGCGTGATCGACGATACCGAGCATGCCGTGCGCATCTCGGCGGAAATCGGCTATCCGGTGATGATGAAGGCCTCGGCCGGCGGCGGCGGCAAGGGGATGCGGCTGGCCTATACCGAGCAGGACGTCCGCGATGGATTCGAGGCGACCAAGCGCGAGGGGCTGGCGAGCTTCGGCGACGACCGCGTGTTTATCGAGAAGTTCATCGAGCAGCCGCGGCATATCGAGATCCAGGTGCTTGGCGACCAGCACGGCAACATCATCTATCTGGGCGAGCGCGAATGCTCGATTCAGCGGCGGCACCAGAAGGTGGTCGAGGAGGCGCCGTCGCCGTTCGTCACCCCCGAGATGCGCAAGCGGATGGGCGAGCAGGCGGTCGCGCTGTCGCGGGCAGTGGGCTATTATTCGGCGGGGACGGTCGAGCTGATCGTCAGCGGTTCCGACACTAGTGGCGAGGGGTTCTACTTCCTCGAGATGAATACCCGGCTCCAGGTCGAGCATCCGGTGACCGAGGAAATCACCGGAATCGACCTGGTCGAGCAGATGATCCGCGTCGCGGCGGGCGAGAAGCTGGCGTTCACGCAGAACGAGGTGAAACTCACCGGCTGGGCGATCGAGAATCGCGTCTATGCCGAGGATCCGTATCGCGGCTTCCTGCCGAGCACCGGGCGACTGGTGCGCTATCGCCCACCGACCGAGGCGCGCGACGAGGACGGGGTGACTCGCGTCGATGATGGGGTGACCGAGGGCAGCGAGATTTCGATGTTCTACGATCCGATGATCGCCAAGCTGGTGACCTGGGCACCGACCCGCGAAGAGGCCGCCGACCGGCAGGTCGCGGCGCTTGATCGCTTCCGGATCGACGGGATCGGGCATAATATCGACTTCCTCTCGGCGATCATGCAACATCCGCGCTTCCGCGAGGGCGCGCTGACTACCGGATTCATTGCCGAGGAATATCCCGAGGGATTCGAAGGCGCGCCGGCGTCACCCGCGCTGCGGCGCAAGCTGGCCGCGGCGGCGCTGGCAATCGACTATGAGCGCGCCGGCCGGGCTGCCCAGATCGATGGCCAGCTCAATGGTCCGAGCGTGGCGAGCGGCGCGCGTGTCGTCACGGTGGATGGCGAACGCTTCGAGCTCTCGATCGAGGCGCTGGGCGGTATCCAGCTCGTGCGCGGCGCAGGCGAGCCGATGGAATTGATCGGGCATTGGCGCCCCGGCGAGCCGCTGTTCGCTGTGCGGATAGACGAGGAGGCGCTGACCGTCGGCGTCGAGCGCAAAGGGTCGGCGTGGCGGCTGACCGCGCATGGCGCGACACATCGGATCGAAGTGCTGCCGCCGCACATCGCACAATACCGCCATCACATGATCGAGAAGGTCCCGCCGGACATGAGCCGGTTCCTGCTAGCGCCGATGCCCGGGCTGCTCACCCAGCTACATGTTTCGCCGGGCGACAAGGTCGAAGCGGGGCAGGCGCTCGCGGTGGTCGAGGCGATGAAGATGGAGAACATCCTCCGCGCCGAGCGGGCGGGCGTGGTCAGGGCCGCCAATTTCGCGCCGGGCGAGAGCCTCGCGGTGGACGCGGCGATCCTCGAGTTCGAGTAGACGTCAGCGCACAGACCTTCGCCGGTGCGCCTTACGCGAAGCGCTAGACCAGCCCGCGGCCGTCGATGCGGAGTACGGGGACGAAATCTTCCGGGCCGCCGCGGGGCAGCATTACGGTCAGCCCCGCATCGCTGCGCTCGAACTTGACCCGGCCGCCGCCCACTAACGAGACCCGTTCGATCGCGGCGTCGGGCAGCCCCGACTTGCCCAGCGCGACGATGGTCACCGGCTTGTCTGGCCATTCGAGCAACGCCGCGTAGAGTGCGCCCTTGCGGGTAGTGAAACGCACATCCTCGGCGGTGAACGTCACCCTGCCTTCGTTGTGCATGGCGCCGCCTACCTTGGTCGGGCCCTCGCCGAACACGCGCCACGGCCGCGAGCCGAAAATCGCGGCGTCGCCGTTGCGCTGCATCCAGCGGGTGATGCCGGCGAGGATCTTCTCCTCCTCGCTGTCAATGGTGCCGTCGCCGCGCATCGGGATCGAGAGCAGCAGATTGCCGTTCTTCGAGACGATGTCGCACAGCCGCTGGATGACCTTGGCCGCGGGCATGTAGGACTTCTGTTCGTAGCGGGCGCGGTTGTAATGCCAGTCGCCGATGCACGTACACGTCTGCCACGGTTCCTCGCGAAGCCGGTCGCTGAAGCCGCGTTCGACATCGTCGACCAATGCGGTGCGCTGATAGGGGGTGAGTTGCTTTGCGGTCGCGACGACTTCGACTTTGCCGTCGCGGGCGATGCTCTGGCGATAATAGTGCGCCAGCGCCTCCAGCCCGACATTGCCGAAGGGTAGGGCGTAATCGTCGAAATACACCATGTCGGGGCGGTATTTCTCGACCAAATCCTGCTGGCGGAGCAGCCATTTGGCGACGTGGTGCGGATTCTCGGGCGGAGCGAACTCCATCCAGCGGCCGCTATGGACGTCGTGCCAGTCGCGCATGGCTTGCGCGGTCTCGATCCCGTCGGGCGGGACCATCGCGGGACCGGTATAGAGTTCCTGCGGATCAAGCCCATCCCACCAGGTGCCGGCGCCATCGGCTTTGGTCAGCTTGAACGCGTCGTAGCGCTCGCCGGCGCGCGGGCCTTCGGCGTCATAGCCGTATGCCGTCTGCCACCAATGCCAGGCGTGCGCGCTGTGGTTGCTGACTGCGAAGCGCAGGCCGTGCCTGCGCGCGATCTTTTCCCAGGTGCCGACGATGTCGCGCTTCGGGCCGACGCGCAGCGTGTTCCACGCATGATATTTGCTGTCATAGGCGTCGAGATTGTCGTGATGGTTGGCGAGCGCCATGAAATAGCGTGCTCCCGCGCCCTTGTAGAGCTTGACGAGGTGCTCGGGATCCCAGTTTTCGGCCTTCCAGGCATTCTCGATCTCGAGGAAGCCGCGGTCGGCCGGGTGGCCATAGGTCTTGAGGTGATGGGCGTAGAACGGGTCGCCCTGGACATACATTTTCCGGCCGTACCAGTCGCCGAATTCGGGGACGCATTGCGCGCTCCAATGTGCCCAGATCCCGAACTTGGCGTCGCGAAACCAGTCGGGAACGCGAAAGGCGCCGATCAGGCTCGACCAGTCGGGCGCAATCTCCGCGCTGGCCGGCGCTGCTATCCCGCTAGCTGCAGCAACGCCTGCGAAACTTCCCAAAGCCTGCCTGCGCGTGAACCCCATCCCCACACCTTTTCATTCATGAAATCGGTTTTCATGCATGATACTGGGACACCGCTTTTGTGGCAAGGGCGCCGCACCTTCGCTAAATCGACATACGACGGTGCGGAGCCATTCCTTGAATCAGATTTTAATGTAAACCGCCGGCTAACCAACCGGAATCGCACGCGTCCTGCGGCATTCCTGAAAGATTCGGAGCATTATATGGGGGACAGGCGAGGCATCGAGCCCGTCCGTTACTCGACGGCGGGGATCGCCCCGGAGGTACGTCACGAAGTCTGGTCTGACCGCGGCTGGCCCAGCATCGCCGCGCTGTTCGAGTCCACGCCGATCGGGCCGTTCTCGACCTCGGCCGAGAATATCCATCTCGACGGGATCGCGGTGTCCTATTCGACTGGCACCGCCCGGCTGCTCGAGCGCACGCCCGAGCGGATCGCCGCCGACCGGATCGACATTCTCGGCGTCGGCGTGCTGCTCGAAGGCGAGATGCACGGCGTTGCGCAGACGCGCGAGTTCGAAGCGCGTGCCGGCGAGATCTTGTTGTTCGACATCGCCCAGCCGATCACCATGACGATGTCGATCGCCCGGTCGATCCAGCTCGGGATTCCGCGGGCCAAGGCGGAAGCGGAGCTGGGCCCGCTGGCCGGGCTCCACGGGCTGGTGATCGGCCGCGAGGAAGCGGCGCTGCTCTACGGTCATCTCCACAAGCTAAGCGAGGCACTGCAGCGGATTCCTGCCGAGGATGCGCCGCGGCTCGCGCGGACACTGCTCGACCTGCTGGTGCTCGCGGTCCACGCCTCGGCGGGTGTCGAGCGGCCCGAGCCCGAGCCGACGCCCGGCATGGCGGCGAAGGCGCGCGCGGAGATCCACGCCAATCTCGAATCCCCCTCGCTCAGCGTCGCCAGCCTGTGCCGGCGGCTCAAGGTGTCGCGCAGCACGCTGCACCGGCTGTTCGAGAAGGAAGGCGGGGTGCAAACCTATATTCGCGCGAGCCGGCTCAACGCCGCACGCATCGCGCTGCTCGATCCCGAGAATGAGGAACGCATCGGCGCGATGGCCGAGCGGCTCGGCTTCAGCGACGCCGCGCATTTCAGCCGGCTGTTCCGCACGCGCTTCGGCGAGACGCCGAGCCAGTGCCGCGCTGGGCGGCGTGGTCAAGGCTGACCGAGGTCTTCTTCCCTTCGGCCTGAGCTTGTCGAAGGCCATCGCTTCACGGGCGTATGCCCGCGGATAGCCACCCTTCCGAACGGGTGTCTGAACTGCCGAAGCTGTTAGAAGAGCCGGGTCAGCCCATAGAACGCCGCGCCGACCAGCGCGGACGCGGGAATGGTGATGATCCACGCCATCACAACGCTTTGTGCCACGCCCCAGCGCACGGCGGAGGCACGGCGCGCGGTGCCGGCGCCGATGATCGATCCGGTGATCGTGTGCGTGGTCGAGACCGGGATGCCGAGCGCAGACGCAGTGAACAGGATGATCGATCCCGCGAACGACGCGCTGAAGCCCTGGTGCTGCGAGAGCTTGGTGATGCGCGATCCCATCGTCTCGATGATCTTCCAGCCGCCGGTCATCGTGCCGAGCGCGATCGCGACATAGCAGCTGATCGCCACCCAATGCGGCACTTCGAAATCGCCGCTTAGCCGGCCGGTAGAATAGAGCAGCACGGTGATGATGCCCATCGTCTTCTGCGCGTCGTTGAGGCCGTGGCTCAGCGAATAGGCGGCCGAAGAGACAAGATGCAGCCCGCGAAAGCTGCGCTCGGCGGTCCGCGCGGTGGCGCGGTGGAGCAGCCATGAGCTGACCAGCATCACCAGCATTGCCAGCAACATGCCCAAGGTCGGCGATAGCACGATCGCCAGCAACGTCTTGTTGAGTCCGGTCCAGTGGATGCCGCTCAGCCCGCCATGCGCCACGCCCGCGCCGATCAGTCCGCCGACCAGCGCATGGCTGCTCGACGACGGAATACCCTTAAGCCAGGTCAGCACGTTCCAGAACATCGCCCCGCCCAGCGCGCCGAAGATCACCGCGGGGGTGACGACGTCCTTGTCGACCAGTCCCTTGCCGATCGTCTCGGCGACGGCGTGTAGCGAGGGGATCGCGATGGTCAGGAAATAGGCGGCAAAGTTGAACACCGCAGCGAACAGCACCGCCTGCACCGGCGACAACAGCCGCGTCGCGACCACCGTGGCGATTGAATTGGCGGCATCGTGGAGACCGTTCAGAAAATCGAACGCCAGCGCGACGGCGATAAGGCCGATCAGCAGGGGCAGGGCTAGTTCGTGCATGTCAGATCGTCAGGCGTGGTCGATGACGATGCCGTCGATCTCGTTCGCGACATCCTCGAACGCATCGACGATCCGCTCGAGATGCTTGTAGAGCTCGCGCTCGACGACGAACTTGAGCGTGTCGGTCGCGCCATGCTCCTTGAGCGAGCGCTTGAGCCCGGCGGCGTGGATGTCGTCGGCATGCCCCTCCATGCGGACCAGACGCTCGGTCAGCTCATGCAGCCGGGCGCTGTTCTGCGCGACGTTGCGGAGCAGCGGCATTGCCTCAACGGTGACGCGTGCGGCATCGACGATGATGCCCGCCATGTCCTTCATCTCCGGCTGGAAGCTCGCGACTTCATAAAGTGCGATCGCGTTGACCGTTGCCTGCATCTCGTCGATCGAATCGTCGAGCGCATTGATGAGGCTGGTGATCGCGCCGCGATCGAACGGCGTCAGGAAGGTTTTCCGGACCGTCTGGAGCACTTCGCGCGTGATATTGTCGGCGTCGTGCTCGCGCTCAATGACTTCGCGGATATGCTCGGTGCCTGCGGGTCCGCCTTCGAGCAGGCGCGCGAGCGCATCAGCGCCGGCCATCACCGTCGTCGAATGCGCCTCGAACAATTCGAAGAAGTTGCCCGTGCGGGGCAACAGGCGCTGAAACCAAGCGAACATCGGACCTAACCTCGATTTTTCAGCGACGGCGCCTAGCATGCCGGTGCGCTGGGTTGCAGCCTTGAACTCGGACGCGCCGAACGAGCGGATCAGATCGCGAAGATCGGGCTCCTCCACGGCGTCCGCCGCTTCGGCAAGCGTGAACCACCGCCGCTCGCGTTCGCCGCGTTCCTTCCAGTCGGGAAGCTCGCGCGTCACCGCCAGTGGAAAGACGTCGACATCCATCATCAACGATGCCCCGCTGCCGCGGCGCTTGCGATAGCGATACGAGCCGAGCGGGGTTGGGCAGACGGGGCCGACCACGCCGGCTTCCTCTTCGGCCTCCTGCGCGGCTGCGGCATGCGGCGCCATGCCCGACATCGGATTACCCTTGGGCACGACCCAGCGGCCGGTGCCGCGCGACGTGATCAGCAGGATGCGAACCGCGGCGTCCACCGACGGGTCTTCGGTCCGATAGGGTAGGGCGGCAATCTGGCGAATGACTGGGTTCCCGGGCTGCCGGCGCGGATGGCCGGGCCGCCGCCATGGCTCCAATCGGGGTGCAATTCAAGCGAGATGGCAGCGCCGCCGTTGCCGCGGCGGCGCGCTCAGCAGGCCGCGAAGCTGCGGTCAGGCAATGTGTGACTGGTCAGGCGGATCTCTTCGTCGAGCATTGGGGCGGCGACCGCGGCACGCGCGCGGAAATGGGCGCCGATCGCCCCGCGCCGCCGGACCTGGAGCTTTTCGAGGATATTGTGGATGTGATTCTTTACCGTTGCCGGCCCGATGCGGAGCTCGATAGCGATCTCCTTGTTCGACAGGCCTTCGGACGCCAGCGCCGCGATCTCGCGCTCGCGCCGAGTGAGCGCGGAGCCGGGCTGTACCTGCGCCGGGGTGCCGGACAGAGCGGCGACGCGGCGACAGAGCATTGCGACCAGCTGCGGCGCGCAGCCGACTTCGCCGGCCATCGCCTGTTCGATCGCGTGCTCCAGCTCGGCGAGGGTGCCGTCGCGCCCGATAAAGCCGATCAGCCCCGCTTCGGCGCAGGCGAGGCTGGTCGCGGCGCTGCCGATGCCGAACCCGACTACCGGCAGTTGTGAGCGGATCGCGCGAAGCTGGCGTGCGACGATCAGGGACTCGGGCACCGACGCGTCGAGCAGGATTGCGTCGACGCCGAGCGTCGGCAGCTGTGCCACCGCCTCGATCCCGCTCAGCGCATTGACGATCGTCATGCGGCCCGACTGGGCAAGACCACGCGCCACACCCTCGCGGTACAGCAGTACGTCGCTGACAACGAGAACACGGATCGTGCGGCGACCATCGCCGGTCCTGACTTGACTCATAATCATCGTTCACAACTCCGAACGCGCGACAACGCATGCTACGGGCAGTCAGATCACGAAACTGTTCGGGTATCCCCGCCCGCAATAACGAACTGGTAAGCGTCAAATTGTCTGGGCCCGAGATCCGCCTTGTCGCAAATTGCATCGGGTGCAGAGCGCGGCGATGGCAGGAACCTATCACGGGATCGGGTTTTACGTAAAGGGCGTAACGACTCTTCCGTGGGGTCCGGTCTTCGGTTGACCTTACGGCAGGGGCGCCCTGTGCCACAGGATCTAGACCGATTGGTCTATTCGCATTGAAATCGCAGCAATGCTTGCCTGGCTGGCCGTCAGCCTACACCCCGAACGTTTCTGGAAATGGTCTGGCCCGCGCCATGGGCCATTTGTCGACCGTCCGGGCGATGGTCGCGAATCCGGCCTGCTCTAGGCTTGCTTCATTCCGCTTGAGGGGGAGGCAAAGATTGCGATTCGCATCCAGCTCGGCCCGATGCCCACGATGCTCAGTGAGATCGTAGTGCAGATGCTAGGCGATCGCGGCACCCTGATCGCGGGGCCCAGCGCGCCCGGCAGCGATCCGCTGGTGGCGGCGCGCGATAGCGGCGCCCAGCTGCTGGTCGTCCAGTCCGCGCCCGGCGACACGATCGAGCAAATCTTCGCGCTTCCCGACATCGCCATCCTGATGATCTCGGAGGATGGCCGCCAGGGCCGTCTCGTCCGGCTCGCACAGCAGGCAGTCGAACTCGACCGCACATCGATGTCCGCGCTGGTGCTGCAAGTGGCAGGGCACGCCTGATGGCCAATTACCGCGCCATCGCCGCTGCCAGCGCGACGATCCTCGGGCTGCTTCGCGATCGCTTCCCGAGCGCGGATTTCGGCGGACCGCTCACGATCGAACTCTATCAGCCCAAGGACTTCGGAAGTCCGATGAAGGAGGGGCTGGCGATCTGCCTGTGGCGCGTCACGCCCAACATCTCGCGGCGCGCGCTCGGCCCGCGTACCGACATCCATGGCCGGCGGTTCAAGGCATCGCTGCCCGTCGATCTCTACTACCTGATCGTGCCCTTTGCCGACGATGCCGAGCGCCAGCAGCGGCTGCTTGGCTGGATGCTGCGCGCGATGCACGAGTTGGGCCCGCTGGTCGCCAGCGAGCTCAACCATTTCCTCGCCGAGAGCGACATCTTCGCCGAAGCCGAGTCGCTCGATATGGTCAACGATCCGCTGGCGATCGCCGACCAACTGACCCTGTGGGACCGTATCAAGCACATGCCGCCCGCCGCGACCTATGCGATGCGGATGCTCCTTCTCGACAGCGAGGAACGGCTGGACGAATATCCGATCGTCACCGAGCGCGAGCTCGACATGGGCGTGCTTCAGTGACTGCGGTCAAGCAGCTCGAACGCGTCGTTCGCCCCGCGCCGATCGGCCTGCGTTTCCGCGACGTTGCGACCGGCGGCGTGGTCGGCCAGGGCCTGCGCGTCACCGTCACCTCGATGCGCAATCCGGCGCGCCACGCGACGCTCGACGTTAATGGCAAGGGCGTCTGGTACGCGCGTCGCTTCCCGGGTTTCTCCGACGACGCGCTTGCCAATGCCCCGGACTGGACGCTGCTGCGCCAGCCGTGCCTCGTCGAAGTCGATGACCCCGCCGGCCGTTTCCTGCCGCTGCGTATCGTGATCGACTTGCCCGAGCGCGGCATCGTCGATTGGCCGGGATGGGGCGATTTGCCGCAGGACCTGCTCCTCCCGCTGGCGAACGACGCCAGCCCGCCGGCGATCTCGCCCGACGCGCTCCCGCTCTTCTCCAGCGCGGGACGCACCGCGCCGGCCCCGCTCGCCGAAATCCGCTGCCAGCTGCTGCGCGACGATGGCGGGCCGGCGGCATGGGCACTGCTCACGGCGTCACACGGCGGCGAGGTCCGCGCGATCGGCCAGGCTGATGCGCAGGGCAGGGCAGTATTGTTCTTCCCCTATCCCGAGCGGCCGCGCGCCTCGCTCGCCACCTCGCCCCCGGCGATCACCGATTTCCGCTGGGCGATCGAGGTCGCCGCCCATTGGGACGGGCTCGATCCCGCAAAGCCGCCCGAATTCGCCGCGCTGATGGCGCAGCTCGATCATCCGCGCACGCTGTTTGCGTCCACGCTTTCGCCGCCCGAGCCGCTGCCCTCGCAGCTGCTCAGCTTCGGGCGCGGCCTCGTGCTGCGCACCGATTCCACTCCCGATGGCCCGTCCTCCTGTCTCGTCATGGCGGCGTCATGAAAACCCAAGGAGAACCGTGATGCCCGAATATCTCGCGCCTGGCGTGTTCGTGGAGGAAGTCTCCTTCCGCGCGAAGTCGATCGAAGGCGTTTCCACGACTACCACCGGCTTTGTCGGCGCGACGCGTTATGGGCCGGTCGATATCGAGCCGGAGATCGTCACCAGCCTCGTCGAATTCGAACGTGCCTATGGCGGCAAGGCCAAGCTCGAATTCTCGGACGGCGGCGAGAGCGACAATTACATGTGGAACGCCGTCCGCGCGTTCTTCGAGGAAGGCGGCAAGCGTGCCTATGTCGCCCGCGCCTTCACTCCGGTCACCAACGCTGCGCTGGACGGCTATTCGCGCGCCGACACCGCCGACATCGACGGTGGCTCACCGGCCGACCGGCTAGACTTCGCGGTCCGCGCGCGCTTCCCCGGCCGTGCCGGCGACGCCCGCGTCACCTTCATCCTTTCGCTCGGCCAGAACCGGCTGGCGCGCAATCCCGACGACAGCGTCTCGCTGAAAGGGACGGCTAACCGCGACGTCGTCTGGGTCGGCGCGCCGGTCAACGGCTTCCGCCTGCTGCTATGGGACGAGCTCAACCGCGTCTGGAAGCTTGGCGACGGCGACGATGATCTCGATACCGCGACCGAACTCGCGCCGCTGTTTCCGGCGCCCTCCGATCCGCTGGCCGATCCACTCGACGTCCGGGTGCTGACCGTCACGGTGATCGTCGAGCCGGTGACCGGTGACTTGCCGACCTTCGTCGCCGCCGAGCTGCCGCTCGATCCGTTCCACGAACGCGGCGGCGCACCGGATTCGCTGTTCGCCTATTTCGCCGAAAGTCCCGCCAGCCTGTCGCGCGCGCGCACCATTCCGATCGTGATCGGCCAGTTCGCCAGCCACGGCCTCGACGTGCTCGATGATCTGCGCGACCTTCACGATCTCGACATCACCACTTCGCCACCCGATCTCCTCGACAGCGTCTTGCTCGACGCAGAGAGCAGCAGCACCAAGCGCAGCGTTGTCGTCCGGCTGACGGGTGGCAATGACGGCGCGACGCCACTGCCGGTCGCCTATGCCGGCGAGACCAACGTCATCACCAACCGTTCGAGTGGGCTGGTCGCGTTCGAAGCGCTCGAGGATATCTCGATCGTCTGCGCGCCGGGCGGAATGGTGACCGATACCCCGCGCTCGCGGGCGATCGTCGCCAATCTCATAGGCCATGCCGAGCGGATGAAATACCGGATCGCGGTGGTCGACAGCGCCAAGGGCCAGACGATCTCCGAAGTGCGCGCGCTCAGGGCACTCTACGATTCAAGCCACGCCGCCTTCTATTATCCGTGGGTGCGGATCCTCGATCCGCTGACGGGGCAGGAGAACCATTACCCGCCCTGCGGCTTCGTCGCCGGCATCTATGCCCGCAACGACACCAATCGCGCAGTGTACAAGGCGCCCGCCAACGAAGTCGTCACCCTGGCGATCGGCTTCGAAACGATGCTCAACAAGGCGCATCAGGAAGTGCTGAACCCGGAAGGGATCAACTGCTTCCGCTTCTTCGAGGGCCGCGGCATGCGGCTGTGGGGCGCGCGGACGATGTCGAGCGATCCCGAGTGGAAGTACGTCAACCTGCGACGCTACTTCGCCTATCTCGAGCGCTCGATCGACAAGGGCACGCAATGGGCGGTGTTCGAGCCCAATGGCGAGCGCCTGTGGGCGAACGTCCGCTCGACGATCCAGGATTTCCTGCTCAACGAGTGGCAGAACGGCGCCTTGCTCGGCGACAAGCCGGACAAGTCGTTCTTCGTGAAGTGCGACCGCTCGACCATGTCGCAGAACGACCTCGATAACGGGCGGCTGGTCTGCCTGGTCGGCGTCGCGCCGCTGCGTCCCGCCGAATTCGTCATCTTCCGCATCGGCCAGTGGACGGCCGACCGCAAGATCTGAGGAGACTCATCATGGCCGTCCTGCGCGATCGTCCGTACGTTCAATTCAACTTTCTCGTCGATATCGGCGACGGCAATACCGAGGGGCCGGCCGCCGGTTTCCAGGAGCTGTCCGGCATCGGCATGGAAGTCACCGTCTCGGAGTACCGAACGGGCAATTCCAAGGAAAATTCGGTGATGAAGATCACCGGCATGAACAAGTCGACCGACGTCACGATGAAACGTGGCGTGATCGGATCGCTCAACCTCTACCAGTGGCTCGACGACATCCGGAATGGCAACCAGAATGCCCTCCGCACGGTCAAGGTCACCCTGCAGAACGAGGACCACAGCCAGGCCGTAGTCACCTGGAAGCTGCTTCGCGCGCGGATCATCAAATCGACGATGGGGCCGTTCAACGCAAAGGGCACCGACGTGGCGATGGAAGAAATGGTGCTCGCCTACGAGCGGCTCGAGATGGAGTGAGCCCTTGTACCCGCGTCGCCTCCTTCCCGGCATCGCCGTAGACGTCCCGCTGCCGGCGCATCCCGATGCGCTGCCGCGGATGGACGTGGCGTTGTTCGTCGGCTTTGCCGAGCGCGGACCGACGCATCGGCCCGTCGCGATCGACAGCGTCGCGGCCTATGCGGCGGTGTTCGGCGGCGATGTCGTGCTCGCGCATGGCGAGACGCCGGTGACTGCGGCGCTGGCGCCGAGCGTGCGAAGCTTCTTCTCCAATGGCGGCACGCGCGCCTGGGTGATCCGGGTCGCGCGCACTGCGGCACTCGAACGGCGCTGGCGCGGCGTTAACTCCACCGCCAATGTCGCCGTTGCGCGGACCTTCACGCTGGCCGGGATCCCGGGAGCCAGGGTGCAGGCGAGCAGCGTCGGCAGTTGGGCCGACGACGTCCGCGTTTCGGCGCGGGTCGAGCGCAGGGCAGGGGTGCTTCGGCTGATGCTGCGCGCCGAGCGAGGCGATGTCGGGGTGGTCGCCGGGCCGTTTGGCGTCTCTCCCGACGATCCCGACAGTTGGTGGAACCAGGCTGACGATGACGGCTTCTACGCCGATCCAGCATCTGTAGCCGGCGCGCGTAGCTGGCTCGCGCCAACGGGGTCTCCTGCGACCTGGAATCTGGGCGCGCTAACCGATTTCTGGTCCGAGCCGGTCGGCGCGGACGCAGAGACCCGCACGCCATTGGAACGCGATGGCTTGTCGCGCTTCGATGCCGAGCTCTTCCTCGATCCTGCGCTCGCGGCGATGTCGGTGGCGGCGCTCGGCGACACCGCCGCGCGGATGCGTGACATCGACGGAGTGCCGCTGCTGGGCTTACACGGCGCGTTCGCCGTTCCGGGCGGTGGCGACTTTGCCGAGCCGAGCATGATCGCCGTGCCCGATGCGGTGCAACCGGGCTGGGCGCCCCGCCTGCCCGAGACGCTCGTTCCGCCGGCCAATGTCCAGGGCGAAATCCCCGCACACTGGCGCGACCATCTTGGATCGTGCGCGGTCCCCGAGGCGGAGCCCGGGACAGGCAGGCCGGACGCAACACGCTTTCTCGATTGCAGTACGCGCCTGTTGCTCGCGCCAGTGTTCACTCAGACCGACAGCCCACAGCCGGCAGGCATCGTCGATCTCGAATGGTCGGCGTCCGAACCGGGCGCCGTCTACATCCTCGAAGAGGCGGGCCGTGCCGATTTCGTCGGCGCCGAGGAGATCTGGCGTGGCGAGGCGCTGACCTATGGCGTCCAGGTGTCCCGCGAAGGCGCCTATTATTACCGTGTCCGCGCCGAGCTGGACGGCAATGTCAGCATGGCTTCGGTCACCGGCTTCCTCGTCCAGGACAGCGCATGGCAAGCCGTGCGCGACGCCGATTACGATCCCGAGCCGCTGCTCAAGGTCCGGATTGGGCTGCTCCGCGCCTGCGCGGCGATCGGTGACCAGTTCGCCTTGCTCTCGCTGCCGCGGCACTATCGCGCATGCGATGCCGCCCAGCATGTCGCAACGCTTTCGGCAAGGCTGCCGCAGAACGAAGCCCGCGCGCTCAGTCATGCCGCACTCTATCACCCGTGGATCGCCTCGCCTGTGGGCAGCGACGTCGATCCCGACTGGCTCGTCGTGCCGCCCGAAGGCGCCGTCGCCGGCACCTTTGCGCGCCGCGCCCGCCAGCGCGGGGTATGGCTGGCGCCCGCCAATATCCCGATCGAGGATGTCGTCGCGCTCTCACCCGTCGTCCGCGATCGCGACCGCGAGGATTTTGCCCGTGCCCGGGTCAATCTGATGCGCCGCGCGCCAACCGGCTTCGTGGCGAGCGACGCGATGACGCTGTCGAGCGAATATGACTGGGGGGAAATCAACGTTCGTCGGCTGATGAACCTGATCCGCCGGGTCTGCGTCCGCCGCGGTGCGCCGTTCGTGTTCGAGCCCAATGGCGACGTCACCCGTCGCGCCATCGAGCGCAGCTTCGGCCATATGCTCGACGACATGGTCCGCCGCGGCGCCTTTGCCGGCAAGGGCAAGGACGACAGCTATCGCCTCGTCGTGGATGCGACTGAGAGCGATCGGATGAACGGCCGGCTTGTGGTCGAGATCGCCGTCGCACCGGCACAGCCCCTGCGCTTCCTCACGTTGGTACTCGCCCAGGCTGGCGAGCGGTTCACCGTCGCGGAGGAGCGCTGACATGCCCGACAGCAAGCCGCGGCCCTATCCCTTTCTCGCGTTCAACTTTGCCGTCGAGATCCACCGCGCGGGCGAAGGCAAGCCGCTGGTCGAGGCGGCGTTCTCGGACGTCGATGGGCTCGAGATGACGATGGACGTCAAGACCATCAAGGAGGGCGGCGCCAACAATCGCGCGATCCGCGTCAACGGTGCGGTGGCCTATGCCAACCTAACGCTCAAGCGCGGCATGACCGAGAATTTCGACCTGTGGAAATGGTTCGAGGATTCGGTTGCCGATCCGCGGCTGCGCGCCGACGCCGAAGTGGTGATCCTCGGGCCCGATGGCAGTGAACGTGCGCGCTTCCAGCTTTCGCGCTGCGTGCCGATCAAGATGAAGGCGCCGACGCTGAGCTCGACCGGCGCCGCAGTGGCGATCGAGGAACTGCAGATCGCCTATGAGACGCTCAAATTCGTGCCCGGAAAGGCAGCGGCATGACCGAGCTCGCCAAAGCCCAGCTGATCCAGCTCGACGACGACTTCAAGAACGAGAAGCCGGGCGGGCAGAAGGTCAGCGTCCAGTTCAATCCCGAGACCCTTAAGGTGACCTTCGCCAACCAGCTGGTCCAGCCGCAGGGCGGCGATCAGGCGGCGGGGAATACCGGGCGGCAGTTCGTCGGGGCGGGTACGACCAAGCTGGCGCTGACCTTGTGGTTCGACGTCACGGCGATGATGGAGGACGCCGTCGACGACGTGCGGCGGCTGACCCAGAAGGTGATCTTCTTCATGACGCCGACCCCCGACAAGGCTGACGCCAAGAAAATGGTGCCGCCGGCGACGCGCTTCGTCTGGGGATCGTTCCTGTTCGACGGGATCGTCGAGGGGCTGGAAGAGAGTCTCGAGTACTTCTCGCCCGACGGCAAGCCGCTGCGCGCGCAGATCACGCTGACGCTAGGGCAGCAGAAGATCCTCACTGCCGAGTTCAAGGGCGACGGCAAGGTGCCTTCGTCGCCGGGGCAGAAGCCGATGTCGCAGGCCAAGCAGGGCGACACCGCGCAGAGCATGGCGGCGAAGAACGGCAAGTCCGACTGGAAGGGCATGGCCTCCGCCAACGGCATCGAGGATCCGCTGCGGCTTTCCCCCGGCCAGCTGATCGACGTGCATGCCGGGGCGGGCGTGGGGATCGGTTTCTCCGCGGGCGCCAACATCCAGCCGCCTTCGATCACGCCGCCGAAATTCTCGGCGAGCGCGTCGATCAAGATCAATTGAGGAACAGGCAATGGCGGTCGTCATCAACGAATTCGAAGCGGTCTCCGCGCCAGGGCAGGAGAAGGACGACAAGGCGGCCGGCGATGGGGCGCCCCAGAAGATCGAGGTCTTCCAGCTGCGACCGCCGCTGCGCCGCATCGCCACGCGCCACGCACGGCTGAGGGCACACTGATGCCGGCAACCGCCTCCAACGTCACGCCGCTGCCGATGCGGCCGGCGCGCCCGACGATCGAGATCGACGGGACGCGGGTCGACAAGCTCGAATCCGCGCTGATGACGATGGAGCTCGTCGACAGCGTCGAGGGGATGGCGCGCGCCGAATTGGTGTTCGGCAATTGGGGCGGCGGCGACACGCCGGGCTTCCAGCATTTCGATCGCAAGACGATCGAGTTCGGCAAGCCGGTAAAGGTCAAGCTGGGCGACGACCTGCTGTTCGAAGGCAGGATCAGCGCGGTCACGGCCGACTATGCCGATGGCGCGCCGCCGACGATCGGAGTGCTGATCGAGGACCGGCTGCAGGATCTGCGCATGACGCGGCGCTCGCGCACCTTCGAGCGCGCGACGATCGCCGATGTCGCGAAGAAGATCGCGTCGGAACATGGGCTTACGCCCAAGATCGACCTGACCGGGGCGAGCCAGGTTTGCATCGCGCAGGTCAATCAGAGCGATCTCGCGCTGCTCCATGATCTCGCGCGGCGCGAGGATGCGCTGGTCTGGGTGCAGGGCACCGAGCTGCATCTCGCCAAGCTGCGGCCGGCCGAGAAGGTCGCGTTGCGCTGGGCGGGGTCGCTTCGGGAATTCCATGTCGAGGCCGATCTGGCGAGCCAGCGCACCGCGGTAGTCGCGAGCGGGTGGAACGTCGCCGACAAGAAGGTCGCGACCCACAAGGCTACCGATGCTGCGGTCTCGGGCGAGACCGGCTCGACCGACAGCGGCGCCAAGATCCTGAAGTCGGCGTTCGGCGAGCGCGTCGATACGATTGCCCACGCGCTGCCGCGCGACGATGCCGAGGCGCGCGCGGTTGCCGAGGCGAGCTTCCGCCATATGGCGCGGCGCTTCGTTACCGGCGAGGGCGTCGCCGAGACCAAGGCGGCGCTGCGGGTCGGCGCGACATTGGCGCTGACTGGGCTGGGGAAGCTGTTCGACGGCGACTATCGCGCGACTGCGGTGACCCACCGCTTCGATCAGGCGATGGGCATGCGCAGCGAATTCCGGTGCGAGCGCGCCGGGCTGGGGAGGCCGTGATGCTCCTCGATCTCGATCGCGGCGAAGCGCAGTTCCACGAGCGCCGGAGCGAGGGCTGGGGCGGGCGCTGGTATGGCGTGGTCCCTGCCACCGTCTCCGACATCCAAGACCCGGACGGGCAGGGACGCGTCAAGATCAAGCTCGACTGGTCACCCGATGCCGGGGGCGGGCAGGGCTATGAGGCGTGGGCGCGGATGGCGACGCTGTTCGCGGGCAACGATCGCGGCAGCTGGTTCATTCCCGATGTCGGCGACGAAGTGCTTGTCGCGTTCGAGCATGGCGATCCGCGGCGGCCCTATATCCTCGGCGGCCTGTGGAACGGCAAGGACAAGCCGCCGCAATCGATGGCGAGCGGCAACAACCTCAAGGTCATCCGCAGCCGCAACGGGGTGAAGATCACGCTCGATGACAGCAATGGGAAGGAGACGCTCAAGCTCGAGACGCCCGGCGGGCAGAAGCTGACGATGAAGGACGGGCCGGGCGCGGTCACCATCGAGGATTCGAACGGCAATTCGGTCAAGCTCGAGACTTCGGGGATCACGATCACCGCCGCTGCCAAGGTGACGGTCAATGCCAGCCAGGTCGCGGTCTCGGCGGGGATGGTCAAGGTCGATGCGGGCATGTCGACCTTCTCGGGCATCGTGAAGTGCGACACCTTGATCTCGAACACAGTGATCTCGACGACCTACACGCCGGGCGCGGGGAATATCTGGTGAACGCGCTCGCGCACAAGGTGACGTGGCAGGCGCCGCGGCCGCTCTGGCGGGGGACGACGCCGTTCCAAGCGCGCCCGCAGCTGCTGCGCTTCGCCAGCGACGATTTCATGGAACAGTTGCTCGCGACGCTGGCCGAGGAGCCTGCGCGGATCTCCGACCGGATCGCGCGGCCCGAGACTTGGCGCGATCCGCCGATGCCCGGTGACCTGCTCGACTCCGTCATTCGGGTGCCGCTGCCCGCGCCGATGAAGGAAGCCAAGCGCAAGCGCTTCTGGCGATCGGCACCCGCGGCGCCACCGCCGCCGCTCCCGGTCAACAAGGAGCTCAAGCTCTATCAGCCGGCGCACCTGCGCTACTATCTCGTCGCGGGCACGCTCGCATGCCAGATCCCCGGCCTGCCCGAGCGTGCCGTGGCGGGCGGACACGAGACGGTGGGCTTCGTGATGCGCCGGATGCTCCCCGCGTCTGGCCGTGCCGAAGCCAATGTGCCGCTGGTTGAATATGCCTATGTCCGCGAAGGCGCCGACGCGCGCTGGCAGCGCGTGGAGGCGGACGCCGGGCTGGCGCCGGGCGAGGAACAACTGCCGTTGTTCCCGCTCCAACACCGCGACGAGGAAGGCGCACCGCGGACGATCTGGGCGGGAATGATCCCGGTCGCGCGGCGGGAGGAATATCTCGGCAAGTCAGTGGTAACCGCGCCGGTCTCGCTCGCCGCGGGGCAGATGGCGGCGCTCAAGCCCGGTGCGCCCGCAACTCGGCCCAACACGACGATCGCGCGCACCGCGCAGCTCCGCATCGAAGTGGTCGAGCCTTGGAAGGCGCTGGTCCGCGCGGCGCTCAAGGGTGCCGACGAGTTCATCACCCGGACGCCGGACTCCAAGGAGACCGCCCCCGACCGCGCCGAGCGCGTGAGCGACTATAACTATCAATATCAGCACCAGTCGTGGCTGTTGCTGCTCGATCTGCGCAAGTGGATGGACCTTCATGTTCCGCGCCTCAGCGCCGCGCTGTCCGCGACGACAGTGCCAGCCACCCTGAATGCAGCCGAGCAGGCGGCCTGGCGCGGCTTGAACACCCTTGCGCCGGGCGGCCCTACGCCGCCGGCCGGCAAGACCAAGGCGGCGTCGATGCGCGTGGCGCTGCTCCACATCCGCGAGTTCGAGGACAAGCTTGAAGCGGTAACGACGCATTATGCCGACGGCACCAAGGCCAATGCCGACTGGCCGAACCTGCATTTCCAGCTGGTCGGGATGGTGCCTCCAGGGAGCACCGCGGCCGGCGCGACGTTGGATGGGCCCTATAAGGTGGTGCTCGCGGGCGGCGATCCGTTCAGCGCCGCGCTCGATCCGCCGGCCAATGACGAGACGGTGATCACCGAGCCGAGCGACAGCCCGGACGTGAACATCGATATCGAGAAGCTCGACCGCTTTACCGCGCTGCTGGCGCGCGCGCTGCCCCAGAGCGACGAGGCCAATGTCCAGCCGATCCCGCATGCGATGAAGCTGCGCGACGTGATGATCAAGACCGCGGGCGACCAGGGACTGTTCATCGTCCGCATGGTCCATATGAACGCCGATTGCGGGCCGCTGCATCCGCCGACGCTGTCCAAGGGCACCGAGCAGTTCAAGCTTGCCAGCTTCTTCGACCCCGATGCGCCGGTGCGGCCGATCACGATCACTCTGCCGACCGACACCAGCCCGGCGGGGCTGCGCAAGCACGGGCGCGGTACGGCATTCGTGATGTCGGACCTGCTCTGCGGTCAGGTGCAGCGCGCCAAGGGGTTCGGTTTCATCGACCTGGTGCTCCAGGTACTGCCGTGGCCGTTCCACAAGAGCATCAAGATGAAGAAGGGCGCCGAGGGCGGCGGCTGCAAGGGCGGCAGCAACGTCGACATCGGCATGATCTGCTCGCTGTCGATCCCGATCATCACCTTGTGCGCGCTGATCCTGCTGATCTGCATCGTGTTGCTGCTCGATTTCATCTTCCGCTGGGTACCGTGGTTCATCGCGTGCTTCCCGCTGCCGCGCCTGAAGGGCAAGCCATGAGCCCGTTCGGCAAGAGCCTCGGCTTTCCCCCACGCGTCGGCCCGGACGGGCGGATGCGCTGGTCCGAAGGCGAAACCAATGTGCGCGAATCGATCGCGATCATCCTCAAGGCCGAGGCGGGCGAGCGCATCCAGCTGGTCGATTTCGGGGCTGGGCTGGGACGCTATCTGTTCGAGCCTAACAACCCCGCAACGCATGTCCGCATTGCCGCGTCGATCGAGGATTCGCTGAGCCGCTGGGAGCCGCGCATCGCGCTCGACGGAGTCCATGTGGCGCCTGATCCCTCCGACGCCACCGCCGCGCTCGCCACCATCGCCTATCGCCTCGTCGCGACCGGCGCCGCCGAGCGCACGAGCGTCTCGATCCCGCTGGGGAGAAGCTGATGCCGTTGCCCGCCCCCCGTATCGACGATCGCGACTATCGTGCGCTGGTGGAGGAGACGCTTGCCCGCGTTCCCGTCCACACGCCCGAATGGACCAATTTCAATCCGTCCGATCCGGGCGTCACGATCGTCCAGCTCTTCGCATTCCTCACGGAAAACCTGATCTACCGCGCGAACCAAATCCCCGAGCGCAACCGCGCCAAGTTCCTCAAGCTACTCGGCATCCCGCTGCGCAGCGCCAGCGAGGCACGCGGGATCGTGGCGTTCAAGAACGACAAGGGCGCGCTGGCCACTCAGACGATCCAGCGCGATTTCGAGTTGCTGGCGGGACAGATGCCGTTCCGCACGGTCACCGGGCTCGACGTGCTGCCTGTCGAAGCGCGGCTGTTCGTCAAGCGGCCGGTGCTCAACCCGACGCCCGAGCTGCGCAAATATTACGAGCTGCTCTACGCCTCATACGGCGCAACGCTGCCGGCCAACCTCACGCTGTATCAAAGTGCGCCGTTCGATCCGGCGCAGGGGCCGCTCGACCTGGCCGAGACGATCGACCGGACATTGTGGATCGCGCTGGTGGCGCGCAAGAACGATCTCGGCACCGGCGACGACCCGACCAAGCTGATCCGCGAGGCGATTGCGGGGCGCAACCTGTCGCTTGGCCTCGCGCCTGCCGACGACGTCGAGCAGCTCGAGATTCCGGTGGGCAGTGCGACCACGGCGCCCGCCGACCTGCTGCGCTACGACATCGCCCGACCGAGCGTGAATGGTGAGCTGCTGTTCGTCGGCGGACGGCCTGCACCCGATTGGCGTGCACTCAATGCCCGTGCCGACTTCGATCCGTCGCGCGCGACCGGCGTAGTCGAGATCGGCTTGCCCGAAGCCGACGCGCTAAAGCTCTGGAACAATCTCGATCCGTTCGAGGCGGGCGTGGGCGAGTTGCCGCCGGCGATCGACGACAGTGTGATCGCCGAAACCCTGGTCACCTGGATCCGCGTGCGCGCCTCGTCGGCGGCCGAGGTGCGGCTGCGCTGGGCCGGGATCAACGCGGTCGGCGTCCGCCAGTTCGAGACGATCCGCGCCGAGCGACTGCCCGACGGCGACGGCAGCCCCGACCAGGCTCGCCAGCTCGCCAAGGCGCCGGTGCTCGAAGGCAGCGTCGCGATCGTCAGCGTCTCCCCCGAAGGCACCGAGACCGAATGGAACGCGATCGACGATCTCCTCGCCGCCGCACCAGAAGTTCCCGTGCCCGGCACCACCCAGCAGCTCGGGCCGGCGACATCGTTCCGCGTCGATCCTGAGGCGGGGATCGTCAGCTTCGGCGACGGGCTGGCGGGCAGGCGTCCCGGCTCGGGCGATCGGCTCTATGCGCGGTACGAATATAGCGAAGGGCAGGAGGGCAATGTCGGTCCCAATGCGCTCAAGGTCGGGCCACTGGCACCGCAGGGCTATTCCGGCACCAACCCGATCGCGACCTGGGGCGGCACCGACGCCGAAAGCGTGCGATCGGGCGAGAAGCAGGTCCAGCGGATGCTCCAGCATCGCGATCGGCTGGTCACCGAAGCCGATTTCCGCAGCATCGCGTGGCGCACCCCCGGCGTGTCGATCGGCCGCATCGACGTATTGGCGGCCTGGCACCCCGATCTCGCCCCCGGCGCAATCGGCACCGTTCCGGGCGTGGTGACTCTGCTCGTCGCGCCACGCCACGATCCCGATCATCCCGCGGCACCGCGCCCAGATGCGCCGTTCCTCGATGCGCTGTGCGCCTATCTCGATCCGCGGCGACTGGTGACGACCGAGCTCGTACTGCGGGGTCCGATCTACAAGCGAATCTGGGTCTCGGTCGGGATTGAAGTCGGCGGGGGCTATACGATCGCCGAAGTCGCCGACGCGGTGAAGGTGCGGCTGCGGGCATATCTCAACCCGTTGCCGCCCGAAGGCAGCGATTTCTCGACCACCGATGGTCCGCTCTATGGCCCGGACGTCGATCCGGCGTTGCGCGGCTGGCCGCTCGGTCGACCGGTCCATGCCCGTGCGCTGATGGCGGAGGCGGCGCGTGTTCCCGGTGTCGTCGAGGTCGCCGATATCCAGCTTGCACTCGATACCGGCGCCAAGCTCGACGCGGTGTCGATCACTGGGATCGAACTGCCCGAACTCGCCGGCATCTCGGTGGTGGGTGGCGACCCGATCGACATCAGCCTGTTGCGTGGCGACATCGGCTCGGGCGCCGGTGGCAGCGGTCCGGGCGGCGGCACCGGCGACGGCTCGGCATTGCTGCCGGTCCCCGTCGTGGCGGAGACGTGCTGATGAACGCCGACGGCCAGCGATTCCACCTGTTGCTCGGCGAGACCGACTGGGCGCGTGGCCGCATGGACGATGCGACGACACTGGCGATGGTCTGGGACCTGGCTGTAGGCGATCAGCCCAAGGCTGCGCCGGGCTGGGACGACGAACGCAACGAGCTCACCCTGGCGCCGCTGCGCGATCCGCTGGCATTCACGCCCGGCGAGGCACCGCTGTCGCCCGAGATCCGCCGCGCCGCCGCTGCCGACCGGTTCGGCAATGTTTATTGGATCGGCGATGATGCGACGCAGCTGTTCGTGCGCTCGCGCGGCGATGGCTCGGTAACGCGCTTCTGGCCCGACACGCGTGCCCAGCGCCCCACGCCACAGCTATTCGTCCCGCACGATGATCGTGTGCCGGTAGCGGCGACCTATCGCGCGCTGGCGGCGACCGGCGATGGCTGGCTGATCGCCGCGAGCGACCGCGGGCTCGACAGCTTCGATCTTGTCGCGGGCG
Organism: Sphingomonas sp. LM7; assembly: GCF_002002925.1. NCBI lineage: Bacteria > Pseudomonadati > Pseudomonadota > Alphaproteobacteria > Sphingomonadales > Sphingomonadaceae > Sphingomonas > Sphingomonas sp. LM7. Next base: position 1,093,699 of record NZ_CP019511.1, on the reverse strand, counting down.
GCACACCGCTGCATTTCGATTGGCCGGCGCAGGGCGCGCCTACGGTCACCGATCTCGAACCGCGCTGCGACAGCGGCCTGTGGTTGCTAGACGGCCAGGCAAAGCGCCTGTTTGCGCTGGATGCGCGGGCAACACTGGTCGGCGGCGGGCTGGGCGAGGAAGTGCCCGAGCTGTTCCAGCCGGTCAGCGGTGCGGCACGTACGCGCGCCCCGGGGATTTCGGCCGAGGGGCACGACCTGACGCTGCTCGATCCCGCGATCAATCCGATCGCAATCGCGGCACTGCCCGACGGCGCGGTCGCCATCCTGTCGCGCGCACCGGCCGCGCTGTATCTCTGGCGTGAGGGGGGCGCGCCGCTGGCCGCACTGCAGCTCGATTTCGTGCCGCACGACATGGTCGCGGGCCAAGTGCTCTTGCGCGGCAGCGAGAGCGTGCTGCGCGTGCTGGTCTCCGATGAAACCGGCAACCAACTGCGCGCTTTCCGTCTCGATGACGAGGACGGACTCGAACTCCGCGAGACCGCTGAGAGCTTCCCGCTGCGCCGCCATGGCGGACGTGCCTTGGTCTCGGTCGAGGGTAACGCCAGCTATGACAGCGGCCCGGCGCCCACTTGGCCGCGCGTGGTCGAGAAGCCGCGCCAGCAGTTTCGCGGACTCGCCAGCTTCCGCACTCCGCTGTTCGACAGCCGGATGCCCAGCGCGGTGTGGGACCGGCTGCGGCTTGACGGCTGCGTGCCGCCGGGCACCCGCATCCTGGTCGAGGCCCGCGCGAGCGACGAGGCGGACGATCTGGGCGACTGGCTGGTGCAGCCCTCGCCAATCCTGTCGCGCTCGGGGAGCGAACTGGCGGCGCATTCGGCGGCTGCCCTGGTGACGACCGATCCGCTTGCCCAGCACGGCACCTTCGAGCTGTTGTTCCAGCGGATCGAAGGGCGCTTCCTCGAAGTCCGGCTGACGCTTTCCAGCGACGGCGACTCAAGCCCGCGGCTGCGCGCGCTGCGTGCCTCATGGCCGCGGATCTCCTGGGCCGAGCGCTACCTCCCCGCGCTCTATCGCGAAGATCCCGAGCCCGCCGATTTCCTCGAACGCTTCCTCGCAAACATGCAGGGCACGACCAGCGTGATCGAGGCGCGGATGATCACTGCGCAGGCGTTGTTCGACACCCGGACCGCGCCGGTGGAGGCGCTGGGCTGGCTCGCCGAATGGTTCGACGTCGCGCTCGACCCATCGTGGAGCGAAGCGCGGCGGCGGCTGTTCATCGCCCATGCGATCCGTTTCTTCGGCTGGCGCGGCACGATGCGCGGGCTGGAGAGCGCGCTTGCGCTCGCCTTCGGTCAGCCGCTCGACGGCACCCTGTTCAGCGACGCGGACTGCCGCTGCGAAGGCGCGATCCGCATCGTCGAGAGCTATCGCACGCGCACGCTTGGCCGGATCGGCGCAGGCGACACCAGCAGCGTGGTCGATCTTCCCACGCATGATGCCGGCCTCACCGAACGCGCCAACTGGATCGCCTTCCAGCGCGCCCGCGGCGCGACCGCACCGATGCTGACGCTTCCGCGCCGCGACGTGCCCGCCGCCTTCGCCGTGGCATGGAGCAAGTTCCTCGAGCTCGCATCGCACAATCGCAGCCTGTGGCAGCGCTTTCTCGAAGGGCGTTACCGCCGGCTGCTGCCACTCAACACTGCGCATGGCAGCGACTGGAAGCGCTTCGGCGAGATCGCGCTGGCCGACACCGCACTGGTGACGCCCAAGGCCCGCGCCGACTGGGAGGAATTCGAGAAGGAGTTGCTCCCGATCGATCGCACCGCCCATCGTTTTTCCGTGCTGCTCCCGGTGAGCGCAACCGATGCGACCGATGCCGAGACGCTGCGCCGGCGCGAGGCACTGGCGCGGCGGATCATCAATCTCGAAAAGCCCGCGCACACGATCTTCGACGTGCGCTTCTACTTCGCGATGAACCGGATCGGCGAGGCGCGGCTCGAATACGACACCGCGATCGGCGCGGGCAGCCGCGCACCCGAGCTGCTGCCGCCGGCGATCCTCGGCAAGGCGTATATCGGCGAGAGCTTCATCGGCCCCGACGGGCTTCCCCTCACTCCTGACCGCGCGCGGCTCGCATGTTGAGCCGCGCCCCCCAAAACCTGCCGGAGGCAACTCATGGGCTGCTGTAACGCCACCACTGCAACCGTGCCTGCGATCGGCACGCCAGATCCCGGCCAACACGTCAATTTCGTCAAGGGCATGGTCCTGGGCGTTGCCGACTATGTCCAGGAACACGCCTATCTCGTCGGGCGCAGCGAATGGATGGTTCGCGACCTGATCGGCTATGGCACCGCCAGCGGCCTGGCAGTGCGTGTCGAGGACGATGGCGAGACCAACGGGCCGCGCGTCCACATCACCGCCGGTTCGGCAGCGGCGCCGTCAGGCCGGCTGATCTGCGTCGGGCGTGACCAGTGCGGCTCGCTCAACGGCTGGTTGCAGGACCCCGACAATGCCCGTCGCGTATCGGAGCGCACCGCAGGCTCGCCACCGGCAACCTCGATCACTTTGTACCTGACGCTGTGCTACCGCGACTGCGCGATCGCACCGGTGCCGGTGCCGGGCGAGCCGTGCCGCTCCGAGGCGGCGCTGATGCAGCCGTCGCGGGTTGCCGACGACTATTGCCTCGATTTCGGGCTCGACGCGCCGGAGCAATGGGAGGTCGACGCGATCGCCTCCTTCTCCGCCTGGCTCGACGACATCGCCGATGAAGGTCCCGGATCGCCGCCGCTGGGGCCCGACGATTGGGCCGCTGCGATCCGCGAGGCGCTCGATATCGTCACTGCCGATGTCGAGGATGCTTCGCCGCCGGATTGGGATTCGCCGCCCGTGCCGCCGCTGCCGGTGGGCGTCTCGATCGACGAGTATGACGGCTTCCTCAAGCTCGCTTATCGCATCTGGATCACCGAATATCGCCCGCGGGTGATGGCGCGCCGCTGCAGCGATCCGGCAGGCAGCGAGCAGGATTGTGTACTGCTCGCCGCACTGGAAGTGCCGTTGACGCATATCGGCGGCGACGCCGCGGCGGGTTGGTCGGTTAATGGTGACGCTGTCGACGTCATAGTCGAGCAGGGCCGCCGGCCGCTGATCGCACCCCTCCATCTGGTCCAGACAGCGCTTGGCATCATGACCGACGAGGACCAGAAATGGGCAAGCCCGCCGCCGGGCCCCGAGGGGCCGCAAGGGCCGCAGGGCAATCCGGGCGATCCCGGTGCGCCGGGCGGCGCCGGTCCGATGGGACCGCAGGGACCCATTGGTCCTCAAGGACCCGCGGGTCCGCAGGGACCTATCGGGCCGGGCGGCACCGGATCGGTGGGGCCAGCCGGCCCGGCCGGGCCCGCCGGGGGCACGGGGCCCGTTGGACCGATCGGACCGATTGGACCGGCGGGCCCGCGAGGGCCGGACGGGCAGCAAGGGCCGAAGGGCGACCCTGGCTCGGGAGGCGGGCCATTCAAGCTGCGGCCGCTCTTTGCACATGGTTCGCCGGACATTTCGCTCGATCTGACCAAGGACCACGAGCTCTACGATGTCATCGTGACCTTCGCGCCAACTCGCTTGAAGATGCCGTCGGCGAAGGATGCGGGTGTCGGCCGGACCTTCTTCTTCCGCACGACCGGCGGCGCGCTCGACATGCAGCTCAGTAACAATGACATGATCGACTGGGACTATTCGCTGATCATCCCATCCGACCAGGCACGAACGATCATCTCGGACGGCGAGCGACGCTGGTTCCAGATCGCGGACTTCACTTCGACGAAGAGGGGCTGAGCCATGCCCAGCGATTTCGTCGCGCTGCAGGAGCCGTTCGGAGAGGACGCGATCCGCACGGTCAACTTCTTCAATGGCCGCCTGCTGACCGGCAACGATATGAGCCGCGAACAGGCCGCCCGGCGCGAGGCCGATGCGCGGATCGGTCTCGCGCTCGGCGACGGCATCGCCAACGGGCTCCGCGTGGCGTTCCGGGGCAATATCGCGCCGGGGGGACGTCCTGCGGCTTCGGTCCAGCCCGGCGTGGCGGTGAACCGGCAGGGCGCGATGCTGTGCCTCAAGCACGAAGTTACGCTCGCGCTCGATCGCGCGGCAACGCCGGGGGCGGACAATGTCGCCTGCCTGTTCGGCGATTGTGCGCCGCTTGCCGACGGCGATTATGTCGCGGGGGCAGGGCTGTATCTGCTGACGATCGCACCGGCCTTCACCAGCGAGGGGCGGGCGGCGGTCAGTGGCATGGGCGATGCCAGCCCGCGCTGCGCGCTCGACGTGACAGTGGAGGCCGTGCAGTTCCGCCTGCTCGAGATCCGCAACGAACTCTACGACGCCGATCCCGGTCAGCCCGATTTCCGCAATCGCGTGGCCTATGAGGCGTTTGGCCTGGGCGTGCTGCCCGGCTGGCCTGCGGATCTGCGGGGCAGCGGGCCGCGCGTCGACGATCTGGTCGAGACGATTCGTGGCCATGGCCTCAGCGATGGCGAAGTCCCGCTCGCGCTGATCGCCTTCACCAGCGCCGGCCATGTTTTCACCGACAATTGGAGCGTCCGCCGTCCGATCGGGCTCAGTGATCCCGAGAGCGTGGTCAGCACCATTTCGGAGCCGCGCCGGGCGGGCCTGGGCAGGGCTATGTTCCGTCAGTTCCAAGATGAAATCGCGGGCATCGGCAACCTGCCGTCGGTGGTGGCGAAGGACCGTTTCGCCTTCCTGCCTCCCGCCGGGCTGCTGCCGGGGATCTCCGACAGCCGATTGGCGGAATTCTTCGCCGGGATGACCGTCCGCGGGCCGATGTACCTCGATGCGAGCGCGGTCGAGCCGCTGCTCCGCGAAAGCTTCGCCGCGCCGGCGATCGACACCGCGAGCGAGCATGCGGTCTGGCTCTACCGGATCGCCCAGACCCGGATGGAGAGCAATGCCGACATCCTGCTCTTCGCCAGCGGCCACCTGCCGTACCGCGGCGACGCGCGGTTCAATCTCAACCATTGGGATTACGCGAACTATCCGCTGATCCCGTGACGGAGCGACGAATATGGCGAACAAATTCAATGTGCTCGAAGAAACCCAGTTCTCGGTTGGCGCCGACATAGGCAAGCGTGCGATCACCGACCGCGAACGCCTTATGATGGAAGTGCTGCTCGAGGACCGGGGCTTCTTTGCAGGAGCCGTGGCGGCGCCCGCACCTTCTCCCACGCCATCGCCGACCCCGGCACCAGCTCCAACGCCCTCGCCGAGCCCGACGCCGACTGCCACGCCAGCGCCCACGCCGACAAGGGCAGAGGCGTCGCCGAGGGTGCTCTCCGCAGCGATTGTCCGCCTTGCCATGACCACGGTGCGGCCCGGCGATCTGATCACCGCGGATTTCGCGAACAACCTCGTCGAGGCGCTGATCGGGCTCGATCGCCGGCTCACTCTGCTCGAAGACGATATGGGCAAAGCGATACCGACCACGACGCCGACCACGCTCATCCCAACCCCCACGCCGACGCCATCGCGGTCCAAGCCGATCATCGACAGCGTCGACGTGTTCACGATTTCAGGGCGCGGCACCGCCGTCACTGTCGCCGGCAAGAATCTGGGCGAGGGTCTGCTTGAGCGGGTGCTGCTCGGCGTGACGGAGATCCCGCTCTCCTCGCTGAAATTCTCAGGCACGGGCTTCAGTTTTCTCACCACTGCCGCGATCGTCGGCCGGGCCAGCAACCGGATCACCGTGGAGACCAGTGGCGGCGAGGATAGCGCCGCGCTGCCGGCGAAAACCAAGGCGACACCCACCCCGACGGTGCGGGCGGAAAAATGAGCGAAGCCCAAGCCGGTCTCCGTGTCGATCGGGCGAGGCTCGCCAATGCGCGCCCCGGCGACCGGGATCGGCTGGCCAGCGCATTCGAGCGGGTAACGCCTGCGGCGACGGGCGTGACCGATCGCGGGCTGCTGCTCATTCGGCGCATCCGGATGGCGCGGCCGCTGGGCGCCGGGATGGATGGCTTTGCCAGCGAATTGATCGATCGGATCCGCGCGGAAAAGGCGGCCGCCAGTCGAAACATCTCTGGTGCGGGCAACAGCCTCTGGTTCGAGGACGAAGTCGCGCTTGAAATCGCGATCGTCCGGGCATGGCTCGCCGGCGAAACGCTGCCAGCCGTTATACGACGTGCGGTTCCCCACAGCGATACGCCGCGCCTGCGCTGGCGCCGGGAGATATTGGCGGACGCGCGGAAATTGCCGCGCGTGATCGCGGCTCTTGTCGAGGTCCGGACGGCGGGGCCCTGGCTTGCGCAGTTCGACGCGGCGGAACTGCGCGTCGCCACCGACCTGCTGGTGCGCGCGCATGGCGGCAGCGCAGCCGGAGGCGTTGACCGCATGCTCGGCAGCGTTCGATTGCCGACCGGTAAGAGAGCACCGCCGACTCCCGCCCGCAGGGTAGCTGCAATTGAAGAGGCAGTTGCGCTGGCCAAGCTATGTGCAACCGACGTGGCGGCGCGAGCGCTCATCGCAGTGTCACTCCTCGCGGCACGGCGTCCCGAGTTGCTGGCGACGCAGGCGGCAGGTGAGGCCTACGCGGCGCTCTCCGCGCCTGACTCGCCGCCTGTCACGGAGATATCCACACCGGCGTTAGTCGTATCTCGCACCCCGACCGTCGGGGTGTCGCCGATTGCCGAGCCCTCGAACCAGCGCGCACCGTCCAAGGCGGCGTCACACTCGATCGAGGGACGGCAATCGCGCATCAGCCCTCGGGCCGTCCGGCAGACTCTGGCTGATGTTCGAACGCCTGAGCTACCGGCGCATTCGGCCCCGACTACTCAACCGCAATCATGGTCCGCGCCCGCTGCCGCACCGCCGACCACCCTGCCGTTCGCTGTCGCGAGCGACCATGGCGGCCTGTTCTTCCTGCTCAACATATTCCTCGCGCTCGGCCTTTACGGCGATTTCACGGACCCCAGGCGGCAGCTCCGCGGGCTTTCGCCATTCGAACTGCTCCTGTTGCTTGGTCGGCGGTGGATTGGCCCCGCTTTCATTTCGGACCCGATCGAACCGGTGCTGCGCGCGCTGGCCGGGCTGGGGCCACGCGAGCGGGTCGGTCGCAACTTCGAGGCACCGGCCTGGACGGTTCCGAGCGACTGGCTCGCCTCATGGCCGGCGACAACCGGCCGGCTGGTCTCCAGCCGCTTCGGAAGCAGCCGCCAGCATCCCGCAGGGTTCCCCATCGAAGACCAATGGCGCGTCACGCGTCCAGAGGCGTGGCTGCGCCGCCGCTGGATCGCGTGCCTGGCGCGTTATCTCGAGGCACGCGTCGCGCGGGCGCTGGGCAGTGGGGATCGCGCCGAGGGCGTGGGCACTCTCATTCGGCAGCGTGGGACCATCGAGTTTGATGCCGAGCGAGTCGAGGTGATCTTCGCGCTCGATACGCACCCGCTGGTCATTCGCATGGCAGGGCTCGATCGCGATCCCGGCTGGATACCCGCAGCCGGGCGGGCAATCGGATTCGGTTTCGCATGAGCATCGCGGCGTTCCCTCGCGAGCCTGCGGTGCATCTGCGGCTGGCCCTGCTCGGCGCCGGCGTTTCGATCGCCGAGCGGATCGGCGATGCCGCGCCCGAATGCCTCGGCGAATATGCCGCCGAAGTCGCGACGCTGGCGGGCAAGCCGCTGTCGGCGGCGCAATGGGACGCGCTGCTCGCTGGCTGGTCCGACCCCACCATGCCGCTCGAGCGGCTCCGGGGCGCCGTCGGCGACCCGCTCGCGATCGACTTGCTGCTCGCGGTCGGGCTGGTGGGGGAGGACCCGCGGATCGCCACGCTGCTCGGTGATGCCGACCGGCTGACGCTGGCGACACTGACGGCGCTGTGGCGCAGCTATGCCGGGCGCGATGATCCCGCGGCAGTACGCCGCGCAATCAACCGGCTGCTCCAGATCGGGCTGGTGACGATCGACAATCCCGACGCGCCGCGCTTCGACTGGCGGCTGGCGGTCTCTGCAGCGGCGTGGGACGCGCTGAGTGGCGAGACGCAGGCACCGCCGGGATGCCGGCTGATCCCGCTCGCAGAGCTTCCATTGCTGGATGACTTCATCGCACCCGAAGCCGCGCTGGATCGCGCGCGCCTGCTCGCCGAGGCGATGGCAGAGGACGAGATGCTGGTCCCCGTGCTGCGCGGCCCCGAACGCAATGGTAGGACGACGCTGGCAGGCGCGCTTGCCCGCCGGATGGGCCGGCCCCTGCTCGTCACAACAGTCGATCCACTAGTCTCGGCCGAGGGCTGGGCCCGGATCGGGCTGTTTGCCTTTTTGCACGATGCGGTGGTGGCTCTGGCTATGCCCGTCGGCCCCGGCGAGGTTCGCGAAGTCCCTGGTTTCGCGCTCGATCCCGTGCGGCTCATAGTTATAACCGGAACCAGCGGCGGCATCCGGCTGGCCGACCGCCCTCAGGCGACCCTCGCCGTACCCGCGCCCGAATGCCGCGAGCGTCAGGCGCATTGGCAGGCGGCGCTGCCGCAGATCGAACCCGCCGGCGCGCTGGCGCTGGCCGGCGCGTTCCGCCTCACCGGCGGGACGATCCGGCGCGCCGCAATCGGTGCCGCGCTTACCACCCGCCAGGCGGGCCGCGCCACGATCGCCCGTGCCGATGTCCGCACTGCGCTGCGCGACTTGCAGGACAGTCGGTTGGAGACCGTGGCGGCGCGGATCGATGCCGGCGACCGTCCCGAATTCCTCACGCTGGACGAGATGGGGCAGGAGGAGTTGGACGCGCTTGCCACGCGTTGCCGCAATCGTGAGGCGCTAGGCGCGCATGCCGGGTCCGGCGCCGGGGCCACGGGGGTCCGCGCGCTATTCGCCGGGCCCTCGGGCGCGGGCAAGACGCTGGCGGCGCGGCGGCTGGCGCATGACCTGGCCCGCGACATCTGGCGCATCGATCTTGCCGCCACCGTCAGCAAATATATCGGCGAGACCGAAAAGGCGCTCGATCGCGCCTTCGCCGCTGCCGAGGAGCTCGATACGATCCTGTTGCTCGACGAAGGCGACGCGCTGATGGCGCGGCGGACCGATGTGAGCAACGCCAATGATCGCTACGCCAATCTCGAGACCAACTTCCTGCTCCAGCGGATCGAGACCTTCTCGGGCATCTTGATCGTCACCACCAACGCCCCCGATCGAATCGACAAGGCGTTCCAGCGGCGGATGGACGTGGTGGTGCCGTTCCGCGCGCCCGACGAACTGCGCCGCTACGAGATACTCGAACATCATCTCGGCGAGCATCGCGCTGCAGACGAACTGGTCCAGGAGATCGCGGTACGCTGTGCGCTGTCAGGCGGGCAGCTCCGCAACGTCGCGCTTCATGCGCGGCTGCTGGCGCTCGATGCCGGCGTAACGATCGGCGACGAGATGCTCCGTCGCGCGGTGTTCCGCGAATATCGCAAGCTTGACGCGCATTGTCCGCTGAAGCCGCAGCTTTCGGCGGTGGGCTGAGATGGCATCGTCGGCCCGGCAGAGCGTAGAAACGACGCCAGCCGAAGCGCCGCGCGCCACCGAGCCCGGCCGTGCGCATGACCGCCGCCGCGTCCAGACTGCACTCAAGCTCTCCGATCCCGGCGACGCCGCCGAGCGCGAGGCGGTATCGACTGCGCGGGCGGTGATGAGCATGCCCAATCCGGTGGTGTCGCCGAGGGCAAGGGTGCCGATGCTCGCCGCGCGCGCGCCCTCCGTCGCATCGACGGCGCCTGCCGCGAAGAAGGACCAGGTCTCGCCCGAGCTGACGGCGGAGATCAAGTCGCAGGTCGGCGGCGGCAGGCCGCTTTCGTCGGATACTCGCAGTTTCCTCGAGCCGCGCTTCAAGGCGAATTTCGCCGGGGTCCGCGTTCATACCGGCGGCAAGGCGGAGAACCTCTCCACCCGTCTCGGCGCGCGCGCCTTCACCTACGGCAAGGACATCTTCTTCAACGCCGGTGCCTACCAGCCCGACGGCCCGGAAGGCATGGAACTGCTTGCCCACGAGCTGACTCACACGATCCAGCAGCAGGAAGTCGTCCAGCGCGACGTGATCCAGCGCGAGGCGGTGGTCGTCCAGCAGCGCAGCGAGCCGCAGGTCCAGCGCGGTGTCATCAGCGAGGCGCTCGACTGGATTGCCGACAAGGCCAATGTGATCCCCGGTTTCCGGCTCTTCACGATCGTGATCGGGCGCAATCCGGTCAATATGTCGGCGGTCGATCGCAGCGGCGCCAATATCCTGCGCGCGATGATCGAGTTCATTCCCGGCGGCGGCCTCATCGTCCAGGCGCTCCAGAACCACAATATCTTCGAAAAGGGCGGCAAGTTCATCGAAGAGCAGTTCGTCGCGCTCAAGGGGCTCGGCGGGGCGCTGCGCGATGCGCTGATGGAGTTCGTTGGCTCGCTCGGCTTCCGCGACATCTTCCGGCTCGGTAGCCTGTGGAGCCGCGCCAAGGCGATCTTCACCACGCCGATCGACAAGGCGATCGCCTTTGCCAAGGGCCTCGTCTCGGGCATCGCCGAGATCGTCAAGGACGCGATCATCAAGCCGCTCGGGCGCTGGGCGGCGTCGAACATTCCCAAATGGGATCTGCTCGTCGGCGTGTTCGGCAAGAACCCGATTTCCGACGAAGGCGAGAGCCCGGCCTCGGCACTGATCGGCGCGTTCATGGAGTTGATCGGCCAGAAGGAGATCTGGGAGAACATCAAGAAGGGCAATGCCGTCGCCAAGGCCTGGGCGTGGTTCCAGGGCGCGATGAAGGGTGCGCTGTCGCTGGTCACCTCGATCCCCGGGCGGGTGATGGGCGTGGTGCGCTCGCTGACGATCTTCGACATCGTCACCATCGCAGGCGCCTTTACCAAGATCGTCACTGCCTTCTCCAGCTTTGTCGGCGACTTCATGCGCTGGGCGGGCGGCACCGTGCTGACGCTGCTCGAGATCATTCTGTCGGTCGTCGCGCCGACGGTGATCCCGTACCTCAAGAAGGCGGGCGGCGCCTTCTCGTCGATCATCAAGAATCCGATCGGATTCGTCCGCACGCTGGTAAAGGCCGGAGTCGCGGGATTCCGGCAATTCGCCAAGAATTTCCTCACGCATCTCAAGGCTTCGCTGATCGGCTGGCTGACCGGCTCGCTCGGCGGGCTGGGCATCTACATCCCGTCAGGTTTCACGCTGATCGAGATCCTCAAATTCGTGCTTTCAGTGATGGGGCTGACCTGGGCGAACATACGCGCGAAGCTGGTCGTCGCAACCAACGAGACCGTGGTGCGCGCGCTGGAGACCGGGTTCGACGTCGTCAAGACGCTGGTTACCGAAGGACCCGCCGCGGCGTGGCAGAAGATCGTCGAAACCCTCACCAATCTCAAGCAGATGGCGATCGACGCGGTGATGGACTTCGTGAAGTCCAAGGTGGTCGAGGCGGCGGTCACCAAGCTGCTGTCGATGCTGTCGCCGGCCGGAGCGTTCATTCAGGCGATCATCGCGATCTACAACACGATCATGTTCTTCGTGGAGCGCATCCGCCAGATCGCCGCGGTCGCCGCGTCGTTCATCGATGGGATCGCCGCAATCGCCGCGGGCAACATCGCGCCGGCTGCCAACCGCGTCGAACAGACCATGGCCGGGCTGCTGACCCTGGTGATCAGCTTCCTCGCCCGCATCGCCGGCCTCGGCAGGGTGAGCGACGCGATCACCGGGCTGGTGCGCAAGATCCGTGCGCCGATCGATCGGGCGCTCGACAGCGTCGTGACATGGATCATCGCCACCGCGCGCAGGCTCGGCCGGTTCATCGCCCAGGCCGGGGTGCCGCAGGATCCCAACGAGCGGCTCCGGCTTGCCGCCCGCGCCGCGATCCCCGCTGCCCGGGTCCTGCGCGGCCGCGGCGCCGTGACCGGCCCGATGCTTACCGGCGTGATGGGGGCGATCCAGACCCGCTACGCGCTCACCCAGATCGAGCCCCTCCAGCGCAACGGCGAATGGATGGTGAAGCTCAAGATCAATCCGGAGATCATCACGCCGAGCGGTCTCATCGTGGTCCAGTCGGGCGTCGGCGGCGGCGCCCGATCGGCCGAGGGACCGAATATGGCACCGCTGCTCGAGAAGCTGCGCCAGGTATTCGCGATGTTCGAGATGTGGTCGCGCCGCGGCACGGCCCCCGTGGCGCAACAGATGATGCGCCAGGTGCGGATAACGATGGACATGGCGCAGGGTCTCGCCGAGGATCAGGCGCGCGGCAGAACGGGGCTGGCGCCGCGCTTCGAGGCACTGGGAGCCAGCCTCCGGGCAATTCAGGTTCTCGATCCGCAATACCAGCTCGTATCGATCGGCCAGATGACGATTACGCTCAATCAGGCACGGCACCAGATGCCGCAGCGCACGCTGAGCTACAGGATTCCGTCGAGCTATCCGACCACCCATTCGCTGTACAATACGTACCTGATCGAAGCCCGGCGCCAGTTGCTCGAGCAACAGGCGGGGGTCAATTCGATGGTGGCGTCCGAATGGCTTTCGCGCCGGCCGGCACCGGGCGTTCCGCTCGTCCGTCCACCGGCCGAGGCGGCGATGCGGCGCGAATATGGCGTGCGCGGCGGGCTCGCCGGAACGGGCATGGCGGCACCGCACAATCCAGATCAGGTGCTCGCCGGCTATATCGACCCGACCGGGGCGCCGGCCATCGGCGCAGTCAACGGCTTCATCGGCACGCAGAACCGGACGAATGCCCAACTGCTCCAGGCGATCCTGAACGATCCCAGCGTCGTTCCGCCAGCGGCGTTGCCGGTAACCCAGCTCAATTTCAGGTTGATCATATGAGTGACGCTACCGAGGTCTTTTTGTCCGTCTATGGGAAGTCCGCGGCGCAATCGAAGAGCGAGGACGTCGCGCGGAGGCTGGCGGAGCTGCCTTCGGGCGAGCGCCTGCTCAGCGCACTCGCGCCCGGCCTCTACGACGACGGCTTCCTGTCGATCGCGTCGTTGCGCGAGGAAGTGAGCGATTTGGGCGGGTGGGAGCGCTTCCTGCCGGCCGGTTCGTTCTGGTACGCCGCGTCCGCCCTCGGGATATTGTACATTGCCGCGCCTGACGACCGGATGTGGCTCGTCCACACGCGCGCCGGCAGCGTCATGCAGACGGATTTCGCTCTGGACGAGGCGATCCTGAAGGCGGCGACGCCATCGACCGCGAACGACCTGCTGCTACGGCCCGTCTTCAAGGCGTGGCCGGGCGACACGCAATTGCTTGCGCAGGGCGCGTTGCTCGCGCCGGTGCCGATAACCGCGGACGACCTCTGGCAAGTCGATCGCTACGAGCCGATGACGAGTGCGGACTATCTGGCCGCAAGCGCTGCTTTGTTCGAGCCTCTGGGCCCGGTCCCGGTGAATGTGATGGCAGGCGACTCATGACCCCGCGCATCTCCGCGATCATGCCAACTGCCGACCGGCGTCGCTTCGTGCCTGCGGCGATCGCCCAGTTCCTTGCGCAGGAACGCGACGATGCCGAACTCGTCATCCTCGACGATGGGGCGGACAGCGTCGCCGATCTGATCCCAGGCGATCCCCGCATCCGCTATGTCCGCGAGGAAGCCCGCCGCATCCTCGGCGACAAGCGCAACCAGCTGTGCGAACTCTCGCGCGGCGAGGTTATCGTCCATTGGGACGACGACGACTGGCATGCGCCCGACCGGCTCGCGCGGCAGCTCGCCGCGATCGAGGCGAACGGCGCCGACATTGTCGGACTCGACCGCATTGCCTTCCTCGCCGACGACGGGGCGCAGGCATGGGACTATTGCTGGGGCGGCCGCCAGCGCTGGATTTACGGCGCCAGCATGGCCTATCGCCGCGCGCTCTGGGAGCGCCGGCGCTTTGCCGCGATCCGCAGCGGCGAGGATACCCGGTTCGTGCTCGACGCGCGCGACGCGCATGTCCACGCGATGCCCGACACCGATTGGCTGGTCGCGCGCGTCCATCGCGGCAACACCAGCCCCAAGCGTACGCGAGGCGGTTATTGGACCGAGCGCGCGTCAGGCCCGCTGCTCGATCGCATCGCCTCATGGTCGGGTGCATCGCCGCCGATCGCTGCATTGCCTGTCGCTAATGTCTACGCCTTGCTCGTGCATGAGCGGCCGGAATGCGTGGTCGACTTGGTGCGCAATCTGTGCTGGCACGACGATGCCTCGCCGATCCTGCTGTATGACGGCAGCGCCGCGGGCGACCTGATCGACCCGCAACTGCCCTGGGCACGCTGGGGCGTCGAGATCGTGCCTGCGCCGCGGCCGATGAAATGGGGCAAGCTTCACGACTTCGCGCTCGATTGCATCGGCCATCTCGGCGGCCGCGACTACGACTCGCTTACCATCGTCGATTCGGATCAGATGCAGCTGCGCGGCGGCTATCCCGCATTCCTGGCCAATCAGGGCGGCGTGGCTGGTGTCCTGTCCAGCGACGCCCGGCCCCAGGGCCGCTCGACCCGTATCCCGCCAGCCGCCACTGCGCAGGCCGAGCGAGCGCTGTGGCAGCGCTTTCTCGACCGGTTTGAAGGCGGCGACGCAGCCTTCGTCCACTGGACCTTTTGGCCAGGCACGGTGATCGGCGCCGATTGCGGCCGTGCGATCGCTACGCTGTTCGAAGATCCGCAACTCCAAGACATCCTTGCCGCCTCCAAGCTGTGGGCGACCGAGGAAATCCTGTTCCCGACGCTGGCAAAGCTGCTCGGCTTTCCCGTCGAGCAGAACCCGTGCCGGGGCGACTGGACTCAATATCGCCGGCGCTGGAGCACGCGCGACGTCGATGCGGCGCGGAGCGACGCGCGCACCTTCTGGATGCATCCGGTGCCGCGCGTGCTCGACGATCCGCTGCGCCGCCATCTCCGGGCGATGTCCAGCCAATATCGCCGTGCGCCGCCGGCACCGCTCCCGCAGGCCGTCTCCGAAGATGCCGCGATCCTCGCCGAGATGCGCGCGCTGCCCGGCTGGCTGAGCGATGCCGAGGCCGGCGCACTGCTCGGTGCCGCACGTGCTGCGCTGTCGCGCGATGCGGCTGCGGGCCATCTGGTCGAGATCGGCAGCCATTGCGGCAAGGCCACCGTGCTACTCGGCCGCGCGGCCCAGGCCGCCGAAATCCACGCGCGGGTGACGGCGATCGATCGCTTCGACGGCGTCACCGGCAGCCGGGAAGACAAATTGGCGCGCGATAGCGTCACCCGCGGCCGCTTCGATCAGATGCTCGCCAGTTCGGGACTCGGCGACTGGATCTCGGCGCGCACCGGCGACGCCCGTGCGTTCGCCACCGCCGACCCGGTCGACTTGCTGCTGATCGACGGGCTCCACGACTATCCCGCCGTCGCCGCCGATTTTGCCGCCTTCGAAGCTGCGCTGGCGCCCGCCGCCCGCGTCGCCTTCCACGACTATGCCGATTATTTCCCGGGCGTCGCGGCGTTCGTCGACGAACTCGTCGCTACGGGGGAATGGGAAGTCGAAACCGCCATCGAGACGCTGCGCATCCTGCGCCGAAGGACCTCTCTCGGCCAGCCGGTGGCGCATTCGCTGGCGGCGCACGCATGACCGCGCTGGCGCTGCTCAAGCCGCTGGAGATCCTCGGCACGATGCGCCGGGTGACCGGATGGCTCGACGACAAGGAAGCCGAGTTGCTGATCGCCGCAGCGGTGCACGCGACCCGAGATGGCGGCGTGCGCACCTTTGTCGAGATCGGCAGCTATCAGGGGCGCTCGACGGTGGTGCTCGGGGCGGTGCTGCGCGCGCTCTCGCCGCAATCGCGGCTCTACGCGGTCGATCCGCATCAGGGGACCGTCGGCGCTGCGGACAAGCGGCTCAATCGCAGCGCGCCGACCTTCAGCAGCTTTCTCGCCAACATCACCGGCGCGGGTGTGGCCGAGGTCGTGAAACCGCTTCGCAGCCTGTCCTACGAGACCGAATGGGATCAGCCGATCGATTTGCTGTTCGTCGATGGGCTCCACGACCGGCTCAATGTCGAGCGCGACTTCCGGCACTTCGAAGCGTTTCTCACTCCCGGAGCCGTCGTGCTGTTCCACGATTATGCCGATTATTATCCCGGCGTCGTGGCGTTCGTCGATTTGCTGGTCGCGGGCGAGGGGTGGGCGATCGCCGATCGCGCCGCATCGATGGTAATGCTCCACCGCGTGGTGGGCTAGGTCCCGAAACCAAATGACTGACATCGTTGTGAGACTAACTTTTGCGAGCGGGGTGGTTAGCTGCCGCTCGTCTTCTGCGTGCTCACTTCATCGTCGCCCTGGCCTTGTGCCGGGGTCCACTGTGCGGCACGCGGGCACCTCTCGCCTTTCGCCCCTTGCTTCTCGCCCTCGGCTTGATGGACCCCGGCACAAAGCCGGGGTGACAGGTGGGGAACGGCGACTGCTTAAGGCGGAGCGGCGATTCCCGCTGGCAAACCCAATTAACAAACTTCCGCAACTGGAGCGCTCGCTGAACGGCCGCTCTTGTGAGTCACGGCCTGGAACGGAAAGGGGCCCGCCGTTTCCGGCGAGCCCCTCCCAACATCAGCTTGCTATCAGGCTGCGAGCTTGGCGAACCGCCCGATCGCGCCGTCGAAGGCAACCTCGGATCCGCCGGCGCGTCGCCGCGACGACCAGTCGCGCAGCAGCTCCGCACAGGTGTGGTCGACTGCAGAGCAGCGCGTCAGGTCGAAGCGGACCGGCGAACCAACCGGCGTCGATTCGAGCTTTGCCGACAGCTTGGGCAGCGCGACGAAGGTCGCCGCGCCTTCCAGCGTGATCGTGCGCCCTTCTGCGTCGTCACGCTCGTCGACCTTAAGCCGGAGACGGCGGCCATGCGGCAGCAGCTCGAGCATCGAGAGGGCGATGCCGACCAGCACGCCGGTCAGCAGATCCTCGGCGACGACCAGGACCAGCGTAACCGCCCAGATCGCTGCGGGGAGCAGGCCATAATCCTTGAACAGATGCTTGGCGTGGCTGAAGTTCACCAGCCGTGCGCCGGTGACGACCAGCACTGCACCCAGCGCGGCCATCGGGATCTCGCGCAGCAGCCAGGGCAGCAGCGCAACGAAGCCGAGGATCCACACGCCGTGCATGATCGCCGATAGGCGCGTGGTGGCGCCGGCCTGTACGTTGGCCGAGCTGCGCACGATGACGCCGGTCATCGGCAGCGCGCCCGCGGCGCCGCACAGTAGGTTTCCGATGCCCTGCGCGCGCAGTTCCTTGTTATAGTCGGTGCGTACGCCGTCATGCATGCGATCGACGGCGGCGGCCGAAAGCAGCGTCTCGGCGCTGGCGATGAATGCGATGGCCACGGCCGCGGTAATCACCGTCGGGTCAAGGAAGCGTGCAAGGAAGCTGCTGTCGGGCAGCGCCACTGCGGCTGCGATGTTCTCCGGCACGGTCACGCGGGTGACGTCGATCCCGAGCGAGAAGGCCAGCAGGGTCGCTGCCACCACGCCGATCAGCGCGCCGGGGACGAGCTTGAGCGAAGCAGGACGCAGCTTTTCCCAGCCGAGCATCGCGGCGATCGTGGTGAGGCCGAGGATCAGCGCCAGTTCGGCGGCGCGCAGGTCGGACGAAAGCCCGAGCAGCCGTCCGGGCATTGCCATCAGGTTCTCGAGACCGCTCGACAGCGGCTTGGCGTCGAACAGGACATGATATTGCCCGATCACGATCAGCACGCCGATGCCGGCGAGCATGCCGTGGACCACTGCCGGCGAAATCGCGCGGAACCAGCCGCCGACGCGGAAGATGCCTGCCGCGACCTGGATTGCGCCCGCGAGGATCAGGATCGGCCCGAGCGCGGACAGCCCCTGGTCGCGGACCAGTTCGAACACGATCACCGCCAGGCCGGCGGCGGGGCCGCTGACCTGCAACGGCGAGCCTGCCAGCGCACCGACGACGATGCCGCCGATGATGCCGGTGATCAGGCCTTTTTCAGGTGGAACGCCCGACGCGATCGCGATGCCCATGCACAGGGGCATTGCGACCAGAAAGACGACGACCGACGCGGTCAGGTCGCGCGCGATCCAACCGGTCGCGCGCGTTTCGGCGATACTCATTCCGCGGCCTCCAGCAGCACTTCGCCGGCAAGCCGCTGCGATGCGGCCTGCGCCACGGGCAGATCCTCGGCCTCGTCCAGCGCAACGAAGCGACCGGTGCGGCCGTCGAGCGCGAGCACCTGTCCGGCGCCGATGTCGAAGAACCAGCCGTGCAGCGCGATTTCGCCGCGTGCGATGCCGGCGGCGACCGAGGGATGCGTGCGCAGGTGGTTGAGCTGTGCGACGACGTTCTCGAGGCTGATCGCGCGAACCCGGTCGGCGCTCTCCATTTCGGGATAGCCTTCGTTCACCACTTGCTCGGCGGCGCAGCTATGCTTCAGCCAGGCGGCGACGTTGGGCATTTTCTCGAGCCCGGCGGGGTTCGAGACGGCCTTCATCGCGCCGCAGTCCGAATGGCCGCAGATGATGATGTCGCGGATGCCGAGCACCATCACGGCATATTCGACCGTCGAGGTGACGCCGCCATTCTGCATCGCATAGGGGGGCACGATGTTGCCGGCATTGCGGCAGACGAACAGGTCGCCCGGGGCAGCCTGCATGATATGTTCGGGAACGACGCGCGAATCGGCGCACGAGATCATCAGCGCCTTGGGGCTCTGCCCGTCGCTGGCGAGCTTCGAATAGAGGTCGCTCTGGGTCGGAAACACTTGTTTCGAGAACCCGTAGACCCGTCCGATGAGTTCATTCACAGTGCTAGCTCCAATCACAGGCCCGCGTCGAAGGCGGGCGTGTTATTGAAGTAGGCACTTGGCTTTGCTGCAAAGCAGCGCATCTGTAAGAAATTGTTGCTGCTGCGGTGCAGCGTGTTCAGGCGGCGGGGAGGTGAATTTCGGCGCGCAACCCGCCTTCGGGACGATTTGACAGCGCGAGCACGCCGCCCTCTGCTTCGACTGCGCGCGCGACGATCGATAGTCCCAGCCCGAACCCCACGGTATCGCGCGCGCGCGCATCGTCCAGGCGGACAAAGGGTTCGAGGGCCCGGTCGATCGCTTCTTCGGGAATGCCGGGGCCGTCGTCCTCGATGCGGATGACGGTGGCGTCGTCCTGCTTGACCAGCGTCACCGCCACGCGATCACCATAATGGATGCCGTTCTCGACCAGGTTCATCACCGCGCGCTTCATTGCGATCGGATAGACCACGCGCTCGAGATGGACGGGGCCGGAATAGATTACGTCATGGCCATGGTCGCCCATGTCGTCGGCGATCGTGCTGCACAGGATGGCGAGATCGACTGCCTGCCGCGTCTCGCCGGTGGACTCGCCCGCGAGATAGGCGAGCAGCGAATCGATCATCGCCTGCATCTCGACGATATCGGTTTCGATCTCCTCGCGGACGCCGGCATCGCCGATCGCGTCGGCGCGCAGCCGCAGCCGGGCCAGCGGCGTGCGCAGATCGTGCCCTACCGCGGCGAGTGCCTGCGTCCGGTCGACCAGCAGCCGGTGGATGCGGTTCTGCATCCGGTTGAAGGCGTGGATCACGCGGCGCACTTCGCCGGGGCCGCCCTCCGCCACTTCCTGCATGTCGCCCGCGCCTACGCGCTCGGTGGCATGCGCGAGCCGACGCAGCGGCAGCAAGGTCTGGCGGACCATCACGCCGCCGATCAGGATGATCGCCACTGCAGGCGCCAGCGCGAGCAGGATACGGTCGAGCGAAAAGCCCATGTCATGGACCGGCTCGCGCGTCGCGAACTTCATCCAGCTGCCGTCGGGCAAGGTGGTGCCGCCGACGATCACTGCGTCGCGCGCCGGCCCGACCAGCCGCAGCTGCAGGCCCGCCGTCTTCAAGCTGGGCTCCCAGTCGAGCACCTGGTGGTGGATGCGGTCGAGGGTGGGAGTGACGCGGAGCGAAGTGGGGAGTTCCTCGCTCCACGCGATCCGGTAGCGCGTCGTCGTCAGGTCGGTGGCGAGGGCGGGGCGCAGAGCGGGCGGCTGCTCCGAAAGCAGCTTGCGCGCGATCACGATATGCTCGGCCAGGCGGCGCGCCTCGTCATCCTGCACCGAGAACTGGCTGGCGCGCTCGTAAAAGAAAGTGCTCGCACCGAATTCGATCAGGATCGCCAGCAGCAGGATCGCGAAGATCTGGCCGATCAGGCCCAGCGGCGCCCTGACGAGGCGCATCATTCGCGCGTGACGGGCGCGTTGAACATATAGCCGATGCCGCGCACGGTCACGATTGGGGCCGCGCTGCCGGTGGAGGAAAGCTTGCGCCGCAACCGGCTGACCAGCACGTCCACGCTGCGGTCGGAGCTGTCGCCCAGCCGCGTGCGCGACAGCTCGATCAGCCGTTCGCGCGCGATCACCCGGCCGCTATGCTCGCAAAGGCTGACGAGCAGGTCGAATTCCGCGCCGGTGAGATCCACGACGGCGCCGCTCGGTGAAAGCAGTTCGCGACGCGGCAAATTGAGCGTCCAGCCGTCGAAGCGAACCAGCCCCAGGCTACGCTGCGCGCTTTCCTGCTTGCCGCCCTCGCGACGGAGCACTGCGCGGATCCGCGCAATCAGCTCACGAGTGCCGAACGGCTTGGTCAGATAATCGTCGGCACCGAGCTCGAGCCCGACCACCCGGTCGGTCTCGCTGCCGCGCGCCGAAATGAAGATGATCGGAACCTGGCTCTTCTCGCGGATCATCCGGCAGAGATCGATGCCGCTGGTGCCCGGCAGCATGATGTCGAGGATGATGAGATCGACTGCCGCGCCCTCCAGCGCGAGCCACATTTCCGCGCCGGTCGCGGCGGGCCGCACGGCGAACCCATTCTCCTGCAATGCTCGGGAAGTGAGAGTCCGGAGCGCGGGATCGTCTTCGACAAGGACGATGGTGGGGGCGGTGGTCGTCGTCATCTTGGATTGCAACATCCCGGACGACGTAGAAACCCGCGGGGCAGGGGTCAACGCAGGGAATACACCGCACTGCACAAAACGCAGTGCAGCAACAATTCCTTACGGAAAGGGCGGAGTCGAGCAACGCTGCCTGCGTAGCGGCGGGTGATATCCTCTGGAAAGGAATACCCATGATCGCGACTTTGATCGCTCTTGCTGTCGCTGCCCAGTCCGCGCCGGTTGCCGAAATCCAGTATCGCTCTAACGACGTTGCCGGCGCCCTGAAGCAGGGCTGCAAGGTCCAGCGCGTCCCCGTCGCCGGCGGCCGTACCGAACTGACACCGATCATCCGCTGCCCCGCCGACCAGCTGGCCGGCCCGACCCAGGGCAAGAAGCCTGCAAAGAGCTGAGGCGCCTCGCACGCGGCGGCGATATCGGATAAGGCGCCGCGCATGCTGCTCCTCGTCCTCGCCGCCGCGATGCCGCAGACTGCCCAGTCGATGGATTTCCCCGCGCTCGACACCGCTATCGAGCGGTGTGAGCGCGCGATCGTGCTTCCGGTCTTCGCGACGGAAGCGCAGCGGCGGAGCACGGCGGTCACTGGCTTTTATCGCGAACAGGCCCAGATCGTCGTCGAGCGGATCGCCCTGGCCGACAAACGCCGCGCGATCCGCGAAGGCACTGCGCCGCCCGCCACCGAAGCGATCGTCCCGGCCACCGATCAGGAACTCGCGCTCGGCCAGCTCGCCCTGGACGACCGGCAGCGCGCGCTCGACGAGCGGCGCCGCCTGGAGACGATGCGCCAGGAGGCGATCGACCTGAAACGCCAGTATTTTCTCGTCAGGTGCGGGCCCGGCAAGAAGTCGGGCTGATCGCCGATTCCGCTGCTTACCGAGCTTGCCTTTGATGTAATGATGTAACATTGCGTTCGGCCAAAGGAAGCTGATGCTGTATATCTCGAACCAAACGCCGGGCGGTCATTCGCGCGAGGCGGCACCCTTGGTAGCAAACCCGCCGCGCCCCGCACGCATTCGCTCGATCGATGCGTTGCGCGGGCTGGTCATCCTGCTGATGCTCGTCGATCACACTCGCGAGTTCTTCTATCTCCATGCGCAGGTCGCCGACCCGATGAACCTGGCGGCGACCAGCCCTGACCTGTTCTTCACGCGGCTGGCCGCGCATCTCTGCGCGCCGGTGTTCGTCGCGCTTACCGGGGTGGCGGCATGGCTCTACGCAGCGCCGCGCGGTGGGGCGCCTGCAGCAGCGGCGTTTCTCGCCAAGCGCGGATTGTTCCTGATCGCGCTCGAATGGACGGTGGTGAACTTCGCCTGGACCTTCGATTTCACGCCCGCGACGGTGTTCCTCCAGGTGATCTGGGCGATCGGCCTGTCGATGCTCGCGCTGGCGGCGCTCGTGCACCTGCCGCGCGCCGCGCTGCTCGCAATCGGCCTGGCGATCGTCCTGGGGCACAATCTGCTCGACTCGATCCATGTCGCTCCCGGCACTCTAGGACACGCGCTGTGGGCGGTGCTCCACGATCGCGGATTCATCGATCTGCCCTGGGGCGGGCAGGCGCGGACCTCCTATCCGGTGCTGCCGTGGATCGGCGTGATCGCGGTCGGCTATACGATCGGCCCGTGGTTTGCGCGCGGCGTGGATCCGGCATGGCGCCAGAGGGCGTTATGGGGCGCCGGAGGCGTAGCGCTCGCCGGCTTCGCGGCGCTGCGCGCGTTCAACGGCTATGGCGAGCCGGTGCCGTGGTCATCGGGCGAAACTGCATTGCAGACCGCGATGAGCTTCCTCAACCTCACCAAATATCCGCCCTCGGCCGCTTTCCTGCTCGTGACGCTGGGGCTCGGCGCCTGGCTGCTCGCGGCGCTGGAGAAGCTGCCGGCGCGGCCGGTGGCGATGCTGGCTGTGTTCGGATCGGCGCCGTTGTTCTTTTACATCCTCCACCTCTATCTCCTCCATATCCTAAACCGCCTGGTCGGGCTGTCGCTCGATGCGGAAGGGCTGGTGAGCCTGCCCGATGTCGCTTCGCTATGGCTGGTGGCGATGCTGGTCGCGATACCATGCTGGTTCGCCTGCCGCCGCTTCGGACAGGCCAAGCGCGCAAGCGGCGCATGGTGGATGCGCTATCTCTAGCGCGCGGTAGCCGCGGACCTTAGGCTGGGCGGCGAATGATCCACCTCGTCCATCACCCGGCCTATGTAGCCCCGGCGCCGGCGCGCAGCCAGTATCAATGGAACAAGAACGGATTGGTCCGCGATCTGTTGCGCGCGGAAGGGGAGGGCTTCGTCTGGCACACGCCCGAGCCGATGCCGCGCGACTGGCTGGAGGCGGTGCACGATCCCGAATATGTCGCCGAAGTGCTCGAAGCCCGCGTCCCGCCGCACAAGGAACGCCGCATCGGCTTTCCGGTGACGCCCGAAGTGGCGCTGCGTGCGCAATGCGTCCCCGGGGGGACCTATCTGGCTGCGCAGCTCGCAATGGCGCACGGCTTTGCCGCCAACACCGCAGGGGGCAGCCACCACGCGCTGGCCGACAC
Source organism: Sphingomonas sp. LM7 (assembly GCF_002002925.1). Classification (NCBI taxonomy): domain Bacteria; kingdom Pseudomonadati; phylum Pseudomonadota; class Alphaproteobacteria; order Sphingomonadales; family Sphingomonadaceae; genus Sphingomonas; species Sphingomonas sp. LM7. Next base: position 1,070,298 of record NZ_CP019511.1, on the reverse strand, counting down.
CGGCGCGGGGTTCTGCGTGTTCAACGATCTCGCACTCGCCGCCGTCCGGCTGGCCGAGGAAGGACGTCGCGTGCTGATCGTCGATTGCGACGTCCATCAGGGCGACGGGACCGCCGCGCTCACCGCGGGGCGGCCGGACATCGCCACCTATTCGATCCATGCTGAGAAGAACTTCCCGGTCCGCAAGGCGCGCTCGACGCTCGACGTGCCGCTCGCCGACGGCACCGGCGACGACGCGTATCTCGCCACGCTCGCTGCGACGCTGGTGCCGCTGCTCGACGATTTCGCGCCCGATCTTGTTCTCTATCAGGCCGGCGTCGATCCGCTGGAAGGCGACCGACTTGGTCGGCTCGCGCTCAGCTACCAGGGCCTGATCGACCGCGACCGCTGGATCGCGCGCAGCTTCGCCGACCGCGGCATCCCCTTCGCCAGCGCGCTCGGCGGCGGCTACGGCCTCGACGCACTCGAAGTATCGCGCCGGCATGTGACGTCGATTTGCACGCTCGGCACAGAGGCGGCAAAGCAGTCGTTGCAGGCCTGACGGAATATTCTACCTTGGGCGTATCGCAAGGGAGGCGTAGACCTCTCACAACGATAGACAAACCGCAGGAATAGGATGGCCATGGCAACTGCCGCGCATCAGCTTACTCCCGAGGAAGCATCGGCCAACCCGCCGGCGGAGGCGATCGTCGTCCGTTTTGCCGGCGATTCCGGCGACGGCATGCAGCTGACCGGTGGGCAGTTCACCCTATCGACGGCACTGGCCGGCAATGATCTCGCTACCTTCCCCGATTTCCCCGCGGAGATCCGCGCGCCGCAGGGCACCTTGTTCGGCGTCTCGGCCTTCCAGATCAATTTCGGCTCGGCCCGGATCGATACGGCGGGCGACCAGCCCGACGTGCTCGTCGCAATGAACCCGGCCGCGCTCAAGACCAATGTAGAGGCACTCAAGCCCGGCGGGCTGATCATCGCCGACGCGGGCGAGTTCGGACAGCGCAACCTCGACAAGGCGAAATACGCTGCCAACCCGCTCGACGACGGCAGCCTCGACAAGTGGCAGCTGCTCAAGCTCGACATCTCGGCGCTCACCGTGGAGGCAGTGAAGCCGTTCGGGTTGGGCAACAAGGAAGCCCTGCGCTGCAAGAACATGTGGACGCTGGGGCTGGCACTGTGGATGTTCGATCGCGAGCGCGAACCGTTGATCGAATGGCTGCGCGTCAAGTTCGCCAAGGCGCCCAATCTCGCCGAGGCCAATATTGCCGCCTTGAACGCCGGCCATGCCTATGGCGAAACCGCCGAACTGGGTGCGATGGGGATCTCCCAGCGCCAGGTCTCGGCCGCGCCCGCCGAGCCGGGGCTCTACCGCACCGTCACTGGGGCGGATTCGATCTCGATGGGCCTCGTCGTCGGCGCCCAGCTCGCCGGGCTGCCGATGTTCTTCGGCGGGTATCCGATCACCCCGGCCTCGGCGATCCTCCACAGCCTGGCGCGCTACAAGGAATATGGCGTCACCACCTTCCAGGCCGAGGACGAGATCGCTGCGATCGCTTCGGCGCTCGGCGCATCCTATGCCGGCTCGCTGGGCGTGACCTCGTCCTCGGGACCCGGCATCGCCTTGAAGGGCGAGGCGATGGGCCTCGCGATCATGACCGAGCTGCCGCTGGTAATCATTAATTCGCAGCGTGGTGGACCCTCGACGGGCCTTCCGACCAAGACCGAACAGTCGGACCTCTACCAGGCGGTCTATGGCCGCAACGGCGACGCACCGATGCCGGTACTCGCCTCGCGCTCGGCCGCGGACTGCTTCGACGTCGCGATCGAGGCGGTGCGGATCGCCACACAGTACATGACGCCGGTGATGATCCTCACCGACGGCTATATCGCCAATGCCGCCGAGCCTTGGAAGGTGCCCGATATGCGCACGTACCAGCCGTTCCCGGTGACCTTCCATACCGAGCAGCCGGCCGAGGGCGAGAAATTCCTCCCTTATGGCCGCGACGCCAGGCTCAAGCGCCCCTGGGTCAAGCCGGGGACGCCGGGACTGCTGCACCGCATCGGCGGGATCGAGAAGGCGGTCGGCACCGGCAATCTCGATTATTCGCCCGCCAACCACCAGGCGATGACCGATATCCGCCGCGACAAGGTGCTCGGCATCGATATCCCCGACCAGACAGTCGAGCAGGGCCAGCAAGGAGGCAAGCTCGTCGTGGTTGGCTGGGGGTCAACCTATGGCCCGATCGCCAGCGCCGTCCGCCGCGCCCGCGCGAAGGGGCGGGACGTATCCCATGTCCATATCCGTCACATCTGGCCGCTGCCGAAGAACCTGGGCGATCTTTTGGCGAGTTACGAGCATATCCTCGTCCCCGAAATGAACACTGGCCAGCTCAAGACCGTGTTGCGTGACCAGTATCTCGTCAACGCGGTGCCGCTCAACAAGGTCTCGGGCCAGCCCTTCACCATCGCCGAGATCGAAGCCGCGATCGGGCGCCACCTCATCAGCGATAAGCCTGAGGAACTGGCCGCCGACAATACGCAGCTTCCGAGCCCGGAGGCGGTAAATCCATAGCTCCCTCTCCCACAAGGGGAGAGGAGTAGAAGGTACGAAGCCATGAACGAGATCACTCCGATCCGCCCAAGCACGCCCAAGGACTGGGAGACCGATCAGGAGGTCCGCTGGTGCCCGGGCTGCGGCGATTATGCGATCCTCAAGGCGGTGCAGCGGACGATGCCCGAGATCGGCGCGACGCCCGAAAACACCGTATTCGTCAGCGGCATCGGCTGCTCGTCGCGCTTCCCCTATTACATGGAGACCTATGGCTTCCACACCATCCACGGCCGCGCGCCGGCGGTGGCGACGGGGGTCAAGCTCGCCAATCCCGATCTCGACGTGTGGATCATCACCGGCGACGGCGATGCGCTGTCGATCGGCGGCAACCACACGATGCATCTCCTCAGACGAAATCTGAACTGCCAGTTCCTGTTGTTCAACAACGAGATCTACGGCCTCACCAAAGGCCAATATTCGCCGACCAGCCGCGAGGGGACGCGCTCGCCTTCCACGCCGTTCGGCTCGGTCGATCACCCGGCCAAGCCCTGCGCCTTCGCGCTCGGCAGCGGCGCCCGCTTCGTCGCCCGCGGGATCGACGTGCACAAGAACCTGCCATCGGTTCTCAAGGCTGCGCACGCGCATCAGGGCGCTGCCTTCGTTGAGATCTTCCAGAACTGCATCGTCTACAATGACGACGTCTTCGAATCCTTCACTGCCAAGCCCAATGCCGCGCTCAACCAGCTCTGGGTGGAACACGGCAAGCCGATGCTCTTCGCCGGCGGTGCCAAGGGGATCGCGCTCGACCGCGAGGCGCTGACGCTCAAGGTTGTCGATGTCGCCGAAGGTGATTGGGAAGCCGCGGGCGTGATCGTCCACAATGTCGTCAACCGCGCCGTCGCGCACATGCTGGTCGAGATGCCGTTCGGGCCGTTCCCGATGGCGCTGGGCGTGCTCTACGACGATCCGGCGCCCACCTTCGAGAGCGCCGTAATCGCGCAGAACCAGGCCGCGGCCGAGGGCAAGAAGCCCGACCTGCAGAAGCTCGTCGCCAAGGGCCAGACCTGGATGGTCGACAAGCAGCCGCACTCGCTGTGATCGGCTAAACCCGCCGGCGCGCGATAAGCGCTTGCCCGCCGGCGGGACGTGCATTTAGGTCGCACAATGAACGCGCCGCAGCGAACCCAGGCCAGCGAGCCTCTCGAGCGTCGCTCGCGCCGGTTTCCCGACATCCTCGCCCCGATCCTGCATCGCCAGATCGACCGGTTCGACCGCGGCATCGCTCAAGGCAGTCTCGAACTGCTCCTGCCCAACGGCCGCGCGCGGCTGCTCGGCGGACGCGCCGACGGCCCCGTTGCCGTCGTCGAGTTGCGCAGCTGGCGCGCAATGCTCCGGCTGGCGCTGGAAGGATCGAGCGGCTGGTACGAAAGCTGGGAGGCGGGGGAGTGGGCCAGCCCCGACCCGGTCCAGCTCTTCGCGCTGTTTAGCCGTAACCGCGCCGGCCTCGCCCGGCCCGCACGCGCCACCGGCCCGTGGCGCGTCGCAAAGCGGGTCTGGCATTGGGCGCGGCGCAACCATCGCGGCGGATCGCGGCGCAACATCGAGTTCCACTACGATCTCGGCAACGACTTCTACCGCCCCTGGCTCGACGCCGGCATGACATATTCGAGCGCGCTGTTCGCCGATCCGGGCCAGTCGCTTGAGGATGCCCAGACCGCCAAGCTCCAGGCGATGCTGGATCGCACCGCGACGGCGTCCGGCGACACGATCCTCGAGATCGGCTGCGGCTGGGGCTCGTTCGCCGAACTGGCGCTGGGGCAGGGACGGCAGATCCATGGCATCACGCTTTCGACCGAACAAAAGGCCTGGGCCGAAGCGCGCACTGCCGGGCAGGACGGCGCCCGCTTCGCGCTCACCGATTATCGCGATGTCACCGGCACTTACGACGCGGTGGTCAGCATCGAAATGGCCGAAGCGGTCGGCCGCCGATACTGGCCTGCTTATCTCGCCGCGATCGCCCGCGCGCTGAAGCCCGGCGGCCGCGCAGCGTTACAGGTCATCACCTTCGACGATGCGCTGTTCGAAGGCTATGCGAACAATGTCGACTTCATCCAGCGCTATATCTTCCCCGGCGGACTGCTGATCCGCACGAGCGAGTTCCAGCGTCTTGCCGCCGCCAACCGTCTTGAATGGCGCGATCAGGTCAATTTCGGTCTCGATTATGCCGAGACACTCCGGCTCTGGCGCGAGAAGTTCGACGCGGCGGCCGCGGCGGGGCTGCTGCCGGCGCAGTTCGACGCGCGCTTCGTCGCCCTGTGGCGCTATTATCTCAAATATTGCGAAGGCGGCTTTCGCGGTGGCGGCATCGACGTCGTCCAGGCGACGCTGGTCAAGGAGGGGTGATGATCAAGGGGATAATGCTGGCGGGTGCGCTGGCGCTGGGAACGATCGCCGGTACGCCGGTCGCGGCGCAGGACACCAGCGGCCTGCGCAAGGTCGGTGCCGAGGTGCTGTTCTGGAGCCAGGCCCAGCGCGACGCCAATTTCCCGCACATGGAAAAGATATTTCCCGGCCATGTCGTCAAGGCCGGCGGCAAGATCCGCAGGCTGCCCGCGGGCACGCCGCTGCCTGTCTCCGATGCCGAGCTTGACGCCTTCATCGCCAGCCAGAACATCTCGGGCCTGATCGTCCTTCAGGACGGCAAGATCCGCCTCGAACGTTATGCGCGGGGCTATGATCGGGACGGGCGCTGGACCAGCTTCTCGGTCGCCAAGTCGTTCACATCGACCCTGGTCGGCGCGGCGATCAGGGACGGCTACATCAAGTCGGTCGATGAGCCGGTGACCCGATACATCCCCGAGCTTGCCGGCAGCGGCTATGACGGCGTCACCATCGCCCAGCTGCTCACCATGACTTCGGGCGTGAAGTGGAACGAGGACTATACCGACGCGAAGTCGGACGTCGCGCGCATGTTCCTCGAAGCCGTCCCAGCGGGCGAGGATCCCACAGTCTACTACATGAAGAAGCTATCGCGCGAGACCGCGCCGGGCAGCAAATGGGTCTACAAGACCGGCGAGACCAATTTGATCGGCGTGCTCGTGATGCGCGCGACCAGGAAGCCACTCGCCGACTATCTCAGCGAAAAGGTCTGGCGGCCGTATGGCATGGAGCAGGACGCCTTCTGGATGGTCGATCCGTCGGGCCACGAAGTCAGCGGCTGCTGCCTGTCGGTGAGTCTGCGCGACTATGCCCGGATGGGCCAGCTCGCGCTCGAAGGCGGCAAGGGGGTCGTCCCGGCCAACTGGTTCGCCGAATCGACTCGGTCCCACGCCGATATCGGTGCGCCGGGCCGCGGATATGGCTATCAATGGTGGACCTATCCGCAGGACCGCTTCGGCGCGCAGGGCATCTTCGGCCAGACGATCCGTGTCGACCCCAAGACTAGGACGGTGATCGTGGTCTCGGCCGCTGCGGACAAGGCCAGCGACCGCGACTACGGCATCGCGCGGACCGCGTTCCTCGACAAGTTGTTCGTGGCGGCTGCCAGATAACCTGCGCTAATCCCCTTCCGCTTGCGGGAGGGGTTCAGGGGAGGGGCTCACGGGGAGGTTCGCGCGACTCACGTAGGTCAGGCCTTTCCCCGACCCCTCTCGCAAGCGGAAGGGGAGCGATTGATCGACACCCTAGCCCTGTTATCCCACTCGCTCGAAATACCCCGTCTCGAATCCGTCGATCGCCAGTTGGGCGATCCGCTCGGCTACCACCTCCGGCGCCTTCACGCTTTCGGCATTTTCGCCCGGAAACGCGCGCGCGCGCATCTTGGTCCGCGTCGCGCCGGGATCAATGATGCCCACGCGTATGCCGCTGACGTGCCGCACTTCCTCGCCATAGCTCAGCAGCAGATTCTCGAACGCCGCCTTCGATGCGCCATAAGGCCCCCAATAGGCCCGCGGCGTGCGACCCACGCTGGAAGTGATGCCCAGCACCCGCGCCTGCGTCGCCGTCCGCAACAGCGGATCGAACGAAGCGAGCATCGCCGCCTGCGCCGTGACGTTGAGCGTCAGCACCTTGGCGAATTCCTTGAAGTCGATTGCAGGCACGGCGCTCAGCGTGCCTAGCGACGCCGCGTTGAGCACCAGCAGGTCGAGCGTGTTCCAGCGCTCGGAAACCGCCGCCGCGAGGCGCGCGACGCTCTCATTCTCGGTCAGGTCCATCGGCGCGATCGTCGCGGAGCCGCCCGACGCGTAGATCGCTTCCTCGACTTCCTCGAGCCCGCCCGCGGTCCGCGCAGTCAGCACTACATGCGCGCCCGCGGCGCCCAGCGCGCGCGCAGTGGCCGCGCCGATGCCGCGGCTGGCGCCGGTGACGAGCGCGATTTTACCCTCAAGCGACTTGTCCGTCATCTATCCACTTCCGTTCGCCCTGAGCTTGTCGAAGGGCGGTTCTTTTCGAGACATGCGCTCATAAAGGAGAACCGCGCTTCGACAAGCTCAGCACGAACGGGAGGGTAGTTCAGCCCACGCGTTCTTCGAGCAGTGCGAACTGGTCGACCGGCTGAAGCTCATCCTGGTCGGTGAGCGTGGTCGGATAGTCGCCGGTGAAGCAGGCGTCGCAATATTTGGGGTGGATGTCGGCGCGGTGCGCCTCGCCCAGCGCCTTGTACAGACCGTCGATGCTGACGAACGCCAGGCTGTCGGCATGGATGAAGTCGGTCATCCCCTCGACGTCGAGCTTGGCGGCGAGCAGCTTGGCCCGCTCGGGCGTATCGACGCCGTAGAAGCACGAATGCCGCGTCGGCGGGGACGCGATGCGCAGATGGACCTCGGCCGCACCTGCTTCGTGCATCATCTGGACGATCTTGAGGCTCGTCGTTCCGCGCACGATCGAATCGTCGATCAGCACGATACGCTTGCCCTTGATCAGTTCCTTGTTGGCGTTGTGCTTGAGCTTGACGCCGAGGTGGCGGACCTTGTCACCCGGCTGGATGAAGGTGCGCCCGACATAATGCGAGCGGATGATCCCCAGCTCGAACGGGATGCCGCTCTGCTGGGCATATCCGATCGCCGCCGGCACGCCCGAATCGGGCACCGGGACGACCAGATCGGCATCGACCGGCGATTCGATCGCCAGCTGCGCGCCGATCGCCTTGCGCACCGAATAGACGCTGCGGTCCTCGGCAATCGAGTCTGGCCGCGAGAAATAGACATATTCGAAGATGCACGGCCGTGCCGCGACCGCGGGAAAGGGCTTGTGCGAGCTGATCTCGCTGCCTTTGACGATCACCAGCTCGCCGGGCTCGACATCGCGGACATATTCGGCGCCGACCACGTCGAGCGCCACCGTCTCGGAGGCGAAGATGATCGAATCGTCGAGCTTGCCCATCACCAGCGGGCGGATGCCCAGCGGATCGCGGCAAGCGATCATGCCCTCGGGCGTCATCACGATCAGCGAATAGGCGCCCTCGACTTGCTTGAGCGCATCGATGAACCGGTCGATCAGCGTTCGATATTGCGAGGTCGCGACGAGGTGAATGATCACTTCGGTGTCGCTGGTCGACTGGAAGATCGCGCCGCGCCGGACCAGGTCCTTGCGAAGTCGCATCGCGTTCGAGATGTTGCCGTTATGCGCCACCGCGAAGCCGCCGCTCGCCAGCTCTGCATAGAGCGGCTGGACGTTGCGGATCGCAGTGTCACCGGTGGTCGCATAGCGGACATGACCCGCCGCCGTGTTGCCGGAAAGGCTGCGGATCACGTCGTCGCGATCGAAATTGCCGGCGACATGGCCCATCGCGCGATGCGTGTGGAACTGATGGCCGTCCCAGCTGGTGATGCCGGCGGCCTCCTGCCCACGGTGCTGGAGTGCATGGAGTCCCAATGCCACCAGCGCCGCAGCGCCTTCGGAATTGGAAACACCGAAAATGCCGCACTCTTCGCGCAGCTTGTCGTCATCAAACGGGTGCGTGGTAAGCATCAGCCCTCAAGGGGTTGGGAACTCTCCGGGGCCATATAGGCAGTTCGCCCGGGTTTGTCGCCGGTTTGTCACGAGGAAATGAACTTCCGGGCGATTTCGTTGGTTTTTCAGGGTGAAAGGAGCCCCGCATGGCCCAGGATCACGGACCCCAGATCAAGAACGACAAGCTTTACGAGGACCTCCGCGCCGACGGTGCATCGAAGGAAAAGGCCGCGCGAATCGCCAATGCGAAAGCCGCCGGCACGCTCGACAAGGGCGGCACTCATCTCGAGAACCGCTCGAAGGACGAACTGTACGACGAAGCCAAGGACATTGGCATCGAAGGCCGCTCGAAAATGGACAAGGACGAGCTGATCGACGCCATCCGCGAGCATTGAGCACCCGCGACGGTAGGGCGCCGGACGATACGGGACTCACCGCGCTTCAAAGGCGGCCTTGGATATCAGCCGGACGTGCACGGCACCCTGCGCCCCCTTGCCGCCCTCGACCGGCGCCAAGGGGGCCTGCAGTGAAACAAGTATATAGCCATCCGGAACGGCGCTGACGAAGATCATGTCGGTCATGCCCTTCGATCGGGCGTCCTGCTGCGCGCGGAAGCCGCTGGCGGTAAGGGCGGCAATGACCTTCTTCTGCACTTCGACGGTCTGAGTGGTGTCGGCGAGAACCAGGTGGCAGTCGTTGGCCTCCGCACTGAAGCCGACAAAGACATTGTTCGGCCGCTTGGCCAGGCTGAACCAGGTCGGGAAGCGGCCATAGTCGGACGCGATGATGTCGGGCACGGCAGCGAGCTTCTTCAACGAAGCGTCTGTAGCCGGAGAAGCGCCGCGGGTAGCGCGAAAACAGACCTCGGGAAGGGCATTGACGAAGATAATGGCAAGCTCGGGATCACCAGTGGCGATCTGCGGCAAGGCGCTTGCTTGTGGTGCGGGATGGGCCAGAAGCGCGGCGGCGAGCAGGGCGTCGAACATGAGGCTCTCTCCGAAAGTTGCCGCGGGGAGCGCAAGCCACGTTAAGGCACGCCTAACCCGCGCGATCACCTTTCGCGTGCCTATCGGATTGGGCTAGAGCCGCGACGTGGACACCAATCGCGAAACGGGCAACGCGCTCGACCCAAAATACGACGCCGCCGGCCTCATCACCGCCGTCGCCACCGACGCAGCGACCGGCGAGCTGCTCATGCTCGCCCATATGAACGCCGAAGCGCTGGAGGCGACCCTCGCCACCGGCGAGGCGCATTTCTGGTCCCGCAGCCGCGCCCGCCTGTGGAAAAAGGGCGAGAGTTCGGGCCATGTCCTCCGCGTCGTCGAGGCGCGCATCGATTGCGACCAGGACGCGCTGTGGCTCAAGGTCGAAGCCGCCGGCCCCGCCTGCCATACCGGCGAGCGCAGCTGCTTCTTCCGTCGCATCGAGGACGGCTGCCTGGTCCGCGACGCATGAGGTTCGCGCTTGCGCTGGCGCTGCTGCTCGCTGCCTGTTCGGGCGGGCAGGGCGGGAACAATGCCGAGCAACCGCAGGATCTCGAAAGCGCGGCGATCGAGCGCGGTCTGGTCCGCGACCCCGACGATAGCGATCTCACCGGCCTCTACGCCCGCGACACCGACCGGATCTGCGTCGTCCGAACCGGCTCGACGTATCGGATCGGCGCCTATGTCGATTATGGCGACCGCATCACCTGCAGCGGCGCCGGCAGCGTCGAGCGCAGCGGCGCCACGCTCAGGATCGCACTCGGCAAGGATGGCTGCAACTTCGACGCGACCTATGACGGCGAGCGGATCAAGTTTCCCGGCGTGCTCCCCGACGCCTGCAAGAAGCTCTGCGCCCGACGCGCCTCGTTCACCGGCCTAGAAGCCGCCCGCCTGAGCGAATCCGCCGCCGAAGCCGCCGCGATGCGCGATGCCGGCGGACGGCGATTGTGCGGGGACTAGCTCTTTGCTTCGGCGAAGGCAGGAGCACCCGCGGGGGAGGTTGCCCCCACCGCCCACCGCTCCTAAAGCCGCGCCATGGCCGATCCCTTCTATATCTCGACAGCAATCCACTATCCCAATGGCCGCCCGCATATCGGCCATGCCTATGAGATGATCGCCGCCGACGCGATCGCGCGCTACCAGCGCCAGCACGGCCGCGACGTCTTCTTCCAGACCGGCACCGACGAGCACGGCCTCAAGATGGTCAAGACCGCGCGCGACCGCGGCATCGAACCGCGCGAGCTGGCCGACGAGATGTCCAGCTATTTCCTTGAGATGGCCGACGTTCTCGATATTTCGTACGACCGTTTCATCCGCACCTCCGAACCCGGGCACTATGCCGCGAGCCAGGCGATCTGGCAGGCGATGCAGGATGCCGGCGACCTCTATCTCGATCGCTACGAGGGCTGGTATTCGGTCCGCGACGAGGCGTTCTACGAAGAGAAGGAACTGACCGAGGGGGAAGGGGGCGTGAAGCTCTCGCCGCAGGGCACCCCCGTCGAGTGGACCGCGGAGGAGACCTGGTTCTTCAAGCTCTCCAAGTACCAGCAGCCCCTGCTCGATCTATACGCCGCCAATCCCGACTTCATCCGCCCGGAATCGCGCCGCAACGAGATCCTGCGCTTCGTCGAGGGCGGACTGGTCGATCTCTCGGTCAGCCGCACCAGCTTCGATTGGGGCGTGCCGGTGCCGGGCTCCCCCGATCACGTGATGTACGTCTGGGTCGACGCGCTCACCAACTACATCACTGGCGCGGGCTATCCCGACGATGCCGATCGCTTCGCCAAATACTGGCCCGCCGACATCCATCTGATCGGCAAGGACATCGTCCGCTTCCACGCCGTCTATTGGCCCGCCTTCCTGATGTCGGCAAAGCTGCCGCTGCCCAGGCAGGTCTTCGGCCACGGCTTCCTGCTCAACCGCGGGGAAAAGATGTCCAAGTCGGTCGGTAACGTCGTCGATCCGATGCAGCTCGCCGAGCTCTATGGCGTCGATGCCTTGCGCTATTTCCTGCTGCGCGACGTCAGCTTCGGCAATGACGGCACGTTCAGCGACGAAGCGATCGTCACCCGCGCCAATGCCGACCTGTCGAACAGCTTCGGCAATCTCGCCCAGCGCGTCCTCGCCTTCATCGCCAAGAATTGCGACGGCCATGTCCCCGAGGGCCGGAGCGAAGAGGCCGACGCCGTCCTCCTCGCCGAAGTGGACGTCGCCTGCGCCGCCTTCCGCACCGCATTCGACGATCTTGCGCTCAGTCAGGGCGTCGAGACGTGGATGACCGGCGTGTTCGCCTGCAACCAATATATCGACGCGCAGGCGCCCTGGGCGCTTCGGAAAACCGATGCCGAGCGGATGAATGCCGTGCTGCGTACGCTGCTCCGCGCGATCCACCGCCTTGCCACTACGATCCTCCCGGTGATCCCGACCTCGGCAGGCAAATTGCTCGCGCAACTCCCCTCGACCGACGACGAGGACTTCCGCATCGCCCCGCCGACCCCCATCTTCCCGCGACTGGAACTGCAGGCGGCGGAGGAAGCGTGAGACTGGCCGACAGCCATTGCCACCTGATCTACAAGGGCCTTGGCGAGCAGCAGCCCGAAGTGCTGGCGCGCGCCCGCGACGCCGGCGTGGTGGCGATGCTCAACATCTCGACGCGGGAAAACGAATGGGATGACGTCATCGCCGTCGCCGAGCGCGAAGCGGACGTCTGGGCGAGCGTCGGCATTCATCCGCACGAAGCCGACCAGCATCCCGATATCGACACGTCGAAGCTGGTCGAGCGCGCTCAGCACCCCCGCGTCGTCGGCATCGGCGAAAGCGGCCTCGATTATTATTACGACCACTCCGACCGCGACCGCCAGCGCGCCAGCTTCCGCGCCCACCTCTCCGCATCGCGCGAAACCGGTCTCCCAATCATCGTCCACACCCGCGACGCCGAGGAAGACACTGCCGAACTCCTCCGCGACGAGATGGGGAAGGGCGCCTTCCCCGGCGTGATCCACTGCTTCACCGCCAGCGGCGCCTTTGCCGACATCGCGCTGGATCTCGGCTTCTACATCTCGATCTCTGGCATCGTGACGTTCAAGAACGCCAGGGACCTGCAGGAAACCGCCGCGCGCCTGCCGCTCGACCGCTTGCTGATAGAGACCGACGCCCCGTTCCTTGCCCCCGTGCCCCATCGCGGCAAGACCGGCGAACCCGCGTTCGTAGCGGACACCTGCCGCTTCCTCGCGCAGCTCCGCGGCGAAGACCCCGAAGCGCTGGCCGAAGCCACTCGCCAGAACTTCCACAAACTGTTCGCCAAGACGCTGGCGTGATCGCGGCGGCGCTCGTTCCCCTGTCGCTTGCGGGAGAGGTCAGGGAAGGGGCCATTCATCGGGCGTTGAAGGCAGGGATTTTCACGCGAAGCCACGAAGGCACGAAGAAGAAGCATAGGTTCGCGCAGAGGCGCAGAGGCGCGGAGGTTGTAGACCGCCACAATTGGGATGGTGCCTTCGACGTGCTGTTTCGACACCCCGCCGCTGACGCGGCGTCATTGCCAGCGCCGCTCTGCTGGTTCTCTGCGCCTTCGCGCCTCTGCGTGATCAACGCATGAAAATCCGCATCCTCGGCTCGGGCACCTCCTCCGGCGTCCCGCGCATCGGCAACGACTGGGGTGCCTGCGATCCGAACGAGCCGCGCAACCGCCGCACCCGCGCCTCGGTCCTCGTCTCAACCGACACCACCCGCATCCTGATCGACACCAGCCCGGACATGCGCGGGCAACTCCTCGCCGCCGACATCGCGGATGTCGATGCAGTGATCTGGACCCACGATCATGCCGATCACACCCACGGCATCGACGATCTCCGCCAGCTCATGCACATCCGCAACGGCGAGCCGGTTCGCGGCTATGCCCGCGCCTTCACCCGCGAGCAGCTCGAAACCAAGTTCCACTACGCATTCTTCGGCCGCGCGCTCTATCGCCCGACGATCGCACTCGAAACCCTGCCCGACAGCCTAACCATCGGCGACATCCGCATCACCGTTGCCGATCAGCCGCACGGCGGCATCACATCCGCCGGACTTCGTTTCGATAGTAAGGATAAATCAATAGGTTATGCTACAGACTTCCATGAGATGACGAGCAAGATGCGCGCGCTCTACACCGGGCTCGACGTCTGGGTCGTCGATGCCTTGCGCCGCGCGCCGCATCCGACGCACCCAACTCTCGCGCAGGTAGTGGGCTGGATAGGGGAGTTGCGCCCGCGCCGTTCCGCACTGGTTCATATGGACAACTCGATGGACTATATCGGACTGACCGCCGAGCTGCCCGAAGGGATCGAGCCCGGCTATGACGGCTTGGAGATTCTGGCGTGAGCGACTGGGACAGCATGGATCTGATCTACCTGGTCGGCGTGCTGGTGCTCGTGCTCAGCGCGCTTTCGGTGCGGAAGCTCTCGATCGGGTTCGTGCTGCGCTCGCTGGTGACCTGGGCGCTGATCATCGTGCTGACCGTGCTCGCGGTGGCGCATCGGCATGAGATCGGTGCATTGTTCGCCGCAGCCTCGACCAGGCTGGGCATCGAAGACCAGCAGGTCGACGGCGAGACCGTTCGCATCCGCATGGCGCCCGACGGCCATTTCTGGGCGCGCGTGATGCTCAACGGCGTCGAACGGCGGATGCTGATCGACAGCGGCGCGACGATCACTGCGATTTCGGCACGCACGGCCTCGGCCGCCGGGATCGGCGAGAGCCGCGGCATGCCGGTGATGATCGAGACTGCAAACGGCACCGTGTCGGCACGGCGCGGCCGGATCGAGAAGCTCGAGATCGGACCGCTCAGGACCGACGATCTCGGCGTGGTGGTTTCGGACAGCTTCGGAAACCTCGACGTGCTCGGCATGAACTTCCTGTCGAAGCTGCACAGCTGGCGCGTCGAGAACAAGACGCTGATCCTCGTGCCCAAGGCCGGTGCCAGTGACGCCGGCACCGACGCAAGCATCGCGCCCGAGCCCGAGCCAAGGCGCCGGGTGCGGAGGGACGACATCTGACATTCGCCACGCGCCTCCGTTTTACATAATGTATATTATCGTTCTTACATTAGCCGTCATTCGGACCCACTTCCCTGCGATCGCAGCACTGCCGCTGCTGGCGATCCCGGCGGTCGTCGAAGCCCAGCCTTCAGACTATCCGGTGGCGTGCTTCTATTCGGACCGCAGCGGCATGCTGGAACATGCCGAAGCCTGCGCGACCGACGCCTCCGAGCAGCCCCGGCTGGCTCCGGCGGTCGTCGCAAGGCTCGGCTACGATCACGGGCTCGCCCAGCTTTCGATCGCGCAGGCCGGCTGGTTCTATCGCCACCGCAATGGCCGAATGGCTCGCATGCTGACCTTCGACAATGGTCCCGATCCGTTCTCGTGGGGCCTCGCGCGGGGCCGGATCGGTGGCCATCTGGCCTATGTCGATCGCCAGCTCCGCGTCCGCATCCGCACCGCCTATGATTGGGGCGAACCGTTCGAGCGCGGCCGCGCCGAGGTCTGCATCGGCTGCAGCCTGATGCCCGTCGATGGCGGCGAGCACCACGTCGTCACCGGCGGCAGATGGGGTATCATCGATTGCCGCGGCATCGAACTCGTGCCGGTCCGCTATCCCTCTGCGGAACTGCACGCGGTCCCGGCGAAGGCCCCGTCACGCGGGTGCAAGCGCTGAAAACGCCTCGCGTGCCTTTGCCGAGGTGCCCGCAGCCCCTATTCCTCGCGCGACTCAGTTGAGGACGCTTTCGTGACCGACATTCCCATCGCCCGACTTACTGCGATCATGGCCCGCCTGCGTGACCCCGTGCACGGCTGCGAATGGGATAGCGTCCAGACCTTCGAGACGATCGCGCCCTACACGATCGAGGAGGCCTATGAAGTCGCCGACGCCATCCATCGCGGCGACGTCGCCGAGCTCAGGGACGAACTTGGCGATCTGCTCCTCCAGGTCGTGTTCCACAGCCGCATTGCCGAGGAAGCCGGCCATTTCGCGCTTCCCGACGTTATCGCATCGATCAGCGACAAGATGGAGCGCCGCCACCCCCACATCTTCGGCGAGGCCGAGAATGGCGGCCATCATCTATGGGAACAAATCAAGGCCGCGGAGCGGGGCGCCAAGGGGCATGAAAGCGCGCTGGCCGGCGTCGCGCTTGGCCTCCCCGCCTTGCTTCGCGCCGAAAAGCTCCAGAAGCGCGCTGCCCGCACCGGCTTCGACTGGCCGGACCCCAGCGGCGCCCGCGCCAAGATTGATGAGGAACTCGCCGAAGTCGAAGCCGCGACGACGCCCGAGCATCGCGCGGAGGAAATCGGCGACCTGCTGTTCGCTGTGGTCAACTGGGCCCGCAAGCACGGTATCGATCCCGAAGCTGCGCTGCGCGGCGCCAATGCCAAGTTCGAGCGCCGTTTCAAGGCGATGGAAGACGAAGCTGGCGACGCATTCGAAGGCCTGGATCTCGATGCGAAGGAAGCGCTGTGGGTCAGCGCAAAGGCGCAGGGCTAGGGTCACGACCCGAATAAGCGATAATCGCGGCCGTTGGCCGGGATCCTGTTTCTTCTGTTTGAATGGCGCTGGCGGCGATCCAATTGCGAAGTAGGATTTCGCGTGCTCAGTTGGCCGGCGGTCGCCGAACCGCCACCCGCTCTTTCAACCGTCGAGCCCAGAAAAGTCCCTCTCGTCACCCCGGCGAGGGCCGGGGCCCGGATTCACATCGCGTCCCCGCGACGTTGCGCTGCGGCCTTCGCCAGCAATCGTGCGACCTATCGACGCCTTTAGCCACCAATGTGGAATGCCCGCAGCGTCACCGTGTCAACGTCGGCGACGCCATGTTCCGCTTTCCCCGGTCGAACCCACAAAATCGGCCGTCGCGCCGAAAAATCGGTTTCCGCGTTTCACAGTGTCCACATTCACCCCTGTCGGGTGAGAAACCGCTCATAGTCGCCCGGCGCCATGCGGACTTCGTACACCGCCGCATCGCCCTCGATCCGCTGCTCGACCACTTCGCCGTGCTGGTGGAGCCAGGCGCCCCCCGCCCCGTCGCCAGCAGGCAGCGTGATCGTGTAGCGCCGGTGTCCCGCGGTCAGCCGTGCAGCGACCGTTTCGATCAGCGTATCGATCCCCTCGCCCGTCCAGGCCGAGATCGGCATCACGTCCTCGCGCTTGCCGGCATCGTCGAGCAACAGCGCGCGCCGCTCCTCGTCGAGCAGGTCGAGCTTGTTCCAGGCCTCGAACCGCGGGGTTTCCAGCGCCACGCCGATCTCGCTCAGCACCTTCTCGACATCGGCGCGCTGGGCGTCGGTATCGGGGTGCGCGATGTCGCGGACATGGATCAGCAGGTCGGCCGACACCACTTCCTCCAGCGTCGCCTTGAACGCCGCGACCAACTGGGTCGGCAGTTCGGAGACGAACCCCACCGTGTCGGAGAGGATCGCCTTGTCGATGCCGGGCAGCGAGATCTGCCGCAAGGTCGGGTCCAGCGTCGCGAAGAGAAGGTTCTCCGCCATGACGTCAGCACCGGTCAAGCGATTGAAAAGCGTGGACTTTCCAGCATTGGTGTAGCCGACCAGCGCGATCACCGGCCACGGCGCGCGCTGGCGCCGGTCGCGGTGGAGCGTCCGCGTTCGGCTGACCTGGTCGAGCTCCTTCTTGAGCCGCGCCATCCGGTCGCGAATCAACCGCCGATCGGCTTCGATCTGTGTCTCGCCGGGTCCGCCGAGAAAGCCGAACCCGCCGCGCTGGCGCTCCAGATGGGTCCAGCTGCGCACCAGCCGGCCCGCCTGGTAATCCAGATGGGCAAGCTCGACCTGCAGCCGCCCCTCGGCAGTACGCGCGCGCTCGCCGAAAATCTCAAGGATCAGCCCGGTGCGATCGATCACCTTGCACTTGAGCGCGGTTTCGAGGTTGCGCTGTTGCACCGGCGTTAAGGCCGCGTCGAAGACCGCGAGCTGAAGCTCCTGATCGCGCACGGTTTCCGCGATCGCCTCGACCTGGCCCGAGCCGATCAGCGTCCCCGGCTTTGGCTGGCGCAGCTTGACTGCGAGCTTCTCGCGCACCTCGACTCCGATCGCCGCGGCAAGCCCGGCGGTCTCTTCGAGACGCGCTTCCGCATCACGCGAGCTGCCGCCCATTTCGGGATAGACGACAATCGCCCGCGCGCCGCGGGAGAACTCGTCGGCGTCGCGATCAAAACCAGTGGACATGGATGCTCAATCGCCGTCGGGCGCCGTTGTTTCCTCGGCGAGGTTGAGCGGATGCGCCGGCTGGATGGTCGACACCGCGTGCTTGTACACCAACTGGGCCATGCCTTCGCGCTGGAGCAGCATGCAGAACAGGTCGAATGCGGCGATCTGGCCTTGGAGCATCACGCCGTTCACCAGGAACATAGTGACGTTTTCCTGCTGGCGGCGCACGGCGTTGAGGAAAATCTCCTGCAAAACCGGGTTCTTGTGCTGGAACTCTCCCGCTGCTTCGAGAAGCGAGGCGAGATCGATCGGGCCCGCGGGCATGATCGTCGAGATGGCATGCTTGTAGATCAGCTGCGACTGGCCGTCGCGGCGGAGGAGCACCGAGAAATTGTCGAACCAGGTGACGATCCCCTGGAGCTTGACGCCCTTCACGAGGAACATCGTCACCGGCACCTTGGAGCGCCGAAGCGAGTTGAGGAAAAGGTCCTGAAGCGAGGTCTGCTTCTCGGCCATCATAGTTTCCTTCTATTCTTGGCGGGCTCGTGTCCCGCTTCGCGCCGGTTCCCGGCGTCGGAATGCCGCGCCACCTTGGTGCGGAGCCTGCAGTCTATTGGTTCGGCGGCGCCGCGTCCAACCTATTCCTCGCGCGTCTCGGTGATGCCCAGCAGCTTCAATTTGCGGTGCAGCGCCGATCGCTCCATCCCGATGAAGCTCGCGGTGCGCGAGATATTGCCGGAGAAGCGGCGGATCTGGACGCGCAGATATTCGCGCTCGAAGGTCTCGCGCGCCTCCTTGAGCGGTGCACCCATGATCGCATTAGCGCCCGTCGCGCCGCCGGCATCGCCGGGCTTGCCGAGCACTTCGGGAGGCAACAGATCAAGGTCGATCCGCCCGATCCGGTCGCCCGGCGCCAGGATGACGGTACGCTCGACGACATTGCGCAGCTGGCGGACATTGCCCGGCCATTCATAGCTCTGCAGCGCGACCATGGCATCGGGCGCCACTTCGGGCGTCGGCACGCGGCGCTCATTCGCGTAGTGCGCCACGAAATGCTCGACGAGCACCGGGATGTCCTCGCGCCGGTCGGTGAGCGGCGGGATCGAGACCGGGACGACGTTCAACCGGTAATAGAGATCCTCGCGGAAGCGCCCCGCGGCGATCTCGGCCATCAGGTCGCGCGCGGTCGCCGATACGACGCGGACGTCGACCTTGACGACGCGCGTACCCCCGACTCGGCTGAAGCTCTGGTCGGTGAGCACGCGCAGTATCCGCGCCTGCGTCGCGATTGGCATGTCGGCGATCTCGTCCAGGAACAGCGTGCCGCCGTGCGCCTGTTCGAGCAGCCCGGGGCGGACGAGGTCGCCCCCCTCCTCCGCACCGAACAATTCCTCCTCGACTCGCTCGGGCGTCATCCGCGCCGCGCTGACGATTACGAAGGGCGCGGCCGAGCGCTGGCTCCAGCCGTGGAGCAGCCGCGCCGCGACTTCCTTGCCGACGCCCGCGCCGCCGTTGATCAGCACCCGGCTTCCGGTCGAGGCGACGCGCTTCAGGGTGGCGCGCACGGTGTTGATCGCCGCGGAATTGCCGGTCAGGTCATTCTCGCGCCCGACCGAGAGTCGCAGCGACACGACTTCGCGGCGCAGCCGTTCGGTCTCGGTCGCGCGCTCGACCAGCAGCAGCAGCCGCTCGGCCTCGAACGGCTTCTCGATGAAGTCGGAAGCGCCCCGGCGGATCGCGGCCACTGCGGTATCGATATTGCCATGTCCCGAGATCACCAGCACCGGGATCGAGGGATCGCGCCGCTTCATCTCGTCGAGCAGTTCGAGCCCGTCGAGCCGCGAGCCCTGCAGCCACACGTCGAGCAGCACCAGGCTGGGCCGGCGCTCGGCGATGGCTTCCAGCGCGGCATCACTATCGGCGGCGCCACGCGTCTCATAGCCTTCGTCTTCCAGCACACCCGCGACCAGTTCGCGGATGTCGCGTTCGTCGTCGACGACGAGGATATCGAGGCTCATGAGGGTTTTCCGGTTCTGGTAAGGGCCGGCGCGCGCGGTTCGGCGGCGTCGGCATCGGTGTTCTGAAGGGCGAGCTTGTCGAGCGCCTCGGTATCGAAGGCGATCGTGACGACGGTGCCGCCGCCCGCATGGTCGCTGAATGCGATCGTGCCGCAATGCTCCTCGACGATCTTCTTGACGATCGCGAGGCCAAGCCCGGTGCCGCGGCTGCGCGTCGTCATGTAGGGCTCGACGATGCGATCGCGCTCGACCGGCAGGCCGACGCCGTTGTCGGCGACGGTCAGGAGGATGCGGTTCTCGTCTTCCTCCCGGATCGTCAGCGAAACTTCGCCTTGCGGCAGCGCCTCGCCCTCGCCACGGGCCTCGATCGCCTCGACGGCGTTCTTGATGACGTTGGTTAGCGCCTGCCCCATCTGGCGGCGATCCGAGACGAGGCTCGGCGGATCGTCGGGGGTATCGAGCTCGAAGCGGATCGTCGGATGCGCGACTTCATGAAGGAACATCGCTTGCCGCGCGATGTCGAGCAGCGACTCGCGCCGGAACAGCGGCTTGGGCATCCGCGCAAACGACGAGAATTCGTCGACCATCCGCCGCAGATCGCCGACCTGGCGGATGATGGTACCGGTAAGCTGGCTGAACACACCCTCCCCGCCTTCGATCTGCTTGCCGTAGCGGCGCTGGAGGCGCTCGGCGGCGAGCTGAATCGGTGTAAGCGGGTTCTTGATTTCGTGCGCGATCCGCCGCGCCACATCGGACCAGGCCGCGCGGCGCTGGTCGAGCAACTGCTGGGTGATGTCGTCAAAGGTGAGAACCTGCCCCGCCTCGTCAGAAGTGATCTTGACCGCGAGCGTCCGCGCCTCGCCGCCCACGGTGACCTGCGCGACCGCCTCGCGCTCGGGCTGGTCGAGCAGTTCGTCGAGCTCGGGCGCAATCGCGCCGAGCGGCTTGCCGGCCCAATCCTGCTCATCACGCCGCAGCAGGGCGAGCGCCGAGGCGTTCATCAGCCGCACCGTCCGGTCCGAGGCGATCGAGATGACCCCGGCGGAGACCCCCGACATCACTGCCTCGATCAGGGCACGGCGGCTTTCGATCTGCGCATTGGCAGTGACCAGCGCGTTGGTCTGTTCCTGCAGCCGGCTCGTCATCTGGTTGAATGCTGCCGACAGCACGCCGATCTCGTCGCGCGTCCGGCGCTCGGGCACCCGCGCATTGAGGTCGCCCGCCGCCACCTTGCGCGCTGCGCCGACCAGTTCGTTGACCGGCCGGACCAGCCGATCCGCGACGGCGAGCGCGATGAACACCACGACTCCGATCACAAGCAGCGAAATCACCAGCAGCGCCACGTTGAATTGCAGCTGAAACGCACGCGTTCGGCTCAGCAGCGTCTGATAGTCGGTGAGTACGGCACGGACACGCTCGACGCGGTCGGCCATCTCCTTGGCCCCTACTTCGCGCGTCGCATAGAGATAGAAGTCGGTGCCCTCGACCCGCGCGAAGGAATAGGTGCGCTGGGCATTGGTGCCGACTACGCTCGGCGCGCCGCTCCGCAGCTTCTTGATATCGTTATACTCGATGTCCTGCATCGGGTTGCGGTCGGAGTTTTTGACGATCGCGATCGTCTGGATCTGCCCCTTGGCGTCCACGGTAAAGAGAACCGCGCTGGCCAGGCTGCGCTGGAACACCGATTGCGCCAGCGTGCTCTTGAATTCGGCGCTGTCGGGCTCCCAGCGATATTCGAACAGCATCCGCCGGACGTCGTTCGCCATCGCTACATTCTCGTTGTCGACATAGCTGAGCAGCTGCGCATAGGATTCCTGCGCCAGCCGCTGCGAATTATCGAGCATGCTTTGCGTGCGGGGCGAGAACCAGAAATCGGCTGCATATTGGAACAGCAGCGACGCGATCACCGCGAGCAGCACCGTCGGCACCGATGCCAGCACCGAGAAGATCGCGACGAGCCGTACATGCAGCCGCCCTTCCCCGCCAGACGGCGATCGCGCCGCGCGCCGCTTAGCTACGCGCCGGCCCAGCAGCACGATGAGCGCACCGCACGAGATCAGATTGGCGACGAGGAGCAGCGCAATCACCGGCGGCGCGAGCAACTGCTCGGACGACCCGCGGCCACTGACGATGGCGTAGGTTACCGTGGCGACCACGATCGCGAGCACCAGCACGCCGAGCTCTACCCCCGGCGTGACGCTCAGCCGCCGCTTGCGCGGTGCAGCTTCTGCAATCTGCTCGGTCACGGCATCCATCGTTGCCTAGATACAACGAGATTGTGGCCGAAAGAACACATAATTTTACGCTAATCGTCGCTAATCGGCACCGGTCGATCGATCCGCGCCCATCTCGATCCCTAGTGTATCGAGTCGTTTTCGCAGCGTGTTGCGGTTGATGCCTAGCGCGCGGGCGGCGCGAAGCTGGTTGTTCTGGTGGCGTGCGAGCATCGCCTCGATCAGCGGGCGCTCGACTTCACCGATGATGCGCTCGTAGAGGCTGCCGTCGTCGAGCGCGCGGGGTTCCTCGATCGCCATGCGCTCCAGGCGGGCGCGAACCGCCGCATCGATCCCCGCATCGCGCGACTCGGGCTGGAAGTGTCCGGCCTCGCCGATCGCCCGGCGGATGGCGTCTGCGTCGATCCACTCGTCTCGGCTCAGCGCAGCGATGCGGCGCATCAAATTCTCGAGCTCGCGGACGTTGCCGGGCCAGTCATAGCCTTCGAGCACCGCCATCGCGCCTTGATCGAGCTGTTTGCGCGGCAGTCCGGCTTCGGCGGCACGGTCGAGGAAATGGCGCGCGAGCAGCGGCACATCCTGCCGGCGTTCGCGCAGTGCGGGCAGGCTGACCGGTACGACGTTGAGCCGGTAGAACAGATCTTCGCGGAACTGGCCGCTCTGGACGAGCTGGCCAAGATCCTTGTTCGTCGCCGCGACGATGCGGACATCGGCGCGGATCGTCCGCGCGCCGCCGACGGTGGTGAATTCCCCAGACTGGAGCACGCGCAGCAAACGGGTCTGCGCGTCCATCGGCATGTCGCCGATCTCGTCGAGGAACAGCGTGCCGCCCGCTGCCTGCTCGAACTTGCCGGCGACGCGAGTCGCCGCGCCGGTAAAGGCGCCGCGTTCGTGCCCGAACAACTCGGCTTCGATCAGGTCGCGCGGGATCGCCGCCATGTTGAGCGCCACGAACGGCGCGCGGCGGCGGGGCCCCAGATCGTGGATCGCCTGCGCCACCAGTTCCTTGCCTGTCCCCGATTCGCCCGAGACGAGCACGGTCAGGTCGTTCGAAACGACGCGCGCGATCACGCGATACACTTCCTGCATCGCCGGCGAGCGGCCGATCAGCGTCGAGCCACTAACGACTTCGATTTCGGCGAATTCGGCAGGCTGACGCTGCCGCCGCGCGATCGCGCCGCGCACCGCCTGGGCGAGCACGTCGAGGTCGAACGGCTTGGGCAAGTAATCGAATGCGCCGACCTCGGTTGCGCGAACCGCAGTCGCCAGCGTGTTCTGCGCCGAGAAGACGATGATCGGCAGTTCGGGATGTTCCTCGGCGAGCCCCGCCGCCACGTCGAGCCCGTTGCCGTCGGGCAGCACCACGTCGGTCACCAGCACGTCGGGCAGCCCGGTGGCCAGCGCACGGCGCAGTTCGGCGATGCTCGCAGCAGTGGTGACCCGGTGCCCCTCCCGCTTGAGCGCCGCAGCAACCACGGTGCGGATCGCGCTGTCGTCATCGACGATCAGGACCGAACCGCTCATGCCGCCCTCGGCAACAGGATTCGGAACAGCGTGACCTCGGGTTCGCGCTCGCGGGCATATTGTACGATGCCGCCCATGTCGCGGACAAGCTTCTCGACCAGCGGCAACCCCAATCCCTTCCCTTCCGGCTTGCCCGACACGAACGGCTCGAACAGATGCTCGGCAATATCGGCGGGCGCGCCGGGCCCATTGTCGATGACGAGTATTTCGATCGGCAGCGGCTGGCGCGGCCGTCCCGCGCCGGTGCTCACCGACATCCCGTGGCGATAGGCAGTCGCCAGCGTGATTCGCGGCTTGGCCAGCCCGCTAAGCGCCTCGGCGGCATTCTTGAGCA
The DNA here is from genome assembly GCF_002002925.1 of Sphingomonas sp. LM7. Classification (NCBI taxonomy): domain Bacteria; kingdom Pseudomonadati; phylum Pseudomonadota; class Alphaproteobacteria; order Sphingomonadales; family Sphingomonadaceae; genus Sphingomonas; species Sphingomonas sp. LM7. The sequence continues at coordinate 1,046,513 of NZ_CP019511.1, read as the reverse complement.
GATTGACCAGCACTTGGAGGAGCGCATCGGAATCGACCAGAACCGGCGGCAGCGAGGGATCGAAATGCTCCTCGATCACCATGCCCCGTGCGAACCCGGCTAGCGCCACGCGCCGCGCGTGATCGAGCAACGGATAGATGTTGGTCGGCGCCAGCTTGAGCGGGCGGGTATCGGTGAAGTCCTGCATCCGGTCGATCAGCGCGACGATGCGGTCGACTTCGGTGGTGATCAGCTGAGTGAGCTCGCGCTCCTCACTGCCGCTCTCGAGCAGCTGCGCGGCGCCGCGGATTCCCGAGAGCGGGTTCTTGATCTCATGCGCCAGCATCGCCGCCGCGCCGACTGCGGCGCGCGCGCCCGCGGTGCGATCAGCGCCTTGCGCCACGCGTCGCGATTGGGGCGCATGATGGAGCGTGACGATCCGCCATCCGGGCTGGTCGGCGACCGGTGTTTCGACGAAATCGACACGGACGCGCGGGCCGCGGATCGCTTCGATCTCGATGTCGAACGCCGCAAAGCCGTGGCCGTCGCGGCGATCGGCATAGTCCTCGGGTGGGCGCAGCACTGCGTCATAGGGCTGCCCGACCATCGTCGTTTCGCTGTGATTGAGCAGCAGCTCGCACGCGGAATTGGCATGGGCGATGCGTCCGTCCGGATCAATCACCAGCACCGCAACGGGCAACGCCGCGAACAGCTCGCCAAAGCCAGGTCCCTGTACCGGTTCCTGCTTGGCGCGCCTCAAGCCGCCGCGCGTGAAGACCATGGCGCGTAGAATTCGGCGAGCATGGCGAGCACGCGCACGGGGTCCGAGATCTTGTTGACGTTGTTGCGGAACTCGGCCGAGCCGTGGATGCCCTTGGTGTACCAGCCGATATGCTTGCGCATCATGTTGACGCCGACTTCGTTGCCGTAATGGCTGAGCGTGTCGACATAATGCTCGGTGATCACGCGATATTGCTCGTCATACGAGGGATCGGGAAGCGCCTCCTCGCCGGTCAGCGCGTCCATCACCTGCCGCAGGATCCATGGTTTGCCATAGGCGCCACGGCCGATCATCACGCCGTCGGCACCCGATTGCGCCAGCGCGGTGCGTGCATCCTCGATTGTGCAGATGTCGCCATTGGCGATCACCGGAATCGTCACGGCGTCCTTGACGGTCCGAATGAAGCCCCAGTCTGCCGAGCCCTTGTACATCTGGTTGCGGGTGCGGCCGTGAACGGTGATCATCTTCGCGCCGAGATCCTCGGCGATGCGTGCGAGTTCGGGCGCGTTGAGGCTGTCATGGCACCAGCCCATCCGCATCTTGACGGTGACGGGCACGCTGACCGCCTTGACGCACGCCTCGATCAGCGACGCGGCGAGCTTGAGGTCGCGCATCAGCGCTGACCCCGCATCGCCACTGGTCACCTTGCGCACCGGGCAGCCCATGTTGATATCGACGATCGCCGCGCCGCGCTCTTCGCTGAGCTTGGCCGCTTCCGCCATCTCATAGGGGGTGCAGCCGACCAGCTGCATCGACACCGGATTCTCGATCGGATCCCAGGCGAATTTCTGGAGCGACTGGCGCGTCTCGCGGATAGCCGCCTGACTGGCAACCATCTCGGTAACGTTGAGCCCCGAGCCATAGCGCCGCACCACGCGGCGGAACGGTAAGTCGGTCACACCGGTCATCGGCGCGAGCAGCACCGGCGCTTCGACCCGGACGGGGCCGATCTGGATGGGGGTGAGTTCGCTCATGATATGCCTGAAAAATAGGCAGCGACGCCTAGCCGCGCAAGCCCGCATTGGCAAGGCGGGGCTTCCCCGCTACCCGCCAGCACATGGGAAAGACCGCAGCGCTGATCGTAGCCGCCGGCCAAGGCACGCGTGCAGGGAGCATTGTGCCCAAGCAGTTCGCGCGCGTCGCCGGCAAGCCGATGCTCGCGCACAGCTTCGCAGCGCTGTCGTCGCATCTGGCGATTGATCAGGTGATCGTAGTAATCGGCGAAGGCCAGGAAGGGGCGCTGCGCGAGGGGCTGGGCGATGTCCCGTTCGTCATCGGCGGCGCGACCCGGCGCGAGTCCGTGCGGAACGGCCTCGACGCGATCGACGCCGATCAGGTGCTGATCCACGATGCCGCCCGCCCCTTTCTGTCGCACGCGGTAATCGACGCGCTGCTGACGGCGCTGGAGACACTGGAAGGTGCCCTCCCCGCCCTCCCGGTCGCCGACACCCTCGCACGTGGCGGCGAGGTGCTGGGAGAGACCGTGCCTCGTGACGACCTCGTCCGCGTCCAGACCCCGCAGGCATTTCACATGACCACAATCCGCGAAGCACACCAGGCCTGGCCCACCGATCGCGAGGCGACGGACGATGCCCAGATGGTGCGTGCGCTCGGCCGCGATGTGGCCCTCGTTCCCGGAGACATTGCGCTGGAAAAGATCACCCACCCTGCCGACTTCGCCGCCGCCGAAGCACGGTATGCGGCCGCGATGCAGGTTCGCACGGCCCAGGGTTTCGACGTCCACCGCTTCGCCGAGGGCGAGGAATTGTGGCTGGGCGGCGTGCTGGTCCCGCATTCAAGGGGCCTGTCCGGGCATAGCGATGCCGATGTCGCGCTCCACGCGATCACCGATGCGCTGCTCGGCACAATCGGCGCGGGCGATATCGGCATGCATTTCCCGCCGAGCGATCCACAATGGCGCGGCCAGCGCTCGGCGCGCTTCCTTGAACATGCCGCCGCACTTCTTGCCGGCGATGGTGGGATCATCAACTTCATCGACCTGACGATCATCTGCGAAGCGCCCAAGATCGGTCCGCATCGAGACAGAATCCGCGCCAATATCGCCGAAATTCTCGGCCTGCCCGTCTCGCGCATCAGCGTCAAAGCCACCACCACCGAGCGGCTGGGCTTCACCGGACGTGGCGAAGGCATGGCCGCTCAAGCAATCGCGACCGTCCGGCTCCCTGCGGACAACGCCTGACTCGCTATCGAAACATCTCGGTGGCACAGGGCCTTTCATGGACACGATTCTCCCGACCAAACTCGTCGAGGCTGCGCGAAAAGTGCTCGAGGCCAATCGCGCCGCGGGCCGCAAGATCGCCGTGGCGGAAAGCTGCACCGGCGGCCTCGTCAGCGCCGCGCTGACCGAAATCCCCGGCTCGTCCGACGTGTTCGAGGCCGGCTTCGTCGCCTATTCGAACGAAGCCAAGATGGAGGTCCTCAAGGTCAGCAGCGACGTGCTGGAGACCTTTGGCTCGGTATCGATCGCCGTCGCGTGGAGCATGGCGCAGGGCGCGCTCAAGCGCAGCAACGCCGATGTCGCCGTCGCGATCACCGGGATCGCCGGCCCCGATGGCGGCAGCGAGAAGAAGCCGGTGGGCACCGTGGTGTTCGCCCAGGCCGAGCGCGGCGCGGATCCGCAGCACATCGTCGCCGACGCTCGGCATTTCGAGGATAATGGCCGCGCCGGCGTCCGGCTTCAGGCGGCGCTGTGCGCGCTCGAACTGCTGATGCCGGACGAACCCGCTTCGGAAGAACCTGCCGAGTCGCCGTAAAGCCGGGCAGCGCGTTCCTCGAAGGCGTTGATCATCTTGCGAAGCGCCCGGTCGAACACCTGCCCCGCCAGCATCTCGAACACGCGGTTCTTGAATGCGAAATCGACGCAGAAATCGACCAGGCAGCCGCCCTTGCCGTCGCTGCTGAACTTCCAGTCGTTATGCAGGTGCTTGAGCGGCCCTTCGAGATAATCGACTCGGAGATGCCCGGGCCGCTGCTTCTCGACGCGCGACGTGAAGCTCTCGCGCAGTCCCTTGAACCCGACGATCAGGTCCGCGACCATCTGCGTATCGCTGTTCGAACGCACGCGCACCGCCGAGACCCAGGGCAGGAACTCGCCATAGCGGCCGACATCGGCGACCAGGTCGAACATCTGCTCCGGCGTGTAGGGCAGCGCGCGCGTCTCGCTATGCTTGGGCATCAGACGGCTGTGGCGGCCTTCGCCAGCTTGGCCGCACGCGCGTCGCGCATCTTGGCGAAATCATCCCCGGCGTGATAGCTCGACCGCGTCAACGGCGACGAGGCGACCAGCAGGAAGCCCTTGGCCCGGGCGATCGCCCCATACGAGCCGAACGCCTGAGGCGTGACGAACTCGATCACCTTGGTGTGGCGCGGCGTCGGCTGGAGATACTGGCCCATCGTCAGGAAATCGATGTCGGCGCTGCGCATGTCGTCCATCACCTGATGGACTTCGAGCCGCTCCTCGCCCAGCCCGAGCATGATCCCCGACTTGGTGAAGATCGACGGATCGAGCTTCTTCACCGTCTCCAGCAGCCGCAGCGACGCGTAGTAGCGCGCGCCCGGGCGGATCGTCGGATAGAGCCGGGGCACCGTCTCGAGATTATGATTGTAGACGTCGGGCCGCGCCGCGACGATCATCTCGACTGCCGCTTCGTGCTTGTTCCGGAAATCGGGGGTGAGGATCTCGATCGTCGTCGTCGGGTTCGACTTGCGGATCGCCTCGATCACCTTGACGAACTGCTTCGCGCCGCCATCGGGCAGGTCGTCGCGATCGACCGACGTGATCACGATATGCTGGAGCCCCATCTGCGCCGCGGCATCGGCGACATTCTGCGGCTCCATCGGATCGACTGCGCGCGGCATGCCAGTCTTGACGTTGCAGAAGGCGCACGCGCGCGTGCAGGTGTCGCCCAGGATCATCACCGTTGCGTGCTTCTTCGACCAGCACTCGCCGATGTTCGGGCAGGCGGCTTCCTCGCACACCGTGGTCAGGCTCTTCGAGCGCATCAGCGCGCGGGTCGCGGCAAACCCCTCCGAAGTCGGCGCCTTGACGCGGATCCAGTCGGGTTTCCGCACACGTTCCGGGCGCGGCAGCGGGGACATCTCGTTCATGAGGGCCAGATAGCGATCCGCGCGTGCAGGCACAACAACCGCAGTTGCATCTCGGGTTGCAGTTTTCGATGGCGTACCGGCTTCGCAACGCCGCTGGTTTGACTATGTAGGCGCCATGACCGACTTCAACGCCCTCCTCACCGGCTACCACCGCTTCCGCCACAACGGCTATAGCGAGCAGCGCGAGCGCTGGGACGAATTGTCCGAAGGCCAGAGCCCCAAGGTGATGGTGATCGCCTGCTCGGACAGCCGGGTCGATCCCGCCCAGGTGTTCGATACCTCGCCCGGCGAGGTCTTCGTGGTGCGCAACGTCGCCAACCTCGTTCCCCCGTTCGAGAATGACAGCGGCCGCCACGGCGTCTCCGCCGCGCTGGAATTCGCAGTGACTCAGCTCGAAGTGCCCGAGATCGTCGTGCTCGGCCATGGCGCGTGCGGCGGCGTCCACGCCGCGCTGACCCAGCGCTTCAAGGGTGCGCCCGCAGGCCGTGGCGGCTTCATCGGGCACTGGGTCGACATGCTCGACGAAGCGCGCGAGCGGATCATCGCCGAACATGGCACCGGCGCCGAGGCAATCCACGCACTCGAACTCGAAACCGTCCGCGTCTCGATCGCCAATCTGCGCACCTTCCCCTGCATCCCGGAGCGTGAAGCTGCTGGCAAGCTCAGGATCCACGGCGCCTATTTCGCGATCCGCGACGGCGTTCTGCATGTGATGGACGACGACGGAGCTTTCGCACCGGCATGAAGCGCTGGTCGATCCTGCTCGCGGCGGGTGCACTCGGCGCGACGCCGGCCACTGCCTGTTCGGTAGTTCCGGGATACCGTGTCCCCAGCAACTACGAGCTGGTCGAGAAGGCGGATCTGGTCGTGCTAGCTCGCGTCGTATCGGGACCGGCGCTCGAAGCTCTCAAAGATGGTGACTGGGGCAAAGCGCAGATACGGCTGGAGCCGATTCGAGCGATCAAGGGCACACTTCCGGCCGGGCCGCTCTCCGTCGCCGGCTACACCTCGGTCGCAGGCCAGCCCGCACCACGCTTTCCCACCCCGCTCCATATCGCGCATCCTAGCGCATTCATGGGCGCCTGCGTCCGCCAGCAATATGCGGTCGGCGCGCTTGTCGTCGCCGTGTTCAAGCGCACCGGCAAGCAATTGCACCAGGAAGGCTCGCCCTTCGCCCGCTCGGTCGAGGACGTCGAAGGACTGCAAGGCACGTGGGTTCGTGCGGCCGACAGCTATGCCCGGATCGGCGCGCTGCCGGCGAAAGAGCGGCCGGCAGCGCTGGAAGCCGAAGCGAAGCGGCTGCTCGCGTTGAGCGACGACAACGCCGCACCGGCGATCGCGGCGGACATGCTGGAAACGCGGGATCGATTGCCCGAGTAAGTTAAATCCCCAGCGCCTTCTTCGCCGCCTTCTCCACCTCCGGATCGATCTCGGGCGGCTCCATCGGCACCTTTGCCTCCAGTGCATCGGCGATCGCAGTCAGCGCGGCGATGCGCGCCGCCTTCTTGTCGTTGCCGTCCACCACGATCCAGCGCGCATGGCTGGTGTCGGTGCGCTCGAACATCTCCGCCATTGCCTTGAGATAGTCCGCGCGCCTGGCCCGGTTGCGGTAATCGTCGAGGCCGGTCTTCCAGCGCTTCCATGGATGTGCGAGCCGGTCGCGCAGCCGCTGGTCCTGCGTCGCCTGCGTCACATGGACGAAGACCTTGACCAGAGTCGCGCCGGTCTCGACTTGCTGCGCCTCGAAATCGTTGATCTCGTCATAGCCGCGCTGCCATTCGGCTTCCTTAGCAAAGCCCTCGACTCGCTCGACGAGGACGCGGCCGTACCAACTGCGGTCGAAGACCGCGATGTTATGCTGGGCAGGCAACCGCCGCCAGAAGCGCCAGAGGAAATGATGCGCCAGTTCCTCTACGGTCGGCGCCGAGATCGGCCACACCTCGAAATAGCGCGGGTCCCATTTGGCGGTGAGCCGCTGGATGATCCCGCCCTTCCCCGCCGCATCCCAGCCCTCGAACACGATGATCGCGCGGCGCTTGTGCACGATATGCGCATAATGGATGTGACTGAGTCGCTTCTGGAGCTTCTTCAGCGCCTTCTTGTAGTGCCCGTCAAAGGGCCCGCCGGATTCATAGTCGCTGAGATCGATCGCCATCCCGCCTCCTTGGGTAGCCCACGAACGTACGGGCAGTCAGCGCGATCCCGCAATAAGCCTGGTATCGACTTGGTTGGCGAGCGGATGGCCCGCTTCGGCGTCGGCAATGCTCGCCAGCGTGGTCTGCGCAATCGCCTCCAGCGCTTCTTCGGTCAAAAAGGCCTGGTGACCGGTGACGAGCACGTTGGGGAAGGTGAGCAGACGCTGGAACAGATCGTCCGAGACGATCTCGCTCGACAGATCCTCGAAGAACAGGTCCGCCTCCTGCTCATAGACGTCGAGCGCAACCGCGCCGATCTTCCTGGTTTTGAGACCTCCGATCAGCGCCGCGGTGTCGATCAGCGCGCCGCGGCTGGTGTTGACGATGACGAGCCCGTCGCGGGCGGCCGCGATCGCTGGGGCATCGATCAGGTGGCGAGTCTCGGGTGTCAGCGGGCAATGCAGCGTGACGATCTCGGCCTGCGCGAGCAGCGTTGCCCGATCGACATAGCGGACCCCGATGGCGACGAGTTCGGGATCCTCGACAATGTCGCTCGCCAGTACATCGCAGCCAAAGCCGAGCTTGAGTGCCCGCGCCACCAGTGCGCCGATCTTGCCGGTGCCCACAACCCCGGCGGTGCGGCCATGCAAGTTGCGCCCGATCAGCCCGTCCAGCGCGAAATTATTCTCGCGCACCCGTGCCCATGCTTTGGGGATCTTCCGGTCGACCGCCAGCAGCAGCCCGATCGTGAATTCCGCGACGGCATGCGGCGAATAGGCCGGCACGCGCACCACCGCGAGGCCGAGCCGGTCGGCGGCGGCGAGATCGACATTGTTGAACCCGGCGCAGCGCAGCGCGATCAGCTTCGTCCCGCCGGCTGCCAAGGCTTCGAGCACGCCGGCATCGATGGTGTCGTTGACGAACACGCACACCGCTTCGCAATCTGAAGCGAGCGGCGCCGTGATTGTGTCCAGCCGGGGTTCGAGGAAGCGAAGCTCGTGCCCGAACGCCTGGTTCGCCGCAGTAAGGAAGCGCCGGTCATAGGCTTTGGTGTTGAACACCGCGACGCGCATGACCGGCTCCTTCCTCAGCCCGCAGCCGGATCGACGGCGCCGTCGATGCTCTTCTTGCTGAGGTCCGCAGCCACTTGCGGCGCGAGGCGGATGTTGAGCTCCTTGAGCTGCTTTTCGCTGACGAAGCTCGGCGCCTGCATCATCAGGTCCTCGGCCTTCTGCGTCATCGGAAAGACGATGACTTCGCGGATGTTGGGCTCGTCGGCGAGCAGCATCACGATGCGATCCACACCCGGGGCCGAGCCGCCGTGCGGCGGCGCGCCGAACTTGAAGGCGTTGATCATGCCGGCGAAATTGGTGTCGACATCGGCCTGGGTATAGCCGGCGATCTCGAATGCCTTGTACATGATCTCGGGCTTGTGGTTCCGGATCGCGCCCGAGCTCAGCTCGACGCCGTTGCAGACAATGTCGTACTGGAAGGCGAGGATATCGAGCGGGTCCATCGTCTCCAGCGCTTCCAGCTCGCCCTGCGGCATGCTGAACGGGTTGTGGCTGAAGTCGATCTTGCCGGTGTCTTCGTCGGCCTCGAACATCGGGAAGTCGACGATCCAGCAGAATTCGAACCGGCTCTTGTCGATCAGCTCCAGTTGCTCGCCGACGCGCGTGCGGGCGAGACCGGCGAGCTTGGCCGCCTTGCCCTCGGCGCCGGCCGCGAAGAAGATGCCGTCGTTCGGACCGAGGCCCATAGCGTCGGCGATCGCCTTCATGCCGTCCTGGCCGTGGTTGTTGGCGATCGGGCCGCCGAACACACCGTCCTTCTGGGTCGCATAGCCCAGGCCGGGGAAGCCTTCGGACTGTGCCCAGCTGTTCATCTCGTCGAAGAACTTGCGGCTCTTCTCGTGCGTGTTCGGCGCAGCAATGGCGCGGACGACATTGCCCTCCTCGACCATCGAGGCGAAACGGCCGAAGCCCGAGCCCTTGAAGAAATCGCCGACGTCATGGACGAGCAAGGGATTGCGCAGGTCGGGCTTGTCGCTGCCGTATTTCAGCATCGATTCGCGGTACGGGATGCGCTTGAACGGCAGCGGCGATACGCTGCGGCCCTTGCCGTCGAAATCGGCAAATTCCTCGAACACGCCGTGCAGGACGGGCTCGATCGCTGCGAACACATCGTCCTGCGTGACGAAGCTCATTTCGAAATCGAGCTGGTAGAATTCGCCCGGGCTACGGTCGGCGCGGGCATCCTCGTCGCGGAAGCACGGCGCGATCTGGAAATACCGGTCGAAGCCGGCGACCATCAGCAGCTGCTTGAACATCTGCGGCGCCTGCGGAAGCGCGTAGAACTTGCCCGGATGGACGCGGCTGGGGACCAGATAGTCGCGTGCGCCCTCGGGCGACGACGCAGTCAGGATCGGCGTCTGGAACTCGGTGAAGCCGTGCGAGATCATGCGCTGGCGCAGCGACGAGATCACGTTGGAGCGCAGCACGATGTTCTTGTGGAGCCGCTCGCGGCGCAGATCGAGGAAGCGGTTCTTGAGGCGGATTTCCTCCGGGTACTCGGCATCGCCGAACACCGGCAGCGGCAGGCGCTCGGCCGCCGACTGGACCTTGACGTCGCTCGGATAGATTTCGATCTCGCCGGTTGCGAGCTTGGGATTGAGCGTCTCGGGCGAGCGCGCCGCGACCTTGCCGGTAAATGTCAGCACCGACTCGGCGCCGCAGCCATCGACGATGGGATAGAGATCGGACGTCGTCTCGACGACGATCTGGGTGACCCCGTAATGATCGCGCAGATCGACGAACAGCACATTGGCGTGCTCGCGTGTGCGATGCACCCAGCCCGAGAGGCGGACTTCCTCGCCGACGTTGGCGGCGCGGAGCTGGGCGCAAGTGTGCGATCGATAGGCGTGCATGGTTTCAACTTTTACGTGAAGGGAAACAGTGGCGTGCGCTTTCCCCTCACGCACCCTTTTGTCAACCCGAAGACCAGTATAAGGGCCCCCGATGCATATCCATGGTCTTATCGAGGACAGCACCGCCCTCGCCAATCTCTGTGCCCGTTTCGCCAACAAGCCGTATATCTGCGTGGACACAGAGTTCATGCGGGAAAACAGCTATTGGCCCGAGCTCTGCCTCATCCAGATCGCCGATGACGAGGAAGCCGCCGCGGTCGATCCGATGGGCGGAATCGACATGACGCCTTTGCTCGAGCTGATGACCAACAACGAAGACGTACTCAAGGTCTTCCACGCCGGCGGTCAGGACATCGAGATCGTCTACAATCTCACCGGCAAGACCCCGCACCCGCTGTTCGACACCCAGGTCGCGGCGATGGCGCTCGGCCAGGGCGAGCAGATCGGCTATTCGAACCTCGTCGACACCTATCTCGGCATCACCGTCGACAAGGGCGCCCGTTTCACCGACTGGAGCCGCCGCCCGCTCGACAAGCGCCAGATCGATTACGCCATCTGCGACGTCACGTACCTCTCCGAAATTTTCCCGCGGATGCTGGAGAAGCTCAAGAAGACCGGTCGCGGCGCCTGGCTCGACCAGGAGATGGAGCGGCTCGCCGACCCTGAAAATTACCGCAACGACCCCGACCAGGCATGGCAGCGCGTCCGCGTCTCCAGCCGCAAGCCCGAAGTGCTCGGCCGCCTCAAGGCGCTGGCCCGCTGGCGCGAGATCGAGGCGCAGGGCAAGGATCTGCCGCGCGGCCGCATCATCAAGGACGAAACGCTCGCCGACCTCGCCGGCACGCCGCCGCGCAAGCAGGGCGATCTCGCCAAGGTCCGCGGCCTCTCGCCGGCATGGGGCGGCAATGACATCGGCGGACGGCTGATGGCGGCGCTCGACGGCGCCAAGCCGATGTCGGGCGATGAACTGCCTGCGCGCGACGACCGCAAGCCCGCATTGGGCAAGGACGGCGCGCTCGTCGCAGACCTGCTCAAGCTGCTGCTCAAGATCCGTGCCAAGGAAATCAACGTCGCCGCGCGCTTGCTTGCGCGCTCGGACGATCTCGAGGCGCTCGCCGCGGGCGTACGCACCGACCTGTCGATCCTCGAAGGCTGGCGCTTCGAGCAGTTCGGCCGCGACGCGCTGGAACTGGTCGAGGGTCAGCTTGGGTTCACCGTCCGCAACGGAAAGCTCAAGATGACACGAACCGAGGAGCCCTCATGATCCGCCTCGTCCTTCCCGCCCTCGCCTTCACGACGATGGGCTGCATGCAGACCCTGCCGCCTGCCACCGACGCGCCGGGCGTCGAGTGCAACGCGGCGAAGCTGGACACGTTGGTCGGCAAGACGCGCAGCGCCGCAGTCGAGGCAGAAGCACTGCGCCTGTCCGGCGCGAAGAGCGTGCGCTGGCTTGCGCCCGATTCGGTAGCGACCATGGATTTCCGGGTAGACCGGCTCAATCTGTACACCGACGCCAGCGGCAAGATCACGCGGGCCGGCTGCGGCTGACCCAGCCGCCCTCGGGCTAGACTTCGAGCACGGGCTCGCGCCCGAATGCGGCCGCCAGCGCCTTGTGACGCTTCTCGACTGCTTCGCCATACAGGGCCTCGTCCGTCGGTTCGAGCGACAGCGCCAGCGTTCCGTCCTCCAGCGCGACGTGCGACCGCCTGAGCGGTGCCGCGACACCACCGCTCAGCCGCTGGCCGAGCCGGATCGCGAGACCCCAGAGCCGCGCGCGCTCCAAAGAAGCCTGGTCGGCGAGCTGCTCCAGCTGCGCGGGGGTGCCGAGGCCGCCGCCTAGGGATGTGTAGAGTGACTGGGCGAGGACTGCGCGCCCGATGGCGTCGATTGCGACCCAATTGCCGTGCAACGCGATCTCCATGCCGCGTTCGGCGCGAAATTCGGGATTCGCGCGCCAACCGACATCGGCGAGCAGGCACGCGGCATGGCGGATCCGCGCCCGATCGGGCGCATCGTCGAACAAAGGCGCGATCCAGGCATCGATGACGTCGCCGTGCTCCGGAAAACGGCCCGAGCGCTCGCCCTCGTCGCGCGCCGCGGCGATCAGCGGGTCCTCGCGGCGCTGCTCCGGCGTGAGGCGCTGATAGAGCAGCCCTTCGCGCAACCCATAGGCCGAGACCATGCTGCCGCTGCTGCCGAGATGCTTGAGCACGCTGGCCAGCAGCGCCGTCGCGTCGGGCAATGTCGGAATGCGCGCGCCCGAAATGTCGGGGATCGCCTTGAGCTCGGCCTTAGGGATTTCGGTGAGGATCTGCTGCAGCACGCCGACTCGTTCCAGCGCGATCGGATATTGGTGCACCACCGGCAACGGATAGTCGGTCTGGTGCATGTCGAGCCGCGCCAGCGCGCGCCACGAGCCGCCGACCAGATAGAAAGGCAAGCCCTTGCCGCGCCCGGCCCAGCCCGAATCGGCGATCAGCTTGGCCACGCGCCGGTCGAGCGCGTCCTTGCCCTCCGCGCGGATCGCACCGAGGCGGAGGACGCCAAGCGGAAACGACACGCGATCGGTGACCGTCCCCGCAACCACGCGCACCAGCTCGAGGCTGCCGCCACCGAGATCGCCGACCACGCCATCGGCCTCGGGGATGCCCGAAAGCACGCCCATCCCAGATGCCATCGCCTCTTCGACGCCCGAGAGCAGCTCGACTTCCAGCCCGAGCTTTTCGGCGGCGTGGATGAGCTCACCGCCGTTCGAAGCATCGCGCACCGCGGCAGTCGCGACCGTGCGAAGCTCGCTGACCTGCATTTCGCGCGCCAGCGCGGCGAAGCGCGACAGCGCCGCGCGCGCCCGCTTGAGCCCGCCCTTGTCGATCGCCCCGGTCTCGCTCAGCGCCCGGCCGAGCCCAGCCATCACCTTCTCGTTGAACAGCACCGCGGGGAGCCGCGCCGCGCCTTCGTAGACGACGAGGCGAACCGAGTTCGACCCGATATCGATGATCGCATTGCGGGCCTTGGCAGGCGCAGCGCGTTGCTCCGGCTTGCGGAGAAGCGTGGCCATATATTCAGGTTTCCTTTTTCGGCGCCCGCCGCCGCTTGAGCGACAGCTTGGGCACCGGCTTGCGCTTTTCGAGCGCGGCGCCGCGTCCCGAAAGCGAGGGGTTGGTCATGAAATAATGATGGAGGTTGAACGGCTCGCTGCCCTTTTCGACACGTGCATAGCGGCCGTCGGGCTGGAGCTGCCAGCTCTGCTCGTCATCGAGCAGGTTCGCGACCATCACCTGATCGACCACCTGATCGTGTACCGTCTTGTTGAGGATCGGCAGCATGAATTCGACTCGGCGGTCGAAGTTGCGCGGCATCCAGTCTGCCGAGGAGATGAACACCTTGGCGGCATCGCTGGGAAGCCCCTCGCCGTTGCCGAACGCCCAGATCCGACTGTGCTCGAGGAAGCGCCCGACGATCGACTTGACCCGGATATTCTCGGACAGACCGGGCACGCCGGGGCGCAGGCAGCAGATGCCGCGGATGATCAAGTCGATCTCCACGCCTGCCCCGCTCGCCTCGTACAGTTTCTCGATCACTGCGGGATCGACGACCGAATTCATCTTCGCCCAGATCGCCCCCGGCCTTCCGGCGCGGGCATGGACGATCTCCGCGTCGATCAGCGCCACCAGCTGATTGCGCAGATCGCGCGGGCTGATGTTGAGCAGGTTGAGCGACTCGGGCTCGACATAGCCGGTGACGTAGTTGAACAGCTGCGCCGCATCGCGCCCAAGCCGCGGATCGGCAGTGAAGAAGCTGAGATCGGTATAGATGCGCGCGGTGATCGGGTGATAATTGCCCGTGCCGAAGTGGCAATAGGTGCGGAACTGCCCGCCCTCGCGCCGCACCACCATCGACACCTTGGCGTGGGTCTTCCAGTCGATGAAGCCATAGACGACCTGGACGCCGGCGCGCTCCAGCGCGGTCGCCCAATAGAGGTTCTGCTCCTCGTCGAACCGCGCCTTGAGCTCGACCACCGCAGTGACCGACTTGCCTGCCTCCGCCGCGGCGATCAGCGCATTGATCACTGCGGGCTGCTTGCCGGCGCGGTAGAGGGTCTGCTTGATCGCGACCACGTCGGGATCGCTGGCGGCCTGACCAAGGAACGAGAGCACCACGTCGAAGCTCTCATAGGGATGGTGGACGACGATATCCTTGGCGCGGATCGCCGCGAAGCAATCGCCCCCATATTCGCGGATCCGCTCGGGAAAGCGCGCAACGAAGGGCGTGAACTTCAAGTCGGGCCGATCCTCATCGACCAAGGCGGAGAGATCGCCGATGCCGAGGAAGCCGCCGGTTTCGGTAAGTAGAGCTTCGCTGCCGCCCAGCTCCTCCTTGAGCACCGCTTCGAGCTCCGGCGCTATGCCGTCTTCCATTTCGAGACGGATCACCCTGCCCCGCCGCCGGCGCTTGATCGCCGAGCGGAAGGTCATGACGAGGTCTTCGGCCTCTTCTTCGATTTCGAGATCGCTGTCGCGCAGCACCCGGAACGCCGCCGATCCGAGCACGTCGTAGCCGGGGAAGAGCAGGTGCGAGAAGCGCTTGAGCACCGTCTCGACTGCGACATAGCGCGCCGGTTCGCCCGGTAGCCGCACGAAGCGCGGCATCGTCGTCGGCAGCAGCACCAGCTCGCGGATCGGCTCGCGGTCCGATCGCCGGACGAGATCGAAGATCGCGCTCGATCCCTGATTGGGGATGAATGGAAACGGGTGTGCGGGGTCGAGCGCCTGCGGCGTCAGGATCGGGAAGATCTGCTCGCGAAAATGATTTTCCAGCCAGGCCGCGGTCTCGTCCTCGATCGCATCGGCTTCGAGGACATGGATGTCGACTTCGGCAAGCTTGGCGCGAATGTCGTGCCATACGCTTTGCTGGCTGTCGGCAAGGATTTCGGCCTCGTCGGAAATCGCGACGAGCTGCTGGCTGGGCGTCAACCCGTCGGCCGAGCGCGCCTCGACTCGCTGGAGCTGCTGCCCCATCAGGCCGGCGACGCGCACCATGAAGAACTCGTCGAAGTTCGAACCCGAGATCGACAGGAAGCGCAGCCGCTCAAGCAGGGGGTGTGCCGGATTGCACGCCTCTTCCATCACGCGGCGATTGAACGCGAGCCAGCTCAGCTCGCGATTGAAGTAACGCTTGCCGGTCTCGGCCGGTTGATCGGTCATCGGAACGCCCCCTGCGGCCTGCTTTCGTGCTGCCTTGGTCATTCCCTAGGGTTCGTCCGTTTCGGTTATGAGACCATTTGCCGCGAGCACGGCACGCATCGCCGGGATCGATAGGCGATTGTCCACCGCCTCCATCTCCAGCACATCCGCAACGCGCAGGATCGCCACATGGCTGCGCTCGATCCGCTTCGAAAGCCATGCGATGACTTCGGGCTTGGCATGGAGCAGATGCCGCTCAAAGGCGCGTTCGATGAGCTGAGGCATCAGCACGTCGTCGGGCGCGCCGATTTCGAGCAGGGGCGAGGCTGCGAGCCGCGAGCGCAGATCGGGCAGCTTTACGTCCCAGGCCGGCGGCGCGGCCTCGGCGACGATCAGCAGCGGCCGGCGTTCCTGCTGCGCCTGGTTCCAGGCGTGGAAGACATCGGCTTCCTTCGCGCGATCGGCATCGTCGAAGATCCGTCCGCCGCTCTTGGCCGCGAACACGCGGGCGAGCAGGCTGCGGCCCGATTTGCGCGGGCCGACCAGCAGCGCCGACATCACCGGCCAGGTCGCCCAATGTTCGAGCTGGTGAACTGCCCGCGCGTTCGAATCGCCGACAAGGAATTCCGTCTCGCGCGCTTCGGGCAGTCCGAGCGGCAGGCGCAGCTGGCTCATTTGCCGGCCGGGGTGCTCGTGGGCTGGGGCGACGGCGCGGCGGCGGGCGGCCTCGACCCGCCGGCGCGGCGAATGACGAGCACGCCGGGGCCTTCCTGCACCTGCCAGCCGCGCCCTTCGAGCGCCGCACGCAGGCTGCCGATCGGGCCGTCATAGGACACCCGCATCACCGAGATCCCGCCCAGCGCCAAGCTGGAAGTGACTGCCGATCGCACGCCGGGCACGCTGCGCACCGCCGATTCGGAGGCAGTGAGCACGGCGGCGCTCGGCGTCTCGATCTGCACGGTGAAGCTTGCGGTCGTCGCGCTGGTGGCGCTCGGGGACGGTTCCAGCGCTGCGGCCTCGGCCGCGGCGGCTGCTTCGGCTTCCGCGGCGAGTTCTTCCGGCGTCTTCACGCGCGGCGGCCGGGTTGCGAGCAGCGGATCGGTGTGGAGCAGGCCCGAGGCGAGCGCCTTTTGATAGGCCTGGTCGAGCCGCTGGATTCCCGCGTCGAGCAGCGCATCGAGCGAATCGCCATTGTCGACGCGCAACGCGAAGCTGGTGATCGGCCGGCGATCGGGGCCATGGCTCGCCGCGAACATGCCGATGATCGGTCCGCCGGGATATTCGCGGCGCAACTGCACTTCGGCGACGAGAACGTCGGAGGCGCCATATTGGTCGAGCACTGTGCGCCACCAATTGCGCCCGCGCCGCAGCGTCTGGCCGGCGTTGACCAGCATCGCGTCGGGGCCGGTGGCGCGCAGCCGGACATAGTCGATCGTGCTGCCGCCGCTGCGGAAGCGGTTCCACGCGCGCGACCAGGCGGTCTCGCGCTCGAACACGCGGCCCGCGCCGCCCGAGAATTCGAGCGGGACGAGCAGCATCGGCGACGAGCGCGTCACCGCAGTGGATACGCCGAGGATCGAACCGGCCTTGCCGCGATCGAACAGCACGCCCAATCGGGCGATGTAACGCGTCGGGCCGATCTGCTCGCGTTCGACGACGATGCTGGTGACCAGGGCGTCGAGCGCCGAATCGCTGAGCGTCGATTTCTTGCCGGTGAGCCGCTCGGAGAGCATCTCCCAGCCCTTGCGCTGGGCGAGTCGCCAGCCGCCCTGGCGCGCGGTGTCGGCATCCTTGCCCTTGATATCGACCTGGACGCCGGAGACTTCGAAGCTGCCCGAGGCATCGATCGGCACGGCACTGGCGCCGCCGCCGTCTCCCTGGGCCAACACCACGCCCGCCCCCGCAAGTGCGAGCGCGCCGGCAAGACCGATGGTGAGCGAAATGCGGGACAACTGCATGCGGCCGCCCTTTTGGCGAAGCGGGCGTGGAAATCCAAGAAGTATCCTCGTCGGATATTCTTCAGCGTCACCCCAGCCTTGTGCCGGGGTCCACCGTGCGGCTTGCCCAGCACCTGGAACTTCCTGCTTTTCGTGCGCGGACGGGGGGACCCCGGCACACGGCCGGGGTGACGAAAGAAGAAGTCGGCGCTAAGCGCTTGCCGCATGAGCGAACCCAAAGGTTACACCTACGCCCAGGCGGGTGTCTCGATCGCGGCCGGCAATGCGCTGGTGCGCGCCATCGGCCCGCTGGCCAAATCCACCCGCCGCCCCGGCGCCGACGCCGCGCTGGGCGGGTTTGGCGGGGTGTTCGACCTCAAGGCGGCCGGGTTCAGCGATCCGCTGCTGGTCGCGGCGAACGACGGCGTCGGCACCAAGTTGAAGCTCGCGATCGAGCATGACGCGCATGACGGCGTCGGCGTGGATCTGGTCGCGATGTGCGCCAACGATCTCGTCGTCCAGGGCGCCGAGCCTTTGTTCTTCCTCGATTATTATGCCAGCGGGAAGCTGGTTCCCGAGACCGCCGAGCGCGTCATCGCTTCGATCGCCGAGGGCTGCCGCCAGGCCGGCTGCGCGCTGATCGGCGGCGAGACCGCCGAGATGCCGGGCATGTATGCCGAGGGCGATTACGACCTGGCCGGCTTCTGCGTCGGCGCAGTCGAGCGCGAGCAACTGCTGGACGGCAGCGCGATCCGCCCGGGCGACGTGCTGCTCGGGCTCGCCTCGACCGGCATCCACTCGAACGGCTTCTCGCTGGTCCGCCGACTCGCTGCGGACAAGGGCTGGAAGCTCGATCGCCCGGCGGTGTTCGACCAGGACGTGATCCTGCTCGACGCACTGATGGCGCCTACGCGCATCTATGTCGCCAGCCTGTTGCCCCAGCTGCGCAAGGGCGCGATCCATGGCCTCGCGCATATCACCGGCGGCGGGCTGCTCGAAAATGTGCCGCGCGTGCTTCCCGAGAATTGCCACGCCCGCATCGATGCGAGCGCCTGGCCGCTGCCGCGGCTGATGGCGTTCCTCCAGGCACAGGGGAATATCGAGCCCGAGGAAATGGCGCGGACCTTCAATTGCGGGATCGGCATGGTCGCGGCGGTGGCAGCGCGGGATGCCGATGCGATTGCCGCCGAGCTGACCGAAGCCGGCGAAACGGTGTTCCGCATCGGCGTGGTCGAGGACGGCCAGCGCGGCTGCACGGTGTTCGGCCCCGCCGAGACGTGGAGCGCACGCGCCGACTGGACCGCGACGCATAGTGACTAGGCGCAGGCTCGGCATCCTGATCTCCGGCCGCGGCTCGAACATGGCTTCGCTGGTCGAAGCCTCGCGCGCCGGGGATAGCCCCTACGAAGTCGTCCTCGTCGCCAGCGACAAGCCCGAGGCCGCCGGCCTCCACTGGGCGCAGGAGCATGGCATCGCCACCTTCGCCCAATCGCCCAGGGGCATGCCCAAGCCGGAATACGAAGCGAAGATCGACGCCGCGCTGCGCGACGCCGGAGTCGAGGCGATCGCGCTCGCCGGCCATATGCGGCTGCTCTCGGACGATTTCGTCGCCCGCTGGCGGGGCCGGATCGTCAATATCCACCCCTCGCTGCTGCCGAAGTACAAGGGCCTCGACACCCACGCCCGCGCGCTGGCGATGGGCGACAGCGAGGCCGGCTGCTCGGTCCATATCGTCACCGAGGACCTCGACGGCGGCGAGATTCTCGGCCAGGCCGAGGTGCGGATCGAAGCGCGCGATACTACGGAAACGCTGGCCGAGCGCGTGCTGCGCGAGGAACATCGCCTTTATCCGCGGGTAGTAGCGCAATGGATCCAGCAGCTGCCCCGCTAGACCAGGTCCGCAGCCTCGCGCTCGACCTGCCCGAGGCCGAGGAGCGCGTCAGCCACGGCCAGCCGACCTTCTTCGTTGCGGACAGGATGTTCGCGCAGTTCCGCCACGACCATCATGGCGACGGCCGCACCATCGTCGCCGTCAAGACCGCCGACGCCGAGGAAGCGCGGATGCTGATCGAGGCGGCACCCGACGCCTATTCGCGCGTCGCCTATTTCCGCGCCGAATGGGTCGGGCTGGCGATCGGCGGCGAGGATACCGACTGGGCGCTTGTCGGCGATCGCCTCGCGCGGAGCTGGGAACTGGCCGCGCCGCGCCGACTGCTCGAAGCCGGCGGACGCTGACGGAACGGGCACCGCGCTGCCGAGTTCTTTCCCGCACGGTCGCATCACGCGCAACAAGCGCGAAAGGGAGAGCGCAAAGATGAGCGAAGAGCCCACCTCCCACGAGCCCGAATCCGAACCCGGCATCGCCAGCGCCGAGCAGGGCCTGGTGCTGCTCGACGGTCCGGACGGAGTCGCCATCTCGATGACTCCCGAAGCCGCCGACGCCACCGGCCGCAGCCTGATCGCCGCCGCGCAGGAGGCTTCGACCCAGCGCAGCGATAACCCGCAGAGCTAGGCCCTTGCCCAGCCCCCCCAAGCCCCGCGATAAGGGGCACAGATGATCAAGGTTGCCAGCTACAATATGCGCAAGTCGATCGGCACCGATCGCCGGCGCCGCCCCGAGCGCACGCTGCAGGTGCTGTGCGAGGTCAATGCCGATGTGATCGCGCTGCAGGAGGCCGACCGCCGCTTCGGCACGCGCGAGGCAGTGCTGACCAGCCACCTGCTGTCGGAACATGGCGACTGGAAGGCGATCACCTTCGGGATGCGCGCGCGCTCGATGGGCTGGCACGGCAACGCGCTGCTCGTGCGCAAGGACGCCCAGATCCTCGATTGCGAGGCGATCCACTTGCCGGCGCTCGAGCCGCGCGGCGCGGTGATGGCCGATGTCCGGGTGCGCGGCCAGGTGCTGCGCGTCGTCGGCATGCACCTCGATCTGTCGGGTCTGTGGCGGCGGCGGCAGGCGCATGCGATCATCGCCCACCTCAATGCCAGCGCGCAGCAATATCCGACGGTGCTGATGGGTGACCTCAACGAATGGAGCGCGCAGAGCGGCTGCCTGCGCGACTTCGCCCAGCATTTCCACTTCGCCGATACCGGCAAGAGCTTCCATGCCCGCCGCCCCATGGCGCGGCTCGACCGGATCATGGCAAGCCGCGACCTGACGATCGGTGCGGCCGGGGTGCATGAGAGCCTGAATTCGCGCACCGCATCGGATCATCTGCCGGTCTGGGCCGAAGTCCAGCCCGCCTGATGACCGAAACCCGCGACAAGGAACTGCGGCTCGCGCTCGTCTGCTATGGCGGGATCAGTCTTGCCGTCTACATGCACGGCATCACCAAGGAGATCTGGCGGCTGGCCGGAGCGAGTTGCGCCGCGCGCGAGGGCGAGGCGGGCAACGGCGTCTATCGTACGCTGCTCGACGAGATCCGCGAAACCTCGGGCATCAACCTGCGCGTGCTGGTCGACATCCTGTCGGGCGCCAGCGCGGGCGGGATCAACGCGGTGTTCCTCGCCCAGGCGATCGCCACCGGCCAGTCGCTCGATCCGCTCACCGACATGTGGATCGAGCAGGCCGATGTCGAGGCGCTGCTCGAACCGCGCCATGCGCCGTCGCATCGCTTCGCCAAGATCTGGGCGACGCCGATCGCCTGGATCGTCGCCAATCGCAGCAAGACGATCGACGAGACCGTCGACCCGGCCGCTCGCGACGAAGTCCGGCTCAAGCTCGAGCATTTCGTCCGCTCGCGCTGGTTCGAGCCGCCGTTCGGGGGCAAGCGGCTGCTCGGCATGCTGCTCGACGCGTTCGATGCGATGGCGGCGGGGCCGCGCTACAGGCGCCTGCTGCCCAGCGGCCAGCCGCTCGATCTGTACGTCACCGTCACCGACTTCCGCGGCCATCCCGAAGAGCTTCGGCTCAATTCGCCGGCGCATGTGATCGAGACCGAGCATCGGCTGGTGTTCCGCTTCACCGACCACGGCGCCGAAGGCGATGCATTCGCCGACCCCGCCGCGCTCGCCTTTGCGGCACGGGCGACGTCGAGCTTTCCCGGCGCCTTCCCGCCCGCCACGGTCGAGGAGATCGACAGCTTCCTCGCCGAGCGCGGCACCGAATGGCCGGGGCGCGACGTCTTTCTCGAATCGGTGCTGCCCCAGCAATGGTCCGACAACCGCGCCGAGAAGGCGATCCTGATCGACGGCTCGGTGCTCGCCAACGCCCCCTTCCGCCCCGCGATCGACGCGCTGCGCGAACGTCCGGCCCGCCGCCAGATCGACCGCCGCTTCGTCTTCATCGATCCCGCGCCCGGCGTGCGTTTCGATTTCTACGGCACGCCGCAGGAGAAGCCGGGCTTCTTCCAGACGATCATCGGCGCGCTTTCCGAACTGCCGCGCGAACAGCCGATCCGCGACAATCTGGAGGCGATTTCGGCGCGTTCCGAGCGGATCGAGCGGATGCTGGCGATCGTCACCGAAATCCGCGCCGAAGTGGAAACCCAGGTCGAGGCGCTGTTCGGCTATACGCTGTGGCTCGACTATCCGACTCCCAAACGGCTGTCCGGCTGGCGCCGTCGCGCCCAGGTCGCCGCAGCGGCCAAGGCCGGATATGGCCACACCGCTTATGGCCTGCTCAAGGTCGACGGCACGATCGATCGCATTGCCCGGCTGCTCTATACGATCGGCGACCGCCATGCCCCCGAACGGCTGCGTGAGATCCGCGAGGCCGTCGCGCACGCCGTGCAGGCGCGTGGCGGCGATCGCTTCGGCGCGACGCTGTCCAACGGCGCGAGCCCCCAGACGCTCGAATTCCTGCGCGCCCACGATCTCGGCTTCCGCATCCGCCGGCTGCGCCTGCTCGCCCGGCGGCTGACCGAGATCGACATGCCCAGCTCGCATGCCGAGCTGCTGCCGATGCGCGAGGCGATCTACGAGTCGCTTGCCGCCTATCTGGAGCTCAAGCGCTCGGACACCTTTGCCGATCTTCGCGGCGCCGTGCGCGACATGACCGACGATGCCGGCCCGATCCTCGACCTGCTCGCCGAGCGCATGCAGTTGAAGGCGCTCGACCACGCCACCGACGCGCGCCTGTCCGACGGGTTCAGCGCGCTGTCGAAGGATCTCCGCCGCCCGATGCTGCTCGCGCATCTCGGCTTCCCCTTTTTCGATATCGCCACGCTGCCCCTGCTCCAGGGCGAGGGCATGGACGAATTCGATCCGATCCGCGTCGACCGCATCTCGCCCGACGACGCCGTCGCGATCCGAACGGGCGGCGCCAATGCGACGCTCAAGGGCATCCAGTTCAACAGCTTTGGCGCGTTCTTCAGCCGCGCCTATCGCGAGAACGACTATCTTTGGGGCCGGCTCCATGGCGCCGACCGGCTGATCGACATCGTGCTGTCGTCGCTGCCGTTCGAGGACCGGCTTGGCGAGGATCGCGTGAAGGCGATCAAGCGCAGCGCGTTCCACGCGATCCTCGACGAAGAGGAGCCGCGGCTGAAGGCGATCCCCGGGCTGTTCGCCGAGCTGCGAGCCGAGATCGGCTAGAAATCGCCTTCTCCCACCGGGAGAAGGCAGGGGCCCGCTCGCGTAGCAGGTGGGAAGGATGAGGGCAGCGACTTGCCTTCGCCTCTACCCTCACCCTTCCCACCGCCTTCGGCGGCGGGCCCCTTCCCTCTCCCGATGGGAGAGGGAGAGTTGGCATTGCCCGCCCTCCAGCCTAAGGTCGCCCAGTCGCCACAAGGAAAGGGAAGGCATGCGGTTTCTGAAGGTGCTGTTCTGGCTGTTGCTGGGCGGCCTCGTCGCGGCCTTCGTGATCTATAATGGCGACGAGCGCGTCGATATCCGGCTGTGGGGCGGCCTGATCGCCGATTTCAGCCTGCCGCTGCTGCTCATCCTGACCTTCCTGCTCGGGCTGTTGCCGGCGCTGGTCGCCTATCAGACGTTGCGCTGGCGTTCGCGCCAGCGGCTTGCCGGCCTCGAGCGCGCGCTTGCCGACCTGCGCGCCGTCGCCCCCGAGCCGGTGGTCGTCGTCGATGCCCCTGCCGCACCCGGCCTGCCGCTGCTGGCGGACCGCCAGCCATGAGCTCGCCAATCTATGTCGCGCTCGACACTCCGGACATCGAGCGCGCCAAGGCGATTGCCCAGCGCGTCCGCAACCATGTCGGCGGGATCAAGCTCGGGCTCGAATTCTTCATGGCCAATGGCCGCCACGGCGTGCGTGAAATGGCCGAGATCGGGCTGCCGATCTTTCTCGACCTCAAATTCCACGATATCCCCAATACCGTCGCCAAGGCGATCCAGTCGCTGCGTCCGCTGGAGCCCGCGATCCTGACCGTACATGCCTCGGGCGGGCGATCGATGCTCGAAGACGCCAAGGCGGCTGCGCCGACCGGCACCAAGGTGGTCGCTGTGACGATGCTCACCAGCCTCGACGACCGCGATCTCGTGTCGATCGGGCTCAAGCCGGATCCGCACGAGCAGGTCGTCCGCCTCACCGAACTGGCGCAGTCCGCCGGAGTCGACGGCATCGTCTGCTCGGGCGAGGAAGTCGCCGCCGCGAAGAAGCTCTGGCATGACGGGTTCTTCGTCGTCCCCGGCGTGCGCCCGGCCAATGGCAGCGTCGGCGACCAGAAGCGCGTGGTGACGCCGCGCGCCGCGCTCGATGCTGGCGCCTCGATCCTCGTCGTCGGACGTCCGATCACCCAGGCCGAGGACCCGGATCTGGCTGCACGCGAGATAGAGGCGACGTTATAGCGGGAGAATAGGCGTGGTGCGGTTTGCGGGGTTCGGACTGTTCGCGTGTCTGCTCGCCTTGTTCGGGCTCCACGCCGCAACGCCGCTCCAGTCCGCCAGCTTCGACTGTGCCAGGGCCAGTCATCCCTTGGAAAAGACGATCTGCGAGAGCCCCGGCCTGTCGAAGCTGGATGGCGAAGTCGCCGCGCTCTACAAGACCCGGCTGGCGCAGCTGTTCGACAAGGCGAGCCTCCGCGGCCAGCAGCGCGACTGGCAGCAGATCCTGCGCACCCGCTGCGCGAAGACGTGCGATCCCGCCGCCGTCGAGGCCGAGTATCGTCGCCAGCGCGACACGCTTCGCGCCGTGCAGGAGGAGACCTGGGAGGCGAGCTACAAGACCGCCGATGTCGCCACGCTGAAGATCACCCATATCGACGCCAATCAGTTCGATTTCGCGCTGCTCCGGGATCGCGAAGGCGAGCAGCTCTGCAAATTTCCGGCGGACGACAGCGAAGCCGGTGCGGTGGCCACCCTCGCCTCGCCTGGCCGGGCGAGCTGGAGCGCGGGCGCGTGCAGGATCGATTTCCTCCTCGCCCGCGACAAGACCGGTGCGGTGACCCGGATCGACACCATCGCCTCGGTCGGCTGCAAGCGCCATTGCACGGGCAGTTACGGGCTGAGCGACGCGTTCCTGCCCGCGAACAACTGGGCCGCGGGCAACCAATAGCCCGGCTCTTGCCAAGGGCATCGCGGCGTCGGACACAGCGCGCCATGCCCGACCTCGTCACGATCCGCGTCGCCACGCACGAAGACCTCCCCGCGCTCCATCCGGTGATCGAGCGCGCCTATCGCGGCGAGACCGCGCGCGGCGGCTGGACTCACGAAGCCGATTTGATCGAAGGCGCGCGCACCGACATCGCCACCCTCGCCGCGATCGTCGACGATCCGGCGCAGCGCCTGCTGGTCGCCTTCAGGGACGGCGCGACGATCGGCTGCGTGCAAGTCACCGACAAGGGCGAAGGCCTGGGCTATCTCGGCCTGCTCTGCATCGATCCGACGCTCCAGGCGGGCGGCTATGGCAAGCAGCTCGTCGCCGCCGCCGAGGCAACGGCCCGCGACGATTTCGGCGCGACTGCGATGGAGATGACCGTGATCGACGTTCGCCGCAAGCTGATCGAATATTATGCGCGCCGCGGCTACCGGGTCTCGGGCGAGAAGCGCGACTTCCCGATCGCGCTCGACCCGCCTTTCTTCATGGACGTGCTCGTCAAGCGGCTCGCCTGATCCGCTGGTGACGGCGCGCGCGATTGCACCTAAGGGCGTGCGCATGCCCGTGACAGCCAAGATCTGCGGCCTCTCCACGCCCGAAACGCTCGACGCGGCGATCGCGCACGGCGCCGCGCAAGTAGGGTTTGTGTTCTTTCCGCCCTCGCCGCGTACGCTGTCGTTCGAACAGGCTTCCGGGCTGGCGGACCGCGTACCGGCGCGGGTCCGCAAGGCCGGCGTGTTCGTCGATCCCGACGATGCGCTGCTCGATGCCGCGATCGCCGCCGGGCGCCTCGACATCGTCCAGCTTCACAAGACGGCGCCCGATCGCGCCGCGGCGATCCGCGCCAGCACGGGCCGGGAGGTCTGGGTCGCGGTCGCCGTCAAGCTCCGCACCGATCTGGCCGCGGCTGCCGGCTTTGCAGGCGCCGCCGACCGCATCCTCTATGACGCCAAGACGCCGGATACCGCCGCGCTCCCGGGCGGGATGGGGCTGCGCTTCGACTGGACGTTGCTCCAGGGGTACGCGCATCCGCTGCCCTGGGCGCTTTCCGGCGGGCTCACCCCGGACAATGTCGCCGAGGCGGTCCGGGTCACCGGTGCCGGGGCAGTCGATGTCTCGTCGGGTGTCGAGAGCGCGCCGGGCGTCAAGGATGTGGACAAGATCGCGGCTTTCCTTAAAGCGGTGGCGCAATGCTGAACCGGATCCCACCTGTCCTCTGCCTCGGAAATCGATGGCGCTGATCGCCTGACGACGCATGTCGGCGCCCACGCACCCAATTTCCGGAGAGAGTTTATGACCGATACCGTCACCCTGCCCAATTCGCTGCGCAATCTGCCCGACGATCGCGGGCATTTCGGCCAGTTCGGCGGCCGTTTCGTCGCCGAGACGCTGATGCCGCTGATCCTCGACCTCGAACGCGAATATCGCGCGGCTAGGGCCGATCCCGCCTTCCAGGCGCAGTTCGACGATCTGCTCGAACACTATGTCGGCCGCCCCAGCCCGCTTTATTATGCCGAGCGGCTGACCGAGGCACTGCGCGAAGGCGCACCCGAGGGGCATGGCGCAAAGATCTATTTCAAGCGCGAGGAGCTGAACCACACCGGCGCGCACAAGATCAACAATTGCATCGGCCAGATCCTGCTCGCGATCCGCATGGGCAAGACGCGGATCATCGCCGAGACCGGCGCGGGCCAGCACGGCGTCGCCACCGCCACGGTGGCCGCAAGGTTCGGCCTGCCCTGCACGATCTTCATGGGCGCCAAGGATGTCGAGCGGCAGAAGCCCAACGTCTTCCGGATGAAGCTGCTCGGCGCCGAAGTCACGCCGGTCACTTCGGGGGCCGAGACGCTCAAGGATGCGATGAACGAGGCGATGCGCGACTGGGTCGCCAACGTCCACGACACGTTCTACATCATCGGCACCGCCGCGGGCCCGCATCCCTACCCCGAGCTCGTCCGCGACTTCCAGAGCGTGATCGGCACCGAGGCGCGCGCACAGATCCTCAAGGCCGAGGGGCGTCTACCCGACCTGCTCATCGCCGCGGTCGGCGGCGGATCGAACGCCATCGGGCTGTTCCACCCTTTCCTCGACGATAGCGACGTCGCGATGATCGGCGTCGAAGCGGCGGGCAAGGGCATCGACACCGGCGAGCACGCCGCCAGCCTGACCGGCGGCTCTCCGGGCATCCTCCACGGCAACCGCACCTATCTCCTCCAGGACGAAGACGGCCAGATCACCGAGGCGCATTCGATTTCGGCGGGCCTGGACTATCCCGGCATCGGCCCCGAGCATAGCTGGCTCCACGAGAGCGGCCGCGTCGATTACGTGCCGGTCACCGATCAGGAAGCGCTCGACGCCTTCCAGCTGTGCTGCCGCCTCGAAGGGATCATCCCGGCGCTCGAAAGTTCGCACGCACTCGCAGCAGTGCCCGCCAAGGCACGGGAAATGAAGCGCGACCAGATCATCGTCGTCAACGTCTCGGGCCGCGGCGACAAGGACATCTTTACCGTCGCCGATGCGTTGGGGTTCGAGCTGTGAACGCCGCCCGCTCGCGCCTCTCGGCCGCCTTCGGCAAGGGCCGTCCCGCATTGGTGACCTTCGTCACCGCGGGTGACCCGACCCCCGCCGCCACCGGCGACATCCTCGACGCGCTGGTCGAGGGTGGCGCCGACGTGATCGAGCTGGGCATGCCGTTCACCGACCCCATGGCCGACGGCCCCGCGATCCAGGCGGCGAACCTGCGCAGCCTCGGCGCGGGCACGCGCACCACCGATGTGCTGGCTATCGCCTGTGCATTCCGCGGGCGGCATCCCGGCGTGCCGCTCGTGCTGATGGGCTATGCCAACACTATGACCTGCCCCGATCCGGCGACCTTCGCGGCGATGGCAGTCAATGCCGGCGTCGACGGGATCATCTGCGTCGATATCCCCCCCGAAGAGGCCGACACGCTCGCCCCGTTCCGCGAATACGGCCTCGACGTCATTCGCCTCGCCACGCCGACCACCGACGCCGCCCGCCTGCCGGCAGTGCTCGATGGCGCGAGCGGCTTCCTCTATTATGTCTCGGTTGCCGGGATCACCGGGCTCCAGCAGGCTGCCCAGGCGTCGATCGAAGACGCGGTCGCCAGGCTCAAGGCCGCGACCGACTTGCCCGTCGCCGTCGGCTTCGGCGTCCGCACCCCCGAACAGGCCGCCGCGATCGGCCGCGTTGCGGACGGCGTCGTCGTCGGCTCGGCGATCGTCGATCTGGTCGGCAAGCACGGCACCGATGCACCCGCGCCGGTCCGCGCCTATATCCAATCCCTATCCGCGGCGCTTTCCGCCGCCCCCAAGGAAGTCGCATGAGCTGGATCAGCCGCGTCCGCAACGCCCTCGCCTATGTCACCACCAAGACCAGCGAGGCGCCCGACAACCTCTGGCACAAGTGCAAGGGGTGCGGGACGATGGTGTTCTCCAAGGAGCTCGAGGACAATCTCTACGTCTGCCCGACCTGCGATCATCATGAGCGCATCGGGCCGGCACGGCGATTCGAATATCTGTTCGACAAGGACAGCTATCAGCTGCTCCCGAGCCCCAAGGTCGCCGAGGATCCGCTCAAGTTCCGAGACCAGAAGCCCTACCCTGCCCGGATCAAGGCCGCGCGCGCCGCGACCGGCGAGCCCGACGCGTTCCTGAACGCCAGCGGCACGATCCACGGCCAGAAGGCCGTGATCGGCGTCCAGGACTTCGCCTTCATGGGCGGATCGATGGGCCAGGCGGTCGGCGAGGCGTTCATCGCCGGCGTCGAGGCCGCGATAGCCGCCGGCGCGCCGTATATCGTGTTCACGGCCTCGGGCGGTGCGCGCATGCAGGAGGGTATCCTTAGCCTGATGCAGATGCCGCGCACCACCGTGGCGATCGAGATGCTCCATGATGCCGGGCTTCCCTATATCGTCGTGCTGACGGATCCGACGTCGGGCGGGGTGATGGCGGCCTATGCGATGCTCGGCGACGTCCAGATTGCCGAGCCGCGCGCCACGCTCGCCTTCACCGGCCGCCGCGTGATCGAGAACACGATCCGCGAGAAGCTGCCCGACGATTTCCAGACCTCGGAATATTATCGCGACCACGGCCTGGTCGACATGGTCGAGCACCGCAAGGACCTGCGCGAGGTGCTCGGCCGGCTGATCGGGCTGCTGACGGAAACCAAAGCGGCGGCGTGACGCAAAATTTAGCCCCTCCCTTTCAAGGGAGGGGTTGGGGGTGGGTGCGCGCGTCTGCGCGCTCGCAAAGACTCTCCTCCGGCATGCCAGAAAGCGGCGACCGGGGCATCGAGCCCCGGTCGCCGCAACCCACCCCTTTCCCCTCCCTTGAAAGGGAGGGGTTGGATTGTTCAATGCCCGACTTCGCCACCTCTGCCGATCCCGCCGTCCAGCACCAGCTGGACCGCCTCGCCGCGCTTTCCCCCGGCGCCGACATCCTCGGCCTCGAGCGCATTACCCGCCTGCTCGATCGTGTCGGCAACCCGCATCTGCGCCTGCCCCCGGTGCTCCATGTCGCCGGCACCAATGGCAAGGGCTCGACTTGCGCCTTCCTGCGCGCTGCGATCGAAGCCGCGGGGCTCAGGGTACATGTCTATTCGAGCCCGCACCTCGTCCGCTTCAACGAGCGTATCCGCATCGCCGGCACGCTGATCGACGATGCCGCGCTTGCCCCGTTGCTCGGCGAAGTGCTCGATGCGGGTGGCGACATCGGCGCGAGCTTCTTCGAAGTGACTACTGCGGCGGCGTTCCTCGCCTTTGCCCGCATCCCCGCCGACGCCTGCATCATCGAAGTCGGGCTCGGCGGCCGGCTCGATGCGACCAACGTCCTGCCGAGCCCCGCCGTCACGGCGATCGCCCAGCTCGGCATCGATCATCAATCGTTCCTCGGCGACACGCTGCCGCAGATCGCCGCGGAGAAGGCGGGCATCGCCAAGCCCGGCGTACCGCTGGTGACGATGGCCTATGCCCCAGACATTGCCGATATCGTCGGTCGCTTTGCCGAGACCGTTGCCGCACCGATCGTCGCCGAGGAGCAGAGCTGGTCGTTCGCCGTGCGCGGCGACACGCTGCGCTATCGCGATTCGGCCGGCGAGGTCATCACGCCCCTTCCCGCGCTCGCCGGCCCGCACCAGCCCGGAAACCTTGCTCTCGCCATCGCGATGCTGCGTCACCAGCGCGTGCTGGCGGTCCCGACCGAGGCATTGCACACCGCCGCGCGCACTGCCCGCTGGCCAGCACGCATGCAGCATCTCTCGCCCGGCCCGCTCACGACATTGCTTCCCGAAGGCGCCGAACTCTGGCTGGACGGCGGCCACAACACCAATGCGGCGGAGGCAGTCAGCGCCGCAGTGGCGCGCATCGCCGGCGGCCGGCCGGTCCACCTCGTCCTCGGCATGCTGGAGAACAAGGATGCCGAGGCGATGATCGCGCGGTTTGCGCGGATCGCGTCCTCGCTCGTCGCCGTGCCCGTGCCGGGACACCCGCATCATTCGCCGGAGCGTCTGGCGGCACTGGCGCAGCAAGCGGGAATCGCCGCCACCCAGGCAGCCGATATCCCCGCGGCTCTCGCGGCGATTCGCCCCGATCCGCGCGGCGCGCCGCTCGTGCTGATCCTCGGTTCGCTCTATCTTGCCGGTACGGCGCTCGAAGCGAACGACGAACTGCCCGACTGACGCATTTATTGCGATTGACTTGCAATAGCGGACTGGCGACAATCCCTGCATCGTTCACGCGGGAGTCGTTCATGTCCGCTACCAAGACCCTTGCCGCCACCCTGCCCGTGCTCCAGCCCGAGGATGCCGGCGCCCGCCTGCTGCTGTTCGGGGTTCGTCAGATGGGCGCGCACGGCCTCCACGACGCCTGCACCGCGCATGCTTTCGTTACCGCGTTCGGCAAGGGATTCCAGCGCCCGCTGGTGCTGTTGCGCGCGCTGATGGCGGAGATGTCGACTGCGTCGTCCGGGCCGATCCAGATCGCCCCCTGGTGCTGCCCGCGCATGACCGGCCCCGAAGCTACGCTGCTCGACGTGATCGCGTCGGTCCGCACCAACCGCCCCCGCGCCGACATGCTGCTCGCCGACCTCCTCGGCGTCCGCGATGCAGCAAGCATCGGCTTCACTGCGCATGCGCTGGCGAATGCCTTTGCGGATCTGGCCCTGCCGCTGGACGAGGGCGCGATCGTCTAGACGCGATCGAGTTTGCCGAAAGCAGTCGTCAGGCCGCTCGCGGGCCCCACAGGATGATGGCGGCGCCAACCAGGCAGATTGCAGCGCCGATCAGGTCCCAGCGATCCGGTTTCGCGCCTTCCGCCACCCAGAGCCACAGCACCGCCGACACGATGTAGACGCCGCCATAGGCCGCATAGGCGCG
The DNA here is from genome assembly GCF_002002925.1 of Sphingomonas sp. LM7. Taxonomy (NCBI): domain Bacteria; kingdom Pseudomonadati; phylum Pseudomonadota; class Alphaproteobacteria; order Sphingomonadales; family Sphingomonadaceae; genus Sphingomonas; species Sphingomonas sp. LM7. The sequence continues at coordinate 1,015,559 of NZ_CP019511.1, read as the reverse complement.
CCCGGCGTTATCGGCCTCCACCAATGTCAGCAGATAGGCGAAGAGGCACAGCGAACCGATGCCCGGCGCGACCCACCACGGCGACTTGTCGAGCCGCAACCACGCCCAGAAGGTGAAGCAGCCGGCGATTTCGGCCAGCGCAGCCCCGATATAGACGAGTGCGCTCGTCATACTCGCTACAACAGCCGCTTCCCGGGCAGCCGGACCGCCGTCACCCGCCAGTTCAGCCCCTGCAATTCGAACACGACCTCGGGTCCCGAACCGCTCGTCGGCACCAGCGTGAATTGCCCGAGCGCGTCGCGCCGCACGCGCATCTCGCCCGGCCTGGCACCGGCGGGCCCCGGCCGCGCCGCCTGCGCCACGCCTGCGCTCGCGAACAGCACCCGCATCGCCTCGGGCGTGATCGCCGCATCGACCAGCGGATCGCCGAACCGCTCGGCCAGCGCCGCCCCGATCGATCCAAGCCCCGATTTGTCGGCATTGCCGAGCCGCGCCTGCAACTGCGCCTTCAGGTCCGCCCGCACCGCCGGATAGTCGATCCTCGCCGAGACCGCGGCCATGTCGCGCGCGTCGGCGGCCTTTTTGAGCGCCATCAGCGTGAGATAGGGCGAGCCCCACAGCCATCCGCCGCCGGCTATCGCCAGCAGGACGGCCAGGGCGATGATCCAGCGCTTCATTGTTTGACCCCTTTCGCGCGCAGCCCGGCAAGCGCCTCGCTGGCCCAGCGATACATGCCCGCGTCGGCGGCGCGCTGGTGCCGGCTCAGCCGCTTCATCCGCCCTTCGACTTCCTCGAGCACGACCAGCGCCTTGCGCTCCCAGCCCTGTTCGATCAACAGCCCGGCATAGCGGCAGCGCGCTTCCTCCCCGGGCATGCGCGTGACGATATCGGCATAGAGGTCCAGCGCCTCCTGCTTGCGCCCGAGATGGTCGAGTACCCGGGCGCGCAGCAGCGTCTGCCGGTCGCGTTCGCTCTGTCCCAGCGGCTCGGGGATCGCGTCGAGCAGCGTCAGTGCCTCGGCCGCCTGGCCGGTCTCGAACAGCGACAGCGCCAGCTTGCCCTGGCTGCGCAGATCGGGTTCGCCCGGAGTCATCGCGATGCTCTCGCGGTACAGCGGCACTGCCTCGCCATGCCGGCCCAGCCCGGCGAGCGCATCGGCAGTGCGCAGCCGGTTCGCGGCGGTGTCGGCCAGCCCCAGCGCGTCTCGGGCACTGCGCAGTTCGCGCTCGGGATCGATCGTGTCGATCGCCCTGGCGCGCGCGGTGCGGACATGCCGGTTGGTGCCGAGCCCCGGCAGCACCTCGACGATCAGATAGGCGATCGCGCTGACCACCGGCAGGAAGATCAGTGCCGTCAGCCACAGCGGGTTGCGGCCGGTGCGCATCAGATGGACGATGCACAGCACCTGCAGCCCGATTACGACGAGGAACGGCATCAGATCGTCGCCTGCTCCGCGGTCACGGCGGGCGCTCTCGGCGCCCCGCGCCACCATTCGGCGAGCACCAGCAGCACCGCGACTCCGCCCAGCCCGGCGGTGACCAGAAAGACCGTGGCATAGCCGTGGATTTCGATCGCCTCGCCCGTCGCGGCGCGGCCGAGCGCGCCGACCAGGAAGGTCATCGACGACAGCAGGGCATATTGCACCGCGCTATATTCGCGCGCGGTGATCGACGAGATATACGCCACGAACGCCGTTCCCGCGAGGCCGCCGGCGATATTCTCGCCCGAGATCGCGACCATCAGGCGGAGCATTCGCGGCTCGATCCCGCTATGGTCGAGCAGAGTCAGATGCGCGAAGCCGTCGATCCACGCCCCGCCGGTTGCGAGATCGGCATAGAGCAGGTTCGATGCCGCCGCGACGATGCCGCCGGCGAGCAGGGTCGGCATCCGCCCCCATGCCGCGAGCATGACGCCGCCCAGCGCCACGCCGATGATCGTCATCACCACGCCGAACAGCTTGGAGGCGAAGGCGACCTCGTCGTTGGTGTATTGCAGCTCGCCCAGATAGAAGGGGAAGGCGAAGGGCGCCCAGATCGAGTCCGCGATCCGATAGAGCAGGATCAGCGCCAGCACGAGGAACGCGCCCCAGCGCAGCCGGTCGACGATCTCGGCCAGCGGCAGGATCAGCGCGCGATAGCTGTGATTGGCGAACGCCTGCAGCGCGCCGGGTGCCGGCTCTGCGGTGGCGGGTGCCTTGGGCAGCCGGTTGGTCCAGCCGGCGATCAGCGCGGGCAGGATCACCGTGGCGACGATGATCCACGGTCCCCAGGTCTGGGTGAACACGCCCGCCGACGGTGCGGTCGTGCCCGGTGCGGGGGGAGTCAGCGCCGCGACCATGAAGCTGCCGAGCATGAAGATCGCCCAGCCCCAGCACACCGCGACGATCGCCAGAACGATCCCGCGCTGCCGGGGCTCGGGCACCGGATGCCCCGCGAGCGGCGTGGCCTCGTCCGCCGGATCGCGCGTCACTTCGGGCGTGAACAGAGTCATCGCTAGCGCCGCCAGCATCACGAAGCCGAAGCCGACATAGACTGTCGGCCAGCTCAGCCGGGCTGCGAGCACCAGCGCCAGCGCGCCGCCGGCCAGCGCCGCGAAGCGATTGCCGAGCTGGTAGATCGCCGAGAGCAGCTCCACCGTCGCCGCTTCGTCGGCGACTTCGATGCGCCAGGCGTCGATCACCACGTCCTGCGTCGCCGAGAGGAAGGCCGCGATCACCGCGAGCACCGCGAAGGTGCCGATCGCCGTCACCGGGTCGGTCGCCGCGAGCATCCACAGCAGCACCGCGAGCGCACCCTGGCACAACACCAGCCACGAACGCCGCCGCCCCAGCCGCGACAGCAACGGCAGCTGCGCCCGGTCCACCACCGGCGACCACAGGAACTTGAAGGCATAGGCCAGCCCGATCCACGACAGCACGCCGATCGTGGCAAGACTGACCTTCAATTCGCCCAGCCACGCATTGAGCGTCCCGATCAGCAGCACGAACGGCAACCCGGAGGCGAACCCCAGCACCAGCATCGCCGCCGTCTTGCGGTTGCGCACCGCCGCACGCACCAGCGCCCAACCCTTCAGTCTCTCGCTCACCCTGAACCCTCGCTTCGTTGCGGGGAAACTAGCGAAAACGCCGGCGAAGGATAGCCATGAACGCGCCGTCCAGCCGGGGGTTTGCGCCGGGCGGCGCCCGGCCGGGCGCTACGCAAGACTCCTGAGAGCGCCCCCGGCCCGCGGGTATCGCCCTATAATGTAAGGGAAACGCTTGCAGGACAGAGCCGATGACCGCCCTTGCCGCCCCCCGCGCCTTTGCGCCGCACTCCAGCCCCTCCTCCGCCGATGCCACCGCGCGTGTCGCCGTATCGCTGTCGATGCTGTCGTGGCTGACTGTCGTCATCGCGCTGTTCTGGCACTGAAATCATGATCCACACCCCCATCCCCGACCGCATCGCCGCCTCCGAGGACGAGCATCGCCTGCCGCCTGCCGCCGGCATCCTCATCGCCATGGGCACGTCGATCGCCCTGTGGGGCACGATCTATATCGGCTGCGTACTCAGCTTCTGACCCGGCCCGGTCAGGCCGCGCCGAGGAAAAGGCTGAAGCTTCCCGGCAGCTTCCGGGGCTTCTTGCCCCCGATCACGGCCTCGATCACTGCGATCGCCGCCAGCAGGTCGCGCTGCGGATAGGGCTTGGCGAGGCATCCCGCCGCCAGCTTGCGCGCCTCGCCGGGGCAACTGCCCGTCACGAACAGCACCTGCACCCCGCGCGCCTGCGCCGCCCGCGCCACTTCGACGCCGCTGCCGTCGACCAGATTGACGTCGACCAGCACCAGGTCGATCGCATCGTCCTCCGCGATCACCGCCAGTGCTCCAGCGACCGAATCGATCGTCGCGACGATCTCGAACCCTTCGCCGCCCAGGAAATGCTCGGTGTCGAACGCGACCAACGGCTCGTCCTCGACCAGCAGGATGCGTTCGATCAGCCGTTTCTTCTTCGCGAACAACATCGCACCGCTTTCAATCGCGGCGTGGCCCCATGCCCCGCAAGCCGCTCCTAACGCGTGAAAACCCTTTACGCGCCGCAATAATTTTTGCCGAGCGAAGCATAATCGCTATAGCGCCGCGGTGTCCCCGTCCAATCCCCCCGAAACCCAGCGCATCGCCAAGCTGCTGGCCCGTGCCGGAATCGCGTCGCGCCGCGAGATCGAACGCATGATTGCCGAAGGGCGCATCGCGCTCGACGGCAAGGTGCTCGATACCCCCGCGACCCTGCTCACCTCGCTCGAAGGCGTGACGGTGGACGGCAGTCCCGTCGCCGCGCCGGCGCCCGCGCGGCTGTTCCGCTATCACAAGCCCGCCGGGCTGCTCACCACCGAGCATGATCCCGTCGGCCGCCCGACGATCTACGATCGCCTGCCCGACGGCCTGCCCCGGGTGATGCCGGTCGGCCGGCTCGACTTGAGCACCGAAGGGCTATTGCTGCTCACCACCGACGGCGAGCTGAAGCGCGAGCTGGAACTCCCCGCCACCGGCGTCGAGCGCAGCTATCGCGCCCGCGCCTATGGCCAGGTCAGCCAGCCCCAGCTCGAGGAGCTGATGCTCGGCGTCGAGATCGAAGGCATCCGCTACGGCTCGATCAACGCCAATATCGAACGCCGCACCGGCGCGAACGTCTGGATCGAAATGACCCTGACGGAGGGCAAGAACCGCGAAGTCCGCCGCGTGCTCGAATATCTCGGGCTCGAAGTGAACCGGCTGATCCGCACCCGCTATGGCCCGTTCTGGCTCGGCGACCTGCCCCCGGGCGATGTCGACGAGATCCGCCAGAACGAATTGCTCACGTTCCGCACGGTGCTGTCCAAGCCGGGCGGCGGTAAGACCGCGTCGAACCTGCAATTCGCCGTCCGCGCGCGCGTCGAACCGGCGCCCAGGCCCCAGCCGGTGGTCGAGCCCGACCGCCGCATGCGCCGCGTGATCCCCAAGGCTGCGCCCGCCGAATCTACGGGTCCGCGCTTCACCCCCCGTGCCACCCCGCCCGCGCGTGGCGAGCGCCCGGCCTATGGCGAAGGCCACCCGCCGCGGACGGAAAGCCGCGGCCCCGGCACGAAGCCACCCGCCCGCACCGAGCGCCCGGACCGCGCAGACCGTCGCCCCCCGAGCGGCGAGTCGCGCCCGAAGCCCGGTGCTTGGGCACCTGCTCGCGCCGAGCGTCCCGCACGCGACGATACCCGTCCCCCGGCCAGGGAGTCGCGTGCTGCACCACGCGGCACGCCACCGGCACGCGCCGAACGTCCGGATCGCGGCGAGGGTCGTCCAACCGGCGGCGAGTCCCGCTTCAAGCCCGGCGCCAAACCACCTGCGCGTGGCGAGCGCCCCGCCCGCGACGACGTCCACCCGCCGACGCGCGAAGCACGCTTCACGCCGCGCAGCACGCCGCCTGCCCGCACCGACCGCCCGGCGCGCGAGGAAACCCGGTCGGTCGGCAAGCCCGCCCGCGCCGCGCGCGCCAAGGCACATCGCGACCAACAGGATCCGCGCGCTGGCGAGATCGTCGATCGTCCCCGCACCACCCGCACGACCCGTCCGACCAAGGGCCCCGCCGGTGGCCGCGGCAAGCCGGCCAAGCCCGGCCGTCCGCCGAGGAGCCGGAAATAATGCGCGTCATCGCCGGTGAATGGCGCGGCCGTCCGCTCGTCGCTCCCAAGGGCGATACCACGCGCCCTACCGCCGATCGCACCCGTGAGGCCTTGTTCTCGATGCTCGCGAGCCGCGTTGGCAGCTTCGAGGAACTGGCCGTCGCCGACCTCTTTGCCGGTTCCGGCGCGCTCGGGCTCGAAGCACTGTCGCGCGGCGCCGCCTCGTGCCTGTTCGTCGAGCACGACAAGGCGGCGCTCGATGCGCTCAAGGTCAATATCGCCAAGCTGGGCGCCAAGGGTGCCGAAGTCCGCGCCACCTCGGCGCTTGCGCTCGGCCCCGCGGTCAAGCCGCTCGATCTGATCCTGATGGACCCGCCCTACGGCACCGGTGCCGGCGTGGTCGCGCTCGACAAGCTCGGTCGCCTCGGCTGGGCCGGCCCCGCCACCTGGATCAGCATCGAGACCGCGAAGACCGAGGAAATCGACCTCGCCGGCTACGAGATCGACGCCAGCCGCGTCCACGGCAAAGCCAGGCTAACGCTCCTGCGCAAGGTCTGAGGTTCGGGCATTCCCATCCCATCCCATATTCGCTCTCGCGGGCACATCCCCCTTACGTCACCCCGGCCCGGTGCCGGGGTCCACGGAGCCGCAAACGAGCCCCTCGAACGTCCAGCTTTTCGCCAAGCCGCGTAGTGGACCCCCGGCACAAGGCCGGGGAGACGGGGCCTAGACTAGCCGCTTCCCCTTGGTTCGGCTGGTCAGATGAAACTGCCCGCATCGGTCGCAGCGGTACGGCCGCATCACCAGTCCCGAGCTGCGCACCACCGCAATCGCTGCGTCCTCCGACGGATACCGCGCCTTGCGGAGGCAGACGCTAAGCTTGGTGCGCACGCCGGGAAACCAGCGCCAGTCCGGCGAGGCTCAACACCGCCGCGCCGGCCAGGTAATAGCCGACCAGCACCAGCCCGCCCTGCGCCACCAGCGCCGCCGCGATCAGCGGAGTCAGCCCGCCGCCGATGATCCCGCCCAGATTGAACGTCACCGACACGCCGGTATAACGCACCCGCGCCGGGAACAGGCTCGGCAGCCAGCCGCCCAGCGGCCCATAGACGAACCCCATCACGAACAGCCCGCCCGCCAGCCACACGAACACGCTCGCCAGCGCCCCCGCGGTGACGAACAGCCCGATCGTCAGCCCCGCGACGATGGTCGCGAAGCATCCGATCGCGAGCACGCGCGTGGCACTGCTGCGGTCGGCCAGGCTGGAGGCGATCCAGATCCCCGCGGCCATGAACAGGATCGCGACCAGCTCGACGGCAAGGAACGTCTCGCGGTCATAACCGAGCCCCTTGGTCGCATAGCCGATGATGAACACCGTCGAGATGTAGAACAGGGCGAAGCACGCAACGGTGCCGACGGTCCCCGCCAGCGTCTGCAGCCAATGGTCGCGGAACAGCTCGCCTACCGGCACGCGCGGCGGCGGCGCGGCTTCCTGCGCGGCGACGAAGGCGGGCGTCTCGGTCAGCGTGACCCGCACCCACAGCCCCAGTCCGACCAGTGCCGCACTGGCGATGAAGGGCAGCCGCCACCCCCATTCGCGGAACTGGTCGTCGCTCAGCAGCGCGCCGAGGATCAGGAAGAAGCCATTGGCGAAGATGAACCCCACGGGCGCCCCAAGCGGCGGAAACGCGCCATAGCGATTTGCCCAGCCCGGCGGCGCATTCTCCACTGCGAGCAGGCTGGCCCCTCCCCACTCGCCACCCAGCCCCAGCCCCTGGCCGAAGCGCAACAGGCACAGCAAGGCCGGCGCCACCCAGCCGATCATCGCATAGGTCGGCAGGAACGCGATCAGCACGGTCGATATGCCCATCAGCATCAGCGACGCGACAAGCGTCGACTTGCGTCCCATCCGGTCGCCGAAATGCCCGAACACAAGTCCCCCCAGCGGCCGCGCGAAGAACGCGACGCTGAAGCTGGCGTAGGACGCGAGCTGCGCCAGCGCCGGATCGGTGGTCGGGAAGAACAAAGCCGGGAACACCAGCGCCGCCGCGGTCGCGTAGATATAGAAATCGTAGAACTCGACCGAGGTGCCGACCAGGCTCGCAAACAGGATGCGGCGATGCGATGCGATCGGTGCGGTGGCCATGGACGTCCCCTCTTTGGGACCGTCCTAGGAAAGAAGCGCGCCTTTGGGGAGCCCCGTTCATCGGCCTGACAGTTTCGCACCTGTATCGAACGCCCACCAACGCAGCACCGGAAATAGGGAGTCGGCCATGCGCGAGTCAGCAGGACACAGATTTGTGTTCGCAATCCTCTTCGCGCTCGCCGCCGGCGTGCTCGTCTATTTCTACAATCCGGTGCAGCATTTCCGCGCCGACCTGCATGCCGATGCCGGCGGGCTCAAGGTCACGCTGGAAATCTCCGCCCATGCGCTGGAAGCCTTTGTCCGCCAGGCCTGAGCGCTATCGCCAGCTATAGGGAGACGGCACTGCCGGCGCGCCGAACTCCGGCTCGGTCGCCTTTTGCGCCAGCGGTTCGGTAAAGCCGTCCAGCATCTTGCCGGCATTGTATGCCGCGTCGAGCGTCTTCTCGTCGGCACCCGCCAGATACGCACCGTTATAGGTCAGGCCGGAGATCGGCCCGCCAGTGATACGGTCGATATGTTCCATCACCTGATCGAACGACATCTTGCCCGGCGCGAGCTGCGACGGCGCGCTGAGCGATGCGAGCTTGTTGCCGCACGCGTCGATCGTCGGTCCCGCCCATTGGCCCAGCGTCGGTGGGGCGTTGATCCGGTCGACCAGCGACGGCGTCGTCGTCGCCTGCATCGCGGCCTGGAGGTTGCCGATATCGACCGGCGAGAGCTGCGCCTCGACGGCCGCCTGCAAGTCCTTGGCTAAGTCCGGGTTGGCCGCCTGCAGCCCGGCAAGCTGCTGGCCGAGCGCGGTGGTGTCGATGCCGAGATTGGTGGTCGCCTTGTCGACCATCGCTTCGGCGACATTCTCGACTGCGTTCATCCGCTCGGCGGCTTCGGCCGCTGCCGCGGCGGCGGAGCTCGCATTGGCGCCGCTGGTGCTGTCCGCGCCGCCCACCGATCCAGCCGAGTCCGTCATCGCATCGCTCCGTCCTAGTTCACACTCGGTGTGAGGTAGGGGCGCGGCGCGCGGGTTTCGCTAGTCGTTCCGATTATCCGGCTCAGCCGAGCTGGAAGAACCGCACTGCGTTGAGCATCAGCCAGTAGAGCCCGCCCGACAGCAGCATCGCCGCGGGCAGAGTCAGCAGCCACGCTGCCGCCAGCTGGGCGATCGTGCGCTTCTGCAGCCCCTGGCCATTGGCGACGGCGGCGCCCGCCACGCCCGAGGACAGGATATGCGTGGTCGATACCGGCAGCCCGAACCGGTCGGCGCTGAGGATCGTCGCGGCGGCGACCAGCTCGGCGGTCGCGCCCATCCCATAGGTCATGTGCTGCTTGCCGATCCGCTCGCCGACGGTGACCACGATCCGCTTCCAGCCGATCATCGTCCCCAGCCCCAGCGCGATCGCGACGACCACCTTCACCCATAGCGGAATGAAGCGCGTGCCGGCCTCCAGGCTCGACTGATAGTCCTTGATCGCCTTGAGTTCGTCGGGCCGGAAGCCGTCGGGCTTCTTGGTCGCCAGCTTGGTGGTGTCGAGCACCAGATACATGTCGTTGCGCACGTTGGACGTGGCCTCGGCCGGAACCTTGCTCAGCGACCCATAGCTCGCGACGCGCTGGGTCAGGTCGGTCGAAAGGCTGTCGAGCGCGGCATAGACCAGCGGGTTGTCGGTCCGGCGCTGCTGGAGCGCGCTGGTCAGCGTTGTGCGGGCCTGATCGGCGGGCATGTCGATCCCGCCGCTTCGCGCGTCGAACGCCGCAGTCGCGGTGTTGGCGGTCTGGACAAACGCGGGAGTCGCGCTGGTCGGCAGCGTGCGGTTGAGCGCATAGGCGGTCGGCGCGCAGCCGATCAGGATCAGCATGATCAGCCCCATGCCCTTCTGGCCGTCGTTCGAGCCATGGCTGAACGACACCGCGGTGCAGGTGAAGATCAGCAGTGCGCGCACGCCGCGCGGCGGCGGCGCATCGCCGTCGGGCGCCTTGTACAGCTCGGGCCGGCGTACCAGCATACGCATCACGAACAGCAGGAGGAGCGCCGCGCCGAACCCGATCAGCGGCGCCATCCACAGCCCGGTCAGCACTTTCTGCGCCTGGCTCCAGTCCACTCCGGCAGTGCCGCCGCGTGATCCCGCCTGGAGGAGCTGGTTGGCGAAGCCGACGCCGAGCACCGATCCGATCAGCGTGTGCGACGAAGAATTGGGCAGCCCGACATACCAGGTGGCGAGGTTCCACAGGACCGCCGCGAGCAGCAGCGCGAAGATCATCGCGAACCCCGACGCGCTCCCCACATTGAGGATCAGGTCCACCGGCAGCAGCGTGATGATCGAATAGGCCACCGCCCCGCTCGAGAACATCACGCCGAGGAAATTGAAGAAGCCCGACCACACCACCGCGAAATGGGCGGGCATCGAATTGGTGTAGATCACCGTCGCGACGGCATTGGCGGTGTCGTGGAAGCCGTTGACGAACTCGAACCCCAGCGCGATCAGCAGCGCCAGCGCGAGGAACGCGAACACCCCCAGCGCCATTTCCTCGCCCACCCCGCGGGTGTCGGCGAGCACGCTCCACCCGGCATAGGCCATTCCGCCGACCAGCAATGCGGCGAACAGCAGCTTGGCGAGGGGATGAGGTTTATAGTCGAATCGCGAGGTCCGCGGCGTTTCGGCCGTCGAAGCCTGGTCCAGTGCGAGTGTGGCCATGATGAAGCCGCCCTGACTCGCCCGCGTGACAAAGTGATGACACCCCCGTCACGAAGCTGTGGACGAGGTTGGATCGAGATTGGAATTCCAAATTCTCCCTCGCTCCCAGGAGCGGGGACCTTAGTCGGTAAAGCACGTCGTCCGCGTTACCTTCACCACTTTGCCGCCGGCGTCCTTCTCCTCGTGACGCCCCGGCTCGCACGGCTTGCGCACTTCGCTCTGGCTGGTTCGCCATGCCACGAACGCCGCGATCACTGCGATCGCCAGCACGATGCCGAGCCTGAGTTTCCGATTACGCCACATGATGCCCCCTTAGCCCGCACAGCGCCCGCGAAGCAACTTGCTCCCGACGCGCGCGTTCCCTACCTGTTCGCCGATGACTCTCCCCGCGCCCTCTCCCCAAGACGCCCCCTATCTGCAGGGCTTGAACACGCCGCAGCGCGAAGCCGTGCTGACCACCGAGGGCCCGGTGCTCGTCCTCGCCGGCGCCGGCACCGGCAAGACCGCCGCGCTCACCGCGCGCCTCGCGCATCTCCTGTTCACCCGGAAGGCGTATCCGAGCGAGATCCTCTCGGTCACCTTCACAAACAAGGCCGCGCGCGAGATGAAGGAACGCGTCGGGCGCCTCGTCGGCGACGCAGTCGAGGGCATGCCGTGGCTCGGCACCTTCCACGCGATCGGGGCCAAAATGCTCCGCCGCCACGCCGAGCTCGTCGGGCTTCAGTCCAACTTCACCATCCTCGACACCGACGACCAGCTGCGCCTGCTCAAACAGCTGATCAGCGCCGCCGACCTCGACGAAAAGCGCTGGCCCGCGCGCCAGCTCGCCGGGCTGATCGACCAGTGGAAGAACAAAGGCCTCACGCCGAAGGACATCGACGCCGGCGAATCCGAAGCCTTCGCCAATGGCAAGGGCCAGGCGCTCTATGCCGCGTACCAGGATCGCCTGCGCACCCTCAATGCCTGCGACTTCGGCGACCTGCTCCTCCACATGCTCGTGATCCTCAAAACCGATCGCGAGATTTTGTCCCAATATCAGAACCGCTTCCGCTACATCATGGTGGACGAGTATCAGGATACCAACAGCGTCCAGTATCTCTGGCTCCGCCTGCTTGCCCAGGAGCGCAAGAACATCTGCTGCGTCGGCGACGACGACCAGTCGATCTATTCGTGGCGCGGCGCGCAGGTCGAGAACATCCTCAAGTTCGAGAAGGATTTCCCCGGCGCCAAGGTGATCCGCCTCGAACAGAATTACCGCTCCACCCCGCACATTCTCGCCGCCGCATCGGGCGTGATTGCCAACAATGGCGGACGCCTCGGCAAGACGTTGTGGACCGAGAAGGACGCGGGCGAGAAGGTCCAGGTGCTCGGCATCTGGGATGGTCCCGAGGAAGCCCGCCGCGTCGGCGAGGATATCGAGGGCCTCCAGCGGGGCGGCACCAGCCTCGACGACGTCGCGATCCTCGTCCGCGCCCAGCACCAGACGCGCGAATTCGAAGACCGCTTCATTTCGATCGGCATGCCCTATCGCATCATCGGCGGCTTCCGCTTCTACGAGCGCGCCGAGATCCGCGACGCGCTCGCCTATCTCCGCGTCGTCGCCCAGCCCGCCGACGACCTGGCCTTCGAACGCATCGTCAACGTCCCCAAGCGCGGCCTGGGCGACAAGGCGCTGGCCAAGGTCCACCAGTTCGCCCGCGCTCAGGGCCTGCCGCTCACCACCGCCGGCGCGCGCATCCTCGACACCGACGAACTTACCCCTCAGGCCCGCCGGTCCTTGGGCAACCTCATCGGCGATATCGCCCGCTGGCGTAGCATGGGCGACACCCTCCCCCATCCCGAGCTCGCGCGCATCATCCTCGACGAGAGCGGCTACACTGCGATGTGGCAGGCCGACCGCACCGCCGAAGCCGCCGGCCGCCTCGAAAATCTGTCCGAGCTCGTCCGCGCGATGGAGGAGTATGAGTCGCTCACCGCCTTCCTCGAGCACGTCTCCCTCGTGATGGACAATGAGGCGCAGGCCGACGAGGCCAAGGTGACGATCATGACGATCCACGCCGCCAAGGGCCTCGAATACGACACGGTGTTCCTCGTCGGCTGGGAAGAAGGCATCTTCCCCTCGCAGCGCGCGCTCGACGAAGGCGGGCTCGCCTCACTGGAGGAGGAACGGCGCCTCGCTTATGTCGCGATCACCCGCGCGCGGCGGAAGGCGACGATCCTCCACGCCGCCAATCGCCGCATCTACGGGCAATGGACCAGCAGCCTCCCCAGCCGCTTCGTTGCCGAATTGCCCGGCGAGCATGTCGAGAGCGAGACCACGATGTCGGGCGGCGCCAGCCTGTGGCAGGCCAATTGGTCCGAGCGCGCCGACCCCTTCGCCGACGTCGCCCGAGGCACCGGCCGCGGCCCCGGCTGGCAGCGCGCCGCAGGGGTGGACGCCAAGAACCCCGGCGGCAGCTTCACCGCCCGCACCTTCTCGCGGGAACCCGCGCGGGTGCTGGAGAGCCACGCGTCGGCGGTCAGCTTCGGCGCCAAGCCGCGTGCGGACCTGTCGGTCGGGCTACGCGTGTTCCACCAGAAGTTCGGCTACGGAGTGATCGCCGAGATCGAAGGCAACAAGCTCGAGATCGACTTCGAGGTCGCCGGGCGGAAGCGGGTTATGGATAGTTTTGTGAGCTTGGGGAGCTGAATACATGAAACTATCGATCGCCCTTATTGTCGCTGCCTTCGCGATCGTGCCCAGTGTTGCCTTCGCCGAGGGCATCACGGTTCAGCAGCGTCCCGAACAAACGCCAGCGGACAGGGTTACCTGCATCAATGCGCTTCGCGCCTTTCGGCTGACTGGACATGATTCGCCGAAATTGGGTGCGAGCATAGTGTATTTGGCGATGCGCAATGCGCAGGATGATCCGAAGGGAGAGACTGTCACCGACCGATACCTGGAAATCCTTTCGGAATTGCAGGATCAGCCTTTGCCTACAGCCACCGAGGCCGAAGCCATGATTAAACGCTGCTACACTGCGGACTCCTTGGCGTCTGGCGATCAGGTTCGCGCATTTCCAGCAAATGCCTTCAAACGTGACCTGGTTTGCCGGGCCGCCCTTTTCTTGGTCATTCAGTCCAGCAGACGGTTAGGCGATACGCCCGAACGAAAGCGTCTGACCGAGGTGGAGACCCGGTTTGCAGCCAAGACCACGCCACAACGCTATTACGAAAATGGTTTGCGTACAGAAGCGGCGATGAAAGCCCTGGTTCTTGAAATAGCGATCAGCTCACTCTCTATCGGTACGAGCTATGCCATCGCAGATGCCTGCTCCACTCTAGCGTAAAGCTTCCAATCCTTTTCTCCTAGCCAAAGCCTAATATGGTCACCAACTAGTTAGAGGACCCACCTGAAACTAGTTTCATGCTCCTAGCTTGCCCACTCTCGCCATGTTGCCCGAGCGTTTGAGAGGGCGGCCGAACGCACCTGGCGACACGATTTCGGGCTTCGCGCAGCGACGCGCTCCATATTGCGATCTCAAACTCAAATGGCCACACGCTGGGCACGCTCGACACTCGCATGGCAGATGCCGCATTTCTGCTCGGCGCCCCAGTCGAGGCGATTTGAAACCTTCCGCCGCATTGCTACGTTCCAAACAACAATCCCGAGCCACGAAAGCGAACGGGCGCCGCAGCACGCTGCCGGCGCCGCGGATCTGGGCCTGTTCGCCGGCCTCGCCCAGCCGGCATGACCTGTCGCCGCCCGCGTTCAGCGCCGCTTCACGCACATTGCCGGAACGTTTCCGGGTCGCCGGCCGTATCGCACGGCACATAGGAGGAGACTTAAACAATGAAGATCATCACCGGCCTCGCGGCGCTCGCCGCAGCGCTCGTCGTCGCCAGCCCCGCCGCTGCGCAGAGCAGCGCGCGCTACGCCACGTCTTCTGCGCAGGATGAGGATGCGCGCTTCGATGCCGCCCAGCGCCGCTTCGATAATGAATATGAGCAATTCCAGGCCGCGCTCGACCGCTATCGCCGCGCCCGCGCCACGCGCTCGTCCTATGACGATCGCCGCCCCGATGTCGGCTATGCCGAGGACGATAATTACGAGCCGTCGCGCTACTACCGCTCAGGCAATTATCAGGAGCGCGTGCTGTCGCAGGAAGACCGCGTCTATCGTGGTGACGACGGCCGCTATTATTGCAAGCGCAGCGACGGCACCACCGGCCTGATCGTCGGCGCGGCTGCAGGCGGACTGTTCGGCAACATCATCGCCGGTCGCCGCTCCAGCACCGTCGGCACATTGCTCGGCGCGATCGCCGGCGGCGCGGCAGGTGCATCGATCGACCGCAACCAGCAGCAGGTTCGCTGCCGCTAAGCCTTTCGGCCGGGATCAGGCTGGGTGGGGTTCCACCGCCAGCAGGGTCTCGGCCGCGAAGCGTTCGTCCTTGGGGTCGAAGATGTTGCTGGGCGTGAAGCCGCGCTCGGCCAGCGCGAAGCCCGCCAGCCCGACCAGCTTGAACAGCCCGAGCTTCTCTTCGCGCGGCGGCACGCCGTCCCGCTCGATCGTCGTCGCGCCGACATAGACTTCGCCGTGGCGCGTGAAGGCGACATGCGGCGCCAGGATCACGCGGCCGCCATTATACGTCGCCTCGACGCAGCGGGTGCGCACGATCGCCTCGAACAGCATCGGCATGGTCGCGGCAGGTGCGGGCGGCGTGTCGGATTCGCTACGGTACATCGTGCGAAATATAAGCGTCATGCCGCAGTGCAGCAAGACCGGGCGGATACGGAAGCGGCCTAGCGTTCCTGCAAGTCGGCGATCGGCACGCGCAGATCGACTTCGACGCCGCTGGCCGGATAGCGGCGCTCGACCTTGCCGGTGCCGATCAGCCCCATGTCGATCAGCCGCGAGCCGAAGCCGATATGCACCGGCGCGTTTACTACCGGGCCGTCGCGCTCGCGCCAGCAGACCACCAGTTCGTCACCTCGCGCGCCGTGTTCGAGGTGCCAGTGCAGCACCACCCGGCCATGTTCGGCGGAGAGCGCGCCATATTTGACTGCATTGGTCGCCAATTCGTGGAGAATCAGCGACAGCCGCAGCGTCGCCGAGGCGCCCAGGTCGATTTCGGGGCCCGCCACGTCGAAGCGGTCGCCGTGCATCGCCAGCAGCCCGTCGGCGAGCTCGGTCAGTGATGCCCGGAGCCACTTGCCGCGGCCCAGCACGTCATGGGCATGGCCGAGCGCGATGACGCGCTTCTCGAACGTCTTGACTGCATCCCTGTCGCCCACTCCGCGCAGCGTTCGGCTGGCAAGCGACTGGACCATCGCCATGGTGTTCTTGAGCCGGTGCGCCAGTTCATCGCGCATCACGTCGGCGGTCTGGCGGGCCAGCACCGCGCCGGTGGTCTCGATCACGGTGTCGATCATCCCGCCGACGCTGCCGTCGGCGAGCCGCAACGGCGAAAAGCAGAAGGTGAACCAGGCCGTCTCCGGCCCGTTGCCGCGATCCATCTCGAGCGGGAAATCCTCGAAATAGCTGGACTCGCCCGAACGGGCCCGCTCGACCAGCGGTCCGACCGCATGCCACACGCCGGCCCAGAGTTCTGCGAAGCTTTGGCCAATGACCTCCTTGTCACCAAGGATGGGGCGGAACGCGTCATTGTAAATGGTGACGAGCTCGGGCCCCCAAGCCAATGCCATCGGGAAGCGTGATTCGAGCACCCATGCCACCGCAGATTGCAACTCGGGAGGCCAGTGCTCCGCCGGGCCCAGCGCCGTCGTCGCCCAATCGAATCGGCGGACCGCGTCGCCCATTGCGCCGCCGCCCATTCTAGCCAGTGCCGACGCCCCCGCCTGCATCCCCGCTGCCCGCCTCTCGCTCAAAATATCGTTCTACCGGACGATGTTAGCAACATCGTGCATAAAGCAAACAGGCTTTGCCGTACGAATCCGGGTTTGCCCGAATTGCGCCCCGAGCAACAGGCTGCGTCAGCTTCCGTACCAACACCATTACGGCCTTCACCGGAGCCGCAGCTTTACGCGCGGTCAGCTAGAAACGAGGCAGAGGGGAAGGAGGAGAACACCCCCCGAATGCCCGTCGATCGCCTGCTTGCCCAACACTGCCGTATCCTGACCAACGTGGAATCCGTCGAACGTTTCTCGGAAGGGCCGCCGCCGCCCCAGAATGACAACATGGCCGACAAGCGCTGGGCGTTCACCCGCGACTTGCTGGTCCATTTCGCGCGAATGGAATCGACCATCTATGGCCCGATGATGAGCGACCGCCGCGAGCACGCGCAAAAGGCGGCAGCGCGCGGAAGCGTCGAGACGGCTGCGCTGATGGCGGAATATCGCGAGCATGTCGCGCGATGGCAGGGGCCGCACCCGGCGGACCGTTGGGAAACCTATCGCCGCGGCGTGACTCGGCTGATGCAGCGGATCCGCGCCCGGCTGGAGGCGGAAGCAATGGAGATCGTTCCCCTGCTTCCGGTCCAGCCCGACGGGACGCGAAGGGCCGGCCCGACACGCGAAAGCTATGTCGCGGAGGCCTGGGAGATCCGCGGCGTGCTGTTCGAAGGCACCAAGCTCCCGCTCTGAGCGCGGCTCAGTGCCAGAAAAGCAGCAGCAGGATGATGATCGGAATCGGAATCCCCAGCAGCCACAACAATATGCCCTTGCCCATCGCTCGTCTCCTGATCGGTTGATTTCGGTGGCGTAAGAACCGCCATCCCCCTGTCGGGTTCCGTACTGGGAACCGGTGCTCTTGTGGCAGGCGCGCATTCGCCCGTTGCGATGCGGCACGCAACGCGCCAAGAGCCGGGCATGCCGATCCACCCCTTCGCCATCGCCAATTTCCGCGCCTATTGGGTGGCGCGCTTCGCCGCCACGCTCGGGCAGATGGCGATGGTGATCGTGATCGGCTGGCAGGTCTACGACATCGCCCGCGAGACCATGACGATCAAGGAAGCCGCGTTCCAGCTCGGCCTGATCGGCGTCGCCCAGTTCCTCCCGCTGCTCGCGCTGTCGCTGTTCGCCGGCTGGCTTGCCGACCGGATCGACCGGCGCTGGATCGCCCGCTGCGCCGTAACGCTCGAAGTCGGGTGCGCGCTCAGCCTGGCATGGCTGACCTATACCGATACGATCACTCTCCCCGCCCTGTTCGGCATCGCCGCCCTGCTCGGCGTCGCGCGCGCCTTTGCCGGCCCCGCGCTGGGCGCGCTGGCGCCAAACCTCGTTCCCAAGGAGAGCCTGCCCACTGCGATCGCGCTCAGCTCGACATCGTGGCAGATCGGCACCGTGATCGGCCCGGCAATGGGCGGCTATCTCTACGCCGCCGGTCCCTCGGTGCCCTATTTCGTCGCGGCCGGCTTGTTCGCGCTCGCGCTGGCGATGCTGCTGCTGATCTCGCCGGTGCCGCGCAGCGCGATGAAGTTCACCGGCAGCCCCTGGGCGCAGATGGTCGACGGCCTCCATTATGTCCGCCGCAACCGGCTCGTTCTCGGCGCGATCTCGCTCGATTTGTTCGCGGTGCTGCTCGGCGGCGCCACTGCGATGCTCCCGGTCTATGCGCGTGACATCCTCCAGGTCGGCTCGGAGGGTCTCGGCCATCTCCGCGCCGCGCCGGCGCTGGGCGCCGTGCTGGTCGGGCTGCTCTTCTCGTGGCGTCCGCTCAAGACCGAAGTCGGCAAGAAAATGCTGATCGCCGTGGCCGTCTTCGGGGTGGCCACCGTGATATTCGGCGCATCGGCACCGTTGTTCGTCGGCTTGCTCGGGCCGAGGGCAATCGGCAGCGACTTCGCTCCTGCCGTGCTGCTCTCGCTCGTCGCATTGTTCATACTCGGCGCTGCCGACATGGTCTCGGTCTATGTCCGCCAGTCATTGATCCAGCTCTACACGCCGGACCAGATGCGCGGCCGCGTCGGCGCGGTGTCGACGCTGTTCGTCTCGGGATCGAACGAACTCGGCGAAGCCGAATCGGGCTTCCTCGCCGCGGCGATCGGTCCGGTCGCCGCAGTGATCGGCGGCGGTATCGGCGCGGTGCTTGTCACCCTGCTATGGGCCAAGCTATTCCCAGAGCTCAGGCGGGCTCGCACCTTCGATCCTCCGGCCAACCTCGAAGTGCCTCCCAAGGAGATGACGACATGAAGGCGAACACGATCCTCGAGACCATCGGCAACACGCCGCACATCCGTGTGCAGAAGCTGTTCCCCGGTGCCGAGGTCTGGATCAAGTCCGAGCGCTCGAACCCCGGCGGCTCGATCAAGGACCGCATCGCACTGGCGATGGTAGAGGCGGCCGAGAAGTCGGGCGATCTCAAGCCCGGCGGGACGATCGTCGAGCCGACCAGCGGCAATACCGGCGTCGGCCTGGCGATGGTCGCCGCGGTCAAGGGCTACAAGCTGATCCTGGTGATGCCCGAGAGCATGAGCCTCGAGCGCCGTCGGCTGATGCTGGCCTATGGCGCCAGCTTCGATCTCACGCCGCGCGAGAAGGGCATGAAGGGCTCGATCGAACGCGCGATGGAGATCGTCGAGACCACCGAAGGCGCCTGGATGCCGCAGCAGTTTGAAAACCCTGCGAATGTCGATGTTCATGCCCGTACCACGGCACAGGAAATCCTGAACGACTTCGCCGACACGCCGATCGACGTGGTGATCACCGGCGTCGGCACCGGTGGCCACATCACCGGCGTCGCCGAGACGCTCAAGAAGAGCTGGCCCAATCTCAAGGTCTTCGCCGTCGAGCCCGAGCTTTCGCCGGTCATCTCGGGCGGTACGCCGGGCCCGCACCCGATCCAGGGCATCGGCGCCGGCTTCGTGCCGCGCAACCTGCACACCGACGCGATCGATGGCGTCATCAAGGTCGATGCCGGCGTCGCCAAGGACATGGCCCGTCGCGCTGCGCGTGAAGAGGGCCTTCTGGTCGGTATCTCGTCGGGCGCCACGCTCGCCGCGATCCTCCAGAAGCTGCCCGACCTGCCCGACAACGCGCGCGTGCTCGGTTTCAACTACGACACCGGCGAACGCTATCTCAGCGTTCCCGACTTCCTGCCCGAGAGCTGAGCCGACGAAACTCCCCTCCCGGCAAGGGAGGGGCAGGGGGTGGATGCGCGCGTCTGCGCGCCCAAAAGACTCAGCGCCGGTCACCAAAGCGCCGAGCAGGGCATCAAGCCCTGCCCGGCGTTGAACCCACCCCTACCCCTTCCCTTTCAGGAAGGGGATTGCCCTGATCACCCCTCTCCAGCGGCGTTTCGGCGCCGCAATGGTTCCAAATCGGCCCGTGCTGCGTTATGGGCGGCGACCCCGCCTGTGGAGCAGCTTTTGTCCGTACCCTCGTTCCCGATCCCGATCTCCCGGCGCCTTCGCGCGCCGCTGGGCTGAGCGAGACCGCCGGTCATGCTGATGCGTCCCGAAGAGCCTGTCGTCGTGCCTGCTGCGTCCGTGGCACCGTGGCTCAAGATCGTGCTCGCCCTGCTGGCGCTGGCCGCGATCGCCGTCCCGCTGCTGATCGTATCCACCGCGCCGCGCGTCATCGTTCACAAGCGCGCGCCCGTGGTGATCTCCAAGCGGGTGGTTCCCAAGCAGGAATTGCCCCCCGTCGAACCGGTCAAGCTCCAGCAAGTCGCGCCTGACGACGCGCGCGCGATCAATGCGGCGATCCCCTTCTCCACGCTCGCCAATCCCGCTGCCCGCGCCTTCCGCCTTTCCGGCGGTGCGGACAGTCAGGCGCGCGCCGTCGATTGCCTTGCGGCGGCGGTCTATTACGAGGCCGGCGACGATGCCGTTGGCCAGCGCGCAGTCGCGCAGGTCATCATCAACCGCATGCGCCATCCCGCCTTCCCCAAGACCGTCTGCGGCGTCGTCTTCCAGGGATCGGAGCGCAGCACCGGCTGCCAGTTCACCTTCACCTGCGACGGGGCGATGCTGCGCTATTCGCCCGGCACCGCGGCCTGGGAGCGCGCGCGCGACGTGTCGCGGATGGCGCTGAACGGCAGCGTCTATCGCCCGGTCGGCCATGCCACGCATTACCACACCAACTGGGTGGTGCCCTATTGGAGCTCCAGCCTGGAGAAGATCACCGCGGTCGATACGCATCTGTTCTTCCGCTGGGCCGGCTGGTGGGGCACGCCCCCGGCATTCAACCGTGGCTATGCCGGCGTCGAGCCAAATGTGTCCCAGATGGCGCGGCTGTCGCCGGTGCATCAGGGCGACACGACCAATCCGCTCGAAACGGCGCTCCAGGGCGACGGCACGTTGATCGATCCCGCGACGATACCCGACAGCGCCGTTCCCAATGCAGTCGGCGCCGGGCTCGATGCCAATCACTTTCTCGTCGTGCTCGACCGCAAGATGAACCCGGATGCGTTCGCCGCGCTCGCGATCAAGACCTGTGGCGAGCGGCTCTACTGCAAGTTCATGGCGTGGACTGACCCCAAGCAGAAGCCGGCCAGGCTCCCCGCCACCCCTGCACAGACCGCGGCCCTCTCGTTCAGCTATCTGCGCGACCAGGCGCAGGGCTATGCCAAGGCGCTTTGGAACTGCCAGCAATATAAGCGGCCGAGCCCGATCCAGTGCATGCGGGTCCAGCCGCCGGTCGCCGTCGCGCCTGCCCCCGCCGCCTCGCCGACACCACTTCCCGATGCGAAGGCGGCCACTGGCCCCGCCACGCTCACCGGTGTCCGCCGCAAGGCCGACCCCGCGCCCGCCCCTGCGCGGCCGGTCACGCTCACGCTTCCTGCAGTGAAACCGGTCGCGGCCCAGGCGTCCCCGCCGGGTAACTGAGGTCGGCGCGGGCCGCGAGTGTCTGCGCTAGTTCGAAGGCGATCGGCTCGGAGACATCGGCGATGTCGGGTGCGGCCCAGCCACCGGCGCCCGCAGTGTCGATCATCACCGTCGCCAGCCCGAGCCGGCGCTGGAGCCAGGTCCGGCGCACCGTGAGCGTCTGCACCGCCGCATAGGGCACCGTCCAGTCGCGCTGCGACAGCACGCCCCGCGCCACCTGCACGCTGGTCGCGCGAAGCCCGTAGCGATGATGGCGCCGTTGCAGGAGTGCGACGCCGACGGGCACCGGCACCAGCGTCAGACCGATCCACAATATCGGCAGCAGTGCACCAGCAATCGCGAACAGGACCAGCACCGGCAGTCCGTGACGAAGCGCCGCGCGCAGGATGTGGCCGCGCGAGACTGGGGTCAGCGTGTCTCCCTCGAATTGCGGCAGTC
This sequence comes from Sphingomonas sp. LM7, assembly GCF_002002925.1. Lineage (NCBI taxonomy): Bacteria > Pseudomonadati > Pseudomonadota > Alphaproteobacteria > Sphingomonadales > Sphingomonadaceae > Sphingomonas > Sphingomonas sp. LM7. The sequence goes on along the minus strand of NZ_CP019511.1, from coordinate 993,893 downwards.
CTGCGGCATCGATCACCCGCGCCACTTCGTCAGCCCGCGCGAAAGGCGCCATCGCCTGCCGGCCCGAGGCATCGTCACTGCCGCCCAGCGTCTGCATCTCGAGGCTCTGCCAGCCGAACCGGCCGCGCAGCGGCGCGCGATGGACCAGCGCCAGCTGGACGCGGTCCTTGACGATCACCACTTCGCTGCGCGTCAGCAGGCCGCGGATGCGCCGGAAACGGCTGCCCCGCTCGTCGAGACTGAAGCCATACTCGCGCACGAAGGTTTGCGAGACGCCGGCGAGCACGCCCAACCCCAGCGCCAAAGCGAGCACCGCCAGCACTGCACCGATCGTCAGATGGCTGCGCACTTCGCTCTGCGCGAGGCCCATCATCTGCTCCCAATCCAGCTCGATAACGCGGTCCGTCATCTGCAGCACCGCGAAAATCCCCGCGATCCACACTAGCGAGAAGTTGAACATCCCATAGAGCACCACCCGCCCCCCCGACATCGCGAACACGCGCCGTCCGGCCTCCGGATCCTCGCTCTCGACCGCCGCGGCGGCGGGCAATCGCCGCAGTGCGAGCCGCAGCCGCTGCGCCTCGGCCAGCGTGACGCTGTCGAGCACGCCTTCATCCTCGCCACCGCCGCCGGTCTCGATGCGCACCAGCGCCAGCCCCAGCAGACGCGCGAGCGGCTTCTGTTCGAACGATACGTCCTGCACGCGTTCAAGCGGAATCTCGCGCCGGCTGCGATGGAGAATGCCGCTCTCGATCACGAATGCATCGTCGGCCAGCCGGTAGGTCAGATACCACCAGCCTAACCAGGTCCAGAGCGCCATCGCCGCGAGCCCGGCAAGGATCAGCACCACACTAGCCAGCAGCCCGAACTTGGTGCTGGCCGCATAGAGCGCGGGTATGACAAACACGATCGACGGCCCCGATTTGAGCATCCCGATCACGATGGTCGCCGGATGCACCCGGCGTGGTGCGTCATCGTTCACGCGGCGCTGCCGATCCGTGCCCGGATGTCGTCACGGATCTGCTCGGCGGTTTCGCGCGCAACGCCCGGCAGTGTGACGATCGTACTCGCGGTGCCCGCCGTATGGAGCACCAGCCGCGCCACGCCGAAGATACGTTCCAACGGGCCCTGCGCCAAGTCGATATGCTGGACGCGCAGCACCGGCACGATCGTGTGGATGCGTGTCCACCAGCCATGCGCGACATGCAACTCGGTGCCGGTGAACGCATAGCGCCAATGCCGCCAGCGCCGCGGTGGTGCCACCACCGCCAGCCATAAAGCCACGACCAGCGCCACGCCGGCGAGCACGCCCTGGATTGGCAATTCGTCGGCAAACACGATCTCGATGATCGCTGCGATGGCGATCAGGGCCAGCGCCGACACTGCGCCGCGCGCGTGCATCACATGCAATTCACCGCGTTCGATAGGCTGAAGGGGGACATTGGTCAGGCTCATTGCCCGACCATGCTATGCCACCCCTCCCGGCTCAAGCACGATCATGCCGCGCGGAACATCTCCGGGTCGAGCGCCATCACCGCATCGCTGCCGCTCTCGACCTTGCGACGCAGCGCGCCGGCATCGGGAAAGAAGCGCTCGGCATAGAAGCGCGCAGTGACCAGCTTGGCTTCGAGGAACTTCGGGTTGTCGCCGCCCGCTGCCAGCGCTTCCACCGCCGCCTTGGCCATGCGCAGCCACATCAGCCCCAGCGCCACCGTCCCGGTTAGCTGCATATAGGGATAGGCGCCCGCGCCGACATGATTGGGGTTCTGGAAGCCGTTGGCCGCCAGCCACATCGTCGCGCCCTGGAGATGGCCGCGCGCCTTTTCCAGTCCCTCCGCAAAGCTCGCCAGCTTCTCATTGCCCTTTGCGGCAGCGACTTCCTCGGCGACCAGCTTGAAGAAGGCCTGGACCGCGCGGCCGCCATTCTGGGCGAGTTTGCGGCCGACCAGATCCATCGCCTGCACGCCGTTGGTGCCTTCGTAGATCATAGAGATCCGGGCATCGCGGACATACTGCTCCATGCCCCATTCGGCGATGTAGCCGTGGCCGCCATAGACCTGCTGCGCGTCCGTCGCGACCTTATAGCCGATATCGGTTCCGACGCCCTTGATCACCGGGGTGAGCAGCCCGATCAGGTCCGCGGCGAGCTGCCGCTCCTCCTCGCTCGGCGCGGCATGTTCGAGATCGACCTGCAGCGCCCCCCACAGGCAGAGCGCACGCAGCCCCTCGGTCTGCGCCTTGGCTTCCATCAGCATGCGGCGGACGTCGGGATGGACGAACAGCGTATCGGCCTTCTCGTTGGGCTCGGCGGGCCCGGTCAGCGCGCGGCCCTGACGCCGATCATGCGCATACTGGACGGCGTTCTGGTACGCAGTCTCGCCCACTGCCAGCCCCTGCAGCCCGACGCCGAGACGTGCGGCGTTCATCATGATGAACATCGCGGCGAGACCCTTCATCTCATCGCCGACCAGCCAGCCGGTGGCGCCGTCATAGTTCATAACGCACGTCGAATTGGCATGGATGCCCATCTTGTGCTCGATCGAGCCGCACGACACTGCGTTGCGCTGGCCCAGCGCGCCATCGTCGCCGACGAAGAACTTGGGCACCACGAAGAGCGAGATGCCCTTGCTGCTCTCGGGCGCGCCCGGCGTCTTTGCGAGCACCAGATGGATGATGTTGCTCGTCAGGTCGTGCTCGCCCGACGAAATGAAGATCTTGGTCCCGGTAATCGACCAGCTGCCATCGGCATTGGGCTCGGCGCGGGTGCGGATCAGCCCCAGGTCGGTGCCGCAATGCGGCTCGGTAAGGTTCATCGTGCCGCCCCACTCGCCCGACACCATCTTGGGAACGTACTTGGCCTTCTGCTCCTCCGAGCCCTTGACCAGCAACGCCGCGATCGCGCCGTGGGTCAGCCCCGGGTACATCGCGAACGCCATGTTGGCCGAGATCATATATTCCTGAAACGCTGTCGAGACGACGTGCGGCATTTCCTGCCCGCCGAACTCGGCCGGCGCGCTCAGCGTGCCCCAGCCGCTCTCGACGAACGCCTGATATGCTTCCTTGAATCCGTCCGGCGTGGTCACGCTGCCGTCGTCGTGGCGCGTGCAGCCCTGCTGGTCGCCCGAATGGTTGATCGGGAACAGCACGTCGGCGACGAATTGCCCGCCCTGGTCCAGCACCGCCTCGACCACATCGGGCGTCGCATTCTGGAAACCGGGGAGATTGGCATAGCGATCGAGCCCGATCACCGAGTCGAGAATGAAGCGCGTGTCGCGCACGGGCGGCGTATATTGCGGCATTTCAGGTTCCTCAGTGAGCGTCGCTGCTTTCGAGCAGCTGTACGAATTGCTGGAGTTCGGTGATGTGCGCGTCGATATCGCGCTTCTGGTTTTCGAGAAGCTCGATGCGATCGCGGCAGCGCTCGAGTGTCACTTGTTTCTGCACCCGGCGGCCTTCGCCGACATCGTATAGATCGATCATCTCCTTGATCTCGCCAAGGCTGAAGCCGACGCGCTTGCCGCGGAGAATCCAGGCCAGTCGCGCACGATCGGCGTGCGAATAGATTCGCTGGGTGCCCCGCCGCTCGGGCGCGATCAGACCCTCGTCCTCGTAGAAGCGCAGCGCACGCGGCGTGACGCTGAACTCCGCGCAAAGGTCGGAGATGGAGAAGGCGCCCTGCTCGGGACGCGGCTCGATAGGCGCCAGGGCCTCGACGGAAAAGGCAGTAGCGGGCATGCGCCTTTATAGCTTTACCTTTACGTGAACGTCAAGTGCTCAACGCGGTGACAGGCGCGCGATCAGCCCTGACATCTCGAACACGGTGGCGCCCGCATCGAGCGACAGTCCCGTGGCGCCGCCGACCAGCTCGCGCGCGGCGGCATAGGCGTCCAGCGCAACGCGTAGCCCCTCGCCCGACCGCGTGCGCGCCTGTTCGGCGATAAAGCTCGGCGCGCGGTGCAGGAATGCTTCGTAGCGCGGCTGTGCGGCCTTCGGGCCGAGCAGCTTGGCTAGCCGCGAGCGCACTGCGTTCGAAGGGTCGCCGGTCTGGGCGAGCACCGCCATGTCGCCCTCCAGCGCCGCCAGGTCGAGCCCGGCAAACCCCAATGCACGGCCCGGCGAGCCTTCACCCGCACGCACCAGCGCGTCGATCTCGCTCGCGCTCGCCTCGGGAAGCTCGGCGCGCAGGATCCCCGCAACCTGGTCCGAGGCAAGCGCTTCGAACCGCAGCAGCCGGCAGCGCGATCGTATCGTTGGGAGTAATTGCCCCGGAGCATGGCTGACCAGCAGGAAAATCGTCCCCGCTGGCGGCTCTTCCAGGTTCTTGAGCAGCGCGTTGGCGCCGCCGCGTTCGAGATCGTCGATCGAATCGATCACGATCACGCGGCGGCTGCTCAGCGAGGGCTTGGTCGCGAACAGCGGCTGCAGGCTGCGCACCTGCGCGATGGTGATCGACCGCGCCAACGCCTCGTCGGGCTTGGCGGCATCCTTCGGCAGGCGCACCAGCGCGCGGTAATCGGGATGCGCGCCCGCGGCGATCAGATGCGCGGTCTGGGTAGTCTCGGGCACGTCCCAGCCGGGTGAAAGCCTGTGCGGCTCGCTTGCCTCGGCCAGCATCCGCGCGGCGGCGGCACGCGCGAACGCGCCCTTCCCCACCCCCTCGGGTCCAGCGATCAGCCAGGCATGATGCAGCGCCCCGCTGGCCATCGCAGCGGCGAGCGCATCGCGCGCAGATTCGTTGCCGGTCAACATGGCAGCATCAAACTCAAAACGTCATCCCGGCGTTCGCCGGGGTGACGACTATCCGAAGAACGACGTCAGTCCGAGCCACACGCGGCGGAAGAAGCCTGCTTCGCCGACGTCGGCCTGCGCCACCAGCGGCAGAGTCTGGGTGGGCATGCCCGGCGTCTCGACGACGAGGTCGGCGATATGGGCGCCCGCCTTGATCGGTGCCTTTACCGGACCGAGATAGACCAGCTTGCCGGTCATCTTCGGCGTGGTGCCGGCCGGAACCGTCGCATTGAGGTCGCGCGGTGCGATGACCCCGACGCTGCTCGACCCGCCGCCCTGGACTTCGACATCGCCGATCTTCTTGCCCTTCGACGCGATCGGCTGCGGGCTCCATGCGCGGAAGCCCCACTGCATGAAGCGCACCGATTCCTCGGCGCGGCCGCCATAGGAATCGAGCCCGGCGACGACCATCACCAGCCGACGGCCATTCTGTTCGGCCGATCCGGTGAAGCCATAACCAGCCTCGTCGGTGTGCCCGGTCTTCAACCCGTCGGCACCGGCAACGCGGCCAAGCAGGGGATCGCGATTGCCCTGGGTGATCGCCGCGCCGGCGCCCAGGGTCTTGCCCCAGGTATACGACGTACGGCTGTAGAACTGCTTGTAGAGCTGCGGATGATCCTGGATCGTCGCCTTGGCGAGATGCGCAAGGTCGCGCGCAGTCACATAGGTGCGGCCTTCGTCGGGCCAGCCGTTCGACGTGCCGAACTGGCTGTTCGACAGGCCGATCTCCTTGGCCTTGACGTTCATCAGGTTAACGAACGCCTCTTCGGTCCCGGCGATCTTCTCGGCCAGGACGACGCACGCGTCGTTACCCGAAAGCGTGACGATGCCGTTGAGCAGGTCCTCGACGCGCGGCGTCTCGCCTACCGCGAGGAACATCGTCGATCCCTGCGAGTGCCACTTCTTCCACGTCTCGGGGCGTACCTCGACCGTGTCGCTGAGCTTGAGCTTGCCCTGCTTGATCAGGTCGAACGCAACGTAGACGGTCATCATCTTGGCCATCGACGCCGGCGGGATGCGGCGATCGGCATCCTTGGCATAGAGCACCGCGCCCGAGGACAGGTCCTCGATATAGGCGATCGGTGCCGGCGTATCGAAGGGCGGGTTCTGCGCAGTGGTCGGATACGCGACGGCGAGCGCCAGGATCGATGCGGCGAAAAGCTTCTTCATGACGTCCGGGTCCCCGGGTTACTCAGTTGACGGCGATCACGCGCGCGTCCCCATAACCCGCGCGTGCGGCCCCGGCCCGCGCAGCATCCGCCTGCCCTCGCGTCGCGAAGGGGCCGAGCTGCACGCGATGGAGCCCTCCGCCCTGCTTTACGGACCCGCCCATCCTCCGCGCAAGCGCTTGCGCGTTCGCAGCGTTAGAAAGTGCGGCGATCTGGACATAAAAGCCCGGTCCCGAGGCCGGACGGGCCGCGCGGGGCGGCGGCGCGGGCCGCGACACGGCCGGGCGCGTAGCGGCCGGGCGCGCCGGAGATGGTGAAGCAGCCACCGGGGCGGCGGCGAGATGCTTCCGCAGCGCATTGAGCAGCACCGGCGGGGTATCGGGTCGCGCCGCCGCCGGACGGCCCGAACTCAGTGCGAGCATGTCACCCGGCCCTGCGGCCACTTTCCGCACCCGCACCGCCAGCCGTTCGCTGCCGGCCTGGCCAAGCTCGCGCGCGGCACCCGCCGAAAGGGTGATGGGCCGCGCGGCCCCCGGATCGGTCGCGTTGATCAGCAGCACGATCGTCCGACCGTTCTCAAGCGACGTCACTTCGACCAGCGTATCGACCGGCAGCGAGGCATGCACCCCGGTGACGCCCTCGCTCGGATCCTCAACCGCGGCATAGCCGATCTCGTCATAGCGCTGCTCGCCCGGCGCACGCTGCGACGAGCCGCGCGGCCCTTCCAGGCCCACTGCAGGATCGATCTCGCGTTCCTGCGCGGCCTCGATTCGGGGCGCGGCCTGCGGGCGCTGCTGTGGCTGAGGCGGCTGGCGTCCCGGCACGGCATAGCTCGCACCCGGGCCGGTCTGGACCGCATCGGCAGGCGGCAGCACTTCCGCCGTGACTACCGGAGTCCCGGCGATTCCCGAGGCGCCGCGCGCCGGCGGCGTGGCGATGCGCTGCCCCCAGCTTTGTGCGGCGACCGAGCCGGGAAGCTCGGGTCCGTAATTGGCATAACCCCGGTCCCCGCCGCATCCGGCGAGGAGGAGAAGAGCAGCGACTGCGCTAGCGTTCGACTTCATCGGCGAGCAGGCCTACCGACAAAGCGTAAAAATTCGAGCAATTATAATCGAGGATCACGCGATAATTGCCGGTGAGCAGATACGCGGTCCGTCCGGGCCCGTCGGGCTCGAGCAACGTCGCCTGCACGCTATCCGCCGGCCAGCCGCGCCCCTGCATCGTCAGCCCGAGCGCGCGCCATTCGGCGATGCTCTTCCAGCGGCTGTGGCGCTCGAACACGCGCGGGCAGCGCGGCGCGACGGTCCGCCCCACCACGGCCGCACGGTTGAACCCTTCGGGCACGCGCACCGCGACGCCCCAGGGCTGCCCCTTGCGCCAGCCGGCATTGACGAAATAATTGGCGATCGAGGCGAGCGTGTCCGGCTCGCTCGTCCAGATGTCGGCAAGCCCGTCGCCGTCGCCGTCCACTGCCAGCCGCAGATACACGCTCGGCAGGAACTGCGGCCCGCCGAACGCGCCCGCCCAGCTGCCGACCAGCTTCTGTCGCGGCACCCCGCGATCGACCATCTTGAGCGTCGCTATGAATTCGCCCGCGAACAATGCGCGCCGGCGCCCTTCATAGGCAAGGCTGGCAAGCGCGCGCGGCAAATCGAACCCGCCCATCACCTTGCCATAGGCGGTCTCATGTCCCCAGATCGCCACCATGATCGATTCGGGCACGCCGGTCTCGCGCTCGATCCGCTCGAGCCGGCTGCGCACCCGCTGATAGGCGGCGCGCCCCTGCCCGATCCGCGCGGCATCGACATGCTTCACGCGATAGGGCTCGAAGTTGGAGATCGGCGCATTGGGCCGCGTCTCGGGCTGCTGGCGGTCGAGCTCGACCACGCGGGCATTATAGGTCAGCGTCGGGATCACCAGATCGACCGTGCGCCGGCTCACCCCTTCGGCAAGCGCCTGGCGGGCAAGCGTCTGGAGATAGGCCTGGAAGCCGCTTTCGTCCTGCGCGATCGCCGGCGCCGCCGCCGGGCTAGCCACCACCACGGCCACGGCAAGAGCCGCCGCCTTTCCGAATATCGCACGCAAAGCCAACATCCCGGTTTTGTGCCACAGCCGGACGCGGGCATGAACCCCCTGATATTGGCAACCGAGCAAGATTTTGTGGCGAACCGTCGCGGACCGCGATAGCGGGGGCGTCAGCGGAGAGGTGGCCGAGTGGTTTAAGGCAGCGGTCTTGAAAACCGCCGTGGGTGCAAGCTCACCGTGGGTTCGAATCCCACCCTCTCCGCCACTTCCGCCAACGCCAACCGCAGGCAAGCAGAGCAAATCCTAGCGCCGAATGGCGGACACTGCGTGGAAAGCCGCCTGTCTGCTCCCAATAATTTAAACGCATTAGCTGACGTTCAAGGTTCGCCCATCGCTAGATACGCCAATGGCTGACGGGACAGCGACGACCAAATTGGAAGCGCGTCCCTCATGGCATTGCGAGCCAGAACTTCGTATCCTGCTGCCATTTCGGCGTGGATCGCGCGTACCGAGGGGCTCGTGGCAGCAATAGCTAGCGAACGCGATTGCTCCAGCCGCCGTGTATAATAATCCCGCTGTTGATATTCGCTAATGATCTGCCGCGTCATGACTGCCTCCAAGTCTCCAGCGAAGAAATAGCGCAGTCTCACAATTGCTTTCCAACATGAGTTTATTTGCAAAAATATATGCACCCTATCCTGCGGCCTCAATATCCGCGCTCAGGTGCAGGTGCCAAAGCGTCGTGTCACGTTGCGCACGCCAAGATCGTGCCGTCGAAAACGCGTTACTCGTCAGCCTGCTCGGGGATTCAGATGGCTGCCTTGCGGTCGCAATCGTCACGATCGGCCGCTAACGCCCATCATCATTACCGCCTCGGAGCAGCCCCTGTCATGCCGCAGGACGCAGCCGCCGGTGCAGGTAGTTCTCGTCGAAGCCGGCGATTTGCACCAGGCGCGCGGGGTCCGCGATACGAAGGCTGTTCCGGCTCAGTGTCATCACACCGGACTGCCGCAGTTTCTTCAAGACGCGATTGAGGTGCACCGGCGTCATGCCGAGCGCATCGGACAACAGCAATTGGGAGAGCGGCATTTCCAAGCTGGCTTCTAGGGTCAAACCGATATTGCGCCCGCGCAGGTAAAGTTCGCACATCAGATGCGCCGCGCGCTCAAGGCTCGTTCGACGCCCCATGCTGGTGATCCAGGCGCGCATGGTACCTTCATCGACCAGCTGCCCGATTTACATTGCCCGGGCGATGCCGCGATGCTGCTCCATCAGCGCGTCCATCTTCTCCCGGCTGATCGTGGCGACCACCGCCGGTGTGACGGTCTGGATGTTGTGATCCATTTCGGCGAGGAGGCCGATGTGCAGATCGCACGAATCTCCCGGCATCAGAAAGGCCAATATCTGGCGGGTACCGTTCGGCAGAATCTTATAGCGGCAGAGCCAACCGCTCAGCACCACAAACACCGGGCCGGGCCTGTCGCCCTCGCGGATCAAGTCCCTACGTGCTGGCTCCTCGCGCGCTCCCGCCGTGGCGGCTGCGAGCGCGGCGACTTCCTCAACATTGAGAGAGACGAAACCATTTAGCTTTTCGATGAAGCGATTCGCCATGCGCCACTCTGGCACACCGCTGGCAAGGGTAACATTGATAATTATTATAGTGATTTATTGATCTGAATGTGTGTGCAAGGTTCGTTTTCATCTAAGGTCCTAGCATCGTCGGTGAAGTCTTTGGCTCCGGCGGCTGAGGGATATGCGCGCTCTCGCCACCATCCGGAGCGTTGCGATGTCTGATCTTACCAATGACAACGATAGGGCGCGTGGGCCTTCTCTTCGTGAGGCTGATGCGCATGGCCAAGCTGCCATGCTGCTGGTCGAAAGCCTTATCCACGGTCTCATCGAGCGTTCGGTCATCACGGTCGCCGACGCAGTCGAGATCGTGGAGGTAGCCACGGAGGTGAAGGCTGCGATCGGGGCGGACATGGGGGATTCGCCAGCCACGCTCGCGGCTTCCGTCGCCTTGCTTGGTTCCATCGGCGATAGCCTGAAACATGACCTGACTTAAGCCGGCGTTCCGGACAGCGCGCCGGGCATTCTCGCCCCTAAGCGGACCCGATCTTCAACCGTCGCGCTACCTTGTCGCGCCGCGCGTCGAGCTCGCTCCGCGCGCGCTCCATCACTTCGAGCTCGGTCGCTTCGAGCAGGTCGTCGACCACGCCGCGCAGGTGCCGCCGCATGGCGCTCCGCGCGGCATGCGGATCGCGGGCGTGGAGCGCTGCGACGATCGGGCGGTGCTCCTCCACGCGCGGGGTGATGCCGCCGCGCTTGGCGCGGGCGAACATATTCGCGGCGAGCGGCGACTTGGTGCGCAAGTCCCAGAGATATTCGATTACGCTGCGGATCGCCGCATTGCCCGTGGCGGTGGCGATCGCCAGGTGGAAACGGTGGTCGGCATCCATCACCGATGGCTTGCCCGAATCCTCCGCCGCCATCTCGACCAGCAGCGCATCGAGCTCGGCAAGCTGCTCGTCGGTAATCGATACCGCCGCCAGCGCGACCGCTTCGCCTTCGAACAGGATCCGCGCCTCGGTCAGGTCGAACGCGCCGACGTCGAAATTGAGCGAATCCTCGCGCTGTCCGCTGCCATGCTCGCGCCGCGTGACATAAAGCCCCGATCCGTGCCGCGCCTCGATCCAGCCGCGCATTTCGAGCGCGATCATCGCCTCGCGGATCGTCGGGCGGCTGACCTTATATTCTTCGGCAAGGTCGCGCTCGCCGGGCAGGCGCGTGCCGGGCGACCAGCGCCCGCCTTCGATCGCTTCGGTGATCGACGCCGCCACGCGCTGGTACAGCTTGTTGCCCGTGATTTTCATTACGCCCTCACCTGTCGCAACACCCTAGGTTGACACCGATCATACCACAAGGCGATATTGGCCTGACCAATTTCAACACGAGTCTCGACCTTGCCCCGCATTACTTCCGCGCGTGTCATCGTGACCAGCCCCGGCCGCAATTTCGTAACCCTCAAGATCGAGACCGACGAAGGCGTGTACGGGATCGGCGACGCAACCCTGAACGGCCGCGAACTCGCGGTGGCGAGCTATCTGGAAGACCATGTCGTCCCCTGCCTGATCGGCCGCGACGCGCACCAGATCGAGGATATCTGGCAGTATCTCTACAAGGGTGCGTATTGGCGCCGCGGCCCGGTGACGATGACGGCGATCGCCGCGGTCGACATGGCGTTGTGGGATATCAAGGGCAAGATCGCCAACTTGCCGGTCTGGCAGCTGCTCGGCGGCGCCTCGCGCGAAGGCTGCATGGTCTATGGTCATGCCAATGGCAGCGACATTTCCGAGACGATCGAGCGCGCGCAGGAATATCTCGAACAGGGCTACAAAGCGGTCCGTCTCCAGTCGGGCGTCCCCGGCCTTGCCGCGACCTATGGCGTGTCGGGCGAGCGCTTCTACTACGAGCCCGCCAAGGGCTCGCTGCCCGAGGAGACGGTCTGGTCGACCTCCAAATATCTGCGCCACGTGCCCGAATTGTTCGCCAAGGCGCGCGACCAGCTCGGCTGGGACGTCCATCTGCTCCACGATGTCCATCACCGCCTGACGCCGATCGAGGCCGGGCGGCTGGGCAAGGATCTCGAACCCTATCGCCTGTTCTGGCTGGAGGACGCGACGCCGGCCGAGAACCAGGCCGGCTTCCGCATGATCCGCCAGCACACCACCACGCCGCTCGCAGTCGGCGAGATCTTCAATTCGGTGTGGGACGCCAAGCAGCTCATCGAGGAGCAGCTGATCGACTATATCCGCGCCACCGTGGTCCATGCCGGCGGCATCACCCATCTGCGCCGGATCGCCGGGCTCGCCGACCTCCACCAGGTCCGCACCGGCTGCCACGGCGCCACCGACCTTTCGCCGGTCAGCATGGCCGCAGCGCTCAACTTCGGCCTGTCGGTGCCCAATTTCGGCATCCAGGAATATATGCGGCATACGCCCGAGACCGACGCGGTCTTCCCACACGCCTATTCGCTCGCCAACGGCCTGATGCATCCCGGCGACAAGCCGGGCCTGGGCGTGGACATCGACGAGGCGCTCGCCGCCAAATACGAGTATAAGCGCGCCTATCTTCCCGTGAACCGGCTCGAAGACGGGACGATGTTCAACTGGTGAAGTACCTTTTGCGCTTCTGCGAAGGCAGGAGCCGGGGACATCGTATTACTTCGCTGTTCTGGCTTCCTGCTTGCGCTGGAGCGCTGCAGATCTAGGCCATCCACAAACCGCGACTGAAAGGTAAACGCGGCGTCAACCACGTCTTTACGTGCTTCGGTATAGACCTGAGTTGCATGAAGCGCGTGTCGATGTTTGTCGGCATTCCAGGGTTTGGGGGCATATGCCGTTTGATACTGCACAGATCGCCCGTCTCGGTGGCACATGGGGAGCGATGGGATCGCTCGTCGCATCCGATGGCAGCGCGAATCATCCCTGGCTCCGCCGCCTCGCCGAGACCCTCGAGCCGCTGCGCGACCTCGCCGATGCCGCCCATTTCATCTGCGTGCTCCACGGTCGCCATCCCGGCGTGATCGATTATGCGCTGGCACATGCCCAGGTGTCGCTCGAACGCGACTGGCTGGAAGCCGCTGCCGGCGCCTTCGCGACCGAGCGCGCCTATCTCGTCCGCATCGTCGCTGCCGCCGGTCCGCTGCCGAGCACCCCCGGGCACGCCGAATCCGAATCGGCTGCGCATGCCCAGCGCCACGCGCTCGACATGCTCGCCCAGTCTGACCGCGCCGGTTGCGCCGCCGGTGCCGCGCTTGCGATGGTGATCGACTGGGCAACGGTGCGCGGCGTGCTCGATGCCGTCGCCGACCGCTTGGGCCTCAAGGCGCCGGCATCGACTCTCCCGCTCGCCGAGGAGACCGTCAGCGTCGTCGATGCGCTCGCCCGCGAAAGCGCAATGGAGCGCGCGATGCTGTTCGGCGCGCAACAGGTCTTCGCCCAGCATCGCGGCCTGTGGGACCTGCTCGAAGCCCGCGCCAGCGCCCGTACCCGCGCCTGAGTCCTTGCGTCGGGGCACCCTGCCCCTCTACCAAGCGCCATGCGTTTCGAAGGCACCCAAAGCTATGTCGCGACGGAGGACCTCAAGGTCGCCGTCAACGCGGCCGTCACTCTCCGCCGTCCCTTGCTCGTCAAGGGCGAGCCCGGCACCGGCAAGACCGTCCTCGCGTACGAGATCGCCAAGGCGGTGAACGCCCCGCTGATCGAGTGGAACGTCAAGTCGACCACCAAGGCGCAGCAAGGCCTCTACGAATATGATGCGGTCGCCCGGCTGCGCGACGGCCAGCTCGGCGACGAGCGCGTCCACGACATCGCCAATTACATCCGCAAGGGAAAGCTGTGGGAGGCGTTCACTGCGCCGCAGCTCCCCGTGCTGCTGATCGACGAGATCGACAAGGCCGATATCGAATTCCCCAACGACTTGCTCCAGGAGCTCGATCGCATGGAATTCCATGTCTACGAGACCAAGGAGACCGTCCGCGCCGCCGAGCGCCCGATCGTGGTGATCACATCGAACAACGAGAAGGAACTGCCCGACGCGTTCCTGCGCCGCTGCTTCTTCCACTATATCAAGTTCCCGGACCGCGAGACGATGCAGGCGATCATCGACGTCCACTTTCCCGGCATCCAGAAGATCCTGGTCAGCAAGGCAATGGATATCTTCTACGACATCCGCGAGGTCCCAGGGCTCAAGAAGAAGCCGAGCACGTCCGAACTCCTCGACTGGCTCAAATTGCTCCTCCACGAGGAAATGCCGCTCGACGTGCTCCAGTCGAAGGACAGCAGCAAGGCGATCCCGCCGCTCCACGGCGCGCTGCTCAAGAACGAGCAGGACGTGATGCTGTTCGAACGCCTTGCCTTCATGAGCCGGCGGCAGAGCAAGTGACCGGCTATACCGGCCGCTGCGCCTGCGGCGCGGTCACCGCGACGATCACGGGCGACGCGATTGCCGTGCGCCAATGCTGGTGCCGCCAGTGCCAGCAGATCGCTGCGGGCTCGCCGACCACCAATGCGATGTTCGCCACCGATGCGATTGCGTTGGAAGGCGAGCTTGCCAGCACCTCCTATGTCGCGGCGAGCGGCAACACGCTTACCCAGAGCTTCTGCGCGAAATGCTGCACGCCGGTGATGGGTCAGTCCTCGGCACGCCCGCAATTCCGTACCCTTCGCCTGGGTTTCCTCGACGCCCCCAATGATCTCGCCCCGCAAGTCGCGATCTGGACCGAGGACGCCCCTGCCTGGGCGATGATCGATCCCAGCCTGGAAACCTTCCCGCGCCAGCCGCCGGCGCCCGGACCGGCCCCGCGCTAGACAAACATGCGTCGATCCGCATAGCTTCCGAATAGACTCCGGCGCGTTCGAGCCCAGTTCCGCGACAATAGCAGCAGGACGGGTGGCGATATGGCTCCAGGGCGCGACATCGACGACTCGATCGACCTTCTGTCCGCCTCCGAGGAATCGCTGGCGGCAGTTCCCCGGCGGGCGGATTCCAAACGATCGGCCACGCCTGACCCGGCCCTGGGAGTGGCGGCCGGCGCCGCGACCTTCGTCCTGGCGCAGGCCGCACTGCCTGCGGCCGCGACTACGCACATAGACGGCCTGACCGCCGTCGTAGTCGGCGCGGCGGTCAGCCTGGCGCCTTGTCTCGCCGGGCTGAAATCCTTGTGTCACGGCCCCGACGCACGCAAGCCCAAGCTGGCGGCGGGCACGCTGGGAGCAACCGCCGGCGCAAGCCTGGGCGGGCTGATTGCCGGCGCGACGGGTGTCGGCAAGGCAGGGCTGGTGCTTTTCTCGCTGGTCGATGGCGGAATCTTGCTGGCGGCGACCTTGCTGACCGGATGGGTGGCCACCTATTCCGTAGCGCAGGTTCGGGAAAAATCCTGTCCCGGACTGTCCGGCGGACCGCGTCACAGGGGCGATTGCAGCAATCGCATCTGCCCGGATTGCGGCATCTTCTATTTCCCCGACGAAACCGCTCGCGACCTTTCTGCCTCGCCCGATCTATTCCTCAATCTGCGCCAGATCTACAGCTACCTCCAATATCAGGGGCTCGATATTCTGGACAGCGCCTGCCTGCTGCGCGACAATTATCAGGCATTCGCCAAGGCCGGGATCACGCTGATCAATCAGCGAAGCCAATCCATCGAATTCGAACGCGACAAGTTCGATGCTTGGGCCCGCAGCCATGCTCGCACGATCGCCGGCTACCGTACCAGGGGGAGCACGCACATCGCCGAATTCGATCGCACACGTTTCATCCGGGCGATGAACCGCGCAGCCGAGTAAACCAGCGAGGCAGCGCCGTGTCCGACCAGACAACGACATCCTGCCGGCCGGAAACGCAGTTAACCGAATTTTAACCGCTTCCCGATACCCGGTGCTCGGGGGGGTATCTGTATCGGTACCCGTGTATGCGTATAGGTCTCGGTTTCTCTGCCCTGCTTGCCGCCTGTTGCGCGGCCATGCCCGCGCAGGCGCAGTCGCTTCTCGAATATGTCGGCCAGTGCGTTCCCTTCGCCCGTCAAGCCTCGGGGATCCAGATCTATGGCGACGCCTGGACCTGGTGGGACCAGGCCGACGGCCGCTACCAGCGCGGGCAGAAGCCGCGCGTCGGCGCTGTCCTCGCCTTTGCCAAAAGTTCGAAGCTTCAGCTCGGTCATGTTGCCGTGGTCAGCCGCATCGTCGACAAGCGCGTGCTGATGGTCACGCACGCCAACTGGTCGCGCCAGAACGGCAAACGTGGCCATGCCGAGCAGGACGTCACGCTGTTCGACGTCTCGCAGCGCGGCGACTGGAGCCTGGTCAAGGTCTGGTATCGCGATACCGACGGGCTGGGCAGCTCGATCTACCCTGCGCACGGCTTCATCTACGGCACGCCCGATCCGAGCGCGGGCAAGGCGGTCCGCCCTGCCCGTCCCGCCGCCGAGCTGACCAGCCGCCAGCCCGATTATGTCGGTTCGCTGATCGATGCCTATGCCCGCTGACTTGTACCGCCCCCGGCACTGACGCATGACAGACGCCATGCAGGGGGAAGCGGGCGTCGACAGGCGATATTGGTGGCTGCTGGGCGCGATCGTCGCGCTTGGCCTGGCGCTCCGCATCGCCGGTGCCCAGGGCGCGCTGTGGCTCGACGAAGCCTGGTCGGCCAAGCAGGCGCATGATGCCGGAACGCCGCTTGGCGTGTTCCTCAACATCAACCACGACAACAACCACCATCTGAATTCGCTGTGGCTGCTGCTGGTCGGCTTCGACGCGCCGCCGCTGCTCGCCCGCGCGCTGTCGATCGCTACCGGCACTGCCGCGATCCTCGTCGCCGCGGCGATCGGCGCGCGCCGCAGCCTGACGCTCGGGCTGGTCACGGCGCTGCTCTTCGCAGTCTCTCCTGCGCTGGTCACCTTCGGCTCGGAAGCACGCGGCTATGCGCCGATGTCGCTGGCGCTGCTCACCGCGATCCTGCTCGTCGATCGCTGGCTCGCCGGCGAGGCCGAGCGCAGCCCCGCGCTCGCGCTGGCGATTTGCTTCTTCCTCGGCGCCTTTTCGCAGCTGATCCTATTCTTCGGCTTCTGCGCAGTCGCAGGCTGGGTGTTCTTCGCCTTGTGGAAGCGCAGCGGGTTCCGCGAGGCGCTGACCGGATCAATTCGGCTGTTCCTCCCTTCCACAATCGCCCTCGCTCTTGTCGTCACGATCATCCTCGGCGCCGCGGCCGCGCGCACCGGCTTCACCTTCGGCCGCTACGATCCCTACAACCCGCTGGAGTTGCTCCACGGCGTCTCGGAAATGGTGCAATACACCGTCGGCCTGCCGGCGATGAGCATCTGGGGGATCGCCGCGATGCTGGTGCTGCTGGTACTCGCACCCTCGGCAGGCGTGTGGCGCATCGCCTTTCACCGCCTCGCGATCCTCGCCTTCCCGCTGATGCTCGCACTGCTCCGCTCCGGCAATGTCGCGCACCCGCGCTATTATCTCCTCATTGGCATCGCGCTGCTCGTCCTGCTCGCCGAGTTCGTCTGGCTCGGCATGAAGGCCGGCGGCTGGAAGTGCTGGCTCGCCGGCGCCACGCTTGCCGGGATCACGCTCGCCAGCCTCGCGCTCGATGTGGACCTCGCAGTCAACCGCCGCGGCGATGTCGGCGCTGCGATCCGCGCGATGCAGGCCCGCGCGCCGCAGGGCACCCGCCTGTTGCTCGACCGCGAGACCGGTATCGCCACGCTGGAGGCGGCCGCCGCTTCCGCGCACTATCCCCTCACCGTCCAGCTCGAGGATTGCACCGCCGCGCGCTTCTTCCTCGCCGATCGTTTCCGCGGCGAGCAGCCGCCTGCCCGGATCGAGCTGTGCGGCGCCCGCTACACGCCGATCGCCGAGGCGCGCGCGCGCGGCATGTCGGGCACCCACTGGACGCTGTACGAGCGCCAGCCCTAGAAGGGCGCCCATGTTCTTCTCCTTCCTCGACGAGCTGCGCGCCGCCGGCATCCAGGCGAGCCTCAAGGAGCACCTCGTCCTGCTCGAAGCGCTCGACCGCGACATCATCGATCGCACGCCCGAGGCGTTCTACTATCTCGCCCGCGCCACCTTCGTGAAGGACGAGGGCCTGCTCGACCGCTTCGACCAGGTCTTCGCCAAGGTGTTCAAGGGGATCGCCACCAACTACGGGGTCGCCCCGGCCGACATTCCCGAGGACTGGCTCAAGGCGATCGCCGATAAATTCCTCACCCCCGAGGAGATGGAAGCGATCAAGTCGCTCGGCTCGTGGGACGAAATCATGGAGACGCTCAAGGAGCGGCTCGAGGAACAGCATGCCCGCCACCAGGGCGGCAGCAAATGGATCGGCACCGGCGGCACCTCGCCCTTCGGCAATTCAGGCTATAATCCCGAAGGCGTCCGTATCGGCGGCGAGAGCAGGCACAAGCGCGCGCTCAAGGTCTGGGACCAGCGCGAGTTCAAGAATCTCGACAGCACCAAGGAACTCGGCACCCGCAACATCAAGGTCGCGCTGCGCCGCCTGCGCCGTTTCGCCCGCGAAGGCGCCGCCGACGAGCTCGATATCGACGCGACGATCGACGGCACCGCCAAACAGGGCTGGCTCGACGTGCGCATGCGTCCCGAGCGGCACAACGCGGTGAAGCTGCTGCTCTTTCTCGACGTCGGCGGATCGATGGATCCGTTCGTCCGGCTTTGCGAGGAGCTGTTCTCCGCAGCCACATCCGAGTTCAAGAACCTCGAATTCTACTATTTCCACAATTGCCCCTACGAAGGTGTGTGGAAGGACAATCGCCGCCGCTTCACCGAACGCACCCCGACCTGGGACATCCTGCACAAATTCGGCCACGACTATAAGCTGATCTTCGTCGGCGACGCCTCGATGAGCTCCTATGAGATCAGCCATCCCGGCGGCTCGGTCGAGCATTTCAACGAAGAAGCCGGTGGCGTCTGGATGCAGCGGCTGGTCAACACCTATCCTGCCGCAGTCTGGCTTAACGTCCTGCCCGAAGCGCACTGGGGCTATACCCAGTCGGTGCGGATCATCGGCGAGCTGATGCAGGACCGCATGTACCCGCTCACCCTTGCCGGGCTGGACGCAGCAATGCGCGAGCTGAGTAGGAAGCGCTGATTGCTCCCCTCCCTGCTCGCAGGGAGGGGAAATTCTATCTATCGGAGCGCTAAAGCCGGTCGATTGCCCGGTGCAGCCGGCGCAGTACCTCGCCGTCGTTCGCCGGCCCGCTCACCGCTTCGCTTGCCAGCGCCATCAGCCGCACCGCGCCGAAGCTCGCCGCCAGCCCCTTGAGCCGCAGCGCCGCAGATGCCCAGGCATCGGGCGTCTCCGCCGATTTCATCGCACTTACGCAGCGCCTGACGCTGTCGAGGAAGGATTCGCGCAGCTCGGCGATCAGCGCGGGCTCGTCGCCCACCGCTGCCGCCAGCGTCGCATCGATTGCACCGGGATCATACGCCATGCCCCGGGCCTATCCGAACGACGTTAATCACTGGTTTCCGCCATTTGGCGATCCGCCCGATTATGGTACAGTTTGCCGATGAACGGGGGAAAACCAGCGCAAGCAGCCTTCGAGCCGTCCAACGGCAACGAAGAGCTCGTCCTTTCCGACAATTCGGCGCTTCCCGCGCCGCTGGAGGAACTGGAACTCGATGAGGATACCGAGGAGAGCCGCAGCCTCGGCTGGATCGTGCCCACCCTCGCCTCGCTCTCGGTCGTCGTCTGGTTCGCCGCCATGGGCTGGCTGGCATGGCCCACGATCGAGCGCGGCATGGAGCCCGTCGCGCTGATCCAGCTGATCGCCGCGCTCTGCGTGCCCCCCGCACTCATCGGCATCCTCTACATGCTGACATTGCGCACCAGCCGCGCTGAGGCCCGACGCTTCGGTGCCACGGCCCGCGCGATGCGTGCCGAAGCCGCCGCGCTCGATCGCACCATGGCGGTGATCGCCGCCCGGATCGCCGAGAACCGCGCCGCGCTGGCCGAACACGCCACGGCGCTCGCCTCGCTTGGCGAACGCGCCGCCGAGCGCGTCGAGGGCGCTGCCGGCATGGTTGGCGACAAGGCGCGTCAGATGGACGGCAGCATCCGCACCTTCGGCGATGCGATGGATCAGGCCGAAAAGCGTTTCGAGATCATCCTCACCACGTTGCCCAAGGCGCATGAGGAAATGCAGGGCCTTGCCGGCCGGGTCGATGCCGCCGGGCTGCTCGCCAGCCAGCGCGCAGCCTCGCTCGACACCCAGCTCACGGCATTGGCCGAACGCGGCCGCGAAGCCGACCAGATCGCCGGCGGCGCTGCCGAGCGTCTTGCCGCGCACATCGCGCGCATGGAAGCAACCAGCGAGACCGCCAGTACCCGTCTCGAACAAGTCACCGGCCAGATGTCGGTCGAAGTCGATGCCGTGCTCGATCGCGCCGCCGGTGCTGTCGACGAAGCGCGCAAGGGCATCGCCACCCAGGGCGAGGCGATCCTCGCGATGCTCAGCGCCAACCAGGCCGCGCTCGACCGGGCCGGCCGCGACAGCGCCGAAGCGCTGGGCGAGCGCATGGCGACGATCGAGGAGGCCATCGGCCGCATCGGCGCACGCCTTGCCGAAGAGCAGGGCCGCGGCGACATATTGTTCTCCGGCCTGTCCACCGGCGTCGATCGGCTCGACCGCGAACTCCAGGTGCTCCACGCCGCAGGCACCGATCGCACCCAGTCGCTCGCCGCATCCGTCAGCGCGCTCCACGGTTCGATGGAGGCGATGTCCGAAGCGCTGCGCACCGGCGACCAGCTCGCGCGCAAGGCGATCGGAACTTCCGAGGATCTGCTCACTGCGCTCGACGCCTCGGCGCGCGAGATCGACGAGACGCTTCCCGAAGCGCTCGCGCGCCTCGACGCGCGGATCGGCGCGAGCCGCAAGGTCGTCGCCGGCGCCAAGCCCGAACTGCTCGCGCTGGTTACTGCCGCCGAGAGCACGCACGACGCGATCGAGGCGATCGCCGATGTCGTTTCGCAGCAGCGCGACACGCTTGCCAAGACCCAGGCTTCGTTGCTCGAGACGCTCGCCACCGGCAGCCAACAGGCCGCGTCGCTCGGTCACATCGTCGATGATACGATCGAGACTACCCGCCGCTTCGCCGAGACCGCCGCGCCGCAGCTGGTCGATGCACTGGTCAGCGTCCGCGAGACTGCCAGCGCCGCCGCCGCGCATGCCCGCGAGGCACTTGCCACGATCGTCCCCGGCGCCGCAGCCGCGCTTGAGGAAGCCAGCGGGACCGCGCTCAAGCGCGCCGTCGACGCCAGCGTCCGCCGCGAGATGGTCGAGCTGGCCGACAGCACCGAAGCGGCCGTGATCGCTGCGGCGCGCGCGTCGGAACGGCTTACCCAGCAGATGGTGGCGCTGGCCGATACCACCGCAAGGCTCGAAGCGCGGATCGAGGAAGAGCGCGTCGATCGCGAGCGCGCCGACAGCGACAATTTCGCCCGCCGCACTACGCTGCTCATCGAAGCGCTCAACTCGGCGTCTATCGACATCGCCAAGGCGTTCTCAGCCGAAGTCACCGACAGCGCCTGGGCCGCCTATCTCAAGGGCGATCGCGGCGTGTTCACGCGCCGCGCGGTGCGCTTGCTGGACAATGGCGACATGCGCGAGATCGCCCGGCTCTATGATTCCGAGCCTGCGTTCAGCGAGCACGTCAATCGCTACATCCACGATTTCGAGACGATGCTACGCCACGTCCTGGCACTGCGCGACGGCTCGACGCTGGGAGTCACCCTGCTGTCGTCGGACATGGGCAAGCTCTATGTCGCCCTCGCCCAGGCGATCGAGCGACTGCGCACCTGATCTCTCTCCCGACGGGAGAGGGTTGCGCAGACTAAGGTCGCGCGCTTCTGCGCGACCTTAGTCGGAGCTGGGTGAGGGGATCACCTTATCGATGGGGGGAAACCCTCACCTAATTCCCAAGGGAGCGAAAATTTAGTCCTGCCGATGCAGCCAGTCGAGCATCTCGACCGTGACCCACCCGTTGACGTAATTCAGGTAGAACAGCGCGAACAGCACCGTCGCGAGGATCGTAGTGCGGATCACGATCTTGCCCGGCTCGAACCCGTGCGGTGCGCTCTCCGCTTGGCCGGGGACCAGCGCGGCCCCCGCCTCCTGCGAGGTGCGCACGCCGAACGGCAGCACCAAGAACACTGCCAGCGTCCAGAACAGGATGTAGATCGCGAGCATCGACTGCCAGCGCATGGCTCAGAGCTCCACCACCAGCACATCGACCACCGGCTTCTTGCCGGTGAAGCGCACCGCCGCGCGGCGTACTGCCAGCCGAACGCTCTCCCGCAGCTTTTCGATGTCGCGGCCGTCCTTCTTCACGGCCTCCGCAGCTGCAGCGGCGGCTTCCTCGAGGAACGCGTCGCGATCCTCCTCGACCGGAACGCCCTGCACCCGGATTTGCGGCACGCCCTTGAGCCGCCCGCCCTGGATCGCCACCGCGACTGAGATCTGGCCGTACAGCGCGATCCGCCGCCGCTCGTTGATCGTCGTGCCGTCGGCCGGCAGGATCACGTCACCGTCAAGCACCAGCCGGCCCACCGGCGCGTGGCCGATCTGCTTGGGCTTGCCCGGCGCGAGCTTCCAGATCTCGCCATTGCTCTGCGTGATCGTCGTCGGGACGCCCTGTTCCTTGCCGAAACGCGCCTGCTCGTGGAGGTGGCGCAATTCGCCATGCACTGGGACGAGCACTTCCGGACGAATCCAGCGATACATCTCTGCCAGCTCGGGGCGGCCCGGGTGGCCCGAGACATGGACGAAGGCCTGGCGATCGGTAATGATCTCGACGCCCTTGCCGGCCAGCGTGTTCATGATCTTGCCGATCGCGACTTCGTTGCCCGGGATCTGGCGCGACGAGAACACCACGGTATCGCCAGCGTGCAGCTTGAGCGCATGGGTGTCCTCGGCAATGCGGTTGAGCGCTGCGCGGGCCTCGCCCTGGCCACCGGTGGCGATGATCATCACCTGGTTGGGCGGCAACGTCATCGCGGTGTCGAAATCGACCGTCTCGGGGAAATCGAGCAGATAGCCGGTCGCCTTGGCGACGCGCAGGATGCGATCGAGCGAGCGCCCCGCGACGCACAGCTTCCGGCCGCAATCCCGGGCGACTTCGCCCAAGGTCTGCAGCCGCGCCGCGTTCGACGCGAAGGTGGTGACGAGTACGCGCCCCTTGATCGCCGCGACGACCTCGTCGAGGCCCTTGCGCACGTCGATTTCCGAGCCCGATGACTCGGGATTGAAGACGTTGGTCGAATCGCACACGAGCGCCAGAACGCCCTTGTCGCCCACGGCGGTCAGCTCCGCCGCGGTCGAGGCGCCGCCTAGAGCGGGGGATTCGTCGAGCTTCCAGTCGCCGGTGTGGAACACCTTGCCGTACGGCGTCTCGATGAGGATCGCGTTGCCCTCGGGAATCGAATGCGCCAGTCGGTTGAAGGTCAGCGTGAACGGCCCGACGCTGAACGAGCCCTCTTCCTTGATGACGTTGAGCTCGACCTGGTCGGTAATGCCCTCTTCCTCGAGCTTGCCGTAGATGAGCCCCGCGGTGAACGGCGAGGCATAGAGCGGCACGCCCAGATCGGCGGCGAGATAGGGCAGTGCGCCGATATGGTCCTCATGACCGTGGGTCAGCACGATGCCGACCAGATCGTCGAGCCGCTCCTCGATGAACTGGAGGTCGGGGAGGATCACGTCGACGCCGGGATAATTGGCGTCGCCAAAGGTGATGCCGCAATCGACCATCAGCCACTTGCCCTGGGTGCCGTAGAGATTGACGTTCATGCCGATCTCGCCCGAGCCACCGAGTGCGAGGAAGAGGAGTTCGTTGCCTGGAGTCACTTAATTTCCTTGCTGGCTGCGTTCCCACAGCATGGCCAGACCCTGTATGGTCAGGTCTGGTTCGATCGTGTCAAAGACCGATGTATGCTTTTCGAAAAGCACCGCCAGTCCGCCGGTGGCAATGACCTTGAGCGGGCGTCCCACCTCGGCCTTCAGCCGGGCGACGAGGCCCTCGATCATCGCGATATAGCCCCAATAGATGCCGATGTGCATTTGGTCGACCGTGTTACGTCCGACGACGGTGCCGGTCTCGGGCGCGGAGATCGCGATCCGCGGCAGCTTGGCCGCAGCGGTGACCAGCGCGTCGAGTGACAAATTGATCCCCGGCGCGATGATCCCGCCCTTGTACGCGCCGCTATAGTCGACCAGCTCGAACGTCGTCGCGGTGCCGAAGTCGATGACGATCAGGTCGCCCTGGTGCCGGGCATGCGCCGCAATCATGTTCAGCGCGCGATCGGCGCCGAGGCTGCCCGGCTCCTCGACGTCGAGCTGGAAGCCCCATTCGGCGCTGCCCTGCCCGGCGATCACCGCCTCGGCCTTGAAATACTTGCTGCTGAGCACCTGAAGGTTGTGCAACGCGCGCGGGACGACGGTGCCGACGATCACGCCGGTCACCGCCGATCGATCATAGCCTTCGAGGCTGAGCAACTGGCTCAGCCAAACCGCATATTCGTCGGCGGTGCGCCGCGGATCGGTGGCGATGCGCCAGCGCGCGCGGATCTCGCCACCTTCGAGCAGCGCGAACACGACATTGGTGTTGCCGGCATCGACGGCGAGCAGCATTTGCCTCTCCTTCAGAGCAGGAACACGTCGCCCGCGTGAATGACACGGCTGGTGCCGTCGGCCAAGCGCAGGATGAGCGCGCCCTGCGGATCGAGGCCGTCGAACAGCCCGTCGACCGACGACCCGTCCGCCAGCCGCGCGGTGAGCGCCGTGCCCGTCGGATGCGCGCGCGCCAGCCAGCGGTCGCGCACCGGCGCGATGCCCTCGCGCCAGCGCGACAGCCAACGCGCGAAGATCTCGGCCAGCGTCTCGGCGAATATCTCGGGGTCCGGCGCGGGGGCGTGCGCGGCGACGCTGGTGGCGGGGCGACCGAGGTCGTCGGGGTGCTGCGCCAGGTTGACGCCGAAGCCGACGATCACCGCATCCTCTACGCGTTCGAGCAGGATGCCAGAGAGCTTGGCGCCGTCGATCAACAAGTCGTTGGGCCATTTGAGCATCGGCTGCACGCCGAACAGCGACACCGCCTCCTCAAGCGCCACCGCGGCGACCAGCGCGAGCGTCGCGGGCGACGGCTCGCCCGGTCGGACGCGGACGAGCGTGGAAATGTAGAGATTGCCCGCGGGCGAATCCCATGCCCTGCCCTGCCGGCCCTTGCCCGCGTTCTGCCGTTCGGCGCGGAGCCACAGGCCCTCGCTCGCACCGCTTTGCGCGAGTTCGGCCACATCCGCATTGGTCGAGCCCGTCTCGGAGACGGTCCGGATCGTCGGTGTCAGAACAGCGCCTTCGCCGCCGACGCCGTGGCGATTTCGAGATAGCCGAGCAGCGGCCAGCCGAGCGGCGAGATCACTGCGGCACAGACCACCAGCAATGCGCCCTCGACCGGATCGGTCTTGCCCGAAAAGGCTTCGCCCGGCTCGTCGAAGTACATCGTCTTGACGATCTTGAGATAGTAGAACGCGCCGATCGCCGAGGCCGCGGCACCCACTGCCGCGAACACGAACAGCCCGGCATCCACTGCCGCGACGAACACCTGCAACTTGGCAAAGAAGCCGAGCAGCGGCGGGATGCCCGCGAGGCTGAACATGAAGATCGCGAAGGCGAGCGCGAGGCCCGGCCGGGTACGCGACATGCCGGAAAGGCTGGCGATCGTCTCGACCGGCTGGCCGTCGGGACCGCGCATCTGGAGCACGATCAGGAACGAGCCGAGCGTCATGACGACGTAGATCGCCATGTAATAGAGCACGCTCGAAACGCCCGCCTCGCCGCCGGCAGCAAGGCCGATCAGCGCGAAGCCGACATTGTTGATAGACGAATAGGCCAGCAGCCGCTTGATGTTGGTCTGGCCGATCGCCGCGACCGCGCCGAAGACGATCGAGGCAAGCGCCGCGAAGATCACGATCTGGCGCCAGTCGAAGATCGCCGGGCCCATCGCCTCGATCGCGACGCGGGTGGCGAGCGCGATCGCCGCGACCTTGGGCGCCGAAGCGAAGAACGCAGTCACCGGGGTCGGTGCGCCTTCATAGACGTCCGGGGTCCACATGTGGAACGGCACCGCGCTCATCTTGAAGGCGAGGCCGGCGAACACGAACACGAGGCCGAACAGCAGCCCGGTCGAACGACCCTGCGCATAGGCGTCGGCGATCCCGTCGAACAAGGTCGTGCCCGAGAAGCCGTACACCAGGCTGATGCCGTAGAGCAGGATGCCCGAAGCCAGCGCACCGAGGACGAAATATTTCAGGCCCGCTTCGGCCGAGCGCGTGTCGCGGCGCATGAAGCTGGCAAGGACATAGGCGGCGAGGCTCTGCAGCTCGAGGCCGACATAGAGGCTCATCAGGTCGCCGGCGGAGACCATCATTCCCATGCCCGCGGTCGAGAGCAGGATCAGCACCGGATATTCGGGACGCAGATCGTCGCCCGACGTGGTCTGGAAGAAGCGCGGCGCGATCAGGATCGAGACCGCTGCGGCGACGAAGATCAGCGCCTTGGCGAACGCCGCAAAGGCGTCGGCGCGATACAGCCCGTCAAACGCCGAGCCGCCGGCCGAAGCCGGGCCGGCCAGCGCGATGCCCGCGCCGAGCAGCACGGCGATCGCCGCCCAGCTCACCAGCCTGGTCGAGGCCTGGCCGCCCCATGCGGCGACCAGCATCAGCAGGATCGCGCCCCCCGCGAGCACCAGCTCGGGCAGGACCATCATCAATTGCATCGAATAGCTCATCAGTGGGCGCTCCCGTGCGCAGCAGCGGGGGCAGCATGTTCCTCGCCATGCGCCGCGGCGGGCGCAGGCTTGCCGGCGGTCGGCTGTGAGTCACCCGCAGGCGCCGCGCGGCTCATCCGCTCGACCAGCCGCTCGACATCGGGCCGCATCGGCTTGAGGAAGCTCTCGGGGTATACGCCCATCCACAGCACTGCTGCGGCGATCGGGGCAAGCAGCCAGATCTCGCGCGCGTTGAGATCGGGCATCGCGCGGACGTCTTCCTTGGTCAGGTCGCCGAACACAACGCGGCGATAGAGGTACAGCATGTACGCCGCACCCAGGATGATGCCGCTCGTGCCGATCAGCGCGGTCCAGGTCGAGACCTGGTAGATCCCGGCAAGGCCGAGGAACTCACCGACAAAGTTGCTGGTGCCCGGCAGGCCGACCGACGCCATGGTGAACAGCATGAACAGCGCAGCGTAGCGCGGCATGTTGATCGCCAAGCCGCCGTAGCGATCGATCTCGCGGGTGTGCAGGCGATCGTAGATCACGCCGACGCACAGGAACAGCGCGCCCGAGACGAGGCCGTGGCCGAGCATGACCATCATCGCGCCTTCGATACCCTGCTGGTTGAAGGCGAACAGCCCCATCGTCACGATCGCCATGTGCGCGACCGACGAATACGCGATCAGCTTCTTCATGTCCGACTGCACCAGCGCGACCAGCGAGGTGTAGACCACCGCGACGCACGACAGCACGAACACCAGGTTCATGAACTGCGCCGAGGCTTCGGGGAACATCGGCAGGCTGAAGCGCAGGAAGCCGTAGCCGCCGAGCTTGAGCAGCACGCCTGCCAGGATCACCGACCCGGCGGTAGGCGCCTGGACGTGCGCGTCGGGCAGCCAGGTGTGGACCGGCCACATCGGCATCTTGACCGCGAAGCTCGCGAAGAACGCCAGCCACAGCCAGGTCTGCCACTGCGCCGGGAAGTCGTGCGCCATCAGCTCGGGGATCGACGACGTGCCGGCGTTGAGCAGCATCGCGATCATCGCGATGAGCATCAGCAGCGAGCCGAGCAGCGTGTAGAGGAAGAACTTGTACGACGCGTAGATGCGGTTGGCGCCGCCCCAGATGCCGATGATCAGGTACATCGGGATCAGGCCGCCTTCGAAGAAGACGTAGAACAGCAGCAGGTCCTGCGCGGCGAAGGTGCCGATCATCAGGATCAGCGTGGCGAGCATCGCCGCCATATATTCCGGCACGCGCTTCTCGATCGCGACCCAGCTCGCGCCGATGCAGATCGGCATGAGGAAGACCGAGAGCATGATCAGCAGCAATGCGAAGCCGTCGATGCCCAGCGCCCAGGCAAAGTCGACTCCGCCGATGCCGAACAGGCGGACATGCTCGACATATTGCCACTGCGCGGCGCCCGCGCTCATGTCGAAATTGGCCCAGAGGAAGATGCCGAGCGCGAAATCGACCAGGGTTGCCCCCAGCGCGATCCAGCGCGCGCCCTGCGCACCCGCGAACAGACAGGCCACGGCGGCGATCGCGGGGATCGCCAGCATGATGGAGAGGATCGGGAAGCCGGTCATCCTGCGATCACCCAGGTGAGTGCCGCGGTCAGGCCGATCAGCATGATGAACGCATAGGTGTAGAGATATCCCGATTGCAGGCGGACCGCCCCGGCCGAGCCGAGCTGGACCAGCCGGGCGATGCCGTTGGGGCCGAAGCGGTCGATGGTGCCTTCGTCACCCGCCTTCCAGAGCAGCCGGCCGATCGCGAATGCGGGGCGGACGAACAGGAAGTTGTAGAGCTCGTCGAAGTACCATTTGTTGAGCAGGAAGGTGTAGACCACCCGGAAGTTGTCGGCCACCGCAGCCGCGAAACCGGGCTTGCGGATATAAGTGAACCACGCCCCGCCAAGGCCGAGCAGCATCGCGGCGGTCGCCGAGAGCTTCACCCAGGTCGGCACTTCGTGCATCGCATGCATCAGATGCGTGTCGAACGCGATCGCGCCGTTCCAGAAGTGTGCGCCTTCCTCGGCCTCGATGAAGAAGCCATGGAACACGAAGCCCGCGACGATCGCGCCGATCGACAGCAGGGTCAGCGGGATCAGCATCACCCATGGGCTTTCGTGCGGATGATAGCCTGCCGTGCCTTCGACAGCGTGATCGTCGTGCGCGGCATGATGTGCGTCGGGCGTGTGCCCAGCATCCTCGGCCGAAGGCGCTTCATCGTGATGCGCGTCATGACCGTGGCCGTGCGCATCATGCGCCGCGTGCTGGATATGCTCCGAGCCCGCCCAGCGCGGCTTGCCGTAGAAGGTCAGGAACACCAGGCGCCAGCTGTAGAAGCTGGTGAGCAAGGCGACGAACACGCCGACCCAGAAGGCGCTCGGCACCCCGGCAGCCCAGGCCGCCTCGATGATCGCGTCCTTCGAGTGGAAGCCGGCGAAACCGATCGCGAGATGGTTGCCGAACACTGCGGGCAAGCCGACGCCGGTGATCGCCAGCGTACCGAACATCATCGTCCAGAAGGTGAACGGGATGTGCTTCCTTAAGCCGCCATAGAAGCGCATGTCCTGCTCGTGGTGCATCGCGTGGATCACCGAGCCGGCACCGAGGAACAGCAGCGCCTTGAAGAAGGCGTGCGTGAACAGGTGGAACATCGCCGCGCCATAAGCGCCGACGCCCGCCGCGAAGAACATGTAGCCGAGCTGCGAGCAGGTCGAATAGGCGATCACGCGCTTGATGTCGGTCTGCACGAGGCCAACGGTCGCGGCGAACAGGCAGGTCGCGGCGCCGACAAAGGTCACCACGCCCATCGCGACCGGGCTGGTCTCGAACATTGGCGACATCCGGCAGACCATGAACACGCCCGCGGTGACCATCGTCGCCGCGTGGATCAGCGCCGACACCGGGGTCGGGCCTTCCATCGCATCCGGCAACCAGGTGTGGAGGCCAAGCTGCGCCGACTTGCCCATCGCGCCGACGAACAGGAGCAGGCAGAGCACGGTCATCGTATCGAAGCGCGCGCCGAGGAACCCGATCGTCGAGCCCGACATGTTGGGCGCTGCGGCGAGGATCGCGTCGATCTGCACCGTGCCGAACACCAGGAAGGTCCCGAAGATGCCGAGCATGAAGCCCAAGTCACCCACACGGTTCACAACGAACGCCTTGATCGCCGCGGCATTGGCGCTCGGCTTGCGGAACCAGAAGCCGATCAGCAGGTAGGACGCTAGGCCCACGCCTTCCCAGCCGAAGAACATCTGGACGAGGTTGTCGGCGGTCACGAGCATCAGCATCGCGAAGGTGAACAGCGAGAGGTACGCGAAGAAGCGCGGCTGGTCCGGCTCCTCGCTCATATAGCCCCAGCTATAGAGGTGCACGAGCGCCGAGACGCTGGTGATCACCACCAGCATCACTGCGGTGAGCGAGTCGACGCGCAGCGCCCATTCGATCTGCAAATCGCCCGAAGTCATCCAGTTGAGCACCGGGACGACCGTCTTTTCCGCGCCGTGCAAATACGGAAGGAACACCGTCCAGGAGAGGCCACACGCGACGAACAGCGCGCCCGTGGTGACGATCTTGGGGAGCGTGCTGCCGAACGACTTGTTCGCGAGGCCACCTACCACCGCTGCGAGGAGCGGCAGGAATACGATGAGGAGAATCGGCGACATCAGCCCTTCATCCGATTGACGTCGTCGACCGAGATCGTGCCCCGGCTACGGAAGTAGATGACTAGAATGGCGAGCCCGATCGCGGCCTCGCCGGCGGCGACGGTCAGCACGAACATCGCGAACACCTGGCCCACGAGATCGCCGAGGAACGCCGAGAAGGCGACGAGATTGAGGTTCACCGCAAGCAGGATAAGCTCGATCGCCATCAGGATGACGATCAGGTTCTTCCGGTTCATGAAAATGCCTAGCACGCCGAGCGTGAACAGGATCGCGGAGACGACGAGGTAATGGGTGATGCCGATCACAGCTCGACCCCCTGCCCAACCGGTGGGTTCATGTTGCGCGTCGCATCCTTCGAACGGCGATTGATCTGGCGGCTGATATTCTGCGGGCGAACGTCGCTGCGCTGGCGGTAGGTCAGCACGATCGCGCCGATCATCGCGACCAGCAGCACCAGCCCGGCGCCTTCGAACACGAACAGATAGCGCGAGTAGAGCAGCTGGCCGATCGCTTCGATATTAGGGACGCTTGCATCGATCGGGGCGATGCGGCGGCCAAGCTGCAGCCCACCGGCGCTCCACGCGCCGATCGCGACGATGATCTCGGCGACCAGCGCCAGCGCGAGCAGCAGCCCGATCGCGGCATAGCGCATCACGCCGGCACGCAGCTCGGCGAAGTCGATGTTGAGCATCATCACGACGAACAGGAAGAGCACCGCGACCGCGCCGACATAGACGATGACGAGCAGCATCGCGATGAACTCGGCACCGACGAGCACCATCAGGCCCGCCGCGTTGAAGAACGCGAGGATGAGCCAGAGCACGCTGTGCACCGGATTGCGTGCCAGGATCGTCAGCGCCGCGGAGGCGATGACGACGATGGCAAACAGGTAAAAGGCTATGAGCTGGATCACGGAATCTGACGGCCCCTGTCGATTGCGGTGCGCTTAACGGTACGGTGCATCGGCGGCAAGGTTCGCGGCGATCGCGCGCTCCCAGCGGTCGCCGTTCGCGAGCAGCTTGTTCTTGTCGTAAATCAGCTCTTCGCGGGTTTCGGTCGAGAATTCGAAGTTCGGTCCCTCGACGATCGCATCGACCGGGCACGCTTCCTGGCAGAGCCCGCAATAGATGCACTTGGTCATGTCGATGTCGTAGCGCGTGGTGCGGCGGCTGCCGTCCTCACGCGGTTCGGCCTCGATCGTGATCGCCAGCGCCGGGCACACCGCCTCGCACAGCTTGCACGCGATGCAGCGCTCCTCGCCGTTCGCATAACGGCGCAGCGCATGCTCGCCGCGAAAGCGGGGCGAGATCGGATTCTTCTCATACGGATAGTTGATCGTCGCCTTGGGCTTGAAGAAGTAGCGCAAGGTCAGCCAGTGCGCCTTGATGAACTCCCACAGCGTGTAGGAACGGATTAGCTGAGCAACGCTCATGCGGGCACTCCAACCCGGGTCAGCATGAGATACCCGGAAACGAGAAATACGAAGATCAGCGACAGCGGCAGGAAGATCTTCCAGCCCAGCCGCATCAGCTGGTCGTAGCGATAGCGCGGGACGGTCGCCTTCACCCAGCTGAACACGAAGAAGAAGAACAGGATCTTGGCGAACAGCCAGATGATGCCGGGCACGAGGTAGAGCGGCGCCCAGTCGATCGGGGGCAGATAGCCGCCCCAGAACAGGGTCGCGTTGAGCGTGCACATCAGCAGCACGTTGGCATATTCGCCGAGCCAGTAGAGCGCGAAGGCCATCGACGAATATTCGGTCTGATAGCCTGCAACGAGCTCGGACTCGGCTTCGGTCAAGTCGAACGGCGCGCGCTGAGTCTCGGCGAGCGACGAGATGAAGAACACCACCGCCATCGGGAACAGCAATGGATTGAACCCGAAGCCGTTGAGGAAGCCGAGGACATGGCCCTGCTGCTGGTCGACGATGCCGCCCAGGTTGAACGTCCTCGCCCACAGCACCACCGAGATCAGCACGAAGCCGATCGAGACTTCGTAGCTCACCATCTGCGCCGCGGCGCGGATCGCCGAGTAGAACGGGTATTTGGAGTTGGACGACCAGCCGGCCAGGATGATGCCGTACACGCCGAGCGACGAAGCCGCGAGGACGTAGAGCAGGCCCACGTTGATGTTGGAAAGCACCACGCCCGCCTGCCACGGCACCACTGCCCAAACGATCAGCGCGACCGTGAAGGTGATGATCGGCGCGAGCAGGAACAGGGTCTTGTTCGCGCTCGACGGGATGATGGTCTCCTGGAGGAACACCTTGAGGCCGTCGGCGAAGCTCTGCAGCAGGCCGAACGGGCCGACGACATTGGGACCGCGGCGCAGCGCCATCGCCGCCCAGATCTTGCGATCGGCGTAGATGATCATCGCCACGGCCAGCATCAGCGGCAATGCAATCACCAGAATGCCGACGATCGTCGCGACGAACCACGCCCAGCCGAACGGCAGGCCGATGGTGTTCTGGAAGAAGGCGGTCATTCCGCGGCCTCCGCAAATTCCTCGCCATGGACGAGTTCTGCCGAGCAGCGCTGCATCGTCGGCGATGCGCGGCAGATCGCGTTGGTCAGGTAAAAGTCGGCGACCGGATAATTGACCGGGCCGCTTGCAATGGCGGAGAGCTTGGGTGCGTTCCAAGCGAAGGTCACGAGGCCCTCTTCGGCCAGCGCCGGCACGTCGGAAGCCATCGCGGCGCGCAGCTCTTCGAAACTATCGAACGGCAGCGTGCGGCCGAGCCTGTCGGAAAGCGCGCGCAGGATCGACCAGTCCTCGCGCGCGTCGCCCGGCGCGAACACCGCGCGATCGGCGCGCTGGACGCGGCCTTCTAGGTTCACATAGGTGCCCGGCTTCTCGGCATAGGTCGCGCCAGGCAGGATCACGTCGGCATGGTGCGCGCCGCGATCGCCGTGATGGCCGATGAACACCTTGAAGCTGCCTTGGAACTTGGCGAAGTCGACTTCGTCCGCGCCGAGGAACAGCGCGAGCTTGGGGTTCGCCGCGACGACATCGGCGATGCCGCCCTTCTGCGCAAAGCCGAGCATCAGCGCCGCCATCCGGGCTGCTGCGATATGGACCACGCCGAAGCCGTTCCAGGCAGTGCCGTCCTCGAGCGTGCGGATCAGCTTCATCGGCTCGACCAGTGCGAGCGCCGCGCCGAAGCCCGCACCCAGCGCACCGGGGCCGACGATGACGAGCGGCTTCTTCGCGCCGTCGAACGCCTGCACGACCTGGTCGGGCAGCTTGCCGAGCAGCGACAGATCGTTACCCAGCCATTCGAGCTTGTAGGTGAGATCGGTCTCCGGGCCGATCGCGAAGACCTTGGCGCCCTTCTTGATCGCTTTCCGAATCCGCGTGTTGATCAGCGGCGCTTCCCAGCGGAGGTTGCTACCGATCAGCAGGATCGCATCGGCATCCTCGACGCCCGCGATGGTCGGGTTGAACGCCACCGCGCCGAGGTTCGACACGTCATAGTCCATCCCGGTCTGGCGGCTCTCGATCAGCTCCGAGCCGAGGCCCTTGAGCAGCGCCTTGGCGGCGTACATCGTCTCGGCATCGAGCAGGTCGCCGGCGATCGCCGCGACGCTCGAGCCTGCGTTGACCGCGGCGATCGCGTCGAACGCCTCATCCCAGCTCGCCTCGACCAGCTTGCCGTCCTTGCGGACGAACGGACGGTCGAGCCGCCGGCGGACGAGCCCGTCGACATGGTAGCGCGACTTGTCGTGCGCCCATTCCTCGTTGACGTCCTCGTTGATCCGCGGAAGCACGCGCATCACTTGGCGGCCGCGGCTGTCGAGGCGGATGTTGGTGCCCACGGCATCCATCACGTCGATCGACAGGTTCCGCTTCAATTCCCAGGGGCGATATTCGAACGCCACCGGCTTGTGGGTCAGCGCGCCGACCGGGCAGAGATCGACCGTGTTCCCCGAGAGCTCGCTCTTGAACGCCTTCTCCAGATAGGTCGTGATCTGCATGTTCTCGCCGCGATAGATCGCGCCGATCTCGTCGACTCCGGCGACTTCCTCGCCGAAGCGCACGCAGCGGGTGCACTGGATGCAGCGGGTCATGATCGTCTTGATGATCGGACCCATATACTTCTCGGTCACCGCGCGCTTGTGCTCGGTGTAGCGGCTATGGCCCTTGCCATAAGCGACCGACTGGTCCTGCAGGTCGCATTCGCCGCCCTGATCGCAGATCGGGCAGTCGAGCGGGTGATTGATCAGCAGAAATTCCATCACGCCTTCGCGCGCGGCCTTCACCATCGGGCTGTCGGTGCGGATTTCCTGGTTGTCGGCAGCCGGCAGTGCGCACGAGGCTTGCGGCTTGGGCGGCCCGGGCTTCACTTCGACCAGGCACATCCGGCAATTGCCGGCGATCGACAGCCGCTCGTGATAGCAGAAACGCGGAATCTCCTTGCCCGCGGCTTCGCAGGCCTGGAGCACGGTGGCGCCCGCAGGCACCTCCACTTCAATTCCGTCTACTTTGACTTTGGGCATTATTCGGCAGCCTCTTGCATCGGCTCGGCGCCGGTGCCGTTGCGTTCATTGATCCGCCGCTCCATTTCGGGGCGGAAATGCTTGATCAGGCCCTGGATCGGCCACGCTGCGGCGTCGCCGAGTGCGCAGATCGTATGGCCTTCGACCTGCTTGGTGACCTGATGCAGCGTGTCGATCTCGCTGATGTCGGCGTCGCCGGTGCGCATCCGCTCCATCACGCGCCACATCCAGCCGGTGCCTTCGCGGCACGGCGTGCACTGGCCGCAGCTCTCATGCTTGTAGAAGTACGAGAGACGCGAAATCGCGCGGACGATATCGGTCGACTTGTCCATGACGATCACCGCCGCGGTGCCGAGGCCCGAGCCGACGGCCTTGAGCCCGTCGAAATCCATCGCGCAGTCCATGATCTGCGACGCGGGGACCAGCGGGACCGAGGAACCGCCCGGGATCACCGCGAGCAGATTGTCCCAGCCGCCGCGGATGCCGCCGCAATGCTTCTCGATCAGCTCGCGGAACGGGATGCTCATCGCTTCCTCGACCACGCAGGGCTTCTCGACATGGCCCGAGATCTGGAAGAGCTTGGTGCCCTTGTTGTTCTCGGCGCCGAAGCTCGAAAACCATTCGGGCGAGCGCCGCAGGATCGTCGGCGCAACTGCGATCGATTCGACGTTGTTGACCGTGGTCGGGCAGCCATAGAGGCCCGCCCCCGCCGGGAACGGCGGCTTGAGCCGCGGCTGGCCCTTCTTGCCCTCGAGGCTCTCGATCATCGCGGTCTCTTCGCCGCAGATATAGGCCCCTGCCCCGCGGTGGACGAACACGTCGAAGTCATAGCCCGACTTGCACGCATTCTTGCCAATCAGGCCAGCGTTATACGCCTCCTTGACCGCCGCGAAGAGCGTCTCGGCCTCGCGGATATATTCGCCGCGGATGTAGATGTACGCCGCACGCGCGCGCATCGCGAAGCCCGCGACCAGCGCGCCTTCGATCAGCAGATGCGGATCGTGGCGGAGGATCTCGCGATCCTTGCACGAGCCCGGCTCGGACTCGTCGGCGTTGATCACCAGGAAACTCGGACGCTCGGGCGTCGGGTTTTTGGGCATGAACGACCATTTCATGCCGGTCGGGAAGCCCGCGCCGCCGCGGCCGCGCAGGCCCGAAGCCTTGATCCGGTCGATGATCGTATCCTGGCCGAGCTCGAGCAGCGCCTTGGTATTGTCCCACGCGCCGCGCTTGACCGCCGCGTCGAGGTTCCACGGCTGATAGCCGTAGAGATTGGTGAAGATCCGGTCCTTGTCGGCGAGCATCAGAGACGCCCCCCCTTATTCTTGGCGAACATCATGTAGATCAGCACGCCCAGGCCGATCAGCAGCAGTGGCCCGAGCAGCGCGAAGGTGATGCGCAGCAGCCAGCCGAGCACGACGATGCCGCCGATGATCGCAAGGACTGTGACGATCAGGTTCTTGTTGCTGCCGCTCATGCCGCGCTTCCCCATTCCGGGCGGTAATCGTGGTTCTCGGTGACCATCGCGGCCAGGTTGGTCGGCTTGCCCAGCGGCTCCACCGTGTGGCGGCCGGGCTCCTGCGTGCCGGTCTTGGGGCTCTCGCCCTTGGCCAGCGCGTCGAGGATTGCAACCGTGCGGTCGAAATCCAGATCCTCGTAATTGTCGTCGTTGATCTGCACCATCGGCGCCGACGAGCAATTGCCCATGCACTCGACTTCGGTGAGCGTGAACATGCCGTCGGCGGTAGTGTGCCCCTTGTGCATGCCGCGGCTCTTGCACGCCGCCATCACGTCGTCCGACCCGCGCAGCATGCACGGCGTCGTGCCGCAGACCTGCACATGATAACGGCCGACGGGGACGAGATTGAACATCGTGTAGAAGGTCGCGACCTCGAACACGCGGATATAGGGCATCTCCAGCTGGCGCGCGACGAACTCGATCACCGGCACCGGCAACCAGCCCTGCGTGTTGGTCTCGGCGCCCACCTGGCGCTGGGCCAGATCGAGGAACGGGATCGTGCACGACATCTGCCGGCCAGCCGGATAGCGGCCGAGGATTTCCTTGGCCTTTTCGGCACTCTCGGCCGACCACGCAAAAGCGCCCCAGCGCGCGCGGGTCTCGGCCTCGTCGGGAAGTTGTGGGGCGTCAGCCATCAGCGAATGAACTCCACCCGATCGACCTTGTCGTCGGAGAACGAATAGATGGACATCACCTCGAAAGGCTCTGCCTCTGGGGAACGCGCGACCTTCTCGTGCAGGACGACGGTCTCGCCGAGCGCATAGGAGGCGATGATGTCGGCGCGATTTCCGGGAAATTCGGCGAACATCGCCTTGAGCCCCGAACGCACGCCTTCGCGCCCCTCACGCAGCACCGCGCCGCGATAGGTCGCCTCGCACGCGCCATCGGTCATCAGCGAGACGTAAGCGTCCGCGTCCTGCGCGTTGTAATGCGCGATCATCTCGTGCGCAGTGGCGATACGAGCCTCGCTCACCGGTCGCACTCCCCGAACACGATATCCATCGCACCCAGGATCGCGGTGATGTCGGCGAGCATATGGCCGCGCGACATGAAGTCCATCGCCTGGAGGTGGCTGAACGCGGTCGGGCGGACCTTGCAGCGATACGGCTTGTTGGTGCCGTCGCTCACCAGATAGACGCCGAACTCACCCTTGGGGCTCTCGGTCGCGACATAGACCTCGCCCGCGGGGACGTGATAGCCTTCGGTGAACAGCTTGAAGTGATGGATCAGCGCTTCCATCGACTGCTTCATCTCGCCACGGCTGGGCGGCGCGACCTTGCGGTCGAGCGTCAGCACCGGACCCTCGGGCATCTCGTTGAGGCACTGCTTCATGATCCGCGCCGACTGGCGGACCTCCTCGACGCGCACCATGAACCGGTCATAGCAGTCGCCGCGGGTGCCGACGGGAATGTCGAACTCCATGCGGTCGTACACGTCGTACGGCTGCTGGCGGCGGATATCCCAAGGAATGCCCGCGGCGCGGATCATCGGGCCGGAGAAGCCCCAGGCGATCGCATCCTCGCGGCTCACCGTCGCGATGTCGACATTGCGCTGCTTGAAGATGCGGTTTTCGGCGACGAGGCTGATCGCGTCCTCGAACAACCGCGGCATGCGATTTTCGAGCCAGTCGGCGATGTCGGTGAGCAGCTTCAACGGCACGTCCTGACGAACGCCGCCGACGCGGAAATAGTTGGAGTGCATCCGCGCGCCCGAGGCACGTTCGAAGAAGTTGAGGCAATCCTCGCGGATTTCGAACAGCCACAGGTTCGGCGTCATCGCTCCGACATCCATGACGTGCGAGCCCAGGTTGAGCATGTGATTGCAGATGCGGCTCAGCTCGGCGAAGAACACGCGCAGATATTGCCCACGCAGCGGCACTTCCAAGTCGAGCAGCTTCTCGACCGCGAGCACGAAGCTGTGCTCCATGCTCAGCGGCGAGCAATAATCGAACCGGTCGAAATATGGCAGCGCCTGGGTGTAGGTCTTGTACTCGATCAGCTTCTCGGTGCCGCGGTGAAGCAGCCCGATATGCGGATCGATCCGCTCGATGATTTCGCCGTCCAGCTCGGTGACGAGGCGCAGCACGCCGTGCGCCGCGGGGTGCTGCGGGCCGAAGTTGATCGTGTAATTGGCGATCTCGGTATCGCCCGGTTCCGGCTTGCCGGCATCGGTGCGACCTTCGATCTCGTCGAGATACTCAGCCATTACGCTTCACCCTCGGGCGACTTCTTGGCGCGCGGCTTGCGCGGCGTCTTGACGACATCAGGATCGGCCGGCGTCGGGCCGGCTTCGGGGCCGGATTTGCCGGCACCGCTCTCGCTGGTGTCGTCGGTGGTCTTGGGCTTGCTGACACGCGCCTTGGTTGCCTTCGCCGCGGGCGCGTCGGCCTCACGGATCTGGTCGGCAGTCAGCGGCGTGGGCGCACCCTTTGCCTCGGGCTGCGAAGCCACGGGTGCAGGGGCCGGCGTCGGAGCCAGTGCTGGTGCCGGAGCGGGCGGCGGCGGAGGCGGTGCAGCCGCCTTCTCATCACCCGGCAGCACATACTGCGCGCCTTCCCAGGGGCTCATAAAGTCGAAGCTGCGGAAATCCTGCGCCAGCTTGACCGGCTCATAGACCACGCGCTTGGCTTCTTCCGAATAGCGCAGCTCGACATAGCCGGTCTGCGGGAAGTCCTTGCGCAGCGGATGCCCAACGAAACCATAGTCGGTCAGGATGCGCCGCAGATCGATATTCCCGTCGAACAGCACGCCGTACATGTCGTAGACTTCGCGCTCGAGCCAGCCGGCGACCGGCCAGATGCCCGTCACGCTCGGCACCGGCTTTTCCTCGTCGGTGGTGACGCGAACGCGAATGCGGCGGTTCTGGGTGAACGACAGCAGCTGATAGACCACGTCGAAGCGCTCGGGCCGCGCCGGATAGTCGGCGCCGGCGATCTCGCTCAATTGCTGATACTCGAGGCCCGGCGTGTCGCGCAGCGCGAGCATCGCCTCGACCAGGCGCGAACGCACAACGGTAAGCGAGATTTCGCCGACAGCGTCCTTGCTCTCGACCAGCATGTCGCCGAGCACGGCCGAAGCCGCGTCGATCACACCGTCATTGGACAGGGTACGGGGTGCAGGCGCCCTCACCGTTCCATCGTCCCGATCCGGCGGATCTTACGCTGGAGCTGCATCACGCCGTACAGCAAAGCCTCGGCAGTCGGCGGGCAACCGGGGACATAGATGTCCACCGGCACGATCCGATCGCAGCCGCGTACGACGCTGTAGCTGTAATGATAATAGCCGCCGCCATTCGCGCAGCTGCCCATCGAAATCACGTATTTCGGCTCGGACATCTGATCGTACACGCGGCGCAGCGCCGGAGCCATCTTGTTGCACAGCGTGCCCGCGACGATCATCACGTCCGACTGGCGGGGAGACGCGCGCGGCGCGGCGCCGAAACGCTCCATGTCGTAGCGCGGCATGTTGACGTGGATCATCTCGACTGCGCAGCACGCCAGCCCGAAGGTCATCCACCACAGCGAACCCGTGCGGGCCCACTGGAACAACTCCTCGGTCGACGTGACCAGAAAACCCTTGTCGCCGATCTCGGCGTTGATATCGTCGAGGAACGCAACGTTGGGCAGCGTCCCGACAGGCGGAGGGCTGAGTTCTACTCCCACTCCAACGCACCTTTCTTCCAGGCATAAACAAGCCCGAGCGCGAGCTCGGCAATGAAGATCATCATCGAGATCCAGGCGGTCCAGCCCAGGTCGAACACCGAAACGGCCCAGGGGAACAGGAACGCTGCTTCGAGATCGAAGATGATGAAGAGGATCGCCACCAGGTAGAAGCGCACGTCGAACTGACTGCGCGAATCCTCGAACGCAGGGAAGCCGCACTCATATTCGGTGAGCTTCTCCGGCGTCGGCTGATGCGTGCCGGTGAGCCGGCCTACCAGCATCGGCAGGAACACGAACGCGCTCGAAAGCACCAGTGCCACGCCGAGGAACAGCAGGATCGGCAGATATTCGATTAGATCGACCAAAGTGCCTTCTCGCAGATGCGGAAACTTGGGCCGGCTTTAGGCCGATGGCGGGTGTGCGGCAAGGGGTGCAACCAGTGAGAATCACTCGCAATAAGTGAGGGTTAGCATCACTCGTAGCCAATGTTTTCAAGGTGATGCATCCGCCAGACGCTCATGCCGTCACCCCGGCATTGTGCCGGGGCGTACCAAGCCGGTCAGGAAGGGTTCGAAATCGTCGGGGAATCGCCAGGCCGCCTCGTATACCCCGGCACAAGCACGGAGTGACGGTCGGACCCGAGTCACTTGTTGCGAAGCGAACTCGCGACCAGCTTGTGGAGCTTGTTGTGCAACACGTCGTTCGCAGCGAGAAACTGGTTGCGCTCGCGCGGCATGTCCTGTCCACGGAAATCGGTCACATAGCCGCCGGCTTCCTTCACCAGCAGCATTCCCGCCGCGACGTCCCACGGATGGAGATGTGATTCCCAATAGCCGTCGAACCGCCCCGCCGCGACCCAGGCGAGATCGAGCGCCGCAGCACCGAGCCGGCGGATGCCTGCCACTTCCGGCGCCACCGCCCCGAAGATCCGGCTCCACTCGACGAAATCGCCATGCCCTAGGAACGGAATGCCCGTCGCGATCAACGCATCCGACAGGTCACGCCGCGCCGAAACGCGCAGGCGCTGGTCCTGAAGCCACGCCCCCCGGCCCTTTTCTGCCCAGAAGCTCTCGTCGGTGATCGGCTGGTAGATATAGCCGTGCGTAATCTCGGGCTTGCCCTGGCTGCCGAACGGATCCTCGACGGCGATCGACATGCAGAAATGCGGGATGCCGTGAAGGAAGTTGCTGGTGCCGTCGAGCGGATCGATGATCCAGCGGGGCTTGCTCGGGTCGCCTTCGATCTCGCCGCGCTCCTCGACGAGGAAGCCCCAGTCGGGCCGCGCCTTCTGGAGCTCCTCGATCAGCGTGTCCTCGGCGCGCTTGTCGGCCACCGACACGAAGTCGGCCGGGCCCTTGCGGCTCACCTGGAGGTGCTGGACCTCGTTGAAGTCGCGGCGCAGGCGCGGCCCCGCCTTGCGGACGGCGCGCTCGATGACGGTGATGATGCCGGAATGCGAAACCAAAGCACTAACTCCACCCCTCCCTGACAGGGAGGGGAAAGGGGTGGTTTAGCGGCGGCGGCGGCTCAATGCCTCCGACGTCGCTTGTGTTGAGAGCGCGGGAGGCTCGCTATGCTTGCCACCCACCCCCAGCCCCTCCCTTGCAGGGAGGGGAGTTCAATCAGTCCGCGCGCCGCACGTACGTCTGCTCATACACGTCGACGACGATCCGGGTTCCCGCAGCGATGTGCGGCGGGACCATCACGCGAACGCCGTTTTCGAGCACCGCGGGCTTGTACGACGACGATGCCGTCTGGCCCTTCACCACTGCATCGGCCTCGACGATCGTCGCTTCGATCGTGTCGGGCAGCTGAACCGAGATCGGGCGCTCGTCATAAAGCTCCATCACCACGTCCATGCCGTCCTGCAGGAACGCAGCGGCATCGCCGAGAATGCCCGCGTCTAGCGTGATCTGGTCATAGGTGATCTTGTCCATGAACGTCAGCGCATCGCCTTCGCGGAACAGGAACTGGAAGTCCGTGGTGTCGAGGCGCACGCGCTCGACCGTCTCCGCCGAGCGGAAGCGGACGTTGTTCTTGCGGCCGTCGATGAGGTTCTTCATCTCGACCTGCATGTACGCACCGCCCTTGCCGGGCTGGGTGTGCTGAATCTTCACGGCGCGCCAGATGCCGCCTTCATATTCGATGATGTTGCCGGGACGGATGTCCACGCCGCTGATCTTCATGGATCGAGACCTGTAAGCTGAGAAAGAGCGAAGGCCGGGCCTTTAGCGATGCATCACGCTTCGGGCAAGCGCGCGGCCACTGCCGCATCGATCCGGGCAGTGGCGGCCTCGTTCCACAGCGGCGGATCGTCGGGCATCGGCAGCCCCGGAAAGCTCGGCACGTCGTCCGGCACCGCGACCAGCGGATGCCGGGTGACCGTGAAGAAATGCGCGTCGGGTATCACGCGCTCATCCAGCACGCCGCCGCGGACGAAGCTGATCGCATCGCCGAAATCCGGATGCGCTCCCATAGAACGACGCCGCAATGCGGGCAGCGGGCGCTCGCCGTTGCGGGCATACTGCCGACTTGCGAGACGAATATCTCGGGCACGCCGTCGGTTAATATCTCCACCCGGTCCGCCTCGATCATCGCGTTGATCGCGAAGGCCGATCCGGTCTCGCGCTGGCAGACTCGGCAATGGCACCCGTTCACGAAGATCGGCGGGGACGTCATCCGGAAGCGGATATATCGGCAGTTGCAGCCGCCCTGCATGGCAGTTCATCCCTTGCCCTGTCGCAAGGTTAGGGAGCGGCAGCGCGCCCGGCAAGCAGGGGATAGGGATTGACCGGCTGGCCCTTCCACCAGCCGTCCGCCGGCAGCATGTGCGACAGCGCGAAGTGGAGGTGGTAATTGCCCGCCCCCGAATTGCCGGTGTCGCCGACAAAGCCCAGCAGGTCGCCTGCCTTGACGCGCATCCCCTCGCTCACACCGGGCGCATAGCGGGCAAGATGCGCGTAGTAATAGCTCCATTGCCGGTCGGGCGAGCGGACATATAGCGTGATCCCGCCCCCGCCCTCGCTGTAGAACAGCTTTTCCACCGTTCCCGGAGCCGCCGCAAGGACCGGCGTGCCGCCCGGCGCCATGATGTCGGTCGCCTCATGCGCGCGCGCCCCACCCGCACGCGACTGGCCCCAGGTATCGACGATCTGGGCGCGGGTAACGCCCTGCACGGGAACAGCCAGCAGCGGATGCGTCCAGCTTCCGGCAGGCGCCGCGGGCTGTGCCTGCGCGGCCTGCACCGGCGGCGCGCTGGCCGGCGCGGCAGGCGGCCCCGGCACGATGCGGATCATCGACGCAAGCGCGGCCAACCCGAGAAGCAAGACGAGCCCCATCCCGATGGTCAGCCGCTTTAGCACGGCCTTATTCCTGGAACACGGCTTCGGCGCCGGGCTTGATCATCAGCGCCAGCCGCGCCGCGTCCCAGTTCGCCAGCCGGATGCAGCCATGGCTCTGCGTCCGGCCGATATTCTGGGGCTCCGGGGTACCGTGGATACCGTAATGCTCCTTCGACAAGTCGAGCCACACGACTCCCACCG
Organism: Sphingomonas sp. LM7; assembly: GCF_002002925.1. NCBI lineage: Bacteria > Pseudomonadati > Pseudomonadota > Alphaproteobacteria > Sphingomonadales > Sphingomonadaceae > Sphingomonas > Sphingomonas sp. LM7. The sequence goes on along the minus strand of NZ_CP019511.1, from coordinate 950,673 downwards.
GCCCGTTCGGGCCAGCCGGCAGCAGCGTCTTCTCGTCGCCGGGCTTGGCATCCCAGAACAGGTCCGGGTTGAAGTGGAATTTGGGGTTGGTGTCGACGACGTTGATCTTCCAGGTGCCGATCGGCAGCGGATCGTGCTGGCTGCCCATCGATGCACTGAACTGCGCGACGAGCTTATCGTCGGCGTCGAACACCTTGAGCACCTTTTCGGACTTGTCGACGACGATATGATCCCCGGACGGCTGGCGTGCATCGATGTTGAGGTCGGTCAGCGTCTGCCGCCAGGCTGGCTTCAGCTCCCCCTGATAGTCGCGCGACTCGGCGAGCACATTGGGAAAGAAGAATGCAGTACCCGGCGCGATCGCGCCGTTGCCGGGATTGAGCTCGACCAGTATCTCCGGGGTGGTGTGGAACATTTCCGCCAGCTTTTCGAGCGGACGGCTATAGCCCAACGCCGGAAGCTTGGCCTGATCCTCGGGGTCCTTGGGCATCGGATTGACGAAGGGGCCCGCGAGCATCGCCGGATCGATCGTCACGCGCGTCACCGGGCGGCGCGCGCGATATTCGTGGAGCGCCCACAAAGTCGCAGGATCCAGCGCGCCGCTCGTCTTCAGCCCACGCGCCGTCTGGAAACCCTTGAGCGCCGCAGTCAGCGACTGCCCTTCGCGCCCGTCGACGATCCCGGGCGAAAAGCCGAGCGAGTCGAGGATCACCTGGGCATGCATGATCGTCCAGTCGATCGGCGGCTTGCCCTGCTTGGGGGCCTTGGCTTCAGGCTGGGCGGAAACAGGAGCGAACGCAATCGCGGCAAGGCCGACGGCACACAGAATTTTACGCAAAGATACGCTCCTGACCAAATAGTTGGCCAGAGAACGAACGCGTGCCTGCTTGTTTCCGATGCTAGCGGCGCATCAGCGCGCGAGCACGGCCCCAAACGCCTTGATCGCCGCGACTTCGTCGTCGCCCCACACTGCCGACGACACCGCGAGGAAGTCCGCGCCGGCATCGATCAGCGGGCGCGAATTGGCCGGGGTGATGCCGCCGATCGCGACGCACGGAATCTCGAACACCGTCGTCCACCAGCTCAGGATTGCCGGATCGGGATGGTGGCGCACTTCCTTGGTCGTCGTGGGATAGAAAGCGCCGAACGCGACATAGTCTGCCCCCGCCTCGCCCGCTTCCATCGCGAGATGACGGCTGTCATGGCAAGTCACGCCGATCTGCGCGTTGGGTCCGAGCACCGATCGCGCCTCCCGCGGGTCGCCATCGCCCTGCCCCAGATGCACCCCGTCGGCGCCCAGCCGCTTGGCGAGGCTGATGCTGTCGTTGACCAGGAACGCGACGTCGCGGTCGCTGCAGATGCGCTGCAGCGGCTCGGCCAGCCGCGTCGCCTCGTGCTGATCGACGTCCTTTACTCGGAACTGGAACGCCGCCACCGGCCCGGCATCGAGCGCGCGCGCCAGCCGGTCCGCAAACTCGCCGGTCACGTCGAGCGGCGAGACCAGATAGAGCTGGCACGCCGGACGCCGGTCGTCGCGCTTGAACTGTGCGGCAAATTCAGGGCCGAGCGGCGGCAGGGCATCGTCGTCAATATCGATCATGCCCGCGCTCTACGGCGCAGCGCCGCCGCTCGCAATGGGCCGAGGCGTCAGACCCGGATGAAGCTGGAAATCGGCTTGGTCTGCGCGCTCAGTTCGAATGCCGCGATCAGCGGTCGGCCCTTGGCGATCGCATCGCGCACCGCGGGGAGCTGGAGCGACGCCTTGTGGCTCGCTGCATCATCCCAGATCTCGGTGATCCAGATCGCGTCGGCATCCTTCGCGTCCTCCGCGATCAGATAGGCGCGGCATCCCGGCATCGCGCCAGTTCCCGAGCCGAGGATCGCGATCAGCTCGGCGCGCTTGCCCGGCTGTGCCTTCATCTTGCCGATCATCCCGAACGGGAGCTGGTCTTCCATCGCTATCCCCTCTGCAAAGGCGCGACCGCCCAGCACCGCGAGCGCGAGGCCCGCAAGTACCGGACGGCGCGTGATCATTCGCCGCCCTTGTAGATGCCGACCAGCTTGTCGAGCATCGCGATCGCGTCGGCTCGCGGGCGCTGGAAGGTGTTGCGGCCGATGATCGAACCGTTGCCACCGCCGTCGCGGATGTCGCGCGCGTCCTGATAGACTGCGTCCTCCCCCTTGGCCGCGCCGCCCGAGAAGACGACGATGCGGCGGCCGTTGAAACAGCTCTTAACGACATGCTTGACGCGGTCCGACTGCGCCGACCAGTCAGTGCCCTCGTACGACTTCACGGCGTCCTTCTGCTCGATATGCGCCGAGGGCAGCTTGACCTTGATGATGTGCGCGCCGAGCAATGCCGCCATGTGCGCGGCATAGGCGCCGACGTCGAGCGCCAGTTCGCCGTCCTTGGAGAGGTTGCCGCCGCGCGGGTACGACCACAGTACCGTCGCGATGCCGACCGCCTTGGCCTCGGCGGAGAGCTCCTTGATCTCCTCCATCATGTCGAACACGTCGTCGGCGCCCGGATAGATGGTGAAGCCGATCGCCGCGCAGCCCAGCCTAAGCGCGTCGTCGACGCCGCCGGTGACGGCCTGGTTGATGCCGGTCGCCCAGCTGTTCGAGCTGTTGACCTTGAGGATCGTCGGGATCTGCCCGGCAAAGGTGTCGGCACCCGCCTCGATCATCCCCAGCGGCGCAGCATAAGCCGACAGCCCGGCGTCGATCGCGAGCTGGAAGTGGTAGTGGGGATCATAGGCGTCAGGGTTGATCGCGAAGCTGCGCGCCGGGCCGTGCTCGAAGCCCTGATCGACCGGCAGGATAATCAGCTTGCCGGTGCCGCCCAGCTTGCCCTGCATAAGGATGCGCGCGAGGTTCGCCTTCACGCCCGGATTGTCGGACTCGTAGTTGGCGAGAATGGCCTTGACGGCGGGCGTGATGCTCATGGGATCCCCTGATTCGGTGGCTGTGAGCGCGCTCTATCGCACTGCACAATTCCGCGGAACCGCTGACAACGCTGACCCGACGGCAAAACCTGCTCAGGCGAGCATTCGCACCTTTGGCTCGCGGTCCCAATAGCGCTTGCCCGCCGCACCAACGAATCCCTTGTCGGCCGGAACGACGCCATCGTCGGGCTCCACGCCGGCCTTGTCGAGCAACGGCTTGGCCGCTTCACTATGGCCAATCGCCTTGCAATGGCCGAACGCGTCCATCGCAAACTGGACCGCCGCGCCTTCCTTGAGCAGCACCGCACAACCTTCTTCGGAAACCAGGATCGCCACGGCATCGAACAGCACTGAAGGCCCGCCCTGGAGCTGCAGATCGGCCTTCTGGACCGATCCGTCTGACAGCTTGGCGCCGCCAACCTTGGGTGCGACGATCACCGGGGTGCCTCCCGCCTTCTTGACCGCGCCGGTCAGCGCGTCGAGCGCTGCCTTGTCGGTGCCATCGGCGATCAGGATGCCGATCGCGCGCCCGTCGATCGTCGCAAGATCGAGCGGGCCCTCGATGATCCGCAGCGCCGGCGAGGGATCCATGTCCTGCACGGGCGCGGCACTGGGCGAAGCCTTGGGCAGCGGCATCGCCAGCCCGTCGGCAACGCGCTGCGCCAGCACGGGATCGACATTGACCAGATTGGCCATCACCCGCACCCGGACATGCTCCAGCCCGAGCTTGGACAGCTCGAACACCAGGGCCGAGGCAAGATGCGCCTGCTCAGGCGCCGCGAGCGAACGGAAGAACATCCGCGCCTGGCTATAGTGATCGGCAAAGCTTTCGGGCCGGATGCGCAGCTTGTCGCCCTGCTCGTTGGCAGTGTCGCGCCCGGCAAAGGTAGTGAACCCTTGCGCCGGGCATTCGCGCGGCCCCCCGCCCTCGGGATCGCGGTCGCTCTGGTCGAGGCTGTTGGGCTCATAGTTCGCGCGGCCCTTGGGCACTGCCATCTGCATGTGGCCATCGCGCTGGAAGTTCATCACCGGGCATTTGGCCGCATTGATCGGCAATTGGTGGAAATTGGTCGATCCCAGCCGCTTGAGCTGTGTGTCGAGATACGAGAAGAGCCGCCCCTGGAGGAGCGGATCGTTGGTGAAGTCGATCCCCGGGACGATGTTCGCCGGGCAATAGGCCACCTGTTCGGTCTCGGCGAAGAAATTGTCGGGGTAGCGATCGAGCACCATCCGCCCGATCGGCCGCACCGGCAGCAATTCCTCGGGAATGATCTTGGTCGGATCGAGCACGTCGAACGGCAGGCTGTCGGCGAATGCCTCGTCGAACGCCTGAATGCCGAGTTCCCATTCTGGGAAATCGCCGCGGTCGATCGCCTCGAACAAGTCGCGGCGCTGGAAATCGGGGTCGGCACCGGCGATCTTGACCGCCTCGTCCCAGCAGGTCGAAGCCATGCCCTGCTTGGGCTTCCAGTGGAATTTGACGAAGGTCGACTTGCCCTCGGCATTGACCAAGCGGAACGTGTGGATTCCAAAGCCTTGCATCGTGCGCAGCGAGCGCGGGATCGTCCGATCCGACATCGCCCACATGATCATGTGCGTCGATTCGGGCATCAGGCTGACAAAATCCCAGAAGGTGTCATGCGCCGAGGCCGCTTGCGGATAGCCCTTGTCGGCCTCCATCTTCACTGAATGGATCAGGTCGGGGAATTTGATCGCGTCCTGGATGAAAAACACCGGGATATTGTTGCCGACCAGGTCCCAATTGCCCTGCTGGGTGTAGAATTTTACCGCGAAGCCCCGCACGTCGCGCGGGGTATCGACCGAGCCCGCGCCGCCCGCCACGGTCGAGAAGCGCGTGAACACCGGCGTGCGCTTGCCCTTCTCGCTGAAAAGGTCGGCGCGAGTGATGTCGGACAGATCCTCATAGGCTTCGAAATAGCCGTGCGCCGCTGATCCGCGGGCATGGACGATCCGTTCAGGAATGCGCTCGTGATCGAAGTGGAAGATCTTCTCGCGCAGCACGAAGTCTTCGAGCAGCACCGGCCCGCGCGCTCCGGCCTTGAGCTGGTTCTGGTTGTCGGAGACGGGAATACCCTGGTTCGTGGTCAGCCGCTCGACCGTGTCGCCCGCGATCTGATGGGTCTCGCCGCCGTTGCCGGCGTCGCGCTTGTTGGTAGCCATGTCGGATTTCCTTCGGAGTTACCGGCTCAACAGCCGGCGCATCCCGAAGGGTCCGCGCCTTGATTCAGATCAGGGCAATTGTCGCGATCAGCAAGTCAGTGCAGCCACGCCGGGCAGTTCCTTGCCTTCCATCCATTCGAGGAAGGCGCCCCCCGCAGTCGAGACGAAGGTGAAGTCGTCCGCCACACCGGCCTGGTTGAGCGCGGCTACGGTGTCCCCGCCCCCGGCTACCGAGACCAGCGAGCCTTCCTTGGTCAGCGCCGCCGCGGTCTTGGCAAGCGCAACGGTCGCGGCGTCGAAGGGCGGCGTCTCGAACGCGCCGAGCGGCCCGTTCCACACGAGCGTACGGCAATTCTTGAGCACATCGCCCAGCGCCTCTGTAGCGGCAGGCCCGATGTCGAGGATCATCTCGTCCTCGGCGACTTCGTGGACGTTGACCGTGCGCGTCGCCGGATTGGCCTTGAACTCCTTCGCCACCACCACGTCATAGGGCAGATGCACGGTGCAATTGGCCTTTTCCGCGGCGTCGAGGATCTCCTCGGCGGTGCCGGTCAGGTCATGCTCGCACAGCGACTTGCCGACATTCACCCCGCGCGCGGCGAGGAAGGTGTTGGCCATGCCGCCGCCGATGATCAGGTGATCGACCTTCTCGACCAGATGCCGCAGCACGTCGAGCTTGGACGAAACCTTGGCACCGCCGACCACCGCCGCAACGGGATGCTCGGGATTGCCGAGCGCCTTGTCGAGCGCGTCGAGCTCGGCCTCCATCTGTCGCCCCGCGAACGCCGGCAGCTCGTGCGCTAGCCCCTCGGTCGAGACATGCGCGCGATGCGCCGCCGAGAAGGCGTCGTTGACGAACAGGTCGCCGAGCTTGGCGAAGCGCTCGATCGTGGTGGGATCGTTCTTTTCTTCGCCGCCGAAGAAGCGCGTATTTTCCAGCACCGCGATATCGCCCGGCTGGAGCGTCGCGACGTTCGCCGCATCGCCTTCCCAGTCGACATAGCGCACCGGCCGGCCGAGCACTGTTTCATAGGGTTTGACGATCTGCGCGAGCGAGAATTCAGGGGTCGGCGCCTTGGGCCGGCCGAAATGCGCGAGGATCAGAACGATCGCGCCGCGGTCGGCCAGCTCGGTTACCGTCTGCAAGGTTGCGCGCAACCGCGTGTCGTCGGTGACCTGACCGTCGGCCATCGGCACGTTGAGGTCCTCGCGGACCAGCACCCGCTTGCCGGTGACATCGCCCATATCGTCGAGCGTCTTGAAGTTGCGCGCCATTTATCCTGCCCTATCCGTATTCGCTCCCCCTCCGCGTAGCGGGAGGGGTCGGGGGAGGCCTGGCCGCACACCGCGTCGCCTGAGGCACTCCCCTCCCCTGGCCCCTCCCGCAATCGGGAGGGGAACAGGTCAGCCCAGCTTCGCCATCGCCGAGGCGGTATCGACCATGCGGTTCGAGAAGCCCCATTCATTGTCGTACCAGCTGACCACGCGGACCAGCTTGCCGTCGATCACTGCGGTCTCGAGGCTGTCGATGGTGGACGACGCCGGGGTGTGGACGATGTCGATTGAGACCAGCGGTTCGTCCGAATAGACCAGCACGCCCTTCAGGGGGCCGCTCTCCGAAGCAGCCTTGAGGATCGAGTTGATCTCCTCGCGGGTGGTGTCGCGCTTCGGCGTAAAGGTCAGGTCGACAAGGCTGCCGTCCGGAACCGGAACGCGGATCGCCGACCCGTCCAGCTTGCCCTTCAGCTCCGGCAGCACTTCGCCTACTGCGCGCGCGGCGCCGGTCGTCGTCGGGATGATGTTCATCGCCGCAGCGCGCGCACGGCGCAGGTCCGGATGGATCTGATCGAGGATCTTCTGGTCGTTGGTATAGGCGTGGACCGTGGTCATCAGGCCGCGCTCGATGCCGACGGTGTCGTTGAGCACCTTGGCCACCGGCGCGAGGCAATTGGTGGTGCACGACGCGTTCGAGACGATCGTGTGCCCGGCCTCGAGCTTGTCGTCGTTGACGCCGAACACGACCGTGAGGTCGACATTCTTGCCCGGCGCCGAGATCAGCACCTTCTTGGCGCCCGCGTCGATATGCTTCTGCGCCGATGCGCGATCGGTGAAGAAGCCGGTGCATTCCAGCACCAGGTCAACGCCGTTCTCGCCGTGCGGCAGGTTCGCCGGATCCTTCTCGGCGGTCACCTTGATGCGCTTGCCGTCGATGACAAGGTCGTTGCCGTCGGCGCTCACCGTGCCCGGATATTTGCCGTGGACGCTGTCACGCGAGAAGAGCCACGCGTTGGACTTGGCGTCGGCGAGGTCGTTGATCGTCACCAGCTCGAGCCCGCTGTCGGGACGCTCGAGGATCGCGCGCGCGACCAGCCGTCCGATGCGCCCGAAACCGTTGATCGCAACCTTCGTCATATCGCTTCACTCCTGCTTCGATTTTGTGAGCCGTCGGCTCGCTATATGGGGGCTCAGCCGAGCGCTGCCACGATCTGCGGCACGATCTTGGCGGCGGTCAGCCCGAAATGATCGTAGAGCTTGGGCGCCGGGCCCGATGCGCCGAACCGGTCGATGCCGAAGCGCAGCCCGTTCAAGCCCGTGTAGCGCTCCCAGCCGAACGTCGTGCCCGCCTCGATCGAGACGATCAGGGCGTCGGCGGGCAACAGGTCGGTGCGATAGGCGGCGTCCTGCGCGTCGAACAATTCGGTGCACGGCATCGAGACCAGATCGGCGCCGATCCCGTTCGTCTCCAGCGCGTCGGCGATCTCGGCCGCAAGCGACACTTCGGAGCCGGTGGCGACCAGTACCACCTTGCGTGCGGCTGCCGCGGCGCGCAGGCGATAGCCGCCCTGCGCCGAACGGTTCGATGCCGCCGACCAACTCTCGTCGCCAAGGCCGCGAAGCTGGGGCAGATTCTGGCGCGACAATGCCAGCACCGACGGCGTCTCCGGCGTCTGCAGTGCCAGCGCCCAGCATTCGGCGGTCTCGATCGCGTCGGACGGACGATAGACGTTGAGATTGGGGATCAGCCGCAGGCTCATGACGTGCTCGATCGGCTGGTGCGTCGGGCCGTCCTCGCCGAGCCCGATCGAATCATGCGTCATCACATAGACTACGCCGGCGCGCTGCAGCGCCGACAGCCGGATTGCGTTGCGGCAATAGTCGCTGAACACCAAGAAGGTGCCGCCATAGGGTACGACGCCGCCGTGCAGCGCCATGCCGTTCATCGCCGCGGCCATGCCGAACTCGCGGATGCCGTAATAGATATAGCGGCCCGAATAATCGTCGGCGGTAAGCGGTCCAGTCGCCTTGGTCTTAGTGTTGTTCGAACCGGTTAGGTCGGCCGAGCCGCCGAGCAGCTGCGGGATCTTCTCGGTCAGCGGCCCCAGCGCCATCTCCGAAGCCTTTCGGCTGGCGACATTGGCAGGCTCGGCGGCCAGCTTGGCGATGAACTCTTCGAGCGCGGGCCCGGCGAGATCGGCGACCGACGCCATCCGGCGCTCGAACTCGCCACGCTGGCTGCTCGCGGCAAGCCGCGCCTGCCACGCGCCGCGCGGTTCGCCGCCGCGCTTGCCGGCTTCGAGCCATGTCTCGCGAATGTCCTCGGGCACTTCGAATGCCGGCCACGCCCAGCCGAGCGTCTCGCGCGCCGCGGCGACTTCGGCCGCGCCAAGCGGCGAGCCGTGCGATCCGGAGCTGTCCTGCTTGTTCGGCGCGCCCTTGCCGATGATCGTCGTGCAGCGGACCAGAGACGGCCGATCGTCGGCAACGGCTTCGTCGAGCGCAGCGCGGATGCTTGCGGCATCATGCCCGTCGCATTCGACGACGTGCCACCCGGTGGCACGGTAGCGCGCGGGAATATCCTCGCTCGACGACAGCGACACGCGCCCGTCGATCGTGATGCGATTATCGTCCCACAGCACGTTGAGCCGGCCGAGCTTGAGATGCCCGGCGAGTCCGATCGCCTCGTGGTTGATGCCTTCCATCAGGCAGCCATCGCCCGCGATCGCCCAGGTCCGGTGATCGATGAGGTCATCGCCGAAGCCGCTGTTGAGGTGGCGCTCGGCGATCGCCATGCCCACCGCCATCGCCACGCCCTGCCCCAGCGGGCCGGTGGTGCACTCGACGCCGGGAAGCTCGAAATTCTCCGGGTGCCCCGCGCAGGGCGACCCGATCTGGCGGAAGGTCTTGATGTCCTCGATCGTCGGCCGGGCATAGCCGGTCAAGTGAAGCAACGAATAGATCAGCATCGATCCGTGCCCGGCAGACAGCACGAAGCGGTCCCGGTCGGGCCAGTGCGGATCGGCCGGATCGAACTTCAGATATTCCTGGAAGAGCACGGTGGCGACGTCGGCCATGCCCATCGGCATGCCGGGATGCCCCGAATTGGCGGCCTCCACGGCGTCCATCGATAGCGCTCGGATGGCGTTGGCGCAGTCGGTGAAGGATGCGGACACGTGGACTCCCCTGCTGGTCGCGGACGCCTTTGGGACGCACGCGCCCGCGCGTCAACCGCTCCGCCGACCCGCTTGGCCGAAGCCGTTCGCCCGCGATGGAAAAACGATGGACCGTTCGCCTCATGCGCACTTGCCGCGCCGGTCCGCTCTGCCTAATCGAGTGAGCTATGGCCGAAAGCCCCTCAGATCGTATCGAACAGGCGCTTGCGCGGATCGAGGCCGCCGCCGCCGCGCGCGCCTATGCCACTGCCCGCCTCGCCACCCGCCACGCCAAGCTGCGCGCGCGGATCGGGGACGCCGTGACGTCGCTCGACGCGCTGATCGCCCGCGAGAGCGCCAGCGTGGAAGCCGATTGATGGCCGATATCGACATCAGCGTTGCCGGCAGAAGCTATTCGATCGCCGCGCGCGACGGCGACGAGCCGCATCTCCGCCACCTCGAATCGATCCTTCAGGAGCATGCGCCATCCGCGCAGCGCGCCTCGGGCGGGCTCAATGCCGAGCGAACTCTGGTCTATCTCTCGCTGATCCTCGCCGACATGGTCGACGACGTGCAGCGCAATCCGCCCGAAGGCGTCTCGCCGGTGCTCCTCGAACGCATCGCCGACCGGCTCGAAGCCGTCGCCGCCGCGCTCGAGGAAGACGCCGCCGAGGCCTGAAATCGCGCGGAAGCGGTTGCGTAGCGGCCTCCGCCATCCTAAATGCAGATACGGCGGGAACTGCCCGGTACGAGCCTCGGCATATCCCTGAGGCTATTCATCATCCATGGGAGCTGTCCCTGTGCAGATCCTGGTCTGTCGCACATGGTTCCCACCTGACGTACCGAGCGTCAGAGGATATTCTGGCAAACGGCCATGGCGGTCCCGCCACCGCATTCCCGCATGATTCTCGACAAGCCCGCGCTCCGCGCCAAGCTCCGCGCCGCACGAGACCGTTTCGGCTCCGAATCGTCCTCCGCGATCCTCGCGCCCGGTGCTTTTGTCGAACGGCTCCGGCCCGGCGCGATCGTCGCTACCTATTGCCCGGTCGGCAGCGAGGCGGATCCGACTCAGCTCGCCGCCGCGGCGGCCGCGCTCGGCTGCCCGCTCGCCCTGCCCTTCGTCGTCGATCGCGCAGCACCGATCCGGTTCCTCGCCTGGGTGCTCGGTCAGCCGCTCGTCGCGGGGCCGTTCAGCCTGCGCCAGCCCGATGCCTCCAGCCCCGAAGTCGCGCCCGACGTGATCCTCACCCCGCTGGTCGGCTTCGATCGCCGCCTCAATCGGCTCGGGCAAGGCGCCGGCCATTACGACCGCGCCTTTGCCCGCTACGAAGCCGCATGGCGTGTTGGCGTGGCATGGTCGGTACAGGAAGTGCCTGCTATCCCCGCCGACATCTGGGACGTGCCGCTGCACGCGATCATCACCGAGGAAGGCATGTTGTGGCACACGGAGAAGTAAAGGCGAGTTGGCGCAAGCCCGCCGGCACGCTGGCTATCCTGGTGCTGATCCTCGTCTGGGTGGTCCTCGTCGCCAGCTTCTCCGCAGAGATCGGATCGCTGCCCGTCCTCGTCCAGCTGGTGATCTATGTCGTGCTGGGCATTGCGTGGATCGCGCCGCTCAAGCCGCTGCTCCGCTGGATGGAAACCGGCAATTGGCGCCTGCCCGATTGAACGGTCGCAAGCGCTGAGAATAGGCGCTAGCCTCATCGCCCAATCGACGGAGGAATAATGACTTTCAGGCGCAGTCGATCTACGGGTTTCGCAAGCTACTCCGATGCCGCGCTGTTGCTGGCGCGGCTGGCGATCGGCGCCTTCCTGATCTGGGGTGTGTGGGACAATATCCAGAGCAGCGCGCGGATGGCCGAGTTCGCGCGCTTCCTTGGCAGCCATGGCTTCCCCTACCCCAAATGGCTGGCACCTTTGTCGGTCTGGGCGCAATTCGCCTGCGGCATCGCCTTTGTCGGCGGATTCCTGACGCGTTGGGCGGGGCTGGTCTGCGCAGTCAATTTCGCAGTGGCAGTCGCGATGGTCGATGCCAAACTCGGCATCCGCGGCGCCTTCCCCGCGACCAGCCTGATCCTGTTCGGCCTGTTGTTCGCCACGCAGGGCGCGGGCCGCTATTCGATCGACGCGATGCTCGGCGGGTCACGGCGCTAGGTTGAGATACCAGGCGGACTATCCATGAATCTCAGTCATCCCGGCCTTGAGCCTGGATACCGCTCCTTTTCCCCGGCGCACAACGGGAGCGGGACCATGGCCTGTATCCAATTGGATTGGATCGCGGCGGTGGCAGTTTCCCGCTGGCTGGAGCGCAAACGCGCGTCAGCTGAACTTTCTAGGATTCTCCCACATGGCTCCGCCGCCTCTGGAACATGCGCGATAGTGTGACCCTGGTGTGACCTTTGGTCGCACAAGATCGTTCCGCCTCGACCAGCCAGGGCGTCCAATCGAGCGTACCCCTAGGGTTGGGGCTTGCCCGGCTCGTCGCTGGCTTCCTTGCCCCTGCCGAACTTGCGCAGCGCCAGCCAAGCCCCGCCCGCCGCGGCGAGCAACGCAGCAAGCCCGATCAGCCATTTCTCCAGCGCGCTCATCACCCGCGCGCCGCGGCCGAGCGAGTCTTCGATCCCCTTGGTTCGGTCCTCGCGACGCTGCGCCGCCGAGACTTCGACCAGCACATCGACCGGCCGGTTCGCCAGCGCGAAGCGGTGCCGCCTGCCGTCCGCGGCGACCGCATCCGCCGAAACCTTGAGCAACAGACGCTGCTGGCCTGCCCGGCTGGGCGTCACCTGCCATTGCCAGATCTCGCGGCGGTCCGCCCCGAGCTTGCGCTCGGCAGGCTGGTCGCCCTGCAGCTTGATCGTGAAGGCCGTGCCGGTGAGGTTCGCAGTCATGAACGCGCCAACCTGCAGCGAGCGTTCCTCGATTCGCCGGCCTTCTCGGCGCACATCGGCGCGCACATCCTCGGCATCCGCCGCCTTGCCGATGCTCAGCGTCAGGTCATAGGTCACGCCGACCGTCATCTTGGCGGGCGGATCGAATGCGAGCATTCCGGGCCGCAGCCGCGCCTTTTGCCGTGTGAACTCGGCGCAATCCGCCGCGGACACGTCGTCGTCGATCGCATCGCACGACACCGGTTCGTCGCGGGAGGCAGCGGGAGGCCCCGCCGCGGTAATCGGGACCCTGACAGCGCCGCCGCCGCTCGATGGCCGCGGCGCGCCGACAATGACATCGTCAATCTCCGCCATGGTATTTTCGGAGGTATCGGTGGGATCCGGCAACGCCGTCGCGGGATCGGGTGCCGTTACGGGGGGGTGCGGTCCCGCCGTCTCGGCCCCTTCGTCGGGACCCATCGTCGCACTGTCGGTGCTGGGATTGGCGGTGGGCGCCGGAGCGGGCCCCGCGCAGTGGCTGGACGCAAGCAGGAACGGCAGCAACAGGATCATGCGTCGCCGCATAACCATCTCCCCAGGATGCAAGCAGTCGCGACCGTTATTGTTGCGCGGCATTGAAGGCTTCGGCGCTGCCGAAGTCAATCTGCCCGTTCCGGGAATGCTGTGGAAACATTGGGGCATGGCGCGAGTGACGGGGCTCGAACCCGCGACCTCCGGCGTGACAGGCCGGCGCTCTAACCAACTGAGCTACACCCGCTTGATCCAAGCGAGGCGACGCATGCCGCAATCTGGAAGGCGCTGCGATTGAACCACAAGGGAGCCCCGAAAGGATCCCGCGTGGCGCGAGTGACGGGGCTCGAACCCGCGACCTCCGGCGTGACAGGCCGGCGCTCTAACCAACTGAGCTACACCCGCTCTCGAAGCGAGGAGGCGGCCACTAACCCCGGCTTTCGGGGGTGTCAACCGGATTGGTCGCGACTTTGCCGGCGATGCGCGCGCGTCTCGCCCGGATCGCCCACCAGCGTACCGTGTTCGAACAGGAATCCGGCGATGTCCGGCTTGCCCGCGGCGTTGAGCACGGTCTGGATGATGATCAGCAGCGGCACTGCGAGAAGCGCCCCTGGCGTGCCCCATACCCAGCCCCAGAAGCTCAGCGAGACGAGGATCAGTATCGGGCTGATGGTAAGGCGATGCCCGACGATCAGCGGCGTCACGACATTGGCTTCGATCAGGTGCGCACCGATCATCAGCGCGGCGGGCAGCAGCGCCCACCAGATGTCGGCAAAGCTCATCAGTCCGCCCACCGCCAGCAGCATCGCCGCCATCACCGGTCCGATATAGGGGATGTAGTTGAGCAGCGCGACGATCCCGCCCCACATCAGCGGCGTCGGCATGCCGATCGCATATAGGGCGCCTGCGACGATCAGCCCCAGCGTGACGTTGATCAGCGTGATCGTGCCCAGATAGGCCGACGTGTCATCGACCACGTCCTGGATGACCCGCGCAGTGGCCATGGCCCCGCCGAAGCTCGCCCGCCGGGTGATCGCGTTGCGCCGCAGCCGCGTCCAGCCAGAGAGGAAGAAATAGATCACCAGGATCGCGAAGAACATCTCGATCAGCGCCGACGGCGCCGAAGTGGTGAACAGGTCGAGCAGCGAACGCGGCGGCGCCACCGCGATCGTCTCGGGCTGGCGCACCGGCGCCGACGCGAAATTGGTCAGCGTCTTGTCCACGAACCGCTCGAGGTTCGAATAGAATTGGATCAGCGGCTCCAGATTGTGCTGGATCTGCGGAATGCTCTCGGGAAGCCGCTGCATCCATTGCCAGGCCGGCACGACGATCGAGGCGAGCGCGATGTTCGCGGCGATCAGGAACAGCAGCACGCAGACGAACGCTGCCAGCGGTGCCGGCACGCGGTGCCGCTCCAGCCATTCGAGCATCGGCACCAGCGCGATCGCGATCACCAGTGCGGCGGTCAGCGGCAGGAAAAAGGGCGAGCCTTCGCGCAGCGCGAAGGGGATCGCGAACAGCAATCCGATGCCGATCATCAGTGCAAGCGCCGCCATCAGCCGGTCGCGCTTCTGGCCGTCGCCCAGCGTCTCCGGCGCTTCGGGCGAGAGAATCGGTTCGCGCGGCGCCGCCGGCGGAATCCCTCCGTCGCGCTCGCTGCCACCGCCCATCGCCCCGGGTTGCTCGTCCACCCACCGCTCTCCTTCATCTCGCTTCTAGGAGGCGGCGCAGGCGGTAGCAACGCCGGTTGCGCAGACCGCAATCGAGGCTAGGTTGCCCCGATGGGCGAACTCCTGCTGGTCCTCGACGAGGGCACCACTTCCACTCGCGCGATGCTGTTCGAGCCGTCGGGCAAATGCGTCGGTACGCATGCCGCCGAACTCACCCAGCATTATCCCGGCCCCGGCCTGGTCGAGCACGACGCGGCCGAAATCTGGACCCGCACCCTCGCGTGCGCGCAAGCGATGGTCGAGAAGGCCGGCGGGCCTGACGCCATCGCCGCGATCGGCATCACCAATCAGCGCGAGACGATCGTCTTCTGGGACAAGATTACCGGCGAGCCCCTCGCCCCGGCGATCGTATGGCAGGACCGCCGCAGCGCCGCACTGTGCCGCGCATGGCGTGACGCCGGCGAGGAACCCGGCGTCCAGGCGCGCACCGGGTTGCTGCTCGACCCCTATTTCTCGGGCACCAAGATCGCCTGGGCGATGGCGAACTGGCCCCAGCTCAAGGAAGCGGGCGATCGCCTGGCGATTGGCACGATCGAGAGCTGGCTGGTGTGGAAACTGACTGGTGGCCTCCACATTACCGACGCCACCAACGCCTCGCGCACCCTGCTGATGGGCCTGGGCTCGGGAGGCTGGAGCGACGGGCTGCTCGACATGTTCTCCGCCCCGCGCGACGCACTTCCCGAGATCGTCGATTGCGCCGGCCGCTTCGGCACCACAAAGCTCTTCGGCAGCGAACTCCCGATCTGCGGGCTCGCGGGCGACCAGCAATCGGCGACGATCGGCCAGACCTGCTTCGCCAAGGGCGATACCAAGGCCACCTATGGCACCGGCGCCTTCATCCTCACCAATGCCGGCACCGCCCCACCCGCCTCCAAACATCGTCTTCTCGCCACCGTGCTCTGGCAGCTGGGCGGCCGGCGCACCTATGCGATCGAAGGCTCGGTATTCGTCGCCGGCAGCCTGATCCAGTGGCTCCGCGACTCGGTCGGCCTGATCGAGACCGCGCCCGAGACCGAGGCGCTCGCCCGCTCGGTGCCCGACAATGGCGGTGTCTATCTCGTCCCTGCGCTGAGCGGCCTCGGCGCACCCTGGTGGGAGCCCGAGGCACGTGCATCGCTTTCCGGTCTCAGCTTTTCCAGCACCCGCGCGCACATCATCCGCGCCGCGCTAGAATCGATGGCACACCAGAGCCACGACCTGAAGACAGCCTTCGCCGCCGACGGCGCCGACTGGGCGCGGCTGCGTGTCGATGGCGGCATGGTCGCCAATGACTGGATGGCGCAGGACCTCGCCGACGTCCTAGCCCTCCCCGTCGACCGCCCCGACTTCGCCGAAACCACTGCGCTCGGCGCGGCGATGCTGGCCGGCATAGGCTGCGGCCTGTTCCGCGGGCTGGAAGAAGCGGCGGCGATGCGCGGCAAGGGCACGACCTTCGAACCGAGGCTGGACGGCGAGGCCCGACAGGTCAGGCTCGAGGGCTGGAAAGCCGCCGTCGAACGCGTCATTCGCTGACATGCGCTTCCACCGCGGCTATGCCCTGCTCACGCTGGGCCTGTTCCTCGTCGAAGTCGTGATCGCGCTGTTCGTGCGGGACCGTTTCGTCCGTCCCTATCTGGGCGACACGCTGGCGGTGATCTTCGTCTATGCCGGGCTACGCGCCATATTCCGTATCGGCGTGGTCCATGCAGTCGTGATCGCCCTGACGATCGCCTTCATGGTCGAGTTCGCCCAGCTTTTCCGCTTGCTCGACCTGCTCGGTCTCGATCGCAATCCGGTCGCGCGCGTCGTGCTTGGCTATGGCTTCGAGTTGAAAGATCTCCTCGCCTACACCGCGGGCGCGCTGATCGTCCTCGCCACCGAGCGATGGCGCGCACCCGGCTGACGGCTAGGAGCAGAACCCCGTCGGCACCCAATCCTGGCCGAGGGTCATCCACGGCTCGCCCTTGGGCGCGACGATCGCCACCAGGCTTCGCCGGCCGCCGGGTGCCGCCTGCAAATGCGCGCCACGCTCGACGATATAGCTCTGCCGTGCCGGAATCCGGTGCTTGTCCCTTGGCGTCTCGACGCACTGCTCGCCATCGACGACGAAAAATGCCTCGGGCCCAGAATGCGCATGCACCCGAGTCCGCATGCCAGGCGGAAACAACGACTCCATAAAGCGCACCGTAACCGGGCCCTTCCCCGGAACCTTGAGCGGCCCCACCACACCCCAAAGTTCGCCGCTGCGGATGTCCTCCTCGCGGCGTCCGACCACGTAGAGCCAGACCCGGCCATGCGCGTGCACGAGGGTCTTCCAGAGGTGCCGCGGCGCTTCCTGTTGCGCCCGCGCCTCGCTGGCGAAGCTCGTGATGTGCCAGAACAGCTCCGCCGGCGGCTTGGCGATCTCGATCTCGGCGGAAAGAAAACAGCCCGGCTTGCCGACATTCTCCGCGGCCGGCGCGCTGCAGCCGCCCGGAACGGGAGCCACGTCCTGCGCACCACCGATGAGGCTCGTCACGAATATCAGGGGCAGAAGCATCGCCGCGTTCCTCCGTCACCGTCGAACGAGGGTTAGCGCCTCCTTCGCCATCCGCAAGCGCTTCAGGCCGCGGCTTCCTCGGCGAACAGCTCGCGCAGATCGGTCTTCAGGATCTTCCCCTGGGCATTGCGCGGCAGCACGTCCTTCACGAAGCGTACCTGCACCGGCACCTTGAACCCCGCCAGCCGCGCGCGCACCCATTCCTGCAACTCGGCCTCGGTCGCCGACTTGCCCGGCGCCAGATGCACTACCGCTGCAGGCTCCTCGCCCAAGGTGCGATGCGGCACGCCGACCAGCGCACAATCGGTCACCGCGGGATGCGCGTAGAGCACGTCCTCGACTTCGCTCGAATAGATGTTCTCGCCGCCGCGGATGATCATGTCCTTGGCGCGATCCACGACATAGAGAAACCCGTCCTCGTCCAGCCGCGCCAGATCGCCGGTACGCACCCAGCCATCGACAAAGGTCTCCGCCGTCGCCTCGGGCTTGTTCCAATAGCCCTTCACGACCATCGGCCCGCGCGCCCAGAGTTCGCCGACTTCACCGAGCGGAAGCTCGCGATCGCCCTCCACCGACATGATCTTGAGGTCGGCAGCGGCCACCGGCGGCCCCGCACTGGTCGGCCGCGCGAGATATTCCTCGCCTGAATGGTTGGTCACCGTCGCCATCGTCTCGGTCATCCCCCAGCCGTTTCCGGGGAGCGCCCCGAATTCCTGGTGGATGCGCTTGACCAGCTCGGGCGCCGAGGGTGCGCCGCCATAGGCAATCGTTTCCAGGCTCGACAGGTCGTAGTTCGCCCGCGCCGGGTGCTCGAGCAGCTGCCACGCGATCGTGGGTACCCCGCCGGTGGCGTGGACGCGCTCGCGCTGGATGATCTCCATCGCCAGCTCGGGCTCCCATTTGCGCATGAACACGAGGGTCGATCCCGAAGCGACCGCCCCCATCATCGCCGCCGAGCAAGCCGTGACGTGGAACAGCGGGATGACCAGCAGCATCGTCTTGGGCTCGGGTGCCGGCGGGGGCGTCTCGCCCCGGCGCAGCATCGTCCGCGCCGCGACATAGGCGCTCGACAGGATGTTGGTGATCAGGTTGCGGTGCGTGCCCAGCGCGCCCTTGGGGCTGCCGGTGGTGCCGCTGGTGTAGAAGATCGTCGCATCGTCGTCCGGCGCGATCTCGGCATCCGGAAAGCCGATATCGTCGAGCGTGGCCCAGGCGTTCGCCTCGCCGATCAGCGATTCGAGCGCGACTGCCGGCGGCTCCAGCGAACCCTTGGCGCGGCTGACCACCACATGATCGAGATCGGGCAGCTTGTCATAGCATTGCTTCAGCCGCTCGTGCCGTTCGCCATCGACGAACAGGATTTTCACCCCCGAGTCCTTGAGGGCATATTCTAGCTCGCCGCCGGTCCACCACGCATTGAGCGGCACGATGATCGCGCCGATCGCCATGCCCGCGAAGAAGATCGCCGGCCATTCAGGCAGGTTGCGCATCGCCAGCCCGATCCGGTCGCCCTTGCGCACGCCCATTTCGGCCAGCTTGTGCGCGATATGCGACGTCGCCCGATAATTCGCCTCGAAGGTGACGCGCTCGTCCTGGTAGATCGTGAATTCGCGCGCACCATAAGCCCGCACCATCTGCGCCAGCACTCGCAGCGATGGCGGCGCCTGTTTCCACACTCGGGTCGGCACGCCGCCGATATCGACGGTCTCCATCTCGAACTTGGCGCCCGGCGCAGTCAGCAGTGCCTTGGCCTGCTCCAGCGACATCTTGGGCCAGTCGGGACTTGGCGGAACGATCGGATCGAGGGACAAGCGACATCTCTCCAGTTTGTTTTCCGAATGTTGGGTTTGGGCATTTCTGCCCCACCGGACTCAACGTTAGTGTTGATTCGCGTCGCGCTCAAGGCAATAGGGGAAGTGCATCGCGGATATGGTGCGATTGAGCGGATTCGAACAAGAGGTATGCCACTCGAATGCAGATGACACGGCCGGGACGCTACGGATTCGACGCTGCACGGCTGGCGCGAATCGATGCGTTCGTGAAGGAGCGCTATCTCGACTCGGGCAAGCTACCCCATGCGCAGTTGCTCATCGCCCGCGATGGCGAGATCGCGCATTTCTCGCATCAGGGCGCGGCACGCCAAGGCGGCGCGCCCGTGGACGAGGGCACGCTGTTCCGCATCGCCTCGATGACCAAGCCGATCACCAGCCTCGCCTTCATGATGCTGGTCGAGGAAGCCAGGGTCGCGCTCGATACGCCGGTCCATCACGTCCTGCCCGAACTGAAGGGCCTCGGCGTCTATGCCGGCGGTGGCGCGGGCGTCCCGTTCGCGACCAAGCCGACGGCCGAGCCGATGCGCATGGTCGATTTGCTGCGCCACACATCGGGCCTGACCTACAGCTTCCAGAACCGCACCAATGTCGATGCCGCCTATCGCCAATCGAAGATGGAGACTTGGCACGGCAATCTGACCCTCGACGAATTCGTCGCGGCACTCGGCAAGCTGCCGCTCGAATTCTCACCCGGCGCCGAATGGAACTACTCCGTTTCGACGGACGTGCTCGGCGCCGTGGTCGAGCGCGTCTCAGGCATGAAGCTCGATCGCTTTTTCGAGGAGCGCATCTTCGCCCCGCTCGGCATGGTCGACACCTTCTTCCTGGTGCCCGCCGACAAGATCGACCGTCTCGCCGATTGCTGGGCGCTCGACGATTCCGGCAAGCGCGTCCTCTACGATCGCGGCGACGCCTCGGCTTGGTCGCGCTTTCCCAAGCTCGTCTCGGGTGGCGGCGGTCTGGTCTCGACGGCCCTCGACTATCACCGTTTCTGCAGCTTCTGCCTGAACGGCGGAGTGCTCGATGGCGTCCGCTTGGTCAGCCCCAAGACGATCGAGCTGATGACGATGAACCACCTCCCCGGCGGTTCGGACCTCGCCACCATGTCCCGTTCGCTGTTCAGCGAGGCGACCAACGCGGGCACCGGCTTCGGCCTGGGCTTCGCGGTCACCACCGATGTCGCGCGGACGCTGGTCCCCGGCTCGGCGGGCGAATATTATTGGGGCGGGATGTTCTCGACTGCCTTTTTCGTCGATCCCGTCGAGCGCATCCATTTGGTGTTCATGACGCAGTTCACCCCGTCGATGCGCTACCCGATCCGCCGTGAACTCAAGACGCTAATCTATTCGGCGCTGACATGATGGTGGTCGAAAAGATGTTCGCGCGACGACACGACGACGCGACGAGGTTGTGCCGCCGCGCCAGCGGCAGTTTTCCGCATTCCAGGCCGATGATCAGAACCGTTGACGCGGCTACGTCCCCGCCTTGCAGTATTCGCTCGTCGCATCGTTGCGTCGTTGCGCGAACCACTTCTTCTTCGCGCCTTCGCGTGAATCATAAATGGAGCCCGAAATGACCTCCCCCATCACTACCAGCCGCCAGGGCGATGTCCTGATCCTCACGTCGGACAATCCGCCGGTGAATGCGCTCGGCGCCGCAGTGCGCCAGGGCCTGCAGGCGGGCATCGAGGAAGCGAAGAACGACGACAGCATCAAGGCGGTCGTCATTATCGCCGCGGGCAAGACCTTCTTCGCGGGCGCCGACATCACAGAATTCGGCAAGGCGATGCAGGAGCCCTCGCTTCCCGTGCTGGTCGATCAGATCGAGGCGCTCGACAAGCCGGTGATCGCCGCGGTCCACGGTACTGCACTCGGCGGCGGCTGCGAAGTCGCCCTCGCCTCGCACTATCGCATCGCCGTCCCTAGCGCCAAGTTCGGCCTGCCAGAGGTGAAGCTCGGCATCCTGCCCGGCGCCGGCGGCACCCAGCGCATGCCGCGCGTTGCAGGCGTAGAAGCCGCGCTCGAACTCGCTACCAAGGGCGATCCCATTTCCGCCACCCAGGCCAAGGAAGCCGGCCTCGTCGACCGGCTCGCCACCGAAGGCAATCTCCTCGCCGACGCCGTCACCTTCGCACAGGAAGTCATCGGCAAACCGGTCTCGCGCTCGTCCGAACGTCCGGTAACCGTCGATCCCGCCGTGTTCGAGGCCTTCCGTAAGACCAACGCGAAGCGTTTCCGCGGCATGGATGCGCCCAACGCGATCGTCGACCTGATCGAGGCGACCGCCGGCAAGCCCTATGCCGAGGGCGTCCAGGCCGAGCGCATGGGCTTCATGAAGCTGATCATGGGCGCCCAGTCGGCCGCGCTGCGCCACATCTTCTTCGCCGAGCGCAAGGCCGCCAAGATCGACGGCATCGCCGAGGACATCACGCTGCGCGACATCAAGCGCGTCGGCGTGATCGGCGCCGGCACGATGGGCGGCGGCATCTCGATGAACTTCCTCACCGCCGGCGTGCCGGTGACCATCGTTGAGATGGCACAGGAAGCGCTCGACCGCGGCACCGCGACGATCCGCAAGAATTACGAAGCGACTGCCGCCAAGGGCCGGATGACGCCCGAGCAGGTCGAAGGCGCGATGGGGCTGCTCAAGCCCACGCTCAATTTCGACGATCTCGCCGAGTGCGATCTCATCATCGAAGCGGTCTATGAGAGCATGGATGTCAAGAAGGACGTGTTCGGCCGGCTCGACAAGATCGCCAAGCCCGGCGCCATCCTCGCCTCGAACACCTCCTACCTCAACGTGGACGAGATCGCCGCGGCGACCAGCCGTCCGCAGGATGTGCTCGGCCTGCACTTCTTCTCGCCCGCCAACGTGATGAAGCTGCTCGAAATCGTCCGCGGCGCCAAGACCGCCGACGACGTCCTCGCCACCGCGATGGCGCTCAGCAAGAAGATCAAGAAAGTCGCCGTCATCGCCGGCGTCTGCTACGGCTTCATCGGCAATCGCATGCTGATGCCGCGCCAGATCGAGGCGAACAAGATGCTGCTCGAAGGCGCCACGCCCGAGCAGATCGACAAGGTCCATGTCGCCTTCGGCATGCCGATGGGCCCCTTCCAGATGGCCGACCTCGCCGGCGTCGACATCGGCTGGCACCGCGATCCCGACCGCATCGAGAACATCCGCGACGCGCTCGCCGCCGAGGGCCGCTGGGGCCAGAAGAAGAGCGCAGGCTTCTACGATTATGACGAGAAGCGCACGCCGTCGAACAGCCCGCGCGTCGCCGAACTGATCGAGGAGTGGCGCGGAAAGCTGAACGTGCCCAGCCACGAGATCACCGAGGAGGAGATCGTCGTCCGCACGCTCTATACGATGGTCAACGAAGGTGCCTTGATCCTGGCGGAAGGCATGGCCCAACGCGCGTCGGACATCGATGTGGTGTGGGTCTATGGCTATGGCTGGCCCCCGTACCGCGGCGGCCCGATGTTCTGGGCCGATACCGAGGGTCTGGCCAAGATCGTCGCGGGCTTGGAGAAATACGGCTTCGAAGTTGCCCCGTTGCTCCGCGAGAAGGCGGAAAAGGGCGAGAAGTTCAACAAGTGACGGGCGCAAGAACGCCCGCAAAAATCAATTCGTCACCCCGGACTTGTTCCGGGGTCCACCTCGACGCGATGCGCCGGTCTAGAACCTCTGGACCGGTGGGCACGGCATGGTGGATGCCGGAATAAATCCGGCATGACGAGGGAGGATTTGAAATGTCTGACACCGATCTGGAAACCTTCCGCGCCGAAACCCGCGCATGGCTCGAAGCCAATTGCCCGGAAACCATGCGCACCCCGATGCGCGGCGAGAAGGACGCTACCTGGGGCGGCCGCAACCCCGAATTCGCCCATCCCGACCAGAAGCTCTGGATGGACCGGATGGGCGAACGCGGCTGGACCGTCCCGGACTGGCCCAGCGCCTATGGCGGCGGCGGGCTAAGCCCGGCCGAGACCAAGATCCTCCGCGAGGAAATGGCACGGCTCAAATGCCGCAACCCGCTCAACAGCTTCGGCATTTCGATGCTCGGGCCGGCGCTGCTGAAGTACGGCACCGAGGAGCAGAAGCTAGAGCATCTCCCCAGGATCGCCCGCGGCGAGATCCGCTGGTGCCAGGGCTATAGCGAGCCCAATGCCGGCTCCGACCTCGCCGGGCTCCAGGCCAGCGCCGACGACGCCGGCGACCATTATATCGTCAACGGCCAGAAGGTCTGGACGTCGTACGCCGACAAGGCCGACTGGATCTTCTGCCTCGTCCGCACCGACAAATCGTCCAAGCAGGGCGGGATCAGCTTCGTGTTGTTCGACATGGCCAGCGAGGGGGTCAGCACCAGGCCGATCCTGCTGATCAGCGGCAATTCCCCCTTCTGCGAGACGTTCTTCGACAATGTGAAGGTCCCCAAGGCCAACCGCGTCCATGATGAGAACAAGGGCTGGGACGTCGCCAAATATCTGCTCGGTCACGAACGCGAGATGATCTCGGGCATGGGCCTGGGCGGCCCCGCCGGTGATCCGATGATCGACGCGGCCCGCAAAGGCGTCGATCCCATCCTGCGCGGTCAGATCGCGCTGTTCCAGGTCCGCTCGCAGGCATTCAAGGCGATGTCCGAACGCTTCATCGACGAGCTCAAGGCTGGCCGCGCGCATCCCGCCCAGCCCTCGATGATGAAATATTACGGCACCGAGCTGAACAAGACCCGCCACGAGCTGACCATGGCCGCGGGCGGATCGGACACGCTCGAATGGGATAGCGAGGCCAGCAATCACGGTGCCGCGCCGCGTGCGTGGCTGCGCACCAAGGCCAATTCGATCGAAGGCGGCACCAGCGAGATCCAGCTCAACATCATCGCGAAGCGGATCCTGGACTTGCCGAGCTGAGCCAATTCCCTCTCCCGTTGGGAGAGGGAGGGAGCCGACGAAGTCGGCGGAAGGGTGAGGGCGGCCACGAGCGACGCTAAAGGACAAGCTGCCCTCACCCAACCCTCTCCCAAAGGGAGAGGGCTAAGAAAGAGAAGAACGATGCCCCTCTACCTCACCGACGAACAGACGATGCTCCGTGACACCGCGAGGGACTTCGTCGCCGAGCACGCACCGGTCAGCCACATGCGGCGCTTGCGCGACGCCAACGATGCCACCGGCTTCTCGCGCGACTTGTGGAAGCAGTTCGCCGAACTCGGCCTGACCGGCATCCTGATCCCCGAAGCCGATAACGGCTTAGGCCTAGGCCATGTCGAGGCAGGCGTCGTGATCGAGGAGATCGGCCGCAATCTCTCCCCCTCGCCTTTCCTCACGACCGCCGTCGCCGCAGTCGAGGCGCTCAAGGGGACGCCGCACGCCGCGCGCTGGTTCCCCGGCATCCTCGCCGGCGAGACCGTTGCTGCGCTCGCGATCGACGAACGTGCCAAGCATGACGGCTGCATCGAGATGAAGGCCGAGCGGTCGGGCAACGGCTTCCGCCTCACTGGCGCCAAGCAGTTCGTCGCGCACGGCCATGTCGCCGACCTGCTCCTTGTCGCCGCCACCACCGAACACGGTACCACATTGTTCGCCGTCCCCACCGACGCCAACGGCCTCACCGCGGATCCCCAGCGCCTCGCCGATGCCAGCCTCGCCGCGCGCCTGACCTTCGACGGAGTCGAAGTCGATGCCGACGCGGTGGTCGGCGAAGTCGATCAGGCTCCCCTCGCCCGCCTGCTCGCCGCGGGCCGCACCGGCGCCTCGGCCGAACTGCTCGGCGTCGGCGGCGGCGCGATGGACATGACCGTGACCTATCTCAAGGAACGCAAGCAGTTCGGCCAGCTGATCGGCAGCTTCCAGGCGCTCCAGCACCGCGCCGCTCACCTCTACAGCGAGATGGAAGTCGCCCGCGCTGCGGTGCT
This sequence comes from Sphingomonas sp. LM7, assembly GCF_002002925.1. Taxonomy (NCBI): domain Bacteria; kingdom Pseudomonadati; phylum Pseudomonadota; class Alphaproteobacteria; order Sphingomonadales; family Sphingomonadaceae; genus Sphingomonas; species Sphingomonas sp. LM7. The sequence goes on along the minus strand of NZ_CP019511.1, from coordinate 925,725 downwards.
CAAGGCCCAGCAGTTGCTCGATGCCGGCGACGAACGGGCCGCGGACGCCGTCTCGGTCGCCAAGGCGATGACCAGCCTCGCCACCACGCTCTCGGTGCAGGAGGGCATCCAGATGCACGGCGGCATCGGCATGACCGACGAATATGATATCGGCTTCTACATGAAGCGCGCTCGAGTCCTTGCCGAGCTGTTCGGCGACGCCAATTTCCACGCCGATGCGCTGGCTCAGGCGGCAGGATATTGATGCCTGAACCCACTTTCGAAGAGCTCGTAACCCAGCTCACCACCCTCCTCGACGTCGAGGAGATCGACACCGATCTCTATCGCGGGCCCCGCCTGCCTGGCGGCGTCGGTCGCGTCTTCGGCGGACAGGTCATCGCCCAGGCGCTCCAGGCAGCGCAGCGCTCGGTGGAGGGCGACAAGGCCGCGCACTCGCTCCACGCCTATTTCATGCGCCCGGGCGACGAGAACCACCCGATCATCTTTCGCGTCGTCCGCGATTTCGAAGGGCGCAGCTTCGCCAATCGCCGCGTCATCGCGATGCAGAAGGGCCAGCCGATCCTCAACATGACGGCGAGCTTCCAGGCGCCCGCGGAGGGCCTTGCCCATCAGGACGCGATGCCCGACGTCCCCGACCCGGACGATCTCCGTTCGGAGCGCGAGCTGCGCGAGCAGATCCGCGATCAGGTTCCGGAAAAATTCCGCCGCTTCTTCCTGCGCGCCCGCCCGATCGAGATTCGCCCGGTCAACCCGCGCAACTGGTTCGCGCCCGACAAGATGGAACCGTACCAGCACAGCTGGTTCCGCGTCGTCGCGCCCCTGCCCGACGATCTCGCGCTCCACCGCGCGATGCTTGCATATGCCAGCGACATGACGCTGCTCGGCACTTGCCTGCTCCCGCACGGGGTCAGCTGGATGACCGGCGACGTGCAGACCGCAAGCCTCGATCACGCGATCTGGATGCACGAAGCGTTCCGCTTCGACGAATGGCTGCTCTACACTACCGACAGCCCCTGGGCGGGCCATTCGCGCGGCTTCAACCGCGGCAAGATCTATTCCCGGGACGGTCGTCTGGTCGCCAGCGTCGCGCAGGAGGGGCTGATCCGCCTCAAGCGCGACAAAGACTGACCGCGCTCAGCCGCGATGCCGCGCCTCGGATAGGTCGAGTTCACGCGTGAGCTTCCGCGCAGTCTCACTGCCCATCTGCCGCGCCCGCGCCAGTTCCATCAAAGCCGCCCGCTCGGCCTTGACGCCGACCAGACGGAAATCGCGCACCAGACGATCCTCCACGCGGGAGGCGTCCGACGGCCCCTGGCGCAGTCCCTCGATCCGCTCGCGATACAAGTCCATCACGCGGCCGCCCGCCGCGGCGTAACGATCCGCCTCGCCATGCGCTTCGGCCAGCGCATGCTGCCGTGCTTCGATCGCGCGGATCGCCGCCTCGGCGGTGGCGACGCGCGCGGCATCCTCTTCCGCCTGTTTCGAAGGTTCAGGCGGCATCGCCAGCCCCTTGAGCAACATCGGCAGCCCCGCGCTGGCGATCACCAGCGAGACGATGATCACGCCGGTCGCAAGGAAGATCGCCAAGTCGCGCGCCGGAAACGGTGTCCCGTCGTCGAGCGCCAGCGGCAGCGTCAGCACGCCCGCCAGCGTGATCGCGCCGCGCACGCCGGCAAGCGACATCGCGGCGACCAGCCGCCAGTCGGGGCTCTGGATCGCAGTGCCGTCACCCCGCTTGCGCAGGATGGTGAGCTTGAGTGAAGCCCACACCCAGAGGAAGCGCAGCAGCGCCAGCCCGGCGACTATTGCGACGACATAGACTGCCAGCCACCACAGCTCGCTATGCCCGCTCAGCGCCACGGTCTCGCGCGCGCCACCCAATATGCCGGGTAACTGCTCGCCGAGCAGCACGAAGATGATGCCGTTGAGCGAGAACTGGATCGTGTCCCACACCGAATTGCGCCGCATCCGGGTCACCGCCATCGCCTGGCGCGAAATCTCGGCGAAGGACATCGTGACGCCCGCACTCACCGCCGCGAGAATGCCTGAGGCATGGAGATGCTCGGCAAGCAGATACGATCCAAACGGGATCAGCAGGCTGACGAGGATCTGTGAACCCGTATCTTCGCCCCAGCGCTTGGTCACCCAGGCCTTGGCGCGCGTCGCCGAAAGCGTCACGATCACGCCGATCGCGAGGCCCATGCCCGCGACCCACAGGAAATTGAGTGCCGCGCCGCTGGCCGAGAAGGTACCAGTAAGCGCCGCCGCCACCGCGAACCGCAGACACACTAGCCCCGACGCGTCGTTGAGGAGCGATTCGCCCTCCAGGATGTGCATCATCCGCTTGGGGATCGGCACGCGTGCCGCAATCGCCGACACCGCGATCGGATCGGTCGGCGAAACCACGGCGGCCAGCGCGAAGGCTACTGCCAGCGGCATCGCCGGGATCATCCAGTGGATGAACAGCCCCATCCCGATCACCGTCAGCAGCACCAGCCCGAGCGCGAGCTCGACCACGGTCGATACGTCCTTGAGCAGTTCGTCCTTGGGGATGCGCCAGCCATCGAGGAACAGCAGCGGCGGCAGGAACAGCAATAGGAAGAGCTGGGGATCGAGCTCGACGCGATAGTTGACCGAAAGCCCGATCACCGCGCCGAGCAGGATCTGCACCAGCGGCGTTGGTACCGACACCGGCAGCATCCGCGACAGCGCGCCGCTGACGACCACCGCCAGCAGCAGGACCAGGACGATCGACACTGTATCCAAACTTCTTGCTCCCTGGCTGCTGCAGGGAGTGCGTCTAACGGCCCGGCGTCGCTACCGACAACCCCTTGACGGGCAAAGCGCTCAATTCCCCTTGGGCCGCACTACCATGTTGTACGGCACATAGAGGAAGACCTCGGTCAGCCCGGCTCGCGACCATTCGACCGGCCGGTCGAGGCCCTTGATCTCCACGCCATAGTCCGTCCCGAGCCGGGCCGAGATCGCTTTGGCATCCGCCGCGATGATGTCCAGTATCTCGCCGCGGAACTTGTCTGGCCCCACGATCGAGAGGGTGAAATCATCGCTGGATCCGCGGATCTCGGCACGGCCCGCCGCTGGCACAGCCTTGATGAAGCGGTTGATCCGGTCGCGCGCTGCTGCTCCATCGACGCCGTTGCCGATCCGCACCTTGACGAGGAAACTGGTGCGATCGGTATCCGGCCTATTGTCCCCGGTGAAGCTGAGGTTGCGGTAATTGGCTGGGGTCAATGGCTCGACCACGCCGTTGCCGGTGGCAAGTTCGAGGCCGAACTTGCCCGCAAGATCGATCGCGCTCTTCACCATCGCCAGTATCTCGCTGCGCCGCGTATCGCGGTCACGCGTATCCCCTGCGACAGTCACGTTGAGGATCGCGAAGTCCGCGGCGCGTCGCAGACCAACCACGGGCCGACCTTCCTCGAAACCCTCGGTCTGACGCCGCGATCCGGTCACCACGACCTCGGCTTCGCTGAAATCCTGCGCCAACGCCGGCATGGGCAGTAGCGACATTATCGCGAGCAACACGCGCATCGGCATCGACATGGCATTCCCCCGGTGGTTTCCGTGGAAGCTGTCGCGCACCCGGCGCCGAGTCAATCAGAACGCCGGCTTGCCGAACTCCTGCCGCGTTACCGGATGGCTCGACGAGAGCCCGCCATCCACCACCCAGGCCTGCCCATTGACGTAGCTGGCCTCGTCGCTGGCGAGGAACAGCGCCACCCGCGCAATTTCCTCGGGCACGCCGCCGCGGCGCAGCGGATTGAGCCGGCCGAGCTTGTCTTCCTTGCCCACTTCGCGCGCGTAGTCGAATGCGCGCCGGGTCATGCCCGTCTCGATCAGCCCGGGGCAGATCGCGTTGACCCGCACGTTCGAAGTCGAAAGCTGCTGGGCCGCGCTCTGGACGAGGTTGATCACCCCCGCTTTCGAAGCCGAATAGGCCGGCCCGCCCGCCCCCGACCGCAGCCCGGCGACGCTCGCCGTGCACAGGATCGCTCCGCCGCCGCGCTCGACGATCTTCGGCCCGGCATGCTTGATCGCCAGCGCCGGCCCGATCAGATTGACTCGCAACACCTCGGTCCACAGCTCGACCGTGGAATCGAAGATGCCCGAGGCGCCGCCCGAAACTCCAGCGTTGGCGAAGAACACATCCAGCCCACCAAACTGGTCGCACGCCGTAGCCACCAGCCGCTCGACATCGCACTCATTACCGGCATCCATCTGAACCGCCAGCGCATCGCTGTGCACGCCGAGCCCCGCGACCGTCTCGAACACCGCGTCGCTGAGGTCCGCCGCAACGACATGCGCGCCTTCCTCGGCAAACAACCGCGCGGTCGCCCGCCCGATCCCCGATCCTGCGCCGGTAACGATAACGACCTTGTCCTTGAACCGCATCAGATCGTCACTCCCCCGTCGATGACCATCGCCTGCCCGGTCATGAACGCGCCGGCCCTGCTGGCAAGATACACCACCGCGCCGGCGATTTCCTCCGGCTCGCCGATCCGGCGCAACGGCGTGGTCGAATTGGTCGCCGCGATCCGTTCGGGATCCTCCCACAACGCTCGCGCGAAGTCGGTCTTGATCAGCCCCGGCGCGATGCAGTTCACCCGCACATTGTCCGGCCCGAACTCCACCGCATAGTTGCGCGCGAGCTGGAAGTCCGCCGCCTTGGAGACGTTGTACGCCCCGATCACGGGCGACCCGCGCAGCCCACCGATCGACGAGACGATGATGATCGAGCCCTCGCGCCGCGCCCGCATCTCGGGCGCGATCATCTGGATCAGCCAGTGGTTGGACAGGATATTGTTATCGAGGATTTTCCGGAACTGATCATCGGCGATCCCCTCCAGCGGCCCGTAATAGGGATTCGACGCCGCGTTGCAGACCAGCACGTCGACGCGTCCGAACACCCGCCGCGTCTCCGCCACAAGGTGCTCGAGCGCCGCTTTGTCCGAAATGCTCGCCGCCACCGCCAGCGCGGTTCCTTCGCCGAACCGCGCGTTGATCTCCGCCGCCGCGTCGTCGCATGCATCCTGCTTGCGGCTCGAAATCACAACTTTCGCGCCCTGCGCCGCCAGCGCTTCGGCCGATGCCCGGCCGATCCCGCGAGTCGATCCGGTGACGATCGCCACCTTGCCGGTCAGGTCGAACAGGTTCTTCATCTCGCTCCCGCTTCCCGCGCAAAGTGCCATGCCGACGCCGCAAGCCCCGGCAACCGCTCGACCGTCTTCGCCGCCTGATCGCTTGAAGCGTTGCCGTCGATGATCCGCTTCTTGATCCCCTGGACGATCCCGGTCAGCCGGAAGAGGTTATACGCGAAATACCAGTTGAGATCGGGCACGCCGTCGCGCCCGGTCGCCGCGCAATAGCGTGTCACCACCGCCTCGATCGTGGGAATCCCCGTCGCCGGCCCGGTCAGCCCCTTCACTCCCGAACGCCCTTCGGGCTCGGTCACCCAGCTCATCAGGAAATAGGAGAAGTCCGCCAGAGGATCACCAAGTGTCGAGAGTTCCCAGTCGAGCACCGCCAGCACCTTGGGCTCGGCGGGTGCGAAGATCATGTTGTCGATCCGGAAATCGCCATGGACGATGCTCGTCCGCGTCTGCGCAGGCACCGTCCGCGGCAGCCATTCGATCAGCTTCTCGACTTCGGGCATGTCGTCGGTCTGGCTCGCCCGATATTGCTTCGACCAGCGCGCCACTTGCCGCTCGAAATAATTGCCCGGCTTGCCGTACGCGTCCAGCCCCACCGCGGCCGGATCGACCGAATGCAACGCCGCAAGCGTATCGACGATCGCCTCGTACACCGCGGTCCGCTCGGCGGGCGCCATGTCGGGCAGCGACCCGTCCCACAAGGTCCGCCCCTCGACCATCTCCATGATGTAGAAGGGTGCGCCGATCACCGCCGGGTCCTCGCAAAGCCCGTAAGGCCGCGCGACCGGAAACCCGGTCGGGTGTAGCGCCGCAATCAGCTGATGTTCGCGCTCGACGGCATGCGCCGACGGCAGAATTGCCCCGAACGGTTTACGCCGCAGCACATACGATCCGCTTGCCGCATCAATACGATAGGTCGGGTTGCTCTGACCGCCTGCGAATTTTTCAATTCCGAACGGCCCGGCAAAGCCGGCGACGTTCGCGGCCAGCCATTCGCCCAGCCTAGCTTCGTCGAGGTCGCTCATGCGAACTCGATCACCGAACGCACGCTGTGCCCCCCGCGCAGCTTCTCGAACGCGTCATTCACGTCGCCCAGCTTGATCCGCTCGGCAACCATCGTGTCGAGGTCGAGCAGCCCGTCGAGGTACATCTGCACCAGCCGCGGCATATCGATCGGAAAGCGCGTCGATCCGAGCAGCGAGCCCTGGATCTTCTTGCCGGTAAGGAAGGTGTGCCCCGGCAGGCTGACGCTTTGCCCCGGCGCGATCATCCCGAGGATCGTCGCGGTGCCACCGCGGCGCAGGATATTCCACGCCAACTCGGCGGTGTTGGGCCGTCCCACCGCCTCGATCGCATAATGCACTCCGCCATTGGTGCGCTTGAGCACGTCCTTGACGATCGTCTCCGAACTCGGATCAAGCGTGCCCGTCGCACCGAGCTTCATCGCCAGCTCGCGCTTCTCGGGCATCGGATCGATCGCAAGGATCTGCCCCGCGCCCGCGATCTTGGCGGCATTGATCGCGGCGAGCCCGATCCCGCCCGCGCCGATCACCGCGACGCTCTCGCCGGGCCGCACCCGGCTGTCGTTGAAGATCGCTCCCGCGCCGGTGATCACCGCGCAGCCGAGCAGCGCCGCCCGGTCAAGCGGCATCTCCTTGCTGATCGCTACGCAGGCATTCTCATGCACCAGCATCATCTCGGCAAAGGCCGACAGATTGAGGAACGGCGCCAGCGGCGTCCCGTCGGCGAGCTTCAACCGCGGTTCGGCGCCGTTCGGCCGCCGCGTCGAAGGATCGATGCACAGCGAAGGCCGCCCGGTCACGCACATCTCGCATGATCCGCAAAACACGGTGAAGAAGGTTATGACGTGATCGCCGGGCTTGAGATGCGCGACATCGCTGCCTACCGCCTCGATCACACCGGCCGCCTCATGCCCCGGCACCGTCGGCATCGGGTGCGGAAAGGCGCCATCGACGAAGTGCAGGTCCGACCGGCACACCCCGCATGCCACGGTGCGGATCAACACCTCGCGCGGCCCGGGCTTCGACACCACAACATCGGCGATCTCGAGCGGCTTCCCGGCTTCGAAAAGTACGGCTGCTTTCATCTCTGTCCTTCGCTGTCCGTTGCCGCCCCTTCCGCTTGCGGGAGGGGCCGGGGGAGGGCCTGGCCCCAAATCAAAAAGCCCGCGGCGTTACCCCCAAGCCCCTCCCGCGAGCGGGAGGGGAACATGCTAGCGGCTCACTCCCACATCGCCCGACGAAACCCGATCCGCCCTGAAGTCCCCATATTTCCCGAACTCCGCCCGCGCGATCGCCCGGTTGTGGACCTCGTCGGGCCCGTCGGCGAGCCGAAGCGTGCGTATCCCCGCCCAGTCGTGCGCAAGATGGAAGTCGCCCGATACGCCAGCGCCACCATGCGCCTGAATCGCGTCGTCGATGATCTGCAGTGCCATCGTCGGCGCCTGCACCTTGATCATCGCGATCTCGAGTTGCGCCGCCTTGTTGCCCGCCTTGTCCATCATGTCCGCCGCCTTGAGGCACAGCAGCCGGGTCATCTCGATGTCGATCCGCGCCCGCGCCAGCCGCTGCTCCCACACCGAGTGATCCGACAGGCGCTTGCCGAACGCCACTCGGCTGACCAGCCGCTTGGCCATCGCCGCGATCGCCTCCTCGGCCACGCCGATCGTCCGCATGCAGTGATGGATCCGCCCGGGCCCGAGCCGTCCCTGCGCGATCTCGAATCCGCGGCCCTCGCCGAGCAGGACATTCTCGACCGGAACCCGGACATTTTCGAGCACCACTTCGCCATGGCCGTGCGGGGCATGATCATACCCAAAAACCGAAAGCATTCGTTCGATCGTCACGCCGGGCGCGTCGAGCGGCACCAGAATCTGGCTCTGCTGGGAATGGCGCGAGGCATCGGGATTGGTCTTGCCCATCACGATCGCGACCTTGCAGCGCGGATCGCCGACGCCCGACGACCACCATTTCCGCCCGTTGATCACATAATGATCGCCGTCGCGTTCCATCCGCGTCTCGATATTGGTCGCGTCGGACGATGCCACCGCCGGCTCCGTCATCAGAAACGCCGACCGTATTTCGCCTTCCATCAGCGGCTTGAGCCATGCATCCTTCTGAGCGCGGGTGCCATAGCGGTGGAACACCTCCATGTTCCCGGTGTCGGGCGCCGAGCAATTGAAGCATTCGGAGGCCCAGCCCAGCCGGCCCATTTCCTCGGCGCACAGTGCATATTCCAGGTTGCTGAGCTGGGTGCCTTCGAACGCGAAGCTGTCATCGACATGGCTCTGGCCCGAATTGGGCGGCATGAAGAAGTTCCACAGCCCCGCCGCCTTGGCCTTGGCCTTCATCTCCTCGATCACCGGGAGCACTTTCCAGCGCTCGCCCGCCTTCTGCTGGGCGCGATAGTCGCCGTCGCGCGGGCGGATCTCGCCGTCGATAAATGCCTTCACCGGATCGCGGAACCAGGTTTCCCGCTCGCTCAGCGTGAAGTCCATCGCAGCATCCTCCAGTCTCGTTATCGATTCCTGCCTAGAGCGTACCGCATATTCGGTAAAGGGGTTCGACGTAGAGAAAAATCGAGACACGCACCTTCAAAAAACGCTTTGGCTGCGCCACGAAATCGCTAGACTGGCGTGCAATGAATGCACCTGGAAATCTAGAGAGCGGCGGAGGCACCAAGCGCTTCCAGGCCAAGCGCGACGCGATCCTTGCCGCGGCGGCCGACGCAATCAACGAACAGAGCGCGAAGGGCATGACCTTCGCCGATGTCGCGCGCCGCGTCGGGCTTAACACCACGTCGGTGACCTATTATTTCAAACGCAAGGAGGATCTCGCCGCCGCCGCCTTCGAGCAGACGCTCGAACGGCTCGACGCGATGCTAGACGCCGCGCTGGCGGAGCCGACCCCCGAAGCCCGCGTCGCGCGCTACCTCAACATCAACATGGAGCGACTTGCCCGCATCCGCCGCGGCGACGAGCGCGATTTCGCGATCCTGTCGGACCTGCGCGCGATGGAGGACCCGATGAAGGGCCAGCTCATGGCGGGCTGGCGCAACATCTTCCGCAAGACCCGGAGTCTGTGGGGCACCGGGCGCACGCGCGCCGAGACCGACCTCCACGGCGCCCGCGCACATGTGCTGCTCGAAAACACCTTCTGGCTCACCGCCTGGCTGCCGCGCTACGAAGTCGACGAATATCCGCGCGTGGAGGCGCGGCTGATGGACGTGTTCCGTTCCGGCATCGCCTCGCCCGACCAGGATTGGGCGCCGGGCCTGCTCGATCTCGAGCATGAAGAGCCCGAGCCGGGCCGCGAAGCCTTTCTCCTCGCTGCCACCCGCCTGATCAACGAGCTCGGCTATCGCGGCGCCTCGGTCCAGCGCATCGCCTCCGAACTGAACGTCACCAAGGGCAGCTTCTACCACCATCTCGATGCCAAGGACGATCTGGTGATCGCCTGCTACAAGCGCAGCTTTGACATCATCGCCGATGCCCAGCGCCTCGCCGAGAGCCATGAAGGCAGCCATTGGGAGCGGCTGGAGAGCACCGTTGCCACTCTGCTCGACTATCAATTCTCTGAGCGTGGTCCGCTGCTGCGCACCACCGCATTGTCGGGCCTGCCGCCGCATGTGCGCACCACGATGATCGACCGTTCGAACCGCATCGCCCGCCGCTTTGCCGGCATGCTGTCGGACGGCATCGCCGAAGGCTCGATCCGCGCGATCGATCCGCTTGTCGCGTCGCAGGCGCTGATGGCGCTCCAGAACGCCGCGTTCGACATGCGCAAATGGGCGAGCACGATGCCCCGTGAAAAGGCCGTGGCCTTCTACGCCTCCACCCTCGCCTATGGCCTGTTCGACGATCGCGTGCTCAGGGACTGACGCAGCCGGCTCACACCGTCCGCATGTCGTAGACGATCACCTTGCGCCACAGATGCTCGCAATTGGCGACGAACGCCTTGTGGAGGGGATGGTCCTGATAGACCTTCTGATCGACGACATTGTCGAACACCATGAGTTCAGAGATGTCGAAGCTAGAATCCACGACGTCGCGCTGCTCGGTCGACGCCGGTACGCCGATCTGCAGGTCGCGGATGACCTCGATCCCGGCGAGCGTACGCAGCCCGCTGACCAGCGCCTCGCGATCCGCCGCCGAACCGGGGTTCTTCAGCCAGAAAAAGACGTGATGGACGATCTTGCCGCCGTCTGCGGGCGCCGCCGACGCTTCCTTCGAGACCATTGCCACGCCGCCCAAGGCAACACCTTTCACCACTTCCCTGCGATTGACTGCCATTCCGCCACCTAGCCCCACCTTGCGCCTCAGCAACGAGACGTTGCGGCGATAGTCCCGGCCCGGGCGCCCGGCGTCAAGCCGCGCCGCGCTTGAGCAGCACCCCGGCGCGCCAATAGTGGAAGATCGCCCAGGGCGTCACCGCGGCAAACACCAGCATCGACCAGCGCAACGATTCTGCCCCGAGCGACGGTTTGAGCAGGTCGCTGATTACGCCGACCAACGTCGGCCCCAGCCCCAGACCGATCAGGTTGATCACCAGCAGCGTGATCGCCGCCCACAATGCCCGCAGCCGCACCGGCGCCAGGCCCTGGATCAACGCGAAGGTCGGCCCGAGATAGCTGTTCGCCAGCAGCACATACAGGAAATAGCTAACCACCGCGGCGGCCGGACTGCCCAGCAGGAAGAATCCGAGGGTGAACGGCAGCGCCAGCGTCTTGAGCACCGCCACCATCGTCGCCTGCGCGTGCAGCCCGTGGGTGCGCGCCAGCCTATCGGCCAGCTTGCCGCCGAACACCGCCGACGCCGCTCCCGCAACCCCCGCGGGAAGCGCAACGTACAGCGAAATCTCGCGCACCGAAAAGCCCAGCGAGCGCACCATGAAGCTCGGCCCCCAGGCAGTCAGCCCATAGCCGATCATCGACGTGAGCGTCACCGCCATCACCAGATGCAGCGCCGGCCCGTTGGCGAGGATCGAGCGGAAGCCGTTCGCCAGCGACGGCATCGTATCGTGTGCCGAATGGGTGTGTGCATCGGCCATTCCCCGGCGGGGTTCGACGACGAACAGCCACACCACCACCGCCAGCACCAGCCCCGGCAGCCCGATCACGTACATCGCGACGCGCCAGCCATAGGCGCTGGCCACCAGCCCGCCGATGAAGGTGCCGAGCGCCGCGCCGAGCACGACGCCGAGCGAATAGATGCCCATCGCCCCGGCGCGCTTCTCGGGCGGATACAGGTCCGCGATGATCGAATGGCTGGGCGGCGACGATCCCGCCTCGCCGATCCCCACGCCGATCCGCGCGACCAGCAACTGGACGAAATTCTGCGCCAGCCCGCCCGCGGCGGTCATCGCGCTCCAGATCGCCAGGCTGATTGCGACGATGTTCTTGCGATTGGCGCGATCGGCCAGCCGTGCGACCGGAATGCCCAGTGTCGCGTAGAAGATCGCGAAGGCGAGGCCGGAGAGCAGCCCGAGCTGGGTGTCGCTGAGCTGGAGGTCTTTCTTGATCAGCTCCTGCAGGATGGCGAGGATCTGCCGGTCCATATAGCTGAAGAAATAGGTCAGCGTCAGCAGCGCCAGGGTGAGGGTGCGGCGCCGGATCGCAAGGGCGTCGGCGGCGGACGCGTCGGCGCCCGCGGAAGTAGGTGGCATTGCCTGGATCACCCCAAAAAAAGGGGGAGCGGACCGGCCGCTCCCCCTCGGGATCAGAAGCGCGAACGCAGCGTCACGCCGTACGTCCGCGGCTCGGCCAGATAGGCCGAGAATATCTGCCGTCCGCCCGGATATTGCGGGTCGGTGAAGGGCGTGCTCGCAGCGCCCTCCTGGAACGGCGAGTTGAACGCCACCTGGGAGTAATTCTCGTTGAAGATGTTTTGTGCCCAGAATTCCAGCGCCCAGCGCTGTTCCGGCCCGCGGATGCCGATGCGGCCGTTGAAGATCGCATAGCTGTCCTGTTCCTTTTGCGGGAACAGGTCGGAGCCGGTGTTATAGTCGTCGGTCAGGCGGGTGTCGAAATAGAGCAGGCCGCTCAGCCCCGAGCCGCCGATGTCCGGCGTCCACGCGAACGACGCCGTAGCGACGATCTCGGGCGCGTTCGACAGATTGTCGCCCGGCAGCTTGCGCAGCGCCTGATCCAGCGGCCCACCCGCGGCAGTGCCGACCAGCTGGTCGCGATATTTGGTCTGGGCATAGGTCAGGCCCATCCCGACGCGTATGTCGCGATGTGGCACCAGCGACGCCTCCAGCTCGACACCCTGTGCGCGAACGCCATAGGTGACGTCGTCGGCGCCGCACGAGCCGGTCGTTCCGGCAGCGGCATTGTAGCTCGTCCCGGTCGGGAACTTGCTCTGGTCGCGGTCGCCGCCGTTGAGGTTCGCGCTGCAGCCATTGACGTTCTGCACCAGGAAGACCGTGCCGTTGAACGTGTTGAGCTGGAAGTTTTTGAACTCCTGGCGGAATGCGGCGATGTTCAGGCTGAACGGCCCTGTCGAGTATTTCAGGCCCAGTTCGAACGCATTGACCGTCTCGGGGTCGAACTGGAGGTTGCCCACCAGCGCCTGCGCACCGGCCTGGCCGCCGAACGGCAGGATCGGCGCCTTGAGTGCCGAACGGTCGAGGTTGAACCCGCCCGCCTTGTAGCCGCGCGAATAGCTGGCATAGACCAGCAGATCCTCGGTCGGCTTGTACGAGAGCACTGCGGTGCCGGTGAACTCGTCCTCGTTACGCTCGTCGTTGATCGAAACGCCGTTGAGCTCGGCAGTCGCATTGCCCTGGCACGAAAGCCCGAGAATGCCGTCGACCACCGCAGTCAGCGTCGCCACTCCGCGCAGCGGCAGCAAGCTCGCCTGGTTCTGGGTGCAGGCCACGTTGTCGTTGCCGAACGTCGCATCGAACTTCTTGCGCTCGTTGGTGTAGCGAAGCCCCAGGGTCAGATCGAGGCCCTTGGCCATGTGCACGATATTGTGCGTGAACACCGCCCAGTTGCGGCTGTTCTGGTTGTAGGTGTCGAGCGTAGAGCCGCGATTGTTGATCCCGTCCAGCCGGTCGATTGCCGCGTAGATCAGCGGCGATGCGGCACCGAACGTCGCCGCGGGACGCACTGCCAGGCAGCCCGCCGAGGTCGGCGAATAGAGCGGCGAGAGCCCGCCGCCCGAGACGAGCCGGCACGTCGCGAACCGGCCATATTGGTTGCCGAAGCGCAAATTGTCGGTGACCTGCAGGTCTTCGTTGGCGTAATAGCCGCCGATCAGCCAGTCGAGCTTCTCGTTGAACGCCGTGCCCTGCAGCCGCAGTTCCTGGCTGAACGTCTTGAAGTGCCGCGCCGAATTGCCGTCCGCAGCGCGATACAGGATATCGACGAAGCTGTAATCGGTGTCCGACCCCTGGTCGCTCAGATAGTCGCGATAGCCGGTGATCGACGTCAGCTTCGCGCCGCCGATATTATAATCGATCTGCAGCGATGCGCCCCAATCCTTGGTGGTACCCGAATAGCTGCGGCCAGGCGTGATATAGACGTCGCGGCTATAGCCTTCGGTGAAGGCGGCCGCCGGCTGGCCCAGCGCCTGCAGCACGCGAACGATGTTGTTCTGCGCCGGATCGTTGAGCCCGCCGATATATTCGTTCATCTGGTTGCTGACATAGGTCGCCGCGCAGCATTCCTCGTCGCGCTTGGTATAGTCGCCGATCAGCCGGATTGAGAGGTCGCTCGACGGCTCGAACATCAGCTGACCGCGAATGAAATAGCGGTTGCGGTTGTTGATGTCCTGGTCGTTGGTGACGTCCTGGTAGAAGCCGTCGCGCTTCACATAGACGCCGTCCACGCGCGCCGCGAGCGTGTCGCCCAGCGGCGCGTTGACATAGCCCGACACACGCAGGTGATCGTAATTGCCATAGGTCACTTCGCCACCTGCGCCGAAGGTCGGCGAAGGCGCCTTGCTGACGATGTTGATCAGGCCGGCGGAGGCGTTGCGTCCGCCCAGCGTACCCTGCGGCCCGCGCAACACTTCGATGCGGTCGATCTCACCGAGTTCGTTGAGGCCGATGCCCGAGCGCGAGCGATACACACCGTCGATGAACACCGCGACCGAGCTTTCGAGCCCGGGATTATCGCCGACCGTGCCGATGCCGCGAATACGCGCCGAGCCATTGGCTTCGCTGCCGGTCGAGGAGACAAGCAGCGACGGCGCTACCTGGTTGAGCGCGCGGATGTCGGTCGCGCCGGATTGCTGGAGCGTCTCGGCGCTGATTGCGGAGACTGCGAGCGGCACATCGGCGAGAACCTGCGCACGGCCCTGGGCGGTGACGACGATCTCGTTCGAATCATAGCCGCTGCTCTGCTGCTGCGGCTCGGCATCGCTGGTCGTTGCAGCGTCCTGCACTTCCTGTGCCCAGGCGGGCGCCGCGAGCGCCATGATCATCGCCGGAACCGCACAGGCCGACATAAGGCGTAACCGCATCGTCATCTCCCTCTCCACCACGAGCTGGAACGCTTTCCGGTTCCATACCCTACCCTCGAATAACAACCTTTTCCCTAAGGCGCGTCAAGCATAACAAACGTTGCAAAGCGGGACTGGCTGTCAGGTGTTGCCCGATTGCACCAGTGCGAATTTGGGTGCGCCGCAACAAACCGGCTTTCGGAAAGCCGGTCCAGACGATCGGTTGATGCGATCAATAGCCGTTGAGTTGCGCGAAGCGCTCGCGGTGCCACGCGGCATTGCCCCACATCGCCTCAAGCACGCGCGCGCGCTTGAGCGTGAAGCCCGCATCATGCTCGTCGGTCATGCCGATCCCGCCATGGAGCTGGACCATCTCGCGGCTGACAAGGTGGAGCGTCTCGCCGGACACCGCCTTGGCGAGGCTGACTTCCTGGCTGACGTTCGCGCGTCCGGAATCGATCGCCTCGAGTGCGCCCTCGACCACCGATCGCATCAGCTCGAGCTCGGTGAACATCTTCGCCATACGATGCTGAAGCGCCTGGAAAGACGCCAATACCTGGCCGAACTGGACGCGCGTCTTGAGATAGTCGTTGGTCTGCGCGAACGCGGCCTCTGCCATGCCCAGCATCTCGGCGCACAGTGCCGCCGCAGCGCGATCGGTCACCTGGGTGAGCAGGTCGGTGCCGCCCTCCAGCTTCTCGGCCGGTGCGCCGTCGAACCGGATTTGCGCGTGGCTGCGCGAGTCGGTCAGTTTGCGCGGGCTCCGCGTCACACCCTCGTCGCCTGACACCAGATAAAGCCCGTCGGTCGCCGCCACGACGAACAAGTGTGCGCTGTCGCCCTCGGCGACGAATTCCTTGGTCCCGCTGAGCTTGCCGCCCTCGACAATCGTCGCAATCTTGTCAGGGGCGAACCGCGGCCCCTCGTCCGTCGCCAGCGCCGCCACCACGTCGCCTGCAGCGATCCGCGGCAGCCACTCGGCCTGCTGCGCCTCCGAGCCGCCGAGGATCAGCGCGCTGGTCGCCGCAGCCGTGGCCGCCAGCGGCGTCGCGGCTAGCGTGCGCCCCAATTGCTCGAGCACCAGCCCGAGCGACAGATAGCCCATCCCCGCGCCGCCCCGCGCCTCGGGAACCAGGATCCCGGCCCAGCCCATCTCGCCCTGCGCCTGCCACGCCGCAGCGTCGTAGAACGCCGCCGGCGCCGCATCGCGCATCTTGCGGAAAGCAGTGACGGGCGATTCATTGTCTGCCCATTCGCGCGCCATATCGCGCAGCATCGTCTGTTCTTCGGTCAGTACGGCCACAAAAAACTCCCTCTCTCTCTCTCAGGGAAGATGGCTGGGGAGAGGGGCAGTGCGGCCCACTCTCGCCATGCCCTCTCCCCGACCCTCTCCCCGCAGGCGGAGAGAGGGAGGACTATTGATGATCCAGCATCCCGAGGATGCGCTTGGCGATCACGTTGTTCTGGATTTCGCTCGATCCGCCATAGATCGACACTGCTTTGCCGAAGAGCCACGACCGGACATCCTTCAACGCATCCGCCTCGAACCCCTCGCCTTCCCAGCCGAGCCCGGCGAGTCCGCGGATCTCGATCAGCAGCTCGGAGCGTTCCTGCATGATCCGCGCGCCGACATTCTTCATGATCGAGGTCGCCGCCGACGGCCCCTGGTTCGACTTGGCCTCCAGCGAAGCCCGGCGCAGCGTCAGCATGAAGGCGCGCATGTCCATGTCGTGCCGCACGATCCGGCCGCGCAAATCGGCGTCGGCAATCCGCCCCTGCTCGTCCACTCCGACATATTTCTTGGCGAGCTGCCCAAGTGGCGCGCCAGAGAACATCCGCCCCGCAGTCGATCCCCCGCCCGACAGGCTGGAGCGCTCATGCTGGAGCAGCCGCTTGCCGATCGTCCAGCCCTCGCCTTCCTGCCCGACGCGGTTGGCCTTGGGCACTTTCACATCCGTGAAGAAGGTCTCGCAGAACGGCGATGACCCGGAGATCAGCCGGATCGGCTTCACTTCGACGCCCGGCGTATCCATGTCACAAAGCACGAAGGTGATGCCTTCATGCTTCTTGGTCTTGTCGGTGCGGACAAGCATGAAGCATTTGTCCGCCCATTGTCCGCCGCTGGTCCAGGTCTTCTGGCCGTTGACGACATAATGGTCGCCGCGATCCTCGGCGAAGCATTGCAGGCTGGCGAGATCCGATCCCGCGCCGGGCTCCGAATAGCCCTGGCACCAGCGCACCGTTCCCTTGGCGATCGCCGGTATATGCTCGCGCTTCTGCTCTTCGCTGCCATATTCGAGCAACGTCGGCCCGAACATCATCACGCCCATCCCGCCGATCGGATTCCACGCGCCGATCCGCGCCATTTCCTCCTGCAGCACGCGCGCTTCGGCACGGCTCAGCCCACCGCCGCCATATTCCTTGGGCCAGGTCGGCACGCCCCAGCCCTTCTCGCCCATGGCCGCCTGCCAGGCATCTTCCTCGGACGAGTTCTCGTGCGGCCCCTCGACCGCCGACATTGCGTTGTCCTTGCCCTTCAGCGAAGGCGGGAAATGCGCCCCCAGCCATTCGCGGGCGTGCGCACGAAATCCCTCCAAAGGGTCCGTCGGCGCGTCGATCTCGGGTGCGGTCGCCATCTTCCTCTCCATGCCGTGTTCGGCTCGATTCGAAGATGCGGTATGGTCGCCGTGGCGTCAAGCGTCGAACTTCGCTTGGCCTTGGTCCGGTTTTGCGCGCGATGATGCTTGCGCCTTTGACGTACCCCTATTGTTCCGCCACAACTCGACGGCAAAGGGGAAGTCGATGAAGTTCCACCACCGCGCGGTGCCGATCGTGCTGTCCGCGATCCTGATCGATTCGATCGGCTTCGGCATCGTCATGCCCGTACTCCCGCGCCTCATCGTCGATCTCGCCCATGTCAGCCTCGAAGATGCTGCACGGATCGGCGGCTATATGCTCGCCGCCTATGCCGTCACCCAGTTCTTCGCCGGCCCGATCCTCGGCACCCTCGGCGACAGCTTCGGCCGCCGCCCGGTGCTGCTTTTCTCGATGCTCGCCTTCTCGATCGATTACGCCTTCATGGCCGTGGCACCGAGCATCGCCTGGCTGTTCGTCGGCAGGATGATCGCCGGGATCGCGGGTGCCTCCTATGGCCCCGCCAACGCCGTCCTCGCCGACGTCACGCCGCCCGAAAAGCGCGGCGCGACCTTCGGGCTGATGGGTGCGGCCTTCGGTATCGGCTTCATCCTCGGACCGGCGATGGGCGGATTGCTCGCCGGCTTCGGCACCCGCGCGCCGTTCATCGCCGCCGCGGTATTGGCTGGGCTCAACGCGCTGTGGATCCTGGTCGCGCTTCCCGAGACGATGCTCCCCGGCCAGCGCCGCGCCTTTCGCTGGGGCAACGCGCACGTTTTCGCCGCGTTCAGGCCGCTGCTCCATGCGGGCAATGCCGGCTGGCTGCTGATCGCCGCGTTCCTCTGGCAGTTCGCCCACATGGTCTATCCGGCGACCTGGGCGTTCTGGTCCGAGATCGCGCTCGGCTGGGACGAGCAGGCGATCGGCTGGTCGCTCGCCGCCTCGGGCGTCGCAATGGCGCTGGTCCAGACATTGGTGACCGGCCGCGCGATCAAGCGCTGGGGCGAGGCGCGCACCGTCGTGCTCGGCATCCTCGCCGGCGGGCTGGTGTTCTTCGGCTATATCTTCGCGCGCGAAGGCTGGATGGTCTATGCGCTGATCCCGCTCAGCGCCTTCCAGGCGCTCGCCTACCCCTCGATCAATGCCCTCCTGTCACGCATGACCGACGCCCAGCATCAGGGCGCGCTGCAGGGCGGCATGGCGAGCCTCAACAGCGTCGCGCTGATCCTCGCCCCGCTCACCCTTACCCAGGCGCTGGCCTTCGGTGCCGAGCGCGGCTTCCCCGCGGGCAATTTCGTATTCGCCGCGGCGCTTGCGCTCGCCGCGCTGCTCATCGTGATTCTGCGCGTCGTGCCAAAAGTTCGCCCCGCACCGATTGCGTAACGAAAACCGCGCCCCATCTCCCGCGCTCAAGCACCGGAGACCATCATGATCGAGCTCTATTATTGGCCCACCCCGAACGGCCACAAGATCACGCTCTTCCTCGAAGAGGCGGGGCTCGATTACGAGATCCATCCGGTGAACATCGGCAAGGGCGACCAGTTCGACCCCGAATTCCTCAAGTTCAGTCCGAACAACCGCATGCCCGCGATCATCGACCGTGCCCCCGCCGATGGCGGCGAGCCGATCAGCGTGTTCGAAAGCGGGGCCATCCTCCTCTATCTCGCCAACAAGACCGGCAAGTTCTTCGGCCCCGACCAGCGCACCAAGATCGAGCAGTCGCAATGGCTGATGTGGCAGATGGGTGGCCTCGGCCCCATGGCCGGACAGAACGGCCATTTCAACGTCTACGCGCCCGAGAAGATCGACTATGCTATCAACCGCTATGTCAACGAAACCAATCGCTTGTATGGTGTCCTCAACAAGCGCCTCGAGGGCCGCGAGTTCATTGCCGGCGACTATTCGATTGCCGATATGGCGAGCTATCCGTGGATCGTGCCGCACGAGGCGCACAAGCAGAATCTCGACGATTTCCCCGCCCTCAAGGCCTGGTTCGATCGCATTGCCGCCCGCCCCGCTACGATCCGCGCCTACGAAAAAGGTGGCGAAGTCCGCTCCTATGCGACCCCGATGACCGACGAGGAACGCAAGGTCCTGTTCGGCCAGACGTCGAGTGCGTCAAAAAGCTGACCATCCTCCAGGCCTCTCCCGCTTCAGTCTTGGGCGTGGATAGAATTTTCGAAACTTGCGTATGGCGTTCGTCCCGGCGGTCGGTTAGCGTTCCAGACATATGGGGGACACTTTCACGACCGCCGCGACGATGCTCGCCAGCGACTTCGCCACACTCGCCGATCTCATCCGCGCCCATGCCCGCGAACGCGGCACCAAGCCCGCGATTGTCTTCGGCGACCGCGTAGTGAGCTATACCGAGCTCGACCGGACGATGGATCGCATCGCCTTCTCGCTCCAGCGCGACGGCGTCACGCCGGGCCAGCCGGTCGCGATCCTCGGCCCCTCCACGCTGGACTATGGCCTGGTGCTGCTGGGTGCCCTGCGCGCCGGCTGCGTCGCCGCCCCGCTCGCCCCCTCCGCCACGCCCGGGCAACTCGCCGCAATGGTTGCCGATTGCGGCGCGCCGATCCTGTTCCACGACGCCGCGCACGCCATCGACGTGCCGGTGCGCACCGTCGCGCTGGAAAATCTCGACGACTGGCTCGGCGACGGCACGCCGGCGCCCGCGATCATCGCCCCCGAAGATCCGTTCAACATCATCTATTCTTCCGGCACCACCGGCACGCCAAAAGGCATCGTCCAGCCGCACGCGATGCGCTGGGTCCATATCGGCCGTGCCCCTGCCGGGTTCGGCGAAGCAGTGACGATGGTCGCCACCCCGCTTTATTCGAACACCACACTGGTCAGCTTCCTCCCCACGCTCGGCTGGGGCGGCACGGTCGTGCTGATGGCCAAGTTCGACGCGCGCGACTATCTGGTCCAGGCCGAGAAGCACCGCGGCAGCGTCACGATGCTGGTGCCGGTCCAGTATCGCCGGCTGATGACCGATCCCGAATTCGACCGCTTCGATCTCTCCAGCTTCACGCTCAAGACCTGCACCAGCGCGCCCTTCTCCGCCGAGCTCAAGGCCGATGTGCTCGCCCGCTGGCCCGGCCTGCTCGTCGAATATTACGGCATGACCGAAGGCGGCGGCACCACGATCCTCATCTGCAACGCCCACCCCGACAAGCTCAACACCGTCGGAAAGCCGATCGACGGCCACGACATCCGCCTGATCGACGACGAAGGCCGCGAAGTCGCACAAGGCGAGACCGGCGAAGTCGTCGGCCGCTCGGGCGCGATGATGACCGGCTATCATGGCCGGGCCGAGGCCACCGACGACGCCAGCTGGTATGACGAGGCCGGCAACCGCTTCATCCGCCACGGCGATATCGGCCGCTTCGACGAAGACGGCTTCCTCACCTTGCTCGATCGCAAGAAGGACCTGATCATCTCGGGCGGCTTCAACGTCTATCCCTCCGACCTCGAAGCGGTACTGGCCCAGCATCCCGAAGTCGCCGACTGCAGCGTCGTCGGCATGCCGTCCGAGCAATGGGGCGAGACTCCGGTCGGGTTCTATGTCGGCGGCGGCGAAACCGCGGATATCCTGGCCTGGTGCAACGCCCGCCTCGGCAAGACCCAGCGCCTTGCCGATCTCCGCCGCGTCGACGAGCTGCCGCGCAGCGCGATCGGCAAGGTGCTCAAGCGCGAGCTGCGCGACCGCCATCTATGACACCGATCGCCGATATCCTCGCCGCCGCCGAGCGCCACGACGCCGGGTTCCGCGCCACGATCCCGGGCGACTGGATGCAGGGGCGTACTGCCTATGGCGGGCTTTCCGCTGCACTCGCGCTTCAGGCCGCGCTCGAACTCGAACCCGACCTGCCCCCGCTCCGTTCGGCGCAGATCGCGTTTATCGGCCCGCTCGCCGGTGACGTCACCGTCACCGCGACCAAGCTCCGCCGCGGTCGCAACGCCGCCTTCCTCCAGGCCGATGTGACGTCCGAGGCCGGCCTCGGCCTGCGCGCGACCTTCGTGTTCATGGCCGAGCTTTCCTCGGTGATCGCGCATGACGAAGCGCCCCGTGGCACGATCGCGCCTCCCGCGCCCGACGCTGAACTCTACACCGGTCCCGAAACCTTCTTCACCGGCAACTTCAATTTCTGGGATTCGAAAGCCGATCTGGGGCCCACCGAATGGCTGCGCTGGGCGCGCCTTCGCGCGCGCGAAGGCCTCCACCCGATGGTCGAACTGATGGCGATCGGCGACGGCCTGCCCCCCGGCGCCTTCAAGCTCGCGGCGCAGCGCCAGACTCCGCTCAGTTCGCTCAACTGGCAGATCAACTTCCTCACCCCCGAGCCGCGCACCGATGACGGCTGGTGGCTCCTCCACGCCCGCGCCGACACCGCGCATCACGGCTATAGCAGCCAGCGCATGTCGATCTGGAATGCCGCCGGCGAACCGATCGCAGAAGCCATGCAGGGCGTCGCGATCTTCGGCTGAGCCCCAAGCCGAAACCCACCCGTTCCCCGGCGAAGGCCGGGGCCCAGTTGCAATCCCGTCGGTGGATGGTGCCAAGCTCGCCAGTTCGTCGAAGCTGGGCCCCGGCCTTCGCAGGGGTACAATATGCGTCGCACCTCCCGCGACAATTTGCGACAACTTGCCCACTCGCTGACAAACCCTTGCGACAGCTCCCCGCCAAAAGGCCATCAGTCGCGGAATTCCGCGCCCTGTTGGAGTTCGCCGCATGAACAAGACCCTTGCCGCCGCGCTGCTCGGCACCGCGCTGCTCGCCGCCCCCGCCCTCGCCGCGCCGCAGGCCGGCGCCGACCCCTTCGGCCAGGCCGATACCAATAGCGACGGCACTGTCACAAAGGCTGAGTTCCTCGCCGATGTCGACGCACGGTTCGCCAAGCTCGACGCCAACAAGGATGGCAAGATTGCCAAGGACGAGCGCCCCGGCGACGGCACGCGCGGCGGCCGCATGATGGGCCGCATCGACACTGATGGCGACGGCGCCATCTCGCTCGCCGAACAGCGCGCCCAGGCCACGCGTCGCTTCGAGCGCCTCGATACCAACGGCGACGGCAAGCTCGACCAGGCCGAACGCACCGCTGCGCGTGAGCGGATGCGCGGGATGATGGAGCGCCGCGGCGCCGAATAGCTTCCCTGTGCCGGGCGGCTTACCCTCCTCTCGCCGCCCGGCACTTCTTTTCATCGTCGGAGTTGTTACGGTCGCATCATGTCCGAAGCCCCCCATCTCCTCCTCGTCGACGACGAACGCTCGATCCGCGAGCCGCTCGCGCAATATCTCACCAAGCAGGGGTTTCGCGTCACCCAGGCCGGCGATGCCGAGGGCGCTCGCGCGCGGATGGCTGCCTACGCGATCGATCTCGTCATCCTCGACATCATGATGCCGGGCGAGGACGGCCTGAGCCTTTGCCGCCATATCCGTGAGACCGGCGAAACCCCGGTGATCCTGCTGACCGCGCGCAGCGAAGAGACCGACCGAATCGTC
The DNA here is from genome assembly GCF_002002925.1 of Sphingomonas sp. LM7. Classification (NCBI taxonomy): domain Bacteria; kingdom Pseudomonadati; phylum Pseudomonadota; class Alphaproteobacteria; order Sphingomonadales; family Sphingomonadaceae; genus Sphingomonas; species Sphingomonas sp. LM7. The sequence goes on along the minus strand of NZ_CP019511.1, from coordinate 902,945 downwards.
GGACTGGAGATGGGTGCCGACGACTATGTCGTGAAGCCGTTTTCCCCGCGCGAGCTCGCCGCGCGCATCAAGGTCATCCTCCGCCGCGTGGCCGGCGGCGGCGCCAAGCAGCATGCGCCCGAGACCGGCAGCTACGCCTTCGCCGGCTGGGTGCTCAAGACCGGCGAGCGCGCGCTGGTCGACCGCGAAGGCGTCTCGGTCCCGCTGTCGACCGGCGAATACAACCTCCTCCACGCGCTGGTCACCCGCCCCCGCCAGGTCCTCACCCGCGATCAGCTGCTCGATCTGACCCAGGGTCGCGAGGCCGCCGCCTTCGACCGCGCGATCGACAACCAGGTCAGCCGCCTGCGCAAGAAGATCGAGCCCGACGCCAAGAACCCCGCGCTGATCAAGACCGTCTGGGGCGGCGGCTACACCCTCGCCGCCGAGGTGACCCGGCTTTGAGGCGTTTTCTCCCGAAAAGCCTGGCCGGCCAGATGGCGCTGCTCATCGCCGTCGCGCTATTCACGGCGCAGGCAGTCAATTTCGCCATCGCCGTGCGCGACCGCACTCAATTCCGGCTCGCCCAGGCGACGAGCCAGTCGATCACGCGGATCACCGACGCGCTCGAACGCGAACGGACCAACGGGCGCGCGCTGTCCCCCGATCGGGGCCGGGTGCGGCGGGTCGCGAACAATCCGATCCCGTCCGGGCTCGAACGGCGCGACGAAGTTGCTGCAGAGCTCCGCGCCCAGCTGTCCGAACTCGGCATCGCCGCCGGACGGATCGACACCGGGATCCGCCAGATGGCTCCCGAAGAGAGCCGCGATCGCCGGCGGCCGGGCATTGCGCTGGTCGTCGCGATCGAGCAGCCGGGCAAGGGTTGGCTTACCACCAATGCGCCCTGGTATCGCGCCGATCGCCGGCTGATTGCCGCGCTGATCTTCCAGACCCTGATCCTCTACGTCATCATCCTGTTGCCGGTGATGTGGATCGTCCGCCGCATCTCCAAGCCGTTGCGCTCGCTCGCCGGCGCCGCGCGCGACTTTCGCCCCGGCGATGGCGCCAACCCGCTCGAGGAGCGCGGACCCAGCGACGTCCGCGCAGTGATCGCCGCCTATAATCTGCTCAGCCTGCGCGTGAACGCGATGCTCGACGAGAAGGACCGTATGCTCGGCGCGATCGGCCACGACCTTCGCACACCGCTCGCCGCGCTGCGCGTCCGGATCGAATCGGTCGATGACGACGACGACCGCAATCGCATGGCCGACACGATCGACGAGATGAACCGCACGCTCGACGACATCCTGTCGCTCGCCCGCCTGGGTCGGCCGAGCGAGCCGCCCACCGACGTCGATCTCTCGGCCTTGATCGACGCGGTGGTCGATGATTTCCGTGAGCTCGATCACCCGGTCGAGTTCGAGGAAGCGCCGCGGCTCAAGATGCACCTGCGCCCCTCGCTGATGCGCCGGGCGGTGCGCAACCTGATCGAGAACGCCGTCAAATATGGCGACGGCGCGCAAGTCCGCCTGCTTCCCGGCGAGCACAAGGTCGCGATCGAAGTCGCCGATCGCGGCCCCGGCATCCCCGCCGACAAGCTCGCCGCGGTGTTCGCGCCGTTCACGCGATTGGAGACCTCGCGCAACCGAGACACCGGCGGCATCGGCCTTGGCCTCGCGCTGGCGCGTGCGATCGTCAATGACGCCGGCGGCGACATCGTCCTCGCCAATCGCGACGGCGGCGGCCTCACTGCGACGATCACGCTGCCGCGTTAGCGGTTCCCGTAGCCGGCGCTCTGCGCTAGCAAGGGTCGATGCGGGAGAAGCGCGAGATACTGGTGGTCGGCGGGGGCACGGCCGGGTGGCTCACCGCCGCCTATCTCGCGCGCTTCTTCGAGGGGCGGATCACGGTCACGCTGCTCGAATCCCCCGATATCGGCATCATCGGCGTCGGCGAAGGCGCCTTCCCGACGATTCGCTCGACGCTCAAATTCCTCGGCATCGACGAGACCCGCTTCATTCGCGAGGCTTCGGCCACCTTCAAGCAAGGCATCCGCTTCAACGACTGGCTGCATGCGCCAAGCCCCGACGGCACGCGCCACCAGTATCTCCACCCGTTCGAAGCGCCCTTCTACACCGAAGGCGGCAGCCTGGTCCCCTATTGGCTGCTCCAGGACGCGGACAGCCGCCCGCCCTTCGCTGCGGCGATGACAATCCAGAACCGCGTCGCCGAGGCCCGGCGCGCACCCAAGCGGCCAGGCGAAGGCGATTATGCCGGCCCGCTCAACTATGCCTATCATTTCGACGCGGCCCGTCTCGCCCAGGTGATCGAGGCACGCGCGGTCGAGCTCGGCGTTCGGCATTTGCGCGGCCTGCTCACCGGCGTCGACCTCGCCGCGGACGGCAGCATCGCCGGCATCCGCACCGACGCCCACGGCACGCTGGAGGCCGACCTCTACATCGACTGTTCTGGCTTCCGCGCCGAGCTGATCGGCAAGGCGCTCGGCGTGCCGTTCAAGTCGGTCAAACACCAGCTGTTCACCGATCGCGCGCTGGCCTGCAAGATCCCCTATGACCGGCCCGACACACCGATCGAGAGCTTCACGATCGCCACCGCGCACGAGGCAGGCTGGACCTGGGACATCGGCCTCGAAGGCGCCCGCGGCATTGGCTGCGTCTACTCCTCCGCGCATATCGGCGACGATCGCGCGGCGGAGATCCTGCGCCGCTATATCGGCCATGACGACTATACCGCCCGGATAATCCCGTTCGAGCCCGGCTATCGTGAGCGCCAATGGGTCGGAAACTGCGTCGCGGTCGGCCTGTCGGGCGGCTTCCTGGAGCCGCTCGAATCGACCGGCGTGGTGCTGATCGAGGCCGCGGTCGGCATGATCGCCGAGCTGTTCCCGCATAGCGGCCCGGCCGACGCACCCGCGGCGCGGTTCAACCGGCTGATCGCCGCGCGCTACGAGAACATCATCAACTTCCTCAAGCTCCATTACTGCCTGAGCCGCCGCCCCGAGCCCTTCTGGCGCGACAATGCCGATCCCGCCTCGATCCCCGAGCCGCTCCAGGAGCTGCTCCGGCAATGGCGCCACCGTCCGCCCAGCCGCTTCGACTTCCTGCTCGATCTCGAAAGCTTCGCCTTCTTCAACTACCAGTACATCCTCTACGGGATGGAATTCCCCACCGATCTCTCGGCAAGCCGCGGCGATTTCCCCAATGTCGAGGCGGCGGAGAAGCTGTTCGCCCGCATCCGCAATTTCAGCGAACAGGCGACCCAAGACTTGCCGAGCCACCGCGCGCTGATCCGCGAGATCAACCAGGGGGCGTCGCGGGGGGCTTGATCCGCCGACTTTCCCCGCCGGCCCGGTCCGGGCTCGCATCGGCGCTGCTCTGCGCCGGCGTGCTGCTCTTCTTCTGGCCTGGTGTCGCGCATTATGACAGCGTGGCCCAGTACCAGCAGGTCGTTTCCGGCGCCTATTATGACTGGCATCCGCCGGCGATGGCGCGGCTCTGGTCGCTCTTCCATGCGCTGGGCTGGACCGGCCAGGGACCGATGTTCCTGCTCCAGACCCTGCTCTGCTGGACCGGCCTGGGTCTCCTCGCGGCGGCGCTGGCCCGTAGCGGCGCACGCGTCGCCGCACTCGCGGTGCTCGCACTCGGCCTGTGGCCGCCCTTGCTCGGCTGGCAGGCGGTGGTGGTCAAGGACGGGCAGATGGCCGCCACATTGCTGGCGGCAACCGGCCTCGTCGCCTGGCAGCGGCTGCGAGGCAGGCCGCTCGGCGCCCCCGGCACCGCCGCAGTGATCCTGCTCCTCGGCTATGCAATCCTCGTCCGGTCCAACGCCGTCTTCGCCGTGACGCCGCTCGCGGTCGGGCTGCTCGCGCCGTGGCGGTGGCGCGACTGGCCCTCGCGGATCCTGCTGATCGTTGCGGCGACGCTTGCCGTCCTCGCGCTATCCCCTGCGATCAACCACGGCTTGCTGGATGCCGAGGAAAGCGGTGTCGAGGCCACCCAGCCGATCTTCGACATCGCCGGCATCGCGCATCGCGCCGGGCCACAGGCAGTGCCGTTGCTGCGGCCGGAAACCTGGCACCGTCTGGAGGCGCAACGCTGCCACTCCTCGATCCTGTGGGACATATTCTCGATCGGCAAGCGCTGCGATTTCCTCCAGCACGACCTCACCGGCCGGCCCCGCCAGGAGCTATTCTCGGCTTGGACCGGCGCCATCATCGCGCACCCCGGCGCCTATCTGTCGCATCGCGCGGCGCACTGGAATGCGACGATGCGCTGGTTCGTCCCCTGGCACTTCCCGCAGGCGGTGCCCCAGGCCCAATCGCTGCCCAACACCTTCGGGCTCGGCTCGCCGAGACGTCAGGTGGTGCTCTATGACCGGTTCGCCGGCTGGCTCGCCAACAGCCCGCTCGGCGCGCCGATCCTCGCGCTGGCCGTGGCATTGGCGGTGCTGGCCCTGGCGCAGCCCGCGCAAAGTGCCGCGCACGGCCTCGCGGTTCCGCTCGCGCTATCGGCGACAGCGATGGAACTGAGCTTCCTGGTCGTCAGCATATCGATCGACTGGCGCTACCATCTCTGGTCGATGCTCGCCGCCGGACTGTCCGCGATCCTGCTGCTCACCGAGCCGCTTCCGCGGCGTCCGGCGCGGATTGCGCTGGCGATGCTGGCATTGGTCGTTCTCATTGCGCTAGGCGCACGGCTGGCATTGCCGCAGATCGGCGACGACTATTCGGCGCTGATCCGCTGAGCCCGCCTCACAGGCTCCAGTCGAACTGTAGCCAGAATTTGTCGGTATCGGTCGCGAACGCATCCGCCTTGTAATGCGCATAGCGCGCCGACAGCGCATACCGCCCCCGCTTGACGCTCGCCAGCAGGTCCAGCTCGTCGCCGTAATGCTGGTCGAGCCGATCGCTGTCGAAACGGTGGACGACTGCGCTCAGATTGACGGTGTCGAACGGCCCCACGCCTTTCCAGCCATGCCCCAGCGATCCGTACAGGTCGCGCAGCCCATTGGCCGGGGTCGGCCCGACCTTGCCCGCCCAGCCATTGTAGCGGAACGCCGAGCTCAGCGGCACCTGCACGCTTGTCAGCGCCACGCCCTGGTCGGCGCCGAGCACTTCATAACCCGCCGTCGCGCTCAGCCCCTTGGCAGTCAGGCTGGCCTCACCCTGCCAATAGCCCGCGGCATAGTCGTTGGGATTGCGGCGCCAGTCGCTCTGCCGCGCCCAGGTCGCGACATAGCCGAGCTTGAGATCCTTGCCGATCGGCGCCGCCCCGACGAAGCGCACGCCATAGGTCTGGCTCGACAGCCGATAGCCCTGCACCGCCGCTTCGTCCTGGTCGATAAGATAGGCGAACCCGGTCAGCGTACCCACTGCGGTCCCATAGTTCAGTAGCGCAAAGACATTGTCCCCGCCGATCGCCGTCGGCCGCGCGCCGGTGCCGTTGCGGCCGTTCACCGTCCGCACGCTCCAGCTATAGGTCAGGTCGGCGCTCAGCCCCTTGGGCTTGCCAAGCTGGACGCGCACTGCGTCGAAGGTCTGCTCGCTCTGCCGCCACGGCGCCGATCCGACGAAGCGATCGTCGCCGAGCGCGATCCGCTGGCGCCCGAGCGTCACTGATCCGCCCGTTCCGGCGTAGCGAATCTGCGCGCGGTTGAGCTCGATATTCTCGGGATCGACCACCAGCGGATAGGCGATCTTGCCGTTGGTCCCGTCATTATAGCTATCGGCAAGCGCCACCACGCCCTCGCCTTCGATCAGCGCGGACCAGCCGGTCCAGCTCGCCGTCAGCCCCGGCCGCACCCGCAGCGTCACCGCATCGGCATCGCGCGGCACTCCTTCCTGATCGACATGCTCGTAGCGCAGCCGCACGTCGGCGCTGGGCGTCAGCTTCACGTCCTGCGCATGCGCAGAACCACAAGCCAGCAGCCCCGCGGCCCCGGCAACCATCCGTTTCATGAATTTCTTCCCCGGAAAAAGATGCCCGCCCCGCAAAGCGCGCGGGGCGGGCTACAGGAGGAACTCAGGCAGTGGCGAGGCGCGAGTCGATCTGGTCGAGTTCGCCGGTCTCGCGGGCCTTCTTGCCATAGACCAGTTCGAAAACCGGGGTCGCCATCACGGTGGTGATGATCGCCATCAGCACCAGCATCGAGAACAGGGTCGGCCCGATAATGCCCTTTTGCAGGCCGATATTGATGATGATCAGCTCCATCAGCCCGCGCGAGTTCATCAGCGCGCCGATACCCAGCGCCGTCCGGTTGTCTTCACCCGAAAGCCGCGCCGCAGCGTAGCAGGCACCGAACTTGGCAAGCACCGAAACCACCAGGATGCCGAGTGCGATCAGCAGCAGCGACACCGAATTGACCATGTCCATCCGGGTGTTGAGCCCCGAATAAGTGAAGAACATCGGCAGCAGCAGCACCACCGCCAGCGGCTCGACCTTGCGCTTCAATTCCTCGACGAACAGCCCGCGCGGCATGCACACGCCGATCAGGAAGCCGCCGAAGATCGCATGGATGCCGATCGCGTCCATCACGAAGGCCGAAAGGCAGAACAACAGCATGGTGATCGCGAGCACGTTGGTGCTCATCTCGCCCCGCGCCTCGACTGCGCGGCCCAGCGGCGCGAGCAGCTTGCGCCCGAACAGGATCATGAAGCCGGCATAGGCGACAGCTCCGACGATCGCGATCACGGCAACGCCCGGCCCGGCGCCGAACGTGGCAAGCACCACTGCCAGCACGCACCAGGATGCCGCATCGTCGAATGCGCCCGCGGTCAGCGTCAGCGTGCCGAGCGAAGAATTGGCGAGCCCGCGCTCATTGATGATCCGGGCGAGCATCGGGAAGGCAGTCAATGCGATGCACGCGCCCATGAACAAGGTCGCGTTCGCCTGGCTGATCCCGGCAGTGAACAGCCCGGGCACGGCGAGCAGAAACGGCGTGATCAGCGCGGCAAGCAGGAACGGCGCGGCGATGCCGGCTGCCGAAACCGTCGCGGCGCTTTTCGCCTTGGACTGGAAATGATCGAGCCGCAGCGTCAGGCCGACCATGAACATGTAGAGGCCGACGCCCAGCTGCGCGCCGACATAAAGAACGTTGCGCGTCTCCTTTGGGAAGATCGCGAGCTGGAGATCGGGAAAGAACAGCCCGAGCAGCGACGGCCCGAGCACGACGCCAGCGATCATCTCGCCGACAACCTGAGGCTGCTTGAGCAGCTTCTGCCCGAGCCAGCCGACGACGCGGCAAGTGAGAATGATGACGGCGAGCTGCAGGAAGAAATGCACGCTGAAGTCCGCCGGCGTATAGCTTTTGACGGCGTTCACGGCCGGCCCGTGCGGATTGAGCACGTCCGTCAGCGCAAACCAGGAATTCTCCAGTAGATCCAGCATTCAACCTCCCCCGATATCATGTCCGCGCGGCAATGTTGCTGCCTGTCGCGAAGCTGAAACATCGCCGCATCCATCTGGTGTGCAACTCAAAATCATGTGCCTCCCGCATTTTCCCGGGTTCGGCGACGTTTGTGTTGCACCGGGCGCACAGCATAGTAACGTACCTACATGACAACGCGGACATTCTAGCGACGTAGGTACGATAATGAGGGTGATCGGAAGCCGCGAATTCAACCAGGACGTCAGCGCGGCGAAGCGACTCGCGCGGCTTGAGCCCGTGTTCGTTACCGATCGCGGGCGGCCTACGCACGTGCTTATGAGCATCCAGGCCTTTCGCCAGCTGAGCGGTCAGCGCGAAAGCATCGTCGACTTGCTGGCGCTCCCCGCCGCTTCCGACGCCCAGCTCGCCCCCGCTGAGCGCTGGGACGGGAGCAAGGGCTGATGTACCTGCTCGATACCCCGATCGTCTTCGAACTGCGCAAGGCCCGGTCGGGCGATACCGATACGGGCTTCGTCGCCTGGGCGGCGGAGGTGCCGCGCGAACGCCTCTTCCTTTCCGCGATCAGCCTCGTCGAGCTGGAAGCAACGGTTGCGCAGACCGTCCGGCGCGACAAGGCGGCCGGCGCAGCGCTGCGCAGCTGGATCGACGATCAGGTCGTCCCTGCATTCGACGGGCATATCCTCGCGCTCGACGCGGCAGTGGCGCGCCGGCGCGGCCAGCTCGCGCTTGCCGAGACGCGCGATGCGCTGTTCGCCGCTACTGCGCTCGAACATGGCCTGACTTTGGTCACCCGCAACGCCGCAGCGTTCAAGGGCGCGCGGGTGAAGCTGTTTGACCCCTGGGGCTATGAACCTAGCGCGCTCGATGAGGACGGCGATTGGCGCGCCGCCGGCCGCAGCGGCCCGCTCTGGCTGCGCAACCTGTTCGTGCGCGCGTAGCATCATAGTACGATAGCGTACCCAACCGAGTTGAGCGGGACGTACGTTCAAGCAATGCGACGCACGAACTAGAGAATTCGCCGATTTGTTTACCTTGATTGATCTAGCACATACGGACTGGAGGCTGGATCATGCTGACGATAGTCAAGCTCAAGACGAAACAAAGCAACGTTATGCGGGCGTCTTGGGCTGACCGGCGATCGAGCGAGCGCCTCTCCACCTGTCTCAAGGCAGAGTTGCGCGGCCGCGGCACCAGCCGCCGGATAAAGGCCGAAGTCGTCGATGTATCGGTCACCGGCTGCCGGTTGCTTACCTGGGCCTGTCGCCTCGGCGACGAAGTGCTCGTGGCGATCGGCCATCTGTCGCCTGTCCCGGCACAGGTCTGCTGGGTGCATAATGGCGCGATCGGCGTGCGATTTGCCACCAAGCTGCACCCCTCCATCGTGAGCCATCTCGCGAAGCTCTGACGCTTCGCACACGGAAAAGCGGCGCCCCCTCGCCCCTTTCGGCCGTGGCCGCTGGAAGCAAGGGAACGCCGCGCGTCCTTATCGGCCTCGCCGGAGCGAGGCTATCGCCGGCAGATTTAGCCGACGATTTCTTCGGGCTTGAAGAAATAGGCGATTTCGATCGCCGCGTTCTCGTCCGAATCCGAACCGTGCACCGAATTGGCCTCGATCGACTCGGCCAGTTCCTTGCGGATCGTGCCGGCATCGGCGTTGGCGGGATTGGTGGCGCCCATGATGTCGCGGTTGCGCTGCATCGCGTTCTCGCCTTCGAGCACCTGCACGACGACCGGGCCCGAGATCATGAACTCGACGAGCTCGCCGAAGAAGGGGCGCTCCTTGTGGACGGCATAGAAGCCCTCGGCCTGCTCGCGGGTCATCTGGATGCGCTTCGAGGCAACGACGCGAAGGCCGCCATCCTCAAGCATCTTGGTGACCGCACCGGTCAGGTTGCGGCGAGTGGCATCGGGCTTGATGATCGAAAAGGTCCGGGTCGCGGCCATGGCCGTGCGGCTCCTGTATTTGGGTTGTGGAAAAGTCGCGGCTCCCTAGTCCGGCCCTGCGCGCGATGCAAGCCACGGTGCTTGCAATGTAGGATAGCGCGCGCTGAGGTCGCCGGGCCGCCTTCGCTTGGCGCCCGCTCTTTGCAATCGTCGATCTACAGCGTTCCATTGCCAGGACCCGCGTGCATGCAATGTGGAATGCCAGATTCCCCAGGTGTCAATCTCGGCGTCTACTTGTTCCGCTTTCCCTATGGCGAAACCGGGCGGCGTGGAAATTTCCCACCGATCCGCCGCAATCCCTTCCACCTTCGCCTTGGCAGACGTCGACGTCAGGCCGCTTTTTCCCACCGCCCGTTCTCGTTCTGCTTCCAATAGTTGCGCTCGACTCCATCGCGGTCGGCCAGCCCCTTCCACGCCGCCCGCGCCTCGCCGATCCGTTCCTCGTCGAAGAAATGGAAGACCCGATCGAAGCGCAATGCCTCCTCCCGCCAGACCCCGTCGGCAAGCGCGATGTTGCGCGCCCCATTTGCCGCATCGGGTTCGCCTGCGATCAGCACCGGCTGCCGCGCATCGTCCTCGCCACCGGCCTGGCCATGCGGCAGGAACGTCTCCGCCGCATAGCTCCACAGCAACTGGTCGAGCCCGGCGCGCTGCGCTGCCTCTCCGGCCACGATCAACAGTCGCCCGCCGCTGGCGAGTACCTTCTCCGCGATCTGCGGCAGCGCGCGTTCGAGCGGCAGCATTGTGAGATGATAGAAATCGACCTGCATGGCTCCTGTTAGCGGTTCCGTGCGTTCGGGCCAACGCACGTGACGTTGCGATGCCGCAACCGCTGCGATAGGGCGGAGGCCGCCGCGTGCCGGGAGTGAAGTCAAAGGTGGGAATCGTCGTTACGCGCAAGGTCTTGCTGCTGTCGGCCGCGCTTGGTCTGTGCCTTGCCGCTCAGGCGCGCGCGCAGCAGATCGGCGATCCGCCAGAGGCGCCGACTCAGCAGGTTCTGCCGCCGCCCACACCGGTGCCCAGCGCCGATCTGCAGGATCGCGGCACTACGCCGCCGCCGCCCTCGACCGAAGCCACGGCGATCAGCCCCGACGAGGTCCAGTTCAACGCCGACCAGCTCGACTATGACTATGAGAACGACGTCGTCACCGCCGCCGGCGAGGTTCGCCTCTATCGTCGCAGCGATCGGTTGCGCGCCGACAAGATCGTCTGGAACCGCAAGACCGGGCAAGTCGTTGCCGAAGGCAACATCGTCATCGTCAATCCCGAGGGCGACGCCGCTTATGGCGACCGCATCGAGCTCACCGACACGCTGAAGGACGGCGCCGTCGAGAACATGCTCGTCGTGCTCGAAGCCGGCGGCCGGATCGCCGCGCAGCGCGGGGTCCGCGCTGACGGCATCATCACTGTCGAGAACGCCGCCTACACGCCCTGTGCGGTCACCGATACCGACGGTTGCCCGAAAGAGCCGTCATGGAAGATCACCGCACGGCGCGTGGTCTATGATCCAAGCAAGAAGCGCATCCGCTATACCGGCGCGCGAATCTCGGTGTTCGGTTTCGCCTCGATCCCCCTCCCCGCCTTTTCGCATCCGGCGGGGGGGAGTAGTGATGATGGGTTTCTCACTCCTGATGTACGCTACGATCGCACCAACGGATTCCAGATCGCGCTGCCTTATTACTTCAGTTTCGCGCCCAATCGCGACCTGACGATCACGCCGCGCGTATTCACCGACACGCTGCCGATGCTCCAGGGCGAGTATCGCGCGCTCGAAAGCTTCGGCGCCTATCGCGTCACCGCCTACGGCACCTATAGCCGCCGCGCCGACGACCTCACCGTCCCGGTCACCCCGGCCACGTCGAGCAACAATTTCCGCGGCTATCTCGACGCCGTCGGCCGTTTCCAGCTGTCCCCCGAATGGAGCGCCAGCACCTCGCTCCGGCTGGCCACCGACCGCACCTTCCTGCGCCGCTACGACATTTCGCGCGACGATCGGCTGCGCAACAATGTCCGCGTCGAACGGATCGATCCGGACAGCTATTTCTCGATCAATGCCTGGGCAGTGCAGACCCTGCGCGTCGGCGAGCGCCAGGGCCTCCAGCCCTTTGTGCTCCCCGAGCTCGACTATCGGCGGCGGATGGACGACGGCCTGATCGGCGGCCGCTTCGAATTCCAGCTCAACACGCTCGCAATCGGTCGCACCGACGGCCAGGATTCGCAGCGCGCCTTCGCCAGCGCGCGCTGGGATCTGCGCAAGCTGACCAATTGGGGCCAGGAAGTCACCTTCACTGCCTATGGCCGGGCTGACGCCTACAACACCGACGATACGCTCTCGACGCTCGTCCCCAGCTATCGCGGCGACGAAGGCTTCCAGTTCCGCGGCATTGCTGCTGCCGCGATCGACGTGAAATGGCCGCTGGTCGGCGAGTTCCTCGGCGGCACCCAGCGGATCACCCCGCGCGTCCAGATCGTCGCCGCGCCCAAGCTCGAGAACCTCGCCGTCCCCAACGAGGATGCCCGCGCCGTAGATCTCGAGGATTCGAACCTCTTCGCGCTCAATCGCTTCCCCGGCTACGACCGCTTCGAGGATTCGACGCGCTTCACCTGGGGCGTCGATTACTCGCTCAACCTTCCCGGCTTCAGCGTCGACGCCAATGTCGGCCAGAGCTACCGCCTTACTTCGCGCCCGACGATCTTCCCCGACGGCACCGGCCTCTCCAATCGCGTGTCCGACATCGTCGGCCGCACCGTGGTGCGCTTCCGCGACTTCATCGCCTTCACCCACCGCTACCGGCTCGACAAGGACGGCCTCGCCGTCCGCCGCAACGAGATCGACGCGACGGTAGGCTCGCGCAGCACCTATCTTCAGCTCGGCTATCTCCGCCTCAACCGCAACATTTCCGCCACGCTGGAAGATCTCCAGGACCGTGAAGAAGCCCGGGTCGGCGCGCGCGTCCAGATTGCCCGCTTCTGGTCGGTTTATGGCGCAATCCTGGTGGACCTCACCAATCGCGACGAGGACATCCTCTCCCAGGCCGACGGGTTCGATCCTGTGCGGCACCGGCTGGGCTTCGCCTATGAGGACGACTGCCTGCGGCTCGGCCTAACCTGGAAGCGCGATTACGAGACGACCGGCGACGCACGGCGCGGCAACAGCTATCTTTTGTCTCTGGCGTTCAAGAATCTGGGACGCTAGCGTGCCGCCCGGCGGGGCGTAGCTCGAATCCGTCAAGCCTTGGTTCAGGCACAATTGGCGAGTATGCGCCACGATCTCCCGTTATGGATGAGGGTACGGCTCCACGTGAACATGGGTGTTGCAAAGGCGGCTCGCTTCGGCCGCAAGACTATTCTGGCGCTCGCGCTGGGCGGCGTGGCGTCGATCGCGCTCGCTCAGACCGTCCCCGATCAGCAGGTGCCGAGTACCGGCCTCAACCTGCCGGCGAACTTCCAGCTCTTCGGCAAGTCCGATCCCAACATCCGCAAGCCGACGGCGATCGTCAACGACACGGTGATCACCGGCACCGATGTCGATCAGCGCGTCGCGATGGTCGTGGCGATCAGCAAGCTCAACCTCAAGCCTGAGGAGCGCGACCAGCTCAAGCTGCAGATGCTGCGCCAGCTGATCGACGAAGCGCTGCAGATCCAGGAGGCCAAGGCCAACGAGATCACCGTCGATCCCAAGGAGATCGAGCAGAGCTTCGCGCGGGTCTCCAAGAACTTCCAGCGCACGCCGGAGCAGATGCGCGCCTGGCTAAAGGAAGTCGGCGCATCCGAGCGTACGATCCGCCGCCAGATCGAAGCCGATCTCGCCTGGGGCCGCCTGCTCCGCCGCCGCGTGAACATCAACGTGGGCGAGGCCGAAGTGAAGGCGATGATCGATCGCATGAAGGCCGCCAAGGGAAGCGACGAATATCACGTCTACGAAATCTACATGAACGCGACACCCGATCGCGCGCAGGAAGTCCATGCTTCCATGCAGAAGATGATCCAGCAGATGCGCGAAGGCGCGCCGTTCGACTATCTCGCCAAGACCTATTCGGAAGCATCGACCAAGTCGGTCGGCGGCGATCTCGGCTGGGTTCGCCCGTCGATGCTGCCGGACCAGCTTGCCGCCGCCGCGCAGGACATGCAGGCCGGTCAGGTCGCCGGACCGGTCCAGCTGCCGACGGGCTTTTCGATCCTCTACCTCGCCGAGAAGCGCAAGGTGCTGACCGCCGATCCGCGCGATGCCAAGCTGAGCCTTCGCCAGGTCGCCATCAATTTCGTCAAGGGCACCACCGAAGCGCAGGCGAGCGCTCGCGCCGGCGAGTTCGCCACGGCGACGCAGGCGATCAAGGGCTGCGGCGACGTCGCCGCTGTCGCCAAGGCACAGAATGCCGAGATCGTCGATCGCGACGGCATTGCGATCAAGGAACTGCCGCCCGCGCTGCAGAACATGATCATGCCGCTCCAGGTCGGCCAGGTCACCCAGCCGTTCGGCTCGGTCGAGGACGGTGTCCGCGTGCTCGTTCTGTGCGGGCGCGACGAGCCCAAGGAATCCTACGATCCGTCGGTCGAGCAGGTGCAGGAGCGGCTCGAAGAGGAACGCACCAATCTGCGCGCCCAGCGCATGCTGCGCGACCTTCGTCGCGACGCGCTGGTCGAATATCGCTGAGGTGAGCGCCGAGCGGATGCTTCCGCCGCTCGCGATCGCCATGGGCGATTCGGCCGGAATCGGGCCGGAGATCACTGCCAAGGCCTGGGCCGCCCGCGCACTTCAATCGCTCGCGCCGTTTTTTGCGGTGGGCGATCCGCGGGCGATCGAGAAGGTCTGGAACGGCCCGATCGCGCGCATCAGCGATCCCAACCAGGCCGCTGCGGTGTTTGCCGATGCCCTGCCAATCATCTCGGTCGGCGATGTGGGCGACGTCACGCCCGGATCGCCCGATGCCGAGAGCGCCCGATGTGCGCTGCAGTCGCTCGAGCTCGCCTCGGGACTGACTCGTTCGGGTGCTGCGAGCGGGTTGGTCACCGGGCCGGTCTCGAAAGCGCAGCTTTATCGGATCGGTTTCACCCATCCAGGCCAGACCGAATTTGTCGCCGAGCGCTGTGGCGTCTCCGGTGAAAACGCGGTTATGATGCTCGCCGGGCCGACGCTCCGGGTCGTGCCGATCACCGTGCATGTGCCACTGGCCGATGTGCCGCACCTCATCTCGCAGGAGTTGATAGTTGCCAAGGCACGGGTGACCGCACGCGGGCTCCATCGCAATTTTGGCATCGAGAAGCCGCGCCTCGCCTTTGCCGGTCTCAACCCGCATGCCGGGGAGAGCGGTGCGATCGGGCGCGAGGAGATCGACATCCTGATGCCCGCTATCGAACAGCTGCGCGCCGAGGGCATCGACGCCGTCGGGCCCTTTGCCGCGGACACCATGTTTCACGCCCGCGCGCGCGCCGGCTATGACGCCGCACTCTGCCTCTATCATGATCAGGCACTGATCCCGATCAAGACGCTCCATTTCGACGATGGCGTGAACACCACGCTGGGACTGCCGATTGTCCGCACCTCGCCCGACCACGGCACGGCCTTCGGCATCGCCGGGCGCGACGAAGCCAATCCCGGCGCGATGATCGCGGCGATCCGCATGGCCGCGGCCCAAGCCGAGCGCCGCGCCGAGGCGGCCACCGTAAACCCGTGACCGAACTGCCGCCGCTCCGCGAAGTCATCAAGAGACACGGTCTCAGCGCGAGCAAGGCGCTGGGACAGAACTTCCTGTTCGACCACCAGCTTCTCGCGCGCATCGCCAAGGTTCCCGGCAGCATCGAAGGCGCCGAAGTGTTCGAAGTCGGCCCCGGCCCCGGCGGCTTAACCCGCGCATTGCTCGAAGGTGGCGCCGCGGTGACCGCCGTCGAGCGCGACCGCCGCTGCATTCCCGCGCTCGCCGAACTGGGCGATTTTTTCCCTGACAAGCTCAAGGTGATCGAAGGCGATGCGCTCGAAGTTGATGCGCCGTCGCTGTTCGCGGGCAAGCCGCACATCGTTGCCAACCTGCCGTACAATGTCGGCACCGCGCTGTTGATCGGCTGGCTGTCGGCATCGTGGGAGCCGTGGTGGGCCAGCCTTACGCTGATGTTCCAAAAGGAAGTCGCCGAGCGCATCATCGCCCCGGCAGGGTCCGACGCCTATGGTCGGCTGGCGGTGCTCGCCCAATGGCGGTCGACGCCGCGGATCGCCATGACGGTCCATCGCTCGGCGTTCACCCCGCCGCCCAAGGTGATGTCGGCAGTGGTCCATATCGTGCCTGCTGAGGCGCCCGAGGGCGTCCGGCTGCAAGTATTAGAAGGGCTGACCGCCGCGGCATTCGGTCAGCGCCGCAAGATGCTGCGTCAGAGCCTGAAGGGCGTGCCCGGTGCGCTCGAGGCGATGGAACAGCTCGGGATCGAGTCGAGCCGGCGCGCAGAGACGGTCTCGGTCGCCGAATTCGTCGCGCTGGCGCGCGCGCTTAGCTAGGGCTTGGCGGTCACCGGCTGCGCCGGTTCGACCTGCGCCGTTGCCGTCACCGGCGGCCCCTTGGCAATCGAGGCGGCGAGGACAGTGGCATCGTTGCACGCGGTCGTGCCGCAGATCGTCTTGATCTTGGCGAGGTTCTCCTTCGCCTTCGTGGTCGCGCCCTTGGCGACCAGCGCCTCGCCTTGCCCGCGCAATGCCGCAAGGTCGTTGGGTTCCAGCGCCAGCGCCTCGCTATAGAAGCGGATTGCCTTGCCGGGCAGGCCGCGGCCGCGCGCGATCTCGGCGAGGACCACGAAGGCCTCGCGGTTACGCGGATCGACGGCGAGCGCACTCTCCAGTGCGTCCTGCGCGCCATCGAGATTGCCGGCCGCCTTTGCCAGGCGTCCTTCCTGCAGCAGTGCAAGCGACTTGGGATCGATCTGAGCGTCCGGGCGCTGCGCCATCAGCGACGTCGAGACCGAAAGCACCATCAACGCGGCGGCGGCCGAAATCGCGGTAACTCGCATGAAAATCTCCGAAATCCGGGTATTGGCTACCATGGCCGAACCATCTTCGCGACAAAAAAGCCGTCGGTCGAGTCCGCCAGGGGGGTGAGCCTAAGCCCGGCGCCGCGTTGCCGGCCTGCGCCGAGCGCAAGCGTCTTGGCAGTCCAGCCGGGATAGGCGGCGAGAAACGCCTGGACCTGATCCGCACCCTCGTCATCGAGCACCGAGCAGACGACGTAGACCAGCGCACCGCCCGGCCGCACCAGTTCGGCGGCGAGCCCCATGATATGGCGCTGGGTCGCGACCAGCTTGTCGAGCCGATCGCGTGTCAGCCGCCAGCGTGCCTCGGGATTGCGCCGCCAAGTGCCGGTGCCCGAGCAAGGGGCATCGACGAACACCACGTCGCCCCGCGCCACCTGGTCGCCCAGTTGCTCCGCCTCGCGATTGGGATTGAGCAGCCTCGTCTCGGCGATCGTCACCCCTGCCCGTTCGGCGCGCTGGGGCAGGCGCTGGAGCCGGCCGCGATCGATGTCGCAGGCAAGAATGCTGCCGTGGTTCGCCATCAGCGCGGCCAATGCCAGTGTCTTGCCGCCACCGCCGGCGCAGAGATCTACGACATGCTGCCCGCGCTCGACTCCGGCTGCCAGCGTCACGAGCTGACTGCCTGCATCCTGCACTTCGAGCTGTCCGGCATCATAGGCAGGGAGCTGATCGACCTTGGTATCGTGCGGCAGCCGCAACGCATCGGGCGCGAATGCCAGCGGCTCGGCGCCGGCAATCTCCGCTGCAAGCTCATCGCGCGTGGTCTTGAGGCGATTGACGCGAATGTCGAGCGGAGCCCGGCCAAGCAATGCCGCCTGCTCCTCGATGCCGATTTCGGAGGCGCGCAGCCTCTTGATCAGCCAACCCGGGGCATGACCGGACGTAGCGACGGGCTCGCCTGCCTCGATCGCGGCAGGACCGTACGGCGAGCCATCGAAGGTCTCGGCGAGTTCGGGCCGCCCGGCCATCAGCGCCAGCATCGCTGCGCGCCCGCTTTCCGGTCGTTCGCCGCACAGCCGGATCGCATCGTAGATCAATTCGCGAACTGCGCGGCGATCCTTCGATCCTGCGTAGCGGCGCTCGGCGAACCAGCGCGCGATGAGTGTGTCTGCGGCGGCGCCCTGGTCGCGGGCGGCGGCAACGATGCGGTCGAGCAACTCGATCGCCGCCTGGGTGCGGGCAGCGGGCGTCATGATTTACCGTGTGGGATAATTGGGTGCCTCTCGGGTGATCGTCACGTCGTGAACGTGGCTCTCACGCAGGCCTGCGCCTGTGATCCGCACGAACTTCGCCTTTTTCTGGAACTCGGCGATCGTCGGGGCGCCGACATAGCCCATCGCGGCCTTCACGCCGCCGACCAGCTGGTGGACGACGTCGCGGGCACTGCCCTTGAACGGCACCTGACCTTCGATCCCCTCGGGCACCAGCTTGAGCTGGTCCTTGATGTCCTGCTGGAAATAGCGGTCGGCCGACCCGCGCGCCATCGCGCCGACCGAGCCCATGCCGCGGTAGGATTTATAGGCGCGGCCCTGATAGAGGAACGTCTCGCCCGGCGCTTCGGCAGTGCCCGCCAGCAGCGACCCGACCATGCAGGTCGAGGCGCCGGCTGCAAGCGCCTTGGCGAGGTCGCCCGAGGTGCGCAGCCCGCCATCGGCGATCACGGGCACGCCGGACTTCGCGGCTTCGTTCGCCGCGTCCATCACTGCCGTGAGCTGCGGCACACCGACGCCCGCCACGACGCGCGTGGTGCAGATCGAGCCTGGCCCGATACCGACCTTGAGCCCGTCCGCGCCCGCATCGATCAGCGCCTTGGCGGCTTCGGCGGTGGCGATGTTGCCGGCGACCACTTGGACGCGGTTGGAGAGCTTCTTCACGCGCTCGACGGCGCGGCCGACATCCTTGTTGTGACCATGCGCGGTGTCGATGACGATCAGATCGACTTCGGCATCAACCAGCGCCTCGGTGCGCGCAAAACCCTTGTCGCCCACGGTAGTGGCGGCCGCGACGCATAGCCGGCCTGCGCCGTCCTTGGTGGCGTTGGGGAAGTTGACGGCCTTTTCGATATCCTTGACCGTGATCAGCCCGACGCAGCGATAGTCATTGTCGACGACAAGCAGTTTCTCGATCCGGCGCTGGTGGAGCAGGCGGCGCGCCTCCTCCTTGCCGACGCCCGTCGCGACAGTGGCGAGATTATCATGGGTCATCAGCTCGGAGACCGGCTGGTTGGGATTTTCGGCGAAGCGGACGTCGCGGTTGGTGACGATGCCGGCGAGCTTGCCGTTCGCTTCGACCACCGGGATGCCGCTGATCTTGTGGCGCTCCATCAGCGCGCGCGCCTCGCCCAGCGTACCGTTCGGCGCCATCGTGATCGGATTGACTACCATCCCGCTCTCGAAGCGCTTGACCGCGCGGAGTGCCTCGACCTGCTCCTCCACATCGAGATTGCGGTGGAGCACGCCGATCCCGCCCAGCTGCGCCATGACGATCGCCATGTCGGCCTCGGTCACGGTATCCATCGCCGAGGAGATGATCGGGATGTTGAGCGCGAGGCTGCGCGTAACGAAGGTACGGGTGTCCGCCATGCTCGGCAGGACTTCGGACTCGCCCGGATACAGAAGGACGTCGTCGAAGGTGAGGCCGAGGGGGATATCCATGAGGTGCGCCAAAGTCCTGAGTCGGAGGTTGGCGGCCCATGTAACCGCGGTCAGCCCAATGTGCTAGTGCCGCACTGGCCACCCGATTTCACAAATACGCGTAAAGCGTCGCCTTCTCGACTTCGATCTGCGCGCGCATCGACCGGCGCATCGCGAACGACGCCTGGCAATAGCCCTGCCAGTCCTTCGCGATCTCGCGCAGGCTCCACGTGCTGATATGCTCCGAGGATGCCGTCATGGCGGCGGTATTGGTCTCGTGCAGCGCCTCCAGCTGCGCGGTCTCGCCCTCGGGCAAAACCATCTTCAGTTCGAGGCATAGCGCGTCGATCAGCTTGCGCCGCGCGCTGCTGGTCCGGGTCAGCCGGTAGCGCAGGCCGGCCAGTACCGCCTCGTCGGGACCGGGCTGCGCGGTCAGCCGCTCGAGATCGTCCAGCATTTGCAGCAGCTGGGCGTGCAGATCGTGAAGGTCGGACATGGTTCACCGTCGCAAAGGCGGGTTCGCGAGGCCCCATAGCGGCAACTTCGCCCGACGACATTGCAGGAGAATCCCGGAGCTTAGCGGCGATGGCGCTCGATCAGCGCGCGGGCCTGGTCGACATGCATCGCCTCGATCATGCGATCGCCGAAGCGCTCCGCGCCGCCGGTCGCCGCCTCGACCAGCGCGAGGGCATCGGCGAGTTCCTCCGTGCTGGGCCCAAAAGCCTGCGCGGCGATGTCGATCTGATTCGGATGGATCAGCGACTTGCCGTCGAAGCCAAGCGTGCGGCCATGACGGCACTCGGCAGCGAGGCCGTCTGCATCGTCGAGCGCGTTGAAAACGCCGTCGATCGCCCAGACCTGGCTTGCCCGGGCCGCGAGCACGATCATCTGGAGTGACAATGCCAGCCCCTCGCGCCCGCCGCCGGCCGGTATTCCAAGCGTCGCGCGTAAATCATTGGCGCCGGCAAGCAGGCCACAGACCCCGACCACCGCAGCGATATCCGCCGCGGCAAGGATCCCGCGCGGCGTTTCGATCATCGCCAATAGCGGCTTGCCCACCACATCGGCGATCGCCCTGGCGGCTCCAGCGGTCTCGACCTTGGGAACGACGACAAAATCGCAGGCCGAGCCGGCGACGGCGGCGAGATCGGCTTCGTGCTCCCGGGAGCCGCTACCGTTGATCCGAATCGCGCAGAGACGATCCCCGAATCCTTCGTCGGCGGCCGCCACTGCAGCCAGTCTCGCCTCAGCCTTGGCATCGTCACGCACTGCATCTTCGAGGTCGAGGATGACCAGATCGACGGCGAGCCCGCGCGCCTTGGCGATCGCCCGCGGATTGGAGGCAGGCAGAAACAGCGCAGTGCGCGGGGCGAGGCGGGCTGTGGTCATCGCCCGACTCTATGCTAGCAAGGTGGAGGAAATGCGAGGGGGAGTCGGAGTATGGATGTGTTGAACGTATTTCTCATCGTGATGGTGGCCGTGGTGCTCCTCTACCTCTTCTCGAGCGTGAAGATCGTCACCCAGGGCTATCAGTACACGATCGAGTATTTCGGTCGCTTCACCGCCGTCGCATCCCCCGGCCTCAATTTCTACCCCGCCTTCTTCTATCGCGTTGGCCGCAAGGTGAACATGATGGAGCAGGTGATCGACATTCCGGGTCAGGAGATCATCACCAAGGACAATGCGATGATCTCGACCGACGGGGTCGTGTTCTTCCAGGTGCTCGATGCCGCCAAGGCCGCCTATGAAGTGTCGGATCTCTATGTCGCGCTGCTCCAGCTCACCACGACCAATCTGCGCACCGTGATGGGATCGATGGACCTCGACGAGACGCTGTCGAAGCGCGACGAGATCAACGCGCGGCTGCTCAACGTCGTCGATCACGCCACCACCCCATGGGGCGTCAAGATCACCCGCGTCGAGATCAAGGACATCCGCCCGCCCGCCGACATCGTCAACGCGATGGGCCGCCAGATGAAGGCCGAGCGCGAGAAGCGCGCCAACATCCTTGAGGCGGAGGGCATGCGCGCCTCCGAAATCCTGCGCGCCGAGGGCCAGAAGCAATCGCAAATCCTCGAAGCCGAAGGCCGCCGCGAGGCCGCCTTCCGCGACGCGGAGGCGCGCGAACGTTCGGCGGAGGCGGAAGCGACCGCCACCCGCGCAGTCTCCGAAGCGATCGAGAGCGGCAGCACGCAAGCGATCAACTATTTCATCGCGCAAAAATATGTCGAGGCGATTGGCAAGTTCGCGACCTCGCCCAACGCCAAGACCATCCTATTCCCGGTCGAGGCGACCCAGCTGATGGGCACGCTGGGCGGTATTGGCGAGCTGGCACGCGAAGCGATCACGGGCTCGGGCCCCAGGCCGCCGGTTCCGCCCGTGCCTCCTGCCCCGCGCGCGCGACCAAACCCCTTCGGTTCGCAGGAAGGCTGAGGATGGACGCGTTGCTCGCCACTCCCGGGCTCGCCTGGCTGATCCTTGCCGCCGTGCTCGCGATCACCGAGCTGCTGGTGCCAGGCATCTTCCTGGTGTTCGTCGCTGCCGGCGCGGCGGTGACCGGCGTAGTAACGCTGATCATTCCCGAATTCGCGCTGCTCTTCCAAGTCGTAGTATTTACCATCGCGACATCGGCGGCAGTGGGAATCGGGCGACGCTGGTATGCTAACAATCCGGTGCCGAGCGCCGACCCGCTGCTCAACGATCGCGTCGCGCGGCTGGTCGGCGAGGTGGTGACCGTGGTTGAGCCAATCGCGGCGGGCAAAGGCAAGGTTCGCGTCGGTGACGGCGAATGGCTTGCTTGCGGCCCCGATGCGCCGGCGGGCGCGCGCGTGCGGATCACGGGGGCGATAGGCACCTCGCTCAATGTCGAACCCGTGATCGCCTGAGTTCCAAGGAGTGACGATGCTTACCACCCGCCGCGAGCTGATGCTCGGCACTGCCGGCACGCTCGCCTTCGCCGCTTTGCCGCGCCAGGCCGACGCGTTCTTCGCCGACCCCGATGCCCGAGCCGATGCACTGCTGACGCGCACCGCCGAGGCGTTCCTAAAGCTGTACCCCGAGAACGCGACCTCGCTTGGGATCGACAAGGACAAGCGCGCGCAGCTCAAGCACCAGCTGACCGACCGTTCGCCTCAGGGCCAGGGCAAGATCGTCGCGCATCTGCGCCAATCGCTCGCCGATCTGGGCAAGCTGGACGCCGCGGCGCTGAGCCCGGTGATGCGCACCAATGTCGAGGTCGTCCAAGCCTCCTACCGCAACGCGCTCGATGGCTTCGGCTTTGGCTATGGCGACGTGGCGGTCGGCAGCTGGCGCAACACGCCCTATGTCGTCGTCCAGAATGTCGGCGCCTACCTCGACGTGCCGCGGATGCTCGACACCGATCATCAGGTGAACACCCGTGAGGATGCCGAGGCCTATCTCGACCGGCTCGAATCCTATGCCGAGCAGCTCGACGGCGAGACCGAGCGGCTCGAGGTCGCCGCCACGAAGGACGTGATCCCACCCGATTTCCTGCTCGACAAGGCACTCAAGCAACTCAAGCTCGCCCGCAGCGGCAATACTGCCGGCTGGGGGCTGGTGACGTCGATCGCCAATCGCAGCGCGGGGATGGACGGCGATTTCGGTAATGGCGCGTGGATGCTGGCGAATGACAAGATCGCGCCGGCACTAGATCGTCAGATTGCCGAGCTCGAACGCCACCGCGAGCGCGCCACCTCGGACGCGGGCGTGTGGAAGTTCAAGGACGGCGAGGCCTATTACGCCTGGGCGCTGCGCGCCGGCACCACCACGACGATGAGCCCCGAGGAAGTCCACCAGATGGGCCTCGACCAGCTCCGCGCGATCCAGGCCGAGATGGACACGATCCTCAAGAAGCAAGGCTATAGCCAGGGCAGCGTCGGTGCGCGGATGGAAGCGCTGGCGAAGGATCCCCGCTTCACCTTCGCGGAAGGCGATCCGGGCCGCGCCGAGATTCTCAAGTTCCTCAACACCCGCATTACAGATATTCGCAGCCGCATGCCGCAGGCGTTCAACACGCTGGTGAAGGGCAATGTCGAGGTCCGCCGCCTGCCGCCCGAGGAAGAGCCAGGCGCCCCCGGCGCCTATGGCGGCCCCGGCTCGATCGACGGGACGATCCCAGGCAAGTTCTGGATCAACCTGCGCACTACCAGCCTGCACACGCGCTTCAGCCTGCCCGATCTAGCCTATCACGAGGCGATCCCGGGCCATGTCTGGCAGGGCGAGTACGCGTTCAAGCTGCCGCTGATCCGCTCGCTGCTCCAGTTCAACGCCTATTCCGAAGGCTGGGCACTCTATGCCGAGCAGCTCGCCGAGGAGCTCGGCGTCTATGCCGACAATCCCGCCGAGAAGCTCGGCTATCTCCAGTCGCTGGGGTTTCGCGCATGCCGGCTGGTGGTCGATACCGGGCTCCACGCCAAGCGCTGGACGCGCGAACAGGCGATCCGCTGGTTCGTCGAATCCAATGGTTCGTCCGAGGAGGAAGTCTCCGGCGAAGTCGATCGCTATTGCTCGTGGCCGGGACAGGCGTGCGGCTACAAGGTTGGGCACAGCGAGATCAATCGACTGCGCGACCGCGCCAAGACTTCGCTCGGCGCGCGCTATGATTTCAAGGCGTTCAACGACGCAGTGGTGCTGGGCGGCAACGTGCCGATGACAGTGCTCGGCCATGTCATCGACCGCCACATTGCGGCCCGAAACGTCTGACGAGCAGCGCCGCTGCGCTCAGTTGCCCGCGACGACCGCGGCAATCGCCTCGGTGACTTCGGCGACGGTCGAACTCAGCACGACTTCATGGGTCTTGTCGAAGCCGATGATGCCCATTTCGACGCCGGCGAGGTCGATCGAGGAGACCGTGCGGATGGCGGTGACGTTGACGAGGATCGGCTCGCCGTTGATCGCCTTCAAAGAGATGAACTTCACGTGGTGACCCCTGCTTTGTTATCTCTCCCCTTATAGAGGCTATGGCAGCGGAGCGCGGTCCGGGGGGACGAAACCGCGGCGCGCCGGCACCGAAAACAGCAGTTCGCGGCTGTAGAAGCCGAGCGGCCAGTCGCGACGGCCAATCGGCGATATCAGGAGCGCATTGACCCGCTCGGCAAGCGCACCTTCGGGATGCGCGCGCAGGAACAGGCGGATCCCGGCAACATAGGCACGCGTGATAGTGTCGTGATAGCCGCCCCTATCATCGTTTACTCCGCCGACGCTTTCGTTGAAGCGCGAGATCAGGCCGGCGATCTCGGCATCGACATCCACGCCCGGCCGTTCGGCCAGTAGATAGAGGCTGGCGCCGAGGTGCGCCTCGTGCGTCCAGTCCTCCCTGGCGAGATCGCAGGCAAGCAGGCCCTCGCCGAGCCGGACGATCTCGGTGTCGGAAGCGAACAGGCGGGGGGAATGGCCGGTCATCGATCGAGCTCTTACGATCCCGATCGGTGACTGGGCAAGTCAGGCAGGTAGCGGCGCACGGGGTGCCGGTCGGCGCACCCCCTCGTCGAGGTGGTAGGCGAACTCGGCGAAGTTCCTCGTTGAACAGGTCGACCAGTTTCGCCGCGGTGGGATCATAGTGCGCCTTGTTTGCCCAGCTCTCGCGCGGATCGAGCACCGCCAGGTCGATCCCGGCGAAATTGGCCGACGCCCCGAACCCGAAATTGGGATCTATCCGGAATTCGGCGTCGCTCAGGCTGCCATCGTAGCCATGGTCCTGCCCGGCCCGTATTGACCAGCCGGCAATCCACCTTGCCTCTGGCGATCCGCAACTTGAGCTGTTTGCCATATTCGGAAGGATGGCGCGGCATGAAGCAGGTCGAGAAGGTCGCTTCGGGCTCGGACACGCCGATCTCGGTGGCGGCCACCTTGGCGGTATAGCCCGACAGGAAGTGGGACATCGCCTGGTCGGGGCTGACCCTTGCGATCGGCGGCATGATCCCGAAGGCGTCGGCGGTGAGGAGGCAGCCGCAAGAGCGGCTCAATCCGGGTGAGCGGTGTCAATAGATTGAGCCGGCCGCGACTTTGCTTTACCCCCTCCCATTATGCTTCAAAGCCACGCACGCTGCCCGGCATGACCGCGACGATCGCGCTGGTCGATGACGACCGCAACATCCTCACTTCGGTCTCGATTGCGCTCCAGGCCGAGGGGTTCCTGACTCGCGTCTATTCGGATGGCGAAAGCGCACTCAAGGCGTTGATCGAGAATCCGCCCGACCTGGCAGTGCTCGACATCAAGATGCCCAAGATGGATGGGCTCGAGCTGCTGCGGCGGCTGCGCGAGAAGAGCGCTATCCCGGTGATCTTCCTGACCAGCAAGGACGACGAGCTCGACGAGGCGCTTGGCTTGGCGATGGGCGCGGACGATTATATCGCCAAGCCGTTCAGCCAGCGGCTGCTGATCGCGCGCATCCGCGCGATCCTGCGCCGCACCGAGATCGTACAGCCCAGCGTCGAAGGCGAACAGGCACCGGCAGAGAGCCTGGAGCGCGGGCGGCTGGTGATGGACCCGGCGCGCCACCGCGTGACCTGGGGCGGCACCAACGTGACGCTGACTGTCACCGAATTCCTGATCCTGGAGACGCTGGCGCAGCGTCCGGGCATCGTGAAGACGCGCAACCAGCTGATGGACGCAGCCTATCAGGACGACATCTACGTCGACGATCGCACCATAGACAGCCACATCAAGCGTGTGCGGCGCAAATTCCGGCAGGTCGATCCGGAGTTCGATGCTATCGAAACGCTCTATGGCGCCGGTTATCGCTTCTCGGACGAATAGCGAGCGCGACCTTGCGCTCAAATGGTCGAATCGCGTCAGCCTGACGCCGCGGATTCTGGCGGTCAATATCTTCGCGCTGGCGCTGCTCGGCAGCGGCTTCTTCTATCTCGATTCCTACCGCAGCCGGATCGTCGACAGTCGAATCGCGCAGGCACGCGGCGAGGTTCGGCTGATCGCCCAAGCCGTCGCCTCGGCGACGCCAGAGCGGCGCGACCTGCTGGTGCTCAGCTTGGCGCGCGACACCGGCACGCGGATCCGGCTATACGACGAAGACGGTGTACTGATCACCGACAGCCATGAACTTGGCCTGCGCAATCTCGTGCTGCGCGATCCGGACAAGGATCCGTTCAACCAGTCGACTGCGCGCTTCCTCGACGCGGTCATCGATACGGTAGCGGGCGCAGACCGCGCGCCGCTGTACCGCGAACGCAGGCGCGATCGCGGGCTCGACTGGCCCGATGTCAGCGTCGCGCGCGCGACCCACGGCACGCCCGCGACGGTGTGGCGAGCACCCGATCGCACCCCGGTGATCACTGCGGCGGCGCCGATCACCCAGCTCGGGGTGGTGATGACGACGGTCAATGCCCGCGACATCACCCAGACCGTGCGTTCCGAGCGCTTCCGGCTTAGCGTGGTGCTGGCGATCGTGTCATTGCTGTCGATCCTGCTCTCTCTGTTCCTAGCACGGACGATCGTGCGGCCGTTGCGCCGCCTAGCGCGGGCAGCGGTACGCGTACGTTTGGGGCGAGCGCGTGAAGTCGTGGTGCCGCGCCTGCCGGAGCGCAGCGATGAGATCGGCATGCTGGCACGCGCGCTCTCCGACATGAGCCAGGCGTTGCGCGCGCGGATCGACGCCACGGAAAGCTTCGCGGCCGACGTGACGCACGAACTGAAGAACCCCCTCGCCTCGCTCCGCTCTGCCGTGGAAGGTCTTTCGAAGGTCAAGGACCCCGCGTTGCAGGAGCAATTGCTGGCGATCGTCCGCGACGACGTCCACCGGCTCGACCGACTGATCACCGATATCTCTGATGCCTCCCGCCTCGATGCCCAGCTCAGCCGTGCCACGTTCGAGCCAGTCGATGTCGGCGCAATGATCGCAGCGCTTCTCGATCAGCGTGCGACGCGCGGACTCCCTAACGGGATCCGCATCCTCTTCGATCGTCGCCCCGGCGACCTGCTCGAGGTGCTGGGCGAAGGCGCGCGGCTGGAACGGGTGTTCGAGAATTTGATCGAGAATGCGGTTTCCTTTTCGCCGAAAGGCGGGCTGATCACGGTTTCCGCCGCGAGCGATGGCGAGATGCTGATTGTGCGCGTCGAGGATGAGGGACCCGGTGTGCCCGACGAGGCGCGTGAGGCGATCTTCCGTCGATTCCATTCGGTGCGTCCCGAAAGTGAAGCCTTTGGTCAGCATTCGGGGCTAGGCCTTGCCATCGCACGCACCATCGTCGAAGGCCATCAGGGGAGCATTTCAGTGGAAACGCGAGAAGATCGAGTGAGCGGAGCACGGTTCGTGGTGCGGCTGCCTCTGGCGGAGCGCGACTGATGCCTGAGCCCCGGCTTCCCGAAGTCTCTTCCGAGACGGTGCATGGCGCATGCGTCGCGATCGGCGGGCGCGGCGTGCTGATCGAAGGGCGTTCAGGCGAAGGCAAATCCGACCTCGCGCTCCGGCTGATCGATCGCGGCGCGGCACTGGTGTCCGACGGCCAAGTGATCTGCCAGCGGCAGGACGGCGGATTGATCGCCTGCGCGCCCGCGAACCTCGCCGGGCGGATCGAAGTGCGCGGTCTGGGCATTGTCGAGATGCCCAACGTGGAGCGTGTTCCCGTGGAACTGCTGATCGTGATCCTGGATACCCCGCCTCGCTTCCCCGAAGATCAGCGGACGCGGCGCATTGCTGGCATCAACGTGCCGGTGCTCGCGCTTGCTGCGCTCGAACCTTCGGCGCCGATCAAAGTGGAGCTGGCGCTGAAGCAGGCGGCCCGGTGAACCGGCGACAACCCAA
This sequence comes from Sphingomonas sp. LM7, assembly GCF_002002925.1. Lineage (NCBI taxonomy): Bacteria > Pseudomonadati > Pseudomonadota > Alphaproteobacteria > Sphingomonadales > Sphingomonadaceae > Sphingomonas > Sphingomonas sp. LM7. The sequence continues at coordinate 875,188 of NZ_CP019511.1, read as the reverse complement.
ACAGATATTGCTGGTCACCGGCATGTCGGGCGGGGGCAAATCGACGGTGCTGCGGACGCTGGAGGATCTCGGCTGGGAGACCGTCGACAATCTGCCGCTGCTCCTGCTCCACCGGCTGCTCGACACTCCGCCCGGCGAAGGCGCCGACGGCGACGACGACCGGCCGCTCGCACTGGGCATCGGCACCCAGACTCGCGGGTTCGATGCCGAAAGCATCGTCCAACGCGTCAAGAAGCTGAGCGAGCAGGACGGCCATCATGTCGGCACGCTGTTCCTCGAATGCGCCGAGTCCGAACTCGAGCGGCGCTATTCGGAGACACGGCGGCGCCACCCGCTGGCGCAGGACCGCCCGGCGAGCGACGGCATCGCCCGCGAGCGCGAGCTGCTGATGCCGCTGCGGCGCTGGTCGAACCGGCTGATCGACACGACCAATTTGTCGTCCAACGAACTCCAGCAGCAGATTCGCGCGACCTTCGCGGACGACAGCATGGGACGGACCGTACTGACGATCACGTCGTTCGGCTTTGCACGCGGACTGCCGCGCGACGCCGATCTGGTGTTCGACATGCGCTTTCTGCGTAACCCGCATTGGGTAGACGCGCTTCGTCCCGGTACTGGCAAGGATGCGGACGTTTCGGCCTATGTCGCCGACGATCCCGCTTATGGACAGGCGATGGCGCAGATCGAGGCGCTGCTGCTCCTGCTGCTGCCCCGCTATCAGGCTGAAGGAAAGGCATATGTTACCGCCGCATTCGGGTGTACGGGGGGCCGCCATCGCTCGGTCCACGTCGCCGAACGGATGGCGCGGCGGTTGCGTGAAGAGGGATTTTCGCCCACGGTGACCCACCGCGATTTACAGACCGCGCCGCAGGACTCGCTGGAGGGGGCCCCGGTGACCATAGCAGGGGGCGGAGTTTGAGATGATTGGTTTGGTGCTCGTGACCCATGGGCGGCTCGCTGAAGAGTTCGTGGTCGCGATGGAACATGTAGTGGGCCAGCAGGAGCGGATCGAACCGATCTCCATCGGCCCCGACGACGACATGGAAGCCCGCCGCGCGGACATCGCCGCGGCGATTGCGCGCGTCGATGAAGGACGCGGCGTCATCGTGCTCAGCGACCTTTTCGGAGGCACACCGTCCAACCTCGCCATTTCGCTGATGGAAGCCGGTCGGATCGAAGTGATCGCGGGCATCAACCTGCCGATGCTGATCCGGCTGGGAAGCGCACGCAAGACGATGAAGGTGACCGAGGCCGTTGCCGCCGCGCGTGATGCCGGGCGGAAATACATCACTGTCGCATCCGAAGTCCTGGGAGAAGCCGCCGCGTGAGCCGGACGACGCGCACCGTGAGGATCGAGAATCGCCGCGGCCTGCACGCGCGCGCCAGCATGGCCTTCGTCACGCTCGCCACCGGCCAGCCGGTCGAGCTGACCGTGGAGAAGGACGGCGCCAGTGCATCAGGCACGTCGATCCTCGACCTGATGATGCTTGGCGCTGCCAAGGGCGATTCGATCACGATCAGCGCTGAGGGCGAAGGCGCCGATGCCGCGGTGCAGGCGCTCGCCGAACTGGTCGAGGCACGCTTCGGCGAGGAATAGCCATCGTTCGTCTTCATCGAACGGATCCACCGATCAAGAACGGCCCTTCGACAAGCTCGGGGCGAACGGGTTAAAGGCCTGCCATGCCCCGCGAGATAACTGCCTTTTCCAATCCGCTGATCAAGCGCGTCCGCAACCTGCGCGACAAGAAGCATCGCCGCGAGGAAGGACTGTTCCTTGCCGAGGGGCTGCGCATCCTCACCGAGGCACGCGAAGCCGGGAGGCTGCCGGAATATCTGTTCTTCGCGAGGGAGATGGCGGGGCATCCGCTGGTCCGGGCACTGGTCGATGCCACCGAGGGCGCCGGCGGCGAGGCGATCGAGACCAATGCCGACATCCTTTCCAAGCTATCGGGCAAGGACAATCCCGGCGCGGTGGTCGGCGTCTATCCCGATTTCGCACTGACGCTGGCCGATCTCGACCGCAGCACCGCACCGATCTGGCTGGTCGCGGAACGGCTGCGCGATCCGGGCAATCTCGGCACGATCCTGCGTACCGGCGACGCAGTCGGCGCGGGCGGGCTGATCCTGATCGATGAGTGCGTCGATCCGTTCTCGGTCGAGGCCGTCCGCGCAAGCATGGGGGCGTTGTTCACCGTTCCCGTCGCCAAAGCGAGCTGGGCCGAGTTCGTTGCGTGGCTGCGCGCCGGTCCCGGACAACTGGTCGGACTAAGCCTCGACACCGAACATGATTACAAGGCCCCGCCCTACACCGCGCCGACCTTCCTGCTCACCGGCAACGAGGCGCAGGGCATGCCCGATTTCATGGCCGCGGAATGCGATCTCCTGGTCAAGATTCCGATGCTCGGCAAGGCCGACAGCCTCAACGCGGCAGTGGCGACGGCGGTGATGGCGTATGAAGTGCTGAGTAGGATTCGCGGTGGCTAATTTCACGGTTTATACGGTGAATCGGCAATTTAATTATAGCTTGTTGTAAGATTGTTTTGCCGAAATGCAGTTCTGTGCCGGACATTTTCAAAGAGCTGAACCCAAGGCTGGCACAGCAAATCCTACATTGCCAGCATCCTGAACGGCAGCCGATCGTTACGGCCATGCGCGGTTCAGCCGCGCGGCGGCATACCGCCCGAGACGAAGGAGACCTATCTTGATCAAGCTTGCTGCTGCCGGCGCCTTGGTGCTGATCGCCCTGCCCGCCTACGCCCAGTCGAACGCCGCGCCCTATCGCGCGCTGGGCACCGAGCCGTTCTGGTCGCTGACCATCGACGGCAGCACGATCCGCTATGAGCCTGCCGGCGGCCGTGTGGTGCGCGTCGCCAAGCCGCGGCCGATCGTCGGGTTCAATGGCGAGCGCTACCAGGCGCGCGGTATGACCGTAGACATCACCCATGTCGAATGCAGCGACGGGATGAGCGACCGCACCTTCCATGATACCGTCACAGTCACCCTGCGCGGGCGCACGCTGCGCGGCTGCGGCGGCGAGGTGCTTTCCGAAACGCCGGAGCAGACCTCTTTGCTCGAAGGCGATTGGCGGATCGAATCGATCAATGGCCGGCTGGTCGCGCCGCGCACCAACCCGCGGGTGACGTTCAACGGCGCCCGGATCAGCGGCAATGCCAGTTGCAACAATTTCAACGGCAGCTTCCGCTTCGAGCGCGGGCGGCTCACCGCCGGCCGGCTGGCTTCAACGAAAATGGCGTGCGCCCAGCGCATGCAGAATGTTCAGGAGAGCAGCGTGCTACGCATCCTCGGAGAGCCGCTCAGCGTCAGCCGCAACCGCAACGGAAAGCTGGTGCTGACCGGCGCGCATCGCACAAGGCTGGTGCTGGCGCCCGAGAGGCGCCTGTAGATGGTGCGGACGACAAAGTCGCCCGCACCGCCTACACCGCGGTCGCTTGGGAACTAGTAAAAGACAAACCCAGAAGGCGATTGAGCGCCTTCTGGGCGTCCCTACGATCTTCCCAAGAGCGATCGATCTCGAACACCGGCTGGCCGTCGGGTGTGAACCCGCCGATATGCCACCGCTGATCGCAATCTTGGTGCAGGTTGTATAACAACCTGTCCATGATCGTTCTCCGTAGTCGATCAGGCCCGGAGACTGCGACCGCAAGGTAGAGACAAGCATTCTTCGATCAAACGAAGCCCCGGCCGGTTTTGGGCTGGGCGAACGCTAATTGTAACACTACCGAGAAGGGCAATTGCCGAGCTAACCATCGGCGATGAAAGAACTGCCGACAAACCAAGGGTACTCCTCCGCGAGCCGCAGTCAATCGATGTTCTCGCTCCGTTCGTCGCTCGCAGGCAGCGCCTCGACGGAACCATATCTCGCCAAGGCTTCGATCTCTTGCGTGGACTCAATCTCCCTAGAGCCCGTTTCGATGTTTAGGTCTTTAAATTTTCTTCCAGTACTCAACACGTTACGCTCAAAGCTCCCAACAAATTTGTTGTAGTTGTTGACCGCGCTGGAGAGCCCTGACCCTACAACGCGAAGATGTTGAGAGGCGACCGCAAGCCGGTCGTACAACTCCTTGCCGAGCTCGCCGATTTGCCGCGCCTCCTTGGCGAGCTTTTCCTGACGCCATACCGCCGCGACCGTGCGCGCGATCGCGATGAGATTGGTCGGAGTGGAAAGCAGAACCCGTTTGTCGAACGCGAAGTCCCAGAGCGTCGGATCATGTTCGAGCGCGGCGGAGAGGAAATGCTCGCCGGGGACGAACATGATCACATAGTCCGGCGCATCCTCGAACTGGCTCCAATAGGCCTTGTTGCCCAGGCCATTGATGTGCGCGCGCATCGAATCGGCATGCGCCTTGAGCCCGGCGAAGCGCTCGATATCATCGACCGCGCCGAATGCGTCCTGATAGGCATTGAGCGACACCTTGGCGTCGATCACCAGCGCGCGACCGCCCGGCACCCGGACGATCGCATCGGGACGCAGGCGTCCCCCCTCCTCGCCTGCGGCGTTCACTTCGGTCTGGAAATCGGTGTGTTCGGAGAGTCCACAGGTCTCGAGCACGTTCTTGAGCTGCTGCTCGCCCCAGCGACCACGCGACTTGGGGGCGTTGCGCAGCGAATTGACCAGCTTGGCGGCTTCGGTGCTGACCTTTTCCTGGCCGATCCGCATCTGCTCGATCTGGCCCTTGAGCTCGCCGAACGCGTCGCGGCGCTCGGCCTCAACCTTGGCGACGCCTTCCTCATAACGCTGGAGGCGATCGCTGACGGGCTGGAGCATCGATTTGAGGTTCTGCCCGGCGACGTCCTCCGATTGCTTGAAGCGGGCCTCTGCACGTTCGAGGAAGGCCTTTTGGGTTTCGCCAAGCATCGTGGTGGCGAGTTCGCGGAACTGGCCCGCCATCGCCTCTCGCGCGCCCTTGAACTCGTCGAGGCGCTCTTCGAAAGCTTCGGCCTTGGCGCGGAGTTCGGTGAGCTGGAGGCGGGCTTCGTCGCGTTCGTCGCGCAACGTGGCGTTCTCGTCGCGGAGCGCGGGCAGCTGGCCGGCGCGTTCCTCGGCGAGGACGAGATCGGAGATTGCCGCCTTGAAGTCAGATTCGCGGCGATCGCGCTCGGCGCGTGCCTCGGCGACACCGCGGGTGCCGAGAAACCAACCGAGGCCGAGGCCGGCAATCAGCACGACGACGATCAGGATAAGTGCGAGCGTGTCCAACCTTGCCTCCCGGAACAGAAGGCGAACTTACTCGGCGGCGCGCCTTGGAGCAACCCTATAGTCGGCGTGCGGCGCTGTGGTGCGTGACGGCAGAGGAAGCTTCCACCGTGCTCCGGTGAAGCGCTTACGCGGCGGCCTTACGCGCCTTGGTCAGCTTCTTGAGGATCATGTCGCGCTTGAGGCGAGAGAGATGGTCGATGAAGACGATCCCTTCGAGATGGTCCATCTCGTGCTGGATGCAGGTGGCGAGCAGGCCCTCGAAGAGCTCGTCATGCGCGACGCCCTGCTCGTCGAGCCAGGTCACGCGGCAGCGCGCGGGGCGCTCGACATCGGCGAACTGCTCGGGAATCGACAGGCAGCCTTCGGTGTAGACCGACTGCTCCTCGGCGGGATCGAGAATTTCGGGGTTGATGAAGACGCGCGGGGCGCGGATCGGCTTGCCCTCCTCGTCCTCTTCCTCCTGCAGGTCCATGACGACGATGCGCTTGGGCACGCCGACCTGGATCGCGGCCAGGCCGATGCCGGGGGCATCGTACATTGTGTCGAACATGTCGGCGATAAGATCGCGCACCTCATCGTCCACCGTCTCCACCGGCGTGGAAATGAGGCGCAAGCGCGGGTCCGGTACTTCGACGATCGGTAAGAGAGCCATAAGGCTGATTTAATTCGCCGTTCGCGCCGCCGCAAGTCTCGGAAACTACGCGACCGGACGGCGCGCGCGAAGCGCCTGGGCGAGCGTGCCTTCGTCGAGATAGTCGAGCTCGCCGCCGACGGGCAGGCCGTGGGCGAGCTGGGTGATGCGGATCGGGTAGCTCTCGAGCCGCTCGGCGAGGTAATGCGCGGTGGTCTGGCCGTCGAGCGTGGCATTCATCGCGAGGACGACTTCGTCGATCCCGCCGGCGGCGACGCGGCGGACGAGCCCGTCGACGCGCAGATCCTCGGGGCGGATGCCTTCGAGCGCCGACAGGCGACCGCCGAGGACGTGGAACTTGCCGGGAAAGAGGCGCGAACGATCGAGTGCCCAGAGGTCGGCGACTTCCTCAACCACGCAGAGCGCGCGGGCATCGCGGCGCGGATCGGCGCAGATCGCGCAGGGGTCGCTGGTGTCGACATTGCCGCAGATGCCGCAGGTGCTGAGCCGGCGGCTGACTGCAGTGAGCGCCGCGAGCAGCGGATCGAGCGCAGTCTCGCGCTTCTTGAGCAAGTGGAGCACCGCGCGGCGCGCCGAACGCGGGCCGAGCCCGGGAAGGCGGGAGAGCGCCTGAGTCAGTGCCTCGATTTCAGGGGATGCCATGCAGGAAGACATAGGGGCTTGCCTAGCGCCCTGCCAAGCGGCGAGAGGGACACTATGCGGATCATCTTCATGGGCACCCCCGAATTCGCCGTCCCCGTGCTCGACGCGTTGGTCGCGGCGAGTCATGACGTCGTGGCGGCATATAGCCAGCCGCCCCGGCGCGGGAATCGGGGCAAGGTAGCGCCATCGCCCGTCCAGGCACGCGCCGAGGCGCTGGGGATCGAGGTCCGAACGCCGCTTTCCTTCCGCAAGGAGCCCGACGCGGTTGTCGCTTTCGCGGCGCTGGGGGCCGACGTAGCGGTGGTCGCGGCCTACGGGCTGATCCTGCCGGTTGCGGTGCTTGCGGCGCCGCGGCTGGGTTGCCTCAACGTCCACGGCTCGCTGCTGCCGCGCTGGCGGGGTGCGGCGCCGATCCAGCGGGCGATCCTCGCCGGCGATGCCGAGACCGGGGTGGGGATCATGCAGATGGAGGCGGGGCTCGATACTGGCCCGGTGCGGCTCGAGGGGCGGACGCCGATAGGGGGAAAGACCGCGGGCGAACTCAGTGGCGAGCTCAGCGAGATGGGGGCGCGGCTGATGGTCGAGGTGCTGCGGGATATCGGCTGCTATCCGGCGGCGGCACAGCCCGAGGATGGCGTCACCTATGCCGCAAAGATCGACAAGGCCGAGGCTCGGCTCGATTTCTTGAGAACCGCGGCTGAGGTCGAGCGGCAGGTGCGCGCGTTCAATCCGGCGCCGGGGGCGTTCTTCGAACTAGGCGGCGAGCGCGTGCGAGTGCATTCGGCGGAAGTGGCGGCCGAGAGCGGAGAAGCCGGAACCGTACTCGACGACCGCATGACGATCGCCTGTGGCGCAGGGGCGATCCGGCCGCTGCTCGTCCAGCGGGCGGGACGTGGTGTCATGACGTCACAGGATCTGTTGCGGGGCTTCGCGATCCCGGCGGGCACGCGGCTTTGACGCGGTTCGCGCTCACCGTGGAATTCGACGGCCGGCCTTTCATGGGCTGGCAGCGGCAGGACCACGGCCCGAGCGTCCAGCAAGCGATCGAGGACGCCGCTTTCGCAGTGACCGGCGAGAAGGCAGTGGTCCATGCCGCGGGGCGTACCGATGCCGGGGTGCATGGCCTCGGTATGCGCGCGCATCTCGACATCGCGCGGGAGATCGCGCCGTTCCGGCTGATGGAGGCGCTCAATGCGCGGCTGCGGCCCAATCCGGTAGCGATTCTCGATTGCGTCGAAGTGCCGGACGACTGGCATGCGCGCTTTTCGTGCCTGGGCCGGCACTATGAGTATCGTATCGTCACGCGCCGCGCACCGCTGACCTGGGAAAAGGGGCTGGCATGGCGGATCCCGGCCGAGCTCGATGCACGCGCAATGCACGAAGCCGCGCAATTGCTGGTGGGACGGCATGACTTCACTACCTTCCGCTCGGCGCATTGCCAGTCGGAGAGCCCGGTCAAGACGCTCGACCGGCTCGACGTGTCGCGCGCAGGCAACCGGCTACTGGTACACGCGTCGGCGCGGTCATTCCTGCATCATCAGGTGCGATCGATGGTCGGATGCCTGGGGCTGGTGGGTCAGGGCAAATGGGCGGCCGAGGACGTAGGTGCCGCGCTGGAGGCACGCGACCGTTCGCGGCTAGGCCTGAACGCGCCACCTGACGGGCTGTTCTTCGTGCGGGCGAACTATCCTAGCGGCTGAACTTCGCGGCGAGTTCAACATGCGTCGACCAGCGGAATTGCCCGACGGGCTGGACCCAATCGAGGCTATAGCCGGCTTTGGACAAAATCTCGGCATCGCGTGCGAACGTGCTGGGATTACACGAAACATAGGCGATGATTGGCGCGTTGGACGCCGCAATCTCGGCGACCTGTTCGCGTGCGCCGGCGCGGGGTGGATCGAGGACGACCGCGTCAAAGCGAGAGAGATCGGCGGCGGTAACCGGGCGCCGGAAAAGGTCGCGATGCTCGGCGAACACCATGCGGCCCGCAAGGCTTGCCGCAGCCTTTAGCGCCATGATCGGATCGCGTGCGGCTTCAGCGGCATAGACCTTCGCCTTCGGGAAGGCGAAGGTAAAGGTGCCCAGACCAGCGAACAGGTCGGCCACCGCCTTTGCGCCGCCGGCGATCTCCTGCGCCGCCGCGACGAGCGCGGCCTCGCCCTCGGGGGTAGCCTGGAGAAAGTTGCCCGGGGGGAAGGGCACGGAGATGCCGCCCAGCGTGACGGTGACCGGCTCGGGCTCGTAGCGCGCAGTGGGGCCGAAGCCTTCGTCGATCGACAAGCGTGCGAGATGGTGGCGATGCGAGAAGGCGCTGAGCGCCTCGGCAGCGGCAAGTCCTTCGGCTTCGAGGCCGTCGATCAGGACGTCGGGCCCTTGGTCGGTCTGGACGAGATGGACGTTGATCCGGCGAGTGCCGGGGATCAGCGCGGCGAGCATGCCGCGCAAGGGGGCGACCAGCGCGAAAAGCTCGGGAGCGAGGACCCAGCATTCCTCGATATCGATCAGGTCGTGGCTGCCCTGCCGGGTGAAGCCGAGGCGTACCTGACGGCCGCGGCGCTCGGCATGGAGCGTGGCGCGGCGGCGGGTGTTGGGCGGCGACAGCAGCGGCGCGCGGACATCGGCCTCAAGCCCTTGCGCGGCGAGCGCGCCGGTGACGCGATCTGCGATGAACTGCGACCAGCTGATATCGTCGAGATGCTGGAGCTGGCAGCCGCCGCATTCCGGGTAATGCTTGCAGGGCGGTGTCTGGTGATGCGGGCCGGGGAGGACGGCGCCGTCAGGCGTTACCCGATCGCCGGGTGCCGCGAAGGCGACATGGCGGCCATCGGAAGTGACGCCATCGCCGCGCGCGGCAACGCGCAGCACTTCATCATCGTTCACAGACATTCTGAAATCGCCCCGGGGATATGCCCGACAAGCGCATCGGCGATCAGCGCGGGTCCGGCAAGCCGCGCGGCGCGGGCGTGAAGCCAGACCGCAGCTTCGGCGGGGGCAAGCCCCTTCCCGCCCTGCGCCACTTGCGCAGCGAGCAGCCCGGCGAGGACGTCGCCGGTGCCGGCGGTCGAGAGCCAGGGCGAGGCGCCGGCGAGGACGCGGACCTGGCCTTTCGCATTGGCGACCACGGTATCGGCGCCCTTGTGGAGGATCGTCGCGCCGGTCTCGGCAGCGGCGGCGAGTGTGCGATCAATCTTGCTGGCGCCTCCGCCTGCGAACATTCGGTCGAACTCGCCCGAATGCGGGGTGACCCAGGTCGACGCGGCGCGGGTTTCCAGCCAGCGCGCGGCGCCGCTGCCAAGCAGGCTCAGCGCGTCGCCGTCGAGGATCAGTGGCTTGTCGGCAGCGAAGGCGGCGCGGAGATAGGCCTCTGCCCGGCGATCGCGGCCGAGACCCGGGCCGAGCACCACGGCGTCGATGCGGTCCCAGTCGAGAAATTCGGTGAGGTCCTCGGCACTGCGCACCTCGCGCCGGACCAGCGCATCGGGACCGGCACCCCAGGGGCGATCGCCCGCGAGCACGACATAGCCCGCACCACCCGCCATGGCGGCACGCGCGGCAAGGCGCGCGGCGCCGGGCATCGCGCCCTCGACCACCGCGACCAGGCCTCGGGTGTATTTGTGGCTGTTGGTATCGGGAGCGCGGAGCCGGGGCCGCGCGACGGTGCGCCTGCTGCCCTCGACGGGGATCCCGATATCGGCAAGCAACACCCGACCGCAGCGTTCGAGCCCGGCGTCCAGGACATGGGCAGGCTTGAGTGCGCCGAGCGCGAGCGTAACGTCAATTCCGCGGGGTGCGCCGAGATCGGCGCCGGTGTCGGTGTCGATCCCGGAGGGCAGATCGATCGACAGTGTGAATTCGGCCTGCTTGCAGAGATCGGCGAAGACCGCAGCAAGCCCGCGTTCGAGCGGCCGAGTCAGGCCTGTGCCGAACAGCCCGTCGATGACGACCGGACGCGAGCGGGCTGCGTAGAGCGAGCTTGTGGGGCCTTGCCAGCGTACGTGCATGCGCTCGGCGGCGCCTGGCGCGGGCGCACCGGTGGCGACGAGGTTGACGTCATGACCCCAAGCCTGGAGCAGCCGCGCTGCGACATAGGCGTCACCGCCATTGTTCCCCGGACCGGCGAGGATCAGGATCGGGCGGCCCATCGCGAACCGCGCGGTCTCGCGGGCGACTGCGGCCCCTGCCCGCTCCATCAATTCGTCCTGCGCAACGCCGCCGGCGAACACGGCCTCTTCGGCGTGGCGCATTTCGACGGCGGTGAGGATCGGCGCGCCCGAGGGGATCATTTCGCCTGCCCGCGAACCGTGGCCGGAAGCCGATAGCGCGCTCCGCCGAGTTCGACTTCGATGCGATCAGACCCGAGTGGCGTCACTTTCGCCGATTCGGCGCCGTCGGCGGCGATAACCCCGCGGCCGTCGCGGGTGATCTGCAGGCGATGGAAGCCGCCGTCGGGGTGGCGAAGGGTCAGGATGACGCCATTGGGGGTTTCGGTGCGGTCGAGGGTGCAGACCGGGGCGAAGTCGGCGACTCCGGGGGCGGCGCATTCGATCTTGGGCGCCTCGGGCTCGGAAACAGCCGTCTGGCTGGCTTCCGCTTCAGGCGGAGCGGCATTCTCCGCCGGTTGTGACCCGCACGCCGCGAGCGAGAGGGGGAAGAGCAGCGCCATCAGCACGCCCCTCCCCGCAAGGGAGGGGATGCGGGCGGGTGCGAGCACAGCGAGCCTATCGACACAGCTCGTCGGGCGCGCCCCTGCGGGCCGCGCACCCACCCCTAGCCCCTCCCTTTCAGGGAGGGGAATCTAGTATCAGATATCCGCGTAGACATGGCGTTCGGCGCTGGCTCCCGGGTGCGTTACAGCGCCCTTATAGGCGGGGCCCACCGTACGGGAATAGCGCCAGAGCGCGCCGGCCTGGTAATCGTTGACGCGCGGCTGCCATTTCGCGTGGCGCTCTGCCAGAACATCCTCAGGAACGTCGAGATCGATCGTGCCGCTCTCGGCATCGATGCGAATGATGTCGCCATCCTCGACCAGGGCAATCGGGCCGCCATCGGCTGCCTCCGGGCCGACATGGCCGATGCAGAAGCCGCGGGTGGCACCGGAAAAGCGCCCGTCGGTGATCAGCGCAACCTTCTCGCCCATGCCGAGGCCATAGAGCGCGGCGGTGGTCGACAGCATCTCGCGCATGCCCGGACCGCCCTTGGGCCCCTCATAGCGGATGACGATGACTTCGCCTTCGTTGATCTCGCGATTCTCGACTGCCTGGAAGCATTCCTCCTCGCAGTCGAACACACGCGCCGGGCCGGTGAACTGGAGCCGGTGCATTCCGGCGACCTTTACGATCGCACCTTCGGGAGCGAGGGTGCCGCGCAGGCCGACCACGCCGCCTGTGGGCGAGAGCGGCGTCTTGACGTCATAGATGACCTTCTGGTCGGGGTTCCAGGTGACCTGATCGATATTCTCGCCCAGCGTCTTGCCAGTGACGGTGATGCAATTGCCGTCGAGGAAACCACCTGCAAGCATCGTCTTCATCAGCATGTAGACGCCGCCGGCCTCGTGCATGTCCTTGGCGACATACTTACCGCCGGGTTTCAGATCAGCGATGTAAGGTGTTGATTTGAAAGCTTCGGCTACGTCATGAAGATCGAATTCGATCCCCGCTTCGCTCGCCATCGCCGGCAAGTGCAGCGCGGCGTTGGTCGAGCCGCCGGTCGCCGCGACGACGCGGGCGGCGTTGATGAAGGCCTCGCGGGTGCAGATGTCGCGGGGGCGCAGGTTCCGCTCGATCAGGTTCATCACCTGATGCCCCGCCGCGACGGCGATCTGCTCGCGCGACTGATAGGGTGCGGGCACCATGTTCGAATTGGGCAGCGACAGGCCGATCGCCTCCCCGACGCAGGCCATGGTATTGGCAGTGAACTGGCCGCCGCACGCGCCGTGACCGGGGCACGCGACCTTTTCGAGCGCGGTCAGCTCATGGAGCGGGCAGCTGCCGGCGGCGAACTTGCCGACCGCTTCAAACACATCGACGACGGTGACGTCCTTGTCATGGAAGCGGCCGGGGAGGATCGAGCCGCCATAGACGAAGATCGAAGGCACGTTGAGGCGGAGCATCGCCATCATCATGCCGGGGAGCGACTTGTCGCAGCCGGCAAAGGCGACGAGCGCGTCGTAGCAATGGCCGCGAACACTCAATTCGACCGAGTCGGCGATGACTTCGCGGCTGACCAGCGAGGACTTCATGCCCTGATGGCCCATCGCGATGCCGTCTGTCACCGTGATCGTGTTGAAGCGGCGCGGCATGCCGCCATTGGCAATCACGCCTTCGCGCGCGGCATCGGCCTGGAAATCGAGCGTGGTGTTGCACGGCGCGCTGTCATTGCCAGCGCTGGCAATCGCGACGAAGGGCTTGGCGATGTCCTCCTCGGGAATGCCCATCGCGTAATAATAGCTGCGATGTGGCGCGCGCTCGGGTCCAACGGAAACGTGGCGGCTCGGAAGGCGGGATTTGTCGAATCGGTTTGTCATGATGCGCAAGCCTATGTCGCGGAGGACGCATTTCGCGCAAGACTATTGCGCAAAGAATTTGCCAGCCCGGCTAAAGCCTGGCTCCATCGCTCGATGCCGGATGCATCCGCGAGCAGGTCGTTGCGGACTTCGATCGCGACCGAGGGGATGCCATTGGCCTCGGCATGGCGGTTGAGCGTGGCGTTGAGCAGGCGGCCCGAATAGGGCTCGTTATCGCCCGTGACGAAGCCCCTGCTCCGGAGGAACTCGATTGCGGCATGCGCGGCGCGGGCGTCGCGATTGTACAGGATGCCGACCTCCCACGGGCGCTGCGTGCCGCCATGGTCGAGGCAAGGCGTGAAGCTGTGGATCGAGAGAATGAGCCCCGGCCGTTGGGCACGAATGCGCCGGGCGAGCAGCCGGTGATAGGGGGCGTGGAAGCGGGCGATGCGCGCGGCACGGTCCACGGGATCGTTGCCAGGGATCAGATGGCCATCGCTGCGGCGCGGGATCAGGCCGATATGGTCGGGCTCGCGGTGGAGATCGATGACGAGACGCGAGACCGTGGCTAGGATCGCCGGCACATCGAGCCGTGCGGCGAGACTACGCGTGAGCGGGTCAGTGCCGATATCGACGGCGATATGGAGATCGAGCAGTTCGGGCGCAGTACCAAGGTCGATATCCGCCGGTACGGCATTTGAGGCGTGATCGCAGAGCAGCAGGATATCCTGCTGACTTCCCTCGATGATTTCTGCAGGCGCGCTCATCTGTATACCGGTCTGCGGCGTTCGCGGAACGACGCCAGCCCTTCGGCGAACTCGGTTTCGCCGAACGCATCGTCGAATGCCTGGTCCAGCCCTTCGCCGCCGAGGAGCGTGCGCTTGAGCAGGCGGACTGCCTGAGGTGCATTGCCGGCAATCGCCGCAGCCAAGGCCGCTGCGGTCTCGCCTGCATTCTTCGCCTGGAGTTCGACGAGGCCAATGCGCTTGGCTTCGTCTGGCATCAGCCGGTCGCCGGTGAACAGCATCAGCGATGCCATGCCCTTGCCTACCTGCGCCGCGAGCCGTGCGATATCCTGCTGCGGATAGCCCAGGCCGAGCCGCGCCGGGGTAGTGGCGAACTCGGCATGGGCGCCGGCGATGCGGATGTCGGCGGCGAGGATCAGCGCGACCGCGGCGCCGAAACAGCCGCCGTCGATCGCGGCGATCACCGGCATGGGAAGCGCGGCGATCGCCTCGATGGCGTCGCGCATTGCCGTGCGAAAGACGGAGCGGAGCGCCGGATCTGTAGCGAGAGTCTCGAATTCGCGAACGTCGGCACCGGCGGAGAAGATGCCGGGCACGTCCGACTTGAGGATCACGGCACGGGCATCGCCGATATCGCGTGCGGCAGCGGCGAGCGCCTGCCACGCGGCGATCGGCAGTGCGTTCTTCGCTTCGGGGCGGGCCAGCGCGATGGTCGCGACCGGGCCGTCGCGGGTGACGTGGATCATGGCAGCGCTCTGCCCGATCGGGCCGCCGCTGTCACGCCGGCTTGCAGGGCAGCGCGATGCCCGATAGCGCGCGCCGATGACCCGCATCGTCGGCCATGTCGCGGCGCTCAACCGCTTTCCCGTCAAGTCGATGGCGGGCGAACAGCTGGCGATCGCCGAAGTCGACTGGCAGGGCATCGAGGGCGACCGGCAATATGCCTTTGTCCGCAAGGCTAATGGCACGCGGGTTCCGTGGCTTACCGCACGGCAGGTGCCGGCGATGGTGCTGCACCGCGCCGGCTTTGCCGATCCCGGGGGCCCCAAGACGTCGGCGGTGATGGTCGAGACGCCGGATGGCGCCCTCGTGTCGCTCCACGATCCGCTGCTTCAGGGACATCTCGAGGCGGCCGCCGGCGAACCGGTGGGGCTGCTCCAGGTCGCGCGCGGCATCTATGATGCGATGCCCATCTCGATCCAGACGACCGGCGGGCACGCCCTAGTCGAAGCAACGCACGGTAGCGCGTTGGATGTGCGGCGGTTCCGCATCAACATCGTCATCGAGAGCGAACTCGAGGCGGCGGACTGGATCGGACGCCGGCTGGCATTCGGCAACGACGCCGACGGCGCGCTGGTCCAGTGCGCCGATCCTATCCCGCGCTGCGTGTTCGTGACGATCGATCCGGATACCGGCGCCAAGGACGCCAGCATCCTGCGCACCGTCGCGCAGCGCTTTGGCAATCGATACGGCATCTATGCCGGCCCGGCCCGGCCCGGCCTGATCCGGATCGGGGACGTCGCTCGCCTGATCGACTGATCTCAGCCGGGCTCGACGACGAAGATCTTTCCGTCCGGCTGGAGAATGTAGAGGTTCCGGTTGGCATCCTCGCCGAACGCAAAAGCCCATTCGGCAGGCGACAGCTCGGTGCGGAGGCTGATCTGCGGATAGACGTTGGGATCGACGACGTTCTGATCGAACAATGCCGCGTTGCGCGCTGCAAGGAGCTTCAGAGCGCGCGACCCATAGACCAGCATCCCCTGAAGCGGCTCGATCGGTCCGCGATAGACCGGCCCGGCAACCAGCGTGAGCTCGTTCGCCGGAGAGGGGCTGGTCAGGCCATAGCCGAGCCGGAAGATCGGGTAGAACAGACCTGCTCCCAGGGGCCCGGAACTCCCTAGGCGCTCTCGCCACGGCGAGAAGTCGCTACCGGCATCCTGCGGGCGGATCATGTTGATTTCGGGTTCGTAGAATGCGCTGACCGGGGCCCCCAGATCATCCACGTAGAGATTGTTGGTGAAGGTATCGAAGGCCGCGCGGCGCGGATGGCGGAACCCAGTCGCCCAGATCTCGGGCCTTCCCCCCGTCGTCGCGAAGGGATTGCCGGCGGGAATGGCGTAGTCGCGGAGCGGATCCGCAGGATAGGCGTCGCTGCGCACGTCGATGCGAAGCACCTTGCCGGCAAGGTTGGTCTTGTCCGTTCCGGGTTCGGGACCGTTGCCGGTAGTCACGTAGAGATTGCCGTCGGTGCCGAATCCCAGCCAGCCGCCAGTGAAATTATTGTCCGGCGTCGGCACAGACAGGATCACGTCGGCCGAGGCGGGATTGCCGATCTCGCGCGTGCCCGGCAGCGCGCGATAGCGGCGCACCTCGAGATTGTTCGCCGGCGTGACCAGCGCCACATAGACATATCCGTTGGCCACATAATCCGGATCGGCCGCGAAGCCGAGCAGCCCGGCTTCCAGGCTGGTCGTCACTTCGGCGCTCAGATCGAGGAAAGGCGTGGGCACCGCCGCACCCGTCGCCAGGGTGAGCAGCCGCACGGCGCCGGTCTTTTCGGTTACGAACACGCGTGTGGCATCGCCCGGCTTGACGACAAGGTTGTTCGGTTGCGTGAATGTCGCTGCCAACTGGCGCGCATGATAGGCGCCCGCAGTAGCATTGGTGACCGTGACCTGGAGCGCGAGTGACGTCGTGGCGACACCGTCCGATGCGACTAATGTAACCTGATAGACATTGTCACGATTGGCATCGCCCGGCGCTTCGAAATCCGGTGCCGCGCGGAAGGCCAGATGGCCGCTGGCGTCGATCCTGAACAGCGGTGAATCGGTGCCCCCGCCTATCGAATAGGTGATCGTGTTACCGTCAGCATCGGTCCCGGTCGCGGTGTAGAAGGTCGCAGTCGTATTCTCCGCTACCGTCCCGGTCGTCGCCGAATTGAACACCGGCGCATTGTTGGTTGCCGTGGGCGCCGGAGTCGGCGTGGGGGTGACCACGCCGCCGCCCGAGGAGTCACCGCCGCCGCATGCCGCGAGCATCAGCGACGTCGCGAGCGCAACGCTCGAAGACAAGTACCGGCAATTGGGCGACATGGCCTCTCTTTCGTCTGTTTGGCGAAAGATATGAACGCCCCGTCGACGACCGGCAAATTGTTTCGTTTGGCGCATCCCGTTCGCGAAACGTCGAAATCACACTTCAGGACGACGGGCTCGATATCTGCGGTGGGCCAGCTGCAGGGCTAGGATTCGAGTCCGTTCAACGCCTTCTCGACTGCGTCCATCGTGAAGGGCTTGGACAAGATCGGGCGGTCGCGCCACGGTTCGGCGATCGAATCCCCTGCCCCGCCGGTAGCGAGGATGAAGGGAATGCCGAGTTCCGCGAGCCTAGCGGCAATCGGCCAGCTCTGCTCGCCGGCGCGCAGGTTCACATCCAGGATCGCGGCATTGACGCCGCCCTGCTCGATCACCGCGAGCGCCCCGACGACATCATCGGCGGTGCCGGCGACCTCCCGGTCGAGGGCATCGAGAAAATCCTCAAGCATCATCGCGATCAAGGGTTCGTCCTCGACGATGAGGACACGGCGAAGGTTTGGCATGGTCGCTGCTTTGCAGGAAATCCCGCCGAGGCCAAGAGGTTATTTCGCAGCGAGAACGTCGCGGGTAGCTTCGGCAAGCTGTTGAACCGAAAAGGGTTTGGGCAGGAAGGCGACATTATCGATGTCGATCGAATTTCGCAGCTGCTCTTCGGCATAGCCGGACATGAACAGGATCGGCAGGTCCGGATAGCGCGCGCGGATCTGGCGCGCCATCGTCGGGCCGTCCATCAAGGGCATGACCACGTCGCTGATCAGCAGGTCAGGCTTGTCCATCGTCTCGAGCGTTTCGAGTGCGACTTCGCCATTCTCGGCGGTGACAACGGTGTAGCCTTGGCGAGTCAGCGCGCGCTCGGCGACGGCGCGGACCATGTCCTCGTCCTCCACGAGCAGGATCGTCCCCGAACCCCAGAGGTCGATCTGCTTGGGCTTGACCGGCGTCTTGGCGACCACGGCCTCGGGCGCGCTGTGCACCGGCAGATAGATGGTGAACTCGGCGCCGCCGCCGGGATTGTTGTCGGCGAAGATGAACCCGCCCGATTGCTTGATGATGCCGTAGACAGTCGAGAGGCCGAGCCCGGTCCCCTTCCCCACTTCCTTGGTGGTGAAGAACGGTTCCCAGATCTTGCCCAGGATATCGGGCGGAATTCCTGTGCCGGTATCGGTGATGCGCAGCGCGGTATAGTCGCCGACGGGAAGGACATCGTCGTCCATCTGGCGCACTTCGGCCGCGGCGACGCAGGCGGTCGCGATGGTCAGCGTGCCGCCGCCATTGGGGTTGGCGGTGAGCATTGCATCGCGGGCGTTGACCGCGAGGTTGACGACCACCTGCTCGAGCTGGCCCGGATCGGCGCGGACCGGTCCCAGATTGCGCCCATGCTTGACCTCGAGGCTCACCGTCTCGCCGAGCAGGCGCTTGAGCAGGTTCGAGACCTCGGAGATGACGTCAGGGAGTTGAAGCACCTGCGGGCGCAGCGTCTGCTGACGCGAAAAGGCGAGCAACTGGCGCGTCAGCGACGCGGCGCGGTTCGAGTTTGCGCGGATCTGCTGGATGTCGTCATAATCGCTGTCGCCAGGCGAATGACGCATCAGCATCAGGTCGCAATGGCCGATGATTGCGGTCAGGATGTTGTTGAAATCATGTGCGACGCCGCCGGCGAGCTGACCGACTGCCTGCATCTTGGTGGCCTGGGCGATCTGTCGCTTGAGCTTGCCCTCCTCGCCCGAATCCTTGAGGCTAATCAGCACCGCGGCGTCGCCCAGACCGCGCGCGCCAGCGATAGTGAGCGCGACCGGCTCCTCGGGCGCGTCGGTGAAGCGCACGGTCATCTCGGCAGATTGCGCGGCGCCCCCGGCGAAGCGGCGGACGGCATCGGCGAGCGCAGCCTTGTCCTCGCGCACGACGAGATCGATCGGATAGAGCGGCGGGGCGGCGGCGTTGATCCGCGCGGCGCGGACGAACGCATCGTTCATGCTCACGAACCGCCCGTCGCGATCGACCAGTGCCAGTCCCGAGGGCAGCATCGCGATCAGCGAGCGCACGTGCGCCGAGGCGCTCGCGCCGATCGCCGGCGACGGCAGGTTGAGATTCTCCTCGTCGAGTAGCGCGACGAGCATCGGCGCCTCCTCGCCATCGAGGAACGGGATCTGCAGGACGCGCAGCGGCGTACCATCGAGCCCCTCGCGCTCGAAATGGACGAGTCCGGCCGAGTCGGTGATCAGGAAGCGCGTAAAATCGCGCCCCTCGACGGGCGCGTCGGGCGATCCCATCGCGCGCATCTTGAACACCCGGTTGGCCGATCGTACGCGGCCCTCCGGGGTGACCATCACCGCCATGATCCCGGCACCGGCAAGGCGATCGCCGGTATGGCCGTGGATCAGCCCTTCGACCTTGGCGGCGAGATCGAGCGCCTGGACGCCGACGAAGCGCCATACCAGCGACTCGTCACCGACGCGCGCGACGCGTGCCGAAACCGGGGCGCCGAAGACCTGGATATTCTCTACCCGCGCCTCGCCGTCGCGCCATGCGGCACGGGCGGCGACGCCAAGATCGGCGATGGCAGTGTCGCTGACCGGCAGGCTGGGCGGAGTCGGCCAGCCGGCGAACAGGGTCTCGTAGCGGGCATTGGCACAGACCAGCCGGCCGGCGCGATCTGTGACGGCGAGCGCATGATCGGAAGCCGCGGCGAGTGCCTGGGCGACGGACCAATCGGTCTCGGTTTCGACGGTCTCCTCGCTATGGAGCAATCGCCGAGCGCCGAGCAGTACGCCCGCGGCAAGCACGCCCGCCGCGACGAAGCCCACCGCCACTGCACGATCGTTGAGCGCGAGCAGGATCAGTGCCCCCGCGATCAACCCGGCAGTCGTCGCCGCGAGCAGCGGCATCAGCCGGCGCGTCGGGGCGGGATTGGGCAAGGTCGCCATTGGCTAGCGATGTTCGCTGACGCGTGGCGGGTCAAGCCTGTTCCCTCTCGCATTGGCATGAGCGGAAGCTGGCAAAGGGTGAGGATCGACAGCTGCCCTCACCCTTCCCACGCGCTTCGCGCGCGGCCCCTTCCCGCTCCCGAGGGGAGCGGGAAAAGACAATCACCAGATGCGGACGCGCTGCTCGGGAGTCAGGAACAGCTTGTTGGCCGGCGCCGGGGCGAAGGCCGAGTACCAGGGATCGAGATTGCGCACGACCCAGGTGCGCTGCTGCGACGGTGAATGCGGGTCCGTCAGCAGGCGCTGGCGCAGATTGGCCTCACGATAATTGCGCCGCCAGACCTGCGCCCAGCCGAGATAGAAGCGCTGGTCGCCCGACATGCCGTCGAGCACGGGCGCGCCCTGCCCGCCCAGCGAATGCTTATAGGCATCATATGCGACGGTGAGCCCGGCGAGATCGGCGACATTCTCGCCGAGCGTCAGCGCGCCCTTCACCTTCAGCCCGGGCAGCGGCTCATATTGGTCATATTGCGCCACCAGCGCGTCGGTGCGCGTCTTGAACGCGGCGACATCGGCGGGAGTCCACCAGTCGGTCAGCCGCCCCTCGGCATTATATTTGGCGCCCTGGTCATCGAAATGGTGGCTGAGCTCATGGCCGATCACTGCGCCGATGCCACCGTAGTTGACCGCGGGATCGGCATTGGGATCGAAGAAGGGCGGTTGCAGAATCGCGGCCGGGAAGACGATCTCGACCATGCCGAAATTGGCATAGGCATTCACTTCCATCGGAGTCATGCCCCATTCCCAGCGGCGGATCGGGCTGCCGAGCTTCGATATCTCGTCGTCATGCGCCCAGTTGTTGGCGCGGACATTGTTGCCGAAGGCGTCGCCCGCAGTGATCTGCAGGTTCGCATAATCGTGCCAGCGATCGGGATAGCCGATCTTGGGGGTGAAGGCGGCAAGCTTGGCATGCGCCTTGACCTTGGTCTCGGGCGCCATCCAGTCGAGCTGGTCGATGCGGCGATCCATCGCCGCGATGACATTCTTGACCAGTTCGTCGGCAGCAGCCTTGGTCGCGGGCGGGAAATACTTCGCGACATAGGCCTGGCTGACTTCGTCCGAAACCGCGCCGGTGGTGAACTCGACGGCGCGCTTCCAGCGGACCTGCTGCTCGGGCGTGCCCGACAGCGTGGTGCCGAAGAATGCGAACTGCTCCTTGTCGAACGACGAAGGCAGCACATCGGCGAAACCATCGAGGCTGCGGACGAGCAGCTGGTCCTTGAGGACTTCGAGCGGGGTGCCGCGGACCTGGCGGGCGATGCCGGTGACCGCGCTGGGCTGGGCGACGATCACGCTGTCGACATTGGCGCCGATACCGGTGAAGAAGCCCTTGAAGTCGAAGCCCGGCGCCTTCCGCGCCAACTCGGCCACGGTCATCTTGTTGTAGGTCTTGTTGGCGTCGCGGCTCTCGACTCGCGTCCAGTGCGCCTGCGCGATGCGCGTCTCGAACGCGACGATCGCCTTGGCGCGGGCGGCAGCATTGGGCTCGCCGGCGAGCGTCAGGACGTTGGCGAGGTGCTTCTCATAGGCAGCCTTGGCTTCGGCCAGCTTGGCGTCCTTCGACAGATAATAGTCGCGATCGGGCATTCCGAGGCCGCCCTGGCCGAGGCTGAGGGCGTAGACTTCGGGGTTCTTGTCGTCCTGGCCGACATAGCTGCCGAACAGATGGCGGACGCCGTTGCGGTCGGCCTGGGCATAGAGCGCGGCAAGGCCCGACTTGGCTTTCACGCCCTTGATCTGGTTGAGCCAGGGCTGGATCGGGGCGAGCCCCTTGGCGTCAACGGCCGCGGTGTCGAGATAGGTAGCGTAGGCGATGCCGATCTTCGAATTGGGATCGGCTTTCGCCGCTTCGAGGATTTCCTGGGTGCGCTGCTTCGACAGATCGTCGATCACATTGAACGCGCCGAAGTTCGCCTTGTCGGCCGGGATCGGCGTGGTGCGCGCCCAAGTGCCGTTGGCGAAGCCGTAGAAATCGTCACCCGGAGCAATCGACTTGTCCATGCCGGCCTCGTCGAAGCCGTAATTACCCAGCTGCGGGCGCAGCGCGATGGCAGGGGCGACGGGGCCGACCGCCGCCTGCGAGACAGTGGCGGTCTGCGCCGAGACGGCTTCGGGCGGCGGGGTATCGCCGCGGGTGCAGCCGGCGAGCAGCGCAGGGGCTGCGAGGAAGGTGGTGGCGAGGAGCGGAAGACGCATGGAGGGCCCTTCGAAAAGAGAAAGGCGCCGTCTTAAGCGCCTATAACGCCACGTCAATCTGCCGTTCTGCACGCTCGGTTGAGCGCTTGCGCCACTTTCGCGTGATCCACATCCGCCAGCCGAGCGCCGCGACGAAATAGCCCAGGATTCCGCCGATCACGGCGCAGATTGCCATGCCGACCGCCGTGGGAAGCCCGACATCCGCGGCGAACCATTGCAGCCAGCCGGTGTCTGCAACGGCAGTCCTCGCCTCCGCCGGGCTGGTGCCGCTGAGGTGCAGCACCCAGCCGCCGACCTTGTAGTACAGGATGAACAGGAACGGCGTGGTGAGCGGATTGGTGAAGAAAGTCGTCAGCGCCGCCGCCGGGACGTTGGCACGTAGCGGCAGCGCGAGCACGGCCGACGCCGGGATCTGTCCCATCGGGATCAGGATGCCGGTGAACATGCCGAGCGCCACGCCGCGCGGCACCGAACGCCGCGTCATCCGCCACAGCGAGGAGTGCAGGATGCGGTGCGCGATCGGGCGCAGCCAGCGGTTCGATTCGAAGCTCTCGCGGGTCGGCAGGTTACGGTCGACCCAGGCAGTGAAACGGGCGCCCAGCCCGCGATCAGCCACGGTCGCGGAGGATGCGGCCTTGCTCCCGCTTCCAATCCCGTTCCTTGATCGACTCGCGCTTGTCATGCGTCTTCTTGCCCTTCGCGAGCGCCAGCTCGACCTTTGCGCGCCCTCTTCCATTAAAATAGATGGAAAGCGGGACGAGCGTCATGCCTTCGCGCGCGACGGCACCGTGAAGCTTGTTTATTTCACGCTCATGAAGGAGCAATTTACGCGGCCGCTTGGGCTCGTGATTATAGCGGTTGCCGTGGCTGAATTCGGGGATGTTGGCATTGACCAGCCACACCCCGTTTTCCTTCACCTCGGCATAGGCCTCGGCGATCGAGCCTTCGCCGAAGCGCAGCGACTTCACTTCGGTGCCGGTGAGAGCAAGCCCCGCCTCGTAGACCGTCTCGATGAAATACTCGTACCGCGCGCGCCGGTTCTCGGCGACGGTCTTCACTTTGTCGAAGGTAGCGGGACGGGGACGGGCCATGGGAGGTGGGCATGTAGGGGCGCGGCGGGCGGAAGGGAAGCCGTGGATCGGGCGCGCGAAAGATAAAGGCCTGGCGCGCAAGGCCGGACCAATTCCCTACCTGCAAGGGAGGGGTTAGGGGTGGTTGGCGGCGGCGAGGCTCGATGCCTCGTCCGCCGCCTTGTTACCCGGCATTCGAAGAGTCGTTGGGCGCGCAGACGCGCCCCCTTACCTCCAACCCCTCCCTGCAGGCAGGGAGGGAGCTTAGAGAGGTCAGCGCATGCGGGTGCTGAACGAGACGCCGATAATGCGCGGGTCGTTGAACACTGCGGCCATATAGTTCTCGATCACGCCCTTGAGGTTCTTCTGGTTGGTGATGTTGCGGGCGAACGCCGCAATTTCCCACTCGCCACCATTGCCTTCATAGCCGATCTTCAGACCGCCTTCGAAATTGCCGTTCGAAGTGAACTCCTTGGTATCGTACAGCACGAAGCTGGTGAAGCCCTGGAGGTTCCAGTCGGTCGAGACGAAGAACTTGCCTTCGTCCGCAACGGGAATGTCGTAGCGCGCGGCGACGTTGAGGTTGTACTCGGGCGCATTGGGCAGGCGATTGCCATCGATCCGGGCGAAGGTGCCGCGGCCGGGGATCACCACGGTGGGATCGTTGACGGTGCAAACGACGATACCGCCGAGTACACAGACCTGCGCCAGGGCAGCCTGATCGTCGATCTCGGTGTGGAGCCAGCTGCCGCCGAGCGAGAGCGCGAAATTCTCGACAGGGTGCAGGTCGAGCTCGGCCTCGACGCCATATGCCTTGGCCTTGTCGGCGTTGAGCAGCACGCCGTTGCCGTTCACGTCATTGGCGTTCAGCTGGATGTCGTCGACGGTGTAGTAGAACCCGCTCAGCCCGAAACGGACGCGATTGTCGAGCAAGGTGCCCTTCACGCCAGCCTCCCACGACAGGATCGTCTCCGAATCCGCAGTGGTGAAGTCCGAGTTGAACACTGCCGAGCGGCCCTGGATCGTCGGGCCGCGGAAGCCGCTGGCGACGCGGGCATAGACGCTGACATCGTCGCTGAGCTTGTAGAGCGCGCTTACGTCCCAGCTCTCCTTGGTGTCCTCGAGCTCGACGAAGCGGCGGCCGGTATAGGTCACTGCGCCGGTGCCGGTGTCGGCGGTCTTGAGCAGGCGGGTCGACTTGCTGTCGTTGGTGATGCGCGCACCGCCGGTGAGCGTCAGGTTCGGGACGATTTCATAGCTCAGCTGCCCGAACGCCGCCCACGACGTGTTGACGTTGTGCAGCCGCACCCAGTTATTGGGGTTGTTGCTGTTGGCGTTGGCGGGATCGAACGGCGCAGTGAGGAAGACGCGGCGCTGGTAGAAATCGGTGATGTCGCGCGAGTCGAAATAATAGCCGCCGAACTGCCAATTGAACCGGCCGGTGCCCGGGCTGGCGAGGCGCAGCTCCTGGCTAAACTGGTCGAGATCGCGGACATTGCCCTGCGACTGGCCATAGAAGGGCGCACCGGCGAACAGCGGCGCAGCGCCGCCATCGGTGTCGCCGCGGCTGAAGCCCTTGGTGGTTTCCCATGCCGAGATCGAAGTCAGCACCGCGCCGCCCAGATCGTAGCTGGCGCGCAGCGACGTCCCGTAGGTGTCATAGGCCTGCGGATTGTCCATCGCCTCGTCATACGAAACGCGATCACGCGGCTCGTTCTCAACGCTGTTCGAGCCCTTCACCAGTGCGCCGCGGTGGAAGAGGGTCGAGGTGCCCTTGTACCAGCGGCCATGGCCGGAAAGGTCGAATGTCAGCCGGTCGGTGGGGGTGAAGCGGAGCTGCAGGCGTAGGTTGCGATCGTCGAAGCCGCCCATCGCGTTGAAGCTGCCGCGGGTGCCGTCGAAGCTCGGGCCGGTATAGGTGTTGTCGACCCAGTCGTCGCGGTGCTGGTAGAGGCCGGAAACGCGGAACGACAGGACGTCGTCGACGATCGGGCCGCCGAAGCCGGCATCGATGTTGGAGCTGCCATATTCGCCGACCGACATCGCGGCGCGGCCCTGGAAGGTGTCGCTCGGGCGGATCGTGTCGAACTTGACGATGCCGGCGGTGGTGTTGCGGCCAAACAGCGAGCCCTGCGGGCCGCGCAGCACTTCAACGCGGTCGAGATCATAGACCGGGTTCGACTTGAGCACGACATGCTCGAGCACGACGTCGTCCTGGATGATCGACACGGGCTGCGAGGCGCCGAGATAGAAGTCGATATTGCCGAGGCCGCGGATGTAATAGCGCGGGAAGATGCGGCCCGTGGTGGTCTCGGCATAGAGGCCGGGGACGCGGCCAGCGAGCGCGAGCGTATCGTCGCCTGCGGCCTGGAAATCGCGCAGCGAGTCGCCCTGGAGCACCGCGACCGACACCGGCACGTCGACCAGCCGCTCCTCGCGGCGCTGCGCGGTGACGACGATGTCGCCGGCTTCGGCCTGGGTGTCGCTGGCGACGTCGGTGTCTTGCGCGAAAGCGGCGCCGGCATAGAGAAGCGCGACGACGGCCGCCCCCGAACGAAGGGCGCGGCGGGCAAATACGGTTTTCATCAATTCCCCAATCTTGTTCTTGATTTCGTCGACGCACGCAGCCGTCGCCAGGCGCTCAGGGCGCATGACGGGCTGGCGTTCGCGAAAAGGGCTGTGTTCCCTGAGCGGGCGGCTAGGCCCCGATTGTGATCGGATTGTGACAAAACATTGCTGTTGACGCACAGCAAGATGCAGAATTTGCAAGCAATGTTACGTGACAGAAAAGCCCGCGATCAGATCAGCCCGGCATGCGCCAATGCGGCGTCGACCGCGGTGCGGCTCGCCTCGGAGGCTTCGGTCATCGGCAGGCGCAGTTCGCCGGGGAAACCCGGGCGAACCTTGCCGAGAGCATACTTCACCGGGCCAGGCGAGGCATCGGTAAACATCGCGAGGTGGAGCGGATAGAGCAGGTCGTGGAGCTCGAGCGCGCGAGCATTGTCACCGGCGGCCCAGGCGGCCTGGAACTCGGCGCACAGCCGCGGCGCGACATTGGCGCTGACCGAGATGCAACCGGTGCCGCCCATCGCGTTGAACGC
Source organism: Sphingomonas sp. LM7 (assembly GCF_002002925.1). NCBI lineage: Bacteria > Pseudomonadati > Pseudomonadota > Alphaproteobacteria > Sphingomonadales > Sphingomonadaceae > Sphingomonas > Sphingomonas sp. LM7. The sequence goes on along the minus strand of NZ_CP019511.1, from coordinate 848,985 downwards.
GAGCGCTGTCTCGTCATTGCCCGAAAGCTGGATGAAATCGGCGCCGCAGCCGGCGCGCTGCTCGGAGACCCGCCCAAGTTGCCCGGTGGCGTCCTTGACGCCGAGGAAGCGGTCCGGAAACGCCTTGGCGATCCGCGCCATCGTCGCGGAATGGATGTCGGTCACGGTGCGGCCGGGGACGTTATAGAGGACGATCGGCAGATCGGTCGCGTTCGCGACTGCCTCGAAGTGGCGGAAGATGCCTTCCTGGCTGGGGCGGTTGTAATAAGGCGGCACCATCAGCACCGCGTCCGCGCCCGAAGCCTTGGCGGCGTGGACGTTGCCGATCGCTACCTGGGTGTCGTTCGACCCGGCACCGGCGAGCACGGGCACCCTGCCCTTCGCCTGATCGGCGCACACCCGCACGACTTCGAAATGCTCGTCCTTGGTCAGCGTCGCCGCCTCGCCGGTGGTGCCGCAAGGAACCAGCGCCGCCGAGCCTTCGGCAATCTGCCATTCAACAAGGTCGCGATACGCTTGCTCTGCAAAGCTGCCGTTAAGGAACGGCGTTACCAGCGCAGGGATCGACCCGGAGAACATGGCGTGAAAATCTTCCTCAATTCCCGAGAACGGGACTGGCAGATAGTCGGCGAGTCCGTATGATGTCCAGCATGCTCGGTTCGGTTATCAAGAGCGCTGTATTGCTCGCTGGCGTGTCGGGGGTCGCGGTTTCGACGCAACTCACGCAGGATCAACTTCGGTCGGTGACGGGGGCGCTGCAGAATGCGGTCTCGCCGGTCCAGCCGGCTTATGCGCAAGGAGATCCGGTCTCCTACGCGCTGACCGAGTGGAAGCGGCTGCAACAGTCCGACAACTGGCCGTTTTCCGACTATGCCAATTTCATGCTCGCGCATCCCGGCTGGCCCGGCGAGACGAGCCGGCGCGCGGCGGCGGAGACCTCGCTCGACAGCGGCAGCTTCGCGCCCGGGCTGGTGGTGCGCTTCTTCGAGCGCTTCGCACCGCTGACCCCCGCCGGGCATCTCCGCTACGCCGAGGCGCTGGCCGCGTCGGGCAGGCGCGGCGATGCCGACGAGCAGGCGCGGAAAGCGTGGCGCGCGGGCACGCTGCGCACCTCCGACGAGAGCAAGCTGCTGGGTAGTTTCCTGTCGGCACTGTCCCCAGCGGATCACGACGCGCGCGTGGACATGCTGCTGTGGAAGGGTTCTACCAGCGTCGCGCAACGCCAGCTGGCATTCGTCTCGCCGAGCAAGCGCCCGATTTTCGAGGCGCGGATCGCCTTTCGCACCAAGGCCATCGACGCCGCGCTCAAGGGCGCGAACGTAATGGACATCGGCCGCAGCGATCCGGGCTATATCGCCGATCGCGCGCGGTGGCTGCGCGACACCGGCCAGAGCCCCGCGATGCGGTCGTATCTCGCGCAACGGCCACGGCTGACCTCTTATCCCGGCGACGGCGAGGCATGGTACGAAGTGCTGCTGATGGCGGCGCGCGGTGCCTCGGCCGACGGGCAGCACAGCCTCGCGTACCAGATCGCCAGCCAGGTCGACGATGCCTTCCCGCCGAGCACGGTCATCGCCGAACTGCCGCTGGGCGAGCGCGACGATTATACCAGCCTGACCTGGCTCGCCGGCACGACGGCCTATTACAACCTCGCCCGTCCGCGCGACGCGACGGGGATGTTCGAACGCTATTCGAAGGGTTCGAAGACCCCGACCACGCAGTCCAAAGGCCTGTATTGGGCCGGACGCGCCGCCGAAGCGTCGGGCGACCAGGCCGCGGCGCAAGCCTATCTGACGCGGGCGGCGGGCTTCTCCGACCTGTATTACGGTCAGCTTGCCGCCGAACGCACCGGGCTTTCGCTGAAGGCGCCGCCGCCGCTGGACACGCGCAGAGCCGATCCGGTGGCACGCGATGCGTTTTACCGGCGCGAGACGGTGCGCGCGGTGCAACTGCTCGGCACGATGGGCGACCGCGTTTCGCAAGGATTGTTCATCCGCCAGATCGCGCGCGACGCGACCACGGACAACGATCACGTCCTCGCCGCCGAGCTCAGCCGGACGATCGGCCGGCCCGATCTGGGCGTCATGGTCGGGCGCAGCGCGCTCGAAAACGGGTTGTCCGACTATACTGCGGCCGGCTTCCCCTCGGTAAAGGTGCCCGAGGGGCAGCGCGATTACTGGACGATGATACATGCGATCGCGCGGCAGGAGAGCCAGTTCGACCGCGCCGCGGTGAGTCATGCCGGTGCGCGCGGGCTGATGCAGTTGATGCCGGGCACCGCCGCGGAGACCGCGGGCAAGCTGGGGCTGAGCTACAACCGGGAATCGCTGACCACCGACACCGACTATAATATTCAGCTGGGCTCGAGCTATTTCCAGCGCGTATTCAACATCTACGGCAGCTATCCGCTCGCGGTGGCGGCGTACAATGCCGGGCCGGGCAATGTGAACAAGTGGATCCGCGCAAATGGCGATCCGCGGCTGCCGGGCGGCGACATGCTCAAATGGATCGAGCAGATCCCGATTTTCGAGACCAAGAATTATGTCCAGCGCGTGCTGGAGAATGCGGTGGTCTACGATCTGATGAATCCGCAATTCGCGCGCTCGCGCGGGCCGGCGAACATGAGCTGGTATCTGGGGAAGAACCGGCCGGGGTGACGACAGTGCGGAGGGGCGGTACTCCAGCACAATGGACCGCCCCAACTACATCACCCCCGCGGGCTATTCCGCCCTCAAGGCCGAATATGACGCGCTGTTCGGCGGCGAACGGCCCAAGCTGGTCGAGACGATCGCCTGGGCAGCGGGCAATGGCGACCGTTCGGAGAACGGCGATTACATCTACGGCCGCAAACGGCTGCGCGAGATCGACCGGCGGCTGGGCTGGCTCTCCAAGCGGATGAAGGCTGCCAAGGTGGTCGATCCATCGGCCCAAGAAGATCGCAGCCGGGTGTTCTTCGGCGCGACCGTGACGATCGCCGACGAGGACGACAATCACCGCGTGCTAACGCTGGTCGGCGATGACGAGACCGATGCCGGCAAGGGACTGATCGGCTGGAACGCCCCGCTTTCGCGCGCGCTGCGCGGTGCGGCGATCGGCGACCTTCGCCGCGTCACCTTGCCCGGTGGCGAACGTGAATATGAAGTAATTGCCGTAACCTACCCCTGAATCGTGCCCCGGATACGGCGAATCGAATCGCTGTGCCGCTCGCCTTTAGACGCGCCGTGCTAGACAGGCGACGGGGGCCCGCGTTCGGGTCCGGGTAAGCGTGGGGATTATGGTCACACAGCGCATATTGGTTTCCGGCCGCGTCCAAGGCGTCGGCTTTCGCGACTGGGTGGTGCGCACGGCACAGCGCAGCGGCCTGACCGGCTGGGTGCGCAACGTGAAGGACGGCCGGGTCGAGATACTCGTCTCAGGCGAAGACGAGACCGTCGCGAAGCTGGTCGAGGGATGCCATGAAGGCTCGCCGCTCGCGCGGGTCGAGCATGTCGAGGCATTCTCCGCTGAGGGCGAAAAACAGGCCAAGGGCTTCACCAAACGCTTCACCGCCTGATGCGGGAAACACAGGGTTTCGCGACCACCAGTTGATTCCCCGGCCGGGGCATGAAAGGTTCCACCTTCGAAACGGCGCGATCACGCGCGTGAACAGGAGGAACGCATGCCCATTCCCGCAAGCTGGTCCGGTCCGTTGCTCAGCGTGCTCCGCATCGTCGCGGGTCTCGCCTTCCTGCACCACGGCACGTCGAAATTCTTCAGTTTGCCGCCGTTTCCGATGCCGCTGACGCCGCTGCTCCAGGCCGCTGGCGCGATCGAACTGATCGGCGGTGCGCTGCTGGTGATCGGACTGTTCACGCGACCGGTGGCGTTCATCGCCTCGGGCATGTCCGCGGTCGGTTATTTCATGGTGCACGCCCCGAACGGCTTCTACCCCTCGGTCAATGGCGGTGAGGCGATCCTGCTCTATGCCTTCATCTTCCTTTATCTGGCCGCGGCAGGCGCAGGGCCGTGGAGCGTGGATGCGGCGCGGACACGAACGGCCTGACCTGGGGCAGGAGGCGCGCATTGCGCGCGTCTCCCGCTGTGCACTAGTCCCGCCACTCCTTGGCCTGCCAATGATCGAACGCCTGCGCCTGCAATCGCGCAACCAGCGCAGCAGCTTCCGGCCCGCTCCATTCGCCGGTGTAGCCATGGGCATCGCGCGCACCCACCCACCAGCCCTGTCCCGGAAGCCGATCGGTCTCGCGGACGACCAGAACTGCCAGTTCCGGCTCTTCCACAATCGCCGCAGCCGCATCTATTGCGTCGAGCGTCTTGCATACCGCGCGCATCTTGGGACGGGTGAAGCGGTGGCCCAGCCCGCTTAACAGCTCGGAGTAGCTGACGGCGCGCCGTTCGCGCGCAGCCGCAATCAGCAGGGCGCGCACCCGGACACTATCGGCGAGTGATCCGGCGCCTTCCGCATCAGACGCCAGCCCTTCGGCGACGAGCCAGCGGCCCAGCGTGTTGCCGAAGCCGGGTGCCTTGCGAGCCATCAGAACGCAGGCACCCGGATCGGCATCAGCGCGTCAGCTTCTTGTACGACAGCGCGGTCGGACGGTCGGCGGCGTCGCCGAGGCGGCGGCGCTTGTCTTCCTCATAGGATTCGAAGTTTCCTTCGAACCATTCGACATGGCTGTTGCCTTCGAAGGCGAGGATGTGGGTGGCAAGGCGATCGAGGAAGAAGCGATCGTGGCTGATCACCACCGCGCAACCTGCGAAATTCTCGATAGCTTCTTCCAGCGCGCCCAGCGTCTCGACGTCGAGATCGTTGGTCGGTTCGTCGAGCAGCAGGACGTTACCGCCGCGCTTGAGCATCTTGGCGATGTTGACGCGGTTGCGTTCACCGCCCGAGAGCTTGCCGACATTCTTCTGCTGGTCGGCGCCCTTGAAATTGAACGCGCCGACATAGGCGCGGGTCGAGGCGTCGTGGCCGTTGACCTTCATGTAATCCAGCCCGTCGGAGATTTCCTCCCAGACGTTCTTCTTCGGATCGAGGTGATCGCGGCTCTGGTCGACATAGCCGAGGCGGACGGTCGAGCCCATCTCGATCGTCCCGCTGTCCGGAGTTTCCTGACCGGTGATCATCTTGAACAGCGTCGACTTGCCGGCGCCGTTGGGGCCGATCACGCCGACGATGCCGCCCGCGGGCAGCGTGAACGACAGGTTCTCGAAGAGGAGCTTGTCGCCGTACGCCTTGGAGATGTTCTCGACTTCGATGACCTTGCCGCCAAGGCGCTCGGGCACCTGAATGACGATCTGGGCGCCGCTCGGCTTGCGATTCTTCTGCGTTTCAACCAGCTGCTCGAACTTGGCGATACGCGCCTTGGACTTGGTCTGGCGCGCCTTGGCGCCTTGGCGAATCCATTCCAGCTCGTTCTTGATGGCGGTCTGGCGGCTCGATTCCTCGCGCTCCTCCTGCTCGAGGCGCTTCGACTTCTTCTCGAGATAGGTCGAGTAATTGCCCTCGTACGGGAAATATTTGCCGCGATCGATTTCGAGGATCCAGCCGACGACGTTATCGAGGAAATAGCGATCGTGGGTGATCATCAGCACCGCGCCGGCATATTCCTTGAGGTGATTCTCGAGCCACTGGACGCTCTCGGCGTCGAGGTGGTTGGTCGGTTCGTCGAGCAGCAGGATCGACGGCTTCTGGATCAGCAGCCGGGTGAGCGCGATGCGGCGCTTCTCACCGCCCGAGAGGTTCTCGACCGGCCAGTCCGACGGCGGACAGCGCAGCGCTTCCATCGCGACTTCGAGCTGGTTGTCGAGCGTCCAGCCGTCGACCGCGTCGATCTTGGCCTGGAGATCGCCCATCTCCTCCATCAGCGCGTCGAAATCGGTGTCGTCCTTGGGATCGCCCATCTCGGCCGAGATCGCGTTGAAGCGGTCGACGAGGTCGGCGGTGGCGCGGGCGCCTTCCTTGACGTTCTCGAGAACATTCTTGGTCGGGTCGAGCTGGGGCTCCTGCTCGAGATAGCCGACGGTGATGTACTCGCCGGGCCATGCCTCGCCCGTGAAATCCTTGTCGACGCCCGCCATGATCTTCATCAGCGTCGATTTGCCGGCGCCGTTGGGCCCGACGATGCCGATCTTGGCGCCCTGATAGAATTGCAGGTTGATGTTCGACAGCACCGGCTTGGGGGCGCCGGGGAAGGTCTTGGTCATGTCCTTCATGACGAAGGCGTATTGGGCGGCCACGATAGGGTCTCCGATGGGTATCTGAAGTGCAGGAAAGTTGGGCGCGCATGTAGCGATCAGCCGCCCGCTTGGCAACGCGGCGGCTGGTCAGCGACCGAAACGCCTGGTCGGATCGACAAGATGGCCGGCGCCCGGCACGATGCTATCCAACCGTAGCGAAGGAGCATGCCATGTCCCGGGACGAGCCAGAGGATACCACCATCTACCTCGCGGTGGTGAACTCCGAAGAACAATATTCGATTTGGCCCGAGGAACGCGAGTTGCCGGTCGGCTGGAGCGCCGCCGGCAAGTCGGGCAGCAAGGCCGAGGTGCTCGCGTGGATCCAGGAAGTATGGACCGACATGCGGCCGCTCAGCCTGCGCAAGAAGATGGAAGAAGCCGAGGCGCTGAGACGCTCCCAAAGCGACTAGACGCATTGGCAAACGATATGGGTATGGCTAGCACCTCCGCCCATGACCAAGCGCATCCTGCTCGCGGCGGCCGCCGCGCTCGCCCTGCCCCTCCCCTCGCTGGCCCAGACCGCGCCCGACGTGGCGGCGCTGCGCGACGCGGCGCTCCAGGACGACCTCGCCTGGGAGATCACCGAAGGGCTGACCACCGAGATCGGCGCGCGGCTGGCCGCGACCGAAGACGAGGCGCGCGCACGCAAATGGGCGATCGCCAAGCTGACCGCACTCGGCTTCCGCAACGTCCGCAACGAGCCGTTCAAGATGCCGGTGTGGGTCCGCGGCGATGAAAAGGCCGAAGTCGTTGGGCCGATGGCGCAAAAGCTCACGCTGGCCGCGCTCGGCAATTCGGGATCGACCGGGGCGAAGGGCATCGAAGCGGAGGTCGTATATTTCGCCAGCTTCGCCGAACTCCAGGCGGCACCTGCGGACAGCCTAAACGGCAAGATCGCGTTCATCGACCATGCGATGACGGTGACTCAGGACGGATCGAGCTATGGCGTGTTCGGCGCTGCCCGGCGCACCGGGCCAAGCGTCGCCGCGAGCAAGGGCGCAGTCGCGACGCTGATCCGCTCGATCGGCACCGACTATCATCGCAACCCGCACACCGGCGGCACCAACTGGGCCGCGGGCGTCAAGCCGATCCCCGCCGCGGCACTCGCGCTGCCCGACGCCGAACAGCTCGGGCGGCTGCTCAAGCGCGGGCCGGTGCGGCTCAAGCTGCTGATCACGCCGCAATTCAAGGGCGAAGGCGTATCGGGCAATGTCATCGCCGAAGTGCCGGGCAGCGATCCGAGCGCGGGCATCATCCTGGTCGCCTGTCATCTCGACAGCTGGGACCTCGCCACCGGCGCAATCGACGACGCATCGGGTTGCGGCATCGTCACCGCCGCAGCGAAGCGGATCATGGACGCCGGCCAGCCGCGCCGCACGATCCGGGTGCTCTGGGCCGGCGCCGAGGAGCCCGGCGTATTCGGCGGCAAGGCGTATTTCGAAGCACATAAGGGCGAGCGCCACGTCCTCGCCTCCGAATCGGATTTCGGCGCCGACCGGATCTGGAAGTTCGACGCGACCCTGCCTGCAAGCGGCAAGCCAGTCGTCGATCGGCTGGCGGCGGCACTCGCCCCGATCGGCGTTGGCCGCGGCGGCGATCCGGCTACCGGCGGCGCCGATGTCGCGGCGGTGATCCGCGCCGGCGCGTCCGGGATTGATCTGGCGCAATCGGGATTGCGCTATTTCGACTACCACCACACTCCGGACGACACGCTCGACAAGGTCGATCCGGTCCAGCTACGCCAGAATGTGGCGGCGTGGACGACGATGCTGGCGGTTACTGCCAACGCGCCTGAGGCGATCGGGCCGGTTGCTCCCTGACCCGCGGCGCTCGCATGTCCGAATTCAGGCAAAAAAATGGCAGAAATTTTGCGACGCGGCACATTTGCGATTGACGCAAGCGCAACGACCGCTATTCCAGCGTTTCGCGTCGGGCATTCGGGCCGGGTGCGAAACGTTTAATGTTCCACAGGAGCAAACCCACATGAAGAAGATCCTCATTGTTGCTGCGACCGCCGGCCTGATGTCGCTCGCGGCTTGCAGCGGTGGCACCACCAACACCACTGCCGAGAACGTTGCTGAGAGCCACGAGGCGAACGCAGCGATCTACGAAGAAGCTGCTGACAACACCAGCAACGCAGTTGTCGAGAACGTCCTCGAGAACGCAGCTGCAGTCGAAGAGAACAAGGCCGACGCCGCTGAGGCGAACGCGCATTGATCTCTTCTCCGGTCCCAAGGGACCGGGGGCTGAAGGTTAGAAAGGGCGCTCCCGAAAGGGGGCGCCCTTTTCCGTTTGGGGGACGATCGCGACCGGCGTAGAAACGGCGCGACGATGGAGGGATGAGAATGGGGCCGGTCCTGGCGAGCGATGGGCGCAAGCAGCCATTCTGGCGCCTGCTCTATTTCTGGGTGTTGATCGGCATCATCGCCGGCGTGACCGTGGGTGCACTGTTCCCGGTATTCGGCGCGAGCCTGCAGCCCCTTGGCGACGGCTTCATCAGCCTGGTCAAGATGATCATCCCGCCGGTGATCTTCCTCACCGTGGTGACCGGCATCGCCGGATCGCGCCAGCTCGCCGCACTCGGCCGCGTCGTACTCAAGGCATTCGCCTATTTCCTGTTCTTCTCGACGCTGGCGCTGATCGTCGGCCTCATCGTCGCGAACCTGGTCCAGCCGGGCGCCGGGATGAATATCGATCCGACGACGCTCAACGCCGCGGCCGTCCACGGCTTCGAGGAGAAGGCACACGAGACGACGGTTACCGGCTTCCTGCTCTCGGTGATCCCCACCACCTTGGTCTCGGCCTTCACCAGCGGCTCGATCCTGCAGGTGCTGTTCGTAGCGGTGCTGTTCGGCGTGTCGCTGACGCTGGTCGGCGAGCCTGCACGCCCGGTGACCGACATGCTCGAGCGTATCGCGCTTGTGGTTTTCCGGCTGGTGACGATAGTGATGTGGGCGGCACCGGTGGGCGCGTTCGGGGCGATGGCGTTTACCATCGGCAAATACGGGCTTGGCAGCCTGCTCAGCCTCGGCGCGCTGGTCGGCACTTTCTACCTCACAGCAGCGATCTTCGTGCTGGTGATCCTGGGGGCGGTCGCGGCGCTCAACGGCTTCTCGATCCTCAAGCTGCTCCGTTACCTCAAGGCCGAATTGCTGCTGGTGCTCGGCACTTCCTCGTCCGAAGCTGCCCTGCCTGCGCTCATCCAGAAGATGGAGCGCGCCGGGTGCGACAAGGAAGTCGTCGGCGTCGTCGTGCCCACCGGCTATTCGTTCAACCTCGACGGCACCAACATTTATATGACGCTGGCGGCGCTGTTCATCGCGCAGGCGACAGGCGTCCAGCTGACGCTGGGCGAGCAGGTTGCATTGCTGGGCGTGGCGATGCTGAGCTCGAAGGGGGCGGCGGGCGTGACGGGATCGGGCTTCATCACTCTGGCCGCGACGCTGGCGATCGTGCCCAAGGTGCCGATCGCGGGCATGGCGCTGATCCTGGGTGTCGACCGGTTCATGAGCGAGTGCCGCAGCCTGACCAACTTCATCGGCAACGCAGTCGCGACGATCGTGGTAGCCCGCTGGGAAGGCGCGCTCGACCGTGACCAGCTCGCCCGCGCACTCAACGGCGTGCCCGACGAGTTCCCGGCTGCGCCGCCGGTGGAGAGCGACCCAGACTGAATGGCCAAGAGTTTTGGGAAATCCGTCGAATGGGCAAAATAGCCCTTATTCGGCCCGCTGACCTGGCTGGCTGACACCAGGGTTTCCAGAGCCCGGGCGAACCTGTTTCATCACCCGCGCCGGAATGCCGCCGACGATGCTGTTTGCCGGAACGTCCTTCGTGACCACTGCACCCGCCGCGACAATAGACCCCTTCCCGATGCGGACCCCCGCAAGGACCGTGGCCTTGGCACCGATCCAGACATCGGACTCGATCACGACCGGATGGCGGGACACAGGCTGGCGCTTGATCGGCACATCCGGATCGTCGAAGCCATGTTCGGTCGTCAGGATCGAAACGCCATGTGCGATCGAAACGTCATCGCCGATGGTGATGCCGCCCGAGCAGGAGATGTTGCAGCTCCGGTTGATCGAGACGTTGTCGCCAAGCTCAAGACCATCAACATCTTCGAGAAACACGTCGGGGAAAACGTTGAGGCCGATATGCCGCTTCCCCAGCATTACGTTCAACAGCACGCGCCGGATCTTGACGAACGTCTGCGATTCTCCACGCAAGGTGAGAAGGTACAGACGATAGGCGATCCGGCGTTTCACGCAGCGACGCTCCGCGCAATGGGAATGGTCGGGGAGACAGGATTCGAACCTGCGACATCCTGCTCCCAAAGCAGGCGCGCTACCGGACTGCGCCACTCCCCGACGATGGGCCGCTTAGAGCCTCCCGGCCCGACGCACAAGGCGCGTCGCAAACTATCCGGGGATTGCCGCTGGTGGGCCCGGCAGGACTCGAACCCGCAACCTAGCCGTTATGAGCGGCCAGCTCTAACCGTTGAGCTACAGGCCCCCAGCGCCCGGGGCAGTAGCGGAGGTTGGGGGCGTGCTGCAAGCCGCGTCGAGGATCTCGGCGAGCGACGCCGGCGCCACGTCGAGCTGCACCAGCAGCGCGAACATCGCGTCCCACCAGCGCCAGAACGCCGCCAGGTCCGCCGCGTCGCGGACATAGGGCGTGTGGCCAGGCTCGACCGAGGGCGAGTGGAAACTGAAATTGAGCAGCCGCAGCCCCTCTCCTACCGCGACGCGCACCGCTTCGAGCGCTTCTTCGAGCGGCATGTCCTCCGGCGTGAGCGCGACGCGCGAGAGCAGCTTGAGCCGGGACGCCACGCCGCGGCCGCGTGGCACCCGTCCAAGCCGGGCGTGAAGGCCGGCACCTCCGCGGCGGAGCACCCCGGTGAAGATGGTGGTCAGCGGCAGCTCGACGATCGAATCCGCGGGCCCGGTGTGGAAGGCGTGATTGGGGATGGCGGCGAAATCGGGACCGCCTTCGCCGGAATAGTCATAGCCCGATCGCATCGAAGTATCGGCGCGATAGCCGAGCCGCGCCAACGTGCCGAGCGTATTGGGACCGATGCCGTACCGCCCGGCGCGATAGACCAGCGGTCGCGCGCCGAACGCCGCAGCAATCGCATCGGTCAGCACGGCAAGCTTTCGCTCTTCCAGCCCGGCAGGCAGGTTGCCGGTGAAGCTGTTGCGAACGCAGAGCTCCTCATCGAATGGCGGGTTGACCCAGGGGTGGAGCTGGGTGCCGATCGCGGAACGGCCATCGTCCATCAGGCTGCCCAATATCTCGATCGAGCGCGGGCAAGTCGCGATCGGGTGATCGACCAGCCAGGTGAGCGGGACGCCGTGCGCGGCGAAGCGGGCATGCGCGTCGGGCATCGCCGCCATATGGCTGGTGCCGCGTGCGTCGCGGCGGAACGGAGCGCCCCAGTCGAATTCCTCTTCGGTATCGACGAAGATCGTGAAGCGCGTGCGGAAGCTGTCGGGCCATTGCACGCGCGCGGCGGGCACGGGCGCAGGCGGGCGATAGCCGCTGCCGGTAACCGGGTCCCCCACCCTCAGCTCAGATCGCCTGTCCCACCTGGCTGGTTACGGCGGCGGGAAGCCGCAAAGTCAAGGTCGCGGGCCCGATCACCAGGCTGCCCCCCAGCTCGCGGGCGAGATTGCGCGACAGCCGCAGCGCGAAGCCGGTGCCGAGCAGCGTAGAATCCTCACGCTCATCATCGATGCCGAGCACCGAATCGCCCGGATAGTCCGCCAGCGCCTTGGGCCGGTCGATCGAGACGGCTACGCGCCGCTCGCTCTCGGTCACCATGTTGACGCCGATCCGCTCGCCGAGGCCGCTGGCCGAGACCAAAGTCGCCATCAGCCGCGAAAGCAGCCGTTCCACTGCGCGGCGATCGCCGGTGACGGTGATGTCTTCGGCGGGCAGCGCGATCATCGAGCCGCGAAGCTCGAGCAACTGCGCAAGATCGTCGCTGATCGTGACGAGCAGCGGGCGCAGCGCCACCTGCCCCGGCGTCAGCGCGAGCGCGTCGCTCTCGATCCGGGCGGCGAGGTCGAGATCGTCGATCGCGCCCAGCAATTCTCGCGCCTCGCTTCGGATTACGTTCGCGCGCTGGCGATAGACGTCGGAGACCGGGCCGAGCATCTGCGTCTCAATCATCTCGGCGAAACCGGCGATCGCATTGGTCGGCGTGCGCAGTTCGTGGACCAGCTGGCGCAGCGATTCGGCCGGCGAGCCGGTCGGCGCACGCATCGGCTCGGCGCGCTCGTCGGTGCGTGGGCGCCGCGCCGTGCCGCGATAGCCGGTGAATCGGCCATTGGCCGGATCGAATACCGGCACCGCCGAGATCAGCCAGTCGCCCGCGGCGTCCGAATTGCCCTCTATCATCATCCGCGCAGTCGAGAAGCCGGCGCGGCGGCGAAACGCGCCGGCGGCGACGCCATCGACCTGCGAGCCGTCGGTCACCCCGCTCAGGTCCAGCGAAAGCCCGATCACCGGCGCGCGGCTGACGCCATCCACCCAGCGGATCATGCCCTTCTCGTCGGTTTCGAAGCGGAATTCCTCCGCGGGCGGCGGCGCGGACGGGACGATTGGCCCGGTCTCCTCGCGATGTCGCCAGAACGCATCGATCCGGGCGACGACTTCGGCGATCTCGAACGGACCATCGCCCTCGGCAGGCGGCGCGACCGGCTGCGCCGCCGCAGTGATCCTGTCGCTATGGTCCATGTCGGGGTTGTGCGCGTCGGGGGACGGTTCCGCAATCGATCCGGCGGATCTATCCACAACTTCCGTCAACGCTTCGCCGCGTTCGGCCACGCCGTCAGGCAGGACGAAATCGACCGAGCCAAAGCTTTCGAGCGCACGCTGCACCGGCGGACCTAGGTCGCGGCGGTTGCGCAGCACGCTGCGCGCGGCGGGGGCAAGGTCGGGAAGCAGCTGGATCCATTCCGACGATGTGAGCTGCGCGCTACGCAGCACCGGGACCGCGATCGAGATGTTGTCCTGCGCAAACAGCCGCACCAGCGGCGCAGGCGGGTTGGCGAATTCGAGCGCGCGGGCGCTGGCGGCACGGACCGGCGGGGGCACGTCCCCCCGGATCGCACGCAGCGTCGCCATCGCGCGCGTGGCAGGCGGAACCCGGCGGCGGCCGATCAGGTCGACGAGTTGCCGCCATGCCGAATGCACGCCATAGGGCGTGGTCAGATCGGCGGCGAGAACCGTCTCCAGGGTATCGTCGAAGCGCACGCGCCAGCCATTGTCCCAACGACGCGGAAGCGCGTCTTCAATATTTATTAACGTTCAAAGGCGTCGCTCGAAACATGCCATTTCGGCACGTCGCATTGTGGGACAATTGCGTTGCGTTGAAATTATCTTATAGTCTAGCAACCCAATCATGCAACGAATCCACAACGAAAGTGACGACCTCATGCGATTCGACGAAATCGACGTGCGGATCCTCGGGCTGCTCCAAGATAATGGCCGGATGACCAATGTCGAGCTGGCGGAGCGCGTCGGCTTGACTGCGCCGCCCTGCCTGCGCCGCGTGCGTGCGCTCGAGCAGCAAGGCGCGATCAGCGGCTATCATGCCGCGCTGGATCCCGCCGCGCTCGGCTATAACCTTACCGTGTTCGCGATGGTCAGCCTGAAGAGCCAGGCGGAGAGCGACCTGCGCGCGTTCGAGCAACTGGTGGCCGACATTCCCGAAGTCCGCGAATGCCACATGCTCAATGGCGAGATCGACTTCATCCTAAAGATCGTCGCCCCGGACCTGCAGAGCTTCCAGCAGATCCTGACGACTCAGCTTACCACCGCGCCCAATGTCGAGCATGTGAAGACGTCGCTGACGATCCGCACCTCGAAGGCACTGCCGGGCGTCCCCGTCCCAGAAATGTAAGAACCGGAATATGAAAAGGGGCGGCACGACGGCCGCCCCTTTCTTTTTCCGTTCTGCGCCCGCGGCTCAGGCGAGCGGCGGGAAATCCACCGACGCCTGCCACAGCAGCGCCGTGTTGGCATAGGCGCCCTTGACTGCCTGGAACGCAGTGCGCGCCTCATCCTTGCGGCCCAGCGCGCGCAGCGCGACGCCGCGGTTGAGGTTCACTTCATCGGCATCGACGCTGCCCTTCTGGAGCGCCACGTCGTAGAGCTCGACGGCGCGGGCGTAATTGCCCGACGCGAGGAACGCGTCGCCGGTCTGCTGCGCGGTGCGGCCGTCCTTGGCGGCAGCCGACTGCTTGGCGAGTGTCTCCAGCGAGCCCTCCGACTTAACGGCCGCCTGCGAGGCGGTGTAGGTCCGTCCGACATCGGCGTCGCCCGCCGGGATCTTGCCCGACTTGCGGCCTTCGTCGATCACCGAAACGGCTTCCCAAGGCAGGCCGGCCTGCTGCGCGGCGAAGCCGTAATCGGCATAGTCGCCGCGATCTGCCAGCGCGTTGGTGGCGCGCATCAGGCGGTACAGGTTGAGCTTGTCGGTCTTGCCGGCGCCCGCCGGGCTGGCGAGGCGCGTGATCTGGATCGCCCAGCGCCAGTTCTGCGCGGTGGGATATTCGGCGATGAAGCGCTTGAGCCAATCGGCCGTCGCCACACGATCGCCGGTGGCGTTCACCTTCGGGATCGCGAACTTGTACCAGTCGGCCGGCGGCTTGCGCCCGGCGGCCTTGGTCGCTTCGATCGCGCGGCTCACTTCGGCGATCGCCTCTGCCGGCTTGCCGGTGGCCGAATAGGCATTGGCGAGCAGCACGGGCAGGTCGCTCTCGGTCGAGCCGAGCTCGCGCGCCTTGAGCAGCGGCGCGATAGCCTCGGAGGCCTTGCGCTGCTTGATCAGCTCGGCGCCGACCATGTAATTGTAGATCGCGCCATAGACCTTGATGCGGTCGGGCGGGGTCTTGGGGCTGCTCGCGAGAATGCTGAGCGCCTTCATCTGGCCGGTCTCGTTCTTGCGCTCGAGCTCGAGCAGAAGGCGGAGATAGGCCGAGTAATATTTCTCGTCGTCATTCTTGGCGACGGCCTCGGCGGCGCTGATCTGGGTGTCGGCGGTCGCGAGGTCCTTTGCCTTGAGCGCGACATCGGCTGCGGCAGCCGGCTTGCGGAACTCCTCGCTGACCTTCAGCTCGGGCGCCGCGGCCTGCTTGTCCTTCTGCGCGAAGGCGGGGGCGCTGCCCAGCGCGGAAGCGCCCAGCGTCAGCACAGTGGCCATCGCGAGCTTCGAAACGAACGTCATTTACTACTCTCCTCGTGGGAACGGCAGACGATTTGGGGGTCCTGTAAATGCCCGCCGCGCGCCGTTCAAGCGGACGCGTTCGATGAGCCGGATGCCAAGCGCGCCCTGAACGACGATTGAACGCGGTTCATCGTTCCAGCGCTGGCGTTCGTCGCGCAAAATCGCTTAAGCTGTCGATGGTATTATTCGGGGGGAATTTTTCTTCATGTTGACGATGTTCGCGCTGATGCTTCAGACGCCCACGCTCGAAGCCGACACTGCCAAGGCCGCGATGAAGTGCGCCCAGGTCGTCGCGATCGCAGGCGCGAACGTGGATTCGCCGATGCGCCTGACTTCGCAATTCACCCATCTGTCGATGCAGGCGGCGAAGGCCGAAGGCGCCAGCGAATCCTTCTTCGCCCGGCTGCAGGCGCTTTCCGAGGAAGCCAGCAAGGGCACGGTGCCCACGCCCGAAGCCGCGAAGCAGCTCGCTCCCCTCTGCCACGCGCGCTTCCCGCTCGCGCGCAGCACCAGCCCGGTGCGTCTGCCCGCCGATCCGTTCAAACGGACGATGCTGTGCTTCGGCACGCTTTCGGTACTGCAGGGTGCAGCCGAGGAAATCAGCAAGGAAAGCGGCGACACCGCGGTTCTCACGAGGATCAAGGCAGGGCTGGCACCGCTATCGGACAAGCTCACCGACGACGAGCTCAAGAAGCGCAACCTGGGCAGCGATGCCAGCTTCCTGAAGGCGCTGAGCGACGAAATGATCGCGTCGGTCTCCATCGGCAATCCGATTTCCGTCGCGGCAGCCTGCGGTGTGACCGGCCTCTAGGTCGAGCACCCAGGCGAACTATCGATATACTGCCGCGAAAGCTCTCCGGCCTCGCGCGTACGTACGCGCGGGCGCAGGTGCGCGGGGTTGGCAGGTGGTATCGGGCGCGCTAGAGCCATAGCAACGTAACAAACTCCGAAAGCACCATCCTTTGACCGACGAGACCATCCTCGCCGACCCTTCCGACATTACCCCGATCTCGATCGTCGACGAGATGAAGACCTCGTACCTCGATTACGCGATGAGCGTGATCGTGGCGCGCGCCCTCCCCGACGTTCGGGATGGTCTCAAGCCGGTCCACCGCCGCATCCTCTATGCCGCGCAGGAAGGCGGCTATGTCGCTGGCCGCGCCTATCGCAAATCGGCGCGCCTCGTCGGCGACGTGATGGGCAAATATCATCCGCACGGCGACAGCTCGATCTACGACGCGATGGCGCGCATGGCCCAGGACTGGGCGATGCGAGTGCCGCTGATCGACGGCCAGGGCAATTTCGGCTCGATGGATCCCGATCCGCCCGCGGCGATGCGCTACACCGAAGCGCGCCTTGCCAAGGTCGCCTCGGCGCTGCTCGACGACATCGACAAGGACACGGTCGACTTCCAGGACAATTACGACGGCTCCGAAAGCGAGCCGACGGTCCTGCCCGCCCGCTACCCAAACCTTCTCGTCAACGGCGCCGGCGGCATCGCGGTCGGCATGGCGACCAACATCCCGCCGCATAATCTCGGCGAAGTGATCGACGCGTGCCTCGCCTATATCGAGAATGGCGCGATCACGATCGAAGAGCTGTTCGAGATCGTCCCCGGTCCCGATTTTCCCACCGGCGGGATCATTCTCGGCCGTTCGGGTTGCCGCAGCGCCTACCAGACCGGTCGCGGCTCGATCATGGTGCGCAGCCGCCACACCACCGAACAGCGCGGCGAGCGCCGCTCGATCGTGCTCACCGAGATTCCGTACCAGCAGGGCAAGAACGCGCTGGTCGAGAAGATCGCAGAGGCCGCCAAGGAAAAGCGGATCGAAGGCGTCAGCGACATCCGCGACGAATCGAATCGCGAAGGCGTGCGCATCGTCATCGACCTCAAGCGCGACGCGACTCCCGAAGTCGTGCTCAACCAGCTGTGGCGCAACACCCCGGCGCAGTCGTCCTTCCCGGCGAACATGCTCGCGATCCGCGGCGGCCGCCCCGAACTGCTCAACCTGCGCGACATCATCGAGGCGTTCGTCAAGTTCCGCGAAGAGGTCATCACGCGGCGCTCGAAGTTCGAGCTCGCCAAGGCACGCGACCGTGCACACATCTTGCTCGGCCTCGTCATCGCAGTCACCAACCTCGACGAAGTTGTGAAGATCATTCGCAGTTCGCCGAGCCCCGCGGTTGCACGCGATCGCTTGCTGACCCGCGAATGGCCGATCGCCGAGATCGCGCCGTATATCCGCCTGGTCGAGGCGATCGACACCGAGGTTAGCGGCGACAACTATCGCCTGAGCGAAGTCCAGGTTCGGGCGATCCTCGACCTGCGCCTGCATCGCCTTACCGCGCTGGGCCGCGACGAGATCGGCGAAGAACTCGCCAAGCTCGCCGAGACGATCGCCGAACTGCTCGAGATCCTCGGCAACCGCGCCAAGCTCTACGAAGTCATCGTCGAGGAATTGACCGCGGTCCGCGACGCCTATGCGACGCCGCGCCGCACCGAAATCGCCGCCGCCGCCGACGGGATCGAGGACGAAGACCTGATCGAGCGCGAGGACATGGTCGTCACCGTGACCATGGAAGGCTATATCAAGCGCACCCCGCTCGACACCTTCCGCGCGCAGAACAAGGGGGGCAAGGGCCGCGCCGGCATGGCGACCAAGGACGAGGATGCAGTCACGCACCTCTTCGTCACGTCGACGCACACGCCGGTGCTGTTCTTCTCGACCCACGGCAAGGTCTATCGAATGAAGGTCTGGCGCCTGCCCGAGGGCGGTCCGGCCACCCGCGGCCGGCCGATGATCAACTTGCTCCCGCTCGCCAGCGGGGAGACGATCTCGACCGTGCTGCCGCTGCCCGAGGACGAGAATGAATGGGGCGCGCTCCACGTCATGTTCGCTACCGCCAAGGGTTCGGTGCGCCGCAATTCGATGGACGCATTCGCCAACATCCGCACCAACGGCAAGATCGCGATGAAGTTCGAGGAGGGATCGGAAGATCGCCTGATCGGCGTGTCGCTGCTGACCGAAGACAATGACGTCCTGCTCGCCACCAAGCAGGGCAAGGCGATCCGTTTCGCCTCGACCGACGTCCGCGAATTCCAGAGCCGCGATTCTACCGGCGTGCGCGGCGCGCGGCTGGCCGAGGGCGACGAAGTCATCTCGCTGTCGGTGCTACGCGGCTTCGCCGCCACGCCGCAGGAACGCGAGGATTACCTCAAGGCCGCTCCGTGGAAGGAAGGCGACCGCGAAGTCACCCTCAGCGCCGAGCGCATGGCCGAATTCGAGACAGCGGAAGAATTCGTCCTCACCGTCACCGCCAACGGCTATGGCAAGCGCACCTCGGCGTACGAATATCGCCGCACCAACCGCGGTGGCCAGGGCATCACCAACATCGTCAGCTCGGACCGCAACGGCCCGGTGGTGGCTAGCTTCCCGGCTCACAATGGCGAGCAGCTGATGCTGGTTACCGATCAGGCCAAGCTGATCCGCACCACGGTGGGCTCGGTGCGCGTCACCGGGCGCAACACCCAGGGCGTGATCCTCTTCCGCGTCGCCAAAGACGAACATGTCGTCTCGGCCGCGCGGATCGAGGAGAGCGAGGACGAAGCCGAGATCAACCTCGCCGACGGCCCGACTGGCGGCGAACCGACTCCGGATGCGACCACGAACGAAGACTTGGCTGCAGGCCCGGAAGACGGGCAGTAAAACCACGCGTCACCCCGGCCTCGTGCCGGGGTCGACCGGTCGGAAGCGCTTGCGCTGATCGCGGACGCCTCGGCTGCCGCACGGTGGCACCCGGAACAAGTCCGGGGTGACGGGGTATTGCTTGGCAAGTGCAGCCCAGTTTCACGGAGGACAGGATGCCCGATCCCATCGCCTATAAAGTGCTCACTGCCGAGCAGATGAAGTCATTGGAGCAGGACGGCAGCTTCGTCGGTGCGCCGGTGGACCTCGCCGACGGGTACATCCACCTCTCGACCGCCGCGCAGCTGCAGGAAACGCTCGACAAGCACTTCGCCGGCCAGGACGGGCTGTGGCTCGCCGCGGTCGATCTCGAAGCGCTCGGGGAGGCGATCAAGTGGGAGCCCTCGCGCGGCGGGCAGCTGTTTCCGCACATCTATGGGCCGCTGCCGCTGGACGTGGTCACCGCCTATAGCGAAGTCCATTACGAGCCTGACGGCAGCCTGCGACTGCCCATCGCCGGCTAACTGGGACAAATTGTCCGCTTGCCGATGCCCGCTACATGGGCGACGAAGGCGCGTGACCGAAAGGACGGATCTCGGGCGAAACAGCTGGCAGCGTCTCGCGCTGCTGCTGGTCGGCTGCGCGCTGCTCCTGCGCATCGCGGTTCCGGCCGGGTGGATGCCGCAGGTTTCCGCCGGGCATGTCACGCTGTCCTGGTGCGCCGATAGCGGCTTCAGCGGCGGCGGCGCGCTCGCCGAGGCCAAGGCACTGCTCGCCGACGCCGTCGGCAAGCCCGCCCCCGCCGAGCACAAGGCTTCCGACCAGCCCTGCGCATTCGCGATGGCCGCGCAGCCTATCGCCCCTCCGGCGCCGGTCATACTCCCGCAGCTCCTGCCCGCCGCCGAACCGGTGCGCCACGTCCGCTTCGAAGCCGCTCCCGGCCGCGGGCTCGCTGCGCCGCCGCCGCTCTCGACCGGCCCACCCCGCCTCGCCTGACGCCGTCCGCGCCTTCGCGCGCGCTGTTCGTTCAGTCGAGGAATCCCTATAATGTCGTTTGTTCTTCGCGCCGTGTTCGGCGCACCGTTGCTCGTCGCCGTGCCCGCGCTCGCGCAGGAAACCCCGTCCGCCAACACCGAAATCGTCGTCACTGCCGAGCGGCTGGTCAAGGAAGCCATCCAGCGCGTCGGCGAGACGCCTGGCGGCGCCAATGTCGTCCCCGCCAGCGACTATGACGCGAAGCTCGCGGTCTCGCTGCGCGACGCGCTCGCCTTTTCCCCCGGCGTCTACGCCCAGCCGCGCTTCGGGCAGGAAGTGCGCCTGTCGATCCGCGGATCGGGAATCAGCCGTGGCTATCACATGCGCGGCCTGACGCTGCTCCAGGACGGCATTCCCATCAACCTCGCCGACGACAACGGCGATTTCCAGGAGCTCGACCCTGCCTTGCTCCAGCATATCGAAGTGTTCCGTGGCGCCAACGCGCTGCGCTTCGGCGCCTCGACGCTGGGCGGCGCGATCAACGGAGTCACGCCCACCGGCCGCTCATCGAACGGGGCGCAACTGCGCCTCGACGGCGGCAGCTTCAACACGATCCGTGGCCTAGCCAGCTTGGGCTATGCCGACGAACGCGGCGACGCCTGGCTGGCGATCGCCGGCGACCGTTCCGACGGCGACCGCGACCATGCCCGCCGCAAGGCGCTGCGCGTGAACGGCAATGTCGGCTTGCGGCTCGGCGAAGGCATCGAGACGCGTTTCTACGCCAGCGCACAGTCTATCCGGCAAGAACTGCCCGGCGCGCTTACCTACGCCGTGGTACGATCGGCACCACAGACCGGCAATTTCGCCGGCGACCAGGCGCGCGACATCGACTCGCTGCGGCTCCAGAACCGCACCAGCTTCGTGATCGGCGACGGCAAGCTCGATGTCGGCCTGTTCCTCAACGCCAAGCAGCTCCATCACCCTATCTACCAGCTCGTCGACCAGAAATCGTTCGACTGGGGCAGTTATGCGCGGCTCGACCAGGATTTCGGCGCATTCAGCTTAACCGCGGGTGTAACCGCGCGTTTCGGCGACGTCGCCTCGCGCCGCTTCGTCAACCTCAATGGCGAGCAGGGCGCGAAGACGTTTGCGGCAGACCAGCAGGCGCGAACTATCGACGCCTATGCCGAAGCGCGGGTGCGTCCGCTCGATCGGCTGACGCTTATCGCCGGCGCAGTCTACACCTCTGGCCTCCGCCGCCAGGACCAAATCTTCCCGATCGTCTCCAGCGGCCGCGCAACCTTCGATCAGCTTTCGCCCAAGCTGGGGCTGTTGTTCGAGCCGGGATACACCGTACAGCTATACGCCAATCTCAGCCGCAGCCACGAACTGCCCGGCTTCATCGAGCTCGCCCAGATCTCCAGCTTCGTGCCGCTCGACGCCCAGCGTGGCTGGACCGCGGAGATCGGCGGACGCGGCCGGATCGGCCCGCTGCGCTTCGACCTCAGCGTCTACCGCGCTGATCTGGACGGCGAACTGCTCCAATATAATATCGCGCCGCCGACGATCCCCGCATCTACCTTCAACGCCGGACGCACCCGGCATCAGGGTGTGGAGCTCGGGCTCGACCTCGATCTTACCGCATGGGCGCGGTTGCGGCAGGTCTATATGTGGAACAACTTCCGCTTCGTCGATGACACCCAGTTCGGCAACAATCGCCTGCCTGTGGTCCCAGAGCATTTCTACCGTGCCGAACTGCGGCTGGGCGGCGAGACACTGCATGTCTCGCCGAATCTCGAATGGACGCCACGAGGCGCCTGGACCGACTATGCCAACAGCTTCCGGACCGACGGCTATGTGCTGGTCGGACTGAGCGCCGAGGCCCAGATCGACGATCGCTTCACGCTGTTCGCCGACGCGCGCAATCTCGGCGGTCGCAAGGCGGCAGGGGATATCTCCGCGGTGATCGCCTACACCTCGGCGAGTGCGATCTTCTACCCGGTCGAGCGGCGCAGCGTGTTCGCCGGCGTACGGGCGAGCTTCTGATGGCGGCCGCTCCGGGCATGCGCTGGTACAATGCGGTGTGGCGCTGGCATTTCTATGCCGGGCTGTTCTGCATGCCCTTCGTCCTGTGGCTCGCCGCGACGGGGACGATCTATCTGTGGAAGCCGCAGATCGAGGCGTGGCTGGAGCGGCCCTACAATAGCCTGACGCCCACCGGACCGCGCGCAAGCGCCGAAACCCAGGTCAGGGCGGCACTCGCCGCGGTGCCCGGCGCGACGCTGCACAGATATCAGCTCCCCCAGGCGCCCGGCGAGGCCGCGCGGGTGATCGTTGGCAAGGATCGCGCCGAGACCCGCGTCTATGTCGATCCCTATCGCCTGCGCGTGCTGCGCATCGAAGCCGAAAGCGAACGCCCGATGCGGGTGATTTCCGACCTCCACGGCAAATTCCGCGCAGGCAATCCGGGCAGCTACCTCGTCGAGATCGCCGCCTGCTGGACGGTGACGATGCTGTTGACCGGCCTCTATCTCTGGTGGCCGCGGCGTGTCCGCGGGCTCGGCGGCGTATTCTATCCCCGGCTGGGGCGCGGAAAACGCCTGTTCTGGCGCGATCTGCACGCAGTCGCGGGTATCTGGGTCGCTGTGCTGGCACTGTTCCTGATCTCGACCGGGCTCCCCTGGGCGAAATTCTGGGGCAGCTATTTCAAGGAGGTCCGCACCGCCACCGGCACGCTCGACGGACCCCAGGACTGGCCCACCGGTGCGCGGCCGATGCTGGGCGACCATGCCGAGCATGGCGGCATGGCGATGCCGCATACCGTGGCGCCGGGCGGCGCGCTCGATCGCGTGGTCGCAGCCGCCTACCCGCTCGGGATCGCCGCGCCGGTGCTGCTCGCCCCGCCCTCGCAGGGCACGGACTGGACGATCACTTCAGACGCAGCCAACCGTCCGCAACGCACGCGGATTACCGTGGACGGTACCACCGGCGCCCTCACCTCGCGCCGCGACTTCGCCGATCGTCACTGGCTCGACCGCGCAGTGGGCTATGGCATCGCCGCGCATGAGGGCGCGCTGTTCGGCCTCGCCAACCAGCTGCTCGGCACGCTCACCGCGCTGCTGCTCGCCACGCTGTCGGTTTCGGGTACGGTGATGTGGTGGCGCAGGCGCCCCCAGGGCCTGCTCGGTGCGCCGGCGCCGCTTTCGCGTCCGCGCTATGGGCCGGTGCTGATCGGCGCGATCCTGCTGCTCGCCGCCGCGATGCCGTTGTTCGGCGCGACGCTCGCGCTGGCGGCAATCGGCGACCGTCTGCTGCTCCCCCGCTGGCCCGCCGCACAACGTTGGCTAGGTCTCGCGCCGATACGCGCTTGACGGCACCGGACGCGCTGCGTAAGTGCGCGCCTTCCGCTGCACGGCCCCTTCGTCTAGCGGTTAGGACGTCGCCCTCTCACGGCGAAAACACGAGTTCGATTCTCGTAGGGGTCACCAAGCGATTTCAATCGCTTAGCGGTAAAATGCCAGGCTCAGTAGCCGTTTTCGGTAACGGATCGGTTATAAACCTCCTGAGCCGCTAAGGCATTTCCCCAGACAGATGCGCAAATGGCGGCCATCAAGACACTCTGGTGATGGGACACTCCGCAGCCTCAGCAGGCCCGGTTCAACGGCTGGACGTGGGCAGACTGCTGACTATCAGGTTTCAGGCACCATCCTAGCCAAACCGGACGTTCGAACCACCGACTCTCTTGGTGTAATGTCCGTAATCATCAGACGTGACTGCACCGCGCATCATCGGGGGGGGGATCGATCCTTGGCAAGGCAGGAAGGACTGGAGAAGCTGCGCGAACGTTCGATCACGAAGCTAGGTGCCGAGGCCGCGCTCGAGCATATCGGCACGCTGATCGACCTATCACACGACGCTGGATTCGGCCGCGGCGCTGACCGCGCCCTCTATCTGCTCGACGAACTGGCGAAGCGCGAACTGACCGCCAAGCAAGGCGTGCTGATCGAATATTTCCGCGCCAATGCGTGGAGCTTGAAGGAAGAAGTGGCGGGAGAGCGCGGCTCTTGGGCGTGGGAGCATCCCGAGCGCGAACAGCAGGTGCTCGCGCTGTCGCGCGCCGCAGTGCATCCAGGGTTCGTCGAACTCGACCTGATCCGCTGCTGCCAGATTCTGACCAACCGGGCGAGCCAGCTCGACACGATGGGGCGCTTCATCGATGCGATCGAAGGATGGGATGCGGCGCTCCGGATCATTCCTAGATTCGCGATGGCGCAGGCAAATCGCGGCTATGGCCTCAAACATTATGGCGGACTGCTGGACGACATTCGGCAGCGCGCGATCTTACTCCTGCACGCCCATGACGGGCTCGCCGCTGCCAACGCTCCCGGCGCGGTCTATGATTCGGTCTATCCGGACGCGGTGCTGCAGCAGATCGCCGACGCCGCAGAGGCGTGCACGCGGGCCGGCGACCTCGAGCGGATTCGTGCGATCCAGGACCTGGATGGGCCGCCGCTTGGGCGCAGCAAGGCGGAACGCGCCTATCGGCTATGGTGCCTCCAGCGCCGTCTGTTCCTCAGCCCGCTCAACGATCTTGGCGCGTATTCGGCGGCGGCTTCGGATGACCTGGTTCTGCCGCCGATCCGCGAACGCTTCGACGAACGCCCCGGCGTGGTCACGCCGCCGCCGGTCATCGGCTTCTTCAACCAAATGAAGCAGGAATATGTGTCGGCGCGCTTCATGCTCTACGAGGGACTGCACGATACCCGCGTGCACTTCTCGGACCGCGGCGTGCAGCTGTTCGACACGCTCGATTATCCGCTCCACGGTCTCGCCGCGGAGCGGGTTCGAACGGCATTCCGCATCGCTTATTCTCTGCTCGACAAGGTAGCCTTCCTGGTCGATCATTATTGGAAGCTCGGGAAGATCGCCGACCGGATCAACTTCAAGAATGTCTGGATGGTCGAAGGCAAGCCGCGGCTGCTCGACCGCTTCAAGGCTTATGAGAATTGGCCGCTGCGCGGGCTCTACTGGTTGTCCAAGGAGCTGTTCGACGACGAGCTCAAGCGAACCACGGGCGCGGATGCCCGCGAGCTGCACGACATCCGCAACGCGCTCGAGCATAAATATCTGCAGGTCCACGAAGGCTGGGCCTGGCAATTGATGGGACCGAAATCGAGCGCGGAGGGGCTGGGTCTATCGATCGACAGCGACCTGCTCGAAGCCAAGGCGCTCCGCGTGATGAAGATAGCGCGGTCCGCGCTGATCCAACTCACGCTGGCGATCGGCGTGGAGGAACGGACTCGTGGGCGAGCGGACCCGGACACCATTATCGGATCGATGTCACTGTTTGGCCTGGAGGATCGTCGCAAGCGGCGCGATCCGCTCTAACGCGGGGCGAACGGCTGGGAAATCTAGCGATCGAGCAGAAGTCGCAGCGACGCAACCGCGCTGCCTGCCTTGGTCCTGAAGATCGGATCGATTTCGCACAGGGCCTCGGTCCATGTCAGCAACTGCGTGCCATAGTCGCGATCCTCATTGCGCACCACGAGTTCGGCGATCCAATTGCCGAGATAGCGGCGCCAATCGCTGGGTGCTTCGCGCGAGGCGGCCGCGTACAGCGCAAGCTGCATCTCCTCGGCGACCGGCCAGCGGACTTGCAGCCGCGAGACCCGGGCGAGCACCTGCACCGCATCGGCGAGTGGCTCGGCGCGATGCGAGGCGGCGACATGCGCCAAGCCCAGCAGCTGGGCGTAGACGCGCTCGGTCGGGATCAATGCCAGCAACCGCGGTCCCGCGGCGCGAATGCGAGCCACCGCCCGCTCGACCAGATCATCGGGGATCGCGAACATCGCCGCCAGGTTGGCCAGGAGCATCAGCGCCTCGAGGTTCGGGGTCTCTTCGGCGAAGGCGCGATCGAGATCCTCGCAAAGAGCCTCGGGCAGCGGCTGCAGGCGACTGCCGCCTTCGAGCGGACCAGGCCAGAAGACCATCGGATATGCCATCCGCGCGCGCAGGCTGTCTTCCTGGCCCAAGAAGCGGGATCGCAACTTCTCCGACATGTCGGTTTCGGGCATCGCGCCGGCAGCGTTGACGATCCGGCCGATCAGTTCGTGTTTGAGTTGCCCGGCGGTGATGAAGTCAGGGCGCCAGCGCGGCTCGCGCTGTAGGTCGAGAAGGTTCTGGACCAGGAATCGCCAGCCGCGCTGGGCGGTGCAGAATGCTGCGAAATGCTGCGTGTCGATCTGGCCGTCGACAATCCGGGCGATCAGCGCCGCCTGGGCAAGTGACGCCAGACGCCGGCGAAAGGGCGGCCAATCGGCGAGCACGCCCAATCGGCTCAGCTCGCCATCGACGAACATCGCCAGGCTCGAGACCAGGTGCAGCGCGCCCGAAGCGTCCTCGGGGTCGAGTGCCTCGATCTGATCGGCGAGCGTGACGATCAGTGCGTCGAGCGCCGCATCCCTGCCGACATGCGGCAACGCGAGCTCGATGAAACCCGCCTTGGCCATCGGGTCCCCTGCCTCAACCGCCCAGCGTCCCAGCGCATGCCATTCCTCGGCGGTGCGCGACCCAAACCGGTCCTCGCCGAGGATTCGCGGATGCGCCGCGAGAAGAAGAAGCCATCTATCCGGATTCTGATGTTCGGCGCGGAGCCGGGCAAGCTGGCCGGGCAATACATCGGTCACATAGGTTTCGAGGTCCTCGGCCGGGCCGTCTCCCAGCAGCGCGCTCCAATAGGCACGCGAAGGCGGGACGAGCAGCGAGATCGAGGCCTCGTTCGCCGACAGGCTGTCGACGATCGCGGCGGCGCCTGCGCCAGGCAACCCGCGCAAGGCGAGGTCGAGCGCTTCGATGCCGGCCGCGTCGAGCGGCCCTTCGAGCAGCCGGCGATGCCAGTCGCCGAGCGAGGCGGGCGTCTGGCCATAATCCGCCAACAGGGCGTCGAGCATCGCTACCCGCTCCGAGGCATCGGGATGCAGCCCCGCCAGGCCCCGCGTTCGATAACCCATTTTCTTGCGCCGGAGCAGCAGGGGCCAGCTTCCATCACCTTGCTCGGTGCGCAGCGTCCAGCGGTTGCCGGCGATATCGGCGATACGCCGTTCGGCCTCGGGTTCCGCATAGACGACCTGTGCGACGCGCCAGAAGGCACTGCGGAGGAACGACGCCTTGCCGATTTCGACAGTGGCCTCGAGCGCATGGCCCGTCCTGGCGCGGAAATTTTCGTCCTGAAGAAGCGCCACCTGCAGAAAATCCGGCAAGGCGTGGAGCGACAGGAGCAGCGCCCGGCGTTCGCTCACCTGGGGCTCGTCGCGGTGCAGATCCGCGGCGACTGAGAGCAGCAATTCGCGCAGGTGCTGGTGGAAGATCGCCTCCAGGCGCGGTTCGCTATCCCAGAGCGGGGCGAGCACGTCCTGCTCAAGCCACGCTGCGAAGCGCGGTCGGGCATCGGTCTCGACTTGGCGATAGCTGCCGACGAGCTTGGCAAGATCGAGGACCATGCCGTTGCAGGCCAACCCCTCCAACGGCGCGCCGACATCGGTATCGGCCCAGTCGCGCGACTGCATGCAGACGAACAGCCAGTCCGAACGAGCGCGGGCAAGCGGGTCGGGGATATCGTTGCGCCACTGCCCGACGAGTGCCTCGCCGAGCGCTTCTTGGAAGGCGACCAGCCAGCCGATCTCGACCTTGGGATCGAACCAGCCGCGCATCTGGGCGAGCCGCAGATTCTCGCGGATCGCGCGGAGATCGCCGGTCTCGCGAAACGCCGCATCGGGCACTGTCGGCCTGAGTAGCCCGAGCAGCTCGTCGCCGCGGGTGCCGACCAGGATCGCGCCCGCCCCGCGGAGCCAGGCACGCATGGTCTCGAGGTTCGCCGGTTCGATTCTGCCGCCGCGCGACAAGAGCTCGACCAAGTCGAGCGAGCTCAGGATCCGCCGCTTGCCGCTCGGATGCTCGAAATGGGCGTAGCGGTTGAAGAACCGATCGTCACTGACCAGGGTATCTGCGCGAAAGATCAGACTCTCGAAGCCGGCGATATAGGAAGCGGCGCCCTCCCCCTCCTCGTGCCGCGCCGCGGCGCCGAGGCAGAGCCGGCCTTCGGCAAGTGCCGGCGCTAAGGTAGCGCGCAGGCCATCGATCACGCGGGTGACCGCCTGTGCCAAGGCATCGACGCCGCGCAGAGCCTCGGCTTCGGCGAGCTCGGACTTGGCGACCACCACCGTTAATCCGGCCGCCGCGATCTTGTCGATCAATCCGGTGTAGCGGAAATAGTCGACCGCCAGGTCGCTGAGATACAGAGTCGCACCCGCCTCGATCACGGGCTCGTCCGGCCAGCGGCGGTCATGCTGCTCGAGATAGGCGCGCGCGCGGTCGAGCTCGGACCGGCTGAGCCGTCCGGCACGCTCAAGCGCATCGAGCACGCCTAAGCAGCTGCACAGATGCGCGGCATAGCGGTCGAGCGGCACCGGTTCGGAGAGCAACGAGCCGACTCGGGTGATCGGATGAGGATGGACGACGACATGCTGGCCGTCCGCTTGCGCGACCGCCTCGCTCAGCAACGCCGCACGGCTCTCGCCGATCTCGGTGATGAGACCGACATCCGCGACAGTGCCGGGCTCGAACGGCTTCACCCGACCGCGCGCCAGTAGTTCGAGCAGGCGGTGCGCGAAGGCAATCTTGCTTGGCTGATGGAAGGCGACGCGGTGGCACTGCTCGAACAGGTCGCTGAACAGGTCGTGCGGTACGTGGAGACGGTCGAACGCCGCGACGACGGCATCGAGCGTGCCGGCCGCCGCCAAGGTGACGATCGCGTGGCGGTCGAGCGCGATCTCGCGCGCCTCGAACGTCTCGGCGGCATCGATACGCTGGCGTCCGCTGAACAGCGGGGCGGCGCGGCGGCGCTTAGGAAAAGGCTGTTCCGGATTCTCGAGCAGGGGCGCGAGCTGCAGCTCAAGCCAGGGCTGGCGCAGCAGCATCGCGACGCCGGCGAGCGGCATCTCCGCATCGGCCCGGCCGCGCCGCGCGTCAGCTACACGCGCTTCCCATTCGGGTTGATCGTCGAGCAGTTCGGCGAGCGACCGCTTCTGGATCGGCCCGTCCGGATCCGAAAGCTCGGCCGCGCGCATGATCCAGGATCCCGCCTCGGGAATAGCCTCTTCGAGCCCGGCGGCGGTCGCTGCACTATAGGCGGCGACGAGAACCTGGGGATCGTCGGGCGCGCGCGCCGCCGCCTCACGCACCAGGTCGGTGACGCGCTTGGCGCGGGTCTGCGCGGCGAGCGTCGCGCATTGGGCCAGCTCGAGCGGCGAGCGCTGCGCGCGCGCCTGCCATTGCTCCTCAAGGAACGCGTCGATCGCCTCCCAGCGACCGCTGGCGACTAGTAGCTGGTAACGCAAGATTCGCGCCTGGCCGGTGCCGGGGGGGGCCTCGGCAACCCGCAGCATCGCTTCGGCATCGCCGAAGCGACCCAGCCAGAAATAGATCCAGCCCGCCTGAAGGGCGAGCAGTGGGTTCTGGGTAATGAGGTCGCCCAGCAACTCGACCAGCTCGAGCGCTTCGGCGTAGCGCCCCTGCTCGCCGAGAAAAACCAAGCATTCAAGCGCGGACTGATGGGTAGGCAGCTCGGCGAGCAGACGCCGCGCCAACTCGAGGAAGCGGGGCGAATAGTCGAGTTCGCGATAGCGCTCGACCAGATGGGCTAGCGTCGCGGTCTGCGGATCGGCGCCATAGGCGGCTTCGAGCACTTCGAGCGAAGGCTCGGCGTCGCTTTCTTCTACCGCGCTCGCGAGCAGGGTCCGGAAAGCCTCGGACAGGACGGTGCCGGGGCCGGCGAGCAGCGCGCGCGCTGCGTCATGGCGACCCGCGCTGGTCAGGACCCCAATCTCAAGCCGGACGAAGCTCGCGGGATCGAGATAATCGACGAGTAGCGTGCGCTGCCGGTCAATGAACGCGGCGGCTTCGCCGGGATCGCTATGAGCATAGTCGAGGAGCAGCGCCACCGCCGCGCCGGCGAGCTCGGGATCGTCGGTTGCGCCGCGCGCGACCCGGCGGCGGATCGCCGCCTCGGCACGGACGCGATCAACCCCAGTCTCGAAGCCGAGCGCCAGCGGCAAATAGAGAAGCTCGCTTCCGGGCCGGTCGATCCGGCGGCGCAGCTCGGCGCGCGCTTCCTCGCGGGTTCCGGGGTCGCGCAGGCCCAGCCACAGGCTGTAGCGTTCCGCTGCAGCGGCCTCGCGGGCGAGATCGAGCCCGGCACAGACTTGGGCGGCACGATCCATGAAGTTTCGGGCGAGCTGGCGCTGTTCGCGCGCGACCTGGTCGTCACGCAGCGGAAACGCGGCGGGATGCGCCGGAATATCCTGGAGGATGCTGCGCTTGAGATCGTCGGGCAACTGCGCCGCGACCAGCGCTGTGCCCGCCACCCACAGCAACGCCGGGGTCGTCTCGAAATCGTCGGCGGCCAGCATGCGCGTCGCGTCCACCGCCCCTGCCCAATCGCCGGTCTCGACCAGCGCGGTGATGTGCGAATAGCGCCCGTCGCTATCGAGGTTCGCAAAGTCGAGCCCCGCTTCAGGTGCCCGGGCAAGCGCGCCCTCGGTGCCGAGCCCGCGCCGCAGGATCTGGAACGCCGCAGTCGCGACCGCCGGTCCCTGATCGACATCGAGGAGCGCCAATCCGGCCTGGTAATCGTCGATCGCGGCGATGAATGCCTGGGCGATCCTGAGCTCGGGCATTGCAGCATCGCCAAGCACGGACGCGCGGGCCAGCGCCGCACGGGCTACCTCGCTTTCGCCAAAGGAGAGGATACGGGCACACCAAGCGAGCGCCGAAGCGCGGGTCTTCGGGCCGGCGCCTTGCAGCCGGCCGTCGATCAGCGCCGATACCAACGCCGCAGCGTCGCCCCTGCTGTCCGCGGAGCGGAAGAAGCGCTGCGCACGGAGGCGCCGGATCGCCGCCTCGACATACGCGTCGATGATGTCGCTCGTGTCCTCGGGACGGATGCGCTCGATCTCCTCGCGCAGTCCGTGAACCGCTTGGAGGATCGCCCGGTCGCCGGGTGTCAGCGCGCGGCGCAGGCTCGCCAGCAGGAACTCGAGCGCCGCGGCATAGGCAGTCGCGGCATCGGCCGCGGTTTCGTCATCCTCGTCCAGGAAGAGCTGGTAATGGGCGACCGCGCGCGCGGCATGCGGGCCATCGTCTTCACCGCGAATGGCAGCGCGCGCAGCGAGCTTGAGGCTGAGCTGGGCATCTTCTGTCGCGATCCATGCGCGCGGCACCGCCTCGTCGAAGAGCGCGGGCCGGGTCAGCGCGCCCTTTGCGGCGACCTGCACCGCCTTCCATAGGCCGTCGGCCTCACGAGCGAGCACGGCGATTGCTTCATCGAGCACGTCGTCGAGGCCGATGAGCCCCTGATCGCCAGGCCGGCGCGCAAGCTCATGGCGCAGCGCGCGGTAGCCCGCGAGCACCGCGGGCGCCGCGACCTTGAGGCCGAGCGCGGAAAGGGCCGGGTCCATCGCGTGCAATCGCTGCGTCAGCGGGCCGGCAACAGCGTAGTGACGGGAAGACGGCCGTGGCGATAGCCGAGCGGAGTCGGCGCGGGCACATGGCTTCCGCCCCCGAACCAATGCGGCACCGCCACATGCGTTACCGAGGCGCCCTGCATGAGGTCCCCAATGGAGACCGGGCCGTGCAAGCCCTTGGGCAAGGCCAGCGACGCCAGATAGACGCCGTGTTCGAACCAGACATTTTCCCGCGAGGGGGTATGCATGTCCGTGCCGAGCAGCCTGGCCAGCAGATCGACGTCCTGGACTAGCGCCTGGGTGGCGGATTTGGCGGTGGGCTTTTCCTCGCTCTCAAGCATCTGCCGCCCGAAGCGCGTCAGGCGGAATTCGGCTTCCTTGCCCTTGTCGCGCCGCTCGACGAGATTGTGTGCGAGCAACAGCGTCAGGACATTCGAGAGATTGGCCGAGCGCAGGCCGAGCGCATCGAGCAGCTTGCGGCGCGGCACGAGTCCGTCCTCCTTGGCGAGCATTTCCAAAATCCGCCTGGCATTGGGACGGCGGGCAACCTCGCGCGCCGGGCTGGTCTCGGAAAGGCTGATCGACTCGCGCAGCAGGTCGGCAAGCGCTGTAACCCGCTCGGCCGCCGCCATATCCTCGCTGCGGATATGCGTTTTCACCTGGTGCAGCAGCGCGTGCCAGTCGCGGATCTCGGCGTCGAAACGACGCTCCACCAGCAGTGACCACACCTTGTACGCCAACGCCGCATAGACACGACGCGCTGCCTTGGGCTCATCGGCGAGCGCCTCGCGGATCGCCGTCCGCGCCGCCTCGGGCGAGGCCGCGGCGAAATCGAGTCCCCGCGCCTGCGTCAATGCCACCATCATTGATTCTCCCGGCCGCCCGCAGCGACCATACACTACATTACACTACACGCTACAATATGCGTACGCTCAGCGGGTTTCCAATATGCAAAGACGAAAAGCGGTCTCGACGGTGTCGCTGTTTTGCTTGAGCGGCTTTGCCGGAAACGCGAGCACCTCGCCGACAGGGCCGGCGGCCGCAAAGGCGGGCTGGGCGACGACGAGTGTGCGCGTGCCGAAGCGGACACGCATCGTTTGGGCGGTCGCTGCATGGCCCTGCATCGTGTCGGGGTCCGGCACGCCGGAGGTCATCGAGGGGACGATGGCGACATCGACGTTGAGGTTGCGATAGGGCACTTCCCTGGTCTCCTGGAGGAAATCGCGGCAGATCGCGAACACGACGAGTTCGTCCTCATCGATTAGGATGTGGATCTCGTCCCCGGGCTCGATCGCCTCGCGCTTCCCATCGATCTTGAACTTGGCCCATTTGAAGACCTCAAACAGCGGCTCGCCCAGCCCGTCCAGGACGGGCGCAACGTTGCGCATCCTGCCCGCGACCGGCCGATGCCAGCTGCCCGCGACCAGATAGCGGAGCGCGATTCCGCCATCGAGCGCGCGTTCGGCGAAACGTCCTCGAAGCCAGGCCGTGCTCGTCTCAGGCATAGTCAGCTCGCCCCAGACGATCGCCGAGCAGCTTTCCCTGCCCGCTTCGTCAAGATGCGCCTCGATCACCGAGGCGGCGTCGAACCCGTCCAGCCCGTCGACGGTGAAGAGGCCGTCGCCCGGAAAGCCGAGCGTGACCTTCAGCCCCGGGAACAGCGCGGCGCCGTAGCGGCGGCCGGATTCCGCGCGCTCCTGTGCCGCTGCCGACGTACCGGCCGCGAGCGGCGAGCGGTGCAGCCTGACCCCGAACCCGTCGATCGTTGTCGGAATTACCCGGTGATGGCGGAGCGCGCGGCGTAGGAACGGCTTGCCGTCGGCGGCAGCGAGTGGCGTCACGCGGGGGACGACATAATGGCGCCCGTCGCTGGTCCGCCACGCCGCCTCGAGATCCTCCCCCAGGTCGCTTTCGACATAGCGGCCGAACTCGGCCAGATTGGCTTCGAGCGCCCGCAGCAGGTGCGACGCGTCGAGCAGAGCGGCGAGTGAATCCGCGCCGCCGGCGACCGCGATGTCGCCGCGAGCGACCCGCGCCGCCCGGGCGTCGCCGCCTTGCGCGAGCTCGGCTTCGCTGAACGCCTCGAAGTCCTGGAGCAGCGGCTCGAAGGTGCCGGCTGCCGTTTCATAGAGCGCGGCGACTGCATCCCGCAGAGCCTGCCCGTCCTGCGGATCCGTTCCGGCGAGGCGCGCATTGAGTTCGGCCCATGCACCGCCTTCTTCGCCACTGACCTGAATACCGGCCTTACCCGATCGGCGGGTTCCCCCGCTGCCAGCTCGCGCCATCCCCTTTCACTCCCCTCGGTAACTTCGAAGCCGAAGGGTTTCGCACAATTGGCGAGCGTGGCAATATTCCTCGGCCTGCACCGCGGAGGAATTGGCGGCGGTCATTTAGTCCGAAATAGGACAACTATATTGTAGACCTCCTCTTTACCGCCAAATCTACCCAAACTTCTCACTCGCAAACGATGTATCGAGGTCACTACGGGCACACGTGAAGTCCGGTGACGAGGTCACCGTCGATCGGTGCTTTCGGTGAGCCCCGGTAGATTAAGCGACGAGGTCGATCCGCCGCCGAATTTCGTCGGCATGCGCCACGAGCGGATCGACGCATAAGCGGTAGATGAACCAGCATGCGTAGATTGCATCACGGCCGATGAAGGACCACTGGCTTAGCTGTCTCTACTTTCGAGTTGGCGCCTTCGCCTGCTCCCGGGCGACAATCTCGCTCCATCTATCCGGGTCGGCCTTCGCCATCATGCTCTGTCCGGCGCTCCACATGTCAGTCCCCAGCACGCGGGCTGCAATCCGCTCGGGCACGGCCCAACTAACCGGCAATGATCGCGCAACAGCCCCCGGCAGAATGGCGAACGTCACCATGCCAGCAACCGCAAACCCGACGCGGTTCCTGAGCAACTCGCGATTTTGCTCGGCCACGGAGCGAGACCGCGCGATCATCGCATCGATACGACCGGTGGCTGCCTCCATGCCGGCGGCTGCACTCTTCATCAGACGCTGATCGTCCGCGCGACTGTTCTCGGCCGCCGCGGTGATCTGGCTCGCCAGGCTTGAGGGCGTCAGCTTCAACGCCGGCCTCTCGGATACGCGCTCTGCCCAGACGCAAACATCTTCCAGCCGCTTGCTGATCGCCTCCAGGCTTGGCGCATAATCGGGCTGCGATGTCCGCTCGTCGGTGAGGCGTTCCACGGCCCGGCGAAGCAGGCTGATCTCGCCACGTAGTTCACCGAACGCGTGAGCGGCGAGGTTCGTGTCGGCGTGGAGGGCGCTGTCCTGTGTCATGTTGCAGGTTCTATCTCCCCAGCCCGCGACCACGCGAGAGGCCGAGCCAGTCCTGGATGCTGTGGGATATCGAAACCCCTTCGCGTGCCTGGATTCCAAGCTCGGGAAGCCGCTTCCGGATCAGCGACTCGGCCTGCGCGTCACGCTCCATGCTCTTGCCAAGCGCGGTCATCTGTTGCCCGATCGCGCGAGCGCCAGTCAGGTCACCGCCATGACGAAGCGAGCGATGGGCCTTGGCAAGCCTCTGCCAGTCTTCCACGAACCGATCCGCACGGCGCTGCGGGCTGGCGCGCAGCTCAGCTTCCAAGGTCATCGCGCGGATAGCGCCGCTGGTGCGGCCCTGCCCTGCCTCTTCGATCAGGCCCATGTCCCGCACGAACGCTGCGCGAACATCGCGCGTCGCGTCCGGCCGCACGGCGTCGAGCGCCTCTCGCGCCTTGTCATAGGCAATCCGCTGGTGCGGCAACTCGCTATAGCCATCCTTACGCATCCGCATGATATCGGCGGTCGCACGCGCGAACCGCTGCACGGCATTGTTCAAACCGGTCGGCTCGACGCTGCACGCCGGCGACTGCCGGCTGAGTGCCAGCCCATCGAACATGCTCCGCGCAGGCGGCGGAGTGACCGGCCGGAGATCAAGCCCGGCGAACGGATCGCAAGTGGGCGTCGGCCGCCGTCTCTCCACAAGCGGCTGCGGCAGCCGGATCTGACGCCTCTCCGCGAAGTCCTGCGTGTAGTCGGACGCCAAATCCTTGCTGCGCTCACGTGACAGCGTGCGCACCAGCTTCGATTGGTCGGCAAAGTCATCGCGGCCATAATGGAGTTCGACCTGATCGCGGTGGCGCGAAAGCGCGACATAAGCCGCATGCCGATCGAGCCCCGGCGTGGCCAGCACGTGCACTCGATCGACCGTGACGCCCTGCGCCTTGTGAATCGTGGCCGCGTAGCCATGATCAAGCTGGGCATAGTGCTTCAGGTCAAACGCTATCGCACGTCCATCATCGAGCATCACTGCCATGCGAGCACTGGTGACGCTCTGGACAATGCCGAGCGATCCGTTCTTCACCCCCATGCCGCGCTCGTTCTTGAGGAACATGATGCGGTCGCCGGCTGCAAACGTGCGCGAGCCTCGCTCGGCATGCACATCGACATCTTCGCCCAGTTGCCCAGCGATACGCAGGCGCTGGCGCGCGGCTTGGTTGAGTGCCTGCACCTCGTCATTGGTGTGGGTCAGGATTATCCGCAACGCGGCCGGTGCAGCGGCACGATCGCGATCCCAGCGTTCGATCAGGTCGGCGCGCGACTGCTCCCGCGTTTCGGCCGCCTGGATATGTCCGCGCTCTTCGTAGGCGGACAGCGCATCACCGGTCCGGCCGGTAGCGAGCTGGCGCGTCGCATCACGCTGCCAATCCTCGCGCTGGCGACGAATGTCGGTGATCTCGACGCTGCCGTGTCGCTCGGCCACCGAGCGGAACGCTGCGCCGGCTTCGATCGCCTGCAGCTGCTCGGGATCGCCGACCAGCACGACCTTCGCACCGCGCTTCTGCGCTTCGGCAACCACGCGCTCCATCTGCCGCGAGCCGATCATGCCGGCTTCATCGATCACCAGCACATGGTCACGGGTCAGCAACTCGCGGTCCTGCGCCCATTGATGCTCCAGGTTCGCGATCGTGCGCGACGCAATGCCGGACCCACTCTCCAGATTTTCGGCAGCAATGCCGGATAGCGCCAGACCCTGCACCTGATAACCGGCGCGCTCCCAAGCCCCGCGGGCGACGCCGAGCATCGCCGACTTGCCGGTGCCTGCGTAGCCGACAACGATGCCGAGATCCTGCGCGTCGGTGACGTGCTCGAACGCCGCGCGTTGTTCGGCAGAGAGCACCAGACCGCGCTGCTCGGCATGGGCGAGTGCATCCTCGCGCGCTCGATGAGGAACGCGATGTCGGTCTCGCTCCATCAATGCCTGCGTATTGCGGGCAAGCCGCTGCTCGGTGTCGATCATGTCGCGGCTGGTGAAGCGATCCTCACGACGCCCGTCCTTGCCGAGTGCGACCAGGTCGGGTGAGCCGCGCACCGCGGCCATCACATGGTCAAACTGCTCTTTCCCGTCACTATGCCGATGCGCGAACATCGCCAGGTCGCGGGTGGTGAATGTCGCCTGGTTGCGGGTGATCGCGTCGAGCGCGATCCGCGGATCGGCGATAATCTTCTCGCCGTTGGATCGCGCTATCTCGCGATGCTCGTCGACGCGCTCAAGCTGGAGGCCCTTCGCCGCCATGCCAGCGGCAGCGGGGCCGATCTTGTGCTGCGGCTCTAGGTCGATGCCCTGCGCTTCCAGCGAACGATGATCGACGCGCGCATCGATATCCAGCTCGGCCAGCCGTTCATTGACGTGCTCGGCCCAGCGCTCGCGCCATTTCTCCAGAAGCTCGGTGCGATTCCAGTCGCGGTTCTTCTTGCCGAAGCCGTTCTCGTCGACATCACGCGTGGTGAGCATCACGTGCGCATGCGGCTTGGGCTCGCCATTCGCGCCGATGTCCCAATGCACATTGAGATCGGCGATCATCCCGCGCGCGACGAACTCCCCTTCGACGAACTCGCGCGCAAGCCGGATGCCCTCTGTCTGGTCCAGCTCGCGCGGGATCGCGAACTCCACTTCGCGCGAGAGCTGCGCGTCCTTGCGTAGCTCGACCCCCTCGACGGCATTCCACAGCGTTTCCCGATCGCGGAACTGGTCCGGTGCGCCGTCCGGCAGCAGCACTTCCGAATGCACGACACCCGCCTTGTTCGAGAAGTCGTGATGGCGATCGAGCCGCTGGTCGTGCAACCGCGAAGCAGAGCGATAGGCCGCAGACGCCAGCGCCGACGACCCGTTGGCGCGTGAGATGATCTTCGCCGAGAAGTGGTAGATCGCCATGACGGCAATCCACTTACACTACACAAGCGACGTCGGCACGACGTATAAGCGCGCCCTCAAGAGATTTCATCATTATCGGGAAACGTGTGTCCCACGATGTTTCACGGCATTTACACTGATCGTATCCGCCCATAACTGCGCATGCCGGAAAGCTTTCTAAGGGCAGTACAATGCGAAGACCGCGCGACTATGACTCGGAATTGAAGCAGCTCGACGCGAAGGCCAAGCAGTTGCGCGCACGCAAGATCCAGCAGCTCGGTGACCTGGTGGTCGCCGTAGGCGCGGACACCCTCACGCTCGAAGTGCTGGCCGGCGCGCTGCTCGCCGCGGTCGATACCAAGGAAAGCAGTGCGAAGGAGGCGTGGCGCAAGCGAGGCGCGTCCTTCTTTCAACGCACATCGCATGGCCGTAGCGGCGCTGGCGGCAACAGCCGCGGCGCTACAGAAAGTCCAGGTGATGCGGCATCGGCGAGAGATGCGGATCGCCCGTGACGACCGACGAACTTGGGTGATGAAACGACGCGAGCGGACACGCCAGCTCATCGAGCTTGGCGGTCTCGTCGCCAAGGCCGGGCTCATCGAACTGATCGATGATGACCGCGCGGTGCTGTTTGGCATTCTCAGTGAAGCGGCGGCGAAGATACGCAGTGAGGACAGCGAGCGACTGACAGCGATCTGGCGGCGGCGCGGCATTCGCGCGTTTGCGAAAGCAAAAGTCGGTTCCGAAGATCTGTAGATTCGACTCCCGCAACAGTTTGCTTATGACGTTCGCTCTACCGATGTGTGGTAGATTTTGCGTCATCGGACGAGGGGTCGAAATGTCTGAAGAGAATTCATTGAATGCGGTCGAGCTTGCGACTGGACTAACGATCGCGTGGCTGGGAAATCAGAACAACCGGACATCGGCGGAGGACGTCCCGGCTTTTCTCCGCACGATGCACGCGACGCTTAGCGAACTTGCTGGCGGATCATCGGCAACGGCGAGCGACGAAACGCAAGTTGCCGAGGAAGAATTTACGCCGGCAGTTTCGGCGCGCAAGTCGCTTGCGTCCAAGGATCACATCATCTCGATGATCGACGGCAAGCCCTACCGTACGCTGCGCCGGCATCTGAATACGCACGGCCTCTCTCCAGAACAATATCGGGCGCGCTACAAGCTCAAGGCCGACTACCCGATGGTGGCGGAAAGCTATTCGGC
The DNA here is from genome assembly GCF_002002925.1 of Sphingomonas sp. LM7. NCBI lineage: Bacteria > Pseudomonadati > Pseudomonadota > Alphaproteobacteria > Sphingomonadales > Sphingomonadaceae > Sphingomonas > Sphingomonas sp. LM7. The sequence goes on along the minus strand of NZ_CP019511.1, from coordinate 809,923 downwards.
GCAGCGGCGCGAAATGGCGCTCAAGATCGGTCTTGGAGCCAAGGGGCGCGCGGCAAAAACTGCTGCAGCAGCTCCGGCACCGGCGCCGGCGCGCCGCGGGCGCGCGAAACCTGCTTGAGTAAAATGGAAGGCGCACCGCGGGGCGGCGCGCCTTCCAGCCATCAATCGGCTGCATTCCAGATGACCGCGAAGCGGTCGGTTTCACCGGGCACTGCCCCCAGATTGGCGTAGAGCCGGCGCGGCCCGAACTCGGGCGCCGCAAGGCTGAGCGACACATAGTCGCGACCGCTGCTCTCGGCGCGGCGATTCCAGCCGGCGCCGATCTCGACATCGCCCGAAAGCACGCGATAGTCCGGCTGGGTTTCGGCGCCTTTGCCGGCGTTGGGGATGATCGAAACGTCGGCGCGAATGCTGAGCGTCTTGAGCTGGCCCTTGAAAGAACCGTTGTCGTCGCGGGTGACATATCCGATGGCAGGCATGGTCTTTCTCCACTTTCTCGCGGGAACCGTTCCCGTCGATGCGACCGGAATTGGCCGGCCCGAGGGGCGGCGCGCACCGGCACGGCCGAAGCGGAGCGGAGGACCTGAAGCGGACGCTATTCTTGTCTCGCGAGGAGGCGCAAAGCGGCGGGGAAGAATGGCGGAGGCAATGGTTTCGCGTGGTCCCGACCGGCCATAGGTCGAGGCATCCAAGACGGGGATGTTTTTGCCTGAAGGTGGCGCACCATTTGCTGCCCGCGTAATGCCGCCCAGCGGCCGCAACGGCGAGCCATGGTCCACCGGTGATGATCGCGGCGCCTTCGCAGCATACTGATTGTCCCCGGACAGAAAACGTCAGTGAGGCCGGCGTCATTGGAACTTGGCGGGTCACTTTCGTTGCCGGGAATGGTATAATGCTAGCAGGCTCGATTCGAGCCAGGGAGGCGGAACTCCGAAACCTCGTTCTTTAGGAGCGAAGATGCCGTCGCTACCTAGATCCCAAGCTGGAGCCCGTCTCCCAATTGAATGCTGGGAGCCGTATCATGGAACCATTACCTCGGTGGGTCGGCCTAGACGTTGGCGAAATCTCTACCAGCATCTGCGTGTACGGGGCAGGAGAATACCCCGAACTGGAGTGCGAAACCGCGTCAAGCTCAGTTGCGATTGCGGATGTGCTCGCACGCTTCCCGCTAGACTGCATCGCATCTGTCGTAATGGAGAGCGGCGCCGAACAAGGGTTGGCGCGACGACTACGGAAACTGGGCTTCCCAGCCTTCATCCTAGACGCTGGAAAGGTCCACCGTTTTCTATCAATCCGCTACAACAAAACTGACGGCAACGATGCCCGCGGACTCGCCGACATCGCTCGGTTGGGTCGAATAGGCCAATTGGGAGTGTTCGTCCGGAGCACTGAATGTCAGCTCGTCAGAAGCGAGCTCGTCGTGCGCCATCATCTTGTTAAGCAACGGGTCGCAGTCCGCAACGGCCTTCGCTCACTTCTCCGAAGTCATGGAAGTGACGTAAAGAAAATCACTGGGGGAAAGCAATATCGGTCGACGGTCGAAGGACGACTTAGCGCGATTGGCTCCGAACTCACCAGCCAAGCAGCGGAACAGCTGCAACCGATGTTGGACGTTAGCGAAGAACTAACGACACATATTGTGCGAGCCGACAGGCGCATCGCCCAATTTGCGCAGACCCACCCGGCCACGAAACGATTCTTGCAGATTCCCGGTGTCGGGCCCGTTTGTGCGGTCTCTTTCTACACGGCTATCGAGGATCCGCATCGTTTCAGCCGGTCCGTCAACGTCGGCGCATATCTTGGGATGGTGCCTAGGCTGAAGCAGTCTGGCACTTCCCTTCGACATTCGTGCATTTCGCGAAAGGGAAACGCGATGACACGCGGACATCTCTTTTTGTCCGCTGGAGTGATGTTGTCACGGGCAGCCGGTCAATCCGCGATCTGCGACTGGGGTAAGGCGCTCGCCGAGCGCAAGGGCTATAGAAACGCCCGCATGGCGGTCGCGAGAAAAATTGCGGTTGCGATGCTCAGCATGTGGAAAAGCGGCTGCGACTTCGAGCCTTACCCGGATATGCCTGTCTCCCCCGGGAGCGGCGGATCTGGACTCCGCGCAAAATCGTAGAGCAATGTCTCTGTGTGACATGCTGGAGCCAGGTTCGCCGATATGGTGTCAAGCAGCTGCGTGCTATCGTGCTGCATAAGGGCCGGGTGGCCGATGTGTATGTCCAAGTCTTTTAGGCTAAAGACATCGGCGCGTCGTCTTCCAACGCCGTTCTCATCGCCCGGCTTTATCGTGAATCGCTCTACTCAGGGGACTAATACCCCGTAGATTTTGCCTCACTAAGACGGGCTGGCATCGACGACTCTCTGCATCAAATCCCGCAACCGCTCTTCACAGAGGCGCGAGACGATCTCACGCAGCGACAGGATGGGCTCAACCAACGCCTTCAAGTCATCACCCGTGATAGCGTAGCTCGCGGAATAACGCGCCTCGACGTAGGCGCGCTTCAGCCGCTCAAACCGGGCACGATCCTGCTTGGTTTCACGAGGCCAAGCAGCAACAAGACGATCGTCTTTGTCCTCGGAAAGCGACCGCAAGAATTTGATGTTGTGCGAACGCGGAAAGTAGAGCGTCTCGACGAGTAGGAAACAGATGTACGCACGCTCAGCTGACTGGTGGAGATCGAATGCGGCTGCCTTTCGCCACTCCGGATCTTCTGATTTGGTCGCAGCGATTTGGGCACGCTCGATCCAAACATCCAGCGAGTGTGACCACTGATCATAATATTCTTTCGCCATTCGATATGCATCGGTTGCGGTAAGAGGCTTGGGAGCAGCGAGAGCATGACAGGGCAATTCGTAAAGCGCGACACCATCGCGCGCGATGTCGGTCCAGAAATACTCCCCGCGCGTGAGCGCCTGATTCACCTCATCAAGCGAATGCACGATGATGTTCACGGGCCGGTCGATCAGCGGATCGCGCGCGATCCGGTCCTCGGCGACATACCAATAATCGGCAATGTCCGTCAGGTCGCCATGGCTGACGACGATCAGCAGATCGAAGTCGGACTGATAGCCGTTCTCGGGCTCATCGACCCAATCATCCCGCGCATACGATCCAAACAAGATGATCTTGTAGACCTTGCCATTGCGCCTGTGCGGCTGGGTCGCGCGCGAAATTGCCTTGTGGAATTCCTCGAGCAGTACCTCGCAGGCACGCGCAAGTTCGCGCTGTTGCTGTTCGGGCAGATGATCGAGGTCGGTACGCATGTGCGGCGATCCTATCCGAGCCAATCGACAAAGCGAAGCCTCACGGACTTGTCCGCGAGGCTTCGCGCTCCGGCTACCAGAAGCGCCACCAGCGCCGGGGCCGACGGTCGAGGTTGGACATGAAGTTGCCGAGCGCTCGTGCGAACAGGCGCTCGACCATCGCGGCGCTGACCCCGAGCCGCACGCCAAGCTCGGCATAGGTCAGCGCATCGTCGGAGCGCAGTGCGAGAAATATCTCGCGCTCGGCGCGAGGCAGCTTGCGGATCGCACGCCGGATATGCCGGGCACGGGGGGGATCGGTGGGTTCGGACATGGCCTGTCTCCCAAGCGAAAGAGAGGCTGGCGACCGAAGCCGCCAGCCAACGGATTACGCCGCGCGGCGCAGCGGCAGCGGCTCGGGAGCGGCGGCAAGGCCCGCCACCGTCGCAGCGCGCGCAACGGACCCCACCCCGCCGCGCTGGGTGTACGTGGAAGGCGGATACGCCATCCAGCGGGGTACCCAGCCCTCGACCTTGGCGCGGCCATTGGTGCCGTTGAGGCAATCGCGGACGATGGTGCGCTTAACCTTGCCGGTCGCGTCCTCGTTGGCGTTGGCCACTGCCTCCCCCGCCACCTCGGCGAGGACGTGGCCAAGCACCGCGCGATCACGGATGAGATCGAGCAAGGCGTCGTCGGCCCTCCAGACCTTGGCCATGTCGGTGCCAAGCAATGGCCCAAGAACTTCAATGAGCGCGCTGCCAGATTCGAGCGTCTCGCCCATCACCACCGCCGCCACATCGAACACCGCAGGATCGGGAAGCTGGAGCAGCCGCACGAAGAGCCCGGCAAGCCCATGCTCGCCATCATAGCCACCGCGCACGGTCGGGGTCTCGGGATCGAAGCCGAGCAGCGCCAGCACCGCGCGGCGCTTCTCGTCAAATACCGCTTCGGATGCGCAGCCCGCGACGCTCTCGGCAATCGCGTCGCCGTGCGCGCGCTGCTCCTCGATACGGACACTCCAGAGCGATGATCCGACGAGGGCATGCGCCACCATCAGCCGCAGCGCGACCGAAGGCTGGCCGACAAGGTCCGCGCGCACCGCGGCATGCCGGTGAAGATCGATATAATTCTGGATCGGCGCGTTGACCTCCGGGCGCACCGGCTTCTCGCCCGTCCCGGACGCCTCGCCCTTCTCGCGCTTGCGCGCCTCCTTGCACGACACATAGCCCTCATGGACCGTGACATCGCCGCGCGCGCCGACCACGAGGAACACCTTGCCGCCCTTGCGCTTGGGGCAGCGCTCATGCTCCCAGCCGTGGAACGCCTCGCCGGTCGGGAGCACGACGACCTCGCGCCACCCCGCCTCGCGATAGTTCTCCGCCCTGGCCTCGATGGCGGCGGTCTGCGCGGTCCAGAAGGAGGCGGCATCGGCAAAGAAGCGCTCATCCCCGAACAGGTCCGAGACGATCTCGCCCGCATAGTCGGCGATGTCGAACAGCGCCGCGCCGAGCGGTATCGACGCGCCGCCGAACAGCCACGCCTTGAGCTGATGCCCGGTGGGGCAATAGGCGTCGGGGTCGTCGAGCAACGCCAGCCAGTCGCGCTGCCGCGCCCTAGGCGCAAGGGTGAGATGCCGCACCGTCGCGACGTCGATGTCGCCCTTGCGGTAGAGCCCCCGGATGCGCGGCAGCAAATTGCCCAACGCCAGCGTCCGCTTCACCTGCAGCTCGGTCAGCCCGAACGTGAGCGCGATATCCTCGGGCGAGCGGCCCTCGCGCACCAGCCGGGTAAAGCTCTCCCAGCGGGTCACCTCATCCGGGTCGAGCCGCGCAATGTTCTCGATCAACGAGGCTTCGAGTGCCGCTGCATCGTCTCCCGCCGCGATCACCGCGCACGGCAAGGCCTCCCCTTCCCCGCTCTCCTCGGCAACCACCAGCGCCGCATGGTAGCGCCGCTTGCCCGCCACGATCTCGAACTCCCCCTCTTCCTGCGCATGACGCACGATCAGCGGCACCAGCACGCCGCGTGCCCGCACCGATGGCAGGATGTTGGCGATGTCCGGCTTGCTCCCCCTCGCCCGCATGTTGGCAGCCGAGACGGAGAGATCGGCGAGTGCGATATGCCTGAGTTCCATTGTCCTTCTCCTCAAACTACCGCAACCGGCGCCGGAATGGCGGGGTGGGCGGCAGGAGCGCACCGGCAGTCCCGCCGACAGAGGCGGGCTGCACCCGCAGGGCCGCAACGCAGAGAAGGACTTGGGCGAAGCCCAGGTTGCGGCACGCCGCGGCGGGACTAGAGGGTAGCGACGCCCACCCCGCCAGATCGAGTGCCGGAGGCCAACGCCGCCGCGCCTGCGCGGCGTCCGCAGCGTTTCAGCGCGCAGCGCTGCCCGAGCTTCACCGAAGCTCCCACAAAGCAGCGCTCTCGAAGCCGGCCGGCCGTCGTGGCGGCGTGCGCGCGGGCCTGTGGGCCAGCCACCGCCGCGCCTTCCGGCCGGATCGAGTGCGCCACGCGGAAACCAAAAGCGCCGCGACCCCTGGCGGCTTCGCAAGAAGCCCCAGTGCGCGCTCAGCTAATCCCTGCGTTCCACTCGCCGGCACCGCCGGCACACGCGTCAGCCGATCGTGATCCGAACGGACCGAGACGCCGCAGAGCGACTCGGCGGCGCGTCAGCGGCGTAGAGCGCGGTCACGTCGCGAACGTGAGACGCCCTGACACTAGATAGCTTGATCCGCCGGCCCGACCATCCGCGTCCGATAGTCATAGATGGCCAAAGAACGACAATCCTGGCGCTTCAGGGCCGTTCCGTCGCAGTCGATTCCATCTCACTCTTGCCAAGGCCGCATCCCGGCGACGCACCAGATGCAAGGTGATGGCAATGCAGACCGAGACAACTGACCGCATACTCCGGATCAAGGCCGTGCTCGACCGCACGGGTCTCAGCCGGGCGACCCTGTACCGCAAGATCCAGCAGGGTAGCTTTCCCAGCCAGCTTAAGATCAGCACGCGCTGCGCCGGCTGGCGCGAGTCAGCCATACAGGACTGGGTGAACAATCCGATGTTCTACAGGGCGGACGAGCGTTCCGGACGGTGACCCGCGGCGGCGTTCTGGGACAGGCCGTCTTGGACCGACACCCAAATGTTGATGACGTCCGAGCGTGCTTGGCTATGGCGGCCGATCGTGGGCATGTCGATGTAATGGGCAGCGCCGACGCGGCCGACCCGTTCGACTTGGGACCGCTTCGTGCAAGCCGAGCACACCAGCTACGAACGGGCGCTGGGCGAAATAGGCTGCGGCGCTAAGCGAACGCGTTGGACGTGGTACATCTCCCCCGGAATCGCCGGCCTCGGCTCCAGCCCCACCGCGCAGCGCTATGCGATCCGATCGGTCGACGAGGCGCGCGCCTATCTCGCGCATCCGCTGCTCAGCACACGCTATGCGGAATGCGTCAGCGCCCTCCACGCCTACCCAAAGGCTTGACCACAAATGCTCAATGGACGGACTGTTCATACCGCTCAGTAGCCGGGGCGTTAGCGGTCCGGCAGCTTTGGGCGGCCGCTTCGCCCCCGCGATTGTCCTAGATTGGGTGGAAAGCGGCCGCCCGCTGTTCTAGCCTGAGCCTTATGGAAGACCGCAACCGATGGATACTCCTCATCAAAGATCTTCGGGTCGAGCACGATACGAGCATACTCGGTGCAGAGCGCCTTGCGGTGGGAGATCCCGCGTGGCGTCGTTGGGTCGAGCGGCAGATCAACAACGTAAGCAATGTCGGCGGATGGCGTTGAACCATATCCGCTACAACGGCGAAGCGAGCTTGATCGAACGCGACGGGGACATACTCAAGGTCCGCTAGTGGGGCGTTAGCTGCCATGGCAGAGAATGGATGATAACGAACATCCGCTCATTGGAGAGGCACGTGCGGAGGCTCGTACGGGTCGCTTCGCCGATATGATATTGCAGCATCGCTTGCTGTCGCAAGCTGCTTGAAGACTCTGGCTCTTGTCGCATGCGCAATGGATAGTTGGCGCGGCGCCACCCACGTAACGCTGGTCCAGATTCCTCCACCTGAGCCCTTTGTCGCCGTTTGGTGATTGGAGTCTGCAACAAAGACTTCCATGATAGTCGCGCGCTTCTCACCGGTGCGCCCGACCCGCACAATCGTGGCGACATCTGCCGTCGCGCCGCAATCTCTAACTTCCGTCGTGGCGTAGAGTCTGCTGCCGGGATCACGAGAAACTTGAATAATCTCCGACGAACAAGGGGAGACTGTGCTGCAGCCGCCGATAGGCAGCAGGAATGCAAGGAGCCGCATCATCTATCGAGGATAGCAGCTAGCCTGAAGCCGGCAACTGGTGCGTTTCCCCTCGTTGCGAACGGGCGTCCGCTTTCGGGCGATGGGAGCGCGGACCTAAACGCCCGCTATTGGGGCGTCTCCTGCCGTTCCGCTTTCGGCGGTAGGTGCCGATAAGCAGACCTTCAGTGCCGGGTGGCATCCATTCCCCCCGCCACAGGCGGGCGACTGGCATCTCCACAAAAGATCCTTCGGGAGCTCGGGAGCCGCCATCAAACCCTTGCGAGCGGGTGCCGGACCGTGGGACCCGCAGGACGAAACGGAAAGGAGGAGTTGCGCGCAGCGCAGCTTGCGGCACGCCGCGGCGGGCCTAGTGGGTGGCGACGCTCACCCCCCGGCTAGATCGAGTGCCGGGGGCGACCGCAGCCACGCCGCGCGCAGCTCTGCCCAGCTCCAACGGAGCTGCGCCAGAGCTGCTCTCTGCGAAACCGGCCGGCCGCCCAACGTCAGCGATCGCAACCCGAACGGGCCGAGACGCAAGGCGACTCGGGGCCGCGATTCGCGGCGTAGAGCACGGTCACGCGCAGCGTGAGACGCCCTGACACGAACTCACGAGAGTCAGCCTTGCGACGCTATTCTACGCCAGCGCTTCTTTTTGCAGCCGATGGCCCGAGGTTCCTCCAGGTGCACCAGAGAGGCTCTTTTCTCCCCGGAAATTCCTGTTCAACCTTGCCTTAGGAGCCCCCACTCCGAAGCACAGGATGCAAGGTGATAGCATGCAATCTCAAACCTCCGAACGGATCCTCCGCCTCAAAACCGTACTCGAGCGCACCGGCCTTTGCCGCTCGACGCTGTACCGGAAAATGGACAACGGCACCTTCCCCAGGAACATCAAAATCAGCATGCGCTGCGCCGGTTGGCGAGAATCTGCCGTCGCGGAATGGCTGAAGAACCCGATGTTCTACAGCACCGACGACGCCGCGCGCTGACCGTCCCAGCTTCGCGGCTCGCGGTCGGAGTTTCTCCAGCGCGACCGCGAAGCAGCCACGCCAAAGAGCAGGCTTCAAGACTCCATATTTCCATGATAGTGGAAATATGGAGTCGGTGATCGAGCAGGGAAGTTGGCTTTGGCCAGCAAGCTGCGCGCGATCATCGGCAGTGAGGGCGCAACCAGCAAGGCGAGCAGATGCCAACCGACATCATCATCTACCACAATCCCGAATGTGGAACGTCGCGCAACGCGCTGGCGATGATCCGGAACGCCGGTATCGAGCCGCACGTCATCGAATATCTCAAGACGCCCCCGTCGCGCGCGCTGCTGGTACAGTTGATCGAGCGCGCCGGGCTCACCCCTCGCACGCTGCTGCGCGAGAAAGGCACACCCTATACGGAGCTTGGTCTTTCGGACGAGGGCCTGCCCGACGAGGCGTTGATCGATGCGATGATGGCGCACCCGGTCCTGATCAACCGCCCCCTGGTGGTGAGCCCGCTCGGTGTACGGTTGTGCCGCCCCTCGGAAGAGGTCCTCGCCCTGCTTCCGGAAGGAATGAGCGTTCGTTTCGTGAAAGAGGACGGCGAGGTCGTCGGGGGCAGCGGTCGATGACGATCGCCATCCGATCGGCGGTGCCGAAGGACGCCGCTGCCGTCGCCGGGATATACGCCCATCACGTACTGTATGGGACCGCCACCTACGAGCTGGTGCCTCCGAGCGAAGTCGATTTCGAAACCAGGATCGGGGCCATAACCGAACGGGGATGGCCGTTCCTCGTGGCGTGCGAGGGTCAGGACGTCGCCGGCTATGCCTATGCAACCCAGTTTCGCGACCGCCCGGCCTACGCCTACGCCTGCGAGAACGGCATCTATGTCGCGCACGACCGGCGCGGGCTGGGCGTCGGCCGCCTGCTGCTCACGGCTCTCCTCGCCGCGGCGGAGGACTATGGCTTCCGACAAATGGTGGCCGTGATCGGAGGCGCCGAGCCTGCCTCGATCGCCCTGCATCGCGCCTGCGGCTTCGGCGAGGTTGGACGCATGCCGGGCATGGGGTGGAAGGCCAATCGGTGGCTGGAGAGCGTCTATATGCAGATTGCGCTCGGCGGCGGCATCGCGACGCCCCCGTCCGCACGCGTACGAGAGGATCGCGCGTGACGCTGTTCGAACGTTATCTGACGCTGTGGGTGGCGCTTTGCATCGTCGCGGGCATCGCGCTCGGCTCATGGCTGCCCGATGTCTTCGCGGCGATTGCCGGGGCGGAAATCGCACGCGTGAACCTCGTGGTGGCGGTTCTGATCTGGCTGATGATCGTGCCGATGCTGCTCAAGATCGACTTCGGCGCGCTGGGCTCGGTCAAGCAGCACTGGAAAGGCGTCGGCGTCACCCTGTTCATCAACTGGGCGGTCAAGCCGTTCTCGATGGCGCTGCTCGGCACCGTCTTCATCGGCTGGCTGTTCGCGCCGCTGCTCCCGTCAGGCGAGATATCCTCCTACATCGCCGGGCTGATCCTGCTCGCAGCCGCGCCATGCACCGCGATGGTGTTCGTCTGGTCGAACCTCTGCGGAGGCGAGCCTAACTACACGCTCTCGCAGGTCGCGCTCAACGACCTGATCATGGTCTTCGCTTTCGCGCCGCTGGTTGGATTGCTGCTTGGCGTGGCCTCGATCACCGTGCCGTGGGACACGCTGCTGATCTCGGTCGTGCTCTACATCGTGCTGCCGGTGATCGCAGCGCACGTCCTTCGCCGGGCGCTGCTTGCGGGCGGCGGGCAAGCGGCGCTCGACCGGGTGTTGCGGGCGCTGGGACCGCTCTCGCTTTGCGCGCTTTTGATCGGACTCCTCGCGGTGCCGATCCTCATCCAGGTCTACTTTAATGCCGGGCTCGCCTATTGGCTGTCGAAACGGCTCGGCGTGGCCTGGTGCGTTGCCGCGCCCGCGGCACTGATCGGCGCTTCCAATTTCTTCGAGTTGGCGGTCGCAGCGGCGATCAGCCTGTTCGGCCTGAATTCGGGGGCGGCGCTCGCAACCGTTGTCGGCGTGCTCGTCGAAGTGCCGGTTATGCTGTCAGTAGTCGCGATCGTGAAACGCACGCGGCCCTGGTACGAGCGGGGGGCGATCGCATGAGCCGCCTGCGCCAGATCGCGGATCCCGACCATCTGCCGGCGCTGGATCCGCGGTTCGTCCGCACGCGCCCGGCGATCGGACTTGGAGCGGACCAGCCGCCGCCCCGCATCCTGCTGCTTTACGGGTCGCTTCGCGAGCGCTCCTTCTCGCGCCTGGCCACAGAGGAGGCCGCGCGGCTGCTGCGCCTGTTCGGAGCGGAAGTGCGGATATTCGATCCTTCGGACCTCCCCCTCCCCGATCAGGTCCAGGGTGACGACCACCCGGCGGTCCATGAGCTGCGCGAGCATGCGTTCTGGTCGGAAGCCATGGTCTGGTGCAGCCCCGAGCGCCACGGCCAGATCACCGGCATCATGAAGGCGCAGATCGATCATCTGCCGCTGGAGATGAAAGGAATGCGGCCAACACAGGGCCGCACGCTGGCGGTGATGCAGGTGTCGGGCGGATCGCAGTCGTTCAACGTGGTCAACACGCTGCGTCTGCTCGGCCGGTGGATGCGGATGTTCACGATCCCCAATCAGTCCAGCGTGGCAATGGCGTACAAGGAGTTCGACGAAGCCGGGCGAATGAAGCCGTCGAGCTATTACGACCGGATCGTCGACGTGATGGAGGAGCTGGTGCGGTTCACGGTGCTGCTGCGGCCGCACGCCGACCAGCTCGTCGACCGTTATTCGGAGCGCAAATCTGCCGGCGTCGAAGTCGACCCGGCCAGCGACCTTTCGGCGGTCGCCATCGGTCGAGCGACCGCCTAGCGCGCCGCCAGTCGCGTTGTCGCAACTCGCATTTCCGGTAGAGTAGTAGTATGGAACCAAGGAAAGCCGTAGCCAGCCTGTCCGCCCTCGCCCATGAGGGCAGGCTCGCTGTTTTCCGCATGCTGGTCCCGGCCGGCCCCGAAGGCTTGTCCGCAGGCGAGATCGCGCGTCGTCTCGACACTCCACCGAACACGCTGTCGGCCAATCTCAACATTCTGTTCAACGCCGATCTTGTCGACAGCAGACGTGAGGGGCGCTCGATCATCTACACGGCGCGCTACGAACATATGAGCACGTTACTGGAGTTCCTGATGCAGGATTGCTGTGGTGGTTCGCCCGCGATCTGCGAGCGCCTTTCAGCCATTCTCGCGCGCAGCCGATGCGTCGATGCAACCCCGGTGTAATCGGCAAGCTATCCCCTTCGGCCTTGGCTGACCCGCGCCGGGCCGACGGACATTCATCCAGCCTGCAGCACCGCTCAGCCCGTTAACCTCGATCAGGCGGGACCTTCACGACTTCGAAGGATTAAGTGGCCGATAAGCAAGAAAAGGGTCGCTCGTGGGTTCAATAAAAAGGCTGGCGCGGCTGCTTGAAGAGCAGCGGGCAAAGGGGCATGTCGAGCATCCGGGTCAATCGCTACAGAAACCCTCAGACCAACCCGGAACAACTCAAATCAAGACGGCAACCCATCCGGTGTTGGACCGCAGCGATCAGAATTCCGGAGCGCCCGGCCCAGGTAGACGGCCGATCTCCGCTGCAGCGCTCAGAACGACGCCGCTACGTAAATATCCGGAACGGCACTATTAAATTTTGCGAAACCGGCTCGCGGTTAGATGGAGACTCCCGGAGGCCGCCACGTTGCTAGAGCTGCAGAATGCGATTCTCGAGATGGTGGCACGCGGTGAAACACTTCCCGTCGTGGCGGATCAGCTGTGCCGGAGAGTCGAGGCGCTGGCTCCCGATGCCCTATGCTCCGTCCTCGAAGTTGACGCAGCAGGCATTCTCCACCCGATAGCGAGCCCAAGCCTCCCTGCGCATTATTCCGAGGCACTCGACGGCCTCATGATCGGCCCTCTGGTCGGATCGTGCGGTAGCGCGGCATATCTCGCTACTCCGGTTGCCGTGCTCGACATCGAGCATGATCCACGCTGGGCCGAATTTGCCTCGCTTGCGTTACCGCTCGGCCTGCGCGCTTGTTGGTCGAGCCCGATCATCGACGGCACCGGCACGGTCGTCGGGACCTTCGCCTTCTATTATCGCGACCGACGTGGCCCCACCGCAAACGAGCGCCTGCTGGTGCGCACCTGCGTCCACCTGTGCTCGATCGCGATCTCGCACCATCGCTGGAAAAGCGAGCAAAAGCGTCGGGCATTGCAGGACGACCAGACAGGTCTGCCGAACCGTTCCGCATTCGGCGCGGCGCTCGCTTCCCTGCCCTGCGACGTGCCCGGCTCCTGGGCCCTGCTGGTGGTAGATCTCGACAATCTGAAAATCGTCAACGACACCTTCGGCCACCAGGCGGGTGACCACCTCATCGAGACAGCGGCGAAGCGGATCGCGGGCGCAGTTGCGCCTGACAAGACGTACCGGGTCGGCGGCGACGAATTCGTCGCACTGGTCCAGGCGCCAGCCGCGCTCGCAGATCTGAAAAGCGCGGCGGACGCTATCCTGAGTTCGCTGCACATACCGGCCGATTGCGGCGGACATCTGGTGGTGCCGCGGGCGACGATCGGAGGCGCCCTTCTCGCGACCAAGGGCCACGGTCCCGAACGCGTGCGTCAGAACGCCGATTTCGCGCTCTACCACGCCAAGGAGACCTCCCGCGGCGGCTTCGTTCTATACTGGGACGAGATCGGCTCAAAGATAACAAAGCGTCTCGAGGCGATCCGGCGCGTGGATGCCGCGCTGTGCGACGACCGGCTGTTGGCGCATTATCAACCCGTCTACCGGCTCGACACGCGCGAGATCGTCGGTTTCGAGGCACTCTGCCGAATTCGCGAAGGTGACGTCTTGCTTCCGACGCAAGAATTCAGGGAGGCGATGACCGATCTGGCCGTCGCAACTGCGCTGACGGAGCGGATGCTGCGACGGGTGGCAGCAGACATGCGCGCCTGGGACGAGCTCGGGTTGGCGGTCGGCCACGTCGCAATTAACCTGTGCTCCGCCGATTTCCAGGGCGGGAAACTGGCGCAGCGCCTGTCAGCAATCTTGACCGCGGAAGGCGTATCGCCGGCCAGGCTGATGCTCGAAGTGACAGAGGCTGTGGCGATGGGATCGTCGAGGCCGATCATACTCGCGCAAGCCGCGATGCTCCGCGAGCAGGGCGTGCGGATCGCGCTCGACGGCTTCGGCAGCGAGTTCGCGTCGCTTGTTCACCTCGTCAAGCTTCCCCTGGACGTGCTCAAGATCGACAGGGCGTTCGTTCACAAACTGGCCGACGACAGCGTCAGCCGCGCGATCGTCGAGGGGCTCCTCCACTTGGCAAGAGAGTTGAAGATCGAGGTGATCGCCGACGGCGTGGAGACCGCCGAGCAGGCCAGCCTGTTGCAGGCGGCCGGATGCAGACTGGCGCAGGGCTATTTGCTTGCCCCACCGCTGGACGTCGCGGCCGCGACCACACTACTCGCCAATCAGGCCCGGCAGTGGTCCGTCGCCTGATGTCAGAAGCGGATATCACGCTCCGCGATTCCCGGCGCTTGGCCCCCGAAGAAACGGATCCAGATCAGGCATTTGGTCCCGTCGGGTTACCCTTGCTTAATGCCGCTCGATTATTCTGTAGAAGATGATGTGGCTTGTATTCTCGGCTGCGGTGGCAGCAGCGCTGCTTCTGGCGCTGTTCTGGCGCGGCCGGCGTCTGCGGGAGATCATGCCGGAGCATCCCGAGATCGCGGAGGCGTTGGCGCGCGTCGCCCGCGGCGATACCAATGTACGCATCGAGCCCTTGCGCTGTGGCCGTCAGGCGCGGTTGGCAAGCCGTTTCAACGACCTCGTCACCCGGATCGATGCGGGCGCGCTCGACTGGACGGACGCAGACCGCCAGGAGCGCGCGCTGTTTGACAGCCTGCGAAGCGCCGCAGCAGTCCGTGATAACCCCCTGACCTTCGTCGCCATCGCAGAGGTCGAGCGCTTCACCTTTCTGCGGCAGAGCATCGGCTTCGAGCTTGCCAACGGGCTGCTTGGCCAGATCGGGCAAAGGATCGCCGGTGCCCTGTTCGGTGCGGAGATCGGTCGCATGGGCAGGACGAACGTCGAGTTCGCGTTCCGCGCGAACTCGATCGGCGAAGCGCAGCTCCGCCTGCTGGAGGCTGTGGGCATGATCGAACGCGAAATCGAGATCGATGGTTATGCCTTCGATCTGTCGGTGACGATCGGCTTCGCGGACGCTGCGAGCAGTTCGATTCGGGAAGAGCTGATCGACAGGGCAGCGGCAGCGCTTGCGGCGGCGCAAGGCAAGCGCGTCAAGGTCGGCTTCGCAGATCCGGTCGAACTCGAGCAACATAGCCGGACAGATCTCGATCTAATGCGGGCTCTGCCCAAGGCCCTCGCCGCAGGCGAGGTGCAACTTTACTATCAACCCAAGCTCGAAGCGCGGACCGACACGTTCAAATCGGCCGAGGCCTTGATCCGATGGATTCGGCCCGACACCGGGCTGGTTCCCACCGAACGGTTCATTCAGGTGGCTGAGGAAAGCGGCGCAATCCGCAACCTCACAAAATGGGTGATATCGCGTGCGATAGATGACCAGAAACGCATGATAAGAGAAGGGTTTAACCTTGATATCTATGTGAACATCTCAGGTCAGCTACTGCATGATCGCAGCTTTGCGCAGGAAGCGCTTGAACTCGTTCGAGGCGCCGCCGGCAAGATCGGCTTCGAGATCACCGAAACCGCGGTTATCGAGGACCCCGAAGCCGCGCTCGCCAATCTGCGGGACTTCACCAGCGCCGGGATCCGCCTCGCTATCGACGATTACGGATCGGGTCTCTCGTCGCTCGCCTATCTCAAGCAGCTGCCGGCCAACGAGCTAAAGATTGACCGTATGTTCGTCAGCGGCCTCACTGAGAGCCATCGCGACCCGTTGCTCGTCCGGTCCTCCATCGACCTAGCGCACGCGCTCGAGATGGAAGTCACCGCGGAAGGCGTTCACGACGCCATGTCGCTCTCGTTGCTGCGGATCATGGGCTGCGACCTGCTGCAGGGCTATTACATCTCGCCTCCTTTGCCGCTTGCCGAGTTCATCCATTTTCTCGGAGACGACGAGCAGCTCCAGCGCATCGCGCGATCACCGCAACCCGGTGAATGGTTGCGTTCGGGAAACGTTTGATCCGCAAGCGATAATTTTGTGCTGAACGCCGATTTAACGGTCTCTGTTTGAACTTGGCTTACGCAAGTTTGCGATAAGGCAGGTTCACATTCCAGACGAGGCGACAGGGCGCCACGTCGACAGGGGCCTCAGCCATGGATCCGCGATCCGTAAATCGTCTTTGCCTGCATCTCTCGACCGCCCTCGCCGCATTCACAGCGGCCGCACCCACGGCGCACGCACAAACCGCGCCGGTTCCGGTGGCGTCGCCGACGCCCACTGCTGCGCCGGCAGCCTCGGGAGGTTCGGCAGAAGCACCAAAGCCGGTGCGTACGCTGAGTGGAACACTGACGCCCTATATCGGCAATATCCGCACGTTTAGTGGCGACATCGACCCGTCGATCGGCAACATCCGCACCTTCTCCGGCGACCTCAGTCCCTATATCCGGAACATCCGCACGTTTAGTGGCGATGTGAATCCCTATATCGGCAATATCCGCACGTTCTGGGGTGACCTGGCGCCGAACAGCGGCTCGCTCGACCCAATGATCCGCAACATCCGCACCTTTTCGGAAAGCTTCGCCGTCTCCAGCAAGGATACGCTGGGCAGCTGGCTCGATCTGGGCGCCGCGGCGACACCCGGCGACTATGCCGCGATCGCGACCAAGATCGGCACGGTCATCGCGGAATCCAAAACCGCCTGGGGTGCGCAGGTCACCGCCCGCACTGGCCAGACTTTCGAGCAGGCCTTTGTGGGGCCGATGCTGTCGAAGCATGGTGTCGATCTTTCCGACCCGGCTTCGCTCGCCAGGCTCGATCCCTACAGCCGCCAGATGTTCTTCCTCGACTGGTACGACCAGCTGCTGGAATATTCCGGCTATGATCACGTCGATCACTGGATGAGCACGATCAACTGGTCGCCGTCGGTCACGAAGACGATCGGCGAAGGCAAACGGTCGGTGATCGGCCTGCTGGACTTTACGGTCACGGGTGACGGCACGCAGAACATCACCAAGTACGACGGCATCTCGAACTTCTCGAACGGGCATGGCGCGGCTGTCGCGAGCCTGATGATTGCCGCGCATGATGGCCGAGGTGCGATGGGCATCGCGCCGATGGCGTCGGTTGTCTCCTACAATCCGTTCGACAGCTCGGGCACTGCCAACTGGAGCGACGTTCGCAATGGCGTGATGATGCTGGCGCAGAACAAGGCGAGCATCATCAACATGTCGCTGGGGGAACCCGGCTGGACGCTGCCGGCAGGCTGGAACGAGGTTTTCGGCGACGCCGCCGTCGCAGAGGTCGCAAAGAAGTCGATCTTCGTCATCGCGGCCGGCAATGACGGGATAGTCCAGACGAAGAACATCGCCTGGGACAAGGCCAACCCCTATTTCATCGTGGTCGGCTCGGTCGGAGCGGACGGGACCATCTCGCCCTTCTCGAACCAGCCCGGAACGGCGTGCCTGCTGAAGGACAACAAGTGCGCACCCGATGGTGCGCTGATGAACCGCTTCATCACTGCGCCCGGCGAGATGATCCTCGTCTCCGACGGCCAGGGTGGAGTCACGCGCGTGTCGGGTACTTCCTTCGCCGCGCCTTTAGTGTCTGGCACGATCGCGCTGCTCCACGATCGTTGGCCATGGCTGGCAGAATACCCCAAGGAGTCGGTCGAGATCATTCTGAAGTCGGCGCGCGACGCGGGAGCCCCCGGCGTCGATCCCGTCTACGGAGTCGGCATTCTCGATGTTACCGCTGCCCTGTCGCCGCTCAATTTCAGCAACCTGAAATGGTACGAGTACGACGACAAGGGTCGGATCAAGTCGACCCAGGCCAACAAGATCCGGGACCCGAAGGAGCAGGCCAAGTGGGAAGCCGCGGGCATGTTCTTCTATGCCTATGAGGATGTCGGCGCCACGTTCCGCGATTTTGCCATCCCCGTCTCGTCCAAGCTCGTCGACGGCACAGCCATTTCGCTGACCGGATCGACCGAGTTCCTGCAGAGCTACATCTATAGCCGCTTCATGGCGTGGGCGACCGCTGCCAAAGCCGGCGGCCCGGGCAAGGGCTTCACCGGGTTCGCCAGCTCGGCCCCGATCCCCAATGCGTCCGGAATGCGACTCAGCATGGCTGTCGCCCCGCGCACCCGAACGGTCGGATTCCGTCAGGGCAATGTTCCGTACCAGACGGCCGTTCGCCTCGACACCGCCAATGAACGGGTCTCGTTTACCTTTGGTGAAGGCGACGGCGCAGTCCAGCTCGGCGGCGGCGGTTTCGGGATGCCGTCCGATTTCGACCCTGTAAGTGGCGGCGCCAATCCGCTGATGGGCTTCGCTTCCGGCGGTGGTTATATCGGCACCAGCGTCCGTTTCGGAAAGAACTGGAGCATCTCGACGGGTCTAACCCAGCGTCATCTGCGGCGCGATCTGAACCAGCTGGACCTTCTGTCCCAGATGGCAATGGGCGCAATCGATCCTTACAGCTCCGGTGCCCAGAACGTCTCGGTGCGTTACGAAGCGCCGGAAGCTTCGGTCTCCGCCAGCTACACTCGCTTGCGTGAAAATGAGGCCCTGCTCGGGATCCAGTCGCTCGACCCTAACGACTTTGGGGATGGCAGCACCACCGAGGGCGCCAGCCTCGCGGCCGAGCTCAATCTGTCCCCCACCCTGTCCGTCGCGGCGACCGGTACGCTTAACCGGTCCCGAACCGGTAACGGCGCCAACATTACCCCATCGGATGGCGGCCTTGTCAGCACTTCCTTCCAGGTCGGGGTCACCAAGAGCAAACTGTTCGGGCGCAATGACGCCGTCCGGTTCACCATGGCGCAACCGATGCATCTCGAGAGCAGCAGCGTCGACCTGCAGACTGTGCGCGTGATCAACCGGCAGACCGGGGAACTCGGCCCGGTGACGGAGCGGTTCAATCTCGGCGTACCTGAGCGGCAATATGTGGGTGAGCTGATGTACGGCGTGAGCGCTCTCGACGGCACTGCCCAGTTCAGCCTCTTCGGGCGTGCGACGCTCAACGGAAGGCAGACGGAGATGCTGCCGCGCTTCACCGCGGGTGCCGCCCTCCGCTTGTCGTACTGAACGCAATGGCACCGCCAGCTTCTCGCTGGCGGTGCCATTGAGCGGCGCTTAACGAATATCCGCTACTGTAAGCCTTTGATCCAATTATGGAGACAAGGCCGATGCGAGTCATCGCGCTGCTCGCAATAGTATTCGTGATCGCGAGCCCAGCCACCGCCGCGGCGCAATCGTCTTCGCCCTTGCGCGCGCCTGTCAGCGACGCGCGCAGTGCGCGGTTTGAGGCCGCGGTCGCCGAGGCGAAGGCGGCGATGATGGCCAATCCCGAACAGGCTTTGGCGGCTGCGGATGTCGCCGAGCAACGCGCGCGCGAGTTGCCCGCCTCGCCCCAGGCCGAGCGTGCGCTCGCGACAGCCGGATGGCTGAAGGGCGAATCGCTCATGTTTCTCAACCAGCTCGACAAAGCGCGTCCGATCGTCGAGGCGGCAATCGCCCGCGCCGAGCGCCACTCGCCAAACAGCAAACTCCTCGGCGACCTGATGCGTTCACGCGGTGCGATCGCCGCGACCGACAACGCCGTCGAGGCGCTGCGCGATTTCCAGCGCGCCTATGAGATCTTTCGCGCCGCCAAGGAAGTGCGAAGCCAGGCGATCGCTCTCCAGGACATCGGTCAGATTTACTCGAACGCGGGCGATTTCTCGCGGACGCTCGACTATTATTCGCAGGCTACCGAGCTTTACAGCGCCGACCCGGGTTTCCGCCTGAGCTCCTTCAACAATCGCGCCGAGGTGCTGCGGGAGCTGAAGCGCTACGAAGAAGCCGAGCAGGATTTCACGGAGGCACTGAAAAGCGCCCGTACGCTCGGAAGTCCGCTCCTCGAAGCACGCATCCTGAGTAATCTGGCCGGAGCACAGGTTGAGCACGGACGCTTCAATGACGCCCAAAGGTCACTCGACGAGGCGCTTCGCCTGTCCCGTTCCGGCGAGGCAGCAGGCTGGAGACCAATCGTTCTCGGATCGGTAGCGAAACTCAGGGCTGCCAATGGCGACTGGCGGGCAGCCGCCTCCTTGCTTCGTCAGGCTTTCGCCAACGTGGATTTCGATACGACGGACGCCTCGTACAGGGAGTTCCACGAGCTTGCCGCGCGCGTGTTCGAGCGGACCGGCGACGAGGCCAGCGCCCTGCGGCACTTGCGCGCGTTCCAGCGTCTGGAAAGCGAGTCCAGCAAACTCACGGCATCTGCGGCATCGCAGCTTGTGGCGGCGCGGTTCGACTTCCAAAACCAGAAGCAGAAGATCCTCGAGCGCGACGCGCGTATCAAGGAACAACAGGCGCAGTTTCGTACAAGGTTCCTGCTCGCATTGACCGGCGCAGTGGCGATCGTCCTTATCCTCGTGCTGATCAGCGCATTGCGAATCCGCAAGAGCCGGAATCAGGTTCGTGCGGCGAACGTGGTGCTCAACGAGACCAACACGGCGCTTGAAAAGGCCCTGCAGGCCAAGACCGAATTCCTCGCCATGACCAGCCATGAAATCCGGACACCGCTGAACGGCATCCTTGGCATGACGCAGATATTGTTGACCAAGCGGACGCTCGACAGCGAGACGCGGGAACAGGTTCAGGTCGTGCACGGCGCAGGCGAAGCCATGCGCGCGCTGGTCGACGACATTCTCGACGTCGCAAAGATGCAGACCGACGAGACCGCGGTCACCGACGAGGAGGTGCGGTTCAGGCGGCTGCTCGAGGACGCGGCGCGCTTGTGGAGCGGACATGCGGCAGCGAAGGGTATCGCGCTCGATCTCGACATAGAGGGTGCGCCTGCGGCGATCCGTTCGGATGAGGCCCGTCTGCGCCAGATCGTCGGCAACCTTGTGTCCAACGCCGTCAAATTCACGAACGCCGGTACGGTGGCGTTGCGCGCCTACGCCGAGGAGGAACGCAGCACCCTTGTCGTGGAGGTCTCCGACACCGGGATCGGCATCCCCGAAGATCAACTCGAACGCGTGTTCGAGGCTTTCCATCAGGTCGATGGCGGAACAAGTCGCCAGTTCAGCGGAACAGGTCTCGGCCTCGCTATATGCCGTAATCTCGCGAATGCCCTTGGAGGGGAACTAACGCTGCGGAGTATCCTGGGCCAAGGTTCAATCGTTACTCTCCGGATCCCGCTGCTCATCGTAGCGGATCGTCTGACCCAAGCTTCCGGCGAATACGTCCGGCCGCTCTCGCTTGCGCAAGCGCGCCTTCTCCTCGTCGAATCAAACCCCATGACCGAGGGCGTAATGCGCAGCATCTTGGAACCCGCAACGGCGGGAGTGGATTGCGCGCCCGACGGTGCGGCGGCGATCGATGCAATCCAAATGAGGACGAGCGATCACGTCCTGGTCGAAGCCAGATCGGGCGCCATCGAGGGGCTGTCTGGTATTGCGGCGCTTCGCGCCATCTCGGAGGCCTGCAAGGCCGTGAACGTACCCATGACTGTTCTGGTCGCTCCTTCGGATGACCACCCGCTGCAGGATGTCGCTACGGTAGACGCGACGAACATCGTGTTGAAGCCGGTCGGGGCCAAGCAACTCCTCGGAGCATTGCAGTCGGTCTACGACATACCGAATGAGGCGACATTGCGGGTCGAGGCCGCCTGATCGCCTATAATCAATCCTTTACGCCTCTCGCATTAGGGTGCGCGAAGCCGGAGCGTGGTCGATGCAAGTCCTGTTCGTAGAAGATGATCCCATGAATCGCCGTGTCGTGAAGGACATGTTGCGCGTAGTCGGTGCGGACATGGAAGAAGCACCGGACGCGGAATCGGGGCTGCGTATGATCGCTGATGGCGACTACAACATCGTGCTGATGGACCTGCGGATGCCCGGTATGGATGGTCTTGCCGCCATACGGCACCTGCGTGCTGCCAGCGGGGACCGGGCGCTGCTTCCAGTCATCGTCGTCACCGCCGACACAGCACCCGACCTGCGTGATCAGTGCCTCGCGGCAGGAGCCGACGACGTCATCATGAAGCCGGTAGCCATGGGTGCCCTGCTGAGCGCGATGGGCAGAATGATGACCAAGAACGGAACCGACGATATCATCTTGAACTGATCGGACGATAACTACCGGCAGCGCTGATCCCGGGTTCGCCGGCAAGAACCTAAGCAGCTTTGATCCCAGGCGGACGTGTGGATAATACGGCCACGTTGGAGGCTTCGACTATCCCTAGGCCGGCGATCGCCGCCCTCACCGTCTCCGCCACATAGGACGGAGCAAGATGCGCGTAGTGTTTGCGGGTGATGCGTTCGTCGGCGTGTCCCAGTGCTTCCGCAATCACGGCCATCGGAACACCTCGAAGCGCCATGCGGGCTCCGAAGGTTCTGCGAAGATCGTGGAACCCAGTTTTGGCGATCTTTGCCGCACTGTGAGCCTCGGCCATCCGGCGTAGCTGCTGGCTAGGCTTCCAAGGTTCACCGTCCGTCCTTACGAACAGATGGTCGTTCTGACCGCGGCCCAATGTTGATTTCTCCATCAGCGCTACCCCCTCCGGATCGAGATAGGCAGCGCGCGGGTTCCCACTCTTGGTCTCGGCAATCCAGAGCGTCTTCGACTGTGGATCGTAGTCGCGAACGCGCGCGTGACATAGTTCGCCGTAGCGCGCGCCGGTGAGCAAAGCGGCCTTCACCATCGGTCGGAATTCTTCCTCGCAAGCGTTAACCAGCAACCGCGCCTCTTCGTCGCTCAAGTAGCGACGCTTCGCCACGTCGACTTTGGCGAAGGCCTTTACCCTCGACCACGCGCTTACCGGGAGCCGTTCGCGATAAAGCACCGCCCGGTTGAGCGCAGCTTTGAGGACGGTAAGTTCGCGATTGGCAGAAGACCTTCGCCGGCGCACGGACTCCGGGTCCATAGCCTTCGCCAAGATAGGCTTGCGGGTGAGGTTCTTCGTCCGGATGTGCGGCTGACACCTCGACCGCTGCATATGCCAGTCTGACAATATCTTCGCGGTGAGATCCATCACCTGATAGTGACCGAGCGTCGGCTTTATGCGGTTCGTCCGCGAGCGCATGTCGGAGAGCGCTTTTCCTCGGTAGTTCTCCATATACTCATCGAGAGCGTCGCTGACGGAGAAAGGTTCGGCTGGAACGGTTCGGCCGGATACCTGCGCCTCGAACCAAGCTCTGGCGGCTTGGTCGGCCTGCGCGAAGCTCAGGATGTCCGCACCATCGGCGTCACGGATGTCGTCCGCTTCGGCCAGCGTGGTCTTCACATACCCCGATCCGCTGCCGGGCTTGCGATAACGTGCGACCCACTTCCCAACCCGGCCGCCGCGAAAGTAGCCGAGATGGGCACCCTCGGTGATCAGGCGCCAATAGGGCTCCTTGCTTACGGCAAGTCGAAGCCGCGCTTCACGCTTGTCTATTTTTGCATCGCGAACCGCACGTCCCATAACGTCACCAAAAGTTCGGTAATAGATCGGTAATAAGCATAGCTAGACGCGGCGGAATGTTCAAGGACGCTTTGTGCGACATTCCAAGATAACTGAAGACGTTATGTAGTACTCATTACGTCCTATACTGTCTCTTTACTAACTCTCTCACGGCGAAAACACGAGTTCGATTCTCGTAGGGGTCACCAGCGATTTCCATGGGTTGGCGGACTGCCGCGCCCATCATCAGCTGCTTCCCTCAAATCGCTTTCTGTAAGGCTCCCGGCCGATCCCGGATGTTGCTGGAAACGGCAAACCAACGAGCGCGCCAATGCAACGCTGTGAGCTGAGCCCCTGGCGGTATCCGGAACCGACATCCATTCCGTTTCCGTTCTCGCGCCACCGAGCGCTCCGTACTGGTTGGCCCTTCCGCTGCGGACCAAGGAAGCGGCGTTCTGGAATTGGCGCGTGATCCCCGGGTGTGGCAACCCGCTAGTCGGAGGCAGCAACCTGCGCGGGGCAGCAACGAGGCAAACCAACGCATCCCGATGCGGCCACAGTTACGCTCGACGAACCTCGCCACGTCAGCGGCTCGCGCTCGGCGAAGCGTCGCGCCAGACCGCAACCCTGCCCGGCTGGCCGGCTCGCCAATCGCGATAAACCCGACGGAAGTCAGCCAGCCAGGCCAAGCTTTCTGGCGCTTGCGCCTACTGTGGCGCGCGTTCAGCCGGTTCGTTCAAGCCACCGCCCAGCGAACGATAGAGTTCGATGAGATTGCTTGCCTGGGTGAGACGCGCAGTCACCAGCTGCTGCTGCGCTGCATAGGCGGTGCGTTGCGCATCGAGCGTCGTCAGGAAGGAATCCACGCCCGCGCGGAAACGCGCGTCCGAAAGCCGCGCCGCGACTTGCGCCGCGTTCGCACGCGCCGATTGCGCGCCGATCTGCTCACCGATCCTGCCGCGCTGGGCGAGCGCGTCGGCGACTTCGCGAAACGCCGTCTGGATCGCCTTTTCGTAGGTAGCGACAGCGACTTGCTGCGACGCGCGCGCATAGGCCAGATTGCCCGAACGCCGGCCGCCATCGAAGATCGGCAAGCCCACCGAAGGCGTCGCCGAATAGGTGAAGCTGCCGGCGCCGAACAGGCCCGAGAGCGCCGTGCTGACCGTGCCGACCAGCCCGGTCAGCGAGATCGTCGGGAAGAACGCCGCGCGCGCCGCGCCGATATTGGCATTCTGCGCGATCAGCTGATGCTCGGCCTGCAGGACGTCGGGCCGGTGCAGCAGCACTTCGGACGAAAGGCTGGCGGGAAGCGCGTCGCGAGTCATCGGCTCGGCGCCGAGGCCGGTCGGCAGATGCTCGGTCGGCACGGTCGCGCCGGCGAGCAGGTTGAGCGCATTCTGGTCCTGCGCGATGCGGGTTTCCAGCGTCGCGATGTCGTTGCGCGCGCCCTGATAATTGGTCTCCGCCTGGCGCACTTCGAGTTCGGAGCCGACCCCGATGCGGAACTGCTCGCGGGTAAGGCGCAGCGTTTGCTCGAACGCCTTGAGCGTCTCGCGTGACAGCCGCAGCTGTTCCTGATCGGACGCCATCGTCAGCCAGCTGGTGGCGATCTCGGCGATCAGGCTGATCCGTGCCGAGCGCTGGGCCTCCTCGCTCGCGAACAATTGTTCCTGTGCCGCACGCGTCAGATTGCGGACGCGGCCGAACAGGTCGAGTTCATAGGCGGAGAAGCCGGCGTTGAGCGAATAGGCCTCGATATCGGCGGAGCCTGCAGCACCCGCAGCGCCCCCTGCCCCGGCGATGTTGTTGGTATAGGTGCCGCTGCCGGTAACCGTCGCGGTCGGGAACAGGTCCGATCGCTGGGTGCGCAATTGCGCGCGTGCCTGGAGCACGTTGCCCGCCGCGATGCGCAAGTCGCGATTATTGGCGAGCCCGGCCTCGATCACCTGGCGCAGCCGCGGATCGAGAAAGAAGTCCCGCCAGCCGATCGCGCTGACATCGGCCGCGTCGGTCGCCGCGCGCGGATAAACGCCGCCTTCGGGCAGCGCCGCCGGCACCGCGCCTTCTGGCCGGACATAGCTGGGCGCCAAGTTGCACCCGCTGAGAATGGTCGCGCTCGCCAGGAGCACGAGAAACGGCTTGGTCATGATATCAGGCTCCGTGCGGCGTGGGGCCGCCATCCGGGAAGTGGGTTTCGTCGGCAGGGGCGACCGGCTTGGTGCCCTGGCCGTGGCCGAACAATCGGCTCACGACGACGAAGAACATCGGCACGAAGAAGATCGCGAGCACGGTGGCCGAGAACATGCCCCCCACCACCGCGCGGCCGATCGCGTTCTGGCCGCCGGCACCCGCGCCGGTGGAGATCGCCAGCGGCATTACGCCGAAGATGAACGCGAGGCTCGTCATCAGGATCGGACGGAGGCGTAGCCGTGCCGCTTCGACCGCCGCGTCGAAGGCGTGCATCCCCTCGCGCACGCGCTCCTCGGCGAACTCGACGATCAGGATCGCGTTCTTGGCCGCGACGCCGATCGTGGTGATCAGGCCCACCTGCAAGTAGATGTCGTTGTTGAGCCCGGTGAAGCGGGCGGCGAGCAGCGCGCCAAGCACGCCGAGCGGCACCACCAGCAGCACCGCGATCGGCACCGACCAGCTTTCGTAGAGCGCGGCGAGGCAGAGGAACACGATCAGCAGCGACAGCGCATAGAGCGAAGGCGCCTGACCACCCGACAGCCGTTCCTCGTAGGAGAGGCCGGTCCATTCGAGTGACGTGCCCGGCGGCAGCTTGGCGTGGATCTCCGCCATCGCCGCCATCGCGTCGCCGGTGCTCACGCCGGGTGCCGGCGCGCCCTGGAGCTGCATCGCCGACTGGCCGTTGTAGCGCGTGAGCTGCACCGGCGCCTTGACCCAGCTGATCGTCGAAAAGGCCGAGAACGGCGCCATCGCGCCATTGGCGCCGCGGACGTAGAAGTTGGCGAGGTCGTCAGGCGAGCTGCGATAGCCTTCGTCGGCCTGGAGATAGACGCGCTTGACGCGGCCGCGATCGATGAAGTCGTTGACGTACGCACTGCCCCAGGCGCTCGAGATCGCATTGTTGATCGTCGCGATGTCGAGCCCCAATGCGGCGGCCTTGTCCTGATCGATATCGATCTTGAGCTGCGGCGCGTCCTCAAGGCTGAGCGGCCGCACCTGCGCAACGCGCTTTTCCTGCATCGCCATGCCGAGCATCATGTTGCGCGTCTGGAGCAGCTTTTCCGGCCCCGCATTGGCGCTATCGACCAGCCACAGGTCGAAGCCGGTGGCGTTGCCGAGTTCCTGCACCGCCGGCGGCACCAGCGCGAAGATCATCGCATCCTTATATTGGCTGAATGGCCCCATCGCGCGCGCGGCGATCGCCTGTGCCTTCTGCTCGGCGTCGCCGCGGTCGCCCCACGGCTTGAGATTGATGAAGGCGAGGCCGGCATTCTGGCCCTGACCGGCGAACGAGAAGCCGCTGATCGTGAACACGCCGGCGACGCTGTCCTTCTCGGCCTGGAGGAAGTGATCGCGGACCACTGCCAGTGCCTTCTCGGTGCGCGGCAATGCGGCACCTGCCGGACCCTGGGTCAGCGCGATCACCGTGCCCTGGTCTTCTTCGGGCAGGAATCCCGCGGGCAGCCGGACGAACACGATCGCCATCACGGCGACGATCAGCAGATAAACCAGGCCCGAGCGCTTCCAGCTGCGCGAGACGCGCTTGACCCCGCCCTGATATTTGTCGGTGCCGCGGTCGAACTTGTCGTTGAACCAGCGGAAGAAGCGCGCGAGCGGCCGGGTGCCTTCGTGCTTGGTAGGATCGTGCGGCTTGAGGATCGTCGCGCAGAGTGCGGGCGTCAGGATCAAAGCGACCAGCACCGAGAGCACCATCGCCGAGACGATCGTGATCGAGAACTGGCGATAGATCACGCCGGTCGATCCGCCGAAGAACGCCATCGGCAGGAACACCGCCGAGAGCACCAGCCCGATGCCGATCAGCGCGCCGCTGATCTCGTCCATCGATTTGCGCGCCGCTTCCTTGGGGCTCAGTCCCTCGGTCTGGATCAGGCGTTCGACATTCTCGACGACGACGATCGCGTCGTCGACGAGCAGGCCGATCGCCAGCACCATGCCGAACAAGGTGAGCGTGTTGATCGAATAGCCTGCCACCGCCATCACCGCGAAGGTGCCGAGGAGCACCACCGGCACCGCGATCGTCGGGATCAGCGTCGCGCGCCAGTTCTGCAGGAACAGGAACATGACGAGGAAGACGAGCACCACCGCCTCGATCAGCGTGTGGATCACCTGCTCGACCGACAGGCGGACGAACGGCGTCGAATCGTACGGGTAGATGACCTTGACGTCGGCGGGCAGCGTCTTCGCGATCTCGCTCACCCGTGCCTTGACCGCATCGACGGTGTCGAGCGCGTTTGCGCCGGCTGCGAGGCGCACGCCGAAGCCCGAGGCCGGCTTGCCGTTATACTTGACGTCGAAGCCATAGGTCTCCGCGCCGAGCTCGACCCGAGCGACATCGCGCAGCCGCACGATCGCGCCGCTGGCGGCGGTCTTCAGGCGGATATTGCCGAACTGCTCGGGCGTCTGCAGCCGCGACTGGACCGAGACGGTGGCGTTGAGTTCCTGCTCCTTGGACGCGGGCAGCGCGCCGATCTGGCCGGCGGAGACCTGGGCGTTCTGTGCCTGCACCGCAGTGGTGACGTCCGAGATCGCGAGGCCGTAATTCTGCAGCTTGATCGGATCGAGCCAGATGCGCATCGCATATTGGCCGCCGAACACCATCAGCTCGCCGACGCCGTTGACGCGGCTGACCGGGTCCTGAAGCCGCGACACGACCATGTCGGACAGATCGACGTTCGAGTGCGAGCCGTCCTCCGAATAGAGGCCGACGATCACCAGGAAGCTGGCTGCGGACTTGGCGACCTGTACGCCCTGGCGCTGGACTTCCTGCGGCAGCAGCGAGGTCGCCGCCGCCAGCTTGTTCTGCACCTGGACCTGGGCGATGTCCGGATCGGTGCCCTGCTCGAACGTGAGCGTGATGCCTACCGTGCCCGCCGACGAGGACGAGGACGAGAAATAGCGAAGGTTGTCGATGCCCTTGAGCTGCTGCTCGATGATCTGCGTGGTGGTGCGTTCGAGCGTCTCGGCATCGGCGCCGGGATAATTTGCGCTCACCGTGACGGTCGGCGGAGCGATCTCCGGAAACTGCGCGATCGGCAGCGAGCGGATCGCGAGCAGCCCCGCGAGCATCAGGATGATGGCGATGACCCATGCGAAGATGGGCCGGTCGATGAAATAGCGGGCCATGACGGGTTACTGCGCCTTCGGTGCGGCGACGGCCTGCTGGGCAGGGGCCGCGGGCTTGTCCGCCTGATAGGGCTCGCCCTTCACCGGGGTGCCCGGCTGGAGGTTCTGCGCACCTTCGATCACGACCTTGTCGCCGGGCTTGAGCCCGCTGGTGACCAGCCAGTTGGTGCCGATCGTCCGCGGCGCGGCGATCACCCGCGGCTGGAGCTTGCCATCCGCGCCGATGACCAGCGCCGTTGCCTCACCCTTCTCGTTGCGCGAGACCGCGCGCTGCGGCACCAGCATGCCACGCGCCTGCGTCCCCTGGATCATCTCGGCACGCGCGAACATGCCGGGCAGCAGCAAACCGTTGGGATTGGCGAAGACCGCGCGGATCACCTGGCTGCCGGTCGCCGGATCGACCGTCACATCGGTGAACTTGAGCGTACCCTCCTGCGGGTAGGTCGAGCCGTTCTCGAGCTTTAGCCGCACCCGCGCAGCGCCGCTGCCGCGCGTCACGTCGCCCTGCATCATCTGCTGGCGCAGGTTGAGCACTTCGGCGCTCGACTGCTGGATATCGACATAGATCGGGTCGAGCCGCTGGATCGTCGCCAGCGGATCGGACTGCGACGCCGAGACCAGCGCGCCGGTGGTGAAGGTCGAACGCCCGATCCGGCCCGAGATCGGCGCGCGGACCGTGGTGCGGTCGAGATCGATCTGCGCGGCGCGCAGCGCGGCTTCCTGCGCCGCGACGTCGGCGCGGGCCTGTTGTGCGCCCGCGGTGGCGTTCTCGGCATCCTGGCGCGAGATCGCGTTGATACGGACGAGTTCGTCGTAGCGGCGCGCCAGCGACGCCGTCGAGCCGATCGTGGCGCGGGCACGCGCCAGCGCCGCGCGGGCGCTGGCAACCTGCGCCTGATACGGCCCAGGATCGACTCGATAGAGCGGCTGGCCGGCGCGGACCATGTCGCCTTCCTCGAACAGCCGTGCCTGGATGATGCCATTGACCTGCGGGCGCACGTCCGACGTCTCATAGGCGCTAGTGCGGCCCGGAAGCTCGGTACTCAGCGTCACCGGCTCCTCGCGCACGGTGATGTAGCCGACCGTCGCCGGCCCCGCTGCCGCCGCCTGCTGCGCGGCATCCCCGCCACCACTGCCGCAGCCCGAGAGAATCAGTGCTACACCAAGCGCCGACAGCAGTTTTTTCATGAAATCACCGGGGAAATATTGACTGTGAGTGAGCGTTCACACACATATGGAGGGCGGGCTTATATGAAGGCGATCTCAGCTTGGCAACCCCGGGAGAAGTACCGCAGATGAATGACGAACCACCGCGGCCGAACCGCGCAGAAATGCGCCGCGAACATCTTCTCGAAACCGCGCGCACGCTGTTCATCGAGCAGGGATTTCACCAGACCGGCGTCGCCCAGATCGCTACCGCGTCGGGCATCAAGGTCGGCCAGATCTATCGCGACTTCCAGAGCAAGGAGGACATCATCGCCTCGATCTGCGAGCGCGACGTCGCCGACTGGCTCGAAGAGGACGTGCTCGCTGCCGCAGTCAGGACGGGGGATATTCCAGCGGTGCGCGAATGGCTCGATCGCTTCCTGCGCAGCGACGAGCCGGTCGAGGATGGCCGGCTGATGAGCGAGATCGTCGCCGAATCGGGCCGCAGCGCGCGGATCGCCGAGCTCAACCGCACGGTCGACCGCAAGGTCCGCGACAGCCTGTCCGCCGCGCTCACTGCCATATCGCCGCGCGCCGAAGATTCGGGTGAGCGGACCGCGCTCGTTGATTTCATCCTCGCGCTTGGGCTGGGGATCATGATGCGGCGCACCTTCGATCCCAATCTGAGGACCGAGCCGCTGTTCGCCTATGTCTCCGCCATCGTTGATCGGCGCATCGAGGCGCTTTCGGCCTAGCCGATGCGCACAGGGCTTCACTCACAAATCAGAGAAAGACCGTGAAGAAGATCGTCCTTTGTCCCGCCCGGATGGGTCGCCCGCGCGCGTTCGACACCGATCGCGCGCTCGAAGCGGCGATGCGGGTGTTCTGGACCAAGGGCTATGAAGGCACGACGCTCACCGACCTGACCGACGCCACCGGCGTGTCGCGGCCCAGCCTCTATTCGGCGTTCGGCAACAAGGAAGCGCTCTTCAAGATGGCGCTCGAT
The DNA here is from genome assembly GCF_002002925.1 of Sphingomonas sp. LM7. Taxonomy (NCBI): domain Bacteria; kingdom Pseudomonadati; phylum Pseudomonadota; class Alphaproteobacteria; order Sphingomonadales; family Sphingomonadaceae; genus Sphingomonas; species Sphingomonas sp. LM7. The sequence goes on along the minus strand of NZ_CP019511.1, from coordinate 779,297 downwards.
CGCTATGTGCGCGAGAAGCTCGACTTCATCGACCGTGCGATCGAGGCGCCGACGGCACGGGGTGTGGCGAAAGCCCTGCTCCACGGGATGCTCGCCATGCAGGCGAGCGACAGCGATCCCAAGGGGTGCATGGGCGTCATCAATTCGGTCGCGTGCGGAGCCGAGGCCGAGACGATCCGGGCGGACGTGCTGGCGCGGGCGCTGGTAATCCGGAACGCGCTGATCGCCCGTTTCGAGCAAGCGCGCGAGGAAGGTGACTTGCCCCTGGACACCAATCCGGTCGCCCTCACGGCGTTCCTGATCGCGATCCTGCAGGGCACGGCGCTTCAGGCCGGAGCAGGCGCCTCGTATCAGGAACTCGAATCGTTGGTCGCCGGCAGTCTGGCGTTGTGGCCGGGGACGCCAGCGTAAAGGTCAGACGGCCCGGCTCAATGGACGGGCGACGGCTGGTGACCGACCGGCAAGTGATGCATCACTGCATATATGTCGCGCCGGTCCACGGCCTGGCCACACATCGGGCACAGTTCGAAATGGGCCAGCTCGGACTTGCGCGACGCTGCCGCTTCTCGCTTCCGGCTGACGCTCATGGGGTCTTGTACGTTTGCGTAAATCACCGGGCTCGCCTCCGCGTTAGCATCTTATTCACCATTATAGGGGATAGTCCGGGTTTGGCGTTCCGGACGCTGTAATTTTCCCGAATGGCATTGCGAACGCCTCTAATGCAGGCGGCTTTTACGCACCCCGCGTTCGCCCCAATCCGGTTGCGCAGACGATGCGCCTCCCCCAAGATCGGCACCTGATTCCTCAAGAACGAGGTTGCCATGTCCCGTCGGCTCGCTGCCTGGCTCCTGCTGGCGGCATTGCAGATCGCCAGTCCCGCCGCAGCCGGTGAACGCGCGTTCGACAAGTCGCTGACCGATTTTCGCTCGCTTCACCGCGCCGAAACCGAACGGGCCGGCATCGTCGGCAGCAGCTTCTACGTCGTTCGCGACGGCCGCGTCGCCGCGGCAGACCATCACGGGCTGCAGGACGCGGATTCGGGCGTCCCTGTGGATGCGCAGACCATCTATCATTGGGCGTCGATCACCAAGACGATGACCGGGATCGCCATCCTCCAGCTGCGCGATCGCGGCCTGCTAACGCTCGACGATCCGATCGTCCGCTTAGTGCCCGAGCTTGCGGCGGTGCATAATCCCTTCGGCGACACCGGCGCGATCACGCTGCGCCAGCTGATGAGCCACAGCGCCGGCTTCGGCGGCGGAACGTGGCGCTGGCGCGACCGCGACTGGCAACCCTTCGAACCCCGGAGCTGGGCACAGCTCGCCGCGATGCTGCCCTATACCGACGTGCAGTTCCGCCCCGGCAGCCGCTTCAGCTATTCCAATCCGGGCATCGTCTATCTCGGCCAGGTGATCGAGCGCCTCACTGGCGAGGATTTCGAAGTCTATATCGACAAGAACATCCTCAAGCCGCTCGGCATGCACGCCAGCTATTTCGACCGCACCCCGCCGCACCTGCTGCGGCACCGGTCGCACAGCTATTACATCCGCGATGGCAAGCGCGTCGCGGCCCCGTTCGACGTCGATACCGGCGTGACCGTATCCAATGGCGGGCTTAATGCACCGCTGCCCGACATGGCGCGATATGCGGCCTTCCTGCTCGGCGATGCGAAGCGCCGGGCGGAATACGACGTCGTCCTAAAGCGCGCCTCGCTCGAAGAAATGTGGGTGCCGCAGATCGCGGCGGGCGAGGATTTCACTCAGGGCCGGATGGCGCCGACGACGTGGAGCGGCCTCTCCTTCTTCGTCGACCGCAGCGACGGGATCCGCATCATCGGCCACAATGGCGACCAGAACGGTTTTCGCGCCTATCTGAGCCTGTGCCCCGACCAGCATCTCGGTACGCTGCTCGCGTTCAACACCGAGACGCGCGGCGTGGCGAACGATCCGTCCAACCGGACGACAGCGGAATCGCGCATCGCGCTCGCCACCGACGGGCTATGCAAGGCGCTGGCCCCGTCAACGGGCTGACAACGCGGACTAGATAAGGAAGAAGTCGGTGTGGGTCAGCGACAATCCGGCGCTCAGGGTGGCGAACTGGATCGCGGCGCTCGCGCCGTTGCCGTCGGCATCGTAGAACAGCCCGCCCGACTTCGGATCGTAGAGAATGCGTTGGTCTGCGTGGGTGGCGACGGCTCCCAGGCCGAAGGCGCTCGGCGCCAGATCGGCATCGGCCAGCGCGGCGAATATCTTGCGGTCCAGCGCGATCCTGTCTTCGCCGGCCACGAAATCCACCACCAGATCGATATTGTCGGGCCCGAGCGCGGTGCTGAACACGAAGGTGTCCGGGCCGCCCATGCCACGCAGCGTGTCGCTGCCCGCGCCGCCGTCGAGGCTGTTCGCGCCGGCATTGCCGATCAGCTTGTTGTTGAGATTGTTGCCGGTCAGGTCGATCGCATCGCGCAACGCCGCGTTGGCCGTTCCGAGCACTTCGATCGAAGCGTCGGCCGCAAGCGCGAATGATTCCCACGCATAGACCGAATCGAACCCCTCGCCATCCAGTTCGATGACCTGATCGCCGCCGGTGACGTAATAGCTGTCGTCGCCCTCGCCGCCCTGCATCAGGTCGCGTCCGGCACCGCCGTCGAGGATGTCGTTGCCGGCCAGGCCGAGCAGCGTGTCGTCGCCGGCGCCGCCATAGAGCTGGTTTGCGCCGCTATTGCCGATCACCCGGTTGTTGAGTTCGTTGCCGACCAGGCGCAGCGCGTCGGTCAGCCGCCAGTCTGCCGTCGCGATCACCTCGACATGCGACCCCGCCTCCAGCGAGAAGCTGGAACGCACATAGACCGTGTCGAAGCCCTCGCCTTCGCGCTCGCGCGCCACGTCGAGAATATCGTCGACATAATAGCTGTCGTCGCCCTCGCCGCCCAGCATCACGTCCCCGCCCGCACCGCCATCCAGGATATCGTCGCCGGCCATGCCGATCAGGCTGTCATTGCCGGCGCCGCCATAGAGCTGGTTGGCGCCGCTGTTGCCGACCAGCTTGTTGTTGAGCTCGTTGCCGTCCAGCCGCAGCGGGTCGGTCAGCCGCCAATCGATCGTTCCGAGCACCTCGATATGCGAGCCCGCGTCCAGGGCGAAGCTGGAACGCGCATATATCGTATCGAAGCCGTCGCCCGCCCGCTCGAAGACCAGTTCGTCGCTGCCGACATAATAGACATCATCGCCCGCGCCGCCCTGCAGCACGTCCCGTCCGGTGCCGCCGTCGAGGATATCATTGCCGGCCAGCCCGACAAGGACGTCGTTGCCGGCACCCCCGACAAGCTTTTCGCTCGCATCGGAACCGAGAATGAATTGGTCGAGAATGCCTTCCCCTAGAAGCGGGGGCGACCCGAAATAACCGTCCGCGACCAGCAAGGTGTCGGCGCTGACCTCGGGCGATCCGGAAACCGCATATACTAGTCCCGGCGGCCCCCAGGCTTCGATCCTGCCGCCGTCCCAGACGATGCCATCGCCGAAGACGTTGATGCCGTAGGAAGCGGCGAGCGACCACGGGCTCGAGATGCCGAGTGCATCGCTGTGGGAAATGACGATTTCGCTGGCGGTGCCGTCGGAGGAATAGCCGAACTCGGCGCCGATGACGGCACCTTGGAAATAGGAATCGTCGATCGTACCGCTGACGCCACCCAGCCTGGCGCCCGCATTCGAAGCCGAAACGAAACTGGATCCGGAGATCACCAGACCGATCACCGGGTTGAACCCGGCCGCGGTAATCCCCGGGGAGGTCCCCACCTCCACCGTACAATCGATGATCGATATGTTCTCGAGCGCGGCGAGACTGGTGACGAGCCCGAAGCCACCGCTCGCCGCACCGATCGAGCTACAATCCTGGAAAAGGATGTTCTTCGATCCGGCCAGCGGGTGGAAGCTGTACTCGACCCAGATGTCGCCATCGCCATCGCGGGCATGGCAATTGGTAAGGGTGATGCCGTCGCCCATCATCTGTTCGAAGGCGACATTGGCGTTGAAGCTCCAGCAATCCGTATAGGTGCCGCTGGCGTAGACGGCATCGGGATTGCCGAACTGGAATGCGCCGACATCGCCTTGCGCGAACTGGCCATATCCGGTCGCATTATAGGTATTGACGCCGGAGACGGTAAATCCGGTGGCCTGATCCATGTAGCATGCGTTGAGGCGCGCGCCATCGACCAGCAGCTTGTTGGCATCGATGCTGAGATTGGAAACGGTGACTCCGACCGCGCCGGTCTCCGACGCGACCACGCCGAACGATCCCGCGTCGCGGGCGAATTCGGGCAGCGCCTGGATCATGGTGGCGCTCGCGCCCTCACCCGTCAGCGTCTTGTTCGATGGGACGAGGATCGAAGAAGCCGCGTAGAACGTGCCCGGCCCCAGAACGACACTGGTCACATCCGGATCTGCGAGCGCCGCGTTGATCCGCGCGCTGTCGTCCGTACCCGACGGATCCGCTTCGATGTAGATAGTGGTCAACGCCGAACTCCACGCATGCCCTCAATGCACGGGAGGGCTGCGCAACCGCACCATTGATGCAGTTGCACTTCTACAAGACAGACGGCCAAACACCGTCGCGAACAATGACGTCAGGCCCGATGCCTGAAAGACATTCCGAAGACGCGCATGCCTTTCGTGTCTCGACCTAACAAGATCGAAATACCTTCCAGGCCGGCCAAGCCAACTAATGGTCAACCTTTATTTGGTGTCCGTGGAATTCACGCGCAGCGATCTTTATTATTATTATAGATACGACCTGCGCTGGCCATTCGAACCAGAAGCGAACCCAAACCGCGTCGGACCTACGGGGCATGGCACGCCTCGCATTCCAACGAGTATCTTCGAATATATGAAATAAGACAAACATGTTTCTCGATTATTTCACGTTCGAAAGGATTTTCGTCGGGCGTGCGATGGCGTCAGCGCGCTCCTTTCGTACGAGGAAATCTACCGGGCGCGGAGCAGACGACCGGCGCCACCGGCCCGCGCGCCGCTTTCGAAGGCGAGCCGGCCGTTCACCATCACCAGGTCGAATCCCTCGGCTTTCGCGAACGGATCGACATAGGTCGAGCGCGCCTTGACCCTTGCAGGGTCGAAGAGGATGCAATCGGCCTTTGCACCGACCCGGATCACGCCTCGGTCGGCAAGGCGCAGGATGCCCGCGGGGAAGCCGGTGGCCTTCCGGACCGCCTCCTCGATCGGCAGCTTCCTGTCGCGCACGACATATTCCTCGATCCACTTGGCATAGGTGCCGGTCGCGCGCGGATGCCGCATGCCGGGGCCGCCATCGGTCGAGATCGCGACGTGCGGATCCAGGATCATCAGGTCCTGCAGCGCCTTGTCCATCGTGAAGTGGGCGCCAGACGCCGCCACGGGGCCCAGCTTGATCAGGAAATCGGGATAGGCGAGTCCGGCCTCTGCCGCCGCCTGGGCGAGGGTCTTGCCTGCCCAGGGCGCCGTGCCGAGCAGCAGCGCCTCGGGGCCGCCGCGGCGCGTCATCCGCTTCTCGAGATGTTCGCGCAACGCCGGCCGGCGTGCCGCGACGACCGCGGCATAGTCGGTCGGCGGCAACGCCCATTCGGGGAAAAGCAGCGCAATACCGGTATAGCCGGCGGTATAGGGATATTCGTCTGATGTGAGTGCGATGCCCTGGCGGCGCTTGGCGGCGAGGAAGTCGAGCAGTGCCCGCGCCCGCGCCTCGCCTTTGCCGAACACGACCTTCAGGTGCGAGATATGCGGCCGCGCGGGGAGCGACGAAGCGATCAGCTCGTCGATCGACGCTTCGATCTCCTCGTCATTCTCCGAGCGCATATGGCTCATCACCACGCCGTCGTGGCGGCTGACGACGCGGCCGAGATTGGCCAGCTCGGGCGTCTGCGAATAGATGCCGGGGACGTATTCGAGGCCATAGGACAGGCCAAAGGCGCCCGCGCGCAATTCGGCTTCGAGCTGCGCCGCCATCCGCGCCAGCCCGGCCTCGTCGGGACGCCGGACAGCGTCGGGCACCCTGACTGCGCGCCGCAGCGTGCCGTGGCTCGACAGTGCCGCGACGTTGACGTCGATATGCGCGCGATCGACTGCGGCCATCCAGCTTCGCAGGTCGAGATCCTTGCCGATCCGCGGCCCGTCGCCATCCTGGCCGAGGACGATCGTGGTGACGCCCATCGCGAGGAAACTCTCGTACGAGTCCTCCAGCGGATCGCCATGACTGTGCGTGTCGATGAAGCCCGGCGCGAGAACGCGTCCTTCCCCCGCGACGACGCGCGTGGCCGAGACCCGCGTGCGCGCGGCAGGCGCTCCGATCCGCGCGATCCGCTCGCCGGCAACCAGCACGTCGGCAAGCCGCGGCGGCGCGCCGGTGCCGTCGACCAGCAGCACTTCGCGGAACAGGGTCGAAGCCTCGGCCGATGCCGCGCGCGCCGGCCAGTTCGCCAGCCCGCCCGCCGCCACGGCCCCGCCGATCAGCTGACGCCGTGTAACACGCTGCGACATGACCCTTCCCCCGCACCCCTGCCCGAAGCCACCGCTATGCCGGAAGGGCCAAGGCAGGGCAATTAGGTCGCCCCCGCCGATGCCGGCCAAGTTGTTCTGCCCCGGATCCTCACTGTCGGAGCACAATCGAAGCTCTCGTAAATACACTTAAGGTTAATGCCGCCGCCCCTTAGAAAAGCTGCCAATACCTCTCAAAATGGGCATTGTTGCGGCCCCTCAAATCCAGGGCACCCAACGCTAAGCCTCTACAAATCAAGATGATCCCCCTCGCCCGCTGTGGTCGCAGCAGGCGGTGGAGTGGCATCGTGCTTTACTGAGGGGTTCAGCCTTGAACTGGTTTACCGCGCACGCTCCGATCCGGCTCAAGCTGCTGATCGCCTTTGGTGCAATGGCCGCATTGGTCGCCGTCCAGCCTATCGCCACCGTGATCGCCGGCCCCTCGGCGGGCCTTGTCGTCGGGCTGGGCGCCACCGCGCTTGCCGCCGTGCTCGGGATCGTCTTTCGTACTGCGATCGCAACGCCTTACGTCACCACCGTGCTCCGCATGGAGGCGCTGGCAGAGGGTGACCTGACGAGCCCGATCGTCTTCACTGACTATCGCGACTGCGTCGGCCGGATGACCAAGGCGATGTTCCGCTTCCGCGATTCCGCCCAGGCGCAGATTACGCTTAACGCCCAGGCCGAAAAGCATGCCCGCCTAGTGAACGGGATGACCGCCAACTTCAAGCGCCTCGCCAATGGTGATCTCACTGCCGATATTATCGAGGACTATCCCGCCGACTATGCGGAACTGAAGGCCAACTTCAACGATGCGCTGGCCAGCCTGCGCGACTTGATCGGTTCGGTCACGCAGAGCACCACGATGATCCGCGCGGGCTCCAGCGAGATCGCCGGCGCGTCGGAATCGCTCGCGCGCCGCACCGAAGCCAATGCCGCCAGCCTCGAGCAGACTTCGGCTGCGATCGCCCAGATCGACGGTCGCCTCAAGTCCAACGCCGTTGCCGCGACGCGCACCGTCGCGCGTGCCGACGGCGCCATCTCCACCGTCGGCAAGGGCCGCACCGTGACCGGCGAAGCCGTGCAGGCAATGAGCCGCGTCTCGGAGAGCGCCAAGGGCATCGACGACGTCATCGAGGGTCTCGACAAGATTGCCTTCCAGACCCGCGTCCTCGCGATGAATGCCGCCGTCGAGGCCGGCCGCGCCGGCGAGGCGGGCCGCGGCTTTGCCGTGGTCGCCGATCTCGTCTCCGCGCTCGCCATGCGCGCCGAGGAAGAAGCCAAGCGCGCCCGCGAGCAACTCACCGTCACCCAGAGCGAAGTGCTGACCGCCGTCGAGATGGTCCAGCGCGTCGATGGCGCCCTCGCCGCGATCTCGGGCGATGTCGATGAAGTCCATGCGCTGCTCAGCAACATGGCGAGCGACAACCAGGCACAGGCGATCGCGATCTCGCAGATCACCGAAGCCGTCGGCACGATGGATTCGGCCACGCAGCAGAACGCCGCGATGGTCGAGGAAACCTCGGCCGCCGCGCGCAACCTCGATGCCGAAGTCAATGCGCTCGCCGAACAGGCCACGCGCTTCCGCACCGGCAACACCGCCCCGACGAACCAGGCTCCGGCCCGCACGGCGCACCGCGCCCTCGCGCTCCACTGAGTTCGGGCTCGAGGACGTCATGACCCCCCGCTCGCCCTTTCCGCACCCCAGCCCGGCCGCGCGGCTTCGCCGCCGCGCGCTTTGCGCGGGCGCAGCGTGCGCGATGCTGGCATGCGCTGCGCCGGCAATGGCGCAGCGCGCAGGTAGCGAAGTGCGCAATATCGCAAGCGCCGAGTTGCTGGTCGAGGGTGCGCCCGCGCGCATCGCCTCGAACGCCGCGACGCTGCGGGTCGCCGAGCGCCTCGATATCGGCCTCGCTGCGACCGGCAGCGGCGTCACGATCGACGGCGCCGGGAGCGCGGTTCCGTTCACGCTGGTCAACGGCGGCAACGGCAATGAACGCTTCATCCTCGCCGGCACGCTCCAGGGCGTCGCCGGGCAGGTCCGCGGCTTCGCGCTCGACAGCAACGCCAACGGCATCTTCGACGCCGGCGATACGCTGCTCGACGGCCCCACTCCCATCCTGTCACCTGGCCAGGCGCTGGCGCTGCTTGCCGTCGTCGATCCCGGCATGGTGTCCAATGGCGCCGCGCTGGAGGTCTTCGCCCGCGCCGCCACCGGCTCGGGCGCGCCCGGCACGCGCTATCCCGGCCGCGGCGACCAGGGCACCGACGCCATCGTCGGCCCCACCAATGCCGAGGCGACGATGCGCTTCACGCTGCTTCCCGGCGGCACGGCCCCGGCCGCCAGCCTCGAAAAGAGCCAGAGCATCCTCGCGCCCGATGGCAGCGGCATGACCGTGCGCGGCTCGGTCATCACCTATTCGCTGGTCGCGCGCTTCGCGGGCAGCAGCACCGCCTGGGGAGTCCAGATCGCCGATCCGATCCCCTCGGGCACCAGCTATGTCCGCGGCAGCCTGACGCTTGATGGCGTCGCGCTCACCGACGGCGCCGACGCTGATTCCGGAAGCTTCGCCGCCGGCCGCATCGCGGTCACGCTCGGCGACATCCCCGGCGCCGCCACCCGAACCGTCCAGTTCAAGGTCAAGATCCTGTGAGGAGTATGCCCATGTCGATTACCCTGTTGCTCGCCGCGCTCACTGCCGCCCCGGCCGCGGCGTCGCCGATCGAGATCGTTTCGAGCGTCCTCGCCGAGAAGCGTGCGCCCGCGGCCGACGGCACGACCAAGGTCGAGCTCGTCCATGCCGCACGCGTCACGCCGGGCGACCGCGTCGTCTATCGCATCGAATATCGCAACAACGGCAAGCAGGCCGCGAGCGGGTTGGTCATCGCCAATCCGGTTCCCGCCGCCATGCACTATGCCGGCCCTGCCGATGGCTCCCCCGCGCCCGAACTTTCGGTCGACGGCCAGACCTTCGGTCCGCTCTCCGCGCTCAAGGTACGCAGCGGCGCCACGATGCGCTCCGCTGTCGCCGCCGATGTGCGCGTAGTCCGCTGGCGTCTCGCCCAGCCCGTCGCCGCCGGCGCCAAAGGCCAAGTGGCCTTTCGCGCGGTCCTCAAGTGATCCCCTGCCCAGAATAAGGTTAGTTCGTCATGTACAGAATGAAGTTGCATAATGCGCTGCTCGGCAGTGCCGCGATCGCCGTCGGCGTGACCGGCGCGGGCGCCGCACAGGCCCAGCAGACCCCTGCCGGCACTAGCGTCAACAACCAGGCAACCGTTAACTATGAAGTCGGCGGCAACCCGGCCTCGGCGTCGTCGAATGTCGCCACCTTCGTGGTCGACAAGAAGGTCAATCTGGCCGTGGCCGAAGTCGGCGGCGCGCCGACCCAGACTGCGCTCAGCGCCACCGATCAGGTGACGACCTTCACCGTCACCAACCTCACCAACTCGGTGCAGGATTTCCGGCTCGAGGCCGATCAGCAGCTGGTCTCGATCCCGCTGCTCGGCACCGACAATTTCAACATGAACAACTTGCGCGTGTTCGTGGATAGCAACGGCAACGGCACCTACGACGCCGGCGTCGACGTCGCGACCTATATCGATGAGCTCGCGCCCGACGCGACCGTCACGGTGTTCATCGTCGGCAACACGCCAAGCACCCCGGGTGCCGAGACGGCGATCGTCTCGCTCAACGCCGTCGTCGCCACCGGCGGCAGCGGCGGTGCGCTCGGCGCCGACCTCGTCGCCAGCTCGATCCTGGTGGCGGACTCGCCGACCACGGTCGAAACGGTCTTCGCCGACGACGGCGGCCTGCTCGACGGGCTGCGCAACGGCCAGAGCCGTGCGTTCGACGCCTATCACATCTCCACTGCGGTGGTGACGATGACCAAGAGCGCGACGGTGATCAGCGATCCGATCAACCTGCTGCTCAACCCGCATCCGATCCCCGGCGCGGTCGTCGAATATTGCATGCGCGTGGCCAATGCCGGTCCCGGCACCGCCAGCAACATCGTGCTGACCGACGCGGTTCCGGCGAACAGCACGTTCGTTCCGGGCTCGATCGCGGTCGGTACGTCGGGCATCCTCGGCGCCTGCATCCTGCTCGGCACGTCGGAGGACGACAACAACACCGGCGGCGACGAGACCGACCTGTATGGTGGTTCGTTCGACGGCACCACGGTGCGCGCGACCCTGCCCACTGTGTCGGCATTGACGTCGATGTCGATCGCGTTCCGCGTGACCGTCAACTAACCGCCCCGTCTCCCTTTTCGAGACCTCTCTCAACCGGCGCGCGGGCACCCCCGCGCGCCGGAACGGGAAGCTGCATGCTGCGAAATCGCCCTCCCTTGCGCGCCTTTGGCCGCGCCATGGCTCTCGCCATCGCCACGCTGTCGATACCGACTGCGGGGGCGCAGACGATTCGCAACACCGCGGCAATGACCTTTGCGACCGCCGAGGCTGGCCCGCAGACGATCGCGTCCAACACCGTGACGCTAGATCTCGCCAAACGCCCGACCCAGATGCGGTTCCACGAAATTCCGGCGGGGTATGAATATACCGGCCTCGCCTGCCAGACCGACCCCGTTCTCCAATTCACGCCTAGCCAGGTCTCGCCGCGCGAACTCGCCAAGGCGCCCCCGCTGGCGACGATCCAGCGCGGCCAGGCACTGATCATCGAACTCGACGCACAGGCCGAGAACCGCGATCCACTCAAGCGCGAAGTCGCGTGGATCGACGTGTCCGCCGGCGACTTGTCGGTCAAGCTGCCGATCACCGAGACATCCGAGAATACCGGCGTCTTCGCCGGCGGCGTCTCGGCATCGGGCACCCACCCCGAATTCGCCGCGTGCGACATCGCCAAGCGTGCGTCGGGATCCAAGATCCGCGTCTCGTTCGTAGGCAGCGAAGACAGCTTCTCGTCCGAAGCCGACGTGCTGGTCGATCCCGAAGGTTATGTCTTCGATTCGCTCACCGGCGCATTGATCGACGGCGCGACCGTCACGTTGATCGACAACGCTACCGGCCGGCCGGCCGAGCGGGTCTATGGCGATGACGGGACAAGCGCCTATCCCAACACCGTCATCAGCGGTGGGAGCGCGACCGATGCCAGCGGCCAGGTCTACAATTTCTCGCCGGGCAATTTCCGCTTTCCACTGGCGCCCAAGGGCTTTTACCGGCTCCAGGTAACCCCGCCGGGCGCCTACACCGCGCCGTCGCGCGTCACACCCGACGCGCTCGCGCACCTCACCGGCCCTCCCGGCGCCTTTCGCATCACCGATGCCTCCTATGGCGGCAAGTTCGAGCTGTTCGATCCCGAGCCGGTCCATATCGATATTCCCATCGATCCGATCATCGCCCGCACCCTGCTGGCGCCGCAGCTTGTGCTGGAGAAGACCGCATCGGTGCGCGAGGCATCGCCCGGCGAGTTCGTCCAGTATCGCCTCGATCTGCGCTATGTCGGCCTGTCGCCTACGGTCAGCGAAGTCGTCATCGACGATACGCTGCCCACCGGGCTGCGCTACCGCCCGGGCACCACCCGCGGCGCGCCCGAGCCGACGGTATCGGCCGACGGCCGCAAGCTCTCCTTCACGCTGCCGCGCATGATGGGCGAAGGCAGCGCCGCGATCAGCTACATCCTTTCGGTCGCCCCCGGCGCCAGGCAGGGCGATGCAGTCAACCGCGCTATCGCCTGGACCGTCGCCGGGCGCAGCAACGAGGCGAGCGCCTTAGTGCGCATCCGCCCGCTGCTGATGACCGACGCCATGACGCTGCTCGGCCGCGTGACCGAAGGCGGCTGCGGCGATCCGCTGCGCCATCGCAAGGGCGTGGCCGGCATCCGGGTAGTGATCGAGGACGGCAGCTTCACTGTCACCGACGCCAACGGCTTCTATCATTTCGAGGGCGTCCGCCCGGGCACCCATGTCGTCCAGCTCGACACCGCCAGCCTGCCCGTCACCCATGCCCCCGCCACCTGCGACCGCGACACCCGCAGCGCGGGCAGCGACATCTCCCGCTTCGTCGAGGGTCAGGGCGGCAGCCTCCAGCGCGCCGACTTCCAGCTCGTCCTCACCGGCAAGGCGGCCGTTGCCGACACCGCGCTGCCGGTGGTTCAGGGCGACGACGCCCTCGCCGCGGGCAACCGCACCGACTGGCTCGATAATGCCACCCCGGGCGTCGACTGGCTGTTCCCGGAGATGGACCACAATCCGCGTTCGCCCGCGCTGCGCGTCGTCATCCGCCACCAGCCCGGCCAGCGCATCGCGCTGAGCGTCAACGGCAAGCAGGTTGAGGCGCTGAGCTTCGACGGCACCGATGCCGATGCGGAACGCGACGTCGCAATCTCGCGCTGGACCGGCATCCCGCTGGCCGACCGCGACAACAAGCTTGAGGCGCGCGTCCTCGACAAGGACGGCAATCTGGTCACCACGCTGACTCGCACTGTCCATTACGCCAACGTCCCGCTCCGCGCCGAGCTGGTCGCCGGAAAGTCGCGCCTGATCGCCGACGGCCTCACCAAGCCGCTCGTCGCAATCCGCGTCACCGACCGCGACGGCCGCCCGGTCCGCGCCGGCACGATCGTCCCCTTCCGCGTCGACCAGCCCTATGGCGCCGCGCAGGAGACCGAAGCGCAACAGGGCCGCCAGCTCGCCGGTCTCGATCGCACCGAAGCGACCGCGCGCGTGATCGGTGACGACGGCGTCGCCTTCGTCGCGCTCCAGCCGACCACCCAGGCCGGCAGCGCGCACATCACGATCAAGCTCGCCGACCAGGGCCTGACCCAGACCAGCGAGATCAAGGCGTTCCTCGCCGCCCCGGCGCGCGACTGGATGGTCGTCGGCTTCGCCCGCGGCACCGCCGGCTTCGACATGCTCCGCTCGAAGAGCAAGACCTTGCCGCGCCGCGACCGCAGTGACGTCACCACCGACGGCCAGGTCGCGCTCTATGCCAAGGGCCGGATCAAGGGTTCGTGGCTGCTCACCCTCGCCTACGACAGCGACCGCGCCTACGATCCCGATCGCGGCCTGCTGGGCACGATCGATCCCAACCGCTATTACACCGTCTATGGCGATGCCAGCCAGCAGGCCTATGACGCGCCGACCCGCGGCAATCTCTACCTCCGCCTCGAGCGCAAGGCATTCTACGCGCTGTTCGGCGATTTCGAGACCGGCTTCGTCGACACGCGCCTGGCCCGCTACAGCCGCACGCTCAATGGCGTGAAGGCCGAGGCTTCAGGCGACACCGTCACCTTCAGTGCCTTCGCCGCCCGCGACGAGGATCGCTATGGCCGCGACGAGATCCAGGGCAACGGCCTGTCGGGCCCCTATCGCCTCTCGGCGCGCGACATCGTGCCGAACAGCGACAAGATCACCCTCGAGACCCGCGACCGCCTCCGTTCGGACCGCATCCTCGACAGCAAGCTGCTCACCCGCCACATCGATTACGACATCGACGCGATCGGCGGCACGCTGCGCTTCCGCGAGCCGATCCTCAGCCGCGATGCCGATCTCAACCCGGTCTACATCGTCGCCGATTACGAGACCTATGGCCGCGGTCGCAAGATCGCCGCGGGCGGCCGCGGCGCGGTCAAGCTCGCCAAGGGCAAGGTCGAGCTCGGCGCCACCGTGCTTCACGACCAGGCCCAGTCCGACGCCACCGTCGCGGGCCTCGACCTGCGCGCCAGGCCGGTCGAGGGCATCGAGCTGCGCGCCGAAGTCGCCACCGGCGGCCGCGAGGGGCTGCACTCGGCACAGGCGCTCACCGCCGAAGTCGAGCATCATGGCGGCGGCGTCGATGTCCTCGCCTATCTGCGCCACCAGGAGGCCGGCTTCGGCGTCGGCCAGCAGAATGCCGGCGAAGCGGGCACCACCAAGGCCGGCGCCGATGCGCGCCTCCAGCTGGGCGGCGGCTTCTCGGCCACGCTCGCCGGCTGGCGCCAGGAAGACCTGACCAGCGACGCGAGCCGCACCGCGGGCGAAGCGCGCGTCGAATATCGCAAGGATTCGAGCCTGATCTTCGCCGGCGCACAGCTGGCCGCCGACCACGGTGCCGATGGCCAGGCCCGCAACTCGACCTTGCTCACCGTGGGCGGCACCCAGTCGCTGCTCGGCAACAAGCTCGAACTGACCACCCAGGCGCAGGTCGCGATCGGCGGCGCCGACGACAGCACCGATTTCCCCGCCCGCCAGCAGATCGGCTTGAGCTGGAAGGTGCGCAACGGCGTCCGTCTGATCGGCGGCTACGAAATCGCCAAGGGTGACGACTATTTAGCGCACAATGCTCGTATCGGTTTCGAGGTTGCCCCCTGGACCGGCGCGCGACTGATGTCGACGATCAACCAGCAGGCGCTGGGCCAGACCGATGGCGAGAACGGCCGTCGCGCCTTCGCCCAATATGGCCTCAGCCAGTCGCTGCCGCTCGGCAAGCACTGGACGGTCGACGCCACGGTCGATGCCAGCACCACCGTCTCGGGCGAAGTCCCCGAGACCAGCCTGTCGCGTCCGGTGATCGGCAGTTCGATCCTCGGCCAGAATGTCCGCGAAGGCGATTTCGTCGCGATCACCGCGGGCGCCGGCTATCGCAGCGAGCTGTGGTCGTGGAACGGCCGCGCCGAATTCCGCACCTCGCAGGAATCGCGCCGCCTTGGCGTCACCAGCAACCTGCTGCGCACGCTCGGCGAGGGCAAGACGCTGGCGTCGTCGCTCCGCGCCTATCGCACTACCGACAGCAAGGGCCGCTCGGTCGTCTCGGCCACCGGCGATCTCGCGCTGGCGCTCCGCCCGGCGGACAGCCCCTGGTCGCTGCTCGAACGCTTCACGCTGCGCCACGAGCAGGCCGATCAGGGCGTCACCAGCAACAACGTGCTCGACGTTCCGACCTTTGCGCAGGGCGGCCTCGCCACACTGCGCGCGGTCAACAGCCTCGCGATCGGCTATCGCTCGGGCGAGGAGGGCGCGTCGCACGGTTTCGAGGCGAGCGTCTATTACGGCGCCAAGTACGTTCGCGGCCGCTATGCCGACGAGAAGCTCGACGGCTTCATCGACGTGATCGGCGCGGAGATCCGCAAGGACGTCCGCCGCAATCTCGACATCGGCGTGCAGGGCAGCGTCCAGCACAGCTGGACCGAAGGCACCGCAAGCTTCTCGGTTGGCCCCAGCGTCGGCGTCTCGCCGAGCAAGGGCCTGTGGTTCAGCGCCGGCTACAATATCGCAGGCTATCGCGACCGCGACTTCGAAGACGAGCGCTACACGCGCCAGGGACCCTATGTCACGCTGCGTGCCAAGTTCGACCAGTCGCTCATGGATCGTGCGCGTAATCTATTCGGCGGGAGGCAATGATGCGCTCGACTCCTCCATTGTGGACTTTGTTTTTCCGTCGAAGGCATGCGAATGTCCGCAGAAGGCTCCTTATCCTACTTAAAACTATAACCCATGTTATACTTGTGGAGGCGGTCCGAGTCGCTACGATGCAATCGAGTCGTCTGGAAAGGGTCCAGGTATTCGATGAGTCGGAAGAAGCAGGACCCCGCCGATACGGAGCAGCCCGGCGACCCCATTGCCGCGCCGGGGAGCATCGAGGAATTGATGTGCGCTCGCGCGGAGGCAGACCATCGCGCAAGTGTGGAGAGCATCATTCGCGTCCGCGAAGCACGCGGCAAGTTCATGCCCGAGAACTGGTTCTCGGATCCGGCGTGGGACATCTTGCTGCGGCTCTACCAGGCCTATCTCGACGGGCTCGAACGCACGGTGGGCGATCTGGGCAGCTTTGCGAGCACCTCGCCGGCGACCACAATTCGCTGGCTCGACGTGCTGACGGCACGCGGCTGGATCCATCGTCGTCGCGACGAGCGCGATCAGCGCCGCGTCTTCATCACGCTTTCGGAAGAGGGCGCCGAACAGATGCGCGAATGTTTCGAGCAGATGCGCAAGATCTGCTGATTTCCCGGCGCCGGGCCGCGCGCCCGTTTGCGGAGCAATGCCTGTGATCGCCCTTCTTCACCGCCTCGCTCTGGCGTCACTCGCGCTCGTCCTCTGGTCTGCGCCGGCCGCCGCCTGCACTGTGACCTCGCCAGCCGCGAGTGATTTCGGCAGCCACTCGCCCAATGCGATCAAGGCCGCTGCCGTCCCTGTAGTTGAGCGCTTCGGCGGATTCTACTGCGCGGTCTCGTTGCTGGGTGGCAACGTCCTAACCGCGACGATCAGCAATGCCAACAGTTTCAAGCTGACCTCGGTTGGGCATCCGGACGGCGCCTTCGAAGTCTTCCCCAGCAAGACGAGCAGTTCCGCGATGGCCTCGGGCGTCGCGGTAAACTTCCTCAATCCAAGCGTAGTCGATCTGGCAGCATTGCTTGGCGGCAGCGCGGGCAACATTCCGTTGTTCATTAAGCTGTCGAGCGCGGGCCTGCTCACGCCGGGGACCTATAACGGCGCGTTCCGCGTCACTTGGACGTGGAAATTCTGCTCGGGCGTATGGGTCGGCAGCACATGCACGCTCGGCACGGTCGATCAGGGCACCGCCGCATCGGACATCGCATTTACCGTCACAGTAGCGCCCAAACCCGTGACCGTGACGATGAGCGGCGTGACCACCTGGGATCCGATCGCGGGCACCACCTTCCCCAAGGCAATCGTCGGCGCCAAGAAGCGCGTCACCGTCGTGGTCTCGAACCCGGACATTGTCCCGACCGATCTCAATTCGGTGCGCGTCGAAATCCCGAGCCAGGCAGGTACCGCGCTCGCGCTCGAAGGCGACGGCGCCAGCATCGGCGCGCCGATCAAATTCACTGACGGCACGCCGAGCTCGACGCTGGCGTTCAGCTACACCAACGCCGGCGACGGCGCAGACGATGTCGATTTCTTCGCCGACGGCACCGGCTGGGCCTATGTCCCCACCCCCGGCGACGCCGTGTCGCAGCGGCTGGTCAAGAAGGTCCGCCTCAAGCCCCGCGGCAAGCTTGCCCCCGGCTCGTCGTTCACCGTCACGCTGCCGTATCTGGTCTATTAGTCATTCGATCCCCTCCCTTCCTAGGGAGAGGTTAGGGGGTTGACCCTCTCACCCAAACCGGAACCCGCTCACCGCCCACCCCATCACATGGTCGCGATAGTCGCACGCCGCCGGCCCCTCCCCGCCCGCGCCGAGCGCCACCATCAGCGGCAGCAGATGCTCCTCGCGCGGATGGGCGAAATGGGCGTGGGGAAGCTGATCCCATGCCGCCACGCGCGCCGCCCGGCGCAGCGGATCGCCATCGGTGACGGCATCGACTAGCGCGGCATCCCATTCGTCGGCGACCGGCGTCACCTGCGGCCCCCGCGCGCGGAGGTTGTGGAAGCTCATCCCCGATCCGACGATCAGCACGCCTTCGTCGCGCAGCGGTGCCAGCGCCCTGCCGATCGCGATATGCGCTGCGGGATCGAAATCCTTGCGCAGCGACAGTTGGACAAGCGGGATGTCCGCCTCGGGCACTGTGACCATCATCGGAATGAACACGCCGTGATCCCAGCCCCGCGCGCGCTCGACGCCGGTCGGGAAGCCCGCTAGCTCAAGCAATTGCTTGGCCCGCGCCGCCACCTCGGGCGCGCCGGGCGCGTCCCAGCGCAGCTTGTACGTGTGCTCGGGAAAGCCGTGATAGTCGAACAGCAGCGGCTGGCCGTTCCCGGCATGGACCGTCACCTGCTCCTCTTCCCAATGTCCGGAGACCATCAGGATCGCCCTGGGCCGTTCGGGCAGGCTGTCGATCAGCCCCGCAAGATACGCCTGCATCTTCTGCCACATCGGATCGGCCGGACCGCCATTGGGGTCCATGAAGAAACATGGGCCCCCGCCATGCGGGATGAACAGGCTGGGCAGGGTCGTCATAAAAATCTGTCCTACAAACCGATGTTCCGCTATTGTTCCACCATGGCGATCGAGGAAGTTGCACGATTTGGAAAACAATCTGCGAAACAAAATTCCACCGCCACGCAACTAGATTCCACGTCCACCGTGAAAACCGTAAAATTCCGGGCAGCGAATCCAACATCGGCGGGACAGGGCAGCGCGACAATGCCGGTTTCGGAAACACCCTGTTTCCGGCTACACCCGCGGCATGACTCGCTTCACCGTCAACAACCAGCCGGTCGAGTACAAGATGGACCCGCGTACGCCGTTGCTCTGGGCGCTGCGCGATGCTTCCAACCTGACCGGCACCAAATATGGCTGCGGCACCGGCGATTGCGGTGCCTGTGCCGTGGACGTCGATGGCGGGCTGCGGCTCGCCTGCCAGGAGACGATCGGCGCGCTCGAGGGGACCTTCGTCACGACGATCGAAGGGCTTTCGAAGGAGCGCACGCATCCCGTCCAGCAGGCCTTGCTCGCGACCAACATCGTCCAGTGCGGCTATTGCATCCCGGGAATCGTCATGGCCGCGTCGGTATTGCTTCGAAACAATCGCAATCCCAGCGAGGACGACATCAAGGTCGGCATCCCCAATATCTGTCGCTGCGGCATCTATCCCCGGCTGATCGGGGCGATCACCGAAGCGGCGCGATCGGCGCGCGGCGAAGCGCCATTGCCCCCCGATCCGGAACCCGAGACGCCGGCGCCCGAATGAGCTTTCCCAATTCTTTCAATCACCTTTCGCCGCAATTCAGCAACCGCTCATCCGGCGAACTCTATTTCCAATCCCACGATGGTGCCCGGCCTCATGCCGGCCTCGACGGAGACAGTTGAGATGAAGAAGACCTTGCTCGCGGTGCTCGTCGCCGCAACGGCTCTGGTCCCGCCGGCGGCGCTTGCGCAGGACCGCGGCCGTTGGGGTGGCCGCGAACGTGCCGAGAGTTCGTCGGGAAGCGGCCAGTCCCAGGCGCGCCAGGGCCGCAGCGAATGGCGCCAGCAGCAGCAGAGCCAGCCCGCGCCGCAGGCACAGGCTCAGCCGCAGCGCCAGTCGAACAATGGCGGCGAACGCCAGCGCGGCAACTGGAACCGCGGACAGGCCCAGCAGCAGGCGCCACAGGCCGCTCCGCAGCAGTCGCGACCCCAGCGCAGCGACGTCAACCGCGGCGACCGCGGCCAGTGGAACAATGGCGGCCAGCGCAGCCAGTGGAACGGCAGCAACAGCCAGTGGAATGGCGGCACGCGCCGTCCCGACGCCGGCCAGCTTCCACAGCTCGATCAGCGTCGCCAGCAGCAGGTCCGCGACGCCACGCGCAATCGCTGGAACGACGGCGACCGCGATCGCGGTCAGGTCGATCGCGGCAACCGCGACTGGAACGATCGCAACCGCAACCAGGCCGGTCGCGGTGACCGCAACTGGAACGACAACCGCGACCGGGGCCAGTATGACCGCGGCAACCGCGGCTGGAACGACAACCGCAACCGCGGCTGGGGCAATGACGGCAATCGCGGCCGCTGGAACAACAATTGGCGCAACGATCGCCGCTATGACTGGCGCGGCTACCGCACCAGCAACCGCAGCCTCTATCGCCTGCCGCGCTATTACGCGCCCAGCGGCTGGGGCTATGGCTATCGTCGCTTCGGCATCGGCTCGATGCTAGATTCGATCCTCTATTCGTCGAGCTACTGGATCAACGATCCGTTCTATTATCGCCTGCCCGAGGTCGATGGGCCATACCGCTGGGTGCGCTATTACAATGATGCGATGCTGATCGACATCTACACCGGCGAAGTGGTCGATACGATCTACGACATCTTCTGGTAACGCTCGCGGGCCCGGTGGCGACACCGGGCCCCTTGCAAATCCGTCCGCAGCGCGCGATTTCGCGAGGCGTGAGCAAGAACGGCAACAAGAATGACGGCAGGGTCTCGGGCGGCCCCTCCCCCGTCCGCGCGAAGATCTGCCGCGACGTCGTCGCTCGGCTGGAGGCCAATCCCGCGGTCCGCCGCGCCAAGACCGACGCGGCGCAGATGTTCACTGTCCCCGATTTCCTCAGCGAAGCCGAGTGCGATGCGCTGATCGACTTGATCGACACCAATTCGCGCCCCTCGACCTTGCTCGCCGCCAGCGAGGACCCCGAATACCGCACCAGCCACAGCTCCGACCTGTATCGCTGGTCCGAGGAGATCCTGGCGATCGACCAGCGCATCGCCAGCCTGCTCGGCATTCCCGAGGAGAATGCCGAGACGCTCCAAGGCCAGCGCTACGCGGTCAACCAGCAGTTCCGCGCGCATTGCGACTATTTCCACGAGGCAAGCGCCTATTGGCCCAAGATGAAGGAGACCGGCGGCCAGCGCACCTGGACCGCGATGGCGTATCTCAACGACGTGGCCGAAGGCGGCGCCACCTGGTTCCCCCGCGCCGGCATCCGCTTCAAGCCCAAGCGCGGCATGCTGGTGATCTGGAACAACATGTGCGCCGACGGCACCCCCAATTACGACACGCTGCATGAGGGCATGCGCGTGCTTGACGGCACCAAGTACATCGTCACCAAGTGGTTTCGCGAAGGCGCCTGGATCAAGGATTACATCCAGACCTATGTCGCCGGCGGAATCGAGAACGCGGCGGACTGAGGCGGCTTTGCTCGACAAGCTCGCGCCCGACGGCCAGAACGGCGTATGTCCTCCGTTCTCAACATCCATCGGTCGATCCTTGGCCAGCCCTGGCGCTGGCGTGGGATCGCGGCCGATGCCCGCGATCCCAATTTCGCCCCCGACGACCTCGTAACCCAGTTGCTGCTGACCCGCGGATGCCCCCGCGACGGCATCGACGATCACCGCGCCCCGAGCATCCGCGCCTTCATGCCGGATCCCTCGATCTTCCGCGACATGGACAAGGCCGCCGAGCGGCTCGCCGACGCCGTCGAGAAAGGCGAGCAGGTCGCCATCTTCGGCGACTATGACGTTGATGGCGCCACTTCTGCGGCGCTGCTGATCCTGCTGCTGCGCGATCTCGGGCTCGAGGCCCGCCCCTACATTCCCGACCGGCTGATGGAAGGCTATGGGCCCTCGGGCGAGGCGCTGGTCCGTCTCCACCAGCAGGGCGCCAGCTTGATCGTCACCGTCGATTGCGGCGCGCAGGCCTTCGAGGCGCTCGAAATGGCCAGGAGCGCCGGCGCCGAGGTGATCGTCTGCGATCATCACAAATGCGCCGCCGAGCTTCCGGTCACCTATGCCCTGATCAACCCCAACCGGCTCGACGAAGCCGAAGGCGCCGCATTTGGCCATCTCGCCGCAGTCGGCGTCGCCTTCCTGCTCGGCGCCGCGCTGATCCGTTCACTTCGCGCCCGCGGCTGGTTCAAGGACCGCGCCGAGCCGCGGCTGCTCGACTTGCTCGATCTGGTCGCACTCGGCACCGTCGCCGACGTCGCATCGCTCAAGGGGCTCAACCGCGCCTTCGTCGCGCAGGGCCTCAAGGTCATGGCGCAGCGCCGCAACATCGGCATGAACGCGCTGATCGAGGCGTCGCGCCTCACCCGCACGCCGACCTGCACCGATCTCGGCTTCGCGCTGGGCCCGCGAATCAATGCCGGCGGCCGCGTCGGATGCTCCGATCTCGGCGTGCGCCTCCTTACCACGCGCGATCCGGACGAGGCGCGCTCGATCGCGGAGGAGCTCAACATCCTCAACGAGGAGCGCCGCGCGATCGAGGCCGAGGTCCAGCTTGCCGCCGAGCAGCTGTGCATCGCCAAGAGCAATCGCGCCGTCGTGGTGATCGCGAGTCGCGGCTGGCATGCCGGCGTGATCGGCATCGTCGCCGGACGCCTAAAGGAAAAGCTCGGCCGCCCGGCGATCGTCATCGCGCTGGACGAACACGGCATCGGCAAGGGTTCGGGCCGCTCGATCCCGGGCGTCGATCTTGGCGCCGCGGTGCTGGCTGCCAAGGATTCGGGGCTGCTCCACGCCGGCGGCGGCCACGCCATGGCCTGCGGCGTGACGATCGCCGAGGATCAGCTCGAAGCCTTTGCCGAGTTTCTGGAGGAACGTCTCGCCGAACGCGTGACGGTGGCGATGGGCGAGCGGGCGCTCCTGCTCGACGCCGTCCTCGCCCCGGGCGGGGTCAACCCGGATCTGGTCAATGCCATGGACGCCGGCGGCCCCTATGGCATGGGCTGGCCAGCGCCGCGCGTGGTCGCAGGACCGCTCAGCGTGCTCAAGGCCGATGTCGTCGGCTCGGGCGGACATGTCCGCCTGATCGTCGCGGGCGAGGACGGTCGCAGCCTAAAGGCCGTTGCCTTCCGCCATGCCGAGACCGAGTTGGGCGCTGCGCTCCTGTCCGCCCCCCGCCATCGCAAGCTCTGGCTCGCCGGCCGCGCCAGGATCGACGACTGGGGTTCGCGCCCCGCCGCCGAATTACATGTGGAAGATGCGGCTTGGGCCGATTGAGGTGCTTGACCCGGGCCGCATCCTTCCGTAACCGGCCGTTCCACGCTACGGCATGGCCCCTTCGTCTAGCGGTTAGGACGCGGCCCTTTCACGGCTGAAGCACGGGTTCGATTCCCGTAGGGGTCACCACTTCAAGCGGAAGTGGCTGATGCGAAAGAAAATCCAGCAAAATTAAGTCTTACTTGACTGCCCGGTGGTACGAAAGGGTGGTACGAAGTGAGGCGTAGAATGAGCTATTCGCACCGGCATGCAAAGTCGAAAAACGAGTGGTTCCGGTTGGACGTGCCGCATCGGCTACGGGCGCTAGTAGGAAAAACATCCTGGAAATGCTCGCTCGGGACCATTGATCCCTACTTTGCCGCCATCAAGCGCGCCGAACTGACGGCCTTCTATCATGCGGAAATCGTGCGTTTGGACGGCGTTCTGAAAAACGCAGTTCAGCGCGAATCGACGGAGCTGGTCGACGAGGGGCTCGGCGTTCTCGCCGCGCGTAAAGGCTCGCTCGATAACGTCGTATACGCGATGCTGCTGGCGCTCTCGATGCGCGTGCGAAACTCATGGGGCAAAGAGCACGCTTGGCGAGCGGCACAGCACTTGGGCGCTCCGCCCATTATGACCATCGATGATTTCAGCGATGCGGATGAGGAGGCGCCGCTAGCCGGTTTTGAAGCGCAGAACGAACGCAACGCTATCGCAGCCGTCCAAGACTCGTTCGCTGCTGGGAGCGGACCGTACATGCTGGTGCTTCAGCAGTTCGTGAACAGATTGCTTATCCGCCGCCAGTGGGACGCGGTGCAACTTGAGCTTATGATCATTCTCGATGGCGTTGGCACCCAACTCAGGCTTGGGACGCCCAGATATGACACCGCCGCCGAACATCTGCTGCGCCGGCTGAGCGAGCACCGCTTTGCCGCTGTGTCGACGGAAGTTCGCGAGGGCCTCGCCCTCGTTGCCGCTGATCGTCCTAGGGAGAATGACGCGAACATCGAGCCGGCTGGCGGAATCTCGACAAACGGTGGCGCGCCGGCATCATCTGGGGCGAAGCGTTTGTCCGATGGCCTTTCGACTTGGAGCAAGCTCGCCGCTCCCAAGCCTCAATCGGTAAATGAAGCTGCGCGGGCAGTAGCACGGTTCGTCAACATCTTCGGCGATCTGCCCGTGCTCAGCATCACCAAGAACCACATCCTCGAATATCGTGACCTGCTCGCGGAGATGCCAGCCAATCTCAACATGGAAAAAATCAAGCGCGACGGAGCCTCACTGCGCAAGATTATACAGGCCGCAAGCTCGGGAGAGGACGAATATCGCACCTTGGCGCCAGGCTCCCTCAAAAAGGATATCGGAGCCCTCCAGGCGATCCTGAGCACTCTGGAGGATGAAAGCTGGATACCCGCGAACGTTGCGGCGGGAGTGCGGGTGCAAGGATATTCCAAAACTCGCAAAGGCCAGAAAAATCCGCGCCTCCCGTTCCGGCCAAACATGATGCAGGCTCTATTTGAATCTCCGCTTTTCACCGGTTGTGCCGGACGAAAGCTCGCGGATAGGTCAAAGCCAGGCCCTCATGTTTTCCAGGATGAGCTGTATTGGTGTTTCCTTTTTGCGGCCGCCTCGGGCCCGCGGGTGGAAGAAATAGGGCAGATAGCGCTCACGGACATCGAGGAGATCGATCTCGGGAAGGCATATGGCTTGGACGTGACCGGCACTTGTACGGTCGCGTATCTGACCGGTACCGGGGAGGATCAGAGCACCAAGAATGACGCTTCCGAGAGAGCGGTGGTCATACACCCGCGTTTGATCGAGATCGGGTTCTCCAAATATGTGGAAGGGCGCCGTAAATCTGGCGCCACCCGTCTTTTCGATCTTACTGCGGACGACGCTGGAAAGTGGACAAAGGAACTGAGCCGTAGCCTCAATCGCTACATCGATCGCACTGTCACCGAAGACCCCCGATATACGTTTCACTCCCTGCGCCACGAGTGGAAAGACCGCGCGGAAGAGTCGGGCATCGAGGAGAAAATGAGTGACCGGATCACGGGGCACGCACCGGCGACGGTCGGTCGGCGCTATGGTGTGGGCGCTTCAGTCCGAAAGCAATTCGTCGAAATTCAGAAACTCAATCTCAATTTCATTGATTGGGACCGTTTGAAGAAGGCTGCAGGCTGAACGTTCGTACTGACTGCCCCTCATTCACATCCCGTCCCCTGCTGCCTATGGAGGGAGGAAGCGGCTACTACTCGGGATGCTACGAAGCTTGGCGTCTCAGCCTAAACTCCATCGCTCTTTCAGCCTCTCGACCGTCGTTCGCCATTTCGGCGTCGTTGGCTTGCAGACCGTGTTTTGATTGCCAAACAAGCCGATGTCATTGACCGCTTCCTGAATAGCGACGGTGTGTATCCAGCGCACTGGCACGAAATATTCCATGCGCTCGGGATCCTCGATATATTCGCGGTGGTAATTGGCACCGTCGAGGAACTCGTTGGCCGAACGCTCCGTACCGTCGATCGAGATGCTGAACTCGGTAATTGGCTCGCGGGGTCCCGTCACCTCGCCAACGCCGACAAAGCCATAGCCTGGTGCCTTCACCCACACCCGATCACCAGTATTCAGCAGGTTCAGCGTATTGCTGTACCAAGTACCGCCGCCAGCACTGATGAAACCGTGGCGGCGCCCTTCATCCCAGCTCCGGCTCTCGCCATGGCCGAAGCACGCGTAAAATTCCCCATTCCAAGGTTCCCTTTCGCGCACTCCGCGCTTGGTTGGGGCCGCGACGCTCACCTGCGTTTCAACGGGATCGAGTAGCCAGGCCCGGCTCAGCAGCTGCTCGTCGCCATGCACGAAGATCTGAAAGCACAACACGTTGATCGCGATCCCGCGCTGATTGAGATACTCGACGATCCGCTCGCTACTCTCGTCGAGGTGCGTGGCAACGATGACGATCTCGTGCTCGTAGTTGAGCTGGTCTTCATCCAGTGGCTCACCAAATCGGGCTTGGAAATCGGCGGCTAGATTTCGCCGGGGCGCATAGCGATCATAGATCGCCGCGATTTCGTCTGCCTCAAGTTTTTCGACCCAGCAGGCATAGTCGATCGCCTGCGCCACCACCTCGCGTGGGGTGCGGTCACGCTTCAATTCTATCAGTACCAATGCACCGTCCGGGGCGATCGCCAGCAGGTCAATGATGCCGCCGGTTCCAGTCCGCTCCTGTCGACCGATCAGCATCCATTCGTCGGATAGAATGCGCGGCGCGGCGACAATCATATCTTCTAGCACGCGCTCGCTAGGCAGGCGCGCCTCTGACAGTGGTTGCGGCTGACCGCTGACGGTCCAGATGGCATTCCGGATAGGCATGAGACGTCCTCAAGTACTTGGCGATCGGGAAGAGCGTGGATTTCGACGTGAAGTCCAGCGATCGCTTGTCGGTTTAGGCAGTCAGCGAGCGATGCCGTGTCGAAAGTGACGCAGTGCCGAATATGGTAGTGCAAGCGCAAGCTGTCTCGGCGATGAGCCGAGAGGGCATTCTGCAATCATGGGGCGCTTGAGTCGATACGGGCTCGCGGCAGTCCTTATCCCCGGGATGCGCCCCCGCGTCCGGGCAGGATGAAGCCGGGGGGCAAATCCTCCGCTGTTAGTCCCTCGGCGGCTTTCAATGCCATGTTGACGGCGGGCGCACGCTCGCTTTCGGGAATTGGATCCCACGCGCTCCTGAACCGCATAGCCTGGTCGAGGGTGCGCTGAAGCAACGTGGCCTTTTTAAAGAAGAGCTCTTCGTTATTGTCGAAGAGCTCTTCGTTATTGCGCAGGATGGCGTCGCGCGCGGACAGTGCGGTCTGCTTGTTGGCAATTTCGGTTTCCTTGTTGGCAATGACGCGCTCGCGCTCGTCAATGACCCTCTCGCGGTCCCTCGCTGCGCTTTCTCGCTTCGCCAGCTCGGCAATCTTTTTTCGCACAGCCCACAGAACGTCGGCCACAAAGCGGGCGAGCTCCATCATCCGCTCAGTCCAGATCAAACGATA
Organism: Sphingomonas sp. LM7; assembly: GCF_002002925.1. NCBI lineage: Bacteria > Pseudomonadati > Pseudomonadota > Alphaproteobacteria > Sphingomonadales > Sphingomonadaceae > Sphingomonas > Sphingomonas sp. LM7. The sequence continues at coordinate 752,452 of NZ_CP019511.1, read as the reverse complement.
TGCAAACCGTTCGTCGTCATTCATCGCCTCCTCGTTCATTCTTGGCCTGCCGGACTTTTGAATGGCTAGCTCAAGGCTCCCATCGTCTTCGAGAGCGCGGAGCAGCAAGTTCGTTTGGCCTTGCTCACGCAAGACGGTGGCTCGATTTTCCTGGACGGCCGCCTCGTCGGCGCCCAACTTATTTTCTCGCGTGTTCAATCTCGCCTCGCGAGCGGCGAGATCTCGATCGAGATCTTCCTGCCTGGCTTCTCGTGCGTCTTGAGCCGCAGCCCGTTCATCCAACCCGCGTTGCAGCTCTTCCAGCTCCTCGAGCCGTTGTTGCTCGGCTGATTTCCAGTCCGGTCCGGGATACGCCTTTCGCGCGCCGCGCTCGACCCCGTCGAGTTTCATTACGTCGCGAAAGTACTCGAAAAGCTCATCTTGCATCGCTCTACCGATTCCGGGCGGAATGGGCGGGTGGCCATGCTTCTCGGCGAGCTGCTTCAGGTGCCGGGTCATCGACACACTGATCTTTTCCGACCTCTTCGTGCGCTTCACATATTTGGGAGCGATAAAGAGATCCACGACCTGTGTGTTCTTCTCGTCCCTATCGATCCGATCAGCAAAGACGGCGTCTGCGCCGAATACGCGCTCAGCGTAGGCGCGGGCATGATGCAGCATGCCGGCTGCATCCTCTGGATCAACCAATTCCTTCGGGAACTGGAAGATGAGGTGCATCGCCTTCGTCTTTGCCTCGGGGATAAAGGCGCCTTGCACATGGGCATCGAATAGCGCGTTCAGGTCGAGACCGGTTCGGGTCAGCGCAGACCTGTCATTGATCGCGCGGCCCTGGCCTGCCGCATCGAGCCGCTTCCCATGTTTTTCGGCCCTCGTAAGACCGGCGCGCGTCAACTGCGCGAGGCGAACCGAACCTGCTACGCCCGAAACAACGCTCTTCATTACTCGCCTCCGCCCCAGCGTACTGATAGTACCAGAGCCACTCGGTGCTAGAAAAGAAGAACATGCTATTCTTTTTCTGCGTGCGCAGAAAAAGGCATGCCGGGGATCCCCTTGGACCCCTCGCGCGCCCGCGCCACCGGCTCTGGTTCGCGACCTTCCGCGCCAATCGCGCAAGGTATGCCTGCGACGGTTGAACGTCGATCCCGATGGGCTCTCGTCCGCCCGCGCTTATCAGCTCCAGCGCCCCGCGCATGGGCCGATGTCAAACGCCGTCGCCTAAGACGACGCACGCGATTGCGCCGCAATTCTGGCGAATACCCTTCCCCGATCGCGCTGGACAATCCGGCGGACCCGAGAAAGCCGCTCGTCCGCGGCCGGAGGAGGCGCAGCTGCGCTTGTCAGGCTCCGCCCTGCGGCTCGCGCCTAGAAGCCGAGGTGAAGCTGAGACCAGCATCGATTGAGGAAAATTGCAGGCGAGCCATGATGCAGCCGTCCGCGAGGCCGAGCGATCTTTCGGATGTTTCATGCCACGAGCACTTGCGGCAAGCGGCCGAAGCTGCAGCACTCGGGGCCGACATGCGTCGTGCCGAAGAACTGGGGCCCAAAGCGGCCCGCGCTGACGCTCGCAGCGCACATTTCCCCAAATCGAGAATGAAGAGGCCGGTTGGCAAAGCACGAGGATGAAAAAGAGCCTGCTGCGACCCCCGCTCTGCTGTCGCCGCCTAATCGAAGAGAATCCACTATGAAGCTAAACCTGAACGACCGCACCTGTTCGGACGACGTTCTGCCGCATCCGAGTCCGACGGTGCAGCGCCGCATGCTTGCCACTGTCCACACGATGGGAGCGCTGATCCATCCGCCTGGTAGCGCCGGTCCGAAGTTGCAGGGGTGCCTGGTGCTGCCCTTGGCTGGTATCATCCTGGCAGGGACCGCATGTGCTCGCCCGCTGCTGTTCGCGGAGTACGATGCCCTCGCGCGCGCGACCAACCACGACGTTATCATCCTCCGGCATGACACGCTGCGTGGCACGACGTTCGACATCAAGCTCAGGTCCGAGCCCCGCTGGTACCGGCGGTATCTGGGCACGCCTGTCGAGAACGGCATGCGGATGGCGCCGGATATCGGAGCGGGTCCTGTCCTTCGCGCGACGGCTTTCGGGCTCGAAATCTTGGATAACCGCGCCGCATCCGACATGCCCCCGCGGATGTCGCGCCGGATCGCATCCGCTTGTCTGGTGGAGGCGTAAGTCATGGCTCGCAATCCAACTGCCCGGAAAACTGCAACCAAGGCGAAGCCGGCAGCAGTACCCCTGGCATCGACCGATCTGCCCGCGTCAGCTGAGCTGAAACAGTTCTCGAATGGTGCCGGGTCCCAGCCCGGCTTCTACTTCGAACGCAAATGGTGGGAAGGGCATGGGCCCCGGGCGGGCATCAGCCCGTGGGTCGAGAAGAAGATCCGGGTCGGGAACGATCTGGCCTTCGGAACCGCGGCTCGCTTCGAAGTGCTGCTGCCGCGTTTCGCGCCGGGAGAATATGCCACGCTTGCCCATCTTGTCGCCCGCTTCGACGAGACGCTGCCCATGTACGAGCGCCATGCGCTGGTTCAGGTGAAGATCGAGCTTCCGTTCCACGAGCCCTATCATGTCGGTTACGAGGTCGTCCGCGCCTTTGCCCGCCAGCATTTCACTGTCGAGCGGGCTCATCCCGTCATCCTCGTGGCACATCTACCCGGCATGGCTGGTTCGGAGAACAAGCCGCACATCCATGCGATCGTGCTGGCGCGTGAGTTGGGCCCCAATGGCTTCGGCGAAACCAACACGCGGATGTGCTCCGATAAGGGGCAAGCCGACGCCTGGGAAGCCTGGCAGCCTCGTCTTGCTGATTGGCGGGGTGAGCGTTGATGGCATCCGAGGAGATGCGCGTCGAGGAACTCGCGCAAAGGATCGCCGCCAATGGAGCGAGCTATCTGCCCCGCTATCAACGCGCGCTCGAGCGGGCACGCCAGATTCTCGCCAGCGGCGAACCGGGCACGATCCAGACGCAGGGATCGCCGCTTTATCTCTGGGAACTCGGGGAACCCGCCCATCCGCCGAACGCGATGCCACGGCTGTTCACGGCCGCTGTGGATGGCGGCGCGACCGGTGAGGGTGCGGTGCTCCAGTTCATGGCGAGGCTTGCCCGTGACGAAGTCGAGTTTCGCAGGCACCTGGCGCTTCGGGTTGGACCGCACGTCGCCAACAATGCCGAGATCCGGACCGGAGCTGCCGATCTGGCACCATTCAACACTGTGTTTGTGTCGCCCGAGCTCAAGGTCGTCCTCGAGCAGGTGGACGCCGGTGCCTTGCCCACGTTCAGCTACTTCGCCCGGTTCTACGCCCATTACCGCTAGCGAATGACGCCCACCGGGCGTTGGCCTTGTCATGTCGGCGCCAGCTTCCCGGCTCCATTGCTAGCTTCAGCCGGCGTTTCAAAAAGAGAGAATATCCAATGCTAATGATCACCGCCGAAATCTGGCCTGGTGGCGACAAGTCACGAAAACACGTGATCGGCGAGATGCGCATCGCGAACGAGAGCGATCTTGCCAATGTCAGCAGCTACTCGGTCACGACGTCACAGGCCGCCGACCCTGGTAGCGGCGCCGGAGGCTGGCAATCCAGTCTCGTCATCCATGGCCATCGGCGATCCGATGGCGTTTGGGCTCTGGTGCGAGCCATCCTCGACGGGGCACTCCCGAACGCCGCCCGTGATGAGCGCTCGATCGGGGAAGGCAAATCCGATGTATGATCTTGCAGCGCCGCTGATCCTCGCCCTGATCGCTCTCCAGACCCTGGTGATGCTCGATCCGATCTTGCGCCCCGCGCCGCCCGTTGCTGGCGCCACGGCGCTGATGTCGATTGTGGCGATCGCCATCCTGCCCGCGCCGATTAAGGTGACTGCCCCGATCGCGCTTTCAGCCTGGACCGTCGCGGTCTTCGCGACGGTCATGGCGCTCTGCTCGATCAGGTACCGATCAGCGCTGCGACCGCGGGCTCATGTCATTCTCGAGGATAGCGCGGCGGATCGGCCGCACGAATGCGGGAAGGGTCGATGATGGCTGGGGAAAATCTCCGCTGGCTGGAGCATCTGCCGCTGGGTTGGCACCCGCTATACCGCGATCTGATGACCGCGCTTGCCGACATCGATCCCGATATCGTGGTCAGCGAGGCGAAGCAGAAGCTCGGTTGGCTTCGCGTCTATCTTCAGACATCCCAGCCCCAAGCCGAGTCGCTGGTTCGAGCCGCGGAAACGCGATCGCGGACGATGTGCGAGCTGTGCGGCGCGTCCGGCGAGTTGCGGATCAGCCAGACCGGCTAGCACCGAACTTTGTGCGATGAGCACGGGGTTGGCTTCAGGCCGACGGGGATCGGTCGCAACGTGACAGTGCCCGCGAGCGAGATGCCGTCAGCCATCCAGCTGGACGGAGCAATCATCCCTTGGCCACTCTTCACTCTGGATTTTGAAGCGAGCGGTCTGGGCGAATTCACCTACCCGATCGAGGTAGGCATTGCCCGGTGGATGGAGCCCGATGCTCCGATCAGTTCTTGGTCGGTCCTGATCAAGCCGACGAAAGCCTGGCTTCGTCACCGAATATGGATGCCGGAGAGCGAGAAGATACACGGCATTACACGTGACGAACTCGATCAGGGCATCAGCCCGAGATGGGCGCTGGAGCATGCGAATGCCTTGCTCAGGGATCACATCGTGTACTGCGATGGCGGGGAGCACGATCTCAGATGGCTGCGCCACCTGGCTCACGCCGCTCAGGTTAGACCAACGTTCGAACTGGCCGGCTGGAACGAGGTCGTGCGCTTGCTGTCGCCGGATCAGCGCTCGCGGATGGCGCTGTGGCAAGACCGCCAACCAATTCGTCACCGTGCAGGAGACGATGCGATGCGGCACCTTGTTTCCCTAGCCGTCGCTCTCTTTCAGAAGGACGGCCAATCTTGAGATAACGCAGCACCCGGCTGAAGCGCCGAAACCGCTAAGATCGTCGGGGATGCTGTTACATCGCGTCAGTGTCAAAATTTCGAAAGAGCTCGCGACTGGCCTCCAAGAAGCGTTATGGGACAACGGGCTGTGTCGTACGGTAACCGTTTGCCTCGCTGGGTGCAGGAGGCTGAGGAGTTGCGGCACTAAGGCTTAGTGGAACTGCCTTAAGAGAAACTCGAGCGTCATGTTCTCCGCAATCGCGTCGTGAGGAATAAGCGCGTACCTCCACGGCTTGCCGCCATAGGTCCGGGAGTGGTCGGTTGCCCAACCGCACCATTGGATCGCAACATCCCGCTTTGCCAACACGTCCTTGTCCTGCATCTGCGTCGCCATCTTAGGCTCAAGCATGAGGATGCAATCTGCCGTCTCGGCGACGAAGTCAGGCTGATATTCTAGATGGTCGTTGCCGCTGCGATAGAACATTTGAAACTGCCCCTTGGCCGGACGCATCCATTTAAGTGATTCACGCTCAAGGATGACCGCCAGCTTCCGTTCGGAATCCGAATGGAACTTGGTAACAGTGGATAGGCATTTGCTGAATCCACCGAACAGGTAGCGCGCCATGTTGCTCTTGTCGGTGGGCGGTACGCGGTAATTAAGCGGTGCTTCCCGCAACGTGGTGTAGGCGCTTTCCCTCAACTCGGTGAAGCCTTGGCGCACCTCGTGATGATACTGGACCGTATCGTCTTTCCAGAAATGATCCTGCATCTGCGCGTGGACCGCGCGAGCAATATCGCGCTGATGTAGCGCTAGAACCTGGCCGGCGTCCTTTTCGGAGAGGTAGGTCAGCAGGTGGCGCACAACTTGCCCCGCCAGCTCGTAGAGCATGTCGGCTTGTTCGTCATAGGCGATGTCGGGAAAATCGATCAGTCCGCTGACAACGTAATCCTCAAGCCGACGCTCAAGCAGGTTGCCTTGCGACAAACCGATCACGTCCACCCGATCAGTCCGCAGATGCTTCGCCCAAAGCTCCTCGCTGGGTGCGGGGTAGCGCATCCCCGACAAGTCGAGGTTGAACGGTTTGAAGCCTGCCTTCACTTCGCCTCTCGGCATGACCGTGATGCGGGGAATGTCGATCGTGCGCTCGGCCATCAACTTCGCGGTAGCCGCGATCACTGCCGCCATGTCGGGTACGGGCTTCGCTACCCCCTCCAGTTCCATCTGCGCAGGCTGATACTGGCTGCGCACTTCCCGGAAGATCTGTTCCTGCACCTCGGGCCGCGAGAGGTAGGACACGCTCGGCACCTTGTCAGGCTCGCGCGCGAGCTTACGGAACGCATCATATGCTAGGCGCGCCACGCGCATTTCGTCGGGGTTGGTGAAGGCCGGGGTCGGCGCAGGACCAGCCGAAGCTGCACCGTCTGCCGACTGCGTGGTTTGAAGGCCAAGGCTTGCAAGGATGGTCGGTGCGGAAACGACCGTCACAGTCTTGCGCGCAAAATCGGCTTCATCCAACACCAGTTGCTTCAAGCGGATGGGCGAATTGGGATTGTTGGCCTCGTCCACGATCTCCTGGAATCGGTCGTGCGCAACAATGTTCAGGCGGTCCACGGCAATGACGCCCGTGCGCTTTCCATAGGGCAAACGAAGCCCGCGTCCGATGCTCTGCTCGATCAGCGTTCGGGCATTGGCCGCGCGCAATGGGATGATGGTGTAAAGGTTGGTGACGTCCCAACCTTCTTTCAGCATGTTGACGTGAATGACGATTTCGACGGGGTTGTCATTCTGCTCAACTGTCAACAACTTCTCGACGGTCTCCTCTTCCTTCACGCTAGAATCGACCTGAATCACCTTATCGGCGTAGCGCGCCTCAAAGAACGCTTCGGACTGAATGAGGCTCATCAATTCGGCGGCGTGGGTCGTGTCGCGCGCGATAACGAGGACAAACGGCTTGACGATCCGTTCGCCATTTTCGCGAGCGTAGGTCTCAAGATCAACCTTCACGCTTTCGTGCAGGCGAACGCCGTCCTCGAGCTTCATCATTTGAATGGCATCAGGTGATTTGCCCGCCGGATTGAAGTCGCGCCTTGTGACGACAGCAGGCTCCTTGACGAAGCCATCCTCCATCGCGCGCGCCAGCGGGTAATCGAAAATGACGTTGCTGAACGGCACCGGGCCGCGCGTGCCTTCGACAAACGGCGTCGCAGTGAGTTCGAGCCCAAGGACCGGCTTCAGTTCGTTGATAGCCCGCATCCCGGCGGTGGCGCGATACCGGTGTGACTCATCCATCAACAACACCAGGTCAGGCAAGCTGGCGAGATAGTCGAAGTAGCTCTCGCCGATTTCCTCGCGAAAGGAACGGATGCGCGGGCTGCGGCCGCCGCGGACCTCGGACGAGATTTTGGCGATGTTGAAAATGTTGATGGTAGTTGGGAAAAGCTGCCCGCCCGAAGCGATTTGCCGTTCGTAGGTTTCGCCGGTCGTCAAAACAGGCGGCGAAATGGCGAACTCGGAGATGCCCTTGAAGACATATTTCGGCGTGTTGGCCGTGAAATCGGTGATCAGCTTGTTGTAGATGGTGAGGTTCGGGGCCAGCACGAAAAAGTTATTGATGTCGTGCGCCAGCTTCAAATAGGCGATGAATGCGCCCATCAGGCGGGTCTTGCCGACGCCCGTCGCAAGCGCGAAGCAGAGTGACGGGAAATCGCGTTCGAAATCCACGACGCCCGGATACTCGCTCCTTATGATCTCAAGGGCGGCGGCGAGGTCAGCGGTCTTTGTCGGCGGCACAATCTCCGCCACACGGTCGAGGATCTCAAGACTGCGACGCTGTGGCTGACGCAGGCTCAGACGACCGGCAATGGCATTCACATGACGAAGGTTGCTCACGCGGCATCTCCGTCGTCGAATAGACCGGGCTGCGGTGCAACCGGCGCGGCTTTCACCTCAGCCTGCGGAAGATTGGCGATGTTGAGGCTGTAGTCATCATGCCCCCATTCGCAGCGGCTGCGAATGTGGTTCGGAATCTTACGCACAGTGAGATTGGGCCAAAGTTCGGCATTGCCCCGGAATGCGGCGCATAGGATCAACAGCGAGCGGCCCTCGCCGACGTCCTCACTCAATGCGGCCAATTCCTCCGGCCCAAGGCTTTGCGTGGTAACGTAGAGGAAGTCGCTTTCAGATGAATGCCCCTGCTGCCAATATATATCAGGGCTGGGCGCGTAGGTGAAGCCTTCAAGTTTACACAGTGCCTGCGCAAGCATTGCAGCATCGTATTCTTTCGAAATAACCTCGCGACCCCATTTATCCTTCTCCAGCAAGGAGGGAGCGAGCTCATAATAGCGGAACCCTCCACCACCATTCCAATCTACCGGCTTCGAAATACCGCCGGGATCATTGCCATCGATTACCTTCTTCAGGCGCGGCACAATATGGGTAAAGCAATGATCCCCAAGTTCGACCATAATCCATCGACGACCCATTTTGTGGGCCACCGCGCCCGTCGTGCCGGACCCCGCGAATGAATCTAGCACAATATCGCCCTTATTCGTCGCAATATGGATTATGCGACTGAGCAATCCCTCGGGTTTCGGAGTGGCGAAAGGTTCTATATTAGGAAGTAGTTTGTTAAGGTGATCCCGCTTAGCCTGCTGGTTTGTACCAACTTCATCGGCACTCCACCAAGTGCGGGGGGCAACCCCATCGCGAACCTCATCAATGTAGCGCTTGATGATTGGAAGGCGATTACCGTCGTTTCCAAAATACGCCCTCCCTTCGTCACGAGCTTTGGCAAGGGTGCTTTGAGAGAACGCCCAGAAGCGGCCAGGCGGCGGCGTCACCACCCGACCAGAAGGCAGCGTTACGGGAAATCGTTGTTTCTCGGTCCCGCTCTTGGCCGTGCCATCGTCGCCTTGGCGCCAGGGGCCTCGCGGATCATTATCCGGGTTCTTAAAGCGACCTAACTGAGTTTCTGTCCGCGGCATCAAGTTCCGAGACTTCGCCCAACTTGCCCTATCGCGGGAATAAACAAGCACATTGTCGTGCGAGAGTGAAATATCTGCGTCTCCGCGTCCACCTTTGTCCTTTTCCCAAACGCAGGTCGCTACAAAGTTCTGGCGACCGAAAATCTCGTCACACATCACTTTCAGGTAGTGCGCCTCATTGTCGTCTATGGTTATCCATAAAGAGCCGTCTTCGCATAGTAGATTCCTGATGAGCTCTATTCGATCACGAATGAGTCCAAGCCAAATAGAATGCTCAAGACCGTCATCGTACTGAGCGAAGGCGCTGCCGGTATTATACGGTGGGTCGATGAAAACGCATTTCACCTTCCCAGTGTATTCAGATTCAAGAGCTTTCAACGCCAACAGATTATCGCCGTGAATAAGTATATTGTCGAATATATCATTTTCGCTCACCCGCGTCGCCGCATGATATGTTCTGCCGGCGTTCTCCAGAAGAATGCGCGGCTCCAGTCGTGGTCGGGTTTCCTTTCCTACCCAATTCAGTTCAAGTTTTTGCTTTTTACTCATACCACATTACCGATTTGGGTTGATTTAGATGCTAGGTATTTGAAGAGGTCAACTTGATAAGGTTGCCCGACAATATTCTTGGCGCGCAGCGGATTGATTGCTGGGTCGCTCTTCAGTCCGTATTGACGGACCATCAGCCTGCGTATCACGTTTAGCGTGTGATCTTGATTTTTGGAGACTGCCAAGGGACCGGGCCATGGGATCGACTGCATAATCTCCCAAAGGTGCTGGCGCAGCGTGTCATAGCCCGCGCTACCCGCGGACATTAGTTTGGCTGGCTGGACAAGCTCGTTGCCGTCAATGGCGGCGCGGAACTGCTTCGCAAAGACGAACGCCATCGCATATTCGCTGTGCTTGTAGGCCTTTCGCTCCTCATAGAGACAGCCGCGAACCGACGCAGCTACCTGTGCCCTGATATAGCGGTAAACCCGGACGGCATTGGCAAGTCTTAGCGAACTGAGCGACTGGCTGAATATCTGCTTATATGGCTCGCCATCTGTGCGCTGGAAGTCGGGAAGCGACCGCTTCATCCAAACCGGATAGCGCGGGTCGAGCTCGAGCATGGCAAGCGCCTGGATTGCTTCCGCGACCAATATGCGGTTCGGATTGATGCCTGTGACGGTCTCCCCGACGCGATACACATATTCGATATCGAGATGCTGTAGCTCACGGCGAACGCGTTCCTGCTCTTCATCCAATGCGGCGAAGGCAATTTCTTTGACGTCATTCTGATAGTTGCGCGCCCTGGTGACGTCCTTGCCGAAGTCGCTCTCAGCGTCGGCCTTGATAAGGGTGATCATCACTTTGGCGTCAGATATGTCGGCGGCTGGATTTTCCACCACGAAATTTGCGGTGGATGCGACCGTTTGCGCACCATTGATGATGGAAAAGCCAGTCAGCTCGTAGTCGCGGTACTCCGTACCCTTGCCGCCCTTGGGTGCGATATCTTCGCATAACGCGGTGACACCGTTATTCAGATATTGAAAGCGAGCTGGATTTGCAGCCAACGTCTCCCGGATCGCCTCATTGACCGGGGTATTGTGACCAAGCCAGGTGCGGATGTTCTTCTGGTAGAGGGCTTTGCCGTGCTTCTTGTGAAGGTCGGACAGGGCTGACAGGGCCACGGTCCCGTAATAGGCGACCTTTGGCTCCGTTGCGGAACCGTGATTGAAGAGCGTGATCCTGCAATCCACGGGTTCGACCGCATTGACGCTATGGAGCCCGTTGACGGCGCTCGCGGCATCGAAATCCAAGATGCTATCGCTCAGCCGGGCGTCGACATTTGCCTTATCGCCCAACAGGTCGTTGATTGCTTTGGCGGCGTTGGCAGTGATGCCCTGTCCCGTGTGTGCAATAACAATTTCGATTTTGTCGCAGTGATCCAACGCCTGCCGGATCGAAGATTCCCGAGCAAGGACGTTCGCGTTGAAATCGCTGTAATCGCCGTTAAGCAGCTTCCGGATACCCTGCGAGAATGCCAATGCTTCCGGTTGCGTGAATGACGCAGTGTCTTTCAGCTTAGCCTGGACGAGATAAAAGGTTTTCGTTCTCGCGTGATAGTAGATGGCGTCGACGCCGTGATCGTCAAAATCATCGACGACCGCCTTCGAAGCCTTCTTGGGATCGAGACGGCAGATATGGTCGAGTGCGAAAGCCGCGAACGATCGGTCAACGTTTTTCTTTAGATCATCCTCCGGCGTTTTTGGCTGCAACAGCTTTGGCAGGTGCGGCACATACACTTGTTCGAGGTGACGTTTCAGGATTGCAAATTGCTCGGGTCTGATCGCCATGCTCTAGTTCGGCCGTTTGAGTGGGTGGAGGCGTCGCGTATCGCCGCTATTACGCCAATAACTGCCGGATTTATCATTGCTCGGCCAACCGTGGTCGGGGCAGACTAGGGTGTCGACCAACTCCAGCACTTGCTTGGCGAAGCCAATTGCATCGCTATCGAGGAGCTCAAACGAGATGGCTTTGAAGTGCGCGCCGAAGGCATTGCGCGCCTGCGCGATCCGCGCCAGCTCCTCAAGAATGGGTTTAAGCGCAACGGTACTGCTCGCCGGAGCCGTAGGGTCAGTAACGCCGTCGCGCATCTCGACCTTAAGCGCATCACGCAGCTTGGTATTGATCGCAGGCAGCAGGTCGCCAAGCGTGTATGCCGCGCCATGACGACGCGGAACCGGGCATTCATATTTTTGAGTCAGGTAGTCGAGTGCCGCTTCCAGGATCACACCGGCCTTACTGCACACCGATTGGACATCGACCGGAGACTGGCCGAGTAGCACCCGTAAGCGTTCTACCTCTGGGAGCGAGCTGATGATGCGGATGCCGTCGTCAATGGCCCAGCCGGTCAATTCGACAAACTGGCAGGGCTGGCCCGGTTTCAGCCAACCCCAACGATATTTCTCCCGCCACGGGCGATAATGGGTCGTTACGATCGTATGCTGGAAACCGCCGCTCACCTCGTAGATCATGCCGATGACCCGCTCGACATGGGGTTCATCCACGCTTCCCAGAACGTCATCTAGAATGAGAACGGTTTCCGTCGCGCGATCGCGCGCCGCAAGAGCGAGAAATACGCAAAGACCAAGCGTATCCAGATGCGATTGGCTGAAATAGGCTTGAGGCGGCACGTCGTGACCCTCGAAGGTCGCACCTAGATTCAGCGACGCGCGACGCGCCGGGTCCAACTCCAGCGCTATCTTGTCAAGCCCCTCGCCGGGATGCACCTTCTCGTAGAGTTTGCCGACTTCCTTCGCGATTTCGCCTATGATGGTGTCAGTAAATTTCTGCCGCTCCTCGACGCACTGCGTGAGCGCCATGTCCACGTTGGGAATGAGCATCGCCAACTCTGCAACGCGAGAGGCGTTCGTTTCATATCGATCGGCGGCTGCCATCAACTGCGTTCGGAACTTGCTCTCGTCGCGCCAGCCCGCTTCGACATTGGCCCATGCGGTCGCCGTCGCGACGTTGGCAGCCAGCCAAGCAGGCAACGCTATTGAATCGGCCGGCGCAGCGCTAGCCGGAAGCTGGACGCCATGCTTCCACTGATGAGCGGTCTGCGCGCCGGCAAGGGCCGCCAAGGCTTTGGCATATTCGGCTTCCATTTGCTGTAGAGCCGTTTGCGCCGCTTTCAGGGCAGCGTGCGCTTGCTTCCATTTCGTTGTGGCCGCCGTGAGCGTAGCGAGCTGGGCGAGCTTGCCCTTTACGGTCGCAGCGAGCCCGCCGATATTCTCTTCACTTTCGCAAAGCGGACATTCTGCGGCATCGGGATGCGCTTCGAGATAGCTGCGGGCGGCGGTAAGGATGCCCACGCGTTGGGCTGCATCACTATCGGCGGCTGCAATCGCATCAAGCTGACCTTGATCCGCGTCATCGACGGCGGTCTGTGCCACGACCACCGCATCCCGTTTTGCCTCGAGCTTTTCCGGGAAGGAGTTAAGCGCATCGAAAGCGGCCCGCAATTTGGTGATAGCGGCAATGTCGGCGTCCAACCCGCTGGTCGGCTCGGCAAGTTTCTGTTTGGCCCAAGAAACGGCATTGAGTCCTGGCGGACTGCCTGCGGCTTCATAGAAGCCTTGCAAGGCATTCAGGTTTTCCTGTTCAGCCGCGATGGCTCCGACCTTATCTGTCGCTAGGGTCTTGCCCAGCTGACGCAAGGCTTCTTCGGAGCGCTCGAAAGCCTCGATGTCGATGAAGCGTTTAATCGCCTCGTATCGCTTGGCAGGCTGAGCCTGAATTAGTTCAAGGATCTGCCGCTGGCGCAGCAGCTCGATTTTCGGACGCGACGCGCTGGGAGTGACCGAGACCTTTTTATCGACGATGTTGCCGGTGCACTTCGACGCGCTGGTTTCCAGCTCGACTACCAAGGCGCTGGCAGGCTTACCGGCGGTCGGCCAGAATTTCTCCAGCCCCTTGCCCATACCACGATCTTCAAGCGAGCCAATGCGCTCAAAGGCCAGGAACTCGAAAGCATCGCAAATGGTCGTTTTGCCGGTTCCGTTCTCGCCGTAAATCAGGGTGAGTTTTTTGCCCTTTTCAAAGTCGAGCGTGAACGTGCTGGCTGAGCCACGGAACGCGGTCAATTTGAGTGATTTCAATGCGGCGGAGGACGCCATCAGCTCGCTGCCTTCGCGGAAGCGAGTTCGATTTCGACCTTCCAATCGCCGCCGGACATTGTGCCGGCAGCGATCTTATCGATCAGGGTGTTCCGCTTATCGGCGCGCATCAGCCCGGACGCGATCAAACGGTCCACAGCCAAGGCCGCCAATTTGGCGGACGGAACCTCTGCGTCTGTCATTGCACCCTCCACCGGATCGTGAAGAGCGACTGTGCGTCGATCTTCTGCTCCAATTTCCCCTCGATCTGAGCAATAAGTTCTGTGCGCTGCTCGTCAATTCTATCCTGCGCGTCGAACAGCGATCGACGCTTGGCAGAGCGTTCGGCTTCCAGTGCTTTGACGGCCTTTTGACCCGCCAGTTTTTCTTCCAGCGTCAAAGCGACGGTCGCGGCGCGCCGCGCTTCCTTGATTTGCCTGTCCAGTTCTTTCAGCTCGCGCTCGAGCCCGACTTTCAAATCGTCGGCCCAGCCATCTAGCTTGTCGGCCTCGGCCTCAAAAAACCGCGCGTTGCGTTCGGAAATACCTAGCCGAATGTCTTTTTGCTGATTGGTCAGCCCTTCCGCCAAGGCTAAAAGCACATAATCCGGTTCACTGGACTCTCCCGTCACCGAACCGGCCACGGTCATCAACCGCGACATAGCTTCGTGGCCGAGAGAGGCCCCGTCATCACCGATGCCGGAAAGGATTATATGATCTTCGCTCTGCCCAAGGGCATCGACGGAGAGGAGCGCCGCGGAAAGCCAGCCCGCTTTGCCCACAAGGGGCTCGACTTGCGAAATGCGCCCCTCGTGGCGCGAATAATCGAAAACGATTTCGGCGATGGGTAGGGCTCGCCCCCGTGCTCGCGAAACGATGGCCTCGCCGAGCGGGTGATTGACGCGGAAGAAGTGCGCGTCGCCGGTTCGCCGAGGCAGCTCGTAGAGGCCGGTTGGAATAGTCGTTTCGGCGATCCAATCGGGCAAGGAGTTGAGCCGGAACGAAGATGAATCCACAAAATCCGCCGCTCCATCCAGCTCGTGCTTGGCTAGCCGCATCAGTTGCTGCTCAAACTGATTGAGGTGCAGGTTGGTGTCGGCATTACGGACTTTCAGCTTCTCCCGAACCTCGTCGTCGAAATTCTCCAGCAGCTTTTGCCGCGCGTGCGTCATCGCCTCGTTAATCTCGAGCGTCAGCTCCTGTTGGAGTTCATCGAATGCTGCCCTGATCTCGCCAGTCTGGCGGCACTGTTGATAGATCCCGGCGATGCGCTTTTCAAAATCGACACCGGACTCAATAACGCCCAGCACCTCGTCGCTCGCCCCGAACACGCCCTCGAACAATTGGAATTTTTCGGAAAGCAATTGATAGACACGTTGGTCGGCTTCGTTCTTTCGATTGAGAAAGTTCACCACGACAACATCGTGTTTCTGACCATAGCGATGGCAGCGTCCGATGCGCTGCTCGATACGCTGCGGATTCCACGGTAGGTCGTAATTCACGACCATCGCACAAAATTGCAGGTTGATGCCCTCGGCTCCGGCCTCGGTGGCAATCATAATCTTGCCGCTTTCGCGGAAATAATCGACCAGCGCAGAGCGCATGTCCGCGGTTTTAGAACCAGTGATCCGATCCGAACCGGAATGGCGCGCAAGCCATTCCTGATAGATGGCCTTCGATTCAAGGTCGGTATTTGTGCCGTTGAACAGGACGATGTGGTCGGCCCATGGGCTGTCTGCCAAGACACGGAGCAAGTAGGATTGGGTCTTCCGCGACTCCGTGAAGATGATCGCCTTTTCGTCCGCCCCAAACTCGCGAGCCTTGGCGAAACCGACCTCCAACGCCTTGAGCAGGGCACGGCCCTTGGCGTTCTGCTCGATCGAGGTTGCCAACGAGGCAAATTCCCGTAGCTCGGCAATCTCCAATCCTAGCGCCTGCTGGTCGGCCTCGGTTAGCGACTCTGGCTCATCATCCGACCACTCTTCTGCAGTTTCGTCGAGCGCCTCGTAGTCCTCGTCCAGTTCATCGACGAGCGATACGGGCTTTTGCTGGTCCAGGCGCTTTTTCAGGCGATTTGATATGGATGTGAGCGCGCCAGCAATGGCGAATGTCGACGATGCCAACAGCTTGCGCAAGACCAGCGTCATCAGTGACCTCTGGCTGGCGGGAAGTGCCTGCAAATTGTCCCGCTGCAAGTATGCTGTGACCAAATTGTAGAGCCGGTCCTCAGCCTCGTCCGGGCTGAACTCCTCCAAGATGGCGTGTCGCTTGGTGTAGGGGACATACGCCGTGACTTGGCGCCGCAACGTGCGGTGGCAAATCGGTTTCAAACGCTCTTTAAGTGTCTGGAAAGTGCGCTCCTGCGCACCGCCACCAAACTGCTCCCGGAAACTCTTCAAATCGCCGAACGTGTGTTCGTCGATGAAGCTCACCAGGCCATAGAGCTCAAGCAGCGAGTTTTGCAGCGGCGTCGCCGTCAGCAGCAGCTTGTTGCGCTCGGCAAGCGCGACCTTCAATGTGTTGGCGATGACATTGGACGGCTTGTAGACGTTGCGCAGCCGATGGGCCTCGTCGATCACGACCAAATCCCAAGGGGTGCCGTGAACGTCAGCCGCCTTGTTCCGCGCGAACTGATAGGAGCAAATGATGATGCTGTCGGTGCGGTCAAAGGGACGAAAATTCCCTGCCTTTACCTCGGCATTGTAAGGCTTAGATTCGATAATCGTGCAAGGGATGAAGAACTTCTCGTTGATTTCCTGATGCCACTGCTTTCGTAGATTGGATGGCGCAATAATGAGGATACGACGCTTGCCTTCGGCCCATCGCTGCGAGATGACCAGGCCCGCTTCAATGGTTTTGCCGAGACCAACTTCGTCCGCCAGCAGTGCGCCTTTGGATAAGGGGGACGCAAAAGCAAACAATGCCGCATCTACTTGGTGCGGGTTCATATCAACCTGGGCGCCAGCAACGGCGACGGCCAGCTTCTCACTGCTATCGGACGAGCGTCGTCGTACCAAATCCGTCGCGATGTACTTTGAATGATAATCTGTGATCATTGTATATTCTGCACTGCGGCCAGCGAGGGAAGCTCAACGGTCCTTTAGATCATTAAGAGTCGAAGGAGAGCAACCTGGCAAGGTTAATCTCCTTGACGGGCTCCCCAAAGCTCCTCCTCGCGCACGTAGAGTCCGGGGGGTGCCATGTGGCCCATCCGGACGAGGCTCGAACAGGCCGCTTGGCAGCCTGACTGGGCGTTAGAACGCTTATAGACCGGACCCGGGCCGAGTGCGGTCTGGCAGGTTTCAGATGATTGCCACGAGAAAGTTGCCGTTTTCAGCCGGCCAGCACAGTCCGCCGCTTTCGACCCAATCTACGCCGTTCATGCTTGACTGGCTGTCACCCGAAAGCGGTCAGGCAACAAAATGGGCAATAGGGTTGTAGGAATAAATTCTCGATTGGCGACGCTCTGCGTGTCGCTGTAGCTTGGTGCGATGCATGCGCCATTCCGACCAACCCAGCCGAACATGGTGCCTCGCCGGGAGCTGTGGCGGCGACAGTATCGTGCCAATCGTTATGCGCGGCATTTATCTCGCGTTGAGCTAAACAAGCGGCTGCGCGATCTTGTGCTGAACATGCTCACCGTCACGCCGGAAGCTAAAATAGGCTTGTTGCAGATGGACCGCGTTGGCGCGGAACTCATGGAGAAATGGACGCACGCACTTGAGGAGATGGTGCAGAGATACGGCCCGTATCCCGCGGGGTTTGACCGCGACATTCTTCACTCTGAGCCGTTTCCCGATTTCGCGTCGGAACTTGCCCAAAAAGCCGCGGATCGCATGTCTAAGCTCGAACTTCGGAAGGGCGAGGTCTTCATCAAACTCGGCAAGCGCAAATATATGGAAGCGTTGTTTGCCGCCGGTCAGCTTCGATTGCAGCCGGGCAGCTTTTTCTCAAACCCCGATCACAATCAAGCCGTGCGAGACGACGAGATGAGCTTGCCTCTCTCGTTCATGCTCACGCGCGAGCAGATCATTCGCCTTGTCCAAAATCCCGAGGACGTGCCCCCCAATGTGACTGAGCAGCGGCTCGACATCCAGTTCGAGTCCGGAGCGGATTTTTGGTTGTATTGCGTCACGCAATCCATCGATCCGCGCTTGTTCGTCGATTTCAACGCCGACGCTTGCGTCGTGATCCGGGACAGGCGCAAATTCTCACAACGCCTGCTCGATAAGGCAAAAGGTCGCCTCGGCACCACCGAGGCCCGGCAAGGGCGGGCGAACTATGTCGATCCGCTTTTGCCGAAATCGCCGAAGATATTCGTTCCGCTCAGCAAGCCCTTTGGCTACGCCTATCAGGACGAGTTTCGGTTTTGCTGGCTGCCCAAACCTCCGGTCAAACAGGTGGGGCACGTGGATTTGGAGCTGGGTCCGCTTGAGGACATCGCGGAGCTGATCATCCTCTAGCAATCTCGCGAGGCCGCGGGGTGGGAAAGGATAGCGTGCTCACTCGCCGTGGAGATCGCCATGCTGCTCCAAGACACGCATCAGGACCGCGTTCGCGTGGCTGAAGTTGTCTAGCTGCCCCTTTAGCTTGTACTGCCATTTGATGCCATGAAAGAGGTTATTGCGATACCGCAGCACCACGATCAGCATCGCTATCAGGCGGTCTCGAGGGCTCGCATTGCTCCCGTCGAGCACGGCCTGGACCAACGCAGGTTGGTCGTTCGCCCTCAGTTTCAGCCCGTCGAAATGACAGGTCATCTCGCCATTCGCGACGTAGCGATCTTGGAAATAGGCCAGTTCTCTGTCGTACGAAGTGGCGCCAAAGGTGCTCGTTTGCTCCCAGCCCTCAACCACCTCCACGATCTTCTGAGCGCTCCCCTGAGTCGCGAGCACCCGAGATTCAAAGAGCGTCCACAGCATCGTGAAGTCGGCAATGGCTTGCCGTTCGGCTTTGCTCAGCTCCGCGAAGCCTGGAACGTGGGCTTCCAACCAAGTGGTAGTCATGCGCGCCCCATTTGTTGAGGCATTCAGGATACCGAGATTGGACGGAATCGCTTGCAACATTTTTTGCCCATTCTGTTGCATAAGGTGGGGTGCCAGCTTCGGCCGCATTGGCATCCAAAGCAGCCAGGCAGCAAAGTCCCCAGTCTCGGCCATTGCCACACGCGCGGCGAGCAAGGTGAACGAACGACCGATTTCGAGATGAGTGGCTGGCAGGCGCAACGGCCGAAAATAGGGCGCATTGCTGTCGCGGAGGCCGCTTGCTCACGCACTACGCGATAGGAGCCGTATGCCCTTCTACGTTCTTTAGCAGCCTATCGAAGAACCTTTGCAGTGCCTTCGTCGCCTGATGCTCAGGGCTCTTCGCCTTGGCGATGGCGAGGTCCGCAAGCCCGCCCTCGATATCGCCGGCGAGCGCGCGCGCTTTGGCCCTACCGACGTAATGTGTGACTTGGTTCGGCTGCATGTCGATGAACCGGTCGTAGACTTGGATGGCCTCGGACGGTCGATTCTCGGCTAAGAGCTCGCTAGGCCGCTTTCCAAAAAGCAACGATACTCGCGAGAGCTGAAGGTCGTTCTCGACCGAGGAGTCCGAGGCCGCGTCGATCTCCGTACCAAGGACCTCCGCTTCGGCAGCCTCCGCATTCTTCTGCAATTGCTCGTTGATTTCGTAGATGCGATCGAACTCCTCGTCCGCCGAACTGATTGCCGCAGCCAGTCTCAGGAAGCGCTTCTGAAGTTCGGGATTCTTAGATTTCTTGTATTGAATTCGATGTTCGTTTTCCGCCCATGCGTGCTGAAGCGCCGTTCGCACCTGGATCTCGAACGGTTGATCGCAAAGACCAGCATATTCGCGAAGGACGGCCCGATCCTTGCCGAGGCGGCAAAGAAAATGATAGCTTTCATATCCGAGCTGTCCCGTTTTGAGCAGCTCTGCGGCCTTGTCCTCCTCCTCGAACGCATCGAGCGCGATCCGGATGGCGTCACGGACGTCGGCCACATTTCGTTGCGCAATCACGACGATGCGAATTCCAACAAGGTCGAGAATTTGTTCGAAAGGTTTAGTGTACTTCAGCTTACCATCGACCTGCTTATTGGCCTTTTCATAAAAGCTGCTGAAGTCCTTGACCCGATGGCTGACCGTAACCACCACCTTGGGGGGCAGCACTCGATCCAAGATGGAGAGCGCTGCGCCCATCGTGGCTTGATAGCGGGGCGTGTTGCGTGTGAACTCGTCGAGCAAATCCTGCCTGGCATGAGTCTCGATCGAATTCTGTTCCTGCGTCACAACACATCCCCGGTGAATTCGTAAGCTTGGTCCGAGCTCGCCGTGACCGTCAAGCCTCAGCGGGATCGCATCGAGCTCGCAAGCCGGGGCAAACGCTAGGCAGAATTTCGCTAAATATCCGCTTACGCCATTTTGGCACTCGAGGGCGGCTCGACCGCAAATCCCGTCCCGATGACAGCTAATGTGTGAGCAGATGCAGGTTCTCGGGATCTCGGCTAGGCAACCAAACGTCTGAAATAGACACGCTCGACGAACCTCGCGTCTGCATCAATGTCAGCTTTCAGTCTCCACGAAAGGCACCGCGAACGACCGAGATTCGGCGCAAAGCTGACCGTCCGCTCCAAACGGCTGCTGGACACTCGCCGCCAAATCGGCATTTTCAGTAGGACGTTCCGGTGGTACGAAAGCGATACGAAAGCACGAAAATCGATCGGTTAAGTATCTGATTTTATTGGAAACTATTCGTCAGCAACCCTTCCCGTAGGGGTCACCATCGTCAAGCACTTGGCTGCGGGCGGTGGCGCAACTGGCGAACGCTCTTCAACTGCCCATTACAGAGTCTCGCGAACGTGGGGTCTTTTCCTGCGCGTGGCATTCCGGCGCACCATCCGCAGAGATGGAGTGAGAGTCTCGCCTCGCAGTGCGTCATATGACACGACACAGGCGAGAATGATGACCCAGGCACCCAGACCCCTGCGCGAAAGATTCTACCGCGACCTGCGGCCTGCGCTGCTTGCCTTCTTTACGCGCCGGGTCGGCAATCGCGCGGAAGCCGAGGATCTGGTGCACGACGTTTATGTGCGTCTCGAGAGTGCGCAAGAACCGCAGATGCGCGACCCGGAAGCCTATGTGTTCCAGGTAGCCGCAAATCTCGTGCGCGACCGGGCGCGCCGCGCGCAGGTGCGTACCCGCTATCTCGCAGCCTCCGGCCCTGATGATCATGCGCAGGTCGATCCGATCGATCCGCATCGCATTGCGGTTAGCCGCGAGACACTGGCGGCGCTGGTCAAGGCTCTCGACGCGCTACCCGAACGCACCCGCAGGATATTTCTTCTGTATCGATACGAGCAAGTCAGCCGCCAGGCGATTGCCGACACGTTCGGTATCTCGATGAGCGCCGTCGACAAGCACGTCCACAAGGCATTTGTCCGCCTCAGCGCGCGGCTGGGAGGGACGGATGTCTGAAGTGCACGCTTCACCCATGCCCACGAGAGACGAAGAAGCAGCCAGCTGGTGGCTGAAGCTTCAGGCGAACGAGGGACATCTCAGCGCAGAGGAAGGCGACGCGTTCGACGCCTGGCTGGCAGCGGATACCGCCAACGACGACGCCCTGCAGCGCTGTGCCGCGGTCTGGAACGACCTTGACGGCCTGGCGGGTGCGCCGGAGATGGTGGCGATGCGCGCCGATGCGCTTGAGCATATGCGGCGGCTCAATCAGCGGCGCTGGGCAAAGCCGCTCCGTACGGGAAAGCTCGCTTATGCGGCCGCCGCGGTTCTGGTCCTGTCGGTGGGGGCCGGCGCGTGGTACTTGAACACGGCAGATGACCAGCAGCTCGCGACCGGCTTGGGCGAGCGCCGCGTATTGGCCCTTGCCGACGGATCGCACGTTTCGATGGACGCGAAGACGCAGGTGGCGGTTTCGCTGTCGAACGGTCAGCGCCGGCTCCAGATCGACGCCGGCCGCGCAAAGTTCGATGTGGCGGCCGAGCCGCACCGCCCCTTCACCGTCGAAGCCGGCGGGCATATCGTCGTCGCGACCGGCACGTCCTTTTCAACCGAGCGAGTCGACGGCAAGCTGCACGTGATCGTCTACGAAGGCAAAGTCGTGGTCCTGAACGGCGCGATGCCGGACCCGCGGACGCTGCTGTCGCTCCGTCATCAACCCACGCCGGGCGTGATTGCGCTGCGCCCCGGCCAGGAGTTCGTCGTGCAGGACGGGGCAGCGCGAGGCATCGTGCGGAACGACGTGGCCGGATCGTCCAGCTGGGAAGCGGGCATGTTCGAGTTCATCGAGGAACCGCTTTCCGACGCGGTCGCCCAGCTAAACCGCTATTCGGCTCAGGCCATGGTCGTGACGGACGCGCGCGCTGCGGCGATCAAGGTGGACGGCGTTTTCAAGGCCGGACAGACCGAAGCCTTTGTCGAAGCGATGACCCGCGTCTACCCGGTCCGGAC
This sequence comes from Sphingomonas sp. LM7, assembly GCF_002002925.1. Classification (NCBI taxonomy): domain Bacteria; kingdom Pseudomonadati; phylum Pseudomonadota; class Alphaproteobacteria; order Sphingomonadales; family Sphingomonadaceae; genus Sphingomonas; species Sphingomonas sp. LM7. The sequence continues at coordinate 730,454 of NZ_CP019511.1, read as the reverse complement.
GCGGCGCCGCACTGACGGCACGATAGAGATTTCATCGCGCAATTGATCAAGAATTCCGGTGCAAGTTCGCGGGCAGTCTGCGTCTTCTCCGAAAGACCATCAGAAGATGGCCGACAGGGAGGGTGTATGAGGGGCGGCGCCAGCGTCGTGAGATTTGCGCTTTGCTCGACTGCCGTCGCGCTCGCGATCGCTGCGCCGTCGGCTGCCTCGGCGCAATCTGAAGCGCAGGCCGGCCAGCGCTACAGCTTTCGAGTACCGCGCCAATCGCTGGACGCGGCGCTCCGGTCCGTCGCCCGCACCGCGCGCGCGCAGATCCTCTTCGACCGCGAACTGGTCGCCACGCGCCAGAGCCAACCGCTGGATGGCGTTTTCACGGTGCGGCAAGCACTGACCCGAGCGATCGGGGCCTCGCCGCTGACCGTCGAGCAGAGCACCCGCGGCGTCTTCACCATTCGTCTGGCGACGCGTTCGATCTCCACGCCGATGCAGCGTCCGGACGTGCATGCCCGGGCAGGCAAGCCTCGATCGGGTGGAGCCCCCTCCATACGCGCAGGAGCAGAGGGCGGCGTCGCCGAGCCGGAACCCGCCGAGGAAATCGTAGTGACCGGCTTCCGGCAAAGCCTCGAGCGCTCCGCAGGCATCAAGCGCAGATCCGTGCACGTGGAGGACGCCGTTGTCGCCGAGGACATCGGCAAGTTTCCCGATCCGAGCACCGCGGCCGCCCTGCAGCGTGTGCCGGGGGTCCAGGTTACGGTTGGCGGCAACAACGAAATCACTGGGGTGATGATTCGCGGTCTCGCCGACATCCTGTCGACGGTCGACGGACGCGAAGTGGTGTCCGCAGTCGGTCGCGGCTTCGCGTTGCAGGACTTGCCGGCAGTCGCGCTGGCGCGGGTCAGCGTGGTCAAGACCAGCACGGCCAATCTGATCGAGGGCGGAATCGCCGGCATCACCGACCTGCGGCTCAACAAGCCGTTCAACTTTCGCGATCCTGCGCTCATCGTCACCGCGCGCAGCAATTATTCATCGAACACGGAGCGGCTGAACCCGCAATTGGGCGTGCTGGTCACCGATCGATGGGACAGCGGCATCGGCGAGATCGGCGCGCTGCTGAACCTAAGCTACGCCTATTTCGACTATGCGCGCCCGAATTCCTACATAACCGAGCAGCGCAGCCTGTCGGCAGCGCCGTATCGTATTGCGGGTGTCGTCGCGCGCAACACTGCGGCAGGCAGTACCGAATATGGCTGGTACGATCGCCCGCAGGTCAACGGATCGTTGCAATGGCAAGCGGCTCCGGAGCTGGAAGTCTATGCCGATGGCCTGTTCACCGGATATCGCTCGAAATACCAGACCGCTGTCGTCGCCACGCCGTTGTTCTTCGGGGAGACGACGGTCGCGCAATACGAGGTCGATCGGGAAGATTGCTTCACGGCACGGGTGACGCCGGGCGGATACAATCCCAACGCGCTGGAGCTGGCGCGCGGGCTGATCTCCGATAGCAATCCGGGCGGCGGCTTTGCTGTCGAGCGGCTCTGTAACTTGACGTCGGGGCGATTCAACAACGCCCGCGCACTCACCAGCACCCAGGCGCGCACGCAGCGGAGTTACAACTATGTCCTCGCGGGCGGCCTGAAATATCGGAGCGGGCCGGACACGATCGTGTTCGACGTCGCCTATCAACGCGCGACGAGCGAAAGCTCGGGCGTGATCGTCGATATCGGCAAGCGGATCACCGTCGATCTTCAAACCGATGTCGATGAAGGAAACCTCCAGATTCACCCCGGCAACCCGCTGGGCGACGCGAGCGGCTTCTTCCTGCGCAATGGGCTGAACCAGAATTTCAGCCGCTCGGTGGGCGGCCTGAAGCAAGCGCGGCTGGATTTCACCCACGATTTCGACCGCGCCTGGGGAGGCATCGATACGCTGCAGGTCGGCCTGCGCTATGCCGATCGCACGGGGCTGTTCAACCAGGCGATCCTGAACCGCACGGTCGCCGACCTGACGATACCCGTCGCAGTCACCCTTCCTGCCGATTTCCTGGTCCGGGCGCCCGGCATCTCGCGGATCAACGGCGGTGCCCCGTTTCTCGTCCCGGATCCGTACTATCTGCGGTCGAGCGCGGGCCGAGACATTCTGCGCGGCATCTATGGCGTGCCGCTGGGCGACCCGCCGTACCAGCCCGAACGGCGGTTCGAGGCAGAGGAACGGACCTATGCAGCCTATCTTCAGCTTGGCTTCTCGACGCCGATCGGCGAATCCGTGTCGATCGATGGCCTGGTCGGCGTCCGCGCGACGCACACCGAGCGCCGCATCGCCGGTGCCGGTCTGGTCAGCGGCGTGCTGGTTCCGCAGCTGGCCAGCACGACCGACACCGACATGCTTCCGAACGCGAGCGCGCGCATCCAGTTCGGGGGCGGACTTCAGACGCGCCTGAGCTATGCAAAGGCGATTCGTCGGCCCGAATTCTCGGCGCTCAACCCCGGCCTCAGCTACACGATATCGACCAATCCGGCGACGCTGAACACGGGGACGGCGGGCAATCCGAACCTGAGACCGCAAAAGTCCGACAGCTTCGACGCGGCGGTCGAATATTATTGGGGATCGAACTTCGTGGCGGTCGGCGCCTTCGCACGGAACATCAAGGACCGAGTGATCAACGCCGCCAATGCCGAGATTATCGACGGCTTTACCTATAATATCAGCCGTCCTCGCAATGTCGGCGAGGCGAAGCTGCGGGGCGTCGAGGTCAGCGGGCAAGCCTTTCTCGATTTTCTCCCCGGCGCACTCTCCGGGATCGGCCTGTCGGGGAATTTCACGCTGGTCGATTCCGAAGTCGGCGCCGGCAACGGGTCACGCCCGGACCAGCTCGCCGGTTTCGAGATCCAGGGCGTGTCCCGGTACAACTACAACCTCGGCCTGATCTACGAACGGAACGGCATCTCCGGCCGGCTCGTCTACACGCGCCGGTCGCGATATTATGACATCGACGTCACCGGCTCCGCGAACGTCCGGCCGATCGATCCGGCACGGGCGCTCGATCTGAGCTTCACCCCCACCTCGCTGCGCCATGTGCGGCCCGGCGGCCGCCTCGACTTCAGCATCGGCTACGACATCAACGACAATCTGCGTGTCGATGTCGGCGGCACCAACATCCTGCGCAATACGCTGCGCGGCTATTTCGATGTCGACTATCTCACCCACGACCGCCGCGAAGACGATTCCATCTACACCATAGGAATCCGCGCGCGCCTTTGAAATATCAGGAGAGTTTGATGAAATTCAGTTTTCAGAGGAGCGCGCTGGCGTTCTCCGTCGGCGTGGCGATTGCCGCCGCGGCATCCGCAGCCGCGCAAATGGCGCCAGTCGTCGGAGAAGTCTCCCCGGGTGCGCCCGAAACCCCTTATATCGATCCGAACAAGGCCTATCTCCTCGCGCACATGACGAAGGAGCGATACGGCGTCCTCTATTATTCCGTCAGCCTCGATGGACTGCACTGGCGTCGCATCAATGGCGGGCGGCCTGTCTCCGACGACTATCACGGCCACGCCTCGATCGCGCGTGGCGGCGACGGGCGCTACTACCTCGCCGGCAACAAGAGCGACGACGATCCGTTCGTCCGCTTCTGGGTTTCCGACGATCTCGTCCGTTGGACGCCGTTCGGCACCTACCAGCCCGATCTGAAGGACGTTCCGGGACATGTGAACGCGCTCCAGCGCGTCGGCGCGCCCAAGCTGTATTTCGATGCCCCGTCCAACACGTTTCTGGTGACGTGGCACACCCCCAACGTCCCGTGGATACGCCAGGACCCGGAACGTATCTGGTCGAGCCAGCGTACGCTCTACGCAACCTCGCGCGACCTAAAGACCTTCGAGAGCAAGCCGAAGCTCCTGTTCGACTGGGACATCGCGACGATCGACACCACGATCGTACGCCACGACAACGGCAAGGGCTATTGCGCGATCGTCAAGGACGAGCGCTACCCGTCGTTCAACTGGACCAGCGGCAAGACCGTCCGGATCAGCTGTGCGCCCTCGCTGCTCGGTCCCTACCCCATGCCTGGTCCGCCGATCAGTCCCAATTTCCGCGAGGCGCCCACCCTCATCCGCGCGCCGAACGATCGCGAATGGCTGATGTACTACGAACAATATGCCGGCGTGAGCTACGGCGTGTCGAAGGCGCCGCGGCTCGAAGGTCCCTGGTATCAGCTGCAAGGCAATAGCGGCGTCGAACGCTGGAACCGCTTCGAGATGCCGGCGGGCACGCGGCACGGTTCGATGATCGAGATCAGCCGCAAGCAATATGACGCGATCGTCTCGGCCTTTCCCGACAAGCCGGCGCGCTGACCGAAAAAAACATTTCCAACCTTCGCCCCCTCCCGCGTCTTACGTAGTGGCCTGACCAATTTAGCCAAGGTCAGATCACTACGAAGCCGGCACGAACCGGCAGGATCGGGAGGGGAAAATATGGCGCGTTACTTCGATAGCCTTTTGTGCGGCGCATCGGCGCTGGGTCTGATCGCCACGGCCGGCACAGCGACGGCGCAGGACAGTTCAGGCGCTGCCGAGAGCGTCCCGCAGGAGGAAGCGAGTTCTGGCGATATCGTCGTCACCGGTTACCGCCAGAGCCTCGAGACCGCGCAGGCGATCAAGAAGGATTCCGATCAGATCGTCGATTCCATAGTCGCCGAAGACATTGGCAAACTGCCGGATTCCACCGGCGCCGAAACGCTGGCGCGCATTACTGGCGTTTCGGTCGAACGCGTCACCGGCGAGGCGGCCGCCATCCGCGTACGTGGCCTGCCCGATCTGACCACCACCTATAATGGTCGCGAATTGTTCACGGCCGAAGGGCGTTCGGTGGCGCTGCAGGACTTTCCATCGGGCACGATCTCGCGGTTCGACGTCTACAAGACGAGCTCGGCCAATCTGATCGAAGCTGGCATCGCCGGCGAGATCGATGTGCGCTCACGCAAGCCCTTCGACTTCAAGGATTTCCGCATCGCCGGGGGTGTCACCGGGCTCCATTGGCAGAATTCCCAGAGATTCGGCGTCGATGCGAACCTGCTGGTGAGCAAGCGCTGGAACACCGGTATCGGCGAGATCGGCGTCCTGATCGAAGGCTCCTATACCGATAACAAGTTTACCGACGACCACCGCACCAACAACAACGCGATCCAGACGCGCCCGGCCACGATCACCGTGGGCGGCGTCGTGACACCAAACACATTCCCGAACGCGCAATATCCCGCACTTCTGACGATCCAGCCGGACGTGTCGAACCGTTTTCGCCCATCGGTGGGCGCAGCGGTGCAATGGCGCCCGTCTTCCGATCTGGAAATCTACGGCGATTTCCTGTTCCAGGGATTTCGCGGTCGCGGGTTCGGCTATGGCCTCCAGATTCAGGCCGGAACCGGCGCAACGCTGTCGAACGTCAGCTTTTGCGAAGGCAGCACTACCCAGGTCTGCCGGATGACCGCGACGGGCGGCAACGCTACATCGGCATATCAGGCAGGGCAATTCTCGCAGACCGATACCTATCAGGCTGGAACCGGGTTCATCTGGAAGCCGGGCAGCGCACGCATCACCGGCGATTTCGCGTTCACGGATTCGGTCTTCACATCGACCAACTTCCAGACGGCGCAGACCACGCTTGCCCCCGGCACCCGCGTTTTCGACTTCGACACGCCCGGTGGAGGCGGCACCGCCACGGTTACCGACATCAATCTGGGCGATCCCGCCAACTGGCGCTATTCGGGGTTTTCGCAGGCGAATTCGCGCAACCACGGCCGAAGCTATCAGGCCAAGCTCGACGCCGACGTGCCGGTGGAACTGGCTCTGTTCGACAAGCTCCAGTTCGGCGTGCGCTTCAACGATCGCAGCGCCGATTCCGAAGCGCTGTCGACCGATCCCGCGACGAATACCAGCTTGCTGAGCGGCACTATCAATGTGGGCACCGCGGGCTCGTTGCTCACCGCCGCGCCGCTCGCGCTCGTGCCTGTCGATCCGAGCTACAAGAACGATCCGACTGCCCACCCGCGAACCTGGATCACCCCGACCCGACAGAGCGTCATCCACTATGCCGACTATATCCGCGCGATGGCGAACAATCCCCTGCTTCGCACCACCGGCATGCCCGGCCGCACGCGAAACTATGATTCGGGCGAGAAGTCCTATGCCGCCTATCTGCAGACCCATTACGAAGTGGATCTGGGCGGCACCCGGATCGATGGCCAGATCGGACTGCGCGCCGTTCGTACCGAGACCGATATCAGCGGCCTGCAGACCATCGCACGGACCGTGCCCAACCCGAATGCACCCCCTGCAACCATCGTGGTGCGCTCGGTCGCGCCGATCGAGCGCAGCAAGGCGTATAATGATTTCCTGCCCAGCGTGAGCGCGCGTATCCGCTTCACGCCGCAGCTTCAGGCGCGCCTGGCTTTTACCAAGACGCGGACGCGGCCGAGTTTCGGCCAGTTGAATCCAACGATCACGATCAATCCCCAGGCCGGCTGCACCGGCACCGGCTGCGTAGCGTCGGCCAGCGGGGGCAACCCGGATCTCGAGCCGATCAAGTCGACCAACTACGACGCGTCGCTGGAATATTATTTCTCGCGTTCCGGGTCGGCGACCGTGCAGGTGTTCCAGCGCGACATCGTCGGATTCATCAACAACCGCACCTTGTCCTACCAGGATCCCGATCTGGGCACCGTCAACGTCAACCAGCCCGCCAATGGCGAGCAGGGCCGGATTCGGGGCGTCGAAGCCGGCTTCCGCACCTTCCTGAACTTCGACGGATTGCCGGAGTGGACGCGCGACTTCGGCGTGCTGGCGAACTACACCTATCTCGATCACTGGTCGGTGCTGTCGACGTCGGTCCAGACCACGCTGCCGGGCCGGCAACCGATCACCAATGTGTCGAAGCATCTCGCCAACGCGCAGGTCTTCTACGAAAACAAGTCCGTCTCGCTGCGCGCTTCGTACAATTATCGCTCGTCGTTCCGGTTCTACAATCAGATCGACGCGGCGATCGGGACGTTGCCGACTTTTGAGCGCGGCCGCGGCGTCCTCGATCTGTCGGGCGGGATCAATCCCACAAGCAACCTCTCGCTGACCTTCAACGCCTCCAACGTGCTCAACAATCCGGCGCGCAATTTCCGGCAGTTCAACCGCGCGGGTTCGATCTACCCGTGGCAGGTCCGCTACCTCGAGACGGTATACCGCCTCGGCGCCCGCTTCCGCTTCTGATCGGCGTGTCCCCCTTGGCCACGCCATCCTCAAGGCAGCGTCGCACCGCTTCGTGCGGCGCTGCCCCTTTTCTCCTGATCCGGCACCAAGGCACGGCGATGAGAAACCAATTCAGGGCACTCCTGCACCTTCGGCGGACCAAGATCGATCTGATCGAGCGCCGGCGACGGCCGAGCCCATCGTGCCCAACTGAGATCCATGGAGGAAAGTCGATGTCGATATCCGTGAAGCGGTCCCTCGCCTGGACTGGGGCCAGCGCGGCCGCGCTGCTCCTCGCCCTCCCCTTCGCCACCGCGTCGCAGCGCGCTGGCGGCGTGGGCCAGGAGGCAAAGCTCATCGCGAAATATTCGGACACCAGCCGCATCGGACGACCCTATGCCAAGGATCCATCGGTCATTCGCTTCGGCAACCGTTACCTGATGTATTATTCGATCCCGCCCGCGCAGGACAACCGCAAGGGAGGCGACGGCTTTCCCACGGGCTGGGCGATCGGCATCGCCGAAAGCCGCGACCTGAAAAGCTGGAAGAAGGCTGGCGAAGTGCTCCCGGTGCAGCAGGTCGAGCGCAACGGCATCGCCGCACCGGGCGCCGTCGTGATCCGCGGCAAGGTCCATCTGTTCTATCAGACCTATGGCAATGGCCGGAACGACGCGATCAACCACGCCGTATCGTCCGACGGGATCCACTTCGATCGCGATCCCGGCAACCCGGTCTTCCACCCGGACCCGGCGCAGGCACCGTGGAGCGCCGGCCGCGCGATCGACGCGGAGGTCTTCGTCCATGGCGACAAGCTGCTGCTCTATTACGCGACCCGCGATCCCGAGATGAAGGTTCAGAAGATCGGCGTCGCGCAGGCACCGCTCAATTCCGCTTTCGGCAAAGGGGACTTCAAGAACCTCAACAATGATGCGGCGATCCTCACCCCCGAACTGCCGTGGGAGCGCAATTGCATCGAGGCGGCGAGCATCATCCGCCGGGGCGACAAGCTCTACATGTTCTACGCCGGCGGCTATAACAACGAGCCGCAGCAGATCGGCGTGGCGGTGAGCACCGACGGCGTGAAATGGACTCGCTTGTCGGACAGGCCGTTCCTCACCAACGGGCCTCCGGGCAGCTGGAACAGCTCTGAATCTGGGCATCCCGGCATCTTCCAGGACGGCAAGCGCACCTACCTCTTTTTCCAGGGCAACCCCGATCGGGGCAAGACCTGGACGCTCGCGGCCACTGAGATCGGCTGGAACAAGCAGGGCCCGTATCTGAAGTGATCCCCGCCGCCCGGCGAACACGAACATGAAATCAGGAGAACAGGATGGCTCTCGCCCGAATTCTGGTCGCGCTCAGTCTCGCGGCGACCATCCCCGGCCTGACGCCGGGCCAGGCGCTCGCACAGCGCGCCCCGGCCTCGATGCAGGGCTTCGACCTAGTTGCAGACGGCGCCGCCCCGACGATCTTCGTGAGCGCGGGCGACGCGCCGGTGGTTGGGATCGCCGCTCGCGCCTTTGCCGGCGATGTCGAGCGCGTCTCGGGCGTACGGCCACTGGTCTCGGAAGCCGCGCCGAGCGGACGGCTGGCGATCCTCGCCGGCACGATCGGCGGTTCGCCGCTGATCGACGGACTGATCGCCAGCAAGCGGCTGACGGTGGACAAGATTGCCGGCCAGACCGAAGCCTATACGATAGCGCTGGTAGAGAATCCGGCTCCCGGCGTGTCGCGCGCGCTGGTGATCGCCGGGACCGACCGGCGCGGCACGGCGTACGGTCTCTTCCGGCTATCCGAGCGGATCGGGGTCTCGCCCTGGGTGTGGTGGGCCGACGTCAATCCAACGCGTCGAACCCAGCTTAGCCTGGGAGCCGAGACGATCGTGCAGGGCGCGCCTTCCGTCCGCTATCGCGGCATCTTCATCAACGACGAGGACTGGTCGATCCGCCCCTGGGCTGCGCGCATCGACCCGACCGGCGATATGGGTCCGACCACCTATGCGCATGTCTTCGAGCTGCTGCTCCGCCTGCGCGCTAACTTCCTGTGGCCCGCGATGCACAAGGTCACCTCCGCCTTCAACCAGGTGCAGGGCAACGCCGAACTGGCGGATCGCTACGCGATCGTGATGGGCGCCAGCCATGCCGAACCGATGCTGCGCAACAATGTCGCGGAGTGGAATTTCCAGCAGCGCGGCGAATATAATTACCACGCCAATGGACCGCAGGTACTCGATTATTGGCGCGATCGCGTGCGGATCAATTACCCGTACGAGAATGTCTACACGGTCGGCATGCGCGGCATTCACGACAGCGCCGTCGAAGCCGGCAAGGGCGTCGACGGCGTCAAGCTGCTCGAGAAGGTGGTCAGTGACCAGCGCGCGCTGTTCCGCGACGTCGGCAAGGACCCTGCGACCGTTCCGCAGATCTTCGTGCCGTACAAGGAAGTGCTCGACGTCTATCGCAAGGACATGAAAGTGCCCGACGACGTCACCCTCGCCTGGGTCGACGACAATTTCGGCTATATCCGCCAGCTTTCGACCAAGGCCGAGCAGCAGCGCTCCGGCGGTGCGGGCGTCTACTACCACATCTCCTATTGGGGGACGCCCAACGACTATCTGTGGCTGGACACCACGCCGCCGGCCTTGATCGGCGAAGAAATGGGCAAGGCCTATGCCACCGATGCCAGGCGCCTCTGGGTCGTGAACGTCGGCGACATCAAGCCGGGCGAGAAAGGAATGAACTACTTCCTCGATCTCGCCTATGATTTCGAAGGCACATCGAAACTCGGGCAGCGGGGTTGGCTCACGCATTGGGCTGGCGAGAATTTCGGCGGCGAACAGGCAGAGGCGATCGCGGCGCTGCTCGGCGACTTCTACCGGCTCAACTACGCCCGCAAGCCCGAGCATATGGGCTGGAACGACGGGGAAACGGTCCCGCGTGCAACCGAATTCTCGCCGGTGGCATATGGCGACGAGGCGGGCGGACGCGTGGCCGAGTTTCGCGAACTCGATCGGCGAGCCGAAATGATCGCGGCGCGATTGCCGGCCGAGAAGCGCGACGGCTTCTATCACCTGGTGCAATATCCTATCCGGGGAAGCGCGTTGATGAACGCCAAGATCCTCGATGCCGATCGCAGCTTCCTCTACGCGCATCAGGGCCGCGCCAGCGCCAATCTCTATGCCGATTCCGCCGCGGATGCGTTCAGGCGCATCAAGCAGGCAACGGCAACGTACAATGCCGTCGGCGGCGGAAAAAAATGGGCTGGCTTCATGGATGACGCGCCACGCTTCCAGGCGGTATTCTACACCCCCCCCGTCGCCCGCGTCACCCCCGCGTCCGCTCCGGGGCTCGGGGTAGCGGTGGAAGGGTCGATCGATGCTTGGGCCGAGCGTCCTGCAAAGGCAGTCGAAGCTGCCGATACAAGCCTGCGCGCGAGGCGCTGGCAGAACCCGGGGATCACGAATGACCGGCTGCCGATGTTCGAACGTGCAACGGACAGAAAGTATTTCGTTGACGCCTTCAACACCGGCACGGGTGCGCTCGACGTCACCGCGACGCCATCGGCTGCGTGGATCAAGGTCGCCCGCGAAACGCAGCCGGGAGGCGATCAGCGGCTATGGATTTCGATCGACTGGACAAGGTTGAAGAACGGCGAGACCGCGAGCGGCGCGGTGGAGATATCCGGCGCGGGCGTAAGACGACGGATAGCCATCGAGGCACGTAACCTGCCCGCGCGCGCCGGGGCGCTGGTGGAGGACAATGGCATCGTCGCGTTCAACGCTGATCGCTACACGAGGATCCAGCCAGTTGGGGGGCTGGGCTGGCAGCGCATGCCCGATCTCGGCCGCTCGGGCCATGCGCTCCAGAGCAACGTCGCGCTTCCAAGCGCCGGCGATCCGGCGCTCGCGCCTTATGCCGAGTACCGGTTCCACGCGACCAGCTCTGGCAAAGCCACACTTCGGGCCACGCTGCTGCCCGGCTTCGCACTCAATCCCGAGCACAAGCTGCGATACGGCGTTTCGATCGACGACGGTCCGATCCAGGTGGTGGACGCCGAGCAGGGACGCGATTGGGACGATGGCGTTCAGCGCGCCGCGATCGCTTCGGCGACCAACTGGTCGATAGCTCGTCCAGGTGAACATCGGCTGCGGATCTACGCGCTGGATCCAGCTGTGGTGCTGGACTCGATAGTGATCGATTTCGGAGGGCTGCTCCATTCCTATCTGGCCCCGCCAGAGACGGTCGCGCGATAGCGCCGCCCCGCGAGTAAGCGGGGGATTCATGGAGCCAAGGTTCACTTTCAAGCCGGAGCGCACTGCGCGCTCGCGGAAAAGTCGAAAGCGCTCCGCTGACTGAATCATCCTGTTTCGCTTGAACTTGCCGGCGCGCCATCCATTGTCCTGCTGAACCGTTCGGCACAGCCGGGGGATGCGGCAAGAGGATGTGCAAATGTCGAAACAGCGTTCGGACAAGCCAGAGATCAAACCCTTTGCCGGTCCTGCCGGTGGCTGGGGATCGGTGCGTTCGCTCGCCGAAATCCTGCCGCGCGAGCGCGTAACGCCCCAGGCGCTTCTCGAACTCGGCCGGCAGAACAAGCCGGACGGCTTCATGTGCGTCAGTTGCGCATGGCCCAAGCCGGCCGACCACCATCCCGCCGAATTCTGCGAGGAGGGCGCCAAGGCGACGGCGTGGGAGCTGACCACGCTGCGCACCACCCCGGAATTCTTCGCGCAGCACACGCTGAGCGAGCTTCGGGGCTGGAAGGACTATGACCTCGAACAACATGGCCGGCTGACGCATCCGCTTCGCTACGATGCCGCCACCGACAAATATGTCGCCTGCGCCTGGGAAGAGGCGTTCGACGCAATCGGCGCTGCACTGCGGCCGCTCGATCCCAGGTCTGTCGCCTTCTATTCCTCCGGCCGCACCAGCCTCGAAGCGTCGTACATGTACGGGCTGATGGCGCGGATGTTCGGCAACCAGAACCTGCCCGACAGCTCGAACATGTGCCATGAATCGACTTCGGTAGGGCTCAAGGCGGCGATCGGGGTTCCGGTGGGGACGACGCAGCTCAAGGACTTCGAGGAATGCGACGCCATCTTCTTCTTCGGCCAGAATGTCGGGTCGAACGCGCCGCGCATGCTCCACGACTTGCGCAGTGCGCGGAAGCGCGGCGTGGAGATCATCACCTTCAATCCCCTCAAGGAACGCGGGCTCGAGCGCTTCACCGATCCGCAGAATCCGGTCGAGATGGTCACCGGCGGCGAGACGCAGATCTCGACGCAATATCATCAGGTCAGGGCGGGCGGCGACATCGCCGCGATCCTGGGCATCGCCAAGTTCCTGATCGAATGGGACGATGCCGCGCTGGCGGTGGGCGATCCGCGCGTGCTCGACCATGAATTCATTGCCGCGCACACCAAGGATTTCGACGCCTTTGCAGATTCCGCGCGCGCCGCGGCATGGAGCGATATCGAGCACGAGTCCGGGCTGGAGCGGTCGGCGCTGGAGGAGGCCGCCCGGGTCTACGCCAGGTCGAAGGCCGTACTCGCCATCTACGGCATGGGGCTGACCCAGCATGTAAAGGGCGTCGAGAATGTCCGCATGGTGGTCAACCTGCTGCTGCTGCGCGGCAATATCGGCAAGCCCGGTGCGGGCCCTACGCCGGTACGCGGCCATTCGAACGTGCAGGGCCAGCGCACCGTCGGCATCACCGAAAAGACCGAGCTGGTGCCGGTAGACAAGCTCAAGGAGCTGTACGGCTTCGATCCGCCGACCGAGAAAGGCCTCGACACAGTCGAGACCTGCCGCGGGGTGATCGACGGGTCGGTGAAGGCAGTCGTCGGGCTGGGCGGCAATTTCCTGCGCGCAGTGCCCGAGACCGCAGCGATGGAGGAAGCCTGGCCGCGGCTCGACTTGTCGGTCCAGATCGCCACCAAGCTCAACCGCAACCATCTGTTCGCCGGCAAGGTAACCTATCTCCTCCCCTGCCTCGGCCGGATCGAGGCGGATGTGCAGGCAAGTGGCCCGCAGGCAGTGTCGGTAGAGGATTCGACCAGCTGCATCCACGGCTCGCGCGGAAAGGCGACGCCCGCCAGTCCGCATCTCCTGTCCGAGCCGCGCATCGTCGCGGAGATTGCCAAGCGCATCCTGCCGCCCAACCCGCGCATCGACTGGGACAGCTGGGTCGCCGACTATGGCCGGATCCGCGACGCGATCGAGGCGACCTATCCGGCGATCTTCAAGGATTTCAACCAGCGCCTGTTCGTGCCCGGCGGCTTCTGGAAGGGCAACAAGGCTGCCGAGCGCATCTGGCAGACGCCGAGCAAAAAGGCCGAATTCCTCGCCCCGACCGGCCTGAGCGCCACCGGGTTCGACGATGCGGAGGGACGCTTCCGGCTGATGACGCTGCGGTCGAACGACCAGTTCAACACGACGATCTACGGCTATCACGACCGTTTCCGCGGCGTGAAGGGCACGCGCGACGTGCTGTTCATCAACCGCGAGGACATGGCCAAGGCCGGCCTGGCCGAGGGCCAGATCGTCGCGCTGGAGAGCGATGCCGGGGACGGCAAGCTTCGCCGCCGCGACGGGCTGATCGTCACGCCCTATGATATCCCGCGCGGATGCCTCGGTGCCTATTATCCCGAGGCGAATGTGCTGATGCCGGTCGAGCATCATGCCGAGGAGAGCCATGTTCCGGCCGCCAAATCGGTGCCGGTGAGGATATGCGCCTGAGCGACGCGGTTTCCCTGGCATTCGAAAGCGTCGCCGCCGATGGTTCGGTGACCGTTCAAGCGCGTACGGTAGCCGAGGAAGTGCCCGTTGCGATCGAGTGCAACGGCCTGGGCTACGCCGTGCTGATGGCCAGCCCCGGCGACCTCCTCGACCTCGGCTATGGCTTCGCGCTGACCGAGCGGCTGATCGACCGCGCAAGCGACATTCTCGACGCCGAAGCCCATGCGCTCGAGCATGGGTTGTTGCTGCGCCTCACGCTGGCGCCGCATGTGTCGGAGCGCGTCTCCGGCCGCGTTCGCCATCGCACCGCCGATTCGTCCTGCGGCCTGTGCGGCGTCGAGAGCCTCGAACAGGCGCTTCGGCCCCTGCCCGCGCGAACTGCGCGCTGGGCGGGTACGGACGAAGCAGTGTTCGCCGCGCTCCAGGCGCTGGAGACTGCGCAACCGCTGGGTGCCGCGACCCGCGCAGTCCATGGCGCCGCCGCCTGCACGGTTGATGGCGCGATCCGGCTCGTCCGCGAGGATGTCGGCCGCCACAATGCCTTCGACAAGCTGATCGGCGCGATGCTCCGCGAGGGACTGGGTTGGGACCAGGGCTTCGCTCTGCTCACTTCGCGCTGCTCGTATGAGCTGGTCGAGAAGGCCGCACTCTCCGATTGCCCGATGCTGGCGACGATCTCCGCGCCCACCGCCCTGGCAATCGCCCGCGCCCGCGAAGCGGGTCTGGACCTGCGCGTGCTCGCCCGCCCCGACGCCTTGCTGCGGCCGACCGCATGAAGCTGCTCGGTGCGATACTCGCCGGCGGCCAGTCGCGCCGCTTCGGCAGCGACAAGGCCGAAGCAATGCTGAATGGCCGCAAGCTCATCGACCATGTCGCCGAGGCGCTCCGACGCGACTGTGAGGCCCTGGTCGTCTGTGGAAGGGCACATCCGCCGTTCCTCCAGCTGGAAGACCTCCCGCGCTCCGGCCTCGGGCCGCTGGGGGGCCTTTGCGCCGCGCTGGCGTACGGCAGGGATGCCGGCTTCGACGCTGTCCTCAGCGCGCCTTGCGACGTGCCGGATCTCCCGGCCGAACTGTTCGCACTGCTCTGCCTGGACGGCGCGCCCGCCTACGTCGTCGATCTCCCGGTCATCGGCCTATGGCCCTGCACGCTGGCGGAGCCGCTGCAGCTATATCTGGACCAGCACGCAGACCGGTCGCTACGCGCCTGGGGACGCAGCGCGGAGGCGAAGCCGGTCACGCTCGCGCACCCCATGTCCAACATCAACACACCCGACGAAATGCAGGCCTATCGCGACAACTCCCATCTGCCCGGCTCGGCAACATAGCGGTTGTCGGCGACCGGCGCGAGCGCCAGCATATCATCGCCCGGCCCCCACAGCATGATCTTCATGTCCTCCATCGACCAGCGGGTGAGGCGCGCCGGAAGCGGGCTCCCGGCACAACCCTTGCCCAGCGTGACCCCGCGGCGCGGCGCGCTCGAATAGGCGGGAGTCGCAGTGAAGGTGAGCACGCAGGGCGCTCGGCCCTTGCGACGAAGCGTCCAGCGGCCGACCAGCTCGGACGGCTGCGGCAGGTGCGTATAGCCCGTAATGCGCGGCACCAGATAATGCTTCGGCGCCTGGAGATCGGGGCTGGCCGGCAGCGCGGTCTCGTCCTCGATAAAGGTCATCGCCGGCTTGCCCCGGGCGTCGAGCAGCAGGATCCCGTCCATCGGCTCCCACGCGACCACTCCGGCGCTGGCACCCACCCGCGCGGCGCAGCTTGCATCGGGCCGCGCGCGCCAGGCCTTGCCGATCGGCTCGGCGGTGAGCTGGATGCCGCAGGCCGGGCCGCCATCGGTAGGCACGATCTGATACGGGCCCGCCATGTCGCCGACGATTTCCTGCGCATGCGCGGGCGTCGTCCCCATCGCCGCCACCAGCGCGCCCGCCGCCCAAAGCCTCACAGCAGCGCCTTCGCCACGGCGAGCGAGCGCGCCTTGGCATCGTCGCCCGCGGGGAGCTTGAAGAAGTTGATCACTGCGGCGCGGCGATCGTCGAGAAAGAGCTGCGCCTGCTTGCCGCCCTCGCTCCAGAACGCTGCCTTGCCCAGCCCGGGCACCGGATCGGCCGGCGGTGCCAGCCCGCCGCCGGTGCGCGCGGCCTCGATCGCCGCCGGCGTCGCATCCGCATCGGGCGCCTCGCGCGCGACGATCATCAATGTCGCTCCATTGGCGTAGGTGAACGTACACATCGAGACCACGGCCAGTCCCCCGCCGCCCGCCGACATCTCCTCGAGCTTGGCATCGGTGACTGCCGCGCCCCCGGCGACCGCCGCCTTGTCGCGCCCCAGCGACGTGCAGGCATCGCGCGCGTTCCAGCTGCCGCCGGTAGCCGTGCTCGTGGTTTCGCCCGTGTTTGCGCCACCACCGCCAGGTCCGCCGCATCCCGCCAGGAGCAGCGTCAGCGCACTGAGCCCGGCAGCGCTCCGCATCGCGCCGCGGTTCATTGCGCGCGCTTCGGGGCAGCGGCCCAATCAACGAACACCGTCCGCGTCTGGCTCATCCGCACGGTACAGTCCGGCCCGGTGGTGCCGACGCAGTCATAGGACCATTGCCCCGGCGCAGGCGCCTCGCCCTGTCCCAATGGCGTGCGCGGGCCCGCAGGTCGGCGCAGCGCCACGCGAATTACCGATCCGGTCTTCACCCAGGCGTGGCAGGTCGTCTTCTGCGGCTTGTCGTCGCAGACCAGCGCGACATCAGGATCGGTGTCGATCGAAACCCGCGCGCCGCCCGAATTTGCCGAGACGATGCGGATGGCCTGGCCCGACGCGGAATCGGCGCCGATCGTCGAAGGACCGCCGATCACCACCACTTGCGCGGCGGCGGGTTGAACGACGAAGCCGAGCGCGGCGGCCGCGCAGGCAGAAGTGAAACGCAAGATCGACATGTCCAGGCTCCCGCTCGGCCGGGCTATGGGCGCGGCCTCCTCACCAATCCAAACGGCACCGGCGCGCAGAACCGGACATGCGCTCGAAGTTTTCCGGCGGATCAGGTCTCGTTGGGCAGGTCGCGGAGCTGCGAGACGAGGGTGGCCGCCAAAGGCTGCAGGGGTTCGCCCGCCTCGCCGTCCTCGATCGCCTGCTCGAGGATCTTGGCGGTGTCGGACAGCGCGACATACCCGAACATGCCGGCGCGCCCGACCAGGCCATGGCTGCGATCGCGAACCGCGTGCCAGTCGCCCTGCGTGGCACATCGCTCGATCTCGTCCGCGTCGATGACGGCTTGCTCGATGAAGCGTCGGCGGAACGCCTGCAGCCGCGCGTCGAATTCCGTCATTCGAGCAAGTCGCGCACGCGCGCGGCCAGCATCATCGGGTCGAAAGGCTTGGCCAGAACTCCCCGCGCACCCATCTCGATAAAGGCCTGGACTTCGGACGTCTGGGTCCTGGCAGTGATGAACACCACGGGAATCCCCGCCGTCGCCGGCTGGTCGCGCAGCTGCGCGAAGACCGTAGGGCCATCCATCCCCGGCATCATCACATCGAGCAGGATCAGATGCGGCACCCACGCGGCCGCGTCCGCGATTGCAGCGGCGCCCGACGCGCAGGTCCGTACCTCGAACTCGGGATCCAGCTCGAGCGACATCTGCGCGACTTCGCGGATATCCGCTTCGTCGTCGACATAGAGGATCCGAGTCATCGCAGCGCCCTCCCCCGGTCGCCGATCATCCGCATCACTGCATCGACCACCCGGTCGAGGCTCGCCCGCGACTTGACCAGCACCAGATCGACGCCCTCGACTTCCACCGGGTCGATTTCCTGTGCAGTGAAGACGATGATCGGCATCGCGGCGTTTCGCTGGCGGAGCACGGGCACCAGTTCGAGACCGCTTCCATCGACGAGGCCGATATCGAGGATCGCCGCGTCGAAACCGGTGTGGCGGATCGCCGCGCGCGCTTCGACGACGCTGGGTGTCGAATAGAGTTCGGCGCGATCCTCGAACACGCTCGACAGGACCCGCAGCATGTCCGGGTCGTCATCGACGTGGAGGATCGCCGGGAAGCCGGTCTTGTCCCGGGCCGGGGCGACAGGTGCGGCAGCTGTCGCGATCGTGCCGGCGGCGGGCAGATCGACATGGAAAGTCGTACCCTCGCCGATCCGGCTGTCGAAACCGACATCGCCGCCGAGCCGCGTGACGATCTCCCGGACGATGCTGAGCCCTAGCCCGGTGCCGCCCTTCTGGCGCGCGTCGGAATTGTCCGCCTGTGCGAACTTCTCGAAAATGCGCTCGCGCAACGCCTCGGGGATCCCCTCCCCCTTGTCCGCGACGTCGATCCGGAAACGACGGTCGAGCGCGTGGACGCTCAGCCGCACGACACCCTCGCGCGGCGAGAATTTCACCGCGTTGGAAAGCAGGTTGGTGATCACCTGCGTCAGCCGGTCCTCGTCGGCGAGCACCGCTGCGTTCGCTGGCGGCGGCGCCAGCTCCACCCGCACGCCATATTCGGCGGCGAACCCGGCATTGTCGCGCACTGCGCGGCGCAGGATATGGTCGAGGTCGATCGGCTTGATGTCGAAGCTCATCTGCCCGGCTTCGATCTTCTCGATGTCGAGAATGTCGTTGATCAGCCGTACCAGGCGTGCCGAATTGCTCTGGGCGATCTGGACGAGGCGAAGCGCCTTTGCGGGAATCGCCCCCGCCGCGCCGCCGGTGATCAGTCCCAGCGATCCCGCGATCGACGTCAGCGGGGTGCGCAGCTCGTGGCTCACCGTCGCGACGAATTCGCCCTTCATCTGCTCGATCTCGCGGCGTTCGCTGATATCGCGGCAGACCGCCAGGAACAGCGTGGTATCGGCCAGCGGCACCGCGCTGAGCGAGACTTCGAGGGGGAAGGACGATTTGTCGTTCCGGCAGCCGGTGAATTCCTGGACCTCGCCGGCGGAGCCGTTGCGAGTGGTCTTGAGCCGGCGCAGGAAACTCTCCACCCGGCCACGATCGGGTGCGACGTCGAACAATATCCCTATATCGCGGCGGAGCAATGCGTTCGGCGCAAAGCCGAACATTCGCGCCGCCGCGGGATTGAGGCTCTCGATGCTGCCGCTGCCGTTCAGCACGATCATGCCATCCTTGGCGCTGTCGAAAATCGCTTCCTGCCGCGCCGCGAGATCGTCCGACCGGCGCCGGGCGCGATCCCGCGCCGCATTACTGCGGACGACGAACAGCCCCGCGGCCGCGAGCATCAGGAGCAACACCGTCTGCAGCGCGAACGTCTCGTTGCGCAGCTGGATGCGGGCCGCCTCGGCATCGGCGGTGACGCGCTCCAGTTCGCGACGTTCGGCATCGGCAATTTGCCCGGTCAATGCGCGGATGCGATCCATCAGGCGCTTGCCTTCGCCATTGGCCACAAGATGCCGCGACGCATCGGGATCGCCTGCGCGAGTCAGACCGATCGAGCGGGCGACGAAGCCGCGCTTCGCCAGCGACACGCGACGCAGCTCGGCAAGCGCGGGCCGGTATCGCGCGTCGGCGGGCAAATTGCCGTCGAGCGCCGAAAACGCCGCATCGATCTGCTGCGTGGCGGCGAAATACGGCGTCAGGAACTGCGGATCCCCGGTGATCACGAAGCCGCGCTGCCCCGTCTCGAGATCCTGGTGCAGCGAAAATATCCGCTGGAGATCGGCGCGCGCCTCATAGGAGCGGACCACTTCGCGGCGCAGCGCCGCCGTCTCGTCGAAGCCGCGCCCCACCAGCAGCGTCAGCACGAGCAGGAGCAGCGGCACGCAGACCACGGCCGCGATCACGCCCCAACGGACGAGCTTGGTACGACGCGTGACACGGATCAGCGACATCGACGCGATACTCTCTACGCCACGACCAACGCGGCCCGACGAACATGGAACCGTGAACCCGGTCTATCGCACCAGCCGGGCCGAGAAACCATCACAAAACCGTCACTTCGCCGCATTGGCAGGGCGCAACTCGCCGACTGCAATCGTCGCATCGGCGCCCTTGGGGATGACGAGGTCGAAGCTGGTCTTGTCGGCATCGGTCAGCGTGATCCGCCAGCGGCCCGGCGCCAGTCCGGTCGCGCCGAAGCGTCCGGTGGAATTGGTGAACAGCGGCACCGGCTCGCGCTCGGGATGCGCCGCCTCGACTGCGCTGCCTGCAACCAGCGCGATCGGCTCGCCATTCGCGCCGAGCAGCCGTCCGACCACGCTGACCATGTAATCCGAGCCTACCGTCAGCCGGTATCCGCCGCGATAGGGCGGCAGCAACCGGAACGAACCCTCGCCCAGGTTTGCGCCGAGAGGCGCATCGGGCGCAGTAACCAGCAAATTGCGCTCGCTATAGCTGCTGAGGCTCGACTGGATCGCGGTGCCGAGCGTGCCGGTGTTCGTAGTCGAACTGGTGCCGTTGGCGTCGATCAATATGTCCGAGCCGCGCAGCGACGGGTGCGCGCGGACGATCGCGAAGCCGTCCTGGATCGGGCGGCCCACCGAGACGCTGCCATCGGCCATCGCCAGCGCCGTGCCGAACCGCAGCGAGGTCCGCTGGCCGGTCGATCCGCCCAGATTGCGTTCGAAGGTGCCGAAATGGCTGAACCCCAGCTCGGCGCGATTGGTGTAATAGACGCCGCTGGCATTCGCACCTGCGCCAAGGTCGCTGCGCTCGACATCCGCGCTGAGCGTGTAGGCGCCGGTGCCCGATCCGCGATAGGTCTGGTAGGTCAACCGCGTGCGATTGTAGCGGCTGTCATAGTCCGACCGCAGGCTCGACGCGCGATCCAGCCGATAGGTGAGCGACAGGAACGCGGCGACGCGATTGCCGCGGCCGTCGCGTTCATAGCTCAGATCGCCGGTGAAGCTCAGATCGGGACTGATCCGCCAGCCGCCGGTTGCGCGGATGCTCCCGACGTCGCGTTCGCGGTCGCGCCCCTTGGAATAACGCGCATCGAGCCCGGCATAGACGGCGTCGCTGATCGCGCTGTTATAGCTCACCCCGGCGATATAGCTGTACGGATTGGACGGGAAACGCGTGCCGATCGGCGCGAAATTGCGGCTTCGCGTCTCCAGCGAGAACGATAGCGCATCGGCGCGGTCGCTCGATCGGCTGATCGTCCGCTGAAACGTCATGATCGATGCCCAGCCCGATCCGACGCCGTTGACGTGCGAGGCCGAAGCAAAGCCGCCGAACGAGCCGACCGGCGTGGCCACCACCGTTTCGAGCCCACCCATCCAGCCGCGGCCATCTGCCTGTGCATTGGCGCCCAGCGTCAGCCGATCGCTGACGCCGCGGCGATAGAAGCCGCTGAACGCGAGATCGTTGCTGTAGACCGGCCCGCGCGTTCCGAGCGGCGAGAGCGTTCCTGCATAGAGTCCGAACTCGCTGAGGCCGGAGGCAAGCTGCGACTGATCGAGGAAGATGTCGAAATCGAACGACTGGGTGCGCCCCGAATCGTCGGTGATCGTCAGGCGCACATCGTTCGCGCCCTGGGTGAAGGGGAAATCGCGCAAGTCGAAGGTGCCGGGATCGAGTTCCAGCCGCCGCACCAGCTGGTCGTTGACGCGCACCTCGACGGTCGAGCGCCGCTCGAGCTGGAAGCTGCGGCTGCCGCGCGGGCGGATGATCGTTTGCGGATCAAGCAGCGAATAGAAGCGCGATACCGACAGGCCGGCGATCTCGGGCGCCGACTGGAATCCGCGCGCCAGCGTCTGGAGGTCGCCCCCCGTCCAGCGGACCAAGTTGCGGCGATCGTCATACACCAGCCGCGTGCCCCGCCGCTGGAAGTCGGCGCCGGCAGCGCCAGACTGCCAGTTCGCCTCGCTTTCAAGCACCACGCCGCCCGCGCGGACTGCGCCGTCCAGAAAGGTCACCGGCGATGCGAGTCCCTGATCGGCACCTTGCTGCACCCAATCGAGCGAGCCGCGAATGTTGAGATACGCGCTGAGATCGGCCGGCGTGACATAGCGCACCGGGCCCCGGTTATTGACGTCGCTCAGCCCAACCGAACGGCTGGCGCGGCTCGGCGCGGCGATTTCCAGCATCACCTGCAGCGCCTGCGGATCATAGCGGATCGCGATCCCCACCCCCTGGAGATCGGCACGGTCGAGCTGGCCGCGAGCGGAAAGGCGATTGCGCAGTTGCGCGATCAGCAGGGCGGCGATCCGCGGCTCGATCAACGCGATCAGCCGCTCTGCCGAGAAGCTCGCCCGGCCCGAGGGATCGAGCGTCAGAGTCGCATCGCCGAGATAGGCCTGCCCGTCCATCACCGGCGCAGTGAGGACGATCGCCCGGCCGGTTGGGTTGATCCCGGTCGCATTCGCCTCGGCATCGATCACAACGCGGGCCTGCGCGGCGTCAGCCGCCTGCGCGTATGCTGCTACCGGCGCGGATAACGCGACGAGCACCAGCGCTCCCGCGGCGGCATTCCTGTGCATGCGAGACGTGATGTCTCAGCCCTCGGGCGTGAACTGCGCTTCGATCCGCCCGTCGGCTCGCGGAAGGCGCATGGGCAGCGTCATGCGGCGCGTCTGTCCGCCACCGATCAGACCATAGCCGATCGCCTGCTGGAGATCGGGGCCCGTGATCTGCTGGCGGAACACTTCGCGGCCATCGGTAGCGAACTGGACGATGCGCACGCGTCCGCGCGACAGATAGCCGTGCGCCGCCGACGCGTTCGAAACGGTGATCACCGGGGCAAGCCCGCCCTCGGCATCCTTGCCGATCTCCGCCGAGGCGATCGTCAGCGCGGGCTTGGCGCCGTCGGGCGAGACGCTGACCAGCACCTGGAAATTGTAGAGCAGCTGGATGTTCGACTGGGTGTCCGTCGTCTGGACGGGCAGCTGTGCGACGGTAATGAAGAAGTGCTTGCTGCGCGCCAGCGCGGGATCGCCGACATATTGCACGCGGAAATTCTGGCGCTGGCCGGGCTGGATCAGCGCTTGCGGCGGAAACACCGCAAGTTCGCCGGAATCGCGCCCCGTGGGCTTCACGCCGTCGGCGGTGAGGTCCAGCGTCTCGATGCGCAGTTCGACGGGGAGCGGCTTGTCGAAGCTGTTCTCGACCGTCACGACCTGGCTCATGCCGCGGCCCGAGGTGGTGAGGTCGATCACCACCGGCTGCACGGTCATCGCATAGACGGCCGTGGAAATGCCGAGCACCGTTGCCGATGCGATCAACGCGGCGACGAAGGATCTACGCTTCACACCCTGCTCCTACACGCTTCGCATCATTCACCGGATGCGGGCGGCGGGATGATGAACCCATGGACCGTCCCCGCCAAGGCAGGAAAAGCGGCAATCCGGCAGAGGTTCATTCCGAACGCGTCTTAACCGTCATTTCGGAAGCAGTACCTGCACCGGCCCGTGCTGCAATGCTGCAGCCAGCCGCTCATATTCGGCAGCGAGGAAAAGGAGGTCGGCACGTTCCTCGGCAGTGGCGCACAGCGCGCGAATGCGGAGTTCGGCCGCGAGCGAGAGGGGGTTCTGAAGGTCCATGCTACAGCAATTTCCGGCAAGCCCCGCCCCTCGCAAGGCTTGCCGGAATTCCCGATCAGGCGGCCGGGGCGACGGTGATCTCGACCTTGCCCGCATAGGTGCCGGCGTCGAGGATCGCAGTCGATTCGGTGGTGATGCCGCTGCCGATGGTCAGCGCGATGTTGTTCGAAACCGCGGCAAGGCGATCGCCGAGCTGGCCCGACGTGGCGCCCGAGCTAAGCGACTGATCGGCTACGCTGGTGCTGCCGCCCTTGGCGCCCATCGCGACGACGGTCGCAGTGTAGTGGACGGTGTTCGTGTAGCCGTTGGGCGAATTGGTCGCGGCGGCATTGACCAGCGGCTTGGCTTCGACGGTAACCTTAGGGTTGGCACCGTTGCACTTGATCGTGAAGTTGCGGCTCAGGCCGCCGGTGTTGCCCGAAAATGCCGCATCGACGGTGCCGTCGGACTTGGCGAGTTCGCCCAGCGTGATGCTGCCGCTGATCGGCGTAGCTGCCGAGCAGCGCGCCGAAACGGTGCCGCTGACATCGACCGAGCCGTTGGCCTGCGCAAAGGCGGGCGCCGCAGCGAAAGCCGAACCGATCATCAGGGCGGACACAACCAGCTTCTTCATCTCACGTCTCCAGAAATTCGCTTGGGGCCTATCGCCCCGACGACCTGGATATGCCCCCGAACTGCGCGCGGGCCCATTTAGCGGGCGGCCAAAAGCAGGCTAACTTCAAGCGCAACTCGCTATACCCGAGGATATAGGATCCCTGCTCAAAGCCCTGCGCAGCTGGTCGCCGAAGAGGCAGTGACGATCGGCGTAAAGGTGATGCTGATCGTGTCGGCATAGTTCGGCGCGGGGGTCTTGGCCGAACCGCCTTCCTTCAGCGTCGCGCGCAGCGGCAGCGTTCCCGCCTCGCCCCCGATCCCGGCGCGCGCGCAGGTGCGCGTACCGAACGACGCGTTCGACGTGACGTCCTGACCCAGGAACCGTGCGCTGTAGCGAATCGTCTGCGCCGCGTCGGACAGGCTCCCGCCCGGATAGGTCAGCTTGAAATCATTCTGCGAGCGCACGCGCACTTCGAACGGTCCCGAACTGCGCACCCGCAGCGAATTGGCCAACGAAGTGGTATAGCGGTCGGGCGCGGCGAGCACCGCGGCAGTGGTCGCATCGCCGATCTCGCCGAAATCGAGCGCCGACCCGGCATAATAGGCCTGGAGCGCGCTCACCGTGTTGACGTTGATCCTAAGCGCCCCGGTATCTCGAACGGGGGTGGGCACGCTCAGCATCCCGCCCTCGCCCGAGCAGATGTACAGGATGTCGAAGACGATCGGCTCGCCTGCCGAGAGATCGGTGCCCGGCGGCACGGTGACTCGCAGGTTGAGCGGCGCCGACAGGTCCGAGGCAAAGAGATTGCCGAAATCATAGCGGATCTCGCCCGCGGCGCCCGCGCCATTGTCCCTCGAATTGAGCGATCGCGGTCGGCCGGCGGTGGCGCCTTCGGCATAGAGCACGCGATAGCCCAGATAGGTCACTTCCAGCGGCGGCGTGCCCGACGGTGCCGTAAGCACCAGGCTGACTTCGTTGGTCCGCCCGGTGAGCAATCCGCGATTGCGCCGCAGCACCAGCGGGATCGTGACTTCGGAAAGCCCCGCCGGCGAGAACGGGTCATAAGTGATGCTGGCCGGTGCGGTGGCATTGCCGGTGATCCCGCACGTCGCCGAAAGCTGGGTCTGCGCCGTTGCCGGCGACGCGAGCACCATCGCAGACACGACGCCCGTTATTGCAAGCCCACCGGTACGCAACCTCATAGTTGCGGTGATACGACGATCTCTAGCGCCGCGCGACCCGATAGTTGCGGCTGGGTGGGCTGAAGCTCGGCGGCGGGCTGGATTTCCGCCAGCGTGCCATCGGCATTGAGCGTCCGGACATTCGACCGGAGCATCGGCGTCGATTGGTTGCAGATCGCGTGGGGACGCGGCGCCGGCATGTCCGCGCTCGGCTGGAAGGTCGCCGGATTGGCCACCCAGCAACGCGGTTTGACATAGCCATTGAGGTCGACTTGCGGGCCGGTATCGGCCTGCGCGGGCCCGGCGAGGACGGCGAACGCCAGCACAAGCGCCGACATGGCCCGAGTCGCTGGGGCTTGGAAGCGGCAAGAGGAGCTGCTGCGCGTCATCGTAGGTCATGACATAACGCTCCTGCGTGAATAAAGCCTCATTTGAGATACTTATCGACTCCTTAAGGGCTCACGCTAACCGTGATCGACAAGGTGTCGGCATAGCGTCCGGCAACCAGCGGGGCAGTCCCGGCATAGCTCGGTGCGCTGACCCGCAGATAGGAGCCGTTGGCCTTGGTCGATGCCCCGGCGAGGCGCAGCCCGGTGGCGCTGCCCGCGGTGCCGGCGAAGCTGCAGCTGCCGCCGGTCGCCAGCGTCGCCGCGTCGCACGACGCCGTGCTGCTGGTGCCGTTGTCGGCAACCACCTTGAGCGCGACCTGATAGGGCGCCTTCACCCCATAGCCGGTGGCGGCCGCCGCCTGGGTCGCCATGCCGCCATTGACCGACGACACCGCAACGCGTGCGGCGCCGGTGCAGTTGAGCTGGATCGCGAAATCCTTGGTGAAGCCGCTCTGGTCGAAATCGGCCTGGTCGACGCTGCCGGTGGGCGCCCCGCCCGTCGCGAAACCGCAGCGGCTGCGCACCGACGCGCGCACTTCGACGCCGACTTCGACGCTGTTCACGGCGCCCTGCCCGACGGCATAGGCGGTGACCTGCGCGCACGCCGGCTGGATGGCGCAAAGCACCACCAGCATCGCCAGCCCGAGCACGCAGAGAATCCGCTTCATGCGGTTCAGATGCCCCGCGCACTCCGCCAGAACCATTCAACCGGCGGCGAGAACCATGCTTACCAACGGCCGAAAGCGCCTATCTCTTTGGATATAGGTTCAGGCGTCGCGCCCCTGGGCGAGCAGGATCAGATCGGTGCGGCTGCGCACGCCGAGCTTCTCGAAGACCTTGTGCAGATGGACCTTCACCGTGCCCTCGGTCAGCCCGAGCTCGTCGGCGATTTCCTTGTTGCGCAGGCCGCGCTGGACGAGCGACGCCACCGCGCGCTCGCGTCCGCTCAGCGCCTCCAGCGGATCGCGCTCCGCAGTATCGGGCGACATCGCCAGGTCCATCGCGCGCTGCATCACTTCCTGGTCGAGCCAGCGCCGCCCTTGCGCGACGCTCTCCAGGCAGGTCAGCAGGTCGCGCGGCGCAGTCGATTTGATGACGATGCCGTTCACCCCCAGCTGCATCGCCTCTTTCGAGACCTGGTCGTTGATCCCGCCGGTGAGCAGGATAACCGGCCGATTGTCCCCTCGGTTGCGCAATGTTCGGAGCACGTCCATCCCCGAACGCTCGGGCATGCTGTTGTCGAGAACGAGCATGTCGGGCCGGGTACTTGCCAGCGCATCGAGCGCCGCCGTGCCTGTATTCACGGTCGCGACCACATCGAAATTGGTCTTGTCGAGAAGTATCCCGATCCCCGCCGCGGTTAGCGGGTCATCCTCTGCCACGAGTATCTTGGTCATTTCGACCCTTACGCTGATACGCTACTAGGGATGATCCAATATCATCGAGTGCGCCCCGCGGTCCAGCGCGCTGCGCTCAGATGAGGAGCGCAGGCAATGCCTGCCACAGGATCGCGACGATCGAGAGGCCCGTGCCGTACAGGGCGACGGCGCGCATCCAGCCGTCCAGCTGCGTGGCCGCGTCGCTGCGCCGTATCCGCACCAGCAGCAGCGCCGCGGCGGCGAGGCACAGGACCGTCACCAGCAGCGTCAGGCCGCGGGCGAGCGGAGTCGTCAGGAACACGCTGGCCAGGAAATAGAGCGCGAAGAAGTGCACCGCCCAGACGATCAGTCCGCCCAGCAGATAAGTCCAGCCGCGCACCGCTCAGCCGCCGAACACACGCGTGAGCAGCGCCGTCAGCGCGCCCTGCCCCGCTGCATAGACTACCCACAGCACGCACAGGTCGAGGCTGTTGTTGCGCGGCCGCACCAGCATGCCGCGGCTGTTGCGCGCCGAGATATAGCCCGCCATCAGCAGCCCGATCGCCGCAAGCATCACTTCCAGCGAGAGCAGCGCATAGACCGTCGCCCCCTGCCCGCTCGCCGAGGGCCGCAGCCCCAGGTCCATCCAGCTCCACAGATCCGCGCCGATGCCCGCAGCGAGTGCCAGCGCGGCGCAGACGAACAGCACGCCCGGCGTCCACCGCTCGGTCGCTTCGCGCGCCAGCATGTACCGCGCCAACAACGCCAGCCCGGCCGCGGCGGCGTAGAGCGGCAATAGTAGCGCGAGCGACAGCGGTCCCGGCGGCGCGATCCAGAAGCTCGGATGCACGCCATACAAATAGAGGAAGCTGAACACCGCCATCACGTAGATCATGCCGACGACGACCAGCAGGATCACCATCGCCCACCAGCCATGGCTGCTCGGCCCGGTGACGTAGGTCGGCAAATAGATGCCCGCGCCTACATCGACGGTCTCTTCCTCTACGCGCCTGTCGGTATCCCACAGCCAGCGCAGCACGCAGACCACCGCGAGCACCCCGCAGGCGAAGGACAGGAAATAGGCCTGCACGGTCATCAGCAGGAAGAACCCTGCAGTGAACACCGCCGCGAGGAACGGCCACACCGACGGCCCCGGCATGATCTGGAGATATTGCGGCTCGGCGCGCAGCGGGCTGGTTACCAGCGTCTCGCGCAGCCCGGTGGCGGAGCCGGGAAGGAAATAGCGGCCCTGCTCGACATCCTCGGCTAGGTTGGGATCGTCCCACAACGGCTCCCGGCTCTTCACCACCGGGATGCTGCGCGCCGAATAGAGCCCGGTCGGCAGCCATTCGAGCGTGCCGCCCGCATAGACGTTGCCGGCATCATCCTGCGTGGTGAAGCGAAAGTTGCGGGCAAGGTCGACCAGGAACACCAGCACGCCCGACGCCAGCACGAATGCACCGATCGTCGATACCATGTTGGTGACTTCCCACTCGCGCCCGGGGAGGTAGGTGTAGACTCGCCGCGGCATGCCCATAAGCCCGGTCAGATGCATCGGCAGGAACGTGACCTGCATGCCGGTGAACATCAGCCAGAACGCCCATTTGCCCAGCCGCTCGGACAGTGCCCGGCGGCTGATCATCGGCGTCCAGTAATAGAAGGCGGCGAACATCGGGAACACCATCCCGCCGATCAGCACATAATGGAGGTGCGCGACGATGAAATAGCTGTCGTGCGCCTGCCAGTCGAACGGCACCATCGCCACCATCACCCCGGTCAGTCCGCCGATCACGAAGGTGAGCAGGCTGCCGAGCAGGAACAGGGTCGGCGCGTTGAAGCGCGGCTTGCCGACCGCGAAAGTCGCGATCCACGCGAAGACCTGGATGCCGGCGGGCACGCTCACTGCCATGCTCGCCGCAGCGAAGAAGCCGATCGACAAATTGGGCATGCCGGTGGTGAACATGTGGTGTGACCACACGCCGAAGCTGATGAACCCGGTCGCGAGGAAGGCGAGGACGATCAGGTGATGCCCGACCAGCCGGGTGCGCGCCATCGTCGCAACCATCATCGATACCAGTCCCGATGCGGGGAGGAAGATGATGTACACCTCCGGGTGACCGAAGAACCAGAACAGATGCTGCCACAGCAGCGCGTCGCCGCCGCGGGTGGGATCGAAGAACGGCCAGTTGAACGCGCGCTCGAGCTCGAGCAGCAAGGTGCCGAGGATCACCGAGGGGAAGCCGACGACGATCATCACGCCGAACACCAGCATCGCCCAGGCATAGACCGGCATCTTGTCGAGCGTCATGCCCGGGGCGCGGGTGCGCAGCACGCCGACGATGATCTCGATCGCGCCGGCGATCGCCGAAATCTCGATGAAGCCGATGCCCAGCAGCCAGAAATCGGCGTTGATCCCCGGCGAATAGGCAGTGCTGGTCAGCGGCGGATACATGAACCAGCCGCCATCGGGCGCCAGCCCGACGAACAGCGAGGCGAAGAAGCACAATCCGCCGACGAAATACGCCCAGAATGCGTATGCGGAGAGCCGCGGGAACGGCAAATCGCGCGCAGACAGCATTTGCGGCAACAGCAGCACCCCGATCGCCTCCATCATCGGGACGGCAAACAGGAACATCATCACCGTGCCATGCATGGTGAAGAACTGGTTGTAGGTTTCCTGCGGCAGGATGCCCTGGAGCGGCAGCGCGAGCTGCACGCGCATCACCAGTGCCAGAATGCCGGCCAGCAGGAAAAACAGGAAAGCAGTCGCGACGTAGAAGAAGCCGACATAGTTGTTGTTGACCGCAGTCAGCAATTCCCAGCCCTTGGGCGCGCACCAGATGCGTTCGAGCTCTTCCAGCTCCCCCGCCGGGCGCTCGCCCTTGGTGGGAAAGCGATCGTAGAGCGCCGGATCGAACCCGGTTTCCGACGTCACTTCTGTGCCTCGAGATAGGTCGCAATTGCCTGCAGTTCCGCCGCGGAAAGCATCTTGTACGACGGCATGCGGTTGCCCGGCTTGATCGACTGGCTATCGCCGATCCAGCCGGTCATCGTCCCGCGATTATTGGGCAGGATGCCCGCACCCAGCGAACGCCGCGCGCCGACATGGCTAAGGTCAGGCCCGGCAGTGCCGTTGGCGTCGGTGCCGGCGATCCGGTGGCACGCGGCGCACCCGGTCGAGCGGAACAGGTCTGCGCCTGTTCCCGTCATTTGCGGCCGCGGTGCGCGGCGGTCTGCGATCAGCCGCTCGAACGCTGCGGGCTCATGCGCGACGACGACGAACCCCATCAGCGCGTGCGGGCCGCCGCAATATTCGGCGCATTGCCCCCCGAACACGCCCGCACGATCGGCCTGGATCGGCAGGATGTTGCGGCGCCCGGGGATCATGTCGAGCTTGCCCGAGAGCTGCGGCACCCAGAAGCTGTGGATCACGTCGTTCGATTCGAGTTCGAGCACCACGGGCTTGCCCACCGGAATATGCAGCTCGTTGGCGTCGAGCAGATAGGGCCGTCCCTGCCCGTCGAGATAGGCGACGCGCCACCACCACATCTCGCCGGTGATCCGGACGCGCATCGCGTCCGCCGGTACGGGGGCAGTGAGGTTGCGCGTGAGCGTCAGCCCATAGACCAGCAGCACGCTCAGCACGATCACCGGAAAAGCGACGCCGCCGATCCAGATCAGCCTGGTCCCGCCGAGCCGCTTCTGCAGCCGCGCATTGCCGAACAGCGCTATCCCGAGCGCAACCACCACCACCGCGAATACCGCCACCGCCATGCCGATCAGGATCCAGCTCAGCAGCGTCACCGATCCCGCATAGGGGCCCGCGGGATCGAAGATCGAGGCGGGCCAGCCGGCCCCGGCTTCAGCGCGTGCCATAGAGATAGGCCGCGACATCGCGCGCCTCTCCTTCGCTGAGCGGCATCGCCGGCATGGTGGTGCCCGGCAGCACGCCGGGCGCATTGCGCACGAATGCGGCGAGCATATCCGGCCGATTGGGCAACCGTCCGGCGATCAGCCCCTGCTCGGCGAACCCTGCGAGCGAGGGCCCCGATCCGCCTTGCGGCCAACGGATACCCGGAATTTGGTGGCACGCTGCGCAGCCGACGCGCTCGATCGCCGCCTTGCCGCGCGCAGGGCTCGCCTGGGGCATGGCATTTTCTTCGCTCGGCGGCGCCTTGCAGGCGGTCGCCAGCACTAGCGGCAACAGGACACGGGCTATCGACAAATCTCCCCCTATGCAGTCGGTCGATGCGTTACACCTCCGGAACCACTTGTCCGCCGCGTAGGTTCCGAAGCGCAATGGATTTACGCTCCCGACTTGCCCTGGCGACCTTAGTGCTGCTGCCGCTTGCCGGCTGCGGGCAGACCGACCGCAGCTCGACCGATCGCCTCGCCGCTACCGGCGAGCTGGTTGCGCTGAGCGGCGGCGATGCCGGCGCGGCAAAGGCGTGCATCGCCTGCCACGGAGTCGACGGACGCGGCGATGGCGCCGGTGCCCCGCGGCTGGCGGGGCTCGACCTCGGCTATCTCGAAGCCCAGCTCCAGGCCTATGCCGATGGCCGCCGCGAGCATCCCGAGATGCACTGGATCGCCAACCGGCTTCGCCCCGACCAGCGCCAGTCGGTCTCGGCTTATTATGCCGCGCTGCCCTTCACGCCAAAGCCGCAGGCGATGCCCGCCGATGGCGCCGCAGCGAGTCTCTACCAGCAGGGTGATCCTGGACGCGGCCTGGCATCCTGCGCGTCGTGTCACGGCGCCCGCGGCGAAGGCCTGGGGCCCGCCAATCCGCCGCTCGCCGGCCAGCCCGCCGCCTATCTCGCCGAGCAGCTGGAACGCTGGCGCAGCAGCAAGCGTCGCACCGATCCCGAGAACGCGATGCTGCGGATCAGCCGGGCGCTTTCTCGGGCGGAATCTTCGGCTCTCGCGGGCTATGCTGCGGCGCTGCCCGGGGATCCTCCGCGTCCGGGATCTCCGGCAGCATCCCCTCCAGCACATCGTGCCGATCCCAGAAATGATGCTTCAGCGCCGCGCCGACATGGAGCGGAATGACCAGCAGCAGGGTGATCACCAGCCATTGATGCACGGTCTCGGCGCCGTGGAGGATCTGCCAGCGCAGTTCGAGCGGCATCGCGCCGAACGGCATTTGCGGCCAGGGGATGAAGCCCGCGAGATAGAGCGGCCCCGGCTCGGCGACCGACGACCACATCGCCCAGCCGCTGAGCGGCAGCCCGAAAAAGGCAGCGTAGAACACATAGTGCATCGCATAGGCGATCTGGGTCTGCCAGCCCTGCTTGTCGGCATCGTTGACCGGTCCGGGAATCATCAGCCGCCATCCGAAGCGCGCAATCGCAAGCAGCAGCACCGGTAGCCCGACCGCGCTGTGCACCTGATAGCTGAACAGCTTGTCGCCGCCCGGCGGCAGCCAGCTCGTATAATAGCCCCAGCCGAGCTGAAAGAGCACGAGGAATGCCATCACCCAATGAAAGGCGATGCCGACCGGGGAATAGCGGTTACGCTCGGTATGCGTGCGCGCCCAGGCGCGAAGCTCGCGGATCATGCTGCCGCCTGCTCGCGCGCGAACCAGCGCGACAGCAGCGCCAGCGCCGCCGCCAGATAGACCGCCGCGCCCGGCGCCCACATGATCAGCCCGGCGAGTTGCTGATCCTCCAGCGGCGTGAAGCCCCAGGCGATGGGCCCCAGATAATGCGGTGCGTAGAGCGGTGCCGGCGCGAAGGTGATCAGCGCGCCAAGCAGCCCCATCTGCACCATCGTCGCCAGCAGCGCGGCAATCGCCGCCGGCATCGGCGCGGCCCGCACCGCACTCCACAGCGCCACCGCGCTACCGAGCAGGGTCGCCTGCATCAGCCAGTAGGCCCCGTGGCTCGACAGCGCCCAGCCGTAGACCGGCGGCGCGTGCCACACCCAGAAGACCAGCGCGTGCAGCCCCGCCCAGAGTGCGATTCCGCCGCGCGGGATCGCCGGCAGCGCCGCAGCGAGCAGCGGCGCCGCCACTGCGGTGAGCACGACATGATGCGCCACCCGCGCCGCGAACAGCGCAGAGGTGAGCGCGCAGAAGGGCGAGACAAACAGTACGGCCAGGATGCCGGTCGCCGCCGCGAACCAAGCCCGCCGTGCCGCATCCCTGCTGCCGAAATACACGAAGCCGGCAATCGCCACCGCGAAGCCGAGCAGCAGCACCGGATCGAAGTTCCAGCGCGCCATCAGCGCACCGGGCACCGGCGCCGCGCCGCAATAGGGTATCCAAATCACTTCGCCCAATTCGCCATGCCCCGCAAAGTCCCGACCATTTCGGAACCGATTGGAACCCGGGTCGGTTCCCCTGTCAAACAAGGGGATCCCCATGCCAGACGCGATCATCGGCCAAACCCGCAGGCACCCGCTCCCGGCGATGCTGGTCGGCGGGCTGCTCGCGCTGATCGGCGCGGTGCTCGCGATCGGCGGCGTCTGGCTCGCGGTCATCGGCGGCTCGGTCTACTACCTGCTTGCCGGGCTCGCGCTTGTCGGCTCGGGCGTGCTGCTGGTGCGCGGCCGTCCGCTCGGCGCATGGATCTATATCGGCGTGTGGGCGCTCACCATGATCTGGGCGCTGTGGGAGGCCGGGCTCGACGGCTGGGCGCTGATCCCGCGCGTCGTCGGCCCCAGCGTGCTGCTGATCCTCGTCCTGCTGCTCCTGCCCACCTTGTCGCGCTGGCAGTGGCGGACCGCGCTCGGCGCTTCCGCAACGGTGGTGTTGCTGCTGGTCATCGGCGGCTTCGCAATCTCCCGGATCAACCAGCCGGCGATCGGCGCATTGCCCGGAGTGATCGCGTCGAGCGTCGCCGATCCCTCGCCGCTGCGCCCGGGCACCGACTGGCCGGCCTATGGCGGCAGCTATGCGGCGCAGCGTTACTCGCCGCTCGCCCAGATCACCCCGGACAATGTCGGCAAGCTCAAGCGCGTCTGGCTCTACAATACCGGCGACTTGCCCAAGGACATGAAGGACAACAAATACGGCGCCGAGACGACGCCGCTCAAGGTCGGCGACACGCTCTATCTCTGCTCGGCCAAGAACATCCTGATTGCGCTCGATCCCGCCACCGGCAAGCAGCGCTGGCGCTACGATCCGCAGGTGCCCGACGCCTGGATCCCCTACACTGCCGCCTGCCGCGGCGTCGCCTATCATGCCGTCGCCGGCGCGGCGGCGGACAGCGAATGCGCCACCCGGATCGTCGAAGGCACGCTCGACGCCCGCATCATCGCCGTCGACGCGCGTACCGGCCGCCCCTGCCCCGGCTTCGGCACCAATGGCCAGGTCGATATCAAGCGCGGCATGGGCGAAGTCTTCCCCGGCATGGTCTCGATGACCTCGCCACCCACGATCGTCCAGGGCGTGATCGTCACCGGGCACCAGGTGCTCGACGGCCAGAACCGCACCGCGCCTTCGGGCGTGATCCAGGGCTATGATGTCGTCACCGGCGCCAAGCGTTGGGCATGGGACATGGTCAATCCGACATGGACCGGCGATCCGCCCGCCGGCCAGCAATATGCCCGCGGCACGCCGAACATGTGGACCACCGCGAGCGGCGACGAAGCGCTCGGCCTGGTCTATCTGCCGATGGGCAACTCGGCGGTCGATTATTGGAGCGGCAGCCGCAGCGCGCCGGAAAAGGCCTTTTCGACCTCACTGGTCGCGATCGACGTGAACACCGGACGGCCGCGCTGGCGCTTCCAGACGGTGCGCAACGATGTGTGGGACTATGATCTCGGCGCGCAGGCGACCTTGATCGACTTCCCCTCGGGCGGCGGCACCGTCCCCGCGCTGGTCCTGCCGAGCAAGCAGGGCGACATCTACGTTCTGGACCGCCGCACCGGCCAGCCGCTGTTCCCGGTGCAGGAGCGGGCCGTGCCCCGCACCGGCGTCGAGCCCGGGCAGCGCAGCCCGACTCAGCCCTTCTCCAGTTACCACACGCTGGCCAAGGACCAACTGACCGAGCGGGACATGTGGGGGATGTCGCCGATCGACCAGATGATCTGCCGCATCCAGTTCCGCCGCGCCGAATATCGCGGCCCCTACACCCCGCCCACCGCCGACAAGCGCTTCATCGAATATCCCGGCTATAATGGCGGCACCGATTGGGGCGGCCTCGCGATCGATCCGGTACGCGGCGTGATCGTCGCCAATTACAACGACATGCCCAACTATAACCGGCTGATCCCCCGCGCCGAGGCCGACAAGCGTGGCGCCTTCGCGCGCGGCGACCCGCGCGGTGGCGACATGAACGAGGGCGGCCACGGCAAGCTCGATCCGCAGGCGGGTTCGCCTTATGCGATCTCCGTCAATGCCGGGTGGCGGCTGCCGCTCACCGGGCTGCTGTGCAAGCGCCCGCCCTATGGCGGCATCCGCGCGATCGACATGCGCACCGGCCGGACGATCTGGGATCGCCCGTTCGGCACCGCGCGCCGTAACGGCCCGTGGAACATCCCGTCGATGCTGCCGGTCAACATCGGCACGCCCAACAATGGCGGCGCAGTGTTGACGGCAGGCGGCGTGGTGTTCATCGCCGCGGCCACCGACGACCTGATCCGCGCGATCGACCTGCGCACCGGCGCGACGATCTGGCAGGACGCGCTACCCGCCGGCGGACAGGCGACGCCGATGGTCTATGAAGTCGCCGGCAAGCAGTATCTGGTGATCATGGCCGGCGGACATCACTTCATGGAGACCCCGGTCGGCGATGCGGTGATCGCCTACGCTCTGCCCGATTGACCTGCGTCGCTACGCCTGGCGGTCCAGCACATCCCGAACCTTTGCCGCCAGCGCGACGAAGGTGAAGGGCTTCGAGATCAGATCGACTCCCGCTTCCAGCCGGCCGTCGCGCATGATCGTGTCGCGGGTATAGCCCGACGCGAACAGCACCTTGAGATCGGGTTGCATCGCACGCGCCTTGTCGGCAAGTTCCTGGCCGGACATCCTGGGCATCACGACGTCGCTCAACAGCAGATCGACCGAAAAATCCTCGCGTTCGAGCAATCGGATCGCCGAGACCCCGTCATGCGCCTCGACCACGCGATAGCCGAGTTCGCGCAGGATCCCGACGGTGTAAGCGCGAACCTCGTCGTCGTCCTCGACCACCAGCACGGTTTCCGACGCGCTGCCCATTTCGGCAGCTGTCCCTTCTGCAGCAGTCTCGACCTGGCCATTGTCGAGCTTGCGTTCGAGGAACAGCCGCACCGTCGTGCCCTCCCCCTCGGTCGAATCGATCGTCACATGCCCGCCCGATTGCTTGACGAAGCCATAGACCATCGAGAGGCCAAGCCCGGTTCCCTTGCCCACTTCCTTGGTCGTGAAGAACGGGTCGAATACCTTGGCAACCGTCTCGGGCGACATGCCGATGCCGCTGTCGGAGACTGAAATCGCGACATAGTCGCCAGGCAGCGCGCCATCACGCGCGGCCTCTTCCCCAACCTCGACATTGCGTGCGTCGATCGTCAGGCCACCTCCCGCGGGCATGGCGTCGCGGGCGTTTACGGCGAGGTTCAGTATTACATTCTCAAGCTGGTGGGGATCGGCTTCGACGCGCCACAGATTTGTCTCGGTTACGATCTGAATCGCGATCGATTCGGAGATCGAGCGCGTCAGCAGGTCCGACATTCCGGCGAGCAGCCGCGCGACGTCGATCGTCTTGGGTTCAAGCGGCTGGCGGCGCGAAAAGGCGAGAAGGCGCTGGGTGAGCGAAGCCGCGCGCTCGGCTCCCTTCAGCGCACTCTCCAGCGATCGCCGTGCGCGCGGATCGGCCCCGGATTCGAAGCGGCGCAGCACGGTATCGACATTGCCGATGATCACGGTGAGCAGATTGTTGAAATCATGCGCGATGCCGCCGGTAAGCTGGCCCACCGCTTCCATCTTCTGCGCCTGGCGAAGCGCCTCTTCGGCTTCGCGCCGCTCGGCGACTTCCTGCTCGACGCGCGTCTCCAGCGTGTCGTTGAGCTCGCGGAGCCGGGCCTCCTGCTGCTTGGATTCGGTGACGTCGTAGATCACGCCGACCAGCCGGTAGCCGGCGCCTTCGCGCAGGATCTCGCCGCGGCGCGCGACCCAGCGGCCGCTGCCGTCGTCGCTGCGCGTGATGCAGAAAACGCCTTCCAGCGTCTCGGGTATAGCCCCGTGGCCCGGCTGCGGGATCAGCGGCGGATGGTCTGCCTGCACCACATTGTTGATCGTCCGCACCGGCAGCGCCGATGCCGGATGCAGGCCGAGCAGCTGGCAGAATTCGCTGGAGACAGTGACAGTTGCGAAGCCGTCGACATATTCGAACGTGCCGATGCCGCCCGCCGACTGGGCGATGCGCAGCCGCTCCTCGGTGCGCTTGCGTTCGGTGACATCGACCAGCAACCCGGTGAAACGCACCGGCATGTCGTCGGCGTCGAAATGGCTTTGCCCGCGACCGTGCATCCACAAAATGGCGCCGTCGGGATCGATGATCCGGAATTCCTTGGAGAACAGCTCGGCGCCGCCCAGGATACCGGCGACTGCGATCCGCATCCGCGCGCGATCGGCGGGATGGATCGCCTTGAAGAAGGTTTCGGTGGAAACGCCGGCCAGCGCCGCTTCGGAGTCGAGGCCGTACAGCTCGGCGAAGCGCGCATCGACGTGCAGACGGTCCTCGGCGACGTCCCAGTCCCAGGTTCCGCTGGTTCCCGCGGCGGCGAGGATCGAGCGCGTCCGGCTGGCTTCGTCGCTATGCTCAGCCATCGGTTCCCACGATGCGGGCGATGAATTCGTCGAGCAGTTC
Source organism: Sphingomonas sp. LM7 (assembly GCF_002002925.1). Classification (NCBI taxonomy): domain Bacteria; kingdom Pseudomonadati; phylum Pseudomonadota; class Alphaproteobacteria; order Sphingomonadales; family Sphingomonadaceae; genus Sphingomonas; species Sphingomonas sp. LM7. The sequence goes on along the minus strand of NZ_CP019511.1, from coordinate 692,700 downwards.
CTTGAGCACTTCGAGCGAAGGGATGTCCATTATCATTGCGATATAGCCGCGGATGTCGCGCTTGCGCACCGCGAAGTCGATATAGAGGAACAGCACCAGCCCCTCGACTTCGCTGCTCTCATCGATCTCGAACAGCAGCGCGCCATTGCCGCGCAGCACTTCCGGGATGGTCATGATCAGCGAGCGCTTGAGCATGTTGGCCATGGTGGCGAGACAGGAATTGAGGATGACGTTGCCGGTCTCGGTCAACGCCTCATGTTCCATGTCGACGACTTCCTGCGCGCTGAGCGTATCGCCGGTCACGGCGCGGACCAGCTCGAGGCTGTTGCTCTCCGGGAAGATGAGCAGCGCGCGGCCCGAGAACGGGCCGGAGAAGTCCTGGCGGACGGCGACCAGCTCGGCGACTTCGCGTTCGCTGATCAGGCGCGCGGCGCGGCGCTGGCTCACCACATCGATCGACGGGACCGACAGCGTCACATGATCGCCGATCATCTTGCGCAGGCTCGACGCGGCGCGGCTGACGCCGATATTGACGATCTCGGTCAGGGCATCGCGCTCGAGCTCGCCGAGCGCCACGCTCTCCGGGATCATGCCTTGTTCGATCGCAAGCGGAGCGCCGCACCCGAGAGAAAGCCCTCCAGGCTGTCGGCCGTGACCGGCTTGGCGACGAACGCGGCGCCGATTTCGCGCGCACGCGCGACGATCTCGTCCTGGATATTGGCAGTGATGATGGCGATCGGCATGTCGGGACGCAGAGCGCGCAGTTCGCTCGCGAGTTCCAGCCCGTCCTTCTCGGTCATGTTGAAATCGATCAGCGCAAGATCGACGTCGCGCGCAGCGATCACTTCCAGCGCTTCCGCGGCGCTGCTCGCCTCGACCTTTTGCCATTCGGGCTGGAGCGCAGCCAAGGCCTTGCCCGCGACGATCCGCGCGAGCTTGCTGTCATCGACGATCAGAACAGTAACGGGCATTCGCGTCTCCGAGAGGGCCGTTTCCAGCCTTATGCGCTTTCCGGCGAGGTCAGCATGGGCAAGCATAGCCGCCGCCCACTGCTTTGTCATTGCAGCAGGTTAACGAAATGACGCGCCAGAAACGCATTGGCCGGGTTGCCGCGGATCGCGGGCCGCGCCCCGAGAAGAACCTGCGCGACGGCGAGATGCATGCGCTGCACTTCCGCCAGATCGACGATACGGTCGGGACCTTCCTGAAGCGCGACGAGCAGCGTCTCGGCATCCTCGGCCTGGCAACGGCCGGCGAGGTGGATTACGTCGTCCTCAACGTGCACGCTCATGCCGCCAGCGCCGGCAAGTCGAGGACGAGCAGCACGCCGCCGTCGCCGAGCAGGGTTGATCCGGTGACTCCGGGCACGCCGGCCAGGATACCGCTCGACGGGCGGACCAGCGTATCAATTCGCTCGGCGAAGCCGTCCACCTTGAGCGCCACCCGCTCGCCACCCGATCGAGTGACGAGCAATTTGGCAGTCGGCGAGGGTGCGTCGGCGCCCCCAAGCAACGCGGCGAGGCTCAGCACCGGAACCGTACGTCCGCGCAGCACACAGGCCGCGCCGCCGCCCACCGGCATCAGCGCGTTGCTGTCGATACGAACCGTCTCGACGATCTGGTCGAGCGCGACGCCGTAGCGGTCGCTGCCTACCTCTACGACCAGCAGCCGGGTGGTGAGCGCGTTGGCGGGAAGGCGCAGGCGAAAGCGCGTGCCCCTGCCCGGCTCGCTGGTAATGTCGATCGTACCGCGCAGCCGCTCCACCGACGCCTGTACCGCGTCCATGCCGACGCCCCGGCCCGAAACTTCGGTGACTTCGCTTGCCGTCGAGAAGCCCGGCGCGAAGATCAGCCGGAGCGCCGCCGTGTCGGTGAGTTGCGACGCCGCCTCTTCGCCGATCAGGCCGCGCGATACTGCCGCGGCGCGGATACGCGCGGCGTCGATCCCGGCGCCGTCGTCTTCCAGCGTGACGAGGATCGCGTCCCCGTCGCGCCGCGCCGCCAGCCGGACGCTGCCCTGCGCCGGCTTGCCCGCGGCTTCGCGCGCCGCCGGCGTTTCGATTCCATGGTCGATCGCGTTACGGATGAGATGAAGCAGCGGCTCGAACAGCCCGTCGGCGATCTGTTTGTCGACTTCCAGCCCCTCGCCCGAGACGTCGAAATCTACACCCTTACCCAGCCCCCCCGCGATCTCCCGCGCCATGCGCGGCAAACGCCGCAGCGTTGCCGCGAGCGGGACCTGCCGCACGGCGCTGACGCCGCGGTGGAGGTCGCCTGCGACGCGCTCGATATTGGCCTGTACCGTGCGGATAGTGGCGGCGAGCGCGCGGTCCACCTTGTCGGCCTGTTCGGCAAGCGGGGCGAAAGCGTTGACCGCGACGACCAGTTCGCCGAGCCCATCCGCCAGCGCATCGACACGCGCGGCATCAACGCGCAGCACTGCGGTCGCGCGGGCAGCGGTCTCCGCCAATCCGGCTTCGGGCCGTGCTGCGGGATCGAGCCGGTGCAGCACGACCTGATCGGGCATCATCCGGAACGTGGCGCGCACGGCGTCGGCGGGGGCTGCGCTGAGGCCCTCTAGCACCGAAACACATGCAAAGGGCTCGATGACGTCTTGGGCAGGCCATGCCCCGCTCGCGGGGAGGATCGCCAGCGCGACCAGTTCGGGGACTTCCGCCACTATCGCCAGCGGGTCCTCGCCACGGAAGAAGCAATCGGCGTCAGGCGTGTAGCGGAAGGCCGTCAGCGGCCCTGCCGCCGCGTCGATCGCCGGCCATTCGCGCTCGGCTAGACCCGCAAGCCAGTCCGGCACCTCGCCCGATACCGGCGCGGCCGATGCCTCGGCATGGCCGGGGAGTTGCGCGATTACTTCAGCGGCAAGCCGCTCCGCGTCGGGCGCCAGCGCACCGCCTTCGATCTGATCGACCCAGCGGTCCACGGCGTCGAGACAAGCGACCAGCCCGGTAACGGCGGCGGCATCAAGCGCGCCGCGGCCCTTGCGCGCCCGTTCGAGCACGTCCTCGGCGGCGTGGAGCACGCGTTCCGCCGGCCCCATCGGGAAGATGCCAACCGAACCCTTGAGCGTGTGGATCGCGCGAAAGGCGCTGTCGACCGCCGCAGCATCGCCGGGATCGCGCGCAAGGCGGGCGAAGTCGGACGCTCCCTGCGCGATCAGGTCGCGCCCTTCGATCAGGAATTGCTCGAGCAGCTCGTCCATCACGGCCTACGATAGACGATTGCATCTTCAAGGCGAGCCATGACGAACTGGTCGCTGATCCGCGTCATCGACTCGCTGTGGCCAAGGCAGAGGAAGCCGCCCGGATTGAGGCTTTCATAGAGATTCGCGGCGGCCTGGACGCGCGAGGCATCGTCGAAATAGATCAGCAGGTTGCGGCACAGGATCACGTCGAACTTGCCCATCCCGGCCAGTGTCGCGCGATCGACGATGTTGGCGGGCGTGAAGCGCACCGATTCGCGCAGATCGTCGATGATTTTGCGGCGATGCCCGCGCTCCGCCTCGAAATAGCTCTCGATCACCCCGGGCGGCAATTTCGCCAGCGCCCGCGCGGCATAGCGTCCCTCGCGCGCCTGATCGAGCGCCTGGGTATCGATGTCCGACCCGACGACCTCGACATTATATGCGTCGACCAGCGGCCAGTTTTCGAGCAGCCAGAGCGCGATCGAATAGGCTTCCTCGCCGGTCGAGCACGGCATCGACCAGATTCGCACGAGATCGCCGGGTCGTTTGGCGCGGATTATTTCAGGCAGTATCTGGCGGCTCAGCGCCGTGAGCTGGTGGCTTTCGCGATAGAAATAGGTTTCATTGATCGTGAAGGCGTTGGTCAGTGCCTCGCGTTCCGTGGGATTGCTCGCGGCCAGCGCGAGATAGCTGCGCGCATCGGCCATGCCGGTCTTCGCTATGCGATCGCCGATGCGGCGCTCGATGTAATAGCGCTTGCTGGCGCCGAAGATCATGCCCGTCCAGCGATAGAGAAGGTCGGCGACCCGCTGCATCTCGTCCTGGGAAAGGGTCGGATGCGGCGCACTCACGCCTTGAAGAGTGCCATCAGTTCGCCAGCGATGCGGTCCAGCGGTGCGACGACGGAGGCGCCGTCGGCCGCGACCAGCGCGCCCGGCATGCCCCAGACCACGGCGGTATCGACCGATTCGGCGATGGTATGCCCGCCCCGGGTCCTTAATTCTGTCATCGCCCTCGCTCCGTCCGCGCCCATGCCGGTCATCAACACACCGACAAGGCTTTCGGGTGCGACCTGCGCCATCGCGCTCGAAACGAGCCGGTCGACACTGGGGTGCCAATAAAGCTCGGGGTCGCTCGGCGCGGCGATCGCGGTGAGCAAGCCGGCGCGGCGCGTGATGAGGATGTCGGCGTCGCCGCGGGCGATATAGACCTGGCCCGGGTGGAGCGGCGTCGCCTTGACGACTTCGCTGACGCCCAGCGCGCAGAGCCGGTCGAGCCGGCGGGCGAGCGGGCCGGTGAAGCTCGCCGGCATGTGCTGCGCGACGACGATCGGCCAGGGAAAGTCGGCGGCGAGCCGGCCGAGCAGCGCATCTAGCGCAGGCGGGCCGCCGGTCGAGCAGCCGACCAGCACCAGCCCATCGGCCGGCAGCGGCCCCCTGGGCACGCTGATCCTCTGCGCTGCACGGGGCCGCGGGACGGGCCTGGCCATCGCACCGCCGGTCCGCGCACGGACGCGCTCGCGCAACCGCGTCGCGCGCGAGATGCGCGCGCTCGCCGCCTGGCGGACCTTGTCGACAAGCTCCGGCGCCAGCGCGTCGATTTCGAGCGACACCGCCCCGCGCGGCTTGGCGATGAAGTCGACTGCGCCAAGCGCCATCGCCTCCAGCGTCTCGTCGGCGCCCTCGGCAGTGAGCGAGGAGACCATCACTACCGGGCACGGCCGGATCAGCATGATCTGGTCGAGACAGGCGAGGCCATCCATGCCGGGCATATGGATGTCGAGCGTCACCACGTCTGGCGCGAAGGCGGTCAACAGGTCGAGCGCCTCGGCACCGGTGCGCGCCACTGCGACTTCGAAATCGCCGGCGGCGCTGAAGATCTCGGTAAGCAGCCGCCGCATCAGCGGGGAATCGTCGACGACGAGGAGCTTGATCACGGTGCGGGCGTGGCGCCTTCCCCGGCGATGCTCCGCAGCAGGTCCTGTTCGGCGCGATCGAGCAATTCGCGCGGGGAGACGATCAGCACGATCCGCTCCTCCCCGGCGAGATTGGCGACGCGATCGAACACGCGCGTCTCTTCATTGCCAAGATCGGGCGCCGGGCGCAGCGCGCTCGCCTCGATCTGCAGCACGTCCGATACCGAATCGACGACGAATCCGGCGCTGAGATCGCCGATGCGGACGATCACGGCGCGGCGTTTGCGGCCCGATGCGGCGCCCGCGCCGAAGCGCTGGGCCTGGTCGATTACCGGGATCACCTGCCCGCGCAGGTTCATCACGCCCTGGACGAAGGCGGGTGCCCGGGGCAGCCGGGTGAGTTTGGCGGGAAGCAGCGCGACTTCCTCGACGGCGCCGATCGGCAGGCCGAATTCCTCCTCGCCGATCCGGAACAGCAGGAACTGCTCGAATTTCTGCGTGGATGCGGCTTCGCCCATGTCCTGCTGCTCTCCGGCGCCCTGAAACAACCGCGCGGTGATGTCATCACGCAGCAACTGGTCGGCGGCAAGCACCGACACCAGCCGCTTGCCGCCCTCCAGCCGGCAGATCGCCTGGATCCGGGCTTCAGCGCCGCCACGCGCCAGCACCTGCGGCACCGCATCGATATCGCCCTCGGGCACGCGCAGGATCGAGCGCATCGCATCGACGACCAGTCCGACGCGGTTCGCGCCGATCCGCACCACCAGCATCCGGCCGCGCGCGGCATCGTCGGCACCGGGCAGCGCCAGCAGCGCGCGCAACGACAGCAACGGCAGCAGCGCACCACGCAGCGCAGTGCTGCCCACCACCGCCGCATCGGCGCGCGGCATGCGTGCGATATCCTCGGGCAGGCGCAGCACTTCCTCGACCACGCCGATCGGCAGCGCGAATTCCTGGCTGCCGATCGCGAAAATCACCAGCGGCACCGTGTCGGCACGCAGTTCGGCGTCCTGCGCTTCGACCAGCCCTGCACCGCGGGTGCGGCGTTCGCCACCGTTGGGGCTAAACTTCGCGATCAGCGCGGCGATATCGAGCGTCCGCACCGACGCTTCGGCCGCTTCGTCGGCGCCGATCATCTGCGATACGTCATCGACTGCCAAGCCGACGACTTCGCCATCGTTGACGATCACCACGCGGCGCTCGCCGGTGGAGTGCCGCTCGACCAGAGTCGCCAGCGACAGCACCGGGACCACCGCGCCGCGGATGTTGGCCAGCCCCATCAGCGCGGCGGGCGCATGCGGCACGCGCGCCAGCCGCGGCAGCCGCGCCACTTCGCGCACGATCCCCGAAGGCACGGCGAAGCGCTGGCCGTCCACGCCCAGCGTCAGCAACCGGTCGCCGGGGGCGGCACCCGCCATGTCAGGCGGCCGCGCCGGCGAGCGCAGTCGCAATCGATGCGATCTCCTCGATCGCGGCGGCAAGCGCTTCGGCACCCTGCGCCTGCTGGCGCGCCGCGGCGCCCGCCTCGCGCACCGCAACGGTGGCGATCTCGGAGGCTTCGGCGATCTGATTGGTGCCGCTGCGCACTTCGCGCACCGATCGCAGTACGTCTTCGGAGCCTGCGAGGATCGCGGCATTGGCCGCCTGTGCTGCGTCCAGCTCGCCGGTGATCGCAGTAAAGCGCTCGACCACGGCGCGATTACGGCCGATCTCGACTTCGGCAGCGCCGGTGACCTGCTCCAAGTCGCGGCGCACCAGCCCGACCTGGTCGAGCATCTTGCGGACGATGTCGCTGGCGCGCTCGGCGCTGAGCGAAGCGTCACGCGAGAGCTTGCGGATATCGGCCGCCACCGTCGCGAAGCCGCGACCGGCCTCGCCCGCGCGCGTGGCTTCCACGGATCCGCTCACCGCGAGCATACTGGTCTGCACCGATACCAGCGCCAGGCTGTCGGTGATCTTCTCGATCCGCCGCCCGGTCTCGCCCAGAATGGAGAGCAGCCCGATGACGTCGCGCACTTCGGCCAGCGCCGCCTCGACACCGCTCGCCAGCCGATCGACCGTGTCGCGGTTCCCGTCCACGCTGGTCACGATCGCACCGATCCGCTCTGCGGCAGTGGCGGCACGCGCCTGCGAAAGCTCGGCTGATTTCTCGATCTGGCCCATCGCGGTATTGGCCTGCATCGTCGCCGCGGCCTGGATCTGGGTGCCGCGCGCAATCTGCTCCAGCGCGACCTGGATCTGCACCGACGCTCCCGACATTTCCTGCACAGTCGCCGACAATTCCTCGGCGGCGGCCGCGACCTGCTCGATCGCGTCCTGGTTCGACGCATCCTCGCGCAGGTCCTGAATCATCGAACCCAGCGCTTCGGCGGTCTGCTGGCTTTCCTCCAGCGAAGCACTCTGCTGCTCGATCGCCTGCTGTGCCTCGGCGGCGGCGGCGGACTGTTCCTCCGCTGCGCTGGCGACTTGCTCGGCGCCCTTCTCGGCTTCGCGCGCGGCGGTCTCGGCCTCGCCCGAGGCAGTGACGATTTCGTGCGCACCTGACCCTAGCACCACCAGATCCTCGCGCGCTGCCCTGAGATCGGCGACGACATTGCGCCCGAGCCCGGCCTCGCTCGTCGCCAGTTCGGCGGCGGCGCGTATACGCTCGGCGATCCGCTGGACGTCGGCGGCGACGGTGGCGGCGAGCTGTTGGATGTCGCCTGCGCTCGCCTCGGAGCTTTCGGCCAGCGCACGGACCTCGTCGGCCACCACGGCAAAGCCGGTGCCCGCCTCGCCGGCGCGCGCCGCCTCGATCGTCGCATTGAGCGCGAGCAGGCTGGTCTGGTCGGAAACGTCGGCGACGCTCTGCCCAATCTCGCCGATGCTGGCGGCGACTTCCTCGAGCGAGGCGATGACCGCCACCGTCGCGAGCTGGCGCTGGGCGTTGAGCTCGATCGCGACCACCGATCCGTCGATCTGCGCGCCCACTTCCACAAAGGCGCCCTGCACCATGTCGGTCTGGCGGCGTGCGCTCTCGGCCCGTTCGCGCGCTTCGCGGAAATTGACGTTGAGTGCGCCGATCAGTCCCAGCGATTCCTGCGACGCGCCCGCGGCTTCCTCGGCGCCGCTCGAAATCTGGTCCATCGATCGCTGCAATTCGCCCGCCGCGGCGGCGGCCTGGCCGATGCCGCTGGCGAGTTCCTGCGTCGCCTGATCGATACGATCGAGTGCATTCGCCGGGCGCCTGGCGGCGGCAGCCGGACGCCTGGGCGCCGCCGGCGCCTTTGGCGCCGGCGTCTCGGCCTGCGCATTCTTCGCTCGGGATCCGAGCGTGGACTTCTTCACCAGGGCCATCGGGGAGAACTCGAAAGGAAGGTCGGGTGACATCGCTTAAGCCATGGCCGTGCCCTATGCCAGCGCTACGGCGTATCGACACTGCGGTTTCCATCGAAGTGGCAGTTCAGGGAGCAGCGGCGTAGCCACAGGCGTGTTGCTCACGGCCAAAGCCCCCTCCGTCAGGCTGCGCCTGCCACCTCCCGCTCCCTGCATAGCGAGGGAGGAATTGGAAAATCTGAATGTCGGACCGGGCGACTTCTAGTTCCTCGCTCGCGTAGCGGGGGAGATGACGCCGAAGGCGAGGGAGGGGGCATCTCCGCAAAGACATCGCTCGCGAAGTGCGGGGTCGGATCGGTGGCTGGGGACTTCGGCTGCAGCCTGACAAACCGCTTGAAATTTAGGATTTCGCCCGCTGGGATCGACGCCCGGAGCCTTGGCCCTCGCTTTTTGCCGGTGTCGATCTAGCCGGAAACACAAACCCGCGTCCGGCTGACCTCTGCGATTTTCCGCGGGGCCACGCCGCCGTTGAAACATGTGCGACGGTGTGACCCTGGTGTGACCTTTGGCCCGTAACGCTTCACGCTGCGTTGGCCCTCCCCTCGACCAGCCACGGCTTCGGACCTTAATCCAGCAACTGGTCCATCGTGATCGGCAGGCTGCGCAGCCGCTTGCCGGTGGCGTGGTGGATCGCGTTCGCCACCGCCGCCGCCGTCGCGACGATGCCGATCTCGCCCAACCCCTTCACGCCGAGCGGGCTTACTTCGGGATCGGGTTCGTCGACGAAGATCACTTCGATGTCGTGGATGTCGGCATTCACCGGCACATGATATTCGGCGAAGCTGTGGTTCATGAAGCGGCCGAGGCGGTGATCCGCCTTGGTCTCTTCGTGCAACGCGGCGCTGATCCCCATCACCACGCCGCCCAGTATCTGGCTGCGCGCGGTGCGCGGATTGATGATCCGCCCGGCGGCGACGGCATTGACGACGCGCGTGACCCGGATGACGCTGAGTTCCTCGTCGATCTTTACTTCGGCGAAGATCGCGCTGTGGGTGTTGCGCGACTTGCTCATCATGCTGATCATCCCGCCGATGCCGGGCCCCGCGGTCTCCTCGACTTCGATCGAGGATAGTCCCGCGGCCGCCATCGCCTCCACAAAGGATACGGCACGCCCTGCCCCATCCTTCCGCCGCATCGCGCCTTGTTCGAACAGCAGGTCTTCGAACGCCGCATCGCCAAGCGGCCTGCCGTCGATCTTGCCCGCTGCCTTGACCAGCTTGTCGGCGATCGCCTCGCAGGCAAGCTGGACCGCTGCGCCGGTGGATGCCGCACCCCAGGATCCGCCCTCGACCGGCGCCGCCGGCAGGTCGGAATCGCCGAGCCTGGCAGTGATCTGCTCGACCGACAGACCAAGCACGCCCGCGGCGATTTGAGTCATCACCGTATAGGTGCCCGTGCCGATGTCCGACGTCGCGCTGGAAACCTCCAGATGCCCGTTCGCGCCCAGCCGCGCGCTGGCGCTGGTCTTGATAAAGAACGCGTCCCACATCCCGGTCGCCATGCCCCAGCCGACCAGCTCCTTGCCGTCGCGCATCGATCGCGGCTCGGGCGTGCGCCTCGACCAGCCGAATGCCTCCGCGCCTGCCGCATAGGCCTCGCGCAGCGCCTTGCTGGTGAACGGCGTGTCGTTCATCGCATCCTTGTCGGAATAGTTGATCAGCCGAAGCTCGAGCGGATCGACGCCCGCGGCATAGGCCAGCTCGTCCATCGCCATTTCGAACAGCGTCATGCCCGTCGCGGCGCCCGGCGCGCGCATGTCGCCCGGCGTGTAGGTGTCGATCGCGGCGATGTTGGACACGCCTTCGGCGTTGTCGCAGGCATAGTTCATCATGCCCCAGTTGACGATCGTCTCCATGTAATTCTCGAAGCGCGATGTTGCCGTGGTGGCGTCGTTGACGATCGCCGTCAGCTTACCATCAGCGTCCGCCCCCAGCGATATCGACTGGAAGCATTCGGGGCGGTAAGTCATGGTGAACTGCTGCTGGCGGGTCAGCACCACGCGCACCGATCGTTCGAGCAGCTTGGCCGCCATCGTCGCCAGATAGACCGAATATTGCGGCCGCAGCCCGGATCCGAACGCGCCCCCGACATAGGGGTTCATCACCCGCACGTCCTTCGCCGAAAAGCCGAATACGCTAGCCAGATAGGCCTGGACGTTCTTCGATCCCTGGGTCTTGTCATAGACCGTGATCTTGCCGTCGCCCTCCCAAATCACGGTCGAGGCGTGCAGCTCCATCGGATTGTGATGCTCCACGCCGTGATGGAAATCGCCTGAGACCTTCACCGCCGCCTCGGCAAAGGCAGTTCGCGCATCGCCGCGGTTCTTGGGCGGCATGAAGCCCGAGCGCTTCTTCGCCGGCATGAAACGATCGGGCAGCGCGACTTCGAGCGAGGTGTTGTGCGGCCTCGCCTCGTAGCGCATGTCGAGCAGCGCGGCGGCGTGGCGCGCCGCCTCGAAGCTGGTCGCCACCACCAGCGCCACCGGCTGGCCGCTGAACAGGATTTCGTCGTCGTACAGCGCGCGGAACGGCGAGCCCGGCGCGGCGACATCGTCCTTGTAGCTGCGGTCGAACCACGCCGTGTCCGGGCGGTTCAGATGGGTCAGCACTTCCACCACCTCGGGCACCGCGCGTGCCGCCACCTCGTCGATCGCGACAATGCGGCCCCTCGCAATCGCCGACGACACGACCACGCCATAGAGCAGGCCAGGCGCCGGATGCTCGGCGGCATAGCGCGCCTTGCCGGTGACCTTGAGCACACCATCAACGCGCGCCAGCGGCGTGCCGATCGCTATCGCATTGCCGTCGGTCGCCATGGTCATGCCACTCGCTTGTCGATCTGGGATTGGGGCGTGGCGTCCGCGGCCTGGCGCAGCGCCCGCACGATCGCCTTTCGGGCAAGCGGAATCTTGAAGTCATTCTCGCCCTGTCCCACCGCGCCGGCGAGCAAAATGTCGGCCGCGGCCAGGAACGCGCCGTGCGACGGCTCCTGCCCGACCAGCAGCCCCTCGGCCTCGGGCTTCCGCCACGGCTTGTGCGCCACCCCGCCCAGCGCGATCCGCGCTTCGGCGATCCGCCCGTCCTCGAAGCGCAACGCCGCCGCGACCGAGACCAGCGCAAACGCATAGGACAGCCGGTCGCGCAGCTTGAGATAGCTGTAATGCTCGGCAAAGCCCTCGGCCGGCAAGTCGATGCCGGTCACCAGTTCGCCGGGCTGGAGGTTGTTGTCGCGCCACGGTTCGTCGCCGGGCAGCCGATGATAGTCGGCAAAGGATATCACACGCTCGCCTTGCGGACCCGCGACCCGCACGTCGGCATCCAGCGCGGCGAGCGCAACGCACATGTCGGAAGGATGCGTCGCGATGCACTGGTCGCTGGCGCCGAGGATCGCGTGGATACGGTTCACCCCGCTGATCGCGCCGCAGCCGGAGCCCGGCGCGCGCTTGTTGCACGGCGTGGCGGTGTCGTAGAAATAATAGCAGCGGGTGCGCTGGTTCGGATTGCCGCCGTTGGTCGCGGCGTTGCGCAGCTGCGGGCTGGCACCGGCAAGGATCGCGGAGCTGAGCAACGGATAGCGCCGCTCGATCCGCTCGTCATAGGCGGTGTCGGCATTGCTCACCAAAGCGCCCAGCCGCAGCCCGCCTTCCGCCAGTTCCTCGATAGCCCCCAGCGGCAGCTGGTTGATGTCGATCACCCGCCCGGGCCGTTCGACATTTTCCTTCATCAAGTCGATCAGGTTGGTGCCGCCAGCGAGGTAGCGCGAGTCGGGCGCGAATGCCTGCACTGCGTCCGCCACGCTGGCCGCGCGGACATAGTCGAAGCGGTTCATCGCGCATCCTCCAGCACGTCGAGGATCGCGTCGGCGATGTTTGTATAGGCGCCGCAACGGCACAGATTGCCGCTCATCAGTTCGCGCACATCGTCGCGTGTCACGGCGCGGCCCTCGTTGATCAGCCCCTGCGCCGAGCAGATCTGCCCCGGCGTGCAATAGCCGCACTGGAACGCGTCGTGGTTGATGAAGGCTTGTTGGAGGGGGTGTAGAGTGTCGCCCTGCGCGAGGCCTTCGATTGTGACGATTTCGGCGCCTTCGCGCGTTACCGCGAGGGTCAGGCAGCTGTTGATGCGCTTGCCGTCGATCAGAACGGTGCACGCGCCGCACTGGCCGTGGTCGCAGCCCTTCTTGGTGCCGGTCAGCCCCTCCTGCTCGCGCAGCAAATCGAGCAGGGTCACCCACGGCTCGATCGTGCGCTGGACCGGGCGCCCGTTGATCTTGAGCGAGACCGGGACGGTCATGCGGGCCGCGATGCGGCAGCGTGGACGGGGCAGCCGCGAAACGCCTGCGACTGTTCATAGACCGGCTTGCGCGCGCGATTGACTCCGCCGAGCGGCTGGAACGCGGCGAGCCCGTGCCAGGGGCTGAAGGCGAGATCGGCCTCCTCGCGCTCGGACGTGCCGTGCTGCCAGCTGATCTGCGGATCGACCGTGATCCGCGCTACGGCACGGAACGGGCTCTCCGCCTCGTCCCAGATCACCGATGCGTCCTCGATCGGCATCTTCTCCAGATCGGTGCAGAGCTGGACGCGCAGCTCCCATTCGCCGCCCTGCGTGGCGATCGTCTCGCGGATCACTTCGCGCAAAGCCTCGGGCCGGTCATGCGCATTGACCTTGTCCCCCTTCAAATCGGTGAGCCAGGGCGAGACCGGCGCCACCGAGAATTTGGCGATATAATCGCCGAAGCGGAACGGCACCTGGCTGAAATAGATGTCGCCCAGCGGATGCGTATTGGGCGCGCCGCCCAGCGTGGCGATCAGCGGGCTCTTGATGCCGACGCTCTCCAGCGCGCCTTCCACCGTCTGCATCACGCCCGAGAACACCGCCTTGGCGCCATCGGCCTTGTCGGTGGTCTTGGCGAGCAGCTTGAGGCCGGGCAGGAACTTGGCCGGAGTCGGGTTGCCAAAGGCCGGGCCGTTGACCAGCACGAAGTCTTGGCCGTCGCTGGCCGGCGTCCCCGCGAGCCGCTCGCCCGACACGTCGAGGACCTTGAGCGCCAGACCGCGCGGCGAGCTGACGCTGTCGTCGAGGATATCGCCGGGCGCCGTCGAGAAGCGCAGCACCGCGTCATAGCGCCGCGGCTCGGCGAACAGTCCCTGCGCCAGCTCGGGCGGCAATCCCTCGGCCACGCTCAGGCTGGCCTTGAGCAGCCCATGCCCCTTGGCGTGCACGCCGCGGATAGTGCTGCCGTAATCGGCGGCGGTGGTATCCTGGATTTCGCGGATCGCGGCTTCCAGTTCGCGGATCGTCTCCGCTTCCTCGGGCTCGACCTGTTCCACGGCGGGCGAATACGGGACAAAGGTCGTCATGGGGGGCTCTCCGAAGGTTCGAAGCGCCAACGCTGGTCCGGTCGCGTAGTTTCAAGAACAGGCCGGTGTCGGTACGAAACCGGACACCGGCCGTTCGCTCAGCGCAGCTTGCGGCCTTCCGCGTCCCAGACTTCGACCGGGCCCAGGTTGAGCGCGCGGATCTTCGCCTCGACCTTGGCAAGGTCGCCGACGATCACCCAGGTCAGTGCGTCGGGCTTGAGCATCGTCGCGGTGGTGGTGATCGTCGCGGGAGTCAGCGCCTGATACCGCTTCGGCAGCGTGGTGATGTAGTCATATGGCCGGCCAAAGCGGTTCACGTACTGGAGATAGCCGACCATCGCCTGGTTGGTCTCGAACTGGCCCGGCAGCGCCAGCACCTGCCCCTTGGCGAGCAAGTCGAGTTCGGCCTGCGTCGCGGGGCGCGTCTTGTTGATCCCGCGGACTTCCTTGTCGATCTCGCTCAGCGCCTCGGCGGTCTTGTCGGTCTGGATGCTGGTGGCGATCCCGAACGCCTGGGGCCCGCGCGCGTCGGCGATGTAGCTGTTGGCACCATAGGTCCAGCCCTTGCCTTCGCGCAGGTTCATGTTGAGCCGCGCAGTGAAGTTGCCGCCGAGCACGTCGTTCATCGCGCCAAGCTCGAAATCCTTCGAGTCGAGCCCCGACGGCATGATCTGGCCGACGCGGATTACCGACTGGATCGCGCCAGGCCTGTCGACCAACACGATGCGCGGCGCGGCCTGCCCGGCAACGGCGTCGAGCGTCTTGACGCCCTTGGCGCGGGCCGGCGCCTTCCAGTCGCCGAACGCCTTTTCCAGCGTGGTGGTCAGCGCGGCCATGTCGGTGTTGCCCGAGGCGTAGATCACGGCGTTGTCAGGCCGGATCCAGCTTTCGTGAAACGCCGTCAGATCCTCGCGGCTGAGCGCCTTGATCGTCTCCTCGCGCCCGGCGAGCGCTACGCCATAGGCGTGGTCGGCACCGTAGAGCAGGTTACCGAAGGTGCGCTGGGCGATGTCGCTGGGATCGACCAGCGACTGCGACAACCCCGAGAGGTGCATCGCGCGGTCGCGCTCGAGATCCTCGGCCCGGAAGCCGGGGTTGCGGATATAGTCGGCCCACAAGGCCACCGTCTCGGGCAGCGCGCGGGGCAGCGCCGAAAGTGCGAAGTCGGCGGTATCGGCATCGCTATGTGCCCAGATCCGGGCGCCGAGCACTGCCTGCTGCTCGGCAAAGGCCTGTGCGCTGAGTTTGATGGTGCCTTCGTCCATCATGCCGAGCGTGAAGCCCTGCAGCCCGCGCTTCATATGCTGTTCGGCGGCCTGGCCCGCGTCGAACACCATTGCGAGTTCGACCGTGGGCGTGCCCGGTCGCTCGGACAGGACGACGCGGATGCCGTTCGAAAGCTTCGCCTCGCGCAGCGCCGGCAGCTTGAGTTCGGGCGAAGGCCCGAGCGGCGGCAGCTTGGTGCGGTCGGCGGTGTCGGCGACGACACTGTGGCTGCCATACGGAAGCACGGTCAGCCGGTACGACGGCTTGGTCAGCCAGCCGCCGACTGCGGTGCGAACTTCTTGCGCCGTGACTGCCGCGAACCTCTGCTCCTCGACCTGATATTGCCCCGGATTGTTGGCGAACAGTGCGCCGTCCGACAGCGCCATCGCCTTGACGTAGATCGACTCCATCGACCGCGCGGTATCGGCATAGGAAGTCGTGCGCGTACGCTTGAGCTCGGCTTCGGTCGGCCCCTTGGCGAAGAATTCGGCGAGCACGGCCTTCACCGCCGCCTCGGCCTTAGCGCGATCGACATCGGGCTTGAGCCGCACATCGACCGAGAAGGTCCCCGCGATCGCAAAGGCGCCATAGCTCGCCGAAGCCGAAGTCGCGATCTGCTGGTCGTGGACGAGCGCCTGATAGAGCCGCGAGGTCTTGCCGCGGCCGAGCACCTGCGCTGCCATCCGCAACGCCGGCGCTTCCGCCGTGCCGCGGCCGGGAACGGGCCAGTTCCATGCGATGGCGGTCTGCGGCACCGCTTCCTGCATCACTTCGCTCTTGTCGCGATCGAGCACGGGCACCCATGCGGTCACCCGCCCGGTCGGCGGCCCCGCGGGGATGCCGCCGAAATACTTCTCCATCAGCGCTTTGGCCTGCGCGACGGTGACGTCGCCCGAGAGCGTGACCACGGCGTTCGACGCGCCATAATATTCGCGGAACCACGACTTCACGTCTTCCAGCGAGGCGGCGTTGAGGTCCTCCATCGAGCCGATCGTCGAATGGTGATAGGGATGGCCCGGCGGGAAGACGCCCGCGCCCGCGCGCTCGTCCATCAACGCATAAGGCTGGTTCTCGCGCGTGCGCTTCTCGTTCTGGACGACCGCGCGCTGCTCGTCGAGCTTGGCCTGAGTCACCGCGCCGAGCAGATAGCCCATGCGATCGGATTCGAGCCACAGCACCCGTTCGAGCCCGCCGGTCGGGACGATCTCGTAATACCAGGTCTGATCGAGCGCGGTCGCGCCGTTGACTCCCGACACGCCGACTTCCTGGAGCGGCGGCATATATTCCTTATCGTGATGCTCGGAGCCATTGAACATCAGATGCTCGAACAGATGCGCGAAGCCGGACTTGCCTTGCGGCTCGTTCATCGAGCCGACGTGATACCAGACCGACACCGCCACCTTGGGGGTATTATGGTCCTCGTGCACCACCACGCGCAGTCCGTTGGCGAGAGTGAACTGCTGATAGGGCGCAAGCTCCTGCGCGGCGGCGGGCAGCGCCGTGGCGATGGCGAGCGCCGCCGCTGCGAGAAGCAGTTTGCTGGACTTCATGACGATGGCTTCCTTGGGAGAATGCCGGCTCCCGCAAGGGCTGGAGCCGGCAATGACTATGCTTGCGTTCTTCAGAAGGTGACTGAGGCGCCGATCTTGAACTTGCGGCCGCCGAGATAGGTCGCGCGGGTGTAATAGCCGGCGATCAGCTGCTGGACGTCGGGCGTCTGCGTACCCTTGAGCAAGTCCGATGCCTCGAAATAGATCCGGTAGTTGCGGGTCCTGGGATCGACATAATATTCGGCACGCAGATCGAGCGTCTGGACGCCCTTGTCATAGACCGAGAGCCCGCGCGGGATGAAATTGTTCAGCGTCTGCGACTGGAAGCTGTAGGCCAGCGTGCCGTCGAAACCGAACTTGTTGTAGTTCAGCGCGACCGTGCCCGAATGCTCGGGCTGCTGGTTGAACGGCAGGCCGGAGAATTCATAGAGGTTGCTTTGGCCCGCCGGGGCCGCGGCCCAGCTGTACCGCTGCCAGCGGCTGCTCTTGGTGTAGGTATAATTGGCGATCACGCCCAAGCCGCTCAGCGCGCCGGGCAGGAAATCGAACTGACGCTCGAACCGGCCCTCGATGCCCCAGATCGTCGCGGGGTGCTCGCTGTTGATCGGCGCGCCGCCGTTGATGAAGAAGTTCTGCGGATTCGTCGGATCGAAATAGGGCGGGCCCTGGAAATAGGGGCTGTCGGGCAGCGTCACATTGGCGAGGCTGGCGGGGCCGTTGGTCTCGTTGGCCTGAAGCAAATTGTTGATCCGCTTGTAGAAGCCGCCGAGCTTGATGATGCCGATCTTGTGATAATATTCGGCGCTAAGATCGAAATTGTGCGTCGTCGCCTGCTTCAGGTTCGGATTGCCCGAGTTGAGCTGGAGAATCGGCTGCACGCCGTTCGGGCCGGGGATCGGGATATTGATGAAGGTGATCCGCGTCTGGTTCGACAAATTGGTGATCTGCGGCCGCGCGACCGACAGGAAATAGCCGCCACGGAAGATCAGATTGTCGCTCTGGCGAAAATTGAACAGCACGCGCGGCAGGAAGTCCTCGGACTTCGCCGTCTCGGTCACCAGTTTGCTGAACTGGTTCTGGAAAGCCAGGTCGACGCCGAAGCCGCCGCCGTTCGCCGGCAGGATCGGGCCGATATAGGTGGGGAAGAGCAGGTTGGAGGCGCGCAGATCGGTGCGATTGTAGCGCACGCCGCCGACCAGCTCGAGCTTGCCGAACTGCAGGCTGGTCTGGACATAGGCGGCGTAATTGTCCTCGCGCGTGCCCTGCTCGTCCTGCCCGATCGCCGGCACGATCGGTGACAGGACCACCGCGGGATAATCGCCGATATTGTCGAGGAAGTTGATGAACGTCTTCTCGCTCAGCGCAGTGAAGTTCGCACCGGTGACGCCTACGCGGGTGAGATCGGTCGGCGAGAAAGGCAGGCCAAGCGCCTGTAGCGACGCGTTGCCGCCGAACTGAACGCGCTCGTTGTTGCTCTTGAACTCGGCCCGCTCGTACCGCGCACCGACCTGGATATAGGTAAGCGGGCCGGCGCCGACGTCCCAGCGCAGGCTGACGTCGCCGGTATAACGGTCGTTGCTGCCGGTGCTCGTGTCGATCTGACCGGTGCCGGTGGTGATCGTGTAGAGCGAGGGATCGTTGATCAGCGCCCAGCCGGCACCGGTGAGCAGCGGGATCGGGATGGCATCGCCGCTGCGCCGACCAAAGGCACCGACGATATAGCCGAGCGACGCATCGGTGGCGCCGGGCTGGAAATAGGCCGCGGTCGCGTCGAGAGCGGGCGTGCGCATGTCGAGCGTGGCGTTGCGATCGTGGCGCTCGCTGCCATGCGCATAGCCGGCGAGATAGACGAAGGTGAGCTTGCCCGCCGTCGTCTTGCCGTTGAAGCTGTAGGTATCAGTGATCGTCTTGGCGTTCGGATCATAGTGATAGGCCTGGTAGCGCTGCAGGGCCGCATTGCCCGGCGCCAGGCTGAGGTTCAGCGCCGAGATCGCGTCGCCGCCAGGGATATCCGAATATTTGCTCAGCGCGCCGAACGTATCCTTCATGTCATAAGTGGTGCGGTCTGCCTCGGCATGCTGGAAATCGAACTTCCAGTTGGTGTGGTCGGCGACCTGCCACTCGGCCGATACGGTCGCCGCCAGCGTGGTCTGCTTCACATGATTGAAGCTGGTCTCCAGCTGGAGGACATAGGCGTCGTCGTCCCCGGCGACGAAGGGAAAGGTCGCGCGCGGGTCGACGCCCTCCGCAGTGGTCAGCGTCGGCGTGCCGTTCGCGGCATTGGGCAGGAACGCGCCGAACCGGGTCACCGTGTTGTACGAGACGTTGCGCACCGCATTGCGGCGGTACTGAACCGAGGCGCTGATGCCGAAATTGTCCTGCGCGCCGAAGCGGCCGGCGATCGTGCCCGAGGCGAGCAGGTCCTTGCTGAAGTCCTTGCCGCTCAAGCCGCCTTCGAGCTGGAAATTGGCGTAGCGGCGCGGGCGGTTGAGCGGCGACAGCGTCTCGATTTCGATCAGTCCGCCGGTGCCGGCGCTGTCCTGGCTGGGGAGCAGGCTCTTGCTGATCGTGATCCGGCTGACCGAATCCGCCAGCAGATTGCTGAGATCGGCCGAACGGCCGGTGCCGTTGCCCACCGGCAGCTGCAGGCCGTTCAACTTGACGCTGTTCATGTCGGGATCGAGCCCGCGGACGATGACGTTGGTGCCGTCGCCGGTCACGCTGTCCCGCTGGAACGAGACGCCCGCAGTGCGGCGCAGCGCGTCCGCAAAGGTGGTGCCGGTGAAATTGCCGAGATCGTCGGCGGAGATCACGTCCGAATTGTTCGACGCGGTGCGCTGGAGGTTGAGCGCGTTGGCGCGGGCGCTGCGCGAGCCATAGACGACGATCTCGCTCGCGCCGTCGCCCATGGCGAGCTCGACCGATGCGTCGCTGCCGCTGGTCACGTCGATGGTCTGGACCAGGGTCGGAAAGCCGAGGAACGAGATCTCCAGGGTGTAGCTGCCTGCGGGGACGCTCGGAAACCGGAAGTTGCCGAGATCGTCGGCGCGGGTGGTCTGGCCGGTCTCGACGATGCGGACCAGCGCGCCGGCGACGTTGCGGCTGCCATCGGCCTCGGCGACATGGCCAAGGATCGCGCCGGTGTCGCCGCTGCTCCCCTGCGTGTGCGGACGATTGACGACGTACGAGCCCCCGCTCGTGACGCTGAGCGTCAGGCCCGATCCCGCGAGCAGCTGGCGATAGGCGGTCTTGGTGTCGAAATCGCCGCGCAGCGCCGGCGCGGACTTTCCGCGTACCGCATCGTCCGCGAACACGATGTTCGAGCCGGTGCGCGAGGCGACGGCGCGGAGCGACTTGTCGAGCGGCTGGACGGGCAGGTCGAAGGAATAGCGGGCCTGGGCATGCGCGCCCACAGGACCGGCAACCACGCATGCCGTTGCGGCAAACGCCGAAAGCGTAACCTTCGATACCATTCGATTCCCCCCGTTCGGGACCGCGAGGATTTGCGACCCCTCACAGGAGTAGACGATGCTGCAGTGCGAAACCGACACGGGCGGGAAACAAAAATGTCACCTGCCGAGCGCTCAGCGCAATAAATGCAGTTCGTCGCCGGTTTTCTGGACACGAAGCCCATGCAGGGCGGCAACGGCATTGGCGAATTCGGCGGTGTCGTTGGTTGCGAATACGCCCGACACGCGCAGCGAGGCGAGGTGCGGATCGTCGATCGTGATGCGCGGGCCGCCATAGCGGTTGAGCTCGACGACCGCAGCGGCGAGCGGCGCATCGCTGAACATCGCCTGCCCCCGGCGCCAGGCGGTCGCCGCGTCCAGCGCCGGCTGGTCGATCAGCGGGGTGGCGTTGGGGCCGGCGGCAGTAAGCCGCTCGCCCGCCGCGAGCAAAGTCGGACGCGCGGCCCCCGCCGAAACGTCGCTGACCGACACCTTGCCCTGGATCAGCGTCACCACGACGCCGCTGCCCTCGCGGCGGACGATGAAGCTGGTGCCGATCGCCTTGACCAGCTTGTCGCCGGCACGGACGATGAACGGACGATCCGGATTGGGTGCGACTTCGAACATCGCCTCGCCGCGCTCCAGCGTGACGCGGCGCACGTCCTTTTCGAAAGCGACGTCGATCTCGGTATCGGTGTTGAGCGCGACGCGGCTGCCGTCCTCCAGCGTCGCGACCTTCTGCTCGCCGATGCGCGTGGCATAGTCGATCGGCCGCGCGAACAGCCACCAGCCGCTGCCCGCTCCCACGATCAGCAGCAGCGACGCGGCTAGCGCGAACGCCGTGACGCGCAGGCCCGAGCTGCGCCGGACCGGAAGCGGCACGGGTGCCGACACCGGCGCATCGGCGCACAGCATCGCACCCGGGATCATCGCCCAGATCTCGGTAGCGCGCTCGAACGCTTCCTCGTTGGCGGGATCGGCGTGGGCCCATGCCTTGAACGCGGTTTCGGTGGCGGCGCTGCGATCCGAATCCTGCAGCCGCGCCAGCCACGCGGCAGCCTCGGCATCGACGTCCCTGCGGAGCAGCGGATCGGGGCTCACCATTCCGCCATCCACTTCATCAGCTGAAGCGTGGCGCGCGCGACCTGCTTTTCCACCGCGGCGACCGACATGTCCTCCGACGCGGCGATCTCGGCATAGCTCATATCCTCAAGCCGCCGCTTGAGCAGGATGCGCCGGGTGCGCTCGGGAAGCTGGGTCAGTCCCTCGGCGGCATGGCGCAGCCGCGCCTGCTGCTCGACGATCTGCGAGGGATCGGGCGTGGCGTCGGCGATCGCATGGAAATCGTCGATGTCGACGAAGGGCGCGCGGGCACGGCGACGGCTGCGGTCGATCGACAAATTGACTGCGGCGGTGACGAGCAACGCCTCGCGCGAGCGCGCAGCGTGCGTCCGCTCATATTGCTCGACCTTCAGGAAAGCATCCTGCACCAACTCGTCCGCATCCTCTTCCGAGACCCCGCGCCGCAGCACGGCTCGCCTCGCCCTGGCCAACATCTCGATTAGGCTCGACATTGCCGGCTCGGGCTCCTTCTGCACTAAAGACGCGCGGAAACGCCGAACCAGACATTGCTGGCTGCGCACCCCCGTTGATTCAGTGCTTAGCAGAGGATCGGAGTGATTGCTTCCCTCTCCGGACTCCCCTCCCTGCAAGAGAGGGGAATTAACTGGCCTTAGCGCAGCGCCTTGAACCGGATCGCCGTCCCGCCGCCGGGGGCAAGCGCCAGATCGAGGACGTCTTCGCGCGTCACCACGCGCTTCTCGATGCGATAGGCCTGGGGGTTGGTGCGGTAGTCGGCCCCTGCCCCGTCGGCGTAGATCTGCGCTTCATAGCGCATGCCCTTGCTCAGGAAGGACAAGGACTGGCGCAGCGTGCGCGCCTCCTCGTCGGTAATCGCGCCGAGATACCAGTCGGCGCCGCCGCGCTCCTGCCGCGCGACCACGACGAAATCACCGATCTCGCCCTGCAGCGTACGGGAGTGCTCCCAGTCGGTGGGCACGTCCTTGATGAACTGGAAGGCGTCGGGCCGCGCCTCGTAATTCTCGGGCAGGTCGGCGGCCATCTGCACCGGCGAATAGAGCACGACATATTCGGCAAGCTGGGTCGCCAGCGTCGACTGGACGCGGCGCGTCAGTTCGGTCTTGCCATGGGCGAGATCGAAGATGCCCGGGGTGTAGTCCATCGGCCCGGCAAGCATCCGCGTGAACGGCAGGATGGCGAGGTGCTCGGGCGGATTGGTGGGATTGCCCCAGGCGTTGAACTCCTGCCCCCGCGCGCCCTCACGGCTGACCATGTTGGGCCACGTGCGGCGCAGCCCGGTATCCTTGACCGGCTCGTGCGCGTCGATCGCGATGCGGTGCTTCGCGGCGACTTCGGCGACGCGCTGGTGGTGGCGGACCATATATTGCCCCGCGAACCACTGCTTGCCGCCCGCGCCATCGGCAATGTCGCCGCTATGGCGGACATAACCGGTCTTGACCACATGCACGCCGAGCCCTTCGTAGAACGCCATCGCGTCCTCGAGCTGCGCGGCATAATTCTCCACGCCGCCGCCGGTCTCGTTATGGCCGATCAGCGCGACGCCCCTGCCGCGCGCATAGGCGGCCAGCGCCGGCGCGTCGAAATCGGGATAGGCTTTGGTGAAGCTGAACTTGTCGCCATTGGCGATCCAGTCGCCGTCCCAGCCCTGGTTCCAGCCCTCGACCAGCACGCCGCCGAATCCGCTCTTCGCCGCGAAATCGATATAGCGTTTGACGTTGTCGGTGTTGGCGCCGTGGCGATAGCCGCTGCCCCAGGTCGAGTGGTTGAGATGCATCTCCCACCAGATGCCGACATATTTGCCCGGCTTGAACCACGCGACGTCACCCAGCTTGTTGGGCTCGTTGAGGTTGAGTTCGATGCGGCTGTCGGCAAGCGCGCCGGCGCTGTCGCCGATCAATACGGTACGCCACGGCGTGGTGAAGGGGCCGATCTTGTGCGCCGCGGTGCCGTCCGGCCGGGGCATCAGCGATGCGGTGAGCGTGCCCGTGCCGTTGCCTGCGAGCAGCATGCTGGGGAAATCGACCAGTGCCGCTTCGTGGAACGACAGGTAGACGCCATTGTCGCCCTTGAGCGTAAGCGGCGTCTCGGCCAGGGTAATGCGGCGCGCGTCGGTCTGGGTGTAGAGATATTCGTCACGCTCTTGCCCGAGCGCCTGATACCACCAGGCCTGTTGCGCTCCGACCGGGCGAAACTGGGTAAGGTCGGCAGTCACCTTCACCGCCTGCCCCGCCGCGAGCCCGGCATAGCCGTAGCGCAGCCCGAACCCGTCGTCGAAGACGCGGAAGGTGACGTCCACTGCGCGGTTGAGCGGGGTATCGCCGCCGATCGTGACAGTCAGCGCGTTGTGGCGGTCGCGGATCACCCGCTGCTCGCCCCAAGGCTGTTCCCAGCTGGTATCGACTACACTGCGGCGCGGATTGGCCAGCGTGGCGAAGCGTGCCGTCGGTTCGCCCTCGAAGCTCAGCCCGAGTTCGCCCGGCGCCAGCACCGGCTTGCCCGCGCGGCGGACGTCGTAGGTCGCCTTGCCGTCCTGCACGTCGACGCACAGCTCGATCACCTTGGCCGGCGACTGCACGCATTCGCGCGCTTCGGCCGCGGCGATGCCTTGGGCAAGGACGGCGAGCGATACGGCGGCGAGGCGGAAATACATGGAAGATCCTTTGCGATATCGATCCGGACGTGCGGCATCCGGAGTTCTTCGAACCCGAAAAAACCGCGCCGCCGCCGGGGTTTGGCAGCGGCGCGAGGAAGGGTCTCAGAACTTGGCGCGCACGCCGAACTGGAAGCGGCGATCGACGCGGCTCCAGGCGGAGTCCATGTAGACCGGCGCCGCATTCGGCGTTGCCGGCGAGTCCCCGAAGATCTGCTGCTGGTACACGCTCTTGGTGTTGAGCAGGTTCGACGCATCGAGCGACAATTCGAGGAAGCGATTGACCGAGAAGCGCAGCGATCCATCGAGATAGCCCGCCGCCTTCTGGAACACCGGCAGGCCGATGCAGCAGTCGAGATTCTGGGTCAGGTAGCGCGAGCGCCAGTTGTATGCGACGCGGAAGCCGACCGGCCCCTTCTCGTACAGCGCGACTGCGTTGAACGTGTGCTTCGAGATGCCGGCAAGCTGGTGCGAGTCGATCACCGATCCGGTGCCGCCGAGCGCCGGCTGCCCCGCCCCGACTGCACCCAGATTGGCGCTGGAAGATGCGTTGAGCAGGTTCGAGTTGTTGATGTCCGACTGGTGGACATAGGTGTAGTTGAGCTGGGTGCCGAGCCCGCTCAGCAGCCCGGGCAGGAAGTCGAAGAAGGACTGGAACGCGACTTCGGCGCCCATCAGCTTGCCGCCGTCCTCGGCGTTGCTCGGCCCCAAAATCTCGACGGTCTGAGTCGAGCCGTTGTTGGTGAAGGTCCGTGCCATCTCGCCGAAGCTGATGCTGCCGTTGAGCTTCTTGTAAAAGCCGGTGAGCGTGAACGAGCTGCTCCGCCCGAAATAATGCTCGAACGACAAGTCGAACTGGTCGGCGGTGATCGGCTGGAGCGCCGGATTGCCGGCATTGGCCTGGAACACGAAATTGTAGCCCGTGACGTTCGCCGCAGTGTGCGCCGCGGTCGGCGAATTATAGACGATGTACGGCGAGTCCGGCGAGGTGTTGATGATCGGCGCGTTGATCGCGACGCTGTTGCGCAGGAAGCCGATGTCGGGCCGCGACATCGCCCGCGAATAGGCGAAGCGGACGAAGTTCTTGTCGTCGAGCCCCAGCCGCACGTTGAAGCTCGGCAGCCATTCGGTGCTCGATGCCTTGTAGGTGTCGGCCAGCGCCGCATTGTTGGCGAACGCCTGGATCGCCGGAGTCAGATAGCAGGCGGGATTGACGATGCTGTTGCCGCTGAGCGGCGTGCCGCAGGGCTGGAGATTGGCAAAGATGTTGCTCGCCGGGAAGGCGACGCTGCCTTCGCTGGTCTCGCGCGTCTTGACCACGCGCAGGCCAACATTGCCGACGACGCTCATCCCGCCGATCGTCTTGTCGTCGCCGCCGAAGCGCAGCATCAGATATGCCGCCTCGGTCTGCTCGCGCACCTTGAGCACTTCGCCCGGGGTGAAGCAGTCGTCCACCGTCGCCTCGGGCCGGTCGCAGATCGCGGTGTAGCCCGGCGGGACCGGCGAGTTGGTCGCGGCGCCGCCCAGCGAGCCGATCAGCTTGTTGAAGTCCTTGAGCGTATCGCGGTTGAGGAAGACCAGCGGTCCGTTGGGGAAGACCTTCCCGTCATAGAAGCCGTCCATCGCATAGGATTCCCAGATCCCCGCGCCATAGCCCTTGAACGGCGCTCGCCCGGCGTTGCCGCCGCAATTGCCGGTGTTGCTGGGATAGGCGCCGCCGCTGGTGTTGTCGGCGTTGAAGCCCGGGCCGTTGCAGAACCAGGGCGCCGCGATCGGAGTCCAGTTAAAGGTCGAATAGCGGACATTCTGCTTGCGATCGGCATAGCGCACGCCGGCCTTGATCGAATTGAACCAGCCGCCCTCGCCGAATTCATATTCAAGATCGGTGCGCAGCGCGACTTCGGTCGCGTCATTGTCCTCGACATGGCCCTGGATGAACGGGATCCAGTAATTATGGGCGTTGGTCAGCCCGCCCGACGCGTAATTCACGTTCGAGCCCGGCAGCAATGCGATCTGAGGGGTTCCGTCTTCGTTGGTGCTGTACTGGAAGTTCGCCATCGTGCCCGAGGCGACGAGGATGTCGTTATTGTAGGTCGACGCGTCGATATACTGCGCGTCGAAATTGGCGTGCAGCCGCTCCGAGATATCCCATTTGAGATTGCCCGAAAAATCGCGGGTGCCCTCGCGGTGCGCGAAGTTGCGCGCCTCGTTCTCGAGATACAGGCCGTCGCGCAGCGTGGTGCAGACCGACGGCGCGGCGCAATTGTTGACGAAGGGCACGCCGGGGATCGCCGATCCGGCGTTGATCGCCGCCTGGGTGCTCTCCCAGGTCCCGCTGAAGCTGCCATGGCCCTGAGTCAGCACGCCCGACTGGAGCATGCCGTTGGCCCCGAACACCAGCGCACCGCTGCCGTCGGCCGGGCCGAGGACGGTGCCGGTGCGCGGATTGAACGCGGGGGTGCCGAAATAGCCGCCTTCCAGCTTGGCGTGGCTGGCGCGCTCGAACCAGGCATTGCGGTAATGCGAGTCGACATATTGCAGCGTCGCGCGGACCGAGCCGCTGTTGTTCTCATATTGCGCGGCGAGCGCGATGCCGCGGCGCTTGCGGTCGTAATCGACTTCCGAATAGCGGACGCCGTCGGGCGCCATCGCGAAGCCGGTGCCGCCGAACGGATTGGCGGTGCAGGCGATGCTGCCGTCCGCATTGACCGTGCCCGCCGTCGCGGTGCCGAAACCGGCGCTGCAATAGGTGTTGATCTTGTCCATGATCACGCTCTCGGTGCGCGTCACGACCTTGCTCTCGGCATAGCTGGCGAGCAGGCCGAAACGGCCGATCGGCGTCTCGAAGACATTGCTGATCAGTCCCGAGAATTCGGGAGTCCAGCGATCTGAGCGATCGCCGTAGTTCATCTTGAAATTGCCGGTGACGAGCAGGCCGTTCTGGTCGAACGGCACCCGGGTGCGCAGGTTGACGGTGCCGGCGAGGCCGCCCTCGATCATCTCGGCGGTCTGGTTCTTGTAGGCGTCGACTCCGGCGAGAAGCTCGGGCGAGACGTCGTTGAACTGGAGCCCGCGCGCCGAATCCGCCGAGAAGCTGTCGCGGCCGTTGAACTCGGTACGCACCTGGGTGAGGCCGCGGATCAGCACGCCGGTCGGCTCGCCCGAAGGATGCGTGCTGTCGTCGGCCGACTGGAGCCGGCTGACGGTGATGCCCGGTACGCGCTGCAGCGCCTCGGCGGCGGACTTGTCGGGGAAGGCGCCGATATCGGTCGCAGTGATCGAGTCGACGAAGGTGTCGGCGTTCTTCTTGATGTTCTGCGACGTGTCGAGCGCGGCGCGCACGCCGACCACGACGATGTCGGGGCCGGAATCCTGCGCATCGGAGTCGGTCGCGCTTTGTGCCTGCGCGTCGGCAGTCTGCGCCTGCGCCTGCGCCGCCGAAGCGACGCCGATCGCGATCAGCGCGCAAAGCGAGACACCGCTCCGCAGCGCACGAAACCGGCGCGTAGAATTGAAATCGGTCATGCATACCTCCCCTGTGGCTCCGCTTTTGCGCGGATGCGTTTCGGGCACGGCTTGGCGCCGCCTTGGTCCCGTTGCACAAGATTGCGTAATTTTGCACACAGCGCAAGAGGCTTTTTCGCTCTTACTATGGCGTAGCCGGCGGTTCTACATTGCGACGGATTATGCAAGTTTGCATTATTTGGCGCGCGCCCTCGGGATGGTCAGTGCCAGGCAAGCTCCGATCGCCAGCGCTATTGCCGCGATGGTCAGCGCTCCGCCCGGCGCGCCGCCGAACGGCACGCGTACCAGTGCGCCGAGCGTCGCTGCGGCGATCAGCTGGGGCAGCACGATGAAGATGTTGTGGATGCCCATATACACGCCCATCTTGCGCGCCGGCACGCCGTCCGACAGCATCGCATAGGGCAGCGACAGGATCGCCGCCCAGGCCACGCCGATCCCGATCGCCGGCAGCCAAAGCTCGGCGGACCGGTCGAAGGTCGCGAAGCCGAGCAGCCCCAGCGCCCCGCCGGCAAGGCAGATCGCATGACATGCACGCCGGCCCACGCGCCGCGCGACGGCGGGAAGCAGCAGCGCGACGAGCGCCGCGACTGCGTTATACTCCGCGAACAGCATGCCGACCCAGTCGGCGCTGCGCCCATAGGCGGCGGAGGACGGATCGCGCGCGGCCGGATCGAGCGCGGCCACCGCGGGGATCGCATAGACCCAGAGCGCGAACATCCCGAACCATGTGAAGAACTGGACGAGCGCCAGCCGCTTGAGCACCGGCGGCATGTGGAGGATATCCTCGACGATCACTACCATGCCGATCGACGTCCGCCCGCGCCGGCGCAGCGCCACCGCCGCAAGCTGGAGCAGCCCGAACACCGCGGCAATCCCCGCCATCAGGTACAGCTCGCGCGGCGGCTGCAGCGCCGCGGTGAAAGCGGCGAGCAGCGCGCCTCCCAGTGTCCAGGCGACGCCGCTCCTGGCGAGCGCCGCGGCGCCGCTGGCGGTCGGCACCTCGGGATGCGCGACATCGGCACGTCCGGAGGCGAGCTGCCCGGGCGGCCGCTCGGGCGTAGTCGCCACCGACCAGCCCACCGTCACCACCAGCACGACGGCGCCGACCGCATAGGCCGCGGTGACGGTGTCGGCCCCGCCCCCCACGCCGAACCAGTTGGTCAGCATCCAGGGCAACGCGGAGGCGAACACCGCGCCCGCGCCGATGAAGAACACCTGCAGCGCGAACGCCGAGGTGCGCTGCGGCTCGGGCAAGGTATCCGCGACGAGCGCGCGGAACGGCTCCATCGCGATGTTGATCGATGCCGTGAGTACCCACAGCATGACGCAGGCCGACCACAGGGTCGTCACGCTCGGCATCGCCAGCAATGCCAGCGCCGTCAGCAAGCCACCTGCAAGGATATAGGGCCGCCGCCGCCCCAGCCTCCCCCAGGTCCGATCGCTCAGATGCCCGACCACCGGCTGGACGAGCAGCCCGGTGATCGGCGCGGCAATCCACAGCAAGGCGAGCTCATCGACATCCGCGCCGAGCGTCTGGAAGATGCGGCTGGTGTTGACGTTCTGGAGACCCCAGACGATCTGCACGCCGAACAGGCCGACGCACATGTTCCACAAATGCCAGGCCGCCGGCCGCGAGGGAGACGCGCGACCCGAACGCCCGGCCCGCGCCGATCGCCGCTTGATCGCTTGCAAAGTACCCCTCTCGATGCGCTACTAGGGCCGTCTTCGGCGTTGCCGTCAGCTTGGGTCCGATGGGTAGCAATAGCAATAACAATACCACCCTGCAGGATCTCGCGACGCTGGCCGGCGTGTCGGTGTCGACGGTGTCGCGCGCGCTCAACGATCATCCGCTGATCAGCACGCGGACCAAGCAGCGCGTCTGGGCGCTGGCGCGCGACCATGATTACCCGTTCAAGCCGACGATGCCCGCCGGGCCGATCGGCGCAGTCGGATCGATCGCGATCGTCACGCCGGTGATGCGCGGCCGCCCGCTGCCGCTGTCGCATCCCTTCTTCCTCGAGCTGCTCGCCAATATCGGCGAGGCGGCGCGCGAGCGCGACTGCGACTTCACCGTCAGCCACACCGCGCCTACCAGCTTCGACGATCTGGTCGCCACCACCACCACCAGCCGCGCCGACGGGGTGATCTTCCTCGGCCAGTCGATGCTCCACGACGAGTTCAACCGCCTGGCCGAGACCAATGCGCGCTTCGTGGTGTGGGGCGCGCAACTGCCGGGGCAGCTTTATTGCTCGATCGGATCGGACAATCTGCTCGGCGGAAGCCGCGCGACGCGACACCTTGCCCGGCTCGGCCGGCGGCGCATCCTGTTTATCGGCGGTAGCGATCCCGAGGCGATGCAGCGCCGCCGCGGCTATCTGGAGGCGCTCGCCGAAAGCGCCTTCGACGCCGATCCCGAGCTGATCGTGTCGGTGGAGTTCGAACTCGAATCGGCCTTTTCGGCGGTCAGCGGCCTGCTCAAGCGCGGCGTCGCGTTCGACGGCATCGTCGCGGCGAGCGACCTGATCGCACTCGGCGCCATCCAGGCGCTGCGCCGCGGCGGCAAGTCGGTGCCGCAGGACGTATCGGTGGTCGGCTATGACGACATGCTGCTCAGCCGATTGAGCACGCCGACGCTGAGCACTGTCCGCCAGGACACCTTCGCAGCGGGGAGGCTGCTGGTATCGCGAATCATGGACAAGGACGAACACCAGGAGAGCAAGCGCCTCCCGACCGAGCTGATAGTGCGCGAATCGTGCGGCGGATGAGCGACGCCGATCCCGCCGCGGTCGCACCGCGCGAGCGCGCCGGCAGTCAGACGCTGCTGCGCGGCCTCGACATCCTCGAGCAGCTGAGCGGCGAGCCGCTGCGCATCGCCGAAGTATCCGACCGGCTCGAACTGACCTTCCCGACCACCCAGCGGCTGGCCACGGCGCTGATCGACCGCGGCTTCCTCAAAAAGCTACCGCGCGGCCGGCTTGCACTCGGTCCCAAGCTGGTCCGGCTCGGCTTCATCGCCCGCGAACAGATCGACATGCTCGATCTGGCCCGTGCCGGCGCGGACACGCTGTGCGAGGCGATCGGACTCTGCGTCTTTGTCGGCGCGCGCGACGGCGACATGGCGCTCCATCTCCATCGCTCGATGGGCCGCCAGCGCATCGAAGTGGCGACCCGGCCGGGCACCCGGCGCGCGCTCGCCGATACCGGGCTCGGCAAGGCGCTGATGTTCGACGACACCCCCGCGGCCTGGGCCCGGCTGTTCATGCTCGCCCGGCCCGAACAGGACGACGGCGCCGCCGCCATCGACGAGATGCGCGCGCATGTCGCCGCCGGGGTGGTGCTCCATCACAGCACCAGCGACGATACGATCCGCTCGGTCGCGGCGCCGGTTCGAGACGCTTCCGGGACGATCGTCGCGGCGCTCAGCGTCGCCAGCCCGATGCAGTATCTCGACAGTTCACGAATGCGCGAGATCGCGCCGCAAGTCCTGCAAGCGGCGCGCGACATCGGCGCCGCGCTGGGACGCGAGCCGAGCTAGCCGATCAGGATGGCCGGCGCGGCGGCTTGCTGCCGGGGCCGCGGTTCGGTCCGGGTCCGCCGCTGCGCGGCGGCCGGCGCTCGCCGCCGCCGCCACGCGGGCGATGCACCGGCGCGGCAGCCGGCGGCGCGCGCCGCGGCTCGGCACCCTGGGGCGCGACCGAATAGCCTTCCTTGAGCAGCCGGGTGAACGCCGAGCGCACATTGGTGGCGATCGACGCCTGCACTTCCTTGGGCAGATCGGCGAAAGTGGTGTTGGGGTGGATGCTGTTGAGCTCGCGCAGCAGCGGGTTGGGAAGCCCGTTGGATGCGTCCTTCAGCGCCACGATCGAATCGAGGACGGTGGAGAACAGGATCTCCTGCATCAGGTCGGTTGCCGATTTTGCCATAGCCCCGCCTCAACGCCCGTCCGCGGCGCCGGTGTCAAGCGATGACTTGTTTCGCCAATGTGACAGCCGGAATCGCCAGTCGATCGGATGACGCAATGCGCTTGCCCGCAAGCACCGTGCGGACAAGCAGCTGGAGCCACGAAGTACGGCACATCATGCCGGAAATCGCGAACCGATGCGATCCGGACCTATTTCCCTGCTTTCGCATCGATATTTGCTTTAATATTCAATCCGGACATGTATTCTGCGGATCGCTTCTGCGGGATCAATAACTAGCGGATCGTTCTTGCCACGATATTTACCCATGCAAGTTGCACAGACATGCCAACTGGCATAGCATTCGGACGACTCGGGGATTTATTGCCGTGTCTGGGGGAAATGACATGACCGATGCTCCGATTGGGCGGGTATCCGCCGATACGATGACGCCATTGGTCTTCATCCATGATGCCGCCATCGACGATTTCATCGCGACGCTTCTCATCGAATCCATGCCGCAATTCGACTTGAAGGGCGTGATCATCGCCAATGCCGATTGCGTGCCCGAACCGGGCATCGAAGTGGCGTCGCGGGTCAACCAGTTCATGGGGCGCCCGGATCTGCCGCTGGGCCTCAGCAAGGCGCGCGGCTGGAACCCGTTTCCCTGGCCCTATCGCGGCGATTGCATCCGGCTCGGAGCAATTCCGATCCTCGCGCCCTTCACGTCCAATGTGCCGACCCCGCCGCCCTCGGGCGACGATCTGCTCGCCGACATGCTGCAGGCTGCGATCGACACCGGCACGCCGCTGACCATATTGCTGACCACCGGCTTCACCCCGCTCACCGATGTGCTCGCCGCGCGGCCCGAACTGGCGCAGGGCGTCGGCCAGATCGTCTGGATGGGCGGTGCGCTGGACGTAAAGGGCAATCTCGATCCGTCGACGATCCCCGCGGAAGTCGCCAACAAACATGCCGAGTGGAACGTGTTCTGGGATCCGTTCGCCGCGGACGAGGCGCTGGCGCGCTTCGGCGAGGTCGCGGTGTTCCCGCTCGACATCACCGACACCGCCGCGGTCACCAAGGAACTGATGGCGACGCTCCAGGCGCAGGGTGCCGAGCACAGCTTCTCGCAATTCGCGTACGAGGCGTACGACCTCGTCTCGGAAGAGCCCTTCTACGACATGTGGAACGTCACTTCGACGGTGTGGCTCGACGCGCCCGAACTCTATTCGGCGCCCCGCCAGACGCCGCTCCAGGTCGTCCAATGGGGCTTCGAGCAGGGCTGGTTACAGCCCGCGCCGCCCGAGGCCGATCGGCCCTCGCACAACCTCTATCTCAGCTTCGCCGACCAACCCGGCTTCTACGACTATGTGACCACGCGCCTCGCCAGATCGGCGTGACGCAACCACAGGGGGTGACCATGGGGAATGCGTTTCGGGGCCCGGCGATCCGGGCGACGGGTCTCGCAGCCTTGTTCGGGCTCGTCGCGATCGGCACCACCGGGTGCAAGCAGGCCGAGGCGCAGGGTGGCGGCAATTCGCCCGCCGCGCAGTTCGCCTTCCGCGATTCGGCCGATACGCCGCCGCCCAACCCCGGCCGCATCTTCAAGCTCAGCGACGATTATCCCAAGGCGATGCCCGGGGCGTGCGCGGAGTGCGACTGGCTCAAGATCCCGGTGAGCTTCGACGCCAATTTCCCGCCCAAGGAATCGCCGCACGCGTGGACCCAGGGCAAATGGGCCGACTATATCGGCTCGATCCTGCGCTATGTCCGCCAGGGACAGGATCCCAATCTGCGCGACGAAGTCGGCTTCCTGGTCGATGTCGGCGGCAGCACGCGCTGGTTCAACGTGCCGTGGATGGCGTTCGACCCCAGTGTCGGCCGCGAGTTCCGCCACGGCACCACCAACGAGCGCACTGCCGAGCTCGAGGATCTGGTCGGTCCCGACGGCAAGCCGCTCCCGGCGGACGCGGACTCGATCGGCGCCGCGCACTTCCTTCCGCACATGACCACGGCCTGCAAGCAGCGCTACCCGCGCGGGTTCGAGACCTGGTCGGTCGGCTATTACAATCCGCATGGCGGCTATGCGATCGGCAAGGCGATCCCCAAGGACGGCGTGCCGAAGGTGGTCGATTACATGGGCTCGCCGATGCCCGACGGCCTGCCCTTCCCGGTCGGCACCGCAGTGGTCAAGGTGCTCACCACCAACGCGCCGGTCGATTGCGTGCCGTTCCTCGCCGGATCGCCCGAATGGCGCGTCAACCGCCATGTCCAGAACCCCAATACCAAGGAATATATGTGCAAGCGCGAGGTCCAGGTCTCGCGCATCGTCCAGATCGACGTCGCGGTCACCGATCCGCGCTCGCCGAGCGGCTGGGTCTACGGCACCTATGCCTATAACGGCACGATCAAGGGCGCGACCTTCTGGGACCGGCTGATGCCGCTCGGCGTGCAATGGGGCGCCGATCCGTGGACCTTCCCTGCGGTGCCCAAGCGCGACAGTCAGCCGCTCCAGCAATCGGTCGCGAACCCCAAGATGGACATTTTCCAGCACATGGGCTGCCAGGGCCGTCTCGCCGGTCCGGTCGATAATCCGCAATCCTCGTGCATGTCGTGCCACGCCAGCGCCTATGCCGCGAAGCCGGGGTCGCTTTCGGTGATGGGGACCAATGCGCCGCCCTCGTTCGGGTTCGACGGGCTGTGCACGGCCTATTCCCTGGACAACGCCGCCTATTTCCAGACGACGCGCCCGCCGCAGAGCTTCCCGGGCGGGAAATATCCCAATGCGATGTCGCTCGACACCTCGCTCCAGCTCGAAGTGGCGTATCAGGAATATGGCCAGTTCGCGACGTCCAAGGCGCCCAAGCCCTGCAAGGATCCCAGCTGATGCCCGGCCCCGTATCGCGCCGTGACCTCCTCAAAGGGGTCACGGCGGCAGCGGTCTCGACCGCGGCAGTCGCGCCCAGCCAGGCAAAACAGGCCAAAGCCGGCGGCGAGTTCTTCGAGCTGCGCTGCGGCTTCAAGGAGGCGATCCTCGACGGCAACCGGGTGCGGCTGCGCGCCTATAACGGCCAGGTGCCCGGCCCGCTGATCACCACCCGCCCCGGCGACACGATGCGGATCCGACTGCGGAACGAGCTTCCGCGCTACGATTCACGCGCCTGGAACGGCGATCACAACGTCCCGCACAAGCTCGACAGCACCAACCTCCATGTCCACGGCATGGATGTCATCCCGCATCTGTTCGAGCCGCTGGGCACCAGCGATCCGCTCGCGCCGATGATCGGCATCGAGCCGGGCGAGCAACTCGAATATGTTTTCGAGATTCCCGACGATCACCCGCCCGGGCTGTACTGGTATCACCCGCACCACCATGGCTCGACGGCGGTGCAGGTCGTCACCGGGATGGCCGGCCCGATCATCGTGCGCGGCAAGATCGACGAAGTGCCCGAGATCAAGGCCGCGCGCGACATTCCGCTGGTGATCCAGGACATCGGCCTGTTCCCCAGCGAGACCGATCCCAAGCTGTGGACCTACGAACCCAGACAGAACGCGATCTGGCAGACCTTCGGCGGCAACGTCACGATCTACGATCCCAAGACGGGGCAGGCCGAACCGACCAAATTGAAGGGCGGCTTCACCACCGGCGACTATGCGCTGCGCTATTACCTGATGAACGGCGAGCCCTTCTTCAAGGAAGTGCACGACAACGCCAATCCGACTGCGCCCACGCCGACGCAGCTCAAGCCGCAGCGCATCAAGATGCGTCCGGGCGAGGTCGTACGTTTCCGCGTGCTCAACGGCTGTTCGGACAATCTCATGCCGATCCTGGTCGAGGGTCACGACTTGCATCTGATCGCGCTCGACGGGATCAATTTCGACGCGGTGCGCACGATTGCGCCTTACGGGGCCGACGGCACCGGCCAGGTGATGCTCTCCCCCGCCAACCGCGCCGAATTCCTGATCAAGGGATCGGCCAAGCCGGGCATCTATCGCATCCTCCAGCTCGCCCAGTCGCAGCAGTTCCTCGCCAGCCCGCAAAAGGTGATCGCCGAGATCGAAGTCGTCGGCACGCCGACCAACATGGCGCTGCCGACCAAGCTGCCGCCCGCCGCGCGCTATTATCCGCTGATCAAGCCGTCCGAGATCAAGGCGATCCGCACGATCGAGTTCGGCGGTGCGTTTCCGGGCGTCGCCAACCCGGTGGTCGGCATCGATTTCTTCATCAACAACATGCAGTATGGCGAGCAGGCGGTGCCGACCGTCGTCCGGCTGGGCGACACCGAGGAATGGCATCTCGTCGTCGAAGGCGCCCATCACGGCGGCACCGAGGGCCATCCCTTCCACATTCACGAAATCTCGTTCGAGCTGATCTCGATCAACGGCGTCGCGCAGCCGCCCGGCACGTTCATGGACACGGTCTGGGTGGCGAAGGACAGCGTCGTCGTGGTGCGGATGCGCTTCATCGGCTGGCCGGGAAAGACCGTCTTCCACTGCCATATCCTCCCGCACGAAGACACGGGAATGATGCAGAATTTCCTGATCCTGCCGGCGGAGAAGCCAGGGCATCACTAGGCCGGGTGGGAAAATCCGAACGGCCGAAACGCGTGTGTTTGGGCTCGGAATCCGTCTTTCCACTACCGCCCAGTTGCAGATATAGGGTCTTGGCTGCATCGTGCTTTGATGAATGAAGCGCCAAGCTCTTGCTGTTGCGTAGCCCTGCCTGACTTGGCCGCAGTGCCAATGGGCGGCGACGGGCTCGACGAGCGAGTGTTCGCGACCGTCGAGAATATCGTCGATCATGGCGGAGACGCTTGGTGGCTACATCTTTCGCAGTGCCGCGCCTGCGGTCAGCATTGGCTGATTGCTCAGGAAGAACGCATCTTCGATGAGCACTTCCTACGGCGATTGAGCGTCGATGAGGCCAGGCGCATTTCTGTCAATGCGGAATGGCCGGTCGAGTTTCTCAGTTACGAGCGTGTGCTCAGGACAGGGCACGCCTTGCGCGTTCGACCCTGCGTCTTCTTAGAACAACTTTCTCCGTCGCTGGTTTGGGCTGCGGAAGACCTGCGCAAGGAGCGGCCCGACATCTCAGTTGAGGAGATCGCGCTTCTGCTCGGTGCCACCGCAACGCAGGCGAAGCGACTCTTGGCAGCGGCTTCTTCGAAGCAGGGTTCATGGTGGCAGCGGACGCGCGACCGTTTGGGTTGGTAGCGGCTAAATCGGCGAGGCTGGAATGTCCGCTATCCACCCAATTCCCGCCATTCCCGACCCGCGAATGCCGCCGGAAATCGGATGGCGCAGCGGTCGGAACTTGTCCGTGCGGACCGGCTCCCGTACCGCCAAGCAATAGTCCAGCAATTCCTACCGATAGGTACGAATCTTCTTGCAACACCGGCTGGCTGCTTTAGTTGCTGCAGCGCAAGAAAGGGGAAGTCTGTGCGGCTCGTGCTCGGAATTTTGGGATTGTCGTTGCTTGCCGGATGCGGCGGAGAACAGGCGCCGCCTGCCCCGCCCCCGCCGCAGGTCACCGTCGCCACGCCCGTCGAGCGCGAGGTGGAGGACTGGGACGACTATACCGGCCGCTTCGTCGCGCCGCAGGACGTCGAGATCCGCCCGCGAGTCAACGGCGTAGTCACCGCGATCCACTTCCGCGACGGTCAGGACGTGCGCCAGGGCGCGCCGCTGTTCACCATCGACCCCCGCCCCTATCGCGCCGCGCTCGCCCAGGCCCAGGCCCAGGCATCGCGCGCCAATGCGGCGCTGTCGAACGCCCGCCAGGTCACTGCGCGCAGCCGCAAGCTCGCCACTGCCCAGGCCGTCAGCACCGAGGAGCTCGAGGCGAACATCGCTGCCGAGCGTACCGCGGCGGCCGATCTCGCCGCCGCGCGCGCCGCGATCGACAATGCCCAGCTCAACCTGAGCTTCACCACCGTCCGCGCGCCGTTCAGCGGCCGCATGTCGGATCGCAAGGTGAGCCTCGGCGCGTCGGTGGCGGACGGCCAGACGATCCTCACCCGCATCGTCTCGCTCGACCCGATCTGGTTCGAATTCGAAGGTGCCGAGAGCTTCTACATCAAGAACCTGCGCCAGGATCAGCGCGGCGAGCGCGGTTCGTCGCGCACCACCGCCAATCCGGTTCAGATCCAGCTCGCCGACGAGGCCGAATATCGCTGGCAGGGCCGGATGGAGTTCCTCGACAACGCCGTCGATCCGGACTCGGGCACGATCCGCGCGCACGCCGTGGTCCAGAACCCGAACCGCTTCCTGACGCCCGGCATGTTCGGCCGCGCGCGGCTGCTCGGCTCGGGCACGTACAAGGCGATGCTGATCCCCGACGAGGCGATCGTCACCGACCAGACCCGCCGCCTCGTCTATGTCGTCGGCAACGACAACAAGGCGCAGCCGCGTCCGGTGGAAGTCGGCGCGACGGTGGGCGGCCTGCGCATCGTCCGCGACGGCCTCGCTCCCACCGATCGCGTGGTCATCACCGGCGTCGGCAGGCTCCAGCCCGGCGCGCCGGTCTCGCCGGTCAGGGGCGTGATCAAGGCGGATGCCGCCAAGCAGGCAGCGCCGACCGCTCCGACGCAGGAGCCGGCCTCGGGCCAGGCGACTGTCCGCTAAGGACCGATTGATGAAATTCCCGCATTTCTTCATCGACCGGCCGATCTTCGCGGCGGTGCTGTCGATCCTGATCGTGATCGTCGGCGCGATCGCCTATCCGTCGCTGCCGATCGCCCAATATCCGAGCATCGCGCCGCCGACGGTGGTGGTCACCGCGACTTATCCGGGTGCGAGCGCCGAAACGCTGGCCGAGACCGTCGCCGCGCCGATCGAACAGGCGATCAACGGCGTCGAGAACATGATCTACATGACCTCGTCGTCGACCGGCAACGGCCAGACCCAGGTCACCATCGCGTTCAAGCAGGGCACCGACGTCGATCAGGCGCAGGTGCTGGTGCAGAACAAGGTCTCGCAGGCCGAGCCGCGCCTGCCCGAGGATGTCCGCCGCCTGGGTATCACGGTGAACAAGAACTCGCCCGACTTCCTGATGGTCGTGTTCTTCACCTCGCCCGACAACAGTCTCGAAATCCCCTACATCTCGAACTACGTCACCCTGCAGGTGCTCGACCGCATCGCGCGCGTGCCCGGCGTCGGCCAGGCGCAGGCGTTCGGCGGCCGCGACTACAACATGCGCGTGTGGATCGATCCGGGCCTCGCGGCCGCGCGCGACATGACCGTCGATGAAGTCGTCAATGCGATCCGCGGCCAGAACCTCCAGGTCGCCGCCGGCGCGGTCGGCCAGCCGCCTTATGGCAAGACCAGCCCCGCCTTCGAGCTTGGCGTCCAGGCCAAGGGCCGGCTAAGCACGCCGGAGGAGTTCGGCAAGGTCGTCGTC
Source organism: Sphingomonas sp. LM7 (assembly GCF_002002925.1). Taxonomy (NCBI): domain Bacteria; kingdom Pseudomonadati; phylum Pseudomonadota; class Alphaproteobacteria; order Sphingomonadales; family Sphingomonadaceae; genus Sphingomonas; species Sphingomonas sp. LM7. The sequence goes on along the minus strand of NZ_CP019511.1, from coordinate 654,011 downwards.
AAGCGCGATACCGAAGGCCGGCTGACCTATCTGCGCGACGTCGCGCGGGTCGAGCTCGGCGCACAGGACTATAATTTCAACGGCTATCTCGGCGGCAAGAGCGCCGTCGGCATGGGCATCTTCCAGATGCCGGGTTCGAACGCACTCGCCACTGCCGACGCAGTCAAGGCCGAGCTCGATTCGCTGTCGAAGAGCTTCCCCGCCGGGATGAAATATTCGATCGACTACAACCCGACCGAATATATCTCGGAATCGATCAGCGCGGTCGAGCACACGCTGATCGAGGCGCTGGTCCTCGTCGTGCTGGTGGTGCTGATCTTCCTGCAGAGCTGGCGGACCGCTTTGATCCCGATCATCGCGATCCCGGTGTCGCTGGTCGGCGCCTTCGCGGTGCTGTTCGCCTTTGGCTATTCGCTCAACACGCTGTCGCTGTTCGGCCTCGTCCTGGCGATCGGCATCGTCGTCGATGACGCGATCGTCGTCGTCGAGAATGTCGAGCGGCTGATGGAAGAGGAAGACATCGGCCCGCGCGAAGCCGCGCACAAGACGATGGACGAAGTGTCGGGGGCGATCATCGCGATATCGCTCGTCCTCGTCGGCGTGTTCGTGCCGACGATGTTCATCCCGGGCATTTCGGGTGCCTTCTACCAGCAGTTCGCGATCACCATCGCCTCTGCCACCGTCATCTCAGCCTTCGTGTCGCTGACGCTGTCGCCGGCGCTCTGCGCGCTGGTGCTCAAGAAGCCCGACCACGATAGGGCACCAACCCCCGGCTGGCGCGGGCTGCCCGCACGCGCGGGGAAGAAGTTCAACTCCGGGTTCAATTGGCTCTCGCACAAATATAGCCGCCTCACGGCGCGGCTGGTGCGGATGCTGGTGATCGTCGGCGTGGTCTATATCGCATTGATCTTCGTCGTGGGCTGGCGCTTCTCCGCCACGCCGAGCGGATTCATCCCGCCGCAGGACCAGGGCTATCTGATCGGCGTGGTCTCGCTGCCGCCGGGCTCGTCGCTCCAGCGCACCGACGCCGTGGTGCGCGAGGCGATCAAGGAGTCGCTGAAGCTCCCCGGCATCCAGACGTCGATCGGCTTTGCCGGCCTCGACGGCGCCAGCTTCTCGACTGCGCCGAACGCCGGCGTGATCTTCTTCGCCCTGAAGCCGCACGCAGACCGCGACCAGCATGCCGACGAAATCCAGCAGGCGCTGTACCCCGCGCTCGGTGGAATCACCGGCGGTGACATCATGGTCATCGCACCGCCGCCCGTTCCCGGCATCGGCACCGGCGGCGGCTTCAAGATGATGATCCAGGACCGTTCGGGCCAGGGCTATCAGGCGCTGGCGCAGGCATCGATGGCGATGATGATGGGCGCGAACCAGGCCGAAGGCGTCGCCGGCGCCTTCTCGCTGTTCAACACCGGAACCCCGCGCCTCACCGCCGAAGTCGATCGCGACCGCGCCGAGCGGATGGGCGTGCCCGTCTCGAACATCTATTCGACGCTCGGCTCCTATCTCGGCTCGGCCTATGTCAACGACTTCAACTATCTCGGCCGCACCTTCCGCGTGACCGCGCAGGCCGACGCCGCCTATCGCGACGACGCGTCGGACATTCAGACGCTCAAGACCCGCTCGGCCTCGGGCAAGATGGTGCCGATGAGCGCGGTCATGGCGCTCAAGAACGACGCCGGCCCGTATCGGGTGGTGCGCTATAACCTCTATCCCGCCGCCGAGCTGATGGGCGACACCAAGCCCGGCTTCTCGACCGGCCAGTCGCTCGATTCGATGGAAGCACTCGCCAACCAGACCCTGCCCAAGGGCATGGGCTTCGAATGGACCGAGCTCGCCTTCGAGCAGCGCCAAGCGGGCAATACCGGCGTGATCGCCTTCGGCCTTGCCGTGGTGTTCGTCTTCCTGCTGCTTGCCGCGCTCTACGAGAGCCTGGTGCTGCCGCTGGCGGTGATCCTGATCGTGCCGATGTGCCTGCTCGCCGCGATCCTCGGCGTGAATGTGATGGGCATGGACAACAACATCCTGACGCAGATCGGCCTCGTCGTGCTGATCGGCCTCGCTGCGAAGAACGCGATCCTGATCGTCGAGTTCGCGCGCCAGGGCGAGGAGGAGCAAGGCCTCGAGCCTGCCGCCGCCGCCGAGCAGGCCGCCCACCAGCGCATGCGCCCGATCATCATGACGTCGATTGCGTTCATCCTCGGCGTGCTGCCGCTGGTGATCGCCAGCGGTGCTGCGGCCGAGCTTCGCCAGGCGCTGGGTGTCGCGGTGTTCTTCGGCATGATCGGCGTGACCATCTTCGGCCTGCTCTTCACCCCCGCATTCTATGTGATGGTGCGGAAGCTGGCACGCTGGTCGGAAAAGCAGCGCGCGCGGTTCCGCAGCAAGCCCGACAGCAAGCCGGAGCCGGAGGCCGCAGCATGAAGCGCCTGACTATATTCGCCGCCGGGCTGCTCTCGGCCTGCGCCGTCGGCCCGAACTATGAGCGGCCCGAAACGCCGCCGACAGCCGCGGGCACCTTCGTCGATCCGGGCGTGACCAAGGTCTCGCTCGGCGCGGTCGAAGGCGAGTGGTGGCATCTGTTCCGCGATCCCGTGCTCGATCGCCTCGTGGTCGATGCACTGGCGCACAACACCGATATCCGCGTCGCCTCCGCCAATCTCCGCCGCGTGCGTGCCCAGCTGTCCGAAGCGCGCAACCAGCGCCTGCCCACGACGGACCTGAGCGCCAGCTATACCCGCCAGCGTGCCGGCTCGAACGCCTCCAACATCCCCGGCATGCCCAGCGTCGAGTTCGACGCGTTCCAGGTCGGGCTCGACGCGGGCTATCAGGTCGACATCTTCGGCCAGGTGACGCGCGCGATCGAAGCCGCGCGCGGCGACGTCGCCGCGGCACAGGCGGCGCTCGACGCTGCCCGCATCGCGATCGCCGCCGAGACGGCGCGCAGCTACGCCCAGGCCTGCAGCTTCGCGGCCCAGGCCGCCGTCGCGCGCGAAACCGCACAGCTCCAGGACCAGACGCTCGGCCTCACCCGCCGCCTGCTCGAGGCTGGCCGCGGCACCCAGCGCGATGTCGACCAGACCCTCGTCCTCGCCGAGAATGCGCGTTCGCAGGTCCCGCAATTCGAAGCCGAACGCCGCGCCGCGCTCTACGCCCTCGCCACGCTCACCGGCCGCCCGCCGGCCGAGACCGATGCCGAGGCCGGCGCGTGCGTCGTGCCGCCGCAGGTCAGCGGGCTGATCCCGGTCGGCGACGGCGCCGCGCTGCTCGCCCGCCGCCCCGACGTCCGCCAGGCCGAGCGCAACCTCGCGGCCGACACCGCGCGCGTTGGCGTCGCCACGGCGGCGCTCTATCCGTCGATCCGGCTGCTCGGCTCGGTATCGCTCGGTGCGCAGGACATCGGCGATCTCGCCAAGTCCGACTCGTTCAATTTCTCGCTCGGGCCGCTGATCAGCTGGAGCTTCCCCAATATGGGCCAGGCCCGCAGCCGGCTCCGCCAGGCCGAGGCCACTGCGGAAGGTTCGCTCGCCAGCTTCGACGGCACCGTGCTGACTGCCCTGCGCGAAGTCGAACAGGCGCTGGCCCGCTATTCGGGCGAGATCGAGCGCAACGTCGCGCTGCGCCGCGCCGAGGCGGCCGCAAGCAACGCCGCGCGCATCGCCGGCCTCCGCTTCTCGGCGGGCCGCGACACGCTGCTCCAGCGCATCGACGCCGAACGCGACCGCGCCACTGCCCGCGCCACGCTCGCCCAGTCGAATGCGGCACTGGCCGAGGCACAGGTCGCGCTGTTCAACGCACTGGGGGGCGGATGGGAAACCGCCCCCGAGCCGGTGCGCCGCGAGCCCGTCACCGCCCAATAGGCGTCAATTCGCCGGCGGATCGGCCGGATTGTGCTTGGCGAGGAAGGTTTCGAGGCGCGTGAGGAAATCCGTCAGGTTGGCGGCGCTTTCCAGCCCATGCCCCTCGCCTTCGTAAAAGGCAGTGGAAATCTCCGGCCCCAAATCCTTGCGCTTGGCCAGCGCCTTGATCATCTGCTGCGCCTGCTGGGCGGGCACGGTCCTGTCGAGCGTGCCATGCGCAATCAACACCGGCACGCGCAGCCGTGAAGCCTGGGCGAGCGGAGAAAGCGCCTTGAGGTCGACGTCCTTCTCGCCGCTCACGCGCTGCTGCCATTGCTTGAAATAGCGCGTCGCGTTGAACATCCGCCGATCGTAGCGCAGCATGCCGGGCAAGTCGGTCACCCCGGCCAGGCTGGCGGCGCAGCGATAGCGCTCCGGATTGCGGATCGCGCCCCACAAGGCGACATAGCCACCATAGGATGTGCCCATGATGCACACGCGTTTCGGATCGATGATGCCCTGCCCGGCCAGCCAGTCCACGCCGTCATCGACATCGTCCTGCATCTTGCGGCCCCATTGGCCATAACCTTGCTCGACGAAGCTCTTCCCATAGCCGGTCGATCCGCGGAAATTGGGCTGGAGCACGGCATAGCCGCGGCTGGCGAAGAACTGCACGAACGGATCATAGCGCCATCCGTCGCGCGCGAAGGGCCCTCCATGCGGCAGGACGATTAGCGGCAGGTTCTTGTCCGCCCGCCCCTGCGGCAACGTCAGGTAGCCCGGGATCGCCAGGCCGTCGCGCGCGGTGTAGCGGATCGGTGCGACCTTGCTCAGCCGCGCTTCGGACAGTTTGTGATAGGGCTTTCCCAGCGCTTCGAGCCGCCGCGCGGCGATATCGAAGGTGTAGAATGTGCCCGGGTCGCTCGCGCCGCCAGACCAGACCAGCAGATGCTTGCCGTCAGCGCTGCTGTCGACCACGACGGTGTCGAGATCGGGAAAGGCCTTGTCGAGGCGCTTCTGCACGGTCTGCATCGCCGGCGTGGTCCAGGCGACACGCGCACGCTCGTCTTCATAGGAGATGCCCGCGATCGATCGCGTGGTCGGATCGGGCAGGATCGCAGTGACGTCCACGGCAGGATGCTCGTAGATCGCCTCGCCGATCTGCCCGGTGCGAAAATCGAAGCGATAGGCCGCAAAGCGCCCGGTCCGCGCATTGGTGAGGATCGCGCCGGCATTCTCGCCCGGAAAGAAATAGACGCTGTCGACCGAGCCTTCGCTCCCCTCGAAGCGCGGCGAGCGCACCTTGGCGAGCGGCGCGCCGGGCCGATCGCGATACCACATCGTCCAGCGGTCATTGTCATAGGCTATGCCTGCGCGGACCACACCGGCCGTATCGGCGAACCAGCTCCAGACATTGGGCCGCGCCTTCTCGACGACTTCGCTGGCGCCCGAGCTTATATCGATGCGCCGCACCGCCGGCGTGTCGCCCAGCGCTTTGGGTGCGGCGAGAAGCAGCCACTCGGCCCTCGGATCGATGTGGAGCACCTCCCCGGTAATGAGCAGGTTGTTCTTGGGATCGAGGTCGTGCTGCGCCTTGGTCTGAAGATCGACTACGGTCAGTTTCGCGATCGGCATCGTCATGCCGAGTACCTCCAGCACGAGCTCCGACCGGACGAGCAGCCGGTTGGGGCCGGCCCAGCGCACGTCCGCGATGGGCAGGACGCCGACATCGTAATAGCTGGGCTCCGTCTCCTTCCCCGCGAGCGGGACGACGAGCAGCCGGGTCTTGGTGCCGGTATGCTCGACCGCGGCGACCCGCGTCGCGTCCGGCGACAGCTTCGGCACCGAGAACCCCGGTTTCTCGGCAAAGACGGCCGCGGGGACAGGCGCCACGACGGTTCGCGCGACCGGCGCCGTTTGCGCACCCGCCCCCGATGCGCCGAGCAACAGAAATGCCGCGCCGCCGATGCAGCCCAGCCGGATCGCCCCCATAGTCTTCCCCCTCGCTGAATACGCTCCAGCCGCCTCAGTCTAGAGTCAGCCTAAAGCGCAGCGCAAGCGCCCCCCCGTGGTGCCGTTCGAGTCGATGCGTCGGCGATTGCCTATCGTCCCGCGGCACGGCATGCTGCGCACTTCAAATCAGAGGAGGCCGATGATGATCGTCTTGTTGTTCGCAGCCTTGCAGCCCGCGCCCGCCGTCGATGCGCAGCCGCCGCGGCTGATCGAGACGCAGCCGGCGATCAGCTATGACGATTATCCGATCGAAGCGATCCGGCGCGGCGAAGCGGGCGTCGTCTCGGTGCTGCTCAAGGTCTCCGACGAAGGCAGCGTGATGCAGTGCGAAGTCACCGAATCTAGCCTGTCGAAGCCGCTCGACGAGCAGACCTGCAGCTTGCTCAAGCGGCGCGCGCGCTTTGCGCCGGCCACCGACGCGAGCGGCCGCAAGGTCGCCGGCGAATATCGCCTGTCGACGCCCTGGGGACTGGAGAAGGAGCATCAGCCGCGCACTGCGATCGAGGCAGTGCTGCAGGTGGCTGAGCTGCCCAGCGGCTATGATCGCCCGGCCAAGGTCCAGCTGGTCTATTACGGCGCCGGCGCGCCCAAGGAGTGCGACGTGCTGACCTCGAGCGGCAGTTCGCTCGCCGATCGCACCGCTTGCCACTACGCCACCCGCACCTTCTCGGCCGAAGCGCCCAAAAGCCGGTCCAAGTCGGTCGCTGCCGCCGCGGTGCGCTACGTCAATGCGAGCTTCGTCGTCGAAAAGGGCGCGGCGGCGAACTGATCCGCCCGCACGCCCACGGGTCAGGCGTTGGCCAGTCCGCGATCGGGGTTCTCGCTGAACCCGCGCTCCTCGCGCACGACGATTTCCATCCCGGCATCACCGGGGCCGACGGCACGGAGCTTGCGCCGCTCGCGATGCTCGGCGGCGACGGCTTCCTTGGCCCAGGCGGTTGCCGCGGCTTCCGCCTGGATGCGGACGCTGTTCAGCGTCGAGGCGGCGGCCCGGGCACGCTGGAGCGCTTCCTGGGCACGGCAAAGAATCGATGATGGGGGAATGTACACAGTCCTTTCGGTGAGGCGGTAATCGGCTGTGGGGATCAGCTCTGGAGTGAACTCCCGCGCACGCTTGCCGTTCCGGCGCCGGTCCGAAGTGCGTTCACTGCCGCCACGCATTCGCGCTCGCTGCCGAACCCGTCGCCCGAGGCGACGGTAAGGCCCGCGCCCGAGCAAAACCGCCAGCGCCAGTCCTCGCCCGAGAACAGGACCGAAGTGAGCTTGATGCGATCGGCGCGATAGATTTCGAAATAGGCCTGGGCCTCGCCCGCCGGTCGCAGGTCCTGATCGGCGCAGGCGACAAGCCCCTCCGCCGACAGAGCGCCCGCGAAGAGGTTCATGGCCGCAACCGGATGCGCGTCACCGCGCCGGTGATCACGCGCTTGCCGAATGCCTTGGCAACCGCGTTGGCGCCGTCAATGTTCATCAGCACGACGCGGGTGCCGCGTGGGTGCAGCGATTCGATCGCGCTGATCGCCGCCTTGTGCTTGGCGGCCATGGCCTCGACGTCGGCCCGATCGGCATCGATATTGATTGCGCGCGACACGTGAATCTCCCGTCAGAGCGGGAGCGCACGCATCTCTCAGCCGCACCATGCTCGAATGAAGGTCGGCGCGATGACAACGATATGGGGTGCGACTCGGCTTTTTACCAGCCCTCAGGGCCGGCGCACCGTGATCGCCGACCCGTCATAGACGAAGCTCTGCGCGGATTCGGCAAAGTCGGGCACCACAGCGCGGCCCGGCGTGTAAAAGCGCACCGACACCGCCCGCTTTTTCGCCATCCCGTCATAGCCGCCCTCGCGCGCCCCGATCGTCAGCGCGCCGCTGCCTTCGTCCCATTTGACCGGCACCCGCGCGAACTTGCCCTGCTGGTATTTCGGACTGACTCCGTCGTCCTCGTAGAGCGAGAAACTGCCGCTTGCCCCGGTGAAGACATGCAGCACGATCGGCCCGTCGGGCTGTTCGCCGACATGGCTGATCGCCGCGCCGGTCGGCACGATCGAGCCGGCGCGCACGAACAGCGGCATCGCCTCGCGCGGCGCCGCCGCCTTGACCGTCTGCCCGCCCTTGTAGAGCACGCCCGTGGCGAAGTCGTACCACCCGGCGCCGTCAGGCAGATAGACGTCGCGTGTCCGCGCGCCGAACCCGGTCACCGGCGCGACTAGGAAGGCCGGCCCGAACAGGTACGCGTCATCGATGTTCCAGGTCTTGCGGTCGCGCGGGAAGTCCATCACCAGCCCGCGCATCATCGTCCCGTCCTTGTGCCAGGTGTCGGCGGCGATCGTGTAGATATACGGCATCAGCCGGTAGCGAAGCTTGTCGTAGGCGACCATCGACTCGTACATCGCCTTGTCGCCCGCAGCGATCTCGAAGATCTCGCGCTTGGGGGTTTCGCCATGGCTGCGGAACAGCGGCGAGAAGGCGCCGAACTGGAACCAGCGCAGATTGAGCTCGCGCCACTCCGCGACATGCGCGGGCTCCTGGTTGGTATAGCGGTCCTCGAGCGCGAAGCCGCCGATGTCATGCGTCCAGTTGGGCACCCCCGACATCGACAGATTGACGCCGGCCGAAATCTGGTCCCGCAGATCGTCCCAACGTGCGGTGATGTCGCCCGACCACAACGCCGAGCTGGTCCGCTGGACCCCGCCGAACCCCGAGCGCGTCAGGATGAACGGCCTTTTGTCGGGCAGCGCGGTACGTAGTCCGTCCGCCACCCCCTCGGCATGGACCAGCGGGAAGCTGTTGAAGAACAATGCCGCCGGCCCCTGCGCGGTCGGCCCCATCCGGTCGATGCGCTGCTCGATCGACAGGTTCGAATGGATATCGGGCTCGGTCGCGTCCATCCACCAGGCATCGAAGCCCTTGTCGACCAGCGCTTCCTTCATCTGGCGGAAATAGATCGCCCGCGCCTCGGGCGCATACGGATCGTAATCGGTATTCTCATACCCCTTGCCGACCCAATCCTTCTCCCTGGCCTTGAGGTTGCCGAGATAGAGATGGCCCTTCGCCATCAGCTCCTTGGCGTTCGCGGTGTTCGGATAGAATTTGGGCCAGACCGAGATCATCACGCGCGTGTTCAGCGCATGCGCCTCGTTGACCATGCCCACCGGATCGGGGAAGCGCTTGGCGTCGAAGCAATGGCAGCCCCATTGGTCCTCGGGCCAGTAGAACCAGTCCTGGACGATGTTGTCGATCGGGATGTCGCGCTTGCGATACTCGCGCACCACCGAGAGCAATTGTTCCTGCGTCTCGTAGCGCTGGCGGCTCTGCCAGAAGCCATAGGCCCAGTTTGGCATCATCTCGGCCTTGCCGGTCAGCCCGCGATAGCCGGCGATGACCTCGTCCATGTTGCGCCCGCCGACATAATAATAGTCGATCGCCCGTCCGACATCCGACGACAGCCACACCGAATGGCGATCGGGCTGCGCCAGCGGATCCGAATGGTACAAGGCAAGATAGCCCGCATTGGGCTCCCATTCGATGCGCAGTTCGACTTGCTTGCCCGCGGTCATCGGCAGCTCGAAATTGTGGAACCAAGGATTCCAGTTCTGCCGCCAGCGCGACAGCACTTCCGTGCCGTCGGCGAACACCTTCACATAGCTCGACGAATAGAGCCGGAATTTATGCGTGCCGGTCTTGTCCGGCGTGACGCTGCCGCTCCACACCACGCTCTGCTTGCCGACGACCACGCCCGCGGTGTTCTGCCCGCTCTGCGGCGAGGCGACGGTCTGCGCCTTGGCCGCCTCGGGCCAGTTCGCCTGATCCTTGATGAACTGATAGTCGATGAACGGCTCCTGCCGCGTGACCGCCAGCTTCTCGCCGAGGAAATACTCCGCCTTCCAGCCCGGCTTGCCGCCACTGCTTACCTTCAGCCCCTGCCCGACATGGGCATAGGGCGCCGGATTGCCGAAGCGCGTGATCGAGTTGTTGTCCCACAGCAGCCCGTAATTGCGCGTCGACACGAGGAACGGGATCGCGATGTCCATATTGTGCTGGGCGAGTTCGACGTCCTCGCCATTGTAGTTCATCTGTCGGTTCTGGTGCTGGCCGAGGCCGTACAGGCCCTCGTCGGTGCCACGGTTGAACTGCTGTTCGGTGGCGAGGAACGGTTTGCCGTCTGCGCTGGTCGCGGTGAAGCGCCGCCGCGCCTCGTCGAGCACCAGCTTGCCCGCGGCATCGCGAAACTGCACGCGCCCGTCGGACAGGCGGATCTCGGCCGTCGCCTTGGCCAGCTTGAGCGTCACCAGCCCCCTGGTCTCGGCAATCACCGGATCGCCCGCCGCGTCCGCAGTCACCATCAGGCTCCTGGGCAGATTGAGGTCGCTCGCCGGCACCGCGGTCACCCGGAAGGCGGCGTCGCCATAAGCGAGCACGCGCACGCGCTTGGCAGCGCCCTGGTCCGGCGTAACGATCACGCCGTGCGGCACGCGCTCGACTTCGGACGCCAGCGCCGTGCCCGACAGCAGCATGGCGGCGAGCCCCGCCATCCCCCAAACCTTGTTCAAGCCCCGTCTCCCAATATTTTCACATATGCTATTCATTTTTACATTCGCCGTCCAGCCGCATCGCGCGACCAAAGCATGTTCCTACGCGATGATCCGCAGGGTCCCGGCATTGAAGCGTTAACCTTACCGGGCTACCAAATCCGCGAGATCACGCGGGGGCGGGTTTTGAAACGATGACCGAATTCTTCATTTCACTCTACGCGATGCTGGCGATGTTCGTCCTGTTCGCGATGCAGCGCAACCAGCGCGAACAGCGGCCCAATCCGCAGATGGTGACCCTGGTGGGCTGGGGCCTGTTTTCGCTTTCCTCGACGCTGGCGATCCTGCTTGGCGCCGTCGGCCTCGCGCTGGTGCTGGGGCTGCACATGCCCCTCCCCGCGACGTTCAACGCACCGCTTTTCTGAGGCGATGCCGCTCTACGCACTGGGCGGCTACCAGCCACAACTCGCCGCAGACGCCTGGGTCGCGCCGAGCGCCGACCTGATCGGCGACGTCCACCTCGCCGAACTGGCGAGCGTATGGTTCGGCGCAGCGATCCGCGCCGACAACACTCCGATCCTGATCGGCGCGCGGACCAATATCCAGGACGGCGCGATGCTCCATTCGGACCCCGGCGCGCCGTGTACGCTGGGCGAGGACGTGACCGTCGGCCACCACGCCATCCTCCACGGCTGCACCATCGGCGACCGCTCGTTGATCGGCATGGGCGCAACGATCCTCAACCGTGCCGTGATTGGCGAGGACTGTCTGGTCGGCGCCGGCGCGCTGGTCACCGAAGGCAAGACCTTCCCGCCGGGCTATCTTATCGTCGGCTCGCCGGCCAAGGCGATCCGCCCGCTCGACGACAATCAGAAGGCGATGCTCAAGGCGTCGGCGGCGCTCTACGCAGCCAAACAGCGCCAATATGCGCAGGAACTCCGTCGAGTCGATTGAGCCACGGCCATGCTACACGGCCCTGCCGTAGCGTCGCCGAGACCGGGATAGACAGCCATTCCCGTTGCGCTACAAAACTGGTCCATGGCTCTTCCTCCGCTGTTCGATCGCCTCCGGCTCCCTGTCATCGGCTCGCCCTTGTTCATCATCTCGGTGCCCGATCTGGTCATCGCGCAGTGCAAGGCGGGGATCGTCGGTTCCTTCCCGGCGCTCAATGCACGCCCGCAGAGCCTGCTCGACGAATGGCTCCACCGGATCACCGAGGAGCTCGCCGCCTGGGACCGCGCCAATCCGGACAGCCCTGCCGCCCCCTTCGCAGTCAACCAGATCGTCCACCGCTCGAACGACCGGCTCGAGGCCGATCTCCACACCTGTGCCAAGTGGAAGGTGCCGATCGTCATCACCTCGCTCGGCGCGCGCCCCGAACTCAATGACGCAGTGCACAGCTGGGGTGGCATCGCGCTCCACGACGTCATCGACGATCGCTTCGCCCACAAGGCGATCGAGAAGGGCGCCGACGGGCTGATCCTCGTCGCTACTGGCGCGGGCGGCCATGCCGGCAAGCTCAATCCCTTCCCCTTCGTCCAGGAAGTGCGCGAGTGGTTCGACGGGCCGCTGATCCTGTCGGGCGCGATCGCCACCGGCCGCGCAGTGCTCGCCGCGCAGGTGCTCGGCGCCGACCTCGCCTATATCGGCTCACCCTTCATCGCGACTGACGAAGCCAATGCCGTCGACGCCTATAAGCAGGGCATCGTCGAGGGCCGCGCGGCCGATATCGTCTATTCGAACCTGTTCACCGGGGTGCACGGCAATTACCTGCGCAGCTCGATCGTGGCAGCCGGGCTCGACCCCGAAAAGCTGCCGGAGAGCGATCCCAGCGCAATGAACTTCGGCGGCGCCAAGGCGTGGAAGGAGATCTGGGGATCGGGCCAGGGCATCGGCGCCGTCGGCGCCGTCGAGCCCGCCGCAGTCAAGATCGAGCGGCTCAAGAGGGAATATGCCGCGGCGAAGGCGGCGCTGTGCCAATTGACAGTTTGACCCGGTATAGCTCAGCGACGGCTGGAGTCGGGCGGGCTCGACGCTCTACGTAAGTCAGCGCGCAGGCGTGTTGCGCACTCCTAGGCTCATCTCTGACGCGTTGATGCCCGATCTTCGCGTCTCTGAGCTCTCGGTGTTCAAGACGACAGCTATCGTGTATATTTCGAGCCATGCAGCTTGAAGAGCAATGGGACGACGAAGAAGCAATCCTTCGCCGACTGGATCGCAGTGAATCCACCGCAAGCGAGCTGGCCGCTCGTATCACGAACTCGATCGCAGCCGCCAATGGGGCGGGCTTGTTGGCGCTCGGTGGCTATCTGGTTTCGAAAACCTTCATTCCCCAATTGGTTCTTGTCGGAGGACTAAGCGGCTTGGCGTTCGTTACGGGATTGGGTCTGTGCGTCAGCGCGCAGATCTGCTTTCAAGCGCAAGCCGAATTTAACGCCGAACGCCTTCGACAGCGTTACATCGGCAAGAAGCTCTTGGAAGACGGCAAAGTGTTCGTTGATTCCACAGCGAGCCTTGATGAATCGGCCCGCAAAGCGCGTGATGCGGCTTGGAGCATATCTACCTGGGGCGTAGTCTCATTCATGGTGGGACTCATACTCGCAATTTCGCTTGTCACCTTTGTTGCCTTGGGGTGGAACGAAACTCGCACGGTCGCCGAGAAAAATCGTTGCGCGGCCTTACGTGCGAAAATGGTGGCCAGCAGTGTACCCGATGCCGCATCCGCAGACGTGTTCGCTGCTCTTGGCTGCAGGGTCAGCTAGCCATACGACCCGTGACCGCTCAGAACGAAGCGGAAAGCCGCTCGATCATCCGGCGCGCCGGACTCGCTTCGGCCGGCGGCTCGTCGAGCGAGGCGTCGAGCCGTGCGACGCGGCGGTGGAGTTCGATGCTGGTGGCGATGATCGTGCGCGCATGGGCAGGCATCGTATCGAGCGTCTCCGCCTCGGTCTCGGGCGCATCGCCCAGACGCCGTGAGGGCGACAGCGCATCGACGGGCGTGAGTTCGCCCGCCTCGACCGCGCGCTGAGTCAGCAGCCACGCGATGATGTGCATCAGCCGCGTCGTGACCTTGAGCGACTCGCAGGAAAAGGTGACGCGGCTCAGTGCCTCGAGCGAGTCGCGCTCGGCGCGGCCCAGCACATCGAAATAGCCGCGCGCCTCGTCAGCCAGCAGCATCGCCTCGACATAGAGCGAATCTACCAGCCTGCGATGGATCGTCGAGGTTGCCTGCTCCGTCATCCCGCTATGGTTGCCATATCGGGCGGACGAGTTGAATGCTTAATATTACAGCATTTTCGTCCCGGCTCGGGAGATCAGGCAATGATGTCGGGGACGAGCTGATCTTCGAACACCGCGATCTCGTCGCGCAGCCGCAGCTTGCGCTTCTTCAGCCGCGCCAGCTGGAGCTGGTCCGCCGAGCCGGTTTCGCGCAGCGCGTCGATCGCGGTGTCGAGATCCCGATGCTCGGTCCGCAACTCCTCGAGTCGCCGCACGATCTCGCTTTCGTCCATTCCCGCCCCCTTACGCAGTACAAGCCCCGCAACGGATCATCGCGCCTTTTCTGCAGGCTGTCGATTGCGCCGAATACGGGGGGCGACAAGCAACTCGAAAGGTGATTTATTCATTCCCCCCGGCGCCTATTGAAGGAGGAACGCTTCCATGCAGAACGCGCATTTCGTGGCACTCAACGCCAAGCATTCGACTCTGGACCAGCGGATTACCGCCGAAGCGCAACGGCCGCTTCCCGATCAGATGCTGATAGCGGATTTGAAGAAGCAGAAACTGCGCGTCAAGGAGGAGCTAAGCCGCTAGCGCGGCCGTCCACAGCTTTATTGCCGGGAGGTGCGGCCAGAGGGCCGCATCTCTGCGGTAACCACCGACGGAATGCCGAGCCGCGCCTTAGCGTCGCGTGAGCGAAGGCTTCGTATAGGCCGGGTTTTGCGCACCCTTGCCGACCGGCTTGCGCGCCAGCATCGGATCGATCTCGATATCGAAGGCCACGCCGACGCGCCCGTCGGTGACCCAGGCGATGCGCCCCTTCACCCAGCCCACGCCACGCACTTCGATTTCCACCGGCGTGTGCGCTGCGACGGGCGAGGCATATTCCGCCATCAATCCGCCCGAGGAGAGGTTGCGCACGCGCGCCTGGACGACCTTGTCGTCACCGGCGATTCGAAACTGCGCCGTGAGCATCAGGCTGTCGCGCGAACCGCTGCGCTGGCCGGTAAAGTCATCGGCCGAGAGCGCGTTCACCGAATCGGTAGAGAAATGGTCATCCATCAGGGTTGCTCGACGCAAAAATTGATCTGCGTCAGTTAAACCATCAATCCCTGACGAAAGCCTAAATTTGGCGGGCCGCGACCAAAAATCGCGGCCCGCAAGTCGCTATTCGTCGCGCGAGACCTTCTCGTTGCGCTCGTGACGCTCCTGCGCCTCGACCGTCATCGTCGCGATCGGCCGTGCTTCGAGCCGGGCGAGCGAGATCGGCTCGCCGGTCACTTCGCAATAGCCATATTCACCCTCTTCGATCCGGCGCATCGCCGCGTCGATCTTGGAGATCAGCTTGCGCTGGCGATCGCGGGTGCGCAGTTCGATCGACCAGTCGGTCTCGCTCGATGCGCGGTCGGTAAGGTCGGCCTCGCGCAGCGAATCGGTCTGCAGCTGGTTGAGGGTGCCGGCGGCCTCGCGATAGATCGCGTCCTTCCAGGCGAGCAGCTTCTCGCGGAAATACTCCTGCTGCCGCGGGTTCATGAAGGGTTCGTCGTTGTGCGGGCGATATCCGTCGCCGCCGTCATTCGCCGCCGCCGGGAAATATTTCCCCGCTTCGTCGGCACGTTCCAATACCGTAGCCATCCCCACTCTCCAACTGGTCACCCAGTGGCCAAGCCGCTGGTCGACTGCCTTTTTGCCCGCCCGCCCTATACTTGCGCACGAACGCATAGACAAGCGCGCGATTATGACAGGCACGCTGACTAATTCCCGGTAACATGAAGGAAATTAGCATCGGCTGAACAGGAGCCGGATGTCGTCCTGCGTTAACCATCATTGTTAACAAGTAACGACTTGGCGGAGCCACGAACCGTACCGAAACCGCACATTAACCATAAGCTCTGCTGCCGAGTCCCGAAAAACTGTCCAAGAACAAGGTAAATGGCGCTCGTTCCGCTTGCGCTTAATAGTTTGTTTTGCGTTTCTTGTGCATTGACGGCGCAGAAGCTGCTGACGGTTCCGTGGGGAGCGACGCGCCAGCAACAGGGAAGAGTGGGACATCATGTCGGTTCGCATGGCCTTGGCGAAACTCTGCGCATGCGCCTGTGGCGGCGCAGTCATCGGTGGCAGCGGAGTCTACGCCGTCGAACGCGTAACGCAGCCCAGCGTGGTCAAGCAGTACACGGTCGCGAAGAAGCGCGTCGTGCGCAAGGGGCCGGTCGCCGGCGTCGAGCGCAAGAAGCTCGTCCGCCGCGTCGTCACGACCAAGACCGTGACCAGGCCCGAGGTCGTCGTGGTGACGACGCAGGGCGCACCGATCCCGCTTCCGCCGCGTGAGATGCCCGTGGTAGCCGCGGCCAGCAGTGCGGCGGCCGGCGTCGTCGGTGGCGGCGGTGGCTATGGCGGCGGCTTCGGCGGCGGCTTCTTCGCCGGCGGCTTCTTCGGCAGCTCGGGCAGCTCCTCGGGCAGCAGCAGCGGCATCAACATCGAAATTTCGAGCGGTGGCACCAGCACGTCGACCGGCGGCTCGTCGACATCGACCGGCGGATCCTCGACTTCGACGTCAACCGGTGGATCCTCGACGTCGACGTCGAGCGGCGTCAGCTCCTCGACTTCGTCTTCCACCTCTTCTTCGACATCATCGTCGACATCTTCGTCGACGTCCTCCTCTACTTCATCGAGCGGCAATTGGAGCACCTCGGGCAACTGGAGCACGTCGAGCAGCTGGGGCTGCAAATGGGGCAAGCATTGCGGTGGCGGTCATAATCCCCCGCCGTCGCCACCGGGCGGCCCCGAGCCGGTCCCTGCCCCGCCGATGATCCTGCTGTTCGGCGGCGCTGCGGCGGCGCTGATCGCACGGAAACGCTTCGCCAAGAAGAAGGTGGCGGAAGCGGCCTGAGCCCAAAAAAAGCCCCTCCCTGGAAGGGAGGGGTTGGGATGGGTTTAGCAACAGGGCGGGGCTAGATGCCTCGCCCTTTGCTGTTCAGCGAGACAGCTACGATTCTTTCAAGCGCGCGGACGTGCGCACGCACCCTCCCCTCCCGAAGCGGGAGGGGATTGGACTGCGCCCTACTCCGCCCGGGCCAGCGCTTCCTCGATCTGCGGCACGGTGTGGTCGGTCAGGTCTTTCGCGATCTCGGCCTTCAATCGGTCGCTCACTTCCTTGTGATAATGCTTCCGCAGCTCGCCCAGCGTCTTGGGCGGGGCGATGATGATCAGCGACTCGAAGTCGTTGTTGAGCGCGCGCTTCTTGAGCAGTTCGGCCGTCTCCGCGGCGAAGCGGTCCTCCTCGAGCTGGTGGAAGTCCACCTCGCCCATGCTGCCGCCACCCCATTGCCCGCCGCCGCGAGTGCTCGATGCGCCGCCGGCCAGGTCGGTCGCCTGTTCGTGGTGCGAGGGGTTATGCTTGTCGACCACCTTCTTCTCGACCTGCAGGTTGGGATATTCGGCATCGCCTTCGTTCCTGAGGAACAGCATCTTCCGGCCATCCGCGACCACCACGAACGTATCGTGCGGAACCTGCATTACTCATCTCCTTGCCTAGGTGCTGATCGTCTAACGCGCCCGCACGCCGCAGGGTTGCGCCGGCCATCGCGCAAAGCCATAGCCCGGCCATGCATGACATCCGGTTCATCCGCGAAACCCCCGCTGCCTTCGACGCCGGCCTGGCCAGGCGCGGGCTCGAACCCCGCTCGGCCGAACTGCTCGCGCTCGACGAGAAGCGCCGCGCGCTGATCCACGAGGCGCAGACCACTCAGGCGCGCCGCAACGAGGCGTCGAAGGCGATCGGCGCCGCCAAGGCCCGCCGCGACGACCCCACCGACCTGATGGCCGAAGTCGCCGCCCTGAAGGAGCGGATGCCCGCGATCGACGCCGAGGAAAAGGCCGTCGGCACCGAGCTGACCACCGCCCTCGCCGCGATCCCCAATCTCCCCCTCGCCGACGTGCCGCAGGGCGCCGACGAGGAGGATAACGAACTCGTCCACCAGCGCGGCACCCCGCCCAGCTTCGCCTTCGAGGCCAAGGAACACGACGCGATCGGCCCCGCGCTCGGCCTCGATTTCGAGACCGGTGCCTTGCTCTCCGGCTCGCGCTTCACCTTCCTGCGCGGCAGCGCTGCGCGCCTCCACCGCGCGCTCGGCCAGTTCATGCTCGACACCCTCACCCGCGATCACGGCTTCGAGGAAGCGGTCGTCCCCCTTCTCGTCCGCAGCGAGAGCATGTTCGGCACCGGCCAGCTCCCCAAATTCGCCGAGGACAGCTTCGAGACCACCGACGGCCGCTGGCTGATCCCGACCTCCGAAGTCAGCCTGACCAACAGCGTCCGCGAGAAGATCCTCAGCGAAGAGGTCCTGCCGCTGCGCTTCACCGCTCTCTCGCCCTGCTTCCGCTCGGAGGCAGGCTCGGCGGGCCGCGACACCCGCGGCTATATCCGCCAGCACCAGTTCGAGAAGGTCGAGATGGTCTCGATCACCACTCCGGACCAGTCCGAGGCCGAGCATGAGCGGATGACCGCCTGCGCCGAGGATATCCTGACCAAGCTCGGCCTCGCCTTCCGCCGGATGAAGCTGTGCACCGGCGACATGGGCTTCTCCGCCGCGCGCACCTACGATCTCGAAGTGTGGCTCCCCGGCCAGGCGCGCTACCGCGAGATTTCGAGCGTCTCGACCTGCACCGATTTCCAGGCCCGCCGGATGAACGCGCGCTACCGCCCCGAGGGCGAGAAGGGCACGCGCTTCGTCCACACCCTCAACGGCTCGGGCCTCGCGGTCGGCCGCACGCTCGTCGCGGTAGTCGAGAACTATCAGCAGGAGGACGGCTCGGTCGCCGTGCCCGAAGTGCTGCAGCCCTATCTCGGCGGCATAAACCGGCTCGAACCGCGCTGATGCGTATTCTCCTCACCAACGACGACGGCTATCATGCCCGCGGCCTCGCAGTGCTCGAGCGCATCGCCCGCACCATCTCCGACGACATCACCGTGGTCGCCCCCGCCGAGGAGCAATCGGGCAAGGGCCGCGCGCTCACCCTCACCGAGCCGTTCCGCGTCCGCCGCATGGGCGACGACCGCTACGCCGTCCGCGGCACGCCCACCGATTGCGTGATGTTCGCGCTCGCCGAGGCAATGAAGGACTCCCCGCCCGACCTGATCCTCTCGGGCGTCAACCGCGGCGGCAATCTCGCCGAGGACGTGAGTTACTCGGGCACCGTCTCCGCCGCGATGGAAGGCGCGCTCGCCGGGATCCGTTCGGTCGCGCTCAGCCAGCGCTACGAGCGGACCGGGATGGGCGACGCTGTCCCCTTCGACACCGCCGAAGCCTGGGGCGAACGCGCGCTGCGCCCGCTGCTCGACGCGCCCTGGGCGCCGCGCACCCTGGTCAACATCAACTTCCCGCCGATCCCCGCCGATGCGGTCAAGGGCATCAAGCCAGTCAGCCAGGGCCTTCGCGACTATGGCCGGGTCGGCCTCGACAAGCGCGTCGATCCCCGCGGCTTCCCCTATTACTGGCTGGCGATGAGCCGATTGCCGCACACGCCCGATCCCGAAACCGACCTCGAGGCGATCGAGCAGGGCTGGATCACGGTGACGCCGCTCCACCTCGATCTCACCCACCGCGACTCGCTGGAGGGCCTCAAGGCGATCTATTGTTAACCACCCCCGTTTACCTTATTGAATCTTAAGGGTCCGGGGGGAGTTGGGAATGCGCCGCATGGGGGTAATGCTGTTCGGCGCGCTGGCGCTGTCGGGCTGCATACCGGCCGAAGCCGGGTCGGGCCCCGGCCGCTACCAGGCACCCGCCTATGACAATCCGCAGCAGGATCAGTTCGAGCGCCGCTCGCTCGATCAGGACGTCCGTACGCTGCCCGCGCCGCCGCCCGCTTGGGAAGCGCGCCGCGTCACCGCGGATGCGAAGCAGGTGTCGAGCTCGATCTATGTCGTCCAGCCCGGCGACTCGCTCCGCTCGATCGCCGCGAAGACCAGCGCCGGGTCCGAGGCGATCGCCCGCGCCAACAACCTCGTCGCGCCGTTCGTCATCCAGCCCGGCCAGCGCCTCAGCATTCCCGGCGGCCGCTATCACCTCGTCCGCACCGGCGAGACCGGCATCGCGATCGCCCGCGCCTATGGCGTCGAATGGTCGCGCGTCATCGCGGCCAATACGCTCGCCGAACCCTATATCCTGCGCACCGGCCAGCGGCTGCTGATCCCGAGCACCCGCCCGGAGACGATCGAGGAGCGCGCCGCGCGCTTCCACCTCGACATCGACGACATCCTCACCGGCGGCCAGCCAGCGCTGGCGGCCAATGCCCAGCCGGCAAAGCCCGTCGCGACGGCCAAGCGCGTCCTTCCAGCGACAACCCCGGTCGCAACACCGGCAGTACGCACCGCGGGGCAGTTCGCCTGGCCGGTCAAGGGTTCGGTGGTGAAGCGCTTCGGCCCCGGCAAAAGCGGCGAGCGCAACGACGGGATCAAGATCGCCGTGCCGCTCGACACCCCCGTCCTCGCCGCTGCCGACGGCGTCGTCGCCTATGTCGGCAGCGACGTGCCCGCACTCGGCGGCCTCGTCATCGTCAAGCACGGCAGCAGCACCACCACGGTCTACGGCCATGCCGGGCAATTGCTTGTCCAGCGCGGCCAATCGGTCAAGAAAGGCCAGATGATCGCCCTCTCCGGCAATTCAGGCTTCGCCGACCGCCCCGAACTCCATTTCGAAATTCGCCAGGGCCGCACCCCGGTCGATCCGCTGGCGAGGCTCTCCGCGAGGTGAGTCGAGCCACTCCCCTCCCTGCTTGCAGGGAGAGGCTGGGGGTGGGTGCGCGCGTCTGCGCGCCCAACGAACTCACTGCCGAACGCTACCCCTTGCCCCTCCCTTCCAGGGAGGGGATAGAGGAGCAAGATGGCCGTCCTCCCACCCGCCACGCTCAAGCGCAAATCGACCCTGCCGATCTGGGTCTCGATCAGCTGGCGAGTGCTGGCCGTGCTCGCGCTGCTCGCGCTGGCGGTGGGGGTCCACTGGATAGAGCGCGACGGGCTCAAGGACACCGCCGACGGGTCGGTCAGCTTCCTCGACATCCTCTATTTCACCTCGATCTCGGTCACCACCACCGGCTATGGCGACATCGTGCCGGTCAGCACGTCGGCGCGGATGTTCGATGCGTTCGTGGTCACGCCGATCCGCGTTTTCGTGGTGCTGCTCTTCCTGGGCACCGCCTATAATTTCGTGCTCAAGCGCACCTGGGACAAATGGCGTATGGCAGTGATCCAGCGGACCCTATCGGGTCACATCATCGTGGCCGGCTACGGCACCACCGGCTCGGAGACCGTCGACGAGCTGATCGCGCGCGGCACCGATCGCGGCCAGATCGTCGTAATCGACACCCGAGAGGAAAATCTCGAGCGCGCCAAGGCGTGCGGCTGCACCGTGCTCCAGGCCGACGCCACCCGCGACCAGATCCTTCAGGACGTGCGGATCGAATGCGCCGAATCGATGATCGTATGCGCCGGGCGCGACGACACCTCGATCCTGATCACCCTCACCGCGCGCCACCTCGCCCCGGCGATCCCGATCAGCGTGATCGTCCGCAACGAGGATAACGAACTGCCCGCGCGGGCGGCCGGCGCCACCACCGTAGTCAATCCGGTGAGCTTCGCCGGGTTGCTGCTCGCCGGCTCATGCCGCGGCCCGCACCTTTCGGGCTACCTCATGGACCTGGCCTCGATCCACGGCGAAGTCGAACTGTCCGAACGCGCCGTCCGCGCCGACGAGATCGGCAAGCCGCTCGCGGGAATCGAGACCGGCCTCGGCGTCCGCATCTATCGCGATGGCATGCATTACGGCCACAAGGCGCCCGAAGCCGCCGCGCTGCTCGCCGGCGACCTGATCGTCGAGATCGTTACCGGATGACCGAACGCCTGCTCCCGATCGCGCTGCTGCTCGCCTCGAACATCTTCATGACCTTCGCCTGGTACGGCCATCTCAAGTTCAAGGCCGCGCCGCTCTTCCTAGTGATCCTGGTCAGCTGGCTGATCGCCCTCCCCGAATATATGCTCGCAGTTCCCGCCAACCGCTGGGGCAGCAGCGTCTATTCGGCCGCGCAGCTCAAGGGGATGCAGGAAGTCATCACGCTGGCGGTATTCGCCGCCTTCTCGGTCCTGTACCTCGGCCAGAAGATCACCATGAACCACCTGATCGGCTTCGCGCTGATCGCCGCGGGAGCATTCTTCCTGTTCAGGGCCCCCGTCACCCCTTAACCCCCTCGTCACCCTGGCCCTGTGCCGGGGTCCACCGCGAGGCTGGTTGAAGGGCAAGAGGATCGGGCAAATCCAGTGCGGCGCCGTGGACCCCGGCACGAAGCCGGAGTGACGAGGGAGGGTCCACCTTCCGCACCGGCGCCGACTAGCTTTTTTGCCAAAAAAGCCTATGTCGCCGGGCAATCATGGCAACCAAACTCCCTGAGTCCCCTCGCATCGGGATGGTGTCGCTCGGCTGTCCGAAGAACCTTGTCGACAGCGAACGCATCCTCACCAAGCTGCGCAGCGACGGCTATGCGATGTCGCCCGACTACCAGGGCGCCGATATCGTGCTGGTCAACACCTGCGGATTCCTCGATTCCGCCAAGGAAGAATCGCTCGAGGCGATCGGCGAGGCGATCGCGGAGAACGGCCGCGTCATCGTCACCGGCTGCATGGGCAAGGAAGCCGAGGTCATCCGCGCGCGCTTCCCCAATGTGCTCGCGGTTACCGGCGCGCACCAGTACGAGGAAGTCGTCGGCGCGGTCCACGAGGCGGCGCCGATGCCGCCCTCGCCCTTCGTCAACCTCGTCCCCGATGCCGGGCTCAAGCTGACGCCGCGGCATTACAGCTATCTGAAGATCTCGGAGGGCTGCAACCATCGCTGCGCCTTCTGCATCATCCCGAGCCTGCGCGGCGACCTGGTCAGCCGCCGCCCAGACGCGATCCTGCGCGAAGCCGAGAAGCTGGTCGAAGCGGGCACCAAGGAACTGCTGGTCATCAGCCAGGACACGTCCGCTTATGGCGTGGATATCCGCAAGGAGCCGCGGATCTGGAAGGGTCAGGAAGTGATCCCCCACATGACCGACCTTGCGCGAGAGCTCGGCAAGATCGCCCCCTGGGTTCGGCTCCACTATGTCTATCCCTACCCGCATGTCGACCAGGTCATCCCGTTGATGGCCGAGGGGCTGATCCTCCCCTATCTCGACATCCCCTTCCAGCACGCGGCGCCCGCCGTGCTCCGCCGGATGCGCCGCCCCGCCAACGAGGCCAAGGTGCTCGAGCGGCTGCGCGGCTGGCGCGCGATCGCGCCGGACATCACGATCCGCTCGACCTTCGTCGTCGGCTTCCCCGGCGAGACCGAGGAGGACTTCCAGTATCTCCTCGACTGGCTCGACGAAGCCCAGCTCGACCGCGTCGGCGCGTTCCGCTTCGAGCCGGTCGAGGGCGCCACGGCGAACCTGCTCCCCGATCCGGTGCCCGAGGCAGTCAAGGAAGAGCGCTACGCCCGCATCATGGAGAAGACCGCGGCGATCTCCGCCGCCAAGCTCCAGGCCAAGGTCGGCCGCACACTCGAAGTGATCATCGACGAAGTCGGCGAAGAGGGCGCCACCGGCCGCAGCCAGGCCGACGCCCCGGAGATCGATGGCGAGGTCTTCCTGCGCGACGCCGGACATCTCAAGCAGGGTGACATCGTCCGCGTCGAGATCGAGGACGCCGACGAGCATGACCTCTACGGGGTCCCGCTCGCGCGCTGAGCGTCTCTTGCGCGGGGTATAACCTGCGGCCAAGGTCCCGGTGACAGGCGCGGAGCAGCATCTATGCTCGGCGCCGAACCCGGAGGCCCGATGATCCGCACCGCATTCGCCGCACTGCTCCTGCTCGCTACCCCCGCAGCGGCGCAACAACTGACGCCCGAGCAGTCGGCAAAGGTCGACAGGATCGTCGCCGACGCGCTGGCCTCGACTCAGGTCCCCTCCGCGTCGGTGGCGATCGTCCGCGACGGCAAGATCGTCTACGCGAAGGCTTGGGGCAATCAGGGACCCCACGTCCCCGCGCCGACGCCCGACACCAAATACCAGATCGCCTCCATCTCCAAGCAGTTCACTGCCGCCGGCCTCCTGCTGCTCGAGGACGAAGGCAAATTGAGCCTCGACGACACGATCGGCAAATACCTCCCCGGCATCTCGGGCGGCGCGACGATCACCATCCGCCAGCTGCTCAGCCACACTTCCGGGCTGCAGGATTACTGGCCGCAGGATTATAGTTTCGCTGCGATGGAGAACCGCGCGACGCCGCAGGCGATCCTCGATCGCTGGGCGAAGAAGCCACTCGATTTTACGCCCGGCACCCAGTGGCAATATTCGAACACGGGCTATGTCGCCGCAGGCATGATCCTCGAAAAGGTCGCCGGCGAGCCGATCCTAACCTTCCTGGAACGCCGCATTTTCAAGCCCTTGGGCATTCGCCCGGTCGATCAGGACCTCGCGGTCGGCAGGGGCTATCCCACCGGCTATCGCCGCAACGCGCTCGGCCCGATCCGCCGGGTGACCGTCCCCGGCGCCGGCTGGATGTTCGCCACCGGCGAACTGGCGATGTCCGCCCCAGAACTCGCCAAGTGGAACATCGCCCGCATCGACCGCAAGCTCCTCCCCGCCGAGGACTGGATCGAGCAGGAGAAGATGATCCGCCTTACCGATGGCAACCCCGCCAATTACGGCCTTGGCGTCTCGCTCGGCATGCGCGGCGAGTATAAGCAGGTCAGCCATGGCGGCGCCGCGGTCGGCTTCCTCAGCCAGAACATCGTCGTCCCCGACGCCCGGCTGGCGGTGGTCGCGCTGGTCAACGGCGATTTCGGCAACGCCCAGTCGACCATCGCCAACGGCATCCTCGCCCTGCTGCTCCCCGCGGCGAAGGCAAATGACGAGGAAGCCTACCGCACCGGCCTGGCACGCGAATTCTACGCCGCGCTCCAGAAGGGCGAGCCAAACCGCAACCTGCTGACCGAAAACGCCGCCTATTATTTCAACGCCGAGACCGTCCGCGACTATCGCGACAGCCTCGGTCCGCTCGGCGCGCCGACCAGCTTCGAACCGATCGGCAGCCCGCGGCTGCGCGGCGGCTTCGTCAACCGCAACTATCGGATCACCTATGCCGACCGGTCGCTGACGCTGATCACCTATGCCGATGCCGGCCGGGACGGGAAGATCGAGCAGTTCGTGGTCACGCCGGCGAGCTGAGATGCTGCGCCCGGCGCTCCTTTCCGGCCTGGCATGGCTGTTCCTCGCGGGTGCCAGCGCCGGAGACCCGAATGCGCGCGTGAGCAGAGTCGATCCGCTCAGCGTGCAGGACGATGATTTCGCCCGCCACCGCGATCCCGCCGAGTGGAAGGGCCTTTCCGTCACTCGCATCGAATTCCGCGAGGAGCGCGCGGCGTGGCGGCTGTGGCGCATCGCCAATACCCGCCATCCGCGCGGCCCGTTGTGGTTCGTGCCGCACGACAATGAGAATGCCGGGTTCGAAGCCGGGCTGGCGGCGGTCCGCAGCTATGGCGGCACGCTGATCGCCGTCGATGCCGGCATCGCCGAGGACGGCGCCCGCATGAACCGTGCGATCGACTATGGCCGGCCCGTCGATCCCAACCGCAATTTCGACACTGCCCTGCCCGGCTATGCCCGCCGCATTCTCGCCGACCTGTCGCCGGGCATGCCGATCATCGCGCTCCACACCAACGCCCGCGGCTTCGACACCGGCGAATCGCGCTGCAACCAGTCCGACCCTTCCGGCAGCGGCGTGATCTCGATCCGCTATTGCGACGAGGTGCTGATCCCCAGCCCGTCGCGCGCCCGGGCCTGGCCATGGGATGACGACGACACCGTCGCCTTCGCCACCTACCGGACAAAGCGAAGCCCGAGCACCGCATTCTGCCGCGACGCGATGGTCGCCGCCGATTTCAACGTCGTCCAAGAACGCGTCGTCGCCAGCGACGGTTCGCTCTCCAACTATGCCGTGCTCCACGATCTCGACTATCTCAATTTCGAGACGCTCGACCGGGGCGACGGCGCCGAAGGCCTTGCCGAGGGCCGCCGCCGGCTCGTCCACATCATCGATCGCGCGCTGGCGATGTGCGCGCCCAAGGTCCGCCGCAAGCGATGAAGCGGCAATTCACTGACCTGCAGGGGCTAGGCGCAGCGGCTTCGCGACCCTAGATCGTTGCAATGCCTGACCTCTCCACGCTCATTCAGCCCGATCGCGGTCAGCCCGCGCGCACCATCCACCTGATCGACGCCAAGGGCTTCGACGCCTGGCTAAACGCGCAGCCGCCGCGCCACCGCACCGCCGCGCAGGCGCAGAAGCTCGCGCCCACCGGCTATTCGAGCGCGATCCTTCCTGGCGACGGGCCCGAGGACTGGTCGGTGGTGACCGTCGTCGCCAATGTCGAGCGGCTCACCCCCTGGTGCCTCGCCAAGCTGGCTGAGACGCTGCCCGAGGGCAGCTATCGCGTCGAAGGCCACGAGCCCGGCAAGGCGCTGCTCGGCTGGCTCACTGCGCAATACAAGTTCGATCGCTACAAGAAGAAGGACGACAAGGCCCAGGGCCCGCGCGTCCTGCTCACCGGCGACCCCGCCAAGATGGAAGAGGCACTGCGCCTCGCCAACGTCACCTTCAAGCTGCGCGACCGGATCAATACCGGCGCCAACGACATGGGGCCGGCCGATCTCGAAGCCGCCGCCGCCGATCTCGCCAAGGACTATGGCGCGACGCTCACCGTTGCCAAGGGCAAGGAAGTCGAGAAGGGCTATGGCATGCTCTGGGCTGTCGGCAAGGCTGCCGGCGAAGGCCGCGAGCCGCGGCTGATCGAACTCGAATGGGGCAATCCCGAGCATCCGCGCATCGCGATCATCGGCAAGGGCGTATGCTTCGATACCGGTGGTCTCGATATCAAGCCCGCCGCGGGCATGCGGCTGATGAAGAAGGACATGGGCGGCGCCGCGCACGCCCTCGCCCTCGCCGAGCTCGTCATGCAGAATCGCCTGCCGGTGCGCCTCCACATGCTCGTCCCCGCAGTCGAGAACTCGATCAATGGCGAGGCGACGCGCCCCGGCGACGTGATGATCTCGCGCAAGGGCCTGTCGGTCGAGAACAGTAATACCGACGCCGAGGGCCGTCTGATCCTCGGTGACGC
This sequence comes from Sphingomonas sp. LM7, assembly GCF_002002925.1. NCBI lineage: Bacteria > Pseudomonadati > Pseudomonadota > Alphaproteobacteria > Sphingomonadales > Sphingomonadaceae > Sphingomonas > Sphingomonas sp. LM7. The sequence goes on along the minus strand of NZ_CP019511.1, from coordinate 627,225 downwards.
ACTCACCAAGGCGGCCGAGAGCAACCCCGAGCTCGTGTTCGACTTCGCGACGCTCACCGGCGCCGCCCGCGTCGCGCTGGGTGCCGACCTCCAGGCGCTGTTCGCCAATGACGACACGCTCGCCTCCGAGCTGCTCGCCGCGGCCGAGACCGAGTCCGATCCGATGTGGCGGATGCCGCTCTACGATCCGTACAAGGAAGCGCTCAAGTCCGACGTCGCCGATCTGGTCAACGCCGCCGAGGGTCCGTTCGGCGGCGCGATCACCGCGGCGTTGTTCCTCAAGGAATTCGCCCCGGACAAGGCGCAATGGGCGCATTTCGACATCTTTTGTTGGAACGGCTCGCCCAAGCCCGGCCGTCCCAAGGGCGCTGAGGCGGTCAGCCTGCGCGCCACCTGGAAGGTGCTGAAGGACCGCTACGCGAGCTGAGCCCGCGCCGCAGCCTCGGCATCTTCCATCGACATCGGGTAGCCGTAATAAAAGCCCTGCCCCATCGCGCAGCCCAGCCCGACGAGGGTCTGCGCGGTGGAGGCGGATTCGATGCCTTCCGCCACCACTGGCAGGCCGAGCGTGCCGGCCAGGGTGATGATCGCATGGACCAGCCGTAGCGCGCTCGGGTCGCGCTCCATCGCCGTGACGAACGAGCGGTCGATCTTGAGCCTGTCGAACGGCAGCATCTGGAGATGCTTGAGCGACGAATAGCCGGTGCCGAAATCGTCGAGCGCCAGCTGGATGCCCTGGTTCTTGAGCGAGGCGATGGTCTGCTGCGCGCTGTCCGCGTCGGCGATCAGCGCGTTCTCGGTGATCTCGATCGTCAGCCGCGGCGCCGGAAAGCGTTCGCGAGTCAGCACTGCCAGCACCTTCTGGCTGAACCACGGATCCTTGAGCTGCGTCGGCGAGACGTTGATCGCAATCCCCACGCCCCAGTCGCGCGTCTCGCGACAAGCGCGGCGCAGCAGCCGGATCATCAGCTCGTTGATCAACCCGCATTCTTCGGCGATCGGGATGAACAGGTCGGGTCCGATCTCCTCGCCGCACGGCCGCTGCCAGCGTGCGAGCAGCTCATAGCCGACGACGACGCCGGTCTTGAGATCGACGATCGGCTGGTAATGCGGGGCAAAGGCATCGTTCGCCATCGCCTCGCGCAACTCACGCTCGATCTCGGCGCGACGCCGGATTTCCGCATCGAGCATCGGCTCGAACGCGCACAGCTGCCCGCGTCCGGACTGCTTGGCCTTGTAGAGGGCGATGTCGGCGCGGCGCATCAGCGTCTCGCGATCCAGCGCATCTTCGGGATACAGCGATATGCCGACGCTCGCGCCGATGTGGTGGACCAGGTCGGGGCCGGCAAAGGGCTTGCGCATCGCATGGACGATCGCATTGGCGATCCGCCGCGCGCCTTCCCCGTCGGCATCGACGACCACGGCGAACTCGTCGCCGCCCAGGCGATAGCTAACGCCCTGCTCGGCGACGATGGCGCTGAGCCGCGCCGCGACGTCGCGCAGCAACTGGTCGCCGGCATGATGACCATGCACGTCGTTGATCGACTTGAAGCGATCGAGATCGATGATGAGCAACCCGTGGCGCTCGCCGTCGCCCGCCCGCGCCATATGCGTCTCCAGCGCCTCGGCAAGCGCGCGGCGGTTGGGCAGTCCGGTCAGCGGATCGTGATAGGCTAGCTGGTGCGCGCGCTGCTCCGCCCCCTGCGCACGGCGCTTCTCGGTCGCCATGTCGGAACGCGACAACAACACTTCGACGAATCCGGCATGGCTGTTCCGCAGCATCCGCAGCACCACCGTGGCGACGATGACGATGTTGAAGCCCAGCCCGCGCAGGAACCAGTCGTCGGAAAAGATCAGGCACAAGGTGACGGGCAACGCACCGAACACCAGCACCGCATGTCCCGCCCGCGGCAGCGCCTGGAGGCAGTAGCAGCAGCTGATCGCGCCGATGAAGATATAGAGCGCGATGCACGCGCGGCGCATCAGATCCGCCTCGGCGTAGAGGAACAGCCCCCAGCCGCCAAAGCCCAGGCTCAGCACTGCGGCGACGATGGTGGTGCCCAGCAGGTAGCGCGGGATCCGGTCGTGCTCGGGCGTGATCGTGCGGCGCCGCAGCCAGAACAACGCGCGCCCGGCGGAGAGCACTGCCAGCGCGGCGGGCATGCCAAGGCTCCACCACAGGCTCACGGTGCCGTGCGAGGCGAAACTCAGGAACGCCGCATCGACGAACATCATCGCGTACATCAGCGGCACCTGATTCCGCAGCGCATGGAACTGCGCGACCAGAATCGCGCGACTCTGATCGGTCTCGATCGAAACGGCAGGAAGCGCTCGTCGATGCATAGTCAATTATAGCAGGCCACGCCTGCCCAGCGGGTGGCGCGCCAAAATCGCCTGTGATTTTAGAGCGTTAGCGTTCGAAAACGAGCGTCCTCGCGAAAAACGGCAGCATCTCGGTATAGATCCGCCCGCCATTCCCCCAACGCCGATCGCCCCAGCCGCCGCGATATTCCTCGGCCTCATAGGGCACGCCGAACGCATCGAGCACACGGGTGAATGCCTGGTTGGAAACGATGTGATCGGCATTCGGGTCGCCGCGCGCCCAATCGAACATCAAGCCGCGGAGCCGCTTGAGATTGTCGGCGTAGAGCGGGACCTGGCGCTCGAGGAAGAAGCTGGCGTTGAGCCGCTCGGTGCGCGCCGCATCGATGCTTAGCCGGCCATCGGTGAGGCTCGCCGGCGCCGCGAAACGCAGCGGCGGGACGGGATCCGCTAGGTGCGCCTGGAAGATCGACGTGAAGATCAGCGAGAACCCGTCGCCACGCAGATCCTCGATCGATTTGGCCCGCGCCAGCAACGCCCAGTCGGGCCGCGAGAACATCGTCTGCAGCCCGGGGCCGGTGCCGATCGGGTGAAGCGCATAGACTGCGCCGAATATCTCCGGATGCCGCATGCCGAAGCGGATCGCGCCGTGCCCGCCCATCCGGTCGCCGGCGACGCCGCGCGATTGCGGCCGCGCCAGCGTGCGGTAGCGGCCATCGATCCAGGGGACGAGCTCGCGCACCATGAAGTCGTCCCAATTCCCGGTCGCCGCCGAATTGACGTACCAGCTTCCGCCGGCCGGGGTGGTGAAGTCGGCGGTGACGATGATGACGTCGCCGATCACGCGCTCGGCGATGGCGCGGTCGAACAGCGCCTGCGCGCCATTGGTGGTGTAGGGCGCGCGGTCGTCCTCGAAGAAGCCCGACAGATAATAGAGCACGGGCAGCCGCCGCGTGCCCGCCGCATAGCCATCGGGCAGATAGACGGTGACGCCGCGGACACTCGCCAATCCGGCCGGATTGCCGCGCAGGCTGGCGGAATCGATGCGGTGGTGCTCGATCGTCCCCGCAGCGGCGGGAAGCGCGGGCGACAGCGTCAGGAGAAAGACCAGCAGACGGACGATCATCGCGCGGCTCCGTATCGAGGCCTCACCAGCCTAAGCGGCAATGCCGCCTGCTCCAAGCCCCTCCCCGTCGCCCCGCGCCTCTGCTATCCGCAGCTCCCATGCAGGCCGCGCACCCCAGGCTCACTCTCGTCGCGTGCATTCTCGCGTCGAGCCTCGCCTTCATCGACGGATCGGTCACCAATGTCGCGCTGCCGGCGATCGGCGCGGACCTGAACGCGACCCCGGCCGAGCTGCAATGGACGATCAACGCCTATCTGCTGCCGCTCTCGGCGCTGCTGCCGATCGGCGGCGCGGCGGGGGACCATTTCGGCCGGCGCAAGCTGCTCGTCCTCGGCATTGCGATCTTCACGCTCGCCTCGATCGCCTGCGCGGTCGCCGCAGACCTGACGCTGCTGCTCGTAGCCCGGGCGGCGCAGGGCATCGGTGCGGCGATCCTGCTGCCCAACAGCCTGGCGACGCTCGGCCACGCCTTTACCGGTGAGGCGCGCGGCAAGGCGATCGGCACCTGGGCGGGCGTCGGCGCGATCGCCGGCGCGGTCGGCCCGCCGCTCGGCGGCTGGCTGGTCGACGCGATCGGCTGGCGCGCGATCTTCTACGTCAACGTGCCCGTCGCGGCCGCGGCGATCTTCATCGCGCTGCGCTATGTCGAGGAAAGCGCCGAGGGCGAATTGCCGCTCGACTTGCCGGGCGCGCTCGCCGCCACCGTCGCGCTCGGCGCAATCACCTGGGCACTTACCCTGTGGTCGAGCCAGCACGCGTTCGGTGCGACCGTCGCGATCGGCCTCGCCGCCGGGCTGATCGCCGCGGCCCTGTTCCTGTGGATCGAGCATCATCGCGGCGCGCGGGCGATGATGCCCTTCGCGATGTTCGGCTCGCGCGCCTTTGCCGGGCTGACCTTGCTCACTTTCCTGCTCTACGGCGCGCTGGGCGGGGTGCTGCTGCTGCTCCCCTTCGTCCTGATCGAGGCGGCAGGCTATACTGCGCTCCAGGCCGGGCTCGCCTTGCTGCCGATGCCGCTCGGCATGGGGCTGGCCTCGCGGGTGATGGGAAAACTTACCGCGCGGGTCGGCCCGCGCTGGCCGCTCAGCATCGGCGCATTCATCGTCGCGATCGGCTTTGCGCTGCTCGTGCTGGTCGATGACGGCGCGCCCTATTGGACCTCGGTCTTCCCCGGCTGCCTGGTCATCGCGATCGGGATGTCGAGCGTCGCCGCGCCGCTCACCACTGCGGTACTCGCCTCGGTCGACGACACCCATAGCGGCACCGCTTCGGGCTTCAACAGCGCCGTCGCGCGCACCGGCGGGCTGATCGCCACTGCGATCGCCGGCGCCATCATCGCCAGCGCCGGACGCGAGCTGATCACGGCCTTCCATGGCGGCGCGCTGGTCGGCGCCGGCCTCGCCGCCGCGTCGGGCCTTACTGCATTGCTGACGCTCGGCGCGATCAGGAAAGCGACGCCGCAGCCCGAATGATCGGCACGAACTTCTCCGCGGTCAGGCTCGCCCCGCCGACCAGCGCGCCGTCGACATTGTCCACCGCCAGGATTTCCGCCGCATTCGCGCCGGTCACCGATCCGCCATAGAGGATGCGGATCCCGGCGGCAGCGTCGCCCACCATCATCCGCAGCTTGGCGCGGGCGATGGCATGGATCGCCGCAATGTCCTCCAGCGTCGGAGTCTTGCCGGTGCCGATCGCCCAGCGCGGCTCATAGGCGAGCGTCAGCCAGTCGGGCGAGGCGCCGTCGGGCAGCGACTTCTCGATCTGCGACTGGACGATCCGCTCGGCGCGGCCGGCATCACGCTCGGCTTCGGTCTCGCCGCAGCACAGGATCACCTGAAGCCCGCCGCGCCGCGCCGCTGCCGCCTTGGCCCAGGCGTCATGGCTGGTCTCGTGCTGGTCGGCGCGGCGCTCCGAATGGCCGACGATCGTCAGCGTCGCGCCCGCCTCGCGCAGCATCGCCGCCGAGATGCAGCCGGTATGGGCGCCCTTGTCGCCTTCATGCACGTCCTGGGCGCCGATCGGCAGCGTGCCCGCCACTGCCACGGCCGGCGCGATCAGCGTGAACGGCACGCACAGCGCGACATCGACTGCCGGGTTCGCCGCGGCCGCCGCGGCAATCGCCTCGACTTCGCCCAGCTGCGCCTTGAGCCCGTGCATCTTCCAGTTTCCGGCAACCAGCTTGCGGCGCATGTCATACTCCTTCTATTTGGTGGCAGGCGATACCAAGCCGCGCGCGCTGCACAAGCTTGAAGGCAGCCAATTGCGGCCCTAAAGCACGCCAGCTTCCTCTTTCGAACGGCCCTTCATGCTCAATTCCTTCCGCCGCTTCACCAAGTCGCGCTTCGGCCTGATCGCGGTGTTCGTGTTCCTCGCGGTGATCGCGCTGGCATTCGCCGCAGGTGATATCACCGGCGTCCGCAGCGGCACGGGGGGTCCCAGCGGCAGCGTCGTGGCGCAGGTCGGCGACCGCAAGATCACCGATCGCGAAGTGCGCGAGCGGATCGACCTGTTCCTGCGCAACCTCCAGCGCGAGGGCCAGAACGTCACGATGGAGCAGTTCCTGGCCCAGGGCGGGCTGGAGCTCGCGCTCGACGAGATGATCAACAGCGCGTCGCTCGTCGCGTTCGGCAAGGAATCGGGAATGCAGGTCAGCAAGAAGCTGATCGACGGCGAAATCGCCAGCAACCCCTCGTTCTATGGGCTCGACGGCAAGTTCAGCCAGAAGCAGTTCGAGGACCTTCTCGGGCAGAACCGCATTTCGCCGGTCGCTTTCCGTGAGGGCATGACCAACGACCGCTACGGCAGCTGGCTGCTCAATCGCGCCACGCTGGGCAACCAGATCCCCGATGGCGTGCTGCTGCCCTATGCCTCGCTGCTGCTCGAGCGCCGCGCCGGCATTGTCGGCCTCGTCTCGACGATCGCGATGGACCCCGGCGCCGACCCCGACGACAAGACGCTGACTGCCTGGTACAACGGCAAGCGCGCCCGCTACATGGTGCCCGAGCGCCGCATCGTCCGCTACGCGATCGTCAAGCCAGATGCGCTCAAGGCGCGCACCACCCCTACCGAGGCCGAGATCGCCGACGCCTACAAGAAGGCCGGCAATCGCTTCGCCGCGACCGAAAAGCGCAATGTCCGCCAGCTGGTGGCGCTCGACCAGGCGACCGCCAATCGCGTCGCCGGTGAGGTCAAGGGCGGCAAGACGCTCGCGGCCGCCGCGACGGCCGCCGGGCTCGAACCCACCAATTTCGAAGGCGTCGAAAAGCCGGCGCTTGCCCGCCAGACGGCGCCCGCCGTCGCCGACGCGGCCTTTGCCGCTGCGCAGGGCAGCGTCGCCGGCCCGGTCCGCTCGCCGCTCGGCTGGCACGTCCTCGTCGTCGAGAAGGTCGAGCAGGTCGCTGCCAAGACGCTCGACCAGGCACGTCCCGAGCTCGCCACCGAGATCGGCGCGCGCAAGCTCGCCCAGGTGATCGGCGATCTCCGCCAGTCGGTCGAGGACGGCGTGGGCGACGGCAAGACCTTCGACGAAGCGATTGCCGATGCCAAGCTGACCGCCGAGCGCTCGCCCGCGCTCACCGCGGCCGGCGCCAACCCCGAAGATCCCAACTTTAAGCCTGATCCAGCGATCGTCCCGGTGATGCGCGCAGCCTTCACCTTCGAACAGGCCGGCGACGAGCCGCAGGTCGTGCCGATCGCTCCCGACGGCAGCTTCGCCCTGGTCGGCCTCGAGCGCATCGTCGCTGCCGCCCCGCGCCCGCTCGCCCAGATCCGCGAGCGCGTCGTGAAGGACTATCTCGTCGAACAGGCGCTGACCAAGGCGCGCGCCGCCGCCACTGCGATGATCGCCAAGCTCGAAAAGGGCGTGCCGATGCAGCAGGCGCTGACCGAAGCCGGGGTCACCAAGGGTCCTCCGCCCAAGGCGTTCGACTTCAAGCGCTCGGAAGTGCTCGGCCCCAACATGGCGCCGTACCTCCAGATGGCGTTCAGCATGGCACCCAAAAAGGCCAAGCTGGTCGAGGGACCGAACCGCGAAGGCTATTATGTCGTCTATCTCGACAAGGTCGAGGAGCACAGCGCCGCGGGCGATCCCGCCGCGATGCAGCGCGTGCGCGGCGACATCGCCCCGCAGATCGGCCCCGAGTTTGCGCGCCAGTTCATCGCGTCGATCCGCAATCACGTGAAGGTAACGCGCAACGACAAGGCGATTGCCCAGCTCCGCGCCGAACTGACTCGCTCGGGCTCGGCACGCTGACGTGACTGAAGGCGTCGAAGCCGCACGGGCGGCGCTCGCCGCCGGCCGGCCGGCGCTGCTCTGGCGCCGTCAGGTCGCCGACACCGAGACGCCGGTGGCCGTCGCGCTCAAGCTGATCGAGCAGGGGCGAGGCGACTTCCTGCTCGAATCGGTCGAGGGTGGATCGGTGCGCGGGCGCCACAGCCTGATCGGGCTCGCACCGGACCTCGTGTTCCGCGCGACCGGCGCCGAAGCCGCGGTCAACCCGCACTGGCTAACCGATCGCGAGGCGTTCGCACCCTGCCCCGAGCCGACGCTCGAGGCTCTGCGCGGCCTGGTTCAGAGCTGCCGGATGGACGTGCCCGCGGAGCTGCCGCGCGCGCTGGCCTGCCTCGTCGGCTATTTCAGCTACGAGACCGTCGGACTGGTCGAGAAGCTGCCGCGGCCGGCCGAGAACCCGATCGGCGTTCCCGACATGATGTTCGTGCGGCCGACCGTGATCCTGATCTTCGATCGGCTGGCCGACACGCTGTTCCTCGTCGCGCCGGTCTGGCCCGACGACGCACGCGATCCGGAAACGCTGATCGAGGCCGCAGCCGAACGCATCGACGCCACCGCCGCGCGCCTTGCCACCGCCGCGCTGCCCGCGCCGGTCCGCGCCGCGCCGGGCGATATCGCGCTCACCCCGGTGCTCGCGCCGGGCCGCTATGGCGAGATGGTCGCCCGCGCCAAGGACTATATCGCCGCAGGGGACATCTTCCAGGTGGTGCTCGCCCAGCGCTTCACCACCCCCTTCACATTGCCGCCGTTCGAGCTTTACCGCGCGCTGCGCCGGGTGAACCCTTCGCCCTTCCTCTACCATCTCGACTTGCCGGGCTTCGCGCTGACCGGATCGAGCCCCGAGATCCTCGTCCGCGCCCGCGATGGCGAAATCACCATCCGCCCGATCGCCGGCACCCGCCCGCGCGGCAAGACCGCGGCAGAGGACGAAGCCAACCGCACCAGCCTGCTCGCCGATCCCAAGGAGCGCGCCGAGCATCTGATGCTGCTCGACCTCGGCCGCAACGATGTCGGCCGCGCCGCCGAAGCCGGCAGCGTCCGGGTGACCGACAGCTACACGGTCGAATTCTACAGCCACGTCATGCACATCGTCTCGAACGTGGTCGGCAAGCTGCGGCCCGGCAGCGACGCACTGGATGCGCTGTTCGCGGGCTTTCCCGCCGGGACGGTCAGCGGCGCCCCCAAGGTCCGCGCCTGCCAGATCATCGCCGAACTCGAGCAGGAGACGCGCGGACCCTACGCCGGCGGCGTCGGCTATTTCTCGCCAGACGGATCGATGGACAGCTGCATCGTGCTGCGCACTGCGCTGGTGAAGGACGGCGTCATGCACGTTCAGGCCGGTGCCGGAATCGTAGCAGATTCGGACCCCGCCTACGAACAGCGCGAATGCGAAGCCAAGGCCGGCGCCCTCTTCGCCGCCGCCCGCGAAGCAGTCGCACGCGCCAGCGAAGCGGGATTCGGGCAGTAACCTCAACCTCCTTCTCCCCTTGTGGGAGAAGGAAGGGGCCCACGCCGAGGGCGTGGGAAGGATGAGGGGGACGTCCATCAGGACACACTCCCCTTCACCCTTCCGCCGATTTCATCGGCTCCCTCCCGCATCAGGTAAACAGCGCCCCGCGCTGTTTAGGCCATGCCGGGGGCATGACCGACCTGGCGCGCCCACAAGGGGAGAGGGAAAATTAGAAATTACTCCTGCGCCCCCTGCACTCGTGCAGCCTTGGCCTTCTGGTCCACCCGCTCCTGATACCATTGCCGGATCGCCGCGCGCGTGCATCCGGTCTGTCCGCCCGAACCCACCGGCGAGCAGCTGTTGGGCAGCCCGGCACGGTTGAACTGCTCGACGCTCTCGACGCGGTTGGTCCAGGCGTTCGATTCCGCGCCTTCCTTGGGCTGGTCGCGAAAGCGCTTGGGGATGCGGTAGGGCGAATCGCCGGCATTGGCGCAGACCACGATCTCGTCGGGATCCTCGGACTTGGGGCATTGCTCGTCGCCATAGACCAAGACCGAGCGCACGCGTTTGGGCGGTTCCTCCTGCGGCCCGCTGGTCTGCGCCGGAACGGGACCGGCGATCAGCGCGGCGAAGAACAAGGTGGAAAGCATGCATACTCCTTTGAACAGCGGTCGACACCTCTGAGTGCGCTGCGTTGCCGCCCCAGTGTGGCCACGCCAAGGCAATTGTGGGATGACGCGAAACGCCTTAACCGGGCCTGCATGATCCTCGTCATCGACAATTACGACAGCTTCACCTGGAACCTCGTCCATTACCTGATGGAGCTGGGCGCCGAGGTGCAGGTAGTGCGCAACGATGCGCTGAGCGCACGCGATGCGATCGCCAGCAACGCCCAGGCGTTCCTGATCTCGCCCGGGCCCTGCACGCCCAACGAGGCCGGGATCAGCCTCGGTCTGGTCGCCGCCTGCGCCGAGCTGAACAAGCCGCTGCTCGGCGTCTGCCTGGGCCATCAGGCGATCGGCCAGCATTTCGGCGGCAGCGTCGTCCGCGGCGGGCTGATGCACGGCAAGACCTGTCCGGTCGAGCATGACGGCACCGGGCTGTTCGCCGGCCTGCCCTCGCCCTTCACTGCCACGCGCTACCATTCGCTGATTGTCACCGACATTCCCGCCGACCTCGTCGTCAACGCGACGGCCGACGATGCCTCGGTAATGGGCTTCCGCCACGCCGAGCTGCCGATCCACGGCGTCCAGTTCCATCCCGAGAGCATCGCCACCGAACATGGCCATGCCATGCTGGCGAACTTCCTCCGGCTGGCGGGGATCGAGGCCAGGGCGCTCGCCTGATCCGCACATCTTGCGACAATTCTGCCGTTCGATTGCAATCGGTTCGCGACACAGATCCGCCATTCCCGCTGCATCGCCCGATCCGGGCGCTCGGGGAATGGGATGAACAAATTGAAACTCACCGCCGCCGCACTAGCCGCCGTCGCCGTCGCCACGCTCGCGGCGGGTGGCATCGCCATGGCGAGCATGGACAACGGCCTTGGCCGGATGGGCCGCGCCGATGCCAATAACGACGGCCAGATCAGCCGCGCCGAATGGGTCCAGGCGGCGACTGCCCGCTTCGACCGGTTCGACGCCGACAAGGATGGCACGCTGGTCGCCGCGGAACTGCCGAAGAAGCATGGCCGCGGCAGGCATCATGGCCCGCGTGACGGCAACCGCGACTGGGCGCCCGGTGCCGCGCCGCAACCGGCCGCCCCTGCGTCACCCGCTCCGCAACAATGAACCGTCGGGCGTCCGGGCCGCGGCCCGGGCGCTCGTCTCCGCTCAGTCGCGAAGGATGCAGCGGAAGCCGATATGGCTAGTCGCGCTCTCGATCGTCTGGGCGTGGCGCGCGGCGGGACGGTAGCGCTGGCAGTAATTGGCCGCGCAGAGATGCGAGCCGCCCTTGAGCACTTTCCGCCCGATCGCCGGGCCTGCCGGATCGATGCTGTTCTTCAGATTGCCGCCGCGCGGATCGGGGATCGCACAGCACGGGCTCTTGTCCTTGCCGGGTCGCGCTGCCTTTGGGACCGCATACCAGTCGCGCGTCCATTCCCAGACATTGCCGATCATGTCGTACAGGCCGTGGCCATTGGCGGGATAGCGCCGCACCGGTGTCGTCCGGTAGCCGCCATCGGCGCGCTGGTTGGCGAAGGGGAACAGGCCCTGCCAGTAGTTGGCGAGGATCGCGCCGCCGGGCGCCAGTTCGTCGCCCCAGGCATAATCGGCATCGTCCAGCCCGCCGCGCGCGGCGAACTCCCATTCTGCCTCGGTCGGCAGTGCCTTGCCCGCCCAGGCGGCATATGCTTCAGCGTCGGCAAGGGCGATCTGGACGACCGGATGGTCGAGCAGCGCGTCGATGGCGCTGTCGGGTCCATAGGGGTGCCGCCAGTCGGCGCCGGGCACGAATGCCCACCATTGCCGGTAATCGTCGAGCGGCACCGGCTCGGAGGTCGGCTGGAAAACCAGCGATCCCGCCTGCGCGGTCGCTTCGGTCAGGCCGGGATAATCGCGTGGATCGGGCACGGTCTCGGCGACAGTGCGATAGCCGGCCGCATCCACAAAGGCAGCGAACTCGCGATTGGTGACCAGAGTCTCGTCGATCCAGAAATCGCCGACGCGCACCCGGCGCTTGGGAGCCTCCTCGGGATAGAAGCGCTCGGATCCCATGGTGAAGGCACAGCCGGGAATGCGGCGCATGCCGGCGGTCGGTGTCTGGCTCATGCTCGGCTTTACGTTAGGTTCTCACGCCCTTGGCCGAAAAGTCTCGGCTTCGCTACCGAGATGGAGCGCGTCGCCAATCAGCCGGAAAAAGGCGCGGCTGTCGGGCCTGGCATCGACATTCCACACGGGATGCCACTGCACGGCGAGCACCGGCGCGCCGCAGGGGTTGGCCGAGAACGCCTCGACCAGTCCGTCATCGGCGGCGATCGCCTCGACCTGGAGCCCGCTGCCCAGCCGATCGATCCCCTGTTCGTGCACCGAATTGACCGTCAGCCGGTCGAGTCCCGTCGATGCGGCGAGCAACCCGTCGGGCGCGAGCGTCACGTCATGGGCATGCTCGAACAATGCTTCGAACGGGACGCCTTCGCGCTGGTGCCCAGAGGCGCAGGTCAGCGTGGTGATCTCGCGCGCCCGGGCCGGGTCGAGCGTCACCGCTTCGGGCTGTACTACCACGCTGCCGGGCGGCACGTCACGGAGCAGCCAGACATTGCCGCCGATCGTGCTGCCGCGTCCGATCGTAACCCGCCCCAGGATGGTCGCCCCGGCATAGATGATGACGTCATCCTCGACGATCGGATGCCGCGAGAAGCGATCCCGAGGGCCGACAGTGGCGAGCCCCAGCGGGCTGCGCGCGCCCAGCGTGACATGCTGGTACAGCCGGACATTGGCGCCGATGATCGCAGTCTCGCCGATAACCACGCCGGTGCCGTGGTCGATGAAAAAGCTGGGGCCGATCGTCGCACCGGGGTGAATGTCGATCCCGGTGCGCGCATTGGCCAGTTCGGAGACGATGCGCGCCACGATCGCCGCGCCCAGCCCGAACAGCTGGTGCGCGATCCGGTAATGCAGGATCGCCAGCGCGCCGGGATAGGAGATCAGGATCTCGTCGGCGGTGCGTGCGGCGGGATCGCCGACGAACGCCGCTTCGATATCGCTGTCGATAAGCGTGCGGATCTCCGGGATCGCGGCGGCGAACAGGCGAACGATGGTGTCGGCCTGCCCGTCCTCGAACGGCGCGTCGCACCAGCCCTGCCAATAATCGAGTTCGCTCGCCACCTGGTTGCGCAGGATGCCCAGCGCGTACCCCAGTTGCCCGGCGACGAAATCGTCCTCGCGCAGTGCCCCGCCGCGAAAGCCGCCCAGCCGCACCGGATAGAGCGCCGCGGCGAGATGCTCGATTGCCTTGGCAAGCTCGGCCGGCGCCGGAAAGCTGGAAACGCCGTGCCGCCCGGCCTGTCGTTCCCGCCAGGCCAGGCGCGCCGCGTTGAGCCCGGAAACCACCTGGGTGATCTCCGCCGTGAACGGCGAGGACGCGAGAGTCGCCGTCATGCGCGCTCAGCCCGCGGTCTGGGGCTGCGCCACGGTGCGCAGATAGGGAGTGTGCTCGGTCCAGCCGGCCGGGAACAGCGCTTTGGCCTCCTCGTCCGCGACCGAGGGCAGGATGATGACGTCCTCGCCCTGCTTCCAGTCGGCCGGCGTCGCGACCTTGTGGCGGTCGGTCAGCTGCAGGCTGTCGATCGTGCGGAGGATCTCGTCGAAATTGCGCCCGGTCGAAGCCGGATAGGTCAGTGTCAGCCGGACGCGCTTGGCGGGATCGACGACGAAGACGCTGCGCACCGTCGCGGTATCCGACGCATTGGGATGGATCAGGCCGAGCAGCCCGGCCACGCGCCGGTCGACATCGGCGATCAGGGGGAAGTTGAGCGCCGCGCCCTGGGTACGCTCGATGTCCGCCGCCCAGCGCAGATGCTGGTCTACCGCATCGACAGAAAGGCCGATCACCTTGACTCCACGCTTGTCGAACTCGGGCTTGAGCCGCGCGACTGCGCCCAGTTCGGTGGTGCACACCGGCGTGAAATCCTTGGGGTGCGAGAACAGCACGACCCAGTCGGCACCCGCCCAATCGTAGAAATTGAGTGGCCCCTCGGTCGATTCCTGCGTGAAATCGGGGATGGTGTCGAAAAGCTTGAGCGACATCGTCGTCTCCTGTGCTTGTTTGAGGCCGGTATGTTCTTCCGATGACTAACCCAGCGCCGTGCGAAGCCGAACAATTCAATTCCCATCTCATCAATAGGAAATCTATGCCGCCGATCGCACGCGGCTTAGCCCTGCCGTCTATGCCGTGACGGCCCGGCTTGGAACGGCACCAACAGGATTTGCTCGACTTGGGCGCGTGGGGCCGGGATAGAAGGCGGCGTGACTGTCTCGACGCTCCTCCCCGACCCATCCTCGCCGCTCGCGCATGAAAGCGCCGCGCAGGCCTTCGCCGACATCCTCGACGGCACCGTCCCCGAGCCTGCGATCGAGGCTTTCCTGATCGCGCTGAGCGAACGCGGCGAAACCAGCATCGAAATCGCCGAGGCTGCCCGCGCGATGCGTTCCCGGCTGATCCCGATCACCGCACCGGCCGGCGCGATCGACGTCTGCGGCACCGGCGGCGACGGGCATCACACGCTCAATGTCTCGACTGCAGTCAGCCTCGTCGTCGCAGCGTGCGGCGTGCCGGTCGCCAAGCACGGTAACCGCGCCGCTTCGTCCAAGGCCGGCGCCGCCGATACGCTCGAGGCATTGGGCCTCAACCTCGACCGCGCCGGCGCGCGGGCGGAGGAAAGCCTGCACGAACTCGGCATCGCCTTCCTGTTCGCCCAGCATCACCATCCGGCTATGGCGCGGATCGGCCCGCTGCGCCGACGCATCGGCCGGCGGACGATCTTCAACCTGATGGGCCCGCTCGCCAATCCGGCGCACGTCACGCGCCAGCTTATCGGCATCGCCCGGCCCAATTACGCACCGATCTATGCCGAGGCACTCGTCCAGCTCGGCGCCGAAGCCGCCGCGATCGTCTCCGGCGAGGAGGGCCTCGACGAGCTTTCCACCGAAACGACGAGCATCGTCGTCAATGTCGGCTGCGCCCGGCTGCCGACGCGCATCACGCCCGAGGATGCCGGCCTGCCGCGCCATCCGCTCTCGGCGATCCGCGGCGGCGATCCCGAGCATAATGCCCTCGCGCTGCGCCGCCTCCTCCAGGGCGAGGCTGGGCCGTATCGTGATGCCGTACTGCTCAATGCCGCCGCCGCGCTGATGGTCGCCGGACGCGCCGACAATCTGGTCGATGGCGTCGAGGAAGCCGCCGAGGCGATCGACGCCGGGCTTGCCAACGCGCTGCTCGACTGCTGGATCGCCTTCGCATGAGCACCATCCTCGACAAGATCCTCGACACCAAGCGCAGCGAAGTCGCCACGCGCCGGCTTGCGCCCGTGTCGCGCCCCGAACCAACTGCGCCGCGTGGGTTCAAGGCCGCGCTCGACGCCAAGATCGCCGCCGGCGGCTATGGCCTGATCGCCGAGATCAAGAAGGCGAGCCCGTCCAAGGGCCTGATCCGCCCGGATTTCGATCCCCCCGCGCATGCCCGCGCCTATCAGGCCGGCGGCGCCGCGTGCCTTTCGGTGCTCACCGACCAGGAATATTTTCAGGGGCATGAGGAGTATCTCATAGCCGCCCGCGCCGCCTGCGACCTGCCGGTGCTGCGCAAGGACTTCATGGTTGACCCCTGGCAGGTTGCGGAGTCCCGCTCGATTGGTGCCGACGCGATCCTGATCATCGTCGCCGCGCTCGAAGACGGCGCGATGGCCGAGATCGAGGCGGCTGCGATCGAGCATGCGATGGACGTGCTGGTCGAAGTCCATGACGCCGACGAGCTCCAACGCGCGCTGCGTCTCAAGTCGCGACTGATCGGCGTCAATAATCGCAACCTCAAGACCTTCGAAGTTGATCTTCAGAAAACCTACGAACTCGTCCGCCACGCGCCCAAGGACTGTACCTTTGTCGCCGAATCCGGCCTCACCAGCCGCGCGGACCTCGACGCGATGGCCGAGCACGACATCCACTGCTTCCTGATCGGCGAATCGCTGATGCGCCAGGACGATGTCGAAGCCGCGACGCGGGCGATGGTTGGGTGAGGGAGATGTACCCACTGCCCCTCTCCCTTTGGGAGCGGGAAGGAGCGGCAAAACCGCGGGAGGGTGAGGGCGGCCTCCTCTCTTGCCATCACCCTTACCCTCCCACTCGGCTGCGCCGAGCGGGCCCCTCCCTCTCCCAAAGGGAACGGGACAGATGACTCGCCTCACCCACCTCGACGAAACCGGCGCCGCCCACATGATCGACGTCGCCGGCAAGCCCGTCACCGCGCGCGAGGCAGTCGCCACCGGCCGCATCACGATGTCCGCACAAGCCGCCGCCGCGATCCGCGAAGGCAGCGTCAAGAAGGGCGACGTCCTCGCCACGGCGCGCATCGCCGGGATCATGGCCGCCAAGAAAACCGCCGAGCTGATCCCGCTCTGCCACCCTTTGCCGCTAACCCGCGTCGCGATCGATCTCGCTCCCGACGATACCGGCGTCACCGTCACCGCCACGGCCGCGACTGAAAGCAAAACCGGCGTCGAGATGGAGGCGCTTACAGCCGCCAGCGTCGCGCTGCTCACGCTCTACGATATGGCCAAGGCGCTCGATAAGGCGATGGTGATCTCCGGCATCCGCCTGCTCTCCAAAACCGGCGGCAAGTCGGGAGACTGGTCCGCCTGATCCCCCGCCGACGCCCGTTAGGGATTCTACAACCGTTTAAATTAACCCGCTTTTCAGCCCGCTTAAGCAAAGTCGCGGCTACGGATCGACGGGAAGAAAAATGGTTCAGGCACTCAGGTCCGCGACGGTCTTCTCGCTATCGGCAGATCCGCCCCGCGCGGTGCTGCACCAGCCCGACGCCCAGGCTGCGTTCGACGCCGCCTTCCTCGTCAGCGATTGCGAACGCTTCCCCTGCTCGCTCCAGCGCCTCTCCTCGGCCGGTGCCACCGTCCAGATCGACGCCACGCTCTCCCAGGAAGAGCCGATGCGCCTCGAAATGGCGAGCGGCCAGCTCGTCCCGGGCAAGGTCGATTGGTGCGCCGACGGCGAAGCCGGCTTCGTGTTCGACGCGGCGATCGACATCATCAGCACGCTCGCGCGCACCCTCGCCAACCTGCCGGCCGAGCGCCGCGCCATGCCGCGCGTCGAGATCAACCAGCTCGTCTCGATCCGCAGCGGCACCAAAGTCGAGCATGCCCGCACGCGCAACATCTCGCAGGGCGGCGTCGGCATCGACACCAAGCTCGAGCTTGCCGCGGGCGACCCGGTTCACTGCACTTTCGATGCTTTGCGCCCGCTCGACGGCACCGTCCGCTGGGCCCAGGACGGCCAGGCCGGCATCGCCTTTGACGAGGGCCTCGGCTGGCAAGCGCTGATGCCGTGGCTGCGCCATGCCCAGCGTGCGCAGGGCAGCGCCGGCGCGGCCCCCACGCCGCTCAATCCCGAGGGCGACGGCATGATCCCGGACAAGCATGCGATCCGGCTCGACGCCCCTGCCAGCGTCCGCGAAGGTGTGCGCTGGTGGAATGCGCGCGTCCGCGGCATCACGGCGAATCTCGTCGAGCTCGAGACCCGCGCCGCGCTCGCGCCGGGCGCCCAGCTCTGGGTTTCGCTGCCCGAGATCGGCGGCGGGCCCGCCAACGTGATCGAAGTCGCACACAACCGGATCCTCTGCGAATTCCGCCTGCCGCTGCGCCCGCGCGACCTCAGCCTCGTTTCGGGCAGCAAGGCCCCACGCTGAACGCTTGCATCGCAGGCGCTTCCCGGCACAAGACGGGAACATGCCCGCACTCCTGCCCGTCGTCCAAGCCCAGTCGCAGCTCCTCGCGCTGGCCCGCCCGCTCGCGATAGAGAATGTACCGCTCGCGGCGGCCGCAGGCCGCTGGGCCGCCGCCGATATCGAAGCGCTCCGCACCCAGCCCTATGCCGATCTCTCGGCGATGGACGGCTATGCCATCCGCTTCGCCGACTTGCCCGGCCCCTGGCGCGTGATCGGGGAGAGTGCCGCAGGCCGCGCCTTCACCGGCGAGGCGGAGCCCGGCGATTCCGTTCGCATCTTCACCGGCGCGCCCTTGCCTGGGGGCACCGACACCGTGCTGGTCCAGGAAGAAGCCGCGCGCGACGGCGGACGATTGTCGCTGGCCGGCGAAGGCCCGGGCCATCGCGGCCGCAACGTCCGCCGGCGTGGCCTCGATTTCTCGGAGGACGACCTGCTTGTTCGCGCCGGCGACCGCCTCACCCCTGCCGTGCTGGCGCTGCTCGGCACTGCCGGTCACGGCACCCTCCCCGTGCGCCGCAAGGTCCGGGTCGCCATCGCCGCCACCGGCGACGAACTGGTGCCGCCCGGCAGCCTCATCGGCCCGGCGCAGCTCCCCGAGACCAATCGGCTGATGCTCGCCGCGCAGCTTGCCGACCTGCCTGTCGAATTGATCGACCTCGGCATCCTGCCCGATCGCCAGGACGCGCTCGAAGCCGCGTTCCGCGCCGTCGGTGCCGATCTGCTGGTGACCAGCGGCGGCGCCTCGGTCGGCGACCATGATCTCGTCCAGCCCGCGCTCAGGGCGGTCGGCGCCACGATCGATTTCTGGCGCGTCGCGCTGCGGCCCGGCAAGCCGATGATGGCCGGCAGGCTCGGCGGGATGCTGGTGCTCGGCCTCCCCGGCAATCCGGTTTCCGCCTTCGTCACTACCCAGCTCTTCGTCCGGCCGCTGGCCGCCGCGCTATCGGGCGCCGCCGATCCGCTGCCGCGCACTCGCCGTGCCGTGCTCGGCGAACCGCTCGCCCCGAACGGCGACCGCACCGATTATCTCCGCGCCGAACAGCGTGGCGGCGCGGTGTTCGCCTCGACGATCCAGGACAGTTCGATGCTGCGAACGCTGGCCCGGGCGACCTGCCTGATCGTCCGCGAACCGGGTGCAGCCGCGGCCGTGTCCGGCGACTCGGTGGAAATCCTCGACATCGCTTGACAAGCTCCCGGAACATTGCATAAACGTTCCCAGTCTGTTCTGGACAGGAGAAACTGGATGCTCACGCGCAAGCAGCACGAGCTCATCTGCTTCATTGCCGACCGGCTGGCCGAGACCGGCGTGTCGCCTTCGTTCGAGGAAATGAAGGACGCGCTCGATCTCAAGTCGAAGTCGGGCGTGCATCGGCTGATCAGCGCGCTGGAAGAACGCGAGTTCATCCGCCGCCTGCCCAATCGCGCCCGCGCTCTCGAAGTGCTGCGCATGCCCGAACGCGGCGATGCGAAGCCGGCGGGCAGGACTCGCACGACGGATGCGTCAACTTCATCAACTTCGCGGTCAATTTCGGCCGGGTCGACGCCGCCATCGCCTGCCAACGACGTGGTCGAGATTCCGCTGCACGGCCGCATCGCCGCCGGTACGCCGATCGAGGCGCTCGAAGGCGGCACGATGCTGCCCGTTCCGGCTGCGCTGCTCGGCTCGGGCGAGCATTATGCGCTCGAAGTCGCCGGCGATTCGATGGTCGAAGCCGGCATTCTCGATGGCGATTATGCGCTGATCCGCCGCACTGAAACCGCCCGCGACGGCGAGATCATCGTTGCGCTGATCGACGATGCCGAGGCGACGCTGAAGTACTTCCGCAAGGAAGGCGCGATGATCCGGCTCGATCCGGCCAATCGCAGCTATGACGCCCAGCGCTACCGCCCCGATCAGGTGCGCGTGCAGGGCAAGCTGGCCGGGCTGCTCCGCCGCTACTGAGCGGCGGATGCCGGGCGGCGGTGCGCCGCGATGCACGAGGCTACGCTGGCCACCACCAGCACGAACGCCATGGCCTCGAGCAGCGTCGGCAGCCGCTGCTCCCACAGGAAGCCGTAGAGCAGCGCGAACAGCGTCTCGAACAGGATCATCTGGCCGACCAGGGTCAATGGCAGCAATCGGCTCATCCGGTTCCACAGCGCATTGCCGATGATCGATGCCAGCACCGCGACGCCGACCGAAACACCGGCAAACTTCGCCCAGGCGGCCCCGTCATGGCCCGATGAAGCCAGGAGGAGCGCAATCGGTACGAGCACCAGGCTCTGCGCCCCGGTAACGACTCCGGTCAGAAGATTCCATTCGTGCGCCGAAACCGTGCCGAGCCGCGCCAGCCACCGGCTGTTGCCCACCGCATAGGCAGTCCATGACGCAAGCGCGCCGATCGCGCAGAGCAGGCCGAACCAGGAAGAAGCATCTCGATCGTGCGTCGGCAGGACTGCCTGCCAGCCGATGCAGATCGCTCCCGCAGCGCCAAGCAGCAGCGACGGGACCAGTTTGCCGAGCGGCACCGCATCGCCGTCCCGACTGCCGATGATCGTTACCGCGACCGGCAGGAATCCGATGACGAGCGAGGTCAGCGCAATCCCGCCCGTCAGCACCGCGGCCGACAGGAGCAGATAGTATAAAGTGTTCCCGGCAAGCGCGAGCCAAACCAGCCCCAGCCATTCGCGCCGCCCGAGCTTCGCCGCCAGCCCCTGCCAGCGCGGCGCGATCAGCACGCACGAGATCGCCCCGAAGGCGAGATACCGCCCGATCGTCATTTCGAGCGGACTGAACGCGCGGATCAGCTCCGGGGCGAGGAAGACCAGGCCCCACAGCGCTCCGGCTCCGGCACCGCACAGTATGCCCGGCAGAATCGACGTGGCACAGGCGGGGCGCCTCTCGGCGATGTTCATTTCCTGTCTCCGCCAACACAATCTGGCGAGTGATATCATCGCTCCAGCGAGCGGAGCGCTCTTGCTTGCCGGCAAAAATGCAACAAATACTCGGCGATGGTCGAACCCATCCACCCCGCGCCCCGCAAGCTCGACCCTTTCGACCGCGCTATCCTGCGCATCGTCCAGCGGGACAACAAGACCCCGCAGCGCCAGATCGCCGAAGCCGTCAACCTGTCCGCTGCAGCCGTTCAACGGCGGATCGCCGCGATGGAGGCAGCCGGAGTGATTGCCGCCAACGTCGCGATCGTCGAGCCCGAAGCGGTAAGGCTCGGGATTACGGCGATCGTGGAGGTTCGGCTGCACGACGAGCGCGCGAGGAGCGTCGATGCGGCGAAGACGCTGTTCCGCGACACACCCGAAGTCCAGCAATGCTATTTCGTCACCGGCGGCGTCAGCTTCGTACTGGTAATCGTGACAGCCGACATGCGGAGCTACGAAGCACTGTCACGCCGCCTGTTTGCCGAGAATGACAGCATCGCCCATTATCGAACGCTGGTCGCCCTCGACCGAGTGAAAGCCGACATGGCCATCGTCATTCCCCCGCTGTCCTGAACCACTCATTGTGGCGTCTCGCGTCGCACGAACGGCGGCTGTACCGTCAGTGGGGTAAGCCAGGGATGCGATCCGCCACTCCGCACGGTGCGCACACCCGCGTCGGCGAAGGTGATCGCGACGCCGCCGGTCCGGGCCAGAGTCTCGCGGTCGAGCCGCAGCCAACGCGGCGTGCAGCCCGGGGGCAAGCGGCGGTCGCTCACTACGACGTCGGCCGCGCTGCAATGCGCCATCATCTCGCGCCACAGCACCAGATAGCCGCTGCGCGTGGCGAGCACGCGCCAGCGCCGAGTCGGCGAACGCACCTCGACCAGGCACAGATCGGGACTACACCGCGCTTCCGGTGCCTCCGACAGCAGCGCAAGCTCCTCCTCCGCACCGCTATTTTCGCCGAGCATCGATCGCGTATAGTCACCCGCACGGTCTCGCAGCAGCGCCATCGCGCCGTCTGCGGTGCGGATCGCGAGGTGCCGGCCGTCGCCGGTCACCAGCAAGTCGGGCGCCGGCGTCAGCAGCGCCCAGGCCAGGCCGGCGGCAAAGGGCGCGACGCCCGCCCAGCGCACCCCCGTCCGCCACAGCGCAACCCAGAGACCGCCGACGACGATAAGCGCATAGGCACCGCCCGGCATCGCCGGCAGCGCCGCGACCGCGCCGGGCGCCGAGGCCGTGACATGCGCGAGCCATAGCAGCAGCTCAAGCGACCGCGCCGTCAGCCACCAGACTGGCGCTCCGATCCCGGCGACATCCAGCGCCAGCGCCAACGCCTCGAGCGGCATGATCACGAAGGTAGTCAGCGGGATCGCGACGATGTTGGCGAGCGCGCCGTAGATCCCGGCCTTGTGGAAATGGAACAGCCCGATCGGCATCAGCGCCAGCTCGACCGCGATGCCGGTGAGCAGCAGCGAACCGAGGCCGCGCAGCAAGCGCCGCCCCCGCCCCTCCTCGCGCCGCTTGAACCAACCGCGCACCCGCGGGCTCTCGTGCAGCGCGACGATTGCCGTCACCGCGGCGAAACTCAGCTGGAAGCTCGGCCCGGCCAGCGCTTCGGGCCAGAGCAGCAGCACCAGCAACGCGCCCGCCGCCACCAGCCGCAGCGTGATCGCCTCGCGCCCGAGGCTCAGCGCGAGCAACACGAGCAAGGCAGCCGCGCACGAGCGGATCGTCGGCACCTCGGCCCCGGTCAGCAACGTGTAGCCGATCGCGGTCAATGCCCCAGCGCCCGCCGCGACCAGCGGCAACCGCCAGCGCAGTGCTAGCGTCGGGCTCAGCGCCAGCAGCCGCAGCACCAGCAGCATCGTTGCGGCAGTCACTGCAGTGACGTGCAGCCCGCTCACCGACAGCAGGTGCGCCAGCCCCGAACGCCGCATCGCCTCCGAATCCGCTTCGGCGATCGCACCCTGGTCCCCGGTGGCCAGCGCACTGGCGATCCCGCCCGCGCTGCCCGCGATACGCGACTGGATATGCGTCGATAGCCGCGTGCGCAGGCCTGCGCCCGGCGCGGCCGATGGTCGCACCATTTCGACCGGCGCAAATCCCTTTCCGGTCGCACCCAGCCTCGCGAACCACGCGACCCGCGCAAAATCATAGGCACCCGGCACCGCGGCGTCCGGCGGCGGCATAAGCCGCGCGCGCAGCTTGATGATTGCCCCCTTAGCCAGCCCCTTTGGGGCATCGCCGATCGCCAGATTGACGCGCAGCCGCGGCGGCAAATCGGCATGCCCCAGCGGAGAGAGCGTCACGCGCACCATGTCGCGCGCAGGCAATTGCTCGACGCGCTCCACCTGACCCGTCATCAGCACCACGGCCGGCCGCGCCAGCACCGGCGCGGCGACGCGTTCGGCGCGCCACCAGATCAGCGCACATCCCGCCGCCAGCGTCAGCCCCGCAACCGCCATCACCCGCGGCGCCCGCCCGCCACCGGGCAAGGCCAGCGCGCCTAGCCCCAATGCCGCGCTACCAAGCACGAAGCCGATCCAGCGCGCCGCGTCAGGCAGGACAAACCACGCGGTGATTCCCGCGCCCAGCATCACCGGCAACCACAAGACGAGCTGCTCGCGCTCACGCTCCAGCCAGCGCTCGAGCGTCATCGACAACTGGCGAACTGCTCCCACCACCCCCATTTGAAGGGCGGGCAACCCCGTGCTAGGGGCCTCGGCGGCTGAGCTGGCCATTGATTTTATAGTCTGGGAGCACGCGCGGTTGAGCGCAACATCTGATACCGGCACCAACAAGGCTGTCGTCACTCGCTTCGCGCCGTCCCCCACCGGGTTCCTCCATATCGGCGGTGCGCGTACGGCGCTGTTCAACCTGCTGTTCGCCCGCCATCACGGCGGCAAGTTCCTGCTGCGTATCGAGGATACCGATCGCGCCCGCTCGACCGAGCCGGCGATTGCCGCGATTCTCGATGGAATGCGCTGGCTGGATCTCAATTGGGACGGCGAGGAAGTCTATCAGTTCTCGCGCGCGGCTCGCCACGCCGAGGTCGCGCATCAGATGCTCGCCGCTGGCCATGCGTATAAATGCTTCGCCACCGCCGAAGAGCTGGAGGCGATGCGCGCGGCGCAGCGCGCCAACAAGCAGCCGCTGCGCTATGACGGCCGCTGGCGCGATCGCGACGAAGGTGAAGCGCCCTCAGACGCCCCGTTCGTCATCCGTCTCAAGGCGCCGCGCGAAGGCAGCGTGACGATCGCCGACCAGGTCCAGGGCTCGGTCACGGTGAACAACAGCGAGCTCGACGACATGGTGCTGCTTCGCTCCGACGGCACGCCGACCTATATGCTCGCGGTGGTGGTCGACGATCACGACATGGGCGTCACCCACGTCATTCGCGGCGACGACCACCTCAACAACGCCTTTCGCCAGCTGCCGATATACCGTGCCATGGGCTGGGAAGAGCCGAGCTACGCCCATATCCCGCTGATCCACGGATCGGATGGCGCCAAGCTGTCCAAGCGCCACGGCGCGCTCGGCGTCGATGCCTATCGCGACGAGCTGGGCCTGCTGCCCGAGGCCGTCTCGAACTATCTCCTCCGCCTCGGCTGGGGGCATGGCGACGATGAGATCATCAGCCGCGAACAGGCAATCGAGTGGTTCGACCTTGCCGGCGTCGGCAAGAGCCCGTCGCGCTTCGACATCAAGAAGCTCGAACATCTCAACGGCCATTATATCCGCGCAACCGACGATAGCCGTCTCGCCGAACTGGTGGCGAAGCGCCTGCCGCTGGAAATCTCGGAAGCGCAATCGACGTTGCTCGAAGCGGCGATGCCTTCGCTCAAACCCCGCGCGGCGAATCTCAACGAGATTGCCGACGGCGCGATGTTCCTTTTCCGGACACGTCCGTTGGAACTCGACGAAGGCGCGACCGCTTTGCTCGAAGGCGACGCCCCCGCGCTCCTCTTCCGGGTACATACCGCGCTTGACGCGGCCGGAAGCTGGGATACGGAGGCGCTCGAAGCGGCGGTACGGACCGTCGCCGACGATGCAGAGGTCAAGCTCGGCGCCGTCGCGCAGCCTTTGCGCGCGGCGCTGGTCGGGCGACGAACCTCTCCGGGCATCTTCGACGTTCTGGCATTGCTGGGGCGGGAAGAAAGCCTGGCCCGCATCGCCGATCAAATGACCAAGCCCGCCTGATCCGGGCCAGAGTGAGGACGACGTTTATGAGCGAGACCGCGAAGCTTCAGGTTCCGGGTAAGGAAGTCGAATACCCGATCCTCACGGGCAGCGTCGGCCCGGATGTCGTCGATATCCGCAAGCTCTATGCCCAGACGGGCAAGTTTACCTACGATCCCGGCTTCACTTCAACGGCGTCATGCGAATCGGGCCTGACCTATATCGACGGCGACGAGGGTGTCCTGCTCCACCGCGGCTATCCGATCGGCCAGCTCGCCGAGCAGTCGAGCTTTATGGAAGTCGCCTATCTGCTGCTGAACCACGAGCTGCCGAGCGCGGACGAGCTCGAGAAGTTCAACAACACCATCACCCGCCACACCATGCTGCACGAGCAGCTCGCGACCTTCTACCGCGGCTTCCGTCGCGATGCGCATCCAATGGCAGTGATGTGCGGCGTCGCCGGCGCGCTCTCGGCCTTTTATCACGATTCGACCGACATCACCGATCCCAAGCAGCGCATGATCGCGTCGCACCGGCTGATCGCCAAGATGCCGACGATCGCGGCGATGGCGTACAAGTACAGCGTCGGCCAACCGTTCCTCTATCCCGAC
The DNA here is from genome assembly GCF_002002925.1 of Sphingomonas sp. LM7. NCBI lineage: Bacteria > Pseudomonadati > Pseudomonadota > Alphaproteobacteria > Sphingomonadales > Sphingomonadaceae > Sphingomonas > Sphingomonas sp. LM7. The sequence goes on along the minus strand of NZ_CP019511.1, from coordinate 601,876 downwards.
AACAGCCTGTCCTATACCGGCAACTTCCTGCGCATGACTTTCGGCGTCCCCGCCGAGGAATATGTCGTTAACCCGGTGATCGAGCGCGCGCTCGATCGCATCTTCATCCTCCACGCCGATCATGAGCAGAACGCCTCGACCTCGACCGTGCGTCTCGCCGGCTCGTCGGGCGCGAACCCGTTCGCGTGCATCGCGGCGGGTATCGCCTGCCTGTGGGGCCCGGCGCATGGCGGCGCCAACGAAGCCGCGCTCAACATGCTCCACGAGATCGGCCGCCCCGAGCGCATCCCCGAGTTCATTGCGCGCGCCAAGGACAAGAACGACCCGTTCCGCCTGATGGGCTTCGGCCACCGCGTCTACAAGAACTACGATCCGCGCGCGACGGTAATGCAGAAGACCGTACGCGAAGTGTTCAAGGAGCTGAACGTCTCCGATCCGGTGTTCGAAGTCGCGATCCAGCTCGAGGAAATGGCGCTCAAGGATCCGTATTTCATCGAGAAGAAGCTGTTTCCGAACGTCGATTTCTATTCGGGCGTGATCCTGTCGGCGATCGGCTTCCCGACGACGATGTTCACTGCACTGTTCGCGCTCGCCCGCACCGTCGGTTGGGTTGCACAGTGGAACGAGATGATTTCGGATCCGGAGCAGAAGATCGGCCGTCCGCGCCAGCTTTACACCGGCCCCACCCAGCGCGATTACGTCTCCGTCGACAAGCGCTGAACCCGCGCCTCCGCGGGCTGACGCAGCTTTCGGCTGCCCAGATCGTTACGCTTCCAGAAAGGCAGGCGAAGCGATGGCCGATCGAAGCGTCACCCGCGCGGGCCAGCGGCGCCGCAAGTGGATCGCGCTCGCCGCGCTCGCGCTCGCCGTCTGGATCGCCCGCGAATTCCTGACGTCGCTGCTTTGGGCGCTTGTCCTCGCGATAGCGTTATGGCCGCTGTTGCGCGGCATGCGCCCCAATGCACGCGGCGAGCCTCCGGCATGGGCTGCGCTGGGCCTCACTGCCGCGACCGGCCTTATCCTGATGCTTCCGCTCGTCGTTGCCGCGCTCGAAGCCGTGCAGGAAAGCGGCGTGGCGACGGCCTGGCTGCAACAGGCGCGGGCGCATGGTGTCCAGCCGCCGCCCTGGCTGGCGGACGTTCCACTGGCGGGTTCGCGGCTGCACGCACTTTGGCAGCAATATCTCGCCACCCCCGCCGCCTCGGACCAGCTTCTTACCCAGCTCGACGCCGTCACCATCCTCAACTGGATCAAGAGCGCCGCGCTAGCAATGGCGCAGGGCACGCTGCTGCTCTTCGTGACTCTCGTCGCATTGTTCACTCTGCTCCACCGCGGCGCTTCGCTGGGCGCCCGTGGCATGCGCTTCATCGCCCATAGCGTCGGTCACGGTGGCGAGGCCTTTGCCGAACGCATGGTCGACGCCGTCCGCGTCACCGTGGTCGGCACGGTCTTCGTGGCGCTTGCCGAGGGTGCGCTGATCGGCATCGGCTACGCGGTCGCCGGCGTTCCTCGTCCCGTGCTCTTCGCGCTGATGACCGCGGCCTTCGCGATGCTGCCGTTCGGCGCTTGGTTCGCCTTCAGTCTCGCCAGTGTCGTGCTGGTGCTGGCCGGCGCGCCGGTCGCCGCTGCATTGCTCTTCGTCTATGGCGCGGCGGTGATGGTGGTCGGCGACAATATCGTCCAGCCGGCGCTGATCGGCAGCCGCGTCCAGCTCCCCTTCCTGCTCGCGCTGATTGGCATTTTCGGCGGCGTCGCGAGCATGGGACTGGTCGGCCTGTTCGTCGGTCCGGTAATCATGACGGCGCTGCTCATCGCCGTGCGCGAATGGCTCGACTGAACGTCAGGCGCCGGCGATCCACTCGCGAAACGCAATCATCGCCGGGCTCGGCACGCGCGACTTGAGCCAGGTCAGCCAATAGCGCCCGATCGACACTTCAAGCGCGAATGGCCGCACCAGCGATCCGCCGTCGATCGCCCGGCCCAGCATGGATGGCGGCGCCAGCGCGACCCCCACTCCCTGCATCGCAGCCTCGGCCATTGCCAGCGACGAATCGAAAACCGGTCCCCGCAGCGGCGGTGGCGCCACCCCGGCGGCGTCGAACCAGCGCTGCCATTCATCAGCGCGGTACGAGCGCAGCAAAGGCACCCCGGCCAGATCTCCGGGTTCGCTCAGCGCACGCGCCATTGCGGGGGTGCAGAGCGGCGTCAGCGGCGCCTCGATCAGCGGCAGTGCCTGAGTCGCGTGCCAGGCGCCGTCGCCGAAGCGGATTGCGTAATCGAGTCCCTCGCCCGCCAGATCGACTCGGTTGTTGTTGGTGAACAGCCGCAGGTCCACGCGCGGGTGCGCCGTGCGGAACACCGGCAGCCGCGGCAGCAGCCAGCCGGTGGCGAAGCTGCCCACCGCCGCCACCGACAGCAGCTGCGTCGCCTCGCCGTTGGCAATGCCCTCGACGAGCTCGGCCATACGGTCGAAACTCTCGGCCAGCGTCGGCTGGAGCGCAATGCCTTCATCGGTGAGCGCCAATCCCCGCGGCAGCCGGCGAAACAGCTGTACGCCAAGCCGGGTCTCGAGCGCCTTCACCTGATGGCTGATCGCCGCCTGGGTGACGCAGAGTTCGATCGCCGCCCGGGTAAAGGAGAGATGCCGCGCCGACGCCTCGAACGCGCGCAGGGCATTCAGCGGCAAATGTGGGCGGACCATCGCAAAGCCATAAGCGCATCTAATGCTTCGGGCCAGCGTACCGCGGGAAACCGCCGAATCTGTACCGGAGACTACAAACCGATTCAGCATAGCGAAGCCTTGGCGTTCCTATTCTTGCCTTACTCCGCAGAGAAACGAGAGGAGAGCAAAATGAAGATTGCTAAGATCATCGCCGCCGCCGCACTCGCGCTTACTGGCGTCGCCGGCACTGCCCCCGTCGCCAATGCCGCGCCCGTCACCCTGATCGCCGCCAGCGCCGCCGTGCAGGATTATGGCTACGGCTATGGCTATCGCGACGACCGACGGTATCGCGATGACCGTCGCTATCGTGGCGACCGCAACCGCTGGGACCGCGGCCGCAACTATAATCGGAACCGTGGCTACCGGAACAATCACCGTCGGGTATGCTGGAATGAGTGGCGTCGCGGTGATCGCGTGACCGTCTGCCGCCGCCGCTAACGAAGGACGGGGCGCCTGCCGAACGCGGCGGGCGCCTCGCTCACCCCCGCCAGGGGAGCGAGAATACGAAGCGTGCGCCCATGCCGGGCGCGCTATCGACCGTCAGGTCGCCGCCCATCGCCCGCGCCAGCCGCCGCGCGATATAGAGGCCTAGGCCGCTGCCGCCCGGTTCGCTGTCGTCGACGCGGCCGAATTTCTCGAAGATCCTGACTTGGTCCTCCGCCGCGATGCCCTTGCCTTGGTCCGCCACGATTACGCACGCCCGATTGCCGTCGCGCTCGAGCCGGATCCAGACCTGCGAACCCGGCGGCGAATAGCGCACTGCGTTACCGATAAGGTTGACCAGCACCTGCAACGCACGGCGGAATTCGCCGGTGACCGGCAGCGCCTCGTCGAGTGCAGGCTTGTCGATCCGCACGTCCGACTGCGCCGCACGCACCCCGAGAAGCCCCGAAGCACGTCGCGCGACATCGGCGAGATCGATCGGTTCGAGTGAAATCGCAAAATCCTCGCGCTCGATCGCCTGCAGATCGACCAGATCTTCGACCAGCCCGAGCAGATGCCGCCCGGCATTGGCAATGTCGCTGGCATATTCGGCATAGTCGGGCTTGAGCGGCCCTTCCAGCTGCGCGCTGATGCTGTCGGCATTGGCGATGATCTTGCCCAGCGGACCGCGCAACGCGCGATCGAGCCGCTGGCTGAACGAATCGGGAAATCCCCCGAACGACGCCGCCGGTGCCGGCAGCGGTGTGTCGGGCCCCGGTTCCGACGGCAGTGGCGCGTCGAGCATGTGCGCCGCGCCGACAAATCCGGCAAAACGCCCGCCGGGATCGCTGCGCGGCGTCGCCGCCAGCCGCACCATCCGCCCGGTATCGCGAAGCTCGGCCTTTTGCCCGTCGAACTGCGCCTGCCCCGCCACCGCGTCGAGGATCGGCAGATTGCCGGCCTCGTCCTGTTCGAGCCGGAAAAGACGAGTGAGCGGCTGTCCCAGCATCGAACCAGAATCGAAGCCGTAACGCGTGCCCGCCTCGATCGAGAGGAAGGTAATGCGCAAAGATGCGTCGGTTTCCCACAGCCAGTCGGCGGCCGAGCGGACGAAGTCGCCTTCGCGCTCGAATTCGCTGGCGGTGGCGCGCCAGGCGGGGCGCTGGCGCCATCCGCTTACTTCCAGGCGCACGCCGCCGTCCTCGGGCTCGGCGCGGACCCACAGGTCGAGATCTTCCTCGCCGTCCGCCGCGACGACATTGCGCGAGATGGCGATGCCCAACCGCTGCGAGAGCCGCGCGAGCGCCGCGATCTGCGGCACGGCAAGGGGTGCGCCGGGTGCGCCGCCGGCGCGGTGGTTGAGCTCGGAAAGCCGCGCCTCGGCGTCGATCAGCCGTCCCTCACGGTCCAGCCGCCCGGCTGCGACGGGGATCGAGCGATCGATCGCGTTCATGCCGCTTTCTCCGCGTGAGCGAGCGCCTGCACGGCCGCGCGATAATCGGGATCCAGCCGCAGCGGCGCGATTGCCTCACGCGCATCGGCAGCCGGAATGGCGAGGATCGCTTCGAGCATGTCGGCGAACTGCTCGACGTCGCGCCGCGGATCGGCCTCGCACAGTGCAAAGCCGATCTGCGCGACGCGCTCGCGGCCAAGATCGAGCGCGCGCAGCGCCAGCCACAGCCGGTCGGCCACCGAATCGAGGATGATTTCGCGAGCGAGCGCATAGGACACGCCCAGCGCATGGGCGATCAGCGCGATGAACAGCACGATGCGCTGGTCGCCCAGCGCTTCGACCAGCAACTGCGGAAGTTCGTCTGGCTGGGCATCGATCGCAGCAGCGAAACGCATCGCCGCCGCTTCCAGCCGGTCGCCCTCATCATACGTACCCAGGCTGTGCTGTGCCGCGTCGGAAAGCGCACGGTCGAGCACCGGCAGGGCGCCATCGGCGGCGCTGCCGATGCGCTCGCGCAGTGCCGCCGCCACCCACCAGACGAGGCGGTGGTGCAACTCGGCGGGCAAATCGGTCTGGGTCAGCTGTCCCACATCGGGACCCCCGCGCCGTCGGCTTTCGGCGATCAATACCGACATCGCCCCGCTGGCGAGCGCACGATCGGGATGCTGCACGAATCGGTTGACCAGGCTCGGTCGCTCGGGATCGTCGGGCGCGTTCATCGGCAGAGCCGCCGCGAGCGCGTCCTGGCGAACGCGGGCGATCAGTTCGGCCATCAGCGCATCGTCGCGAAGCACGCCCGAACCGAACAGCCGCTCGAATACCGGCGCCTCGGTCCGCAGGATCGCCGCCGCGAGCCGGGCCTCCCCACGCGCGCTCAGCAGCCGTGCGCCATGCTCGCGGAGCTCGGCCTCCACGGCCTCGATCAGTGCGCGGAGCAGCAAGGCCAGCGAAACACGGGTGCGCTCGTCGAGCCGCGCCGCGTCGGAAAGGAAGAAGTCGTCGATCGCCACCGCGAGCCCGCTATGGGCACGCGTGTCCGCAGCCGCCGCACGCGCGAGCAGCCGGTTAGCGCTATCGGTAGCGCCTGTGGTTATGTCGACGGGGTTATCCGACATCGACCTCTGACTAGCGGAATGTGATTAAAGCGAAGCTAAGCTTTTTCGCGCGTGCCCTCAACTGCGGCGGCCAGCGTCAGGAACGCATATGCGGCCGTGGCGCCGAGCCCGAACTGGACCAGCCCGGCGAGCGCGAAAGGCGTCAACAGCAGCAGATGCGCCGATGGGCTTGCCCACCAACGGCGATGGCGCGAGGGCGCGCGCTCGACCAGCAGCTGGGCGATTAGCGCTACCACGGCCAGCACCAGCGGCGTTGTCGTGTCGAGCCGTACGCGCTCCATCCAGCCGCATCCCAGCCCGACTCCGCCGAACAAGGCCAGCAATGCCCATTCGATTCCGCGGGCGCGGCGCTCCTCTCCGCGCAGCGCCGCCATCGCTCCGCTGGTGGCCAGCGTGGCGGCCGACAGCAGTGACACGATCAGGCCGGTGCCCTCCCAGTCCAGGCCGATCGCCGTTACCGAAAGCAGGCCAAGCAAGCTTCCGCCGCCGATCAGCCCCCAGGCGGGAACGTTGCGCGAAACAAGTTCGGGCAGCGCCATCCGCGCGATTCGAGTGAACACCCAGCGATCGGCCCAATCGACCCGGCGCTCGGTCAGCGCCGCGAGCACGCCGGTGTTGCGCGCCGCCAGACCCTCGGCGCTGTGCTCGACAGCATGGCCGCTGCGCAACCAGCTGGACGTGAGCGGCACATGCTCGGCGCCCGATTGCGCCGCGACGCGCAGCAGCGCCGACTGGAAATCATAATCCTCGGGCATCTGCGCGATCTGGCCGAGCTGGCTGACGGAGATACGTGCGACGCCCGCCCAGCAATCGCGCATGTCGAGCCGTTCGATCGCGGCGGGCGATCCGGCATCGTCGGTGACGAGCAGCGCCTCGGGGCCTTCATGCCCCATCCGGTCCATCACCGGATCGGTGGTTACCAGCCCGTCGGCCATCACCAGCACGCGCGAATCCTCGTGCATCTTCTCGGCAGCTTCCTCGGCCGAGCGCACGATCTCGACGCTGACGTCGCGCCGTCCCGCGCGGTTGACCGCGGCGAGCAGTGCGGGCGTCATCTTCCCGACTGCCACCAGCACCTGTTCGGCGCCCGCCCCGGCCAACAGCCGAACCTGGTATTCGAGCAGCGTCATGCCGCCGAATGGAAGCGTCGCGACGAGCGTCCCCGGACGGTCGCTCGCCTCTTCGATTGCAAAAATCAGCCCCGCCAGCATGTTCGGGTCGTTAAGCGGTTCGTCGGGACTAGGCAATTGCTCCCCGAAGCGGCGGGCACTCAATATAGCAGGTATGGCCGGCGGGTCTCGAGCCAGGCGCTCTCGTCCGGCACTGTCAGCGCATCCAGGTCGCCTGCGACCGCGCCGGCATCATCGACCCATTCGCGCAAGCCGGGACCGCCATTGATCACGTCGATCGCGAGCTTGTCGAACACATATTCATACGGGAAATCGCGCCATAGATCGTATTCGGAAGCGAGGCTGCGGATCGCCTTGAAACCCAGCGCCTGCACGCGCCAGGGCTGAAACGCCGCATGATAATAGCCCGCCCCCTCGGCATGGACGAACACGCCCGAGCACAGCTGGCCGACATGCTTGTGGAAGGTCGGCTGGAACCAGATCTCCCGCAGCGTGACGCCTTCCAGCCATTCGGGCGCGAGCCGGCGCATCTCGGCGATCACTGCCTTGGCGTCGATGTCGGGCGCCCCGAACAGCTCGAGCGGCCGCGTGGTGCCTCGCCCCTCGGACAAGGTCGTGCCCTCCAGCATCACGGTGCCCGCATAGGCGCGCGCCATGTTGACGTTGGCGGCGTTGGGGCTGGGATTAATCCAGACGCGCTCGGGGGGCCAGCCAAAGCCCGGCGCGTCCTCGGGCTGCCAGCCGTCCATCGCGATCACGCGATAGTCGACGTCGAGCTTGAAGTGATCGATGAACCACTTGCCCATCTCGCCCAGCGTCATGCCGTGCCGCATCGGCATCGGCCCTGCCCCGACGAAGCTCTCCCAGCCCGGCAATAGGGTCAGCCCCTCCACCGGGCGCCCGGCCGGGTTGGGCCGGTCGAGCACCCAAACCGCCTTGCCATGCTCAGCCGCGGCCTCGAGCACGTAGAGCAATGTCGTCACGAAGGTGTAGATCCGGCAGCCGACGTCCTGCAGATCGACCAGCATGACGTCGAACGTCCCCATCGACTGTCCGGTCGGGCGCCGCACTTCACCGTACAGGCTGAATACGGGCATGCCATAGGTCGGGTCGGTATAATCCGGCGACTCCATCATATTGTCCTGCAGGTCGCCGCGCACGCCGTGCTGAGGACCAAACACCGCCGAGACATTGAGCCCGCTCGCCACTAGCGCGTCGAGCGAATGGGTAAGGTCCGCGGTGACCGAGGCCGGATGCGCGAGCAGCGCGATACGCTTGCCATCGAGGGGCTTGCGCAGTTCAGGGTCGGCCAGCAGCCGATCGATGCCGAAGTTCATGGCGAAGCGAGGTGCCGGGAGTCGAAGCGCGACGCAAGCCGGATCATCGCGCGGGTTCGTCGGTTGAACCCGCTCAACCAGTGCGAAGGAAGCCAATGCTCCGTTCCATCCTTATCGGAATCGTCGCCGGCGCGCGTTCGATGACGCCGCTCGCCATGGTCGCCAATGCTGCCCGCAAGGGCGAACTGCCCGAAGACAATGGCGCGCCGCGCTTCCTGACGCATCCCCTGGTCTCGCTCGGCACCACTGCGCTCGCCGTGTACGAGCTGGTCGGCGACAAGCAGAAGAGCGCGCCTGACCGGGTCATCCCGCCGGCAGTGGTGATCCGCAGCCTCAACGCCGCGTTCGCCGGCATGGCGCTCGCCCCGCGCAACCAGCGCTTCGCCGCTGCCGCGATCACCGGCGCCACCGCGGCGATCGCCTCCTACGTCACTTTCGCCGCGCGGATGCGCTCGATGGAGAACAACAGCCAGGCCTCGACCGGCTTCGTCGAGGACGCCATCGTCCTGGCCGTCGCAACCGCGGCGATCCGCGCGCCACTTCCCCAGATGCAACCCGCCTAGGCACGCTCCGCCGCTGGCGCTTCGAAGGCGAGGCTCGCCTCATGGTGGAAGTCAGGCTTGCCCGGCGGATGTGCGAGCGCCCAGAAGGAGCGCTTGCCGTCCGCTTCTTCGATCACTGCGGTCAGGCCGACGCACCAGTCCCCGTCGGGCAGCCCGGACAGGTCCACTGCGACTCGCATCTCGCCGCCCCACCATTCGATCGCCGGAGTCACGAGCGGCAATTCGGCCATGCCGTCGCGATAGCTCGTAAAGCGATAGGCGGCCCATTCACCCGAGGGCGCGAAATTGAACTCGTAATAGGCGTCGCCGCCTTCGGGCCGAACGAACAGCTCGAAGCAGGTATGCTTCCAGAGTTCGTCGGCGCGACGCGGCGTACTCGGATCCGGCGCTACCAGGGCATCGCTACCCTGCACACGATACTCGATCAGCCAGCGCCCGTCGCCGTCGCACGCCAGCATGACGTCCACGCCCTGCACCGCTAGGGATGCGAAATCGGGATGCGGCACCAGCGTCCCATTGCCCAATCCTCTCCCCAAATCCCTTCCTCCATGCTAGGCGGCGCGGCATCATGACCGAATACACGTCCGATCTGCTCCGCCTGCTCTCTTCGCGCGGCTATATCCACCAGGTCACCGACCCTGCGGGGTTGGATGCCCTCGCCGCACGCCAGGTCGTTCCCGGCTATATCGGCTTCGATCCCACGGCGCCTTCGCTCCACGTCGGCAGCCTCGTCCAGATCATGCTGCTTCGCCGGCTCCAGCAATCGGGCCACAAGCCCATCGTGCTGATGGGTGGTGGCACCGGCAAGGTCGGCGACCCCAGCTTCAAGGACGAGGCCCGCAAGCTGATGACGGTCGATACGATCGCCAGCAACATAGCCTCTATCAAGACGGTGTTCGAGAACTTCCTGACATTCGGCAACGGCCCGACCGACGCAGTGATGCTCGACAATGCCGATTGGCTCGATACGCTCGAATATCTCCCGTTCCTGCGCGATTACGGCCAGCATTTCTCGGTCAACCGGATGCTGAGCTTCGACTCGGTCAAGCTGCGGCTCGATCGCGAGCAGTCGCTGTCGTTCCTCGAATTCAACTACATGATCCTCCAGGCCTACGACTTCCTGGAACTGTCGCGCCGCTCGGCCTGCCGCCTGCAGATGGGCGGGTCGGACCAGTGGGGCAACATCGTCAACGGCATCGAGCTGTCGCGCCGCGTCGATTCCACCGAAGTGTACGGCGTCACCACCCCGCTGATCACCACGGCGGACGGCGGCAAGATGGGCAAGACCATGTCGGGCGCGGTGTGGCTCAACCCCGAGCAGCTCAGTCATTACGACTATTGGCAGTTCTGGCGGAACACCGACGACCGCGACGTCGGCCGCTTCCTCCGCCTGTTCACCGATCTGCCGCTCGACGAGATCGCCCGCCTGGAGGCACTCGAAGGCGCCGAGATCAACGAGGCCAAGAAAATCCTCGCCAACGAAGCGACGGCGATGTGCCGCGGCCCCGCCGCCGCGTTGGAAGCCGCCGAGACCGCACGCCGCACCTTCGAGGAAGGCAGCGCCGGCGAGGCGCTGCCGACCTTCGCAGTGCCGGAAGGCAGCATCGCGATCGTCGACGCACTGATCGGCCTCGGTCTGTGCGCGTCGAAGGGCGAGGCGCGGCGCAAGATCGGCGAAGGCGCTATCAAGATCGACGACCAACCGGTGAGCGATCCCGCGGCGACCGTGCCGGTGCCCAGCCAAGTCAAGATCAGCTTCGGCAAGAAGAAGCACGGCCTGCTCGTGCCTGCCTGACGTGGTCCGATAAATATGCGTTAAGCAGCTTCGTTCGAACGGAATTCACGCGCTCGTCCTATAAGGTAATCGTACCTCTGGGTTTTTGAGCGAGGCGCGTGTGAGTTTCAGGATCGGCAATCTGGCCATCGCCGACGACCGGCGGGAAATGCGCGAGGACGTGCATTACCGGGCGCGCGCGTTCGGCCCCGATGCCCGCCAGCTCACGTTCCTCGTCGTCAACATCTCTCCGCACGGGCTGATGGCACGCTGCGACACGCCGTTCGAAGTTGGGGACCGCCTGCGGGTGGTCCTCCCCTCGGCAGGCCCGGTTGTCGCGGAAGTGCGCTGGTCGCTGGGCGGCCGGCTCGGCGCCCAGTTCGATCCCGCGATCGACCTCGCTGCCTATTACGAGCTGATCGCCGTCATGGTGAAGGGCAAATAGCCTAGCCCGAACGCAGCAGCGCCACCGCGGCATCGCGTTCGAACAGATACAGCGCCGTCCGCGCTGCCTGCCCGCGCGCAGTCTGCAGCCCGCGGTCCTGATCGACCAGCAGCCGTGCGTCGGCATTGGCCGCGACCATCAGCATCTGCATCATCTCGGGCGTTGCCAGCCGGAACTGCGCTTCGCCCGACTGGCGCGTGCCGAGCAGTTCGCCGCCGCCGCGCAATTCGAGATCGCGCTCGGCGATCAGGAACCCGTCATTGGTATCGCGCATCAGCGCCAGCCGGGCACGCGACGTCTCGCTCAGCCCGCCGCCCCGCAGCAGCACGCAATGCGACTTGCCCCCGCCCCGCCCGACGCGCCCGCGCAGCTGGTGAAGCTGGGCCAGCCCGAACCGATCGGCATGCTCGATCACGATGAGCGTCGCATTCGGCACGTCGACGCCGACTTCGATCACCGTGGTCGCCACCAGCACGCCGGTTTCGCCGGCAGCGAAGCGCGCCATCACTGCGTCCTTCTCCGGCCCCTTCATCCGGCCATGGACCAGCCCGACCTTGTCACCGAACCGCAGCTGCAATTCGGCCGCGCGCTGTTCGGCGGCGGCGAGATCGACCTTTTCGCTCTCCTCGACCAGCGGGCATACCCAATAGGCCTGCTTGCCCGAACCGAGATGCCGTCCCAGCCCCTCGATGATCTCGGCGAGCCTATCCTCGGAAATCACGCTGGTGTCGATCGGCTCGCGCCCCGGCGGCATCTCGTCGAGCCGGCTGACGTCCATCTCGCCATGCGTCGCCAGCTGGAGCGTCCGCGGGATCGGCGTCGCCGTCATCACCAGCAGATGCGGCGGCACCTGCGCCTTGGACTGGAGCAGCAGTCGCTCGGCAACGCCGAAGCGGTGCTGTTCATCGACCACGACCAGCCCGAGATCCTTGTAGTTCACACCCTGCTGGAAGATCGCGTGCGTGCCGACCAGAATATCGATCGATCCATCCGCCAAGCCCATCAGCGTCGCCTCGCGCGCCTTGCCCTTGTCGCGCCCGGTAAGGATCGCAACTGTTACGTCCAGGCCGGAAAGCATGCGTGTAAGTGTCTCGAAATGCTGGCGTGCCAGGATTTCGGTCGGTGCCAACATTGCGCCTTGTGCGCCCGCCTCGGCAGCGATCAGCAGCGCCATAGTCGCCACCAGCGTCTTGCCCGATCCGACATCGCCCTGGAGCAGCCGCAGCATCGGCTGAGACTGCGCCATATCGCCTTCGATCTCGCGGATCGTGCGCGATTGCGCGCCGGTCGGGGCGTAAGGCAGCTTCAGTGCGTCGCGCAGCCGCCCGTCACTCGCCAGCGGCCGTCCGCGCTTGGCGCGAGCCTCGCCGCGCACCAGCATCAGCGCGAGCTGGTTGGCAAAGATCTCGTCATAGGCGAGCCGCTCGCGCGCCTTGGCGTCGGCCGGATCGGCATGGATTGCGGCCAGGGCCGCGCGCCAGCCCGGCCAGCCTTTCTGCGCCTTGAGACTCGCCTCGATCCATTCTGGCAGATCGGGCGAGCGTTCGAGCGCCTGCACCGCCAGCGCGGCGATCCGCTTCGACGTGATGCCTTCCGAACACGGGTATACTGCCTCGCGCCCGACCAACTCGGCTTCCTCCGGCGGCAGCACGAGGTCCGGATGGACGATCTGCAGCTCCTGCCCATAGGTTTCGAGCTTGCCCGAGACGAAGCGCGGCTCGTTGAGCGGCAGCAGCTTCTTCGCCCAGCCCGAATTGCCGCCAAAGAACACCAGGGTGACGTAATTCCCCTTGGCATCCACCGCCTGCACCCGCGCCGGCGACCGCGCGCTGCCGCCGAAGCGATAGCTGACTGCGGTGAGTGTAATCGCGATGATCCGCCCGGCATCGGCAGCGTCAAGCTCGTCGCGCGGCACGCGATCGATGAACCCGGTCGGCAAATGGAACGCCACGTCCACTGCGCGCGCGAGCCCGAGCCGCTCCAGCGGCTTGGCGAGCCCGGGGCCGATGCCCTTCAGCGCGGTTACCTCCGCGAACAGTGGATTGAGAATATCGGGCCGCATGACTATCTCCGCCCCTACACCGAAGCCGACGATCGCTCAAAGCGCCGCCGGCCGATTTGCGTTGGAGATCCTGTGGACCGCGAACATCGCCTCAAGCGCCTGCGCTTCCGTGCCTGGCACCGCGGCGTCAAGGAGGCCGACCTGCTGATCGGCGGCTTTTTCGACGCGCATGCCCAAGGCTGGAACGACGCGGAGATCGAGCTGTTCGAGGAAATCCTCGAGGAGCAGGATGTCGATATCATGGCATGGGCGATGGGAACCGCCGCGGTTCCCGTGCGCTACGAGGGCACGATAATGAGCGCCCTCAAGACACTGAACTACGTACCTATTTCCCGCTGATCGAAGCCCGGATGCCTGACCTCAAAAAGATTCTCTCCGCCACCCGCCCACTGACCCTCGCGGGTGCCCCGACAGGCTTTCTGCCGTGGATGCTCGCCGATCTCGCCCGCGCCGGCGGAATGGCGGTGTTCGTCGCCCCCGACGAGGCGGCGATGCGCGCAATTGCATCCACCGCGCCCTATTTCGCGCCCGAGCTCGACATCCTCAGCTACCCGGCCTGGGATTGCCTTCCCTATGACCGCGCCAGCCCGACGCTTCGCGCGATGTCCGAGCGCCTCGCCACGCTTCACGCTCTTCAGACAAAATCTGAAAAGCCGCGGCTATTGATCACTACGGTCAACGCCGCCACCCAGCGTACGCTTACGCCTTTCCGCATCCGCCAGCTCGTCGCGCGGCTCGCGCCGGGCGAGCGGATCGGCCTCGACAAGCTCGCGACCCTGCTTCAGGCGAACGGCTATGTCCGCGTCGATACCGTGAATGACGCAGGCGAGTTCGCAGTACGCGGCGGCCTCGTCGATCTCTTCCCGAGCGGTGCCGAACAGGCCCTCCGCCTCGACTTTTTCGGCGACGAAATCGAATCGGTCCGCACCTTCGATCCGCAGGACCAGCGCACCACCGGCCGCGTCGACGGCTTCGTCCTCCTTCCCGCCTCCGAAGCGCTGCTCGACGAAGAATCGATCAAGCGCTTCCGCAGCCGCTATCGCGAGAAGTTCGGCGCCAATGCGACCAGCGATCCGCTCTATCAGGCGATCAGCGACGGCCGCCGCCTCGCTGGCATGGAGCATTGGCTGCCGCTGTTCGAAGAGAAGCTCCAGACCCTGTTCGATCACTTGCCCGACGCGGCGGTGATCGTCCGCGATACCGCCACCGCAGGCGCCGGCGAGCAGCGCTTCGAGGCGATCGCCGATTACCAGCAGAACCGCGTCCGCGCCGAAAGCTCGGCGCCGGGCAGCTATCGCCCGCTCGCCACCGACACGCTGTACCTGACGCCCGACGAATGGGCCCAGGCAATCGATCACGGCCCGGTTCACACCGCCACGCCGTTTCACGAGCCCGAATCGGCCACCGTGCTCGACTTCGACGTCGATGGTCCGCGCGACTTCGCCCCCGAGCGGGCCGCGGGCACGAATGTCTACGAAGCCGTCGTCACACATCTCGGCAAGGTACGGAAAGACGGCAGGAAACCAATCCTCGCCAGCTATTCGAACGGCGCCCGCGAGCGCCTTTCGGGCCTGCTCGGCGATCACGGCCTCAAGGGCGCCCGCAATGCCGAGACCTGGCAGGAAGCGCTCGGCGCGGCCGACAAGGGCATCGCGCTCATCGTGCTGCCGCTCGACCATGGCTTCACTGCACCCGATGTCGCGGTGCTCACCGAGCAGGACATGCTCGGCGACCGCCTTATCCGGCGCTCCAAGCGGCGCAAGAACACCGACGCCTTCCTCCAGGAACTCGCCACGCTCTCGCCGGGCGACCTCGTCGTCCATATCGAGCACGGCATCGGCCGCTATGACGGGCTGACTCAGATCCCGGTGCAAAAGGCGCCGCACGATTGCGTCGCCCTCTCCTATGCCGGCGGGGACAAGCTCTACGTCCCCGTCGAAAATCTCGAAGTCCTCAGCCGCTACGGCGCCGGCGAGGAAGGCGCCACGCTCGATCGGCTCGGCGGCGAGGCATGGCAACGCCGCAAGTCGAAGATGAAGGAGCGGATCCAGGAGATCGCAGGCGAGCTCATCGCCACCGCGGCCAAGCGCGCCACACGCCCCGCCGAAGTCGCCGAGCCCGATCATGGCGGCTATCCCGCCTTCGTCGATCGCTTCCCGTACGAAGAGACCGACGATCAGGACCGCGCAATCAACGACGTGCTCGGCGATCTCGCCGCGGGCCGCCCGATGGACCGCCTGATCGTCGGCGATGTCGGCTTCGGCAAGACCGAAGTCGCACTGCGCGCCGCCTTCGTCGCGGCAATGGCGGGGATGCAGGTCGCCGTGGTCTGCCCGACCACCCTTCTCGCCCGCCAGCACCACCGCAACTTCGTCGAGCGCTTCCAGGGTTTCCCGATCGAAGTCGGCCGCCTGTCGCGCCTGGTCCCCGCCGCCGAAGCCAAGGCAGTCAAGGAAGGGCTGGCCGAGGGCAAGATCGACGTGGTGATCGGCACCCATGCGATCCTGTCCAAGTCGATAGACTTCAAGCGACTCGGCCTCGTCATCGTCGACGAGGAACAGCGCTTCGGCGTCACCCATAAGGAACGTCTCAAGGCGATGAAGGCGGACGTCCACGTCCTCACCCTCACTGCCACCCCGATCCCGCGCACGCTCCAGATGGCGATGAGCGGCTTGCGCGAGCTTTCGGTGATCCAGACCCCGCCGGTCGATCGCCTCGCGGTGCGCACCTATGTCATGCCGTGGGACCCGGTCGTCCTGCGCGAGGCGCTGCTGCGCGAACATTATCGCGGCGGCCAGGCCTATTTCGTCACACCGCGCATCTCGGACCTGCCCGATATCGAGAAGTTCCTGCGTGAGGACGTGCCGGAGATCACCTATGTCGTCGCCCATGGCCAGATGGCGCCGACCGAAGTCGAGGAGCGGATGTCCGCATTCTACGATCGCCGCTACGACCTGCTCGTCTCGACTACGATCATCGAGAGCGGCCTCGACATCCCCAGCGCCAATACGCTGATCGTCAACCGCGCCGACAAGTTCGGCCTCGCCCAGCTTTACCAGATTCGCGGACGCGTCGGCCGCGCCAAGACCCGCGCCTATGCCTATATGACCACCCCGCCCGAGCGGCAGATGACCGAAGCTGCAGCCAAGCGCCTCAAGGTGCTCTCCGATCTCGAATCGCTCGGCGCGGGCTTCCAGCTCGCCAGCCACGATCTCGACATCCGCGGCGCCGGCAACCTTCTTGGCGACGAACAGTCCGGGCACATCAAGGAAGTCGGCTACGAACTCTACCAGTCGATGCTGGAAGAGGCGATCATGGACGCCAAGGCAGGCGGCCCGCGCGACGACATCCGCCCCAAGGACCTGTCGCCGTCGATCACCGTCGACGCGCCGATCATGATCCCCGAAGACTATGTCCCCGATCTCGACTTGCGCATGGGACTCTATCGCCGCCTCAACGATGTCGAGGATACCCGCGGGATCGAGGAATTCGCTGCGGAGCTGATCGATCGCTTCGGCAAGCTCCCCGAGCCGACCGACAATCTGCTCCGTCTGATCGAAGCCAAGCTCAACGCCAAAAAGGCCTGCATCTCCAAGATCGATGTCGGCCCCAAGGGCGCGCTCGTCACGTTCCACGAAGACAAGTTCCCCAATGTCCCGGGCCTGCTCGCCTATGTCGACAAGCTGGGCGAGACCGCCCGGCTGCGCCCCGACATGAAGCTGGTCATCAACCGCGCCTGGGCCAACCCGCAGGCGCGGCTGCACGGCGCGCTGCAATTGTCGCGCGGGCTGGCCAAGGCGGCGGGATAATAAACGCGGGCCGCACCCTGCGGCATGGTGAAAAATCTCCTAAAATGGCCCTATCGGCGGGCCGAGCCCGTCTCGCCCGCCCCATTTTTTCAGGAGCCATTCTTGTCCGACGATCTTCGCTCGCGTCTCGAATTCATGGAGATGGATTCGGCCCAGCGCGAAACGCTGCGGGCGACGCGCCCGGCCGTTCGCGCCGTCATCGGCAAGGCGCTCGACCGTTTCTATGCCCGCGCACAGCGGACCCCGGAGACCGCCCGCTTCTTCAGCGACACAGCGCACATGGCCAAGGCCAAGGCCGCGCAGGAAAAGCATTGGGACCATATCGCCAGCGGCGACTTCGACAGCGTCTATTTCGAGAGCACGCGCCGCATCGGCTCGACCCACGCGCGCATCGGCCTCGAGCCGCGCTGGTATGTCGGCAGCTATGCGATCGTCGTCGAGGAGCTGGTCCGCGGCGTCGCGAAGCGCACCTCGCTGTGGAAGCGCATCGTCGCCCTGCTCCGCCCCGATGCCGCGCACGACACCACCATTGCGCTGGCCAAGGCTGCGTTGCTCGACATGGAGCTGTCGCTTTCGGTCTATTTCGAAGAAGCCCAGGCGTCGCGCAACGCCGCGGTCGCGCAGTTCGAGCGCGTGCTGGCGTCGCTCGCCGATGGCGACCTCACTCAGGAGCTGACGGCGATGCCCGCCAGCTTTGCCGCGCTCGAGCGTAGCTATAATGGCTCGCTCGCCAAGATCCGCACGATGATCGCCCAGGTCGCCGAAGGCGCCGGGCGGATCGACGCCGGCGTCGGCGAAATCGCAGTCGCCTCCGAAGACCTCGCACGCCGCACCGAAGGCAATGCCGCCAGCCTCGAACAGACTTCCGCCGCGATCACGCAGATGGATGGCCGCCTCAAGACCAGCGCCGATGCCGCGCGCTCGACCGTGACTCGCGCCGATCAGGCGATCGCCACCGTCGCCGGCGGTCGCGGCATCGCCGACGAAGCGGTCCAGGCGATGACTCGCGTGAACGAGAGCGCCAAGGGCATCGACAGCGTGATCGAAGGGCTCGACAAGATCGCCTTCCAGACGCGGGTTCTCGCGATGAACGCGGCGGTCGAGGCCGGTCGCGCCGGCGAAGCGGGCCGCGGCTTCGCGGTCGTCGCCGACCTCGTCTCGGCGCTCGCAATGCGCGCAGAGGAAGAGGCCGGGCGCGCCCGTGACCAGCTCACCGCCACCCAGACCGACATCGTCGCAGCGGTGGAGATGGTCCAGAAGGTTGATGGCGCACTCGCCAACATCTCGGAAGACGTCAGCCAGGTGCACGCGCTGCTCGGCAACATGGCGGCCGACAATAGCGCCCAGGCAATTGCAATCGGCGAAATCTCGTCGGCGGTGGGCACGATGGACCGCACGACGCAGCAGAACGCGGCGATGGTCGAAGAGACGTCCGCAGCGGCGCGCAACCTCACACACGAGGTCGGCACGCTCTCCAATCTCACCAGCGCCTTCAAGGTCGATCAGGCCGCCAGGCGCGGCCATCTGGTCGCTGGCGCGATCAAGCCGCTCCCGGTCGCCGCCGTCTCGGCGCTCGTCCGACCGCACTGAGTCCGCGTGGGGAGGTGCGACTGTCGGCCGAGCCTCCCACCGTCCATGCTGAGCCTGTCGAAGCACCGCGCGCCAGAACCGCCCGGTGGCCGAGGGGCGCCTGGCAGCGGCCTGACGAACCGCTTGAATATAGGATTTAGTCTGCTGCGGTCGCTCGGGCATTTGGCCCTAGTTCTTTGACAGCGTCGATCGCGGCCGGAACGCAAACCGCGCTGACTGACCTTTTGAGATTTTCCGCATGGCCACGCCGCCGCTGAAACATGCGCTACAGTGTGACCCTGGTGTGACCTTAGCTTTCGCTAAGCGCCCGCTGCGCTAGCCCTTGCCTCCACCGGCCAGGGCTTGCGATCAGGTCCGAACCAGATCCTCAGACCCGCCTGCCAATCACGATCTCGACGTCTTCCTCGGCTTCCAGTGCCTCGGCGTCGAACTTCTCGCGCGTCATATCGAATGCGCCGGTGAGCCCCTCGACGATCCAGCCGCCCATCACCAGCGTGCCGTCGGCATCGACGTGCCCATTATAGTCGACGCTGTGGATCCAGCCACCGCTCCCGTCATACTGTTTGGTGAAGTGCAGGCTCGCGCCATCGCGCTGTCCGCGCACCGTCGCACGGCGAACGCTCCCGCTATCCTCGTCGGGCTCGCTGATCGTACCGGTAACCGCACCATGAAGCTCCTCCAGCAGCGCGATGAAGCCGTTGTCCTCATAGCCGTGATCGGCCGCATAGCGCCCGTACCAGACGCCGCTGACGTCCTGTGGATCGCTCATCCCTGCACCAGATTGGCAAGCGCGGGCACGTCGAGCGGTTCGGCGCACAGATAGCCCTGGAAATACTGGCAGCCCTCCTTGGCGAGCAAGTCGAGCTGCGCGTCGGTCTCGACGCCCTCGGCGACGACGGCGAGCCCGAGCGAGCGCGCCATGTCGATGACGCCGCGCACCACCACTCGGTCGCGATGCGCCCCGGTGATGTCCTGGCTCAGCCGCTTGTCGATCTTGAGATAGTCGAGCGGCAGCGCCTTCAGATAGGCGAGGCTCGAATAGCCGGTGCCGAAATCGTCGATCGCCACGCGGCAGCCCGCAGCGCGCAGCTGCGAAAGCAGTCGCGCCGCGTCGGTCAGGTCGGCCATGATACCGCTCTCGGTGATCTCGACGGTCAGCCGAGACCGCGGGAATCCGCTCGCATCGACGCGCCCGAGCAGGCTGTCGGCGAACCCGGCACGTGCGACATCGCTCGCGGTGACGTTGATCGACAGCCGCAGCCGCCCCAGCTTCGAGGGCCATTGCGCCGCGCCGGTGAGCGCACGCCGCTGGACATGATCGCTGAGCTGCGCATCGAGACCCGCGCGCTGCGCCGCGAGGAACAGCGTCTCGGCACCGATCTCGCCCAGTTGCGGATGATGCCACCGCGCCAGCGCCTCGACGCCGACGATCTGCCCCGATGCGATCGCCACCTGGGGCTGGAAGCGGACGCCGATCTCGCTGCGCTCCAGCGCGCGGTGCAGATCGTTGGCGAGTTCCTCGATCGGCGGTGCGTTGGGCTCAGCCGGCACGGCATCGCCCAACAGGGCTTCGCTCGCGCGGCGCAACAGGCTTGCCGCCGCATCGCCGGGAACGCTGGTCGCACTCGCCATCCGCGCGCCGAGATGCGCGATCTCCCCGCCCGCGATGAACGGCCGGCTGAGCGCCTCTTCGAGCCGCGCCTCGGCCTCGCCAAGCCGCGCCGCGTCCGAATCCTTGCTCGCGACGAGGAACTCCGATCCGCCGATCCGCGCGACGATCGCCTCGCGCCCCAGCGTTTCGCGCGCCACTTCCGCCACGCGCCGCGAGACGCCACGGAGCAGTTCGTCGCCGGCGGCGCGGCCATAGGCGGTGTTGACTGTCTCGAACCGGCTGAGTCCGATCAGGATCGCGCCGACGCCCTGCCCTTCGGCCAACTCGCGATCGATCCAGCGCCGCGCACTCGTCGCGTCGCGCGCGCCTGTAAGCGCATCGCGCACTGCCACGCTCGCATCCGGCGCGATGCCCAGCGCCTCGACCAGCGCGTGCAGCGAGCCGGTAGCCGAATCAAACTGGAGGTGCTGCACCACGCGCCCCACGCCGGCCAGGTCATGCGCGAAAGCAGTCGAGCCGTGCGTCCCGTCGAGCCGCTTGAGCGCGGACTTGACCAGCCGCCGGTCCTCGGGCTCCAGTCGGCGCATCACCGACAGCAATCCCGGCGCCTCGCTGAGCCCCAGCAGGTTCGCCAGCCCCGGAGTGAGCTGAAGCGAGCGCATCTCGGGATCGACTCGCCAGCCCAGCGGCTCGGACGCGCCGCTGCCCTGCCCGCTCGACCGCGCTAGCCGCTCGACATGGCGCTGGGCGAAGCGAATCGCATGCGCCATTGCCGCCGACGACATCGGGCTGCCGAGGAAATGGGTGGCGCCGGCATCGTAGAAATAGCGCATGTGGACCGTGTCGCTCTGCGAGACGAGGATCAGCATCGCCCCGCCATGCGCCGCGATCACCCGGCCCAGCGCCTTGGTGGCGTCGAGCCCCTCGCTCATCGCGCCGCGCGCATCGATCACTGCGACATTGGCGCCGCTAGCCAGAAAGCGTTGCTCGAGCCCGTCGGGACGCCGCGCCGCGACGACGCGCCACCCCCCGCCGGCAGCCGCCGCCGCTACCTCATCGCGCTGACGGAAGGAGAGCACGAACACCGGAGTCTCGGCGGTGGCAGTGGGGTCGGCGATCGCGAAATTGTCATCCATTGCGCCCTCGATAGCCGGAAGCGTCGCGCGCCGCCATCGCAAGGGTTGTTTGGCCGCGCACAAGGCCTTACCCCGGCATCATGGCCAGCGTCCCCGTCCAGAACGCCGACAAACTGGTGGACCGCCACGGGCGCGCGATCACCTATTTGCGTATCTCGGTCACCGATCGCTGCGACCTGCGCTGCCGCTATTGCATGTCCGAGGCGATGACCTTCCTGCCGCGCGAGGCGCTGCTGAGCCTCGAGGAGATCGCGCTGATCGCCGAGCGCTTCATCGCGCGCGGGGTGCGCAAGATCCGGCTGACCGGCGGCGAGCCCCTGGTCCGCCGCGACATGATCGAGCTCGCCTGGCGGCTCGGCCGGCAAGTCGGCGCCGGGCTCGACGAATTGACCCTCACCACCAATGGCACGCGCCTCGCCCAGCATGCCGAGGAACTGTTCGCGTCAGGCATGCGCCGGATCAATGTCAGCCTCGACAGCCGTGATCCTGCGCTGTTCCGCCACATCACCCGCCACGGCGACGTGACCAGGGTGCTCGACGGGATCGCCGCGGCGAAGGCGGCGGGACTGCGGATCAAGATCAACATGGTCGCCTTGAAGGGTCTCAACGAACATGAGATTGCGCCCATGCTCGGCTGGGCCGGCGCCGAGGGCCATGACCTTACTTTGATCGAGACGATGCCGCTCGGTGCGATCGACGAGGACCGCGCCGACCGCTTCCTGCCACTGCCAAAGGTGCTCGCCGACTTGCGCGATGCCTTCGATCTCGTCCCCGACGCGCATCAGTCCGGCGGCCCGGCACGCTATTGGCGGCTCGCGGGCACCGAGACGAGGCTAGGCCTGATCTCGCCGCTCACCGGCAATTTCTGCGCGACGTGCAACCGCGTCCGCCTGTCGACCGACGGCAAGCTCCACATGTGCCTGGGGCATGAGGATTCGGTCGATCTGCGCGCGGCGATCCGCGGCGGCGGACTCGCGCAAGTCGATGCGCGAATCAGCGACGCACTCGACTTGAAGCCCGAACGCCACGACTTCCGCATCTCGGCCGGCTCGGCCCCTGCGGTCGCGCGCCACATGAGCGTCACCGGCGGATGACCGCCCGCGCGCTGGTCGCCTCGCCCACGCCCCCGGCGCAAGTCGCCGCCGAGGAGCTTCGCCGCGCCTATGACTGGGTGCCGATCGAACAGGCCGAACAGGTCGTCGCGCTCGGCGGCGACGGTTTCATGCTCCAGACGCTCCATGCGATGCTCGAGCGCCGCCGCATCCTGCCGGTGTTCGGGATGAACCTCGGCACGATCGGCTTTCTGATGAACGACTGGCGGCTGGAGGGGCTGGAAGAGCGCCTGACGCGCGCGAAACCCTTTCGCGTGTCGCCGCTCAGCATGACTGCCGTGACGATCGACGGTGAGCAATGCATGCTGCCCGCGATCAACGAAGTCTCCCTGCTCCGCGAAACCCGCCAGACCGCCAAGCTCGAAGTGACTGTCAACGACCGAGTCGTGCTGGAGGAGCTGGTCGCCGACGGCATGCTCGTCGCCACGCCGGCGGGCTCGACGGCGTATAACCTCTCGGCCAACGGTCCGATCCTGCCGCTCGGCTCGGCGCTGATCGCCGTCACGCCGATCAGTCCCTTCCGCCCGCGGCGCTGGCGCGGCGCGATCCTGCCCGAAAAGACCCGCATCGGCATCCGCGTGCTGGAGGCGGACAAGCGCCCGGTCAGTGCCGTTGCCGACCAGCGTGAAATCCGCGAAGTCGCGCAGGTCTATGTCGAGATCGACCATATGCGCGACCTCACATTGCTGTTCGATCCCGAGCACGCGCTCGATGACCGCATAACGATGGAACAATTCATCGCTTGAGCCCCTTGCCATGTCGGAAAACCCGCTGCTATAGGCGCGCCTCCGCAGCGGCTTGGTCGCTTAGAAGACGGTTTTCCCCGGTAGCTCAGCGGTAGAGCGTTCGACTGTTAATCGAATGGTCGCCTGTTCGAATCAGGCCCGGGGAGCCACTTCTGCCGATGCGACAAGCAACGCATATCCTCAGCGTCGACACGAACGGCCAGGGGCTGTTCGAAATCACGCGCGATGTGAACCGGTGGGTCGATGCCCAGGCGATGGACCAGGGCCTGCTTACCTTGTTCTGTCGCCACACCTCGGCGTCGCTGCTGATCCAGGAAAATGCCGCGCCGGAAGTCCGCACCGATCTGCAGGACTGGGTGGCGCGCCTCGCTCCGGAAAATGCCGGCTATGCGCATGACGACGAGGGGCCGGACGACATGCCGGCACATCTGCGCGCGACGCTCACCGGCATCCACCTCTCGATTCCGTTGATCGGCGGCGGGCTGGCGCTGGGTACCTGGCAGGGCATTTATCTTTTCGAGCATCGCCGCCGGCCGCACCGCCGACAGATCGCGCTGCACCTATTCGGCGAGTGACGTCCGCCTGCGGTGCTCGGTGAAGGCGAAATGATCGCGGATGCGGCGGTTGAAGTAGCTCCCCTTCGAGAATGCCTCGCGCATCCCTTCCGCCACCGGCGGCGGGACCTCGTGATAGCTGTACCGCTTGCCGCTGACGAAGGTGACGTCGAGCCGCTGCTCGGCTTCGTCATAGTTCCACGCGCGGATCACGCTCGACGGCATCGTCGCTGAACGCATGACGAGTCGCGGCGTTGCGCTGGCGGGCCGCCCCTGCGATGGTTGTGCGATGACCGATCTCGACGCCTTCATCACGGGCCTGCCCAAGGCCGAGCTGCACCTTCATATCGAGGGCAGCCTCGAGCCCGAGCAGATGTTCGAGTTCGCCCGACGCAACAATGTCGCGATCCCCTTCGCGTCGGTGGAGGCCGTGCGCGCGGCTTATGATTTCTCGAACCTCCAGGACTTTCTCGACATCTATTATGCCGGCGCCGACGTGCTGCGCACCGAAGAGGATTTCCGCGACCTTGCGCTCGCCTATTTCGATCGGGTGGCGGCAGACGGCGTCGTCCATGCCGAGATCTTCTTCGATCCGCAGACCCACACGCATCGCGGCATCCCGTTCGGCGTCGTCGCCAACGGCCTGCTCGCCGGCATGGCAGAGGCCGAGGCGCGCCACGGCATCACTTCCAAGCTGATCCTGTGCTTCCTGCGCCATCTCGACGAGGAAGATGCGTTCAAGACGCTGAGCCAGGCCCAGCCCTGGATCGACCGCATCGCCGCCGTGGGGCTGGACTCATCCGAACTCGGCCATCCGCCGTCCAAGTTCGAGCGCGTCTTCGCCGCCGCCGCCGCGATGGGCCTCAAGCGAGTCGCGCACGCCGGCGAGGAAGGCCCGCCCGCCTATGTTCACGAGGCGCTGGACGTGCTCCAGATCGATCGGCTCGACCATGGCAATCGCAGCCTCGAGGATCCCGGCCTCGTCGCGCGGCTGGCGCGATCCGGAATGACGCTCACGGTCTGTCCGCTTTCCAACGTCAAGCTGTGCAATGTCGCCTCGGTGGACGCCCACCCGATCGACCGCATGCTTCGCCTTGGACTTCGCGCTACGATCAATTCGGACGACCCCGCCTATTTCGGCGGCTATGTCGCCGACAATTACCGCGCGATCGCCCAGGGCCGCCAGCTCGACCGCGATGATCTGGTCACGCTGGCGCGCAACAGCTTTCTCGGCTCGTTCCTGCCCGACGACGTCGTCGCCGAGCATCTCGCCCGCGTCGAAGCGTTTGTCGAGGCGCAGGCGTGACCGAGATCGTCTTCACTGCTTTCAGCCATGAGGACATGGTGGCGGGGGTGCACGCGCTCGCCGAAGCGATGGAAGCCGAGGGCTGGCGTCCGTCGCTGCTCGTCGGCGTAGGCCGCGGCGGACTGGCGCCCAGCGTCTATCTGTCGCACCGTATGGACCTCCAGTTGGTCTCGATCGACCATTCGGCCGGCATCGCGTCCTTCGGTGCCGCGCTGGTCACGATTCTCGCCGAGCGCACGCGCGGCGGCGACCAGTTGCTGTTCGTCGAGGACATCAACGACAGCGGCCGCACGATAGGCGACATCCGCGCCGCGCTGGCCGCACAGGGCGCGGTCGCCGAGAATATCCGCTTCGCCGTCCTGATCGACAATCGCGTTTCGGGCCAGCGCGTCGAATATCGCTATCGCACGATCGACCGTAGCGTCACCAAGGACTGGTTCGTCTTCCCCTGGGAAGCGATGGCGCCGCGCGACAAGCTCGCCGCCGAGGCGATGGAAGTCCCGGAGCGGATCGCCTGAACTCGTTCAGCCTCCGTCAATCGCCGCTGCTGCACGTTTCGCCGCGTATTCGCGCGGGAGCCTTTCTTGTCCCGTGCGCGTTCGGACTCACAACAGGGCATCCCCGCCCCTTGCCGTAACTACCGGAGGAACCATGCTAAATAGCATAACCAGACGCCCGCGCATCCTGGCGCTGGCCGCTGCCCTGATGGGCAGCGCCGCGCTAGGCGGCTGCATGACTGCAACACCCTACCAGCCCGCTACCTCGGCGTCGGGTGCAGGCTATTCGGACGAGCAGATCGAGAGCAACCGGTTCCGCGTCGCTTTCTCGGGCAACAGCCTCACCGCACGTGAAACCGTCGAGCGCTATCTGCTTTACCGGGCGGCCGAGCTGACCGTGCAGCGCGGCTTCGACCATTTCGTGCTGGTCACGCGCGATACCGAGACCCGCACCGACACCTATCGCACCCCCGGCGCCTTTGGCGGCGGCTATTATGGCGGCGGTCCGTGGGGCTATTGGAGCCCGTCCTGGCGCTTCTATCGCGGCCCGCGCTGGGGCTGGCGCAACTATAATCCGTTCTGGGACGATCCGTTCTGGAGCTCGCGCGACTGGGATTATCGTACCGTCCGCCAGTATGAAGCGATGGCCGAGATTGTGACTGGCCGCGGTCCCAAGCCGGGCGACAACCTCCGCGCCTTCGACGCACGCGAAGTGCTCGACCGTCTCGGACCGTCGATCAAGATGCCCGAAGTTCGATAACGCCTCGTTCCCCTCCCTGCTTGCAGGGAGGGGTTAGGGGTGGGTGCGCGCGTCGGCGCCCCAAGGGACTCATTGGGTTTGCCGAAACGGCGGCGGTGAAGGCATCGAGCCTCCGCCGCTGCAAACCCACTCCCGCACCTCCCTTTTCAAAGGGGACATTTTCGGGTTTCGCTCCTCCCCCGCTTAGCGAGGGAGGATTTTTCGTGCCTTACGCGGTCAGCGCGCCGTGGCAGTGCTTGTACTTGCGCCCCGAACCGCACGGGCATGGCGCGTTGCGGCTGACCAGCCCTTCCCACTCGGCGGGATCGGTGCCGAGATCCTCGCCCGAAGGCTGCGGGATCTGCATCGGCGGCAGCTGGTTGAATACCGTGCCCACGGCACCGCCGTCATAGTCGCCAGTATTGTCGAGGCCGGTCAGCGGATCGATATGCGTAGTCAGGAAGTCGGGCAGCTCGGGCAGTTCCGGCGGCGGCGCCATGCGGAACTGGGCGAACGCCAGCGTGCGCGTCACATCCTCGCGGATGCTCGAGAGCATCCGCTCGAACATCGCGAACGCCTCGTGCTTATACTCGTTGATCGGCGTCTTCTGCGCATAGGCGCGCAGATGGACGACCTGGCGCAGCGCATCGAGCAGCGCGAGATGCTCCTTCCAGTGATGGTCGAGATTCTGCAGCAGGATCGACTTCTCGATCTGCGTCCAGGTCTCGGTCTCGAGCTCGGCAGCCTTGTCGTTGACCAGCGCGTCGGCCATTTCGCGGATGCGCTCCTCGACCATCTCGGGCTCGATCGCCTCTTCGGCGACGATCCATTCATCGACCGGCGCTTCGACGCCAAGCGTCGCCATCACCTTTTCCTTGAGACCGGCCACGTCCCACTGCTCGGGATAGCTGTTGGGCGGGCACGCCTCGCCGACGATCGCATTGACGGTCTCCAGCCGCATGTCGACCACCACTTCGCCGACGGTATCGGCGTCCATGATGTCGGCGCGCTGCTCGTAGATGACCTTGCGCTGGTCGTTCATCACGTCATCATATTCGACGACCTGCTTGCGGATGTCGTAGTTGCGCGCCTCGACCTTCTTCTGCGCGGTCTCGATCGCCTTGCTCAGCCACTTGCTTCCGATCGCTTCGCCGTCCTCGATATTGTTGCGCATCATCTTGGCGAACAAAGTGTTCGAGCCGAAGATGCGCAGCAGATCGTCGTCGAGGCTCAGGTAGAAGCGGCTGAGGCCCGGATCGCCCTGACGGCCCGAACGGCCGCGCAGCTGGTTGTCGATGCGGCGGCTCTCGTGGCGCTCGGTGCCGAGCACGAATAGTCCGCCGGCTTCGCGCACGCGGTCCTTCTCGGCCTGGATCTCGGCCTTGATCTGCTCGATCGCGGCGTCGCGCGCCGGGCCTTCCTCCATGCCTTCCAGCTCTTCATGGACGCGGAACTCAAGGTTGCCGCCCAGCTGGATGTCGGTGCCGCGGCCCGCCATGTTGGTGGCGATCGTCACCGCGCCCAGCCGGCCAGCCTGCGCGACGATGCCGGCCTCCAGCTCGTGATGCCGCGCATTCAGCACTGCGTGCTCGACGCCTTCCTTCTTGAGGAATTCCGAGAGCAGTTCCGACTTTTCGATCGATACCGTGCCCACCAGCACCGGCTGGCCCTTGGCCGAATGCGCGCGGATCTTCTTGGCGATCGCGCCGAACTTCTCTTCGGTGGTCTTGTAGAATTCGTCTTCCTCGTCGACCCGGCGCACCGGCAGGTTGGTCGGGATGGTGACGACGTTCATCTTGTAGATGTCGAAAAATTCGGGCGCCTCCGTCGCGGCGGTGCCGGTCATCCCCGCAAGCTTGGGATACATGCGAAAGTAGTTCTGGAAGGTGATCGAAGCGAGCGTCTGGTTCTCCGGCTCGATCTGCACGCCTTCCTTGGCTTCCACGGCCTGGTGCAGGCCCTCGGACCAGCGCCGGCCGTCCATCATGCGGCCGGTGAACTCGTCGATGATGACGACCTTGTCTTCCTGGACGATGTAATCGATGTCGCGCTTGAACATCACGTTGGCGCGCAGCGCCTGGTTGAGGTGGTGGACCACCTGGGTGTTCTCGAAATCATAGAGATTGGCGCCGATCAGCAGCCCGGCATTCTCCAGCATCCGCTCGATCTTCTCGGTGCCGTCCTCGGTCAGCACGATCGTGCGCTGCTTCTCGTCTTTCTCGTAATCGACCGGCACGAGCTGCTTCACGATCGCGTCGACGCTCATATAGAGTTCCGAGCGGTCGTCGGTCGGGCCCGAGATGATCAGCGGAGTGCGGGCCTCGTCGATCAGCACCGAATCGACTTCGTCGACGATCGCCATCGCGAAGGGCCGCTGCACCATCGATGCGCGGTCATACTTCATATTGTCGCGCAGATAGTCGAAGCCGAACTCGTTGTTCGTGCCATAGGTGATGTCCGCGCCATAGGCGTCGCGGCGCTGCTGGTCGGTCAGATTGGGCACGATCACCCCGGTGGTCAGGCCAAGGAAGCCATAAACCTGCGCCATCCACTCGGCATCGCGCTTGGCGAGATAATCGTTGACGGTGATGACGTGAACGCCCTCGCCCGGCAGTGCGTTGAGGTAGGTCGCCAGCGTCGCAACCAGCGTCTTGCCCTCGCCGGTGCGCATCTCGGCGATCTCGCCGCGATGGAGGACGATGCCGCCGATCATCTGCACGTCATAATGGCGCTGGCCGAGCGTCCGCTTGGCCGCCTCGCGCACCGTGGCAAAGGCTTCGGGAAGGATCGAATCGATCTTCTCGCCATTGGCAAGCCGATCGCGGAACAGGATCGTCTGGGTGGCAAGCTCTTCGTCGCTCATCGACGAGATCGTCGGTTCGAACGCGTTGATCTTCTGGACGATCGCCCCGAGCGACTTGACGTAGCGCTCGTTCGAGGAGCCGAAAAGGGTCTTGGCAATGCCGCCGAGCATGGGAGTTCCTGTCGTAATCTGAATGTTGGTCGGGCAGGCGCATCCCGTCCTCGGGGCGCCCGCGTCATGCGAAAGACGAAAAAGGGCAGCCCGCCTCAGCGCGCCGCGCAAAGCCTCACTCGAGCCGACGCTCGAAGGGCAAATAAGTTGCGACGAGCGGTGCGCTCTCGCTGTGCGGCCACGTCGCCCGCTGCGCATCAGCGCGGCGGGGCTTGGGCGCTGCCGGAATGGCACGCCGCGACGAATGCACCGCCGCCTGCGCCACTTGCGCCGCCTGGACCACCGCCACGCCCTGAACGTGGCGCACAACGCGATCGCCCGCACCGGATCCGGTCAGGCTCGCGAACAGCGCAGTCAGGAGAAGCAGCAGGTTCAAGCGTCTCGTCTCACAGGCATGACGGCCAAACTGCCGCACTAAGCCGAGTGGGACATAGTGACTGCAATTCCGTCCGCCAATCGAAATCGCGCTTCGCGCCCTATCGCGCGGTCGACCAGGCCGTGGTGAACACCGCTGAGGCCCGGCGCGGCTTTCCATCGACACCAGACGGCGCGACGAACGGGCCGGTCGTTTCGCAGAGGCTGGGAAGCGTGGCCAACCAGCGTTCCTGTCCCGTCGAAACCGAACGACAATTCTCGACTGTGCCCCTCTCGGAAACATCGAATGCCACCGTGGCGAGCGCACTTTGCTTCTGCCCGGGTCGCGCGTAGCGAAGCGCCGGACTGGGCGCATCGTCGAAAGTAAGCGCGATTTCGATCGTGAGCTGCTGCGATGCGCCTGCGCCGCCGATCGCCTGCAGCATCTGCGACGGCAAACGGCCCTTGAATGTCTCACAGGGCGGCCCGACAGTGGCGGGTATCGCCCCGCTCGACTCATCTGCGCAGGAAACAATATCGCCCGTCCCGGAAACCTCGAGCACCGCCACAGCATGCCAGGTCGAAATCGGCGTCAGGACGGCCTCCGGCAAGTCCCAGCGATATTTGCTGGACCAGCGCGCCGCTATCGGCTTCCCTTTGGCATCGCGCGCCGGTAGAAAACGCGCACGGGCCCGGATAATGGTACAGGTAGCGTCATCCAGCGTCTGCGAGCCACTGCTTGCATCGACAGTGCAGTTGGTGACTTCGCCATTCGCTCCAACATCCAGCGTAAAGCCCACCGAACCTCGTTCACCCGCACGAATGGCCGCGTCCGGATAGTCCTCATTCTTCGCCCAGCTTCCCGGCGGCGTCGCTGGCCTCGGCTTGGCGGAAGGCGCGTCCTGCCCAATGCTCGCCTGGCCGGCCATCAATCCGAAAAACAACAATAAGTACATCGGATGAGCTCCCTGGGACGATTGACCTTGTCTATGGCCTTGATATCTCGGCAGATATGCCCCGCCCCTATTCCATGATCATCCAGAGCACCGGAAGGATGACTTGGCTCTCCTCGGGCACGCGATCGACGATCTTCGGGCTATAGCGGGCAAGCTTCGCCACTTCGAACGCGGCGGCGTCCAGCGCCGCCACCCCGGATGACAGCGCGACTGCGCAATCCTTGAGCGTTCCCGCCACCGCCAGCGTGCATTTGAGATGCACGCGCCCCTGCTGCTCTTCGCGGAGTGCCGATGGCGGATAGAGGTCACTTAGATCCGGCATGTATATTTGCCTCGGGAACACTGTCCCCTTCTCCGGGGCCGCTGCAATTGCGCGGGGAATGGCGGCGACGGCGGCGGCATCGGCGCTGCGGGTCATCGCATCCATGCGCGATTCGCGTGCCGTCACTGGGGCGAGGCGTTGCCGATCCGCGGATGCCTGTTGCCCGATCGGTAACGTCAGGGCGATCATCGACGCCGCCAAGATCATTGATCTTTCCCCCCGCTTGCCCGAAGCAGCGCCACCCTATCAGCAGGCTGTTTCATGTCCACCGAACCCTCCCCGCTCGCGCTCCCCTTCCCCGCGCTGCCCGTGATCGCCGGCGTCACGCCGCGGGTCGCCCGCGCGCGCTACAAGGCGTGGGACCGCTGCGACCTGACCTTCGTCACGCTCGATGCGGACACCAGCGTCGCCGGCGTGCTCACCAACAGCAAATGCCCGTCGCCCGAAGTCGAATGGTGCCGCAAGGCGCTAGTGTTGGGTCGCGCACGCGCGCTGGTGGTCAATGCCGGCAATTCCAACGCCTTCACCGGCAATCGCGGCCGCGCCGCAGTCGAGGCGATCGCCGCGCGCACCGCCGCGCATCTCGGCTGCGAGCCCTCGGACGTGTTCGTCGCCTCGACCGGGGTGATCGGCGTGCCGCTGCCGATCGACAAGGCCGAGGCCGGGCTCGACGCCGCCTTCGCAGCCGCGCCCGCCAGCTGGGAAGACGCCGCAGCGACGATCATGACTACCGATACCTTCGCCAAGGCGGCGGTGACCAGCGCCGTGATCGACGGGCGCCCGGTCAATCTGATCGGCATTATCAAGGGCTCGGGGATGATCGCGCCGGACATGGCGACGATGCTCGGCTTCGTATTTACCGACGCTGCGGTGGCGCCAGAGTTCCTGCAGAAAGCGCTCGCCGAGGCCAATGCGCGGACTTTCTCGTGCATCACCGTCGATGGCGACACCTCGACCAGCGACACGATCCTCGCGTTCGCCACCGGCACGGCGGGCAATACCCCGCTGACCGACGACGAAGATGCCGGCGCCGATGCGTTCCGCGCTGCCCTCGCCGACCTATGCCACCAGCTGGCGCTACTCGTGGTCCGCGACGGCGAAGGCGCGCAGAAGCTGATCGAGATTACCGTGGGGGGCGCCGAGAGCGACCGCAGCGCGCACCGCATCGCGATGTCGATCGCCAATTCGCCGCTGGTCAAGACCGCGATCGCGGGCGAGGACGCCAATTGGGGCCGCGTCGTCATGGCAGTCGGCAAGGCCGGCGAGCCCGCCGAGCGCGACAAGCTCGCGATCCGCTTTGGCACCACCCAGGTCGCGCAAGCCGGCCTCGCTGTCGAGGGCTATGACGAAGCGCCAGTCGCCGCGCACCTCAAGGGCCGCGAGATAGAGATCGGCGTGGATCTGGGCTTGGGTGAAGGCCGCGCCACGGTGTGGACCTGCGATCTTACCCACGGCTACATCTCGATCAACGCCGACTATCGGAGCTGATGCTGAAGCCGCTGGCGCGTATCTGAAATCGGCAGATCCTCCTGCCGCACCGCTTCGCCTACGAGGATCAGCGTCGGCTTGCCCTCGGTAACTGCCTGCACCGCGAGCGGCAGCAGGTCGAGCCGGGTACGCAGGCAGCGCTCGCTGGCGAGGCTGATATCGCAGGCGACCAGCACCGGCGTCTTCGCATCGAGCCCGTGCGCGATCAGGTTGCGGCTGATGTCCGCGGCGGCGGAGCGCCCCATGTAGAATGCCGTGGTGCAGCCGGGATCGGCCAGCGCCGCCCAATCGAGATCGAGCGGCTCGCCGGCGCGGGCATGCGCGGTGACGAACTGCACCCGCCGCGCCAGCCCGCGCAGCGACAGCGAGATGCCTGCCGACGCGGCCGCGGCGCTGGCGGCGGTGACGCCCGGGCAGATCCGCGCAGTAACGCCCACTGCGGCAAGCGCCGCGACCTCCTCCATCGAGCGCGCGAACATCGACGGATCGCCGCCCTTCAACCGCACAACCCGCTCGCCTGCCAATGCCGCTTCGACGAGCAGCGCATTGATCGAACGCTGGTCCTTCGAATGGCGCCCCGAGCGCTTGCCGACCGGCACTTTGCGCACATGCGCCGGGATCAGCGCGAGCACACCCTCGCCGACCAGCGCGTCGTAGAACACCACGCTCGCTGTGCGCATCAGCCGCTCGGCCTTGCGCGTCAGCAGGTCGGGATCGCCCGGCCCCGCGCCCACCAGCCACACGTCGCCCCTGCCGATCTCATGCATTGGCCGCACTCCGGTTCTGTTCGATCAGCCGGCGGATCGCCGGGCGGCACGAGCCGCAATTGGTTCCCGCCGAAAGCGCCGCGCCCACCGCCTCGACACTGGTCAATTGCTGCGAGGCGACTGCACTGACGATCGTCTTGAGCCCGACATCGAAGCACAGGCACACGATCGGCCCGCGATCCTCGCGCACGCCTGGGGGTGCGCCCGCCAGCACCGCGGGGCTGGCGGCCTCGCCGATCTGCGCGATCAGCCAGTCGCGCGACGGCAACAGTCCCTCGCGCGTGACGAACAGCGCCGCGGCGAGTCTGCCGTCCTTGAGGATGGCCACGCGCCGCGATCCGCGCGCATGGTCCGAAGCTTCGATCCGTTCGCCCTTGGGCAGCAGCGCGTCGAGCTGAGCCGGATCGCTCTCTCCGGCGAGCTCGTAGAGCACGCCACCCGCCACCCGCACCCGCGTCGCCCACAGGCAATCGGGTTGCTTCACCTCCTCCGCGGCAAGCAGGAAACCGCGCCACGCCACCGCGACGGCGGCGATCCTGGCCGGCGTGGACTTGAACCCCGGCTGCCCCGAATGGGGATCGACCAGCGATCGCGGCAACAATCCCGCGCGTCCGCCGGTCGAGTGCTGGTCGGTCCAGTGGATCGGCACGAACAACTCGCCACGCCGTTGCCCGGTGCTGAGCGTCACCCGGAACACAGTCTCGCCCTGCGGCGTCGAGACGCGCGCCAGGCCGCGATCGGCGAGGCCCAGTTCCGCAGCATCCTTGGGGTGCACTTCGACCAAAGGCTCGT
Source organism: Sphingomonas sp. LM7 (assembly GCF_002002925.1). NCBI lineage: Bacteria > Pseudomonadati > Pseudomonadota > Alphaproteobacteria > Sphingomonadales > Sphingomonadaceae > Sphingomonas > Sphingomonas sp. LM7. Next base: position 568,098 of record NZ_CP019511.1, on the reverse strand, counting down.
CGCGATGCCGCGACAGCTTCGGGCTGAGCCCGGTGCGGGTCATCGTGTGCCAATGATCGCGGTAGCGCCCGGTATTGAGCGTCATCGGCCATTTGGGCAGCGGATCCTGCAACGCCATCTGCCGCACAGGCACCAGCCGGGCCTTGCCATCGGGCGTCGGGAAGCGGCCCTCGGCAAACGCGTCGCCGCCCCAGCGGAACGGCGCAAGCGCGTCATAGACCGCATTGCCGATCGCCGCCTGTCCCGGCAGCGCGAACAGCCGCGCGCCATCGTTCTGATAGGTCGAGAGCCGGGCATGCTCGCGAAAGATGTCGGCGGGCCGGTCATAGGCAAACGCGGTCCGCCACCCCATTCGCGCGCCGACTTCCTTGACGATCCACCAATCCGGCTTCGCCTCGCCGGGCAAGTCGAGCACCGCGCGCTGGCGGCTGATCCGCCGCTCCGAATTGGTGACCGTCCCGTCCTTCTCGCCCCATGCCGCAGCGGGCAGCCGGACATGCGCGAACTTGCTCGTATCGGTCTCGGCGATCACATCGGACACCACTACGAACGGGCATGCCGCCAAGGCCTCGCGCACGCGACCGGCATCGGGCATCGATACTGCGGGGTTGGTCGCCATGACCCACAGCGCCTTGATCCGCCCCTCGCCCACTGCGCGAAACAGATCCACGGCCTTGAGCCCGGGCTTGCACGCCATGTTCGGCGCCGCCCAGAACCGCCCGACGCGCGCGACATTCGCGGGCGCGAAGTCCATATGCGCTGCCAAGGTGGAAGCCAGCCCGCCGACCTCGCGCCCGCCCATCGCATTGGGCTGGCCGGTGATCGAGAACGGCGCTGCGCCCGGCTTGCCGATCCGGCCTGTGGCAAGGTGGACGTTGATAATCGCATTGACCTGATCGGTGCCGCGCAGCGACTGGTTCACCCCCTGGCTGAACAGAGTAACGGTGCGCGGATGCGCCGCGAACAATTCGAAGAAGCGCCTGAGGTCGGCGGGCGGCACGTCACACGCCTTGGCCACCGACCACAGGTCGCTCCCCTCTCCAACCTTGTCCCAGAAATCGTCGGGTACGCTGACGTGTCTGGCCAGGGTGGTCTCGTCGATCAGTCCATTGATCCGGCAATGCGCGAGCAGACCGTTCATCAGCGCGACGTCGCTGCCCGGCTTGATCGCCAGATGCAGGTCGGCTTCGTCGGCGGTCTCGGTACGCCGCGGATCGATCACGACCAGCGTGGCGCCGGCGTCGCAGCGCGCACGGATGCGCTGATATACCACTGGGTGGCACCACGCCGTGTTCGATCCGACCAGGATGAACAGGTCCGCCGCGTCGAGATCGTCATAGCTCGCGGGCACCACGTCCTCGCCGAATGCGCGTATGTGCCCGGCGACGGCGCTCGACATGCACAACCGCGAATTGGTATCGACGTTCGCTGAGCCGATGAAGCCCTTCATCAGCTTGTTGGCGACGTAGTAATCCTCGGTGAGCAGCTGCCCGGAGACATAGAATGCGACGCTGTCGGGGCCATGCTCTGTGATCGTCTGCTTGAAGCGCTTCGCCACCAGATCAAGCGCTTTGTCCCAGCTCGCCTGCTTCTTGCCGATCATCGGATGGAGCAGCCGCCCCTCGAGCCCCACGGTCTCGCCGAGATGCGTGCCCTTCGAGCAGAGCCGGCCGTGATTGGCAGGATGCTCGGGATCGCCCTTGATCTCGACCGCGCGTTCGCCTGTGCGCGTCGCAAGAATGCCGCAGCCGACGCCGCAATAGGCGCAGGTAGTGCGGATTGCGGTCACTAGGCCGCAGCCTGCAGCACACCGGCCCGGCAGATCAGTACCCGTCCGCCGCTCACCTTCACCGGGATCACCGGCGTGCATCCCTTGTCGTCGCCCTGCGCCTGCCCGGTCGCCAGCGCGATGTTCCAGTTATGCAGCGGGCACGCGACGCTATGGCCATGGACGATCCCCTGGCTCAGCGGTCCGCCCTTGTGCGGGCAGCGATTGACCAGTGCGAACACCTGGTCGTCGCCGGTCCGGAACACCGCGATCTCCTCGCCACCATCGACCGGAACGGTGCGGCTGCCGCGGACCGGGATTTCGCCCAGCCAGCCGATGTCGAGCCATTCGCCGATCATGCCATCTCCTCCACTGCGAGGGGTTTGAACGCGGCCATATGCGCGTGCTGTTCGCGCGCCGCGCCCGCGACGCGCTCGGCCCAGGGGTCTTCCTGGCTGAAGGTCTGCGAATGCCAGAAGCGCGCGGCGAGCGCGTCGCGGCCCTCGACGTCCTCGACGACGCGATCCTTGATGTGCTGCAGCCCGACGCGCTCGATCCACGGCGCAGTGCGCTCGAGATAGCGCGCTTCCTCGCGATAGAGCTGCACGAACGCGGCGGCATAATGCATCGCCTCCGTCTCGGTTGTCACCTTGACCAGCAAATCGGTCGCGCGGACATGGATGCCGCCGTTGCCGCCGACATGGAGTTCGTAGCCCGAGTCTACGCAGACCACGCCAAAGTCCTTGATTGTCGCCTCGGCGCAGTTCCGCGGGCATCCCGACACCGCCATCTTGAACTTGTGCGGCATCCAGCTGCCCCAGAAGCCGCGTTCGAGCTTGACCCCCAGCCCGGTCGAATCCTGCGTGCCGAAGCGGCACCATTCCGAGCCGACGCACGTCTTCACCGTGCGCAGCGACTTGCCATAGGCGTGCCCCGAGACCATTCCCGCCGCGTTAAGATCGGCCCAAACCGCGGGCAGATCCTCTTTCCGGATCCCGAAGATATCGAGCCGCTGGCCGCCGGTGACCTTGACCATCGGCGCGTTGAACTTCTCGACCACGTCGGCGATCGCGCGCAGCTCGGTCGGGTTGGTCAGCCCGCCCCACATCCGCGGGACCACCGAATAGGTGCCGTCCTTCTGGATGTTGGCGTGCATGCGCTCATTGACGAAGCGGCTCTGCTGGTCGTCGACATAATCGCCGGGCAGCGCGCAGAGCAGATAGTAATTGAGCGCCGGGCGGCAGCTCGAACACCCGTCGGGCGTGCTCCAATGCAGCATCTGCATCACTTCGGGGATCGAGCGCATGCCTTGCGCCACGATCTCGCGGCGAATATCGTCATGCCCGAAGCTGGTGCATCTACACATCGTCTTGGGCCCCGCCTGCACCGCGTCGCCGAGCGTGACCGCGAGGAGGTTCTCGACCAGCCCGGTGCACGAGCCACAGCTTGCCGAGGCCTTGCAGCCTGCGCGGACCGCGTCGAGGCTGCACGCGCCCTTCTCGATGCAACCGACCACTTGCCCCTTGGTTACGCCGTTGCAGCCGCAAATCTCGGCATCGTCCGAGAGCGCCGCAACGGCCGCCTTAGGGTCCGCGGCGCCCCCTCCCTGGGCGAAGGCCTGACCGAAGATCAGCATGTCGCGCAGCTGCGACACGTCCTCCTGGCGTTTGAGCAAGTCGAAATACCAGCCGCCGTCCCCGGTATCGCCATAGAGCACGGCGCCGACGATACGGTCGTCCTTGACCACCACGCGCTTGTAGACTCCGCGGCTGGCGTCGCGCAGGACGATGTCCTCGGCGCCGTCGCCGCCCGAGAAATCGCCCGCCGAGAACACGTCGATCCCGGAGACCTTGAGCTTGGTCGAAGTGACCGAGCCCGTATAGCCGCTATGCTTCTCGACCAATCCGTCGGCAAGCGCGCGGCACATCTCCCACAGCGGCGCGACCAGGCCGTAGACTTGTCCGGCATGCTCGACGCACTCGCCGACCGCGAGCACATCGGCGTCGCTGGTGACCATATGGTCGTCGACCTGGATGCCGCGGCCAACCGCCAGCCCGGCCTCGCGGGCGAGCGCGGTGCTGGGGCGGATGCCCACTGCCATCACCACGAGGCTCGCAGGGATCACGCTGCCGTCCTTGAGCCTGACACCCTCGACTGCGTCCGTGCCGAGGATCTCGGCGGTGTCGGCGCCCGTCAGGATCGTCTGGCCTCGTGCTTCGAGAGCCGATTTGAGCAGCCATCCCGCCGCCTCGTCGAGCTGCCGCTCCATCAGCGTCGGCATCAGGTGGAGCACGGTGACCTTCATGCCGCGCAAGGTCAGACCGTGCGCGGCCTCGAGCCCGAGCAACCCGCCGCCGATCACCACGGCATCGCCGCCCTTGCCCGCCGCGGCGAGCATCGCATCGACGTCGTTCATGTCGCGGAAGCTGATCACTCCCGGCAGATCCTTACCCGGCACCGGGATGATGAAGGGGTCCGAGCCGGTGGCGATCAGCAGCTTGTCATAGCCGAGCGTCCGGCCGCTGCGCGACGTGACGGTTCTGCCCGCACGGTTGATCGCAATCACCGGGTCGCTGGAGACCAGCTCGATCTGGTTGTCGCGATACCAGGCGGCATCGTTGATCACGATCTCGTCGAAGGTCTTCTCCCCCGCGAGCACCGGCGAGAGCATGATCCGGTTGTAGTTCACATGTGACTCGGCGCCGAAGATCGTCACGCGATACCGGTGCGGATCGCGCGCCAGCAGTTCCTCGACGGCGCGGCACCCCGCCATGCCGTTGCCGACCACTACCAGATGCGGTCGCGGATCGGCTGCCGCCGCGCCTTCGCCGATCGTGCCAGGTTGGAAGTTCATCTGCTTCGCTCCAACGCAAAAAAGGCCGCCATGCAGGTCATCGGAGAGATCCGACGCCTGCATGGCGGCCTTGCCATTCACCCTGACCGGCGATTGCCGGTCGATGCGCCTCCGATTCCCGTCCTTGGGAGCGGCGGCTATGTCTCGTTCGGGCGACCTTGCCCGATCGCAGCCATGATGCTGATTCGCCGCGGCTTGATCAAGTGCGAATTTTGCACTGCAGCATCAAAGCGTCCAATCGAGCTGCAGCCATAGCTTCTGCGTATCGGTCGCGAAGCGATCCGCGTGATAATCGGCATAGCGCAGCGCCACGGTTGTCCGCCCCAGCTTGCCGCTGGCGATCAGGTCGATTTCGTCGCCATAATGCCGCACCAGCCGATCGCTCTCGAAATGGTGATACTGGGCCTGCAAGGTGACTGCCCTGAACGGTCCAGCCTTGGACCGGCCGAACCCGACCGTACCGAACAGGTCGCGGACGCCGTCGGGTGGGTCGGGCGAGAACTTGCCCGCATTGCCCTGATAGCGAAATGCCGTGCCCACCGGGAACTGGAACGAAGTGAACGGCCTGCCATCCGAAGCGCCGAGCACTTCATAGGTCGCACCGATCCGCCACGGCGCAACGTCGAGCCCGGCGTCGAGCTGATAATAACTAGCAGAATAGTGATTGGGATTGCGGTGATAGTCGCTCTGCCGCGCGTAGCTCCCGGCATAGGTCAGCTTCACGGTGCGCGAGAGCGGCTGGCTGCCGGCAAGCCGCGCGCCATAGCTCTGGTTGGACAGCCGATACCCCTGCACCGCCGCCTCGTCCTGATCGACAAGGATCGCGAAACCGGTGAGCGTCCCGACAGGCGTCGCGTAGCCCAAAGTCGCGAAGACATTGTCGCCGCCGACCGAAGCCTGCCGCGCGCCGTTGCCCTCGACGCCCCAGATCGTCCGCACGCTCCAGGCATAGGTCAGGTCCGCCTTGAGCCCCTTCAACGGCATCAGCTCGAAGCGCACCGCGTCGAAGGTCTGCGCATTTTGCCGGAACGGCGACGTCCCCACGAACCGCTCGTCGTCGAGCGCGATCCGCTGGCGCCCCGCGGTCACCACCACCGCCTTGCTCCTGTACTGAATTTGCGCGCGATACAGCGCGATATTCTCCGGGTCCGAGATCAGCGGCCGCGTCGCGGCGCCGTGCAGCCCGTCATAATAGTCGCCGACCACCGCCATGTTGCCCTGTGCCTCGACCAGCGCAGTCCAGTGTCCGGCCGACGCCTGCACGCCCGTGCGGACGCGTATCGTCACCGCCTCGGCGTCCTGCGCCAGCCCGTCCTGCTCGACATGCTCGTAGCGGACCCGCGCCTCGGCAAGGGGCTTGATTTCCTGCGCGCAGGCTGGCGCCGCGGTTGCCAGTGCGGCGCCCGCCAATAGCATAGATCGCATGTCGTCCCCCCTGCTGGGCGGTGCCGTAGCCCCTGCCCCCTGCCCGCTCAGATCCGCGCGCCGCTCGTCCAGGTCGCCCGCCAGCGCCCCTCGACCAGCCGCAACCCGGCCAGCGCCACCAGCGCCAGCCCCGCGAAGATCAGGAACCCCGCCGAGAAGCTCCCTGTCAACTGCTTGGCGACGCCCAGCGAAGAAGCGAGGTAGAACCCGCCGACTCCGCCGGCCATGCCGACCAGCCCGGTCATCACTCCGATCTCAGCCTGGAAACGCTGCGGCACAAGCTGAAACACCGCACCATTGCCGGTGCCCAGCGCAAGCATCGCCAGCACGAACAGGGTAAGTGCGCTCGCCACGCTTTGCGCCGCGCTGACGCCCGCCAGCGCGAGTGCCGCGACGACGAACACCACCGACAGCGCCTTCACGCCGCCGATCCGGTCGGCCAGCGCCCCACCGAGCGGTCGCACCAGCGATCCCGCGAACACGCAGGCCGCCGTGCAATAGCCCGCCGTGATCGTGCTCAGCTCGAACCGGTCGGTGAAATAGATCGGCAGCGACGCCGCCAGCCCGACGAACCCGCCGAAGGTGACGGCGTAAAAGCCCATCAGCCACCACGCGTCTGGCAGCTTGAGCGGTTGGAAATAGGCCGTCAGCTTCTTGGGCGCAGGCGCATTGGGCGCGTCCTTCGCCATCAGCATGTACGCGACGAACACGATCGCCAGCGGAATGCAGGCGAGCCCGAGCACTGCGTTCCATCCGAACAGCTTGGCCAATGCCGGCGCGAACAACGCGGCGAGCACCGTCCCAGAATTGCCCATGCCCGCAAGCCCCATCGCCTTGCCCTGATGCTCGGGCGGATACCAGCGGCTGGCCAGCGGCAATGCGATCGCGAAGCTCGCCCCGGCAAAGCCAAGGATCACCCCCAGCGCCAGCGTGCCGGCGAAGCTGTTCACGCCCATCGCCCACGCTGTGAACAGCCCGGCGATCACAATGATCTGGCTGATCGCGCCCGAGCGCTTGGGCCCGATCCGATCGACCAGCAGCCCGTTGACGACGCGCAGCAGCGCCCCGGCAAGCGTCGGTGTCGCTACCATCAGCCCCTTCTGCGCCGCGGTCAGCTGCAGCGTCTTGGCGATGTCCGGCGCCAGCGGCCCGAGCAGCACCCAGACCATGAACGCCAGATCGAAATAGAGAAACGCCGCGACCAGCGTCGGCGTGTGCCCCGATTGCCAGAAGGTTGCTTTCGGCCGTGCCGGAAGGCGGTCCACATCGGCGCCGCCGCCCGCATAGTCGAAGCCTTCGCGCATCAGTTCCGCAATCTTCATCGCCCGAACTCCCCGTTGCCATTTAGGCACGAAAAAAGCCGCCTCCGGCCTCATGCACATGCAGGGACCGGACAGCGGCTTTGCTGATAATGTGTGAGAAGGACCGCCCCGGCGCTGGGGTGCCCTCCATGGACGCGCTTCATCGCGCGTTGGCCCTAAAGCTTCCTCAATTCGATTCTTTTCGCAAGTGCAAAAAACTTACCCGCGCCTAGCGGGTAAGCGCAGCGAGATAGGCCGGAAGGTCCTCGGGATCGAACACCGTCCCGTCGAAGAAGCGATCCGGCCCCAGCGTCAATGCTCCCTGATGCGCGCCGACCGGCAACGGCGCAGCCAGCGCCCCCTCCAGCTTCATGCTTGCCCCAGGCATCGGCAGCCCTGCCCCGCCCAACGCGCGGCGGTAGATATCGGGCCGGAACACATCGGCGGCCCGGCGCTCGGTCACGGGATCGGCCTCGACCATCCCCCAGCGCACCAGCTGCGAATAGATCCACAGCGCCTGGCTCCGCCACGGAAAGCCCGAAGCCTCGCGGTGGAACAGCAGGAAATCTGGTATATCGACCGGGGCGTCGCCGCGGCGCAGCACGAACTTGCCGCTCAGCGCCGTCCCGATCCATTCTGCAGGCTGGCCGACATATTCAGGCCGTTCGAGCAAGCCCGCCAGTTCCGCGCGATTGGCTGGATCGTCGCACCACGCCGCCGCCTGCGACATCGCCACCAGCAATCGATCGACCGTCCCGGCATTGGCCTCCATCCAGTCGGTCCGCATCGCCAGCACCTTCTCGACGCCGCGCCGCCAGATATTGACTCCCACCGCGACGATCTCGCCCACCCCTTCGGCCACCGCGACGCTGTTCCACGGCTCGCCGGCGATGAACCCGTCGATCTCGCCGAGCCGCAGCGCTTCGACCATGAACGACGGCGGCAGCACGCGCAGGCTGACGTCGCGGTCGGGATCGACGCCCGCATAACCCAGCCAATAGCGCAGCATCAGCGCGTGGCTGGAGAAGCGGTGGACCACGCCGATCACCGGCTTGCGCTTGTAGAGCCCGATCGCGTTGGCGAAGTCGTGCGCCGCCGCCTCGGGATCCTGCACGCGCCTGGCCGGATCGGGATCGAGCGCCAGCGCGAATTCACTCGCCATCACCAGCGCATTGCCGTTGACGTTGAGCTTGAACGGCGCCGAGATCGCCGCCGGATGCTGGCTGAGCCCCAGATTCACGGCGATCGCCAATGGCGCCAGCATGTGCGCCGCCTGCACCTGGCCATAGACCAGCCGGTCGCGCAGCGTTGCCCAGGACGTGGTCCGCACCAGCTCGAGGTCGATTCCCTGCGCCTCGGCAAAGCCCTTTGCGCGGGCAACGACCAGGGGTGCGCTGTCGGTCAGCGGCAGGAAGGCAATCGAAAGCGGAATCATGGCTGCCCCCCGAGCAGGCTTTGGGCGGTGATCAGCGCATCGGCGACATCGGCGATGCGCCTGTTCTGGCGCATCGCCGTCGAGCGCAGCAGCGCATAGGCATCGGGTTCGGCGAGTCCGCGGGTCTGCATCAATATCGCCTTGGCCCTGTCGATCGTCTTGCGGTCGGCAAGCGCGGTGCGCGCCTCGTCCAGCTCGGCCTGCATCCGAGCAAAGGCATTGAACCGGCGGATGGCGAGATCCAGGATCGGCTTGACCCGGTCCTTGCGCAGCCCATCGACGACATAGGCCGAGATCCCCGCATCGATCGCCGCGCCTATCATCGCATCGTCGGACTGGTCGACGAACATCGCGATCGGCCGGGCCAGCGCGCGGCTGACCGCCAGCATCTCCTCCAGCGTGTCGCGGCTCGGGCTGCCCAGGTCCATCAGCACCACGTCGGGCGCCATCCGCTCGATCTTGGCAACGAACGCACCCTGTGGCGGCACGACGTGGATGTCGTCATAGCCCGCGTCCCGCAGCCCCTCCTCGAGCACGGTCGCGCGCAATCCGCTGTCGTCGACGATCACGATCCGCAAGGATCCGTTCCCCCAGGAGCCGCGAGCCTAATGCAGGCCCGCGACGCCGCCGGTCAATCGTCGATCGATCGCTTGTAGGTTTCGGGGAGCAGGAAAAGCCCCAGCACCAGCGTTACCAGAGCGGCGACCACCGGATACCAGAGCCCGTAATAGATGTCCCCGGTAGCTGCGACCATCGCGAACGCCGTCGCCGGCAGGAACCCGCCGAACCAGCCATTGCCGATATGATAGGGCAGCGACATCGATGTGTAGCGGATGCGGCTGGGGAACAGCTCGACCAGCAGCGCCGCGATCGGGCCGTAGACCATCGTCACCAGCAGGACGAGCGCAGTCAGCACCGCCACGACCATCGGCTTGTTGATCGCATCCGGATCGGCCTTGGCGGGATAGCCCGCCCCCGCCAGCGCCGCCTTTGCCGCATCCTCGAAATCGGCGATGCCGATCGTCGCAACGGCGTCCTCGCGCAGCACTTCCTTGCGCGGATCATAGGCGGGCACCTGCTGCGATCCGATCTGCACCACGGCGGTCGTCCCCGCCGGCGCCTCGATATTGCGATAGGCGACGCCTTGCTTGGCGAGGAACGTCTTGGCGATGTCGCAGCTGGAGCCGTTGAACTTGTTCTTGCCGATCGGATCGAACTGGAACGAGCATTCGGCGGGATCGGCGGTGACGCTGATCGGGGAGGTGCGCTGGGCATGCGCCAGCGCCGGGTTCGCCGCTTCGGTGAGCATCCCGAACAGCGGGAAATAGCTCGCCGCCGCAATCGCGCAGCCGGCAAGGATGATCGGCTTGCGCCCGATCTTGTCGGAGAGCCAACCGAAGAACACGAAGAACGGCGTGCCGATCGCCAGCGCGATCGCAATCAGGATGTTGGTCGTCCAGCCATCCACCTTGAGCGTCTTCTCGAGGAAGAACAGCGCGTAGAATTGCCCGGTATACCAGACCACGGCCTGCCCGACGACAGCGCCGAACAGCGCGATCAGCACTAGCCGCAGGTTGCTCCACCGTCCGAACGCCTCGGTCAGCGGCGCCTTGGACGTGGTGCCCTCGTCCTTCATCTTCTGGAACACCGGGCTCTCGTTGAGCTGGAGCCGGATCCACATCGAGACGCCGAGCAGTACGATCGAGACGAGGAACGGCACGCGCCAGCCCCAGTCGCCGAACGCCGCCTCGCCGATGATCCAGCGCGTGCCGATCACCACCAGCAATGCCGCGAACAGCCCCATCGTCGCCGTGGTCTGGATCCAGCTGGTGTAGAGCCCGCGCTTGTTGTTGGGGGCGTGCTCGGCGACATAGGTCGCGGCACCGCCATATTCGCCGCCCAGCGCCAGGCCCTGTGCCAGCCGCAGCACGATCAGGATCACCGGCGCAGTCACGCCGATGCTCGCATAGCTCGGCAACAGCCCGACCGCGAAGGTCGACAGGCCCATGATCGCCATGGTGACTAGGAAGGTGTTCTTGCGGCCGACGAGGTCGCCGATCCGCCCGAAGACGAGCGCGCCGAACGGTCGCACCGCAAAGCCCGCGGCAAAGGCGGCGAGCGCGAAGATGAAGCCGGTCGTCTCGTTGACGCCGGAGAAAAACTTGGCCGAGATGATCGTCGCGAGCAGGCCGTAGAGATAGAAATCATACCATTCGAAAACGGTGCCGAGCGACGAGGCCGCGATCACCAGCTTCTCGTTCTGCGTCGCCTGGTGGTGCTCGGGTGTCCCCGCAGTCTCGGCCATGAATCGCTCCCCCTTATTCACGTTATCGCTACCTGACGGCAACACGGCGCGAGTGCAAACCCCTTGTACTTCACAGCGCGCGACAAGCGCACTAAGCAACTCGGCATGATCGACCGTTTCTTCCTCTCTCACCCCCGCAGCGTCGGCGAGAGCTATGGCGAGCACGCCGCCACCGCGTCGCGCTTTGGTATCACCATGATCGTCGGGGGCGCCGCCTGCCTGGTGCATGCGGTGCTGCCGAACCTGTTCGCCCGCACGGCGAGCGACACGGTCAAGCGGCTCTACGGCCAGATGAAGGCGCGCCAGCCGGCCTTCTCGCAGGAGCGCCCGGCGTTCCAGCAGCCCGAATGGCAGATCGAATACGAAATCTGACTAATGCAGGGGACGTTGTCTTTTCCTCCCTCGCGGAGCGGGGGAGGTGGCGCGTGCAGCGCGACGGAGGGGGCCTCGCCACGCTCGACGCGCTTGCGGAGGCGCGCCCTCCGTCATGCTTTGCATGCCACCTCCCCCGCTTCGCGAGGGAGGAATTTTAGTTGATCGAACATGTCGCCATCATCGGCGCAGGCTTTTCGGGCACGCTTCAGGCGATCAACCTGCTCCGCCACGAAGGCCCGCGCGCCACGCTGATCGAACGCGCGCCGGTGGCGGGCACCGGCCTCGCTTATGGCGCCGCGCATCCCAGCCATGTGCTCAACGTCCGCGCCGGCAACATGAGCGCGTTCCCGGACGATCCTTCGCACTTTGTCCGTTGGCTCGAAGCGCGCGGCGTGCAGGATGCGCCGACTGCCTTCATCCCGCGCGTCACTTATGGCGAATATCTCCGCGAATTGCTCGAAGCAGCGCTCAAGGATCCCAGCGGCCGCCTCACGCTCCTTCGCGACGAAGTTCAGGATGTCGAGCTCAACGGCAGTGTGAAGGTCCAGCTGCGCAACGCCACGCTCCGCGCCGATGCCGCAGTGCTCGCGGTCGGCAATTTGCCGCCGCACGATCCGCCCGGCCTGGATCCCGCCAGGCTCTCCGCGATGCGCTACAAGGGCGATCCCTGGGACACGTCGGTTCCGGAGAATTTGGGACCGGACGATACCGTTCTGGTGATCGGCACCGGCCTCACCATGATCGACGTCGTGCTGCTGCTCGACGCACGCGGCTTTCGCGGCAAGATCGTCGCGCTGTCGCGCCGCGGGTTGCTCCCCCGCCCGCACGGACCCGGCAGCGACTGGCAGAAGATCGACGAGCGCCCCACCACTGCCGCCTCGCGCCTGCTTCAAAGCGTCCGCACGCGCGGTGATTCGATCGGCTGGCGCAACGCCGTCGATGAGCTCCGCCCCTTCACCCAGGCGATGTGGGGCAATGCCAGCGAAGCCGAACGCGCCCGCTTCCTGCGCCATTTGCGCCCATGGTGGGACGTCCATCGGCACCGCCTCGCGCCGGAGGTCCATGCACGGCTGATGGCAGTGATCGAGCGCGGCCAGCTCGACGTGATCGCCGGCAAGACAATGGACGTCGCCGAACGCCCCTATGGCATCGAAGTCCGCTTCCGCCGCCGCGGCGCCGACACAGGCGAGACGCTGCTCGCCCAGCGCATCGTCAACTGCACCGGCCCGCTCGGCGATCTCGCCCGCACCCAGGAGCCTTTGCTTCAGAAGCTGGCGGCACGCGGGCTGATCCGCCCCGATGCCGCACATCTCGGGATCGACGTCGACAATCAGGGCCAGACCATCGACGCGAACGGCCAGCCCAATGCCGATCTCTATGCGCTTGGCCCGATGACGCGCGGCGCCTTCTGGGAGATCGTCGCCGTACCCGACATCCGGACACAGACCTGGAACGTCGCCCGCCGTCTCTCCAACGCGCACTGGGTCGGCGGCGAAGGGCTCTAGCGTCGCGTCGGGCAGAGTTAGTATCAATTGACACTATGTGTTCTGCGGGCGTATCTGCAGTGCATGACCGATCCTGCAAATCCGAACCCCTTGGGCCTTAACGGCTTCGAGTTCGTGGAATTCACGTCGCCCGATCCGGACGCGATGGCGCGCCAGTTCGAGCAGATGGGCTTCGTCGCCAGCCACACGCATCCGCGCAAGAACGTCACGCGCTACAAACAAGGCCGCATCAACCTGATGCTCAACCGCGACGAGACCGGTCGCGTCGCCGAATTCCGCGCGGCGCACGGCCCTTCGGCCAGCGCGATGGCGTTCCGCGTCGCCGACCCCGAAGCCGCAATGACCTGGGCGCTCGAGCATGGCGCCAAGCCTACGATCGAGGACGACACCGTCATCGAGGGCATTGGCGGCTCGTACCTCTATTTCATCCAGGACGGCACCGACCTCTACGCCGATTGGCAGGAAATCCCCGGCTGGCAGCAGGCCGAGGCAGAGAACAATGTCGGGCTCGACCTGCTCGACCACCTCACTCACAACGTCCGCCGCGGGCAGATGCAGGTGTGGTCGCAATTCTACAAGACGCTCTTCGGCTTCGAGGAGCAGAAGTATTTCGACATCAAGGGCCAGGCGACCGGGCTGTTCAGCCAAGCGATGATCGCTCCCGACAAGGCGATCCGCATCCCGCTCAACGAGAGCCAGGACGACACCAGCCAGATCGAGGAATTCATCCGCGAATATCAGGGTGAGGGCATCCAGCACCTCGCGCTGACCACCCCCGACATCTACGATACCGTCGAGCGGCTGCGTGCCCGCGGGGTGAAGCTGCAGGATACGATCGAGACCTATTTCGAGCTGATCGACAAGCGCGTCCCCGGCCATGGCGAGGACGTCGAGCGCCTGCGCAAGAATCGCATCCTGATCGACGGCAGCGTCGAGAACGGCGAAGGCCTGCTGCTCCAGATCTTCACCGAGAACATGTTCGGCCCGATCTTCTTCGAGATCATCCAGCGCAAGGGCAATGAGGGCTTCGGCAACGGCAATTTCCAGGCGCTGTTCGAGAGCATCGAACTCGACCAGATCCGCCGCGGCGTAATCAAGGTCGACGCATAAGGTTTGGAGAGGAAGAGCCGGGACGCGGCGCGGCGCAAGCTGCGACGCGATCCCGGCCAATTCCCTTTCCCCTTGGGAGAAGGGTTCTAGGATCAGCCAATGACCGACTATTTCCCCGGCTTCGGCAACCATGTCTCCACCGAGGCAGTAGCCGGCGCGCTCCCTGTCGGCCGCAACAGCCCGCAAAGGCCCGCTTTCGGCCTCTATGCCGAACAGCTGTCGGGCAGCGCGTTCACCGCCCCGCGCCACGAGAACCGGCGCTCCTGGCTTTATCGCCTCCGACCCACCGCCGAACACCCGCCCTTCGTCCGCTACGAAGGCGCGAAGCACTTCGCTCCCGGCACGGTGGACGCGCCGCTGCCGCCCAATCGCCTGCGCTGGGACCCGATCCCCGCCCTCACCGCGCCTACCGATCTGATCGACGGCATGACCACGATGCTCGCCAACCGTGATCCCGCCGATCTCGAAGGCGTCGCCGTCCATCTCTACGTCGCCAACAAGGACATGATTGACCGCGTTTTCGTCAACGCAGATGGCGAACTGCTGTTCATCCCCCAAGCCGGGCGGCTCGAATTGCTGACCGAGCTGGGCAGGATCGTAGTCGCGCCGGGTCAGATCGCACTGATTCCCCGCGGCGTTAAGTTCCGCGCACTGCTCCCCGATGGCGAAGCGCACGGCTATGTCGCCGAAAACCACGGCGCGCTGTTCCGCCTCCCCGATCTCGGCCCGATCGGCGCCAACGGACTAGCTAACCCGCGCGACTTCGAGACCCCCGCCGCCTGGTTCGAAGACCGCGACGACGCCACCGAGGTGGTCCAGAAATATCTCGGCAGCCTGTGGACGACGACGCTCGATCACTCGCCGCTCGACGTCGTCGCCTGGCACGGCAATCTCGCGCCGTGGCGCTACGATCTGTCGCGGTTCAACACGATCAACACGGTGAGCTTCGACCATCCCGACCCGTCGATCTTCACCGTGCTCACGTCGCCCAGCGACGTCCCCGGCCGCGCCAATGCCGATTTCGTGATCTTCCCGCCGCGCTGGATGGTCGCCGAAGGCACGTTCCGTCCGCCCTGGTTCCACCGCAACGTGATGAGCGAAGCGATGGGGCTGATCCACGGCGCCTACGACGCCAAGGCCGAAGGCTTCGCGCCGGGCGGCTTATCGCTGCACAATCTGATGTCCGGGCATGGCCCCGATCTGGCGAGTTGGGAAGGCGCGTCGAACGCCGAGCTCAAGCCGCACAAGATCGAAGGGACGATGGCGTTCATGGTGGAGACGTGCTGGCCGTATCGGCCGACACAGTTCGCCCTGGACCGCGCGCAGCCGGATTATGATGCGGCGTGGAAGGGGTTTCCGAAGGCGGTACTGCCGACGTGACGGTCAACCCTACGCCGTTCGTGCTGAGCTTGTCGAAGCACCGTATTTCTATTTCCCGCGCGGATGACGAACAACCGCCCTTCG
This sequence comes from Sphingomonas sp. LM7, assembly GCF_002002925.1. Classification (NCBI taxonomy): domain Bacteria; kingdom Pseudomonadati; phylum Pseudomonadota; class Alphaproteobacteria; order Sphingomonadales; family Sphingomonadaceae; genus Sphingomonas; species Sphingomonas sp. LM7. Next base: position 552,556 of record NZ_CP019511.1, on the reverse strand, counting down.
ACAAACTCAGGGGGCACGGCTGTGGGTGAACGCCTCACCGCCACCCCACCCGGCGTAAAGCTAGGCCCCCTCACGCTCATCCCAGACGACACCGCCCGCAACTTCGTCCTGGAACTACGCGCCGGCCGCTTTCATGGCTTCGTCGTCCGGAAGGGTGACGCCGTGCATGGCTATGTCGATCTCTGCGCGCACATGGCGCTGCCACTCGCGCAAGAACTCGACCAATATCTCACGCCCGATGCCAGCCTCATCCAGTGCAGCTGGCACGGCGCGCTCTATCGAATTGAGGACGGCATTTGCGTCGGCGGCCCATGCGTCGGCGCGCGATTGCGGCCCTGGCCGGTGACGGTAAGCGACGGCATGATCGTCACCGCCTGAGTGCTTGCGATCCCACGCGAGATCGGCGAAAAGCAAGTCAAATAGGACAGCATTGCTGACACGTCCTCAAGGAGAGGCAAGATGGAACCCACGCTCGATTTCGGTCTCGGCGAGACCGCCGACATGATCCGCGAGACCACTGCGCGCTTCGCCGCCGACAAGATCGCCCCGCTTGCCGCCAGGATCGACGCCGAGGACTGGTTCCCGCGCGAGCTGTGGCCGGCGATGGGCGAGCTCGGCCTTCACGGCATCACTGTCGACGAGGAATATGGCGGCCTCGGCCTCGGCTATCTCGAGCATGTCATCGCGTGCGAAGAAGTCAGCCGCGCCTCGGCCTCGATCGGGCTTTCCTACGGCGCGCATTCGAACCTGTGCGTCAACCAGATCAGCCGCTGGGCGAGCCCCGAGCAAAAGGCCAAATATCTCCCCAAGCTGATCTCGGGCGAGCATGTCGGCAGCCTCGCGATGTCGGAGGCCGGCGCCGGCTCCGACGTCGTCAGCATGAAGCTGCGCGCCGAGAAGACTGCCAATGGCTATGTCCTCAACGGCACCAAATTCTGGATCACCAACGCAGCCTATGCCGACACGCTGGTCGTCTATGCAAAGACCGGCGAGGGATCGCGCGGCATCACCACCTTCCTGATCGAGAAGGACATGCCCGGCTTCTCGATCGGCCAGAAGATCGACAAGATGGGGATGCGCGGCTCGCCCACCGCCGAACTCGTGTTCAACGATTGCGAAGTCTCCGACGAGCAGGTGATGGGCCCGCTAAACGGCGGCGTCGGCGTGCTGATGTCGGGGCTCGATTACGAGCGCACCGTGCTCGCCGGGATCCAGCTCGGGATCATGCAGGCCTGCCTCGACGTAGTGTTGCCGTATCTGCGCGAGCGGAAGCAGTTCGGCCAGCCGATCGGGCATTTCCAGCTGATGCAGGCCAAGGTGGCGGACATGTATGTCGCGCTCAATTCGGCGAGGGCATATGTCTATACTGTCGCGAAGAATTGCGACGCCGGACGGACCACCCGCTTCGACGCGGCAGGCGCGATCCTGCTGGCGAGCGAAAATGCGGTGCGGGTCTCGCTCGAAGCAATCCAGGCACTGGGCGGCGCAGGCTATACCAAGGACTGGCCGGTCGAACGCTTCGCCCGCGACGCCAAGCTGCTCGATATCGGCGCCGGCACCAACGAGATCCGCCGCATGCTGATCGGCCGGGAATTGATTGGGGGCTAAATCTCGAATTCCCTCTCCCTTCGGGAAAGGGAGGGAGGCGACGAAGTCGGCGGAAGGGTGAGGGCAGATTGCGGGCACCTATGCCCTCGCCCTTCGCACCGCTTCGCGGTGGCCCCTTCCCGCTCTCAACAGGAGCGGGAGATTACCGGAACAGCTTCAGATCGATCGCCTCGCCCATCAAGGTCTCCCCACGCCCATCAGGGTGCAGATTGTCGCCGCCCTGAATGTTCGCAGCGAGTCGCTTCGGGTTGGCCGGATCGGCGACGATCTTCTCCATATCGATCACCGCGTCGAATGCCTTGGACGCGCGGATCCACTGGTTGACCTGTACCCGCATCGCCTCCCCTGCCGGCGTCGCATAGCCCGCACCTTCATACGGCAGGATCGTCATCGCATAGACCTTGATGCCGCGCTCATGCGCACGCACCGCAAGCTGCCTGTAGCCCGCGATAAGCTGGTCCGCGGTGATCGTCGGCCGCGGCACCCCGTTCACTTCGCGGCCCGAATTGCCGATGTCGTTGATCCCTTCGAGCAGCACGACATGGCTGACCCCCGGCACCGCAAGCACGTCGCGGTCGAACCGGGACAGCGCGCTGGGTCCGGTGCCATGCGCCAGGATGCGGTTGCCCGAGATTGCCTGGGTCACCACGACATGCGGCATGCCGGCAGCGGTCAATCGCCGCGCGAGCACGTCGCCCCAGCGGCAGCGCGGCATCGCGTCGTTGGCGCAGCCGACATTGTCGGTGATCGAATCGCCGAACGCGACGATCACGGGACGCGGCTTTACCGCCAATACGTCGAGCCCCGCGATCAGCGGGCGCAGGCGCCATTGCTCAGCAGGCGCAAAATCCTTGGCGCTATGGTCTCCAGGGGCCGAGACCAGCGTCTTCTGCCCGACCACGTCGTGGACGGTGTTGAGCTGCGTCGCTTCGGGGAAGAACAGCGAAACTTCGACCACGTCGAATGCCTTGACCGGCAGCGCAACCGGATCGCTGACCAGCGGCGCCCCCTCTGGCACGCGCACCGAGCCCTGGCCGCCGAACGTAACCCGCACCGCCTGCCCGCCGGGGAGCCGCACCGTCGCCGCACCGATCGTCAGCGCCGCGCCATAATCGTTGGCGAGCCGCAACCGGATTTGCCCGCCACCCGCGCCGACGCGCACCGCCGATCGGATCGTGACATTCTCCAGCGTCTTTACCTGATCGGCCGGCGCCTGCCACATGCTCGCGGTCCACGCGCGCGTCCAGCGATCGCCCGCCGGTGCCGCCGCAACGAGCCAAAGCGCCGTTGCCGCCGCGACGATCTTCATCCCCCGCATCCTCGTCTCCCCTTTTTGCTTACCAGACCTTCACGCGCTGCTCGGGCGTCAGGAACAGCTTCTGCCCCGCGGTCACGTCGAAAGCCGGATACCAGGCATCGAGGTTGCGCACCGTCTGCGCCCGCCAGCGCGCCGGCGCATGTGCGTCCGTGGCGATGCGCGCGCGCAGCGTCTGCTCGCGCGACTTGTCGCGCCACGCCTGGGCATAAGCGAGGAAGAAGCGCTGGTCGCCGGTCAGCTCACCGATCACCGGCGCCGCCTTGGCCCCCAGCGAGGCCCGATATGCCTCGTACGCCGCAGTCAGCCCGGCGACGTCGGCAATGTTCTCGCTCAATGTCTGCTGGCCCTTGAGGTGGAGGCCCGGCAGCGCCTCATAGGCGTCATACTGCGCGGCCAGTGCCTTGCCGCTCGCCTTGAACCGCGAGAGGTCCTGCGGCGTCCACCAGTTGCGCAGGCGCCCCGTCGCGTCGAAATTGGCACCGAGATCGTCGAAGCTATGGCTGATCTCGTGCCCGATCACCGCGCCGATCGCGCCGTAATTGGCCGCCGCATCGGCACCCGGATCGTAGAAGGGCGCCTGCAGGATCGCGGCCGGGAAGTTGAGCGCGTTCTGGAGCGGCAGGTTCACGGCATTGACCGTCTGCGGCGTCATCCACCATTCGCCGCGGTCCACCGGCTTGCCCAGCTTGCCGATCTGGTGGCGATATTCGGCCAGCTCGGCGCGGCGCAGATTGCCGACCGGATCGTCGGTTTTCACGTCGAGGGCGGCATAGCTGCGCCAGGTCTCGGGATAGCCGATCCCGACCTGCATGCCGGCGATCTTGCGACGCGCCTCGGCCTTGGTCGCATCGGCCATCCACGGCAGCGCGGCGACGCGCTTGTCGAACGCGGCGAGGATACCCTTCACCATTGCTTGGATATCTGCCTTGGACGACGCCGGGAAATAGTCCTTCACATAGAGCTGGCCGACGGCGTCGCCGAGCCAGTTGTTGACCGATCCGATCGCGCGCCTGTCGCGCGGGCGCGGCTTGGGCTGGCCGTTCAGCGTGTGGCTGAAGAACTCGAAATGCGCTTGGTCGAATGCGCTCGGCAGCACGTCGGCGACTTCGTTGATGCGGTGGAAGGTGAGCCAGTCCTGCCACGCCTGAAGCGGCTCGCTCGCCACCAGCTTCGCCACGGCGGCGACGGTCTGTGGCTGCCAGACGAGGAAGTCCTGCTGCCCGCCCAGCCCTGCAGCGGCCCAGAACGCATCCCAGTCGATCCCCGGCGCCTTCCTGGCGAAATCGGCCTTTTTCCACGGGTTGTTGGCCCTGTGGATGTCCTGGCTGGCGACGATGTCGGTATGCGCGCGCGCGATCTTGGTCTCGAGCTCGAACACGCGCTGCGCCCGGGTGTCGGGCTCGGTGATGTTGGCAAGGCTCAGCAGCTTGCCGATATAGGCGCGATACTGGTTGCGGATCGTCGCCATCTCGGGCTTGTCCGACAGATAGTAATCGCGCTCGGGCAGCCCGAGCCCGCCTTGCAGCAGATAGGGCAGATTGGCGTCGGGCCGGTCCAGCGCCTGGGTGACGAACAGCCCGAACAGATTCTCGGTCTCGAGATCGGTCGCATTCAAAGGGTCGACATCCGCTCGCACATTGGCGCCCAGCATCGCCGACAGCGCCTTCTTGTCGGACAGGCCCGCGATCGCGTCCATCTCGGTGCCCAGCGGTGCCAGTCCGCGCTGGTCGATCGCCCCAGTGTCGGTGAAGGCATTGTACCAGTCGGCGATGCGGCGCTGGTCGGTGCCCGGCGCGGCATTGGCGCGGAGTGCGGCCTGGATGATCGCGGCGTTGTTGGCTTCGGCCTTGTTGAACACTTCAAGGAACACGCCGGTGCTCGAACGGTCGGCCGGAATCTCGGTGCGCGCGCGCCAGCCGCCGCTGGCATATTCGTCGAAATCGTCGCCCGGCTTTACGCTCTTGTTGAGCCCCGCGACGTCGACTCCGATTCCGGCGCCCGCCTGGGTGGCAGCGTCGTTCCCCGGCGCGCCTCCCCCCGGCGTGCAGGCCGCGGTTGCGAGAAGCAGTGCAAACAACGCCGCGCGTGTCACCTTCGGGCTCTCCCACTCATTCCAGTCGTGCTGCGTGCTACTCCCGCAGCGGCGCGCGTACCAGTCTTTCCAACCGGCCGGCACGGGTGTAGGCAGGGGAAAACTAGGACAGGAAGGATGCCCTAATGAGCGCCCCGGTGCTCGAGACCAAGGTATCGCTCGAAGGAGAGGAATTTCGCGCCCGCGCCGCGCATAACCGCGCGCTGGCCGAGCGTTTGCGCGCAGATGTCGCGCAGGCCGCCCTCGGCGGACCGGAAGCTTCGCGTGAACGTCATACCAGCCGCGGCAAGCTCCTCCCCCGCGAGCGAGTCGAACGGCTGCTCGATCCCGGTTCACCGTTCCTCGAAATCGGCCAGCTAGCCGCCTGCGACATGTACGAAGGCGAAGTCCCCGGCGCGGGGATGATCGCGGGTATCGGCCGGGTCTCGGGGCGCACCTGCATGATCGTCTGCAACGATGCGACGGTGAAGGGTGGCACTTATTATCCGATGACGGTCAAGAAGCATCTCCGCGCGCAGGAGATCGCCGAGGCCAACCGACTGCCCTGCATCTATCTCGTCGATTCGGGCGGCGCCAATCTGCCCCACCAGGCCGAGGTGTTCCCCGACCGCGACCATTTCGGCCGGATCTTCTTCAACCAAGCGAACATGTCCGCGCTCGGCATCCCGCAGATTGCCTGCGTGATGGGCAGCTGCACCGCGGGCGGCGCCTATGTCCCCGCGATGAGCGACGAGAGCGTGATCGTCCGCAACCAGGGCACGATCTTCCTCGCCGGGCCGCCGCTGGTGAAGGCCGCGACCGGCGAAGTGATCAGCGCCGAGGATCTGGGTGGCGGCGACCTGCACGGCCGCAAGTCGGGCGTGGTCGATCATGTCGCCGAGAACGACGAGCATGCGCTGACCATCGTCCGCGACATCGTCAGCCACTTGCCTGCGGACCGCACGCCCGACATCGCATTGCTCGATCCCCGCCCGCCCAAATATGGCGCGGAAGAGCTCTACGGCATCGTCCCCGAGGATGTCCGCGCGCCCTATGACGTGCACGAGGTCATCGCGCGGATCGTCGACGGCAGCGAATTCCATGAGTTCAAGGCGCTCTACGGGACCTCGCTGGTATGCGGCTTCGCGCATATCTGGGGCATGCCGGTCGGTATCATTGCCAATAACGGCATCCTGTTCTCGGAGAGCGCGCAGAAGGGCGCGCACTTCATCGAACTCGCCTGCCAGCGCCGCATTCCGCTGTTGTTCCTCCAGAACATCTCCGGCTTCATGGTCGGCGGCAAGTACGAGGCCGAAGGTATTGCCAAGCACGGCGCCAAGCTCGTCACCGCCGTCGCCACCGCGACGGTCCCCAAGATTACCGTGCTGATCGGCGGCAGCTTCGGCGCAGGCAATTACGGCATGTGCGGGCGGGCGTATTCGCCGCGCTTCCTGTTCAGCTGGCCCAACAGCCGCATCTCGGTGATGGGCGGCGAGCAGGCGGCGAGCGTGCTGGCGACGGTCCACCGCGACGCCGAGAAATGGACGCCCGAGGAGGCCGAAGCGTTCAAGGCGCCGATCCGCGCGAAATACGAGGACGAAGGCAATCCGTGGTACGCCACCGCGCGTTTATGGGACGACGGCATCATCGATCCGGCGCAGACGCGCGACGTGCTCGGCCTAGCCCTCGCGGCAACACTCAATGCCCCGATCCCCGAGCGGCCGGCGTTCGGGGTGTTCCGGATGTGATGATGCAGGCGAGCCCTAGAATTCCTCCTCGGAACGGGGATGGGCGCCGCTCGCCTAAGGCGAGTGGCGGAGGGGGCCCACGCCAGCCAAAGGCACTACGCGCGCCGATCAAGGATGTGAAGAAGGCCCGCGCCGACCGCAAGCAAATGTCCTTCCCCGAAGTGCTGCTCTGGCAGCAGCTAAGGAAAGAACCGGACGGCTTCCGGTTTCGGCGGCAGAACCCGCAGATTGGCTATCTGACGCTACGCATTCCCGCTGTGGAGATCCTGAAGGATCTCGGTGCCGTGATCACCGGCCTTGTCGTCGCCTGCCGAGAGCGGGGCCCCCTCCACCGTCCTTCGGACGGGCCCCCTCCCCGTTCCGGGGAGGAATTTTGAAGGAATGCCGATGCTGCTCCCTCTCCTCCTCGCGCTGCAGACCACCCCGGTCGCGCCGATCGTCAAGGGCACGGCGCTGCCCCCGCCCGGCACCGAGGAAGCCGCGGTACTCGCGCCGATCAACGGCATCTTCACTGCCATCGCGCGCCGCGACGGCCAAGCCGCGCTGCCGCACGTCCGCGCCGAGGGACGCGCCACCGCGACCGGCACCAAGCCCGACGGCACCCCGGTGATCAACGGCCGCAGCTGGACCGAATTCGCCGGCGGTCTTACCGCTGGGCCTGAGCGCTATGAGGAACGGATGCCCAGCCCGGCGATCGAAGTCGATGGCGACATCGCGATGGTCTGGGGCGACTATGTCTTCCTGATCGACGGCAAGGTCGCGCATTGCGGCGTCAACCATTTCGACCTGGTCCGCGAAGCCGGTGCGTGGAAGGTGCTCAACATCACCTGGTCGCGCCGTACCACCGGATGCCCCGGCCAATGAGCCGCGACACGCTGTTCCTGCTCGAACCCGAATTCGCCGATCCGGCGCTTCCCGGCCGCAGCTTCTATTGCAAGGACTGTATCACGATCGAGGGCCTGCTCGCCGCCTTCCCCGATCGCGCGGCGAACATCAACGTTGTCCATGTCGCCTATCCGCGTCCGCGCGCTGCAGTGATCGCGGCGATCGGCGAGGCGAACCAGAACCTGCCCGCGCTCGTCTGGGACGGCGGTTTTGCAAACGAGATCGAAGCGCTGCTCGCCGCGCTCGCCGAGCGCCATGGCTTTCCGGAGCGCCATCCATGATCCGTTCCCTCCTCATCGCCAATCGCGGCGAGATCGCCTGCCGGATCATCCGCACCGCACGGAGGATGGGCGTGCGCACGGTAGCCGTCTATTCGGACGCCGACGCTGGCGCGCTCCATGTCCGCCAGGCTGATGAGGCAGTGCATATCGGCCCCTCGCCGGCGCGCGAAAGCTACCTTGTCGGCGACAAGATCATCGCCGCCGCCAAGGCGACAGGCGCCGAGGCGATCCACCCCGGCTATGGCTTCCTGTCCGAGAATGCCGACTTCGCCCAGGCGGTGATCGACGCCGGGCTGGTCTGGGTCGGCCCCAGGCCCGACAGCATCCGGGCGATGGGGCTGAAGGACGCCGCCAAGGCGCGGATGATCGCCGCGGGCGTGCCGGTAACCCCCGGCTATCTCGGCGAGGACCAGTCGCCCGAACGCCTCCAGGCCGAGGCTGATGCGATCGGCTATCCGGTGCTGATCAAGGCCGTCGCGGGCGGCGGCGGCAAGGGCATGCGCCGCGTCGATGCTGCGCAGCAATTCGCGGAAATGCTGCAGTCCTGCAAGCGCGAGGCGGCCTCCTCGTTCGGCGACGATCGCGTGCTGATCGAGAAATACATCCTCTCGCCGCGCCACATCGAAGTGCAGGTGTTCGGCGACAGCCACGGCAATGTCGTCCATCTGTTCGAGCGTGACTGCTCGCTCCAGCGCCGCCACCAGAAGGTGATCGAGGAGGCCCCCGCCCCGGGCATGGACTGGCCCACCCGCCATGCGATCTGCTCGGCGGCGGTCCGCGCCGCCAAGGCAGTCGACTATGTCGGCGCGGGCACGATCGAATTCATCGCCGACGCCAGCGAAGGCCTGCGCGCCGACCGCATCTGGTTCATGGAAATGAACACGCGCCTCCAGGTGGAGCATCCGGTGACCGAGGAGATCACGGGGGTCGATCTGGTCGAATGGCAGCTGCGCGTGGCTTCGGGCGAGGCGGTACCGAAGCGGCAGGGCGAGTTGAAGATCGACGGCTGGGCGATGGAAGCGCGGCTCTATGCGGAGGACCCGGCACGCGATTTCCTGCCGAGCACCGGCAAGCTCGACTATCTGTACCTGCCACAGGAGACCCGGATCGAAACCGGGGTGGAGGAAGGCGACACGATTTCGCCGTTCTACGATCCGATGATCGCAAAAATCGTGGTGCGCGGCGCCGACCGCGACGATGCCAGAACGGCTCTGGCGCAAGGGTGCGAGGCTACCTGCTGTGCACCAGTCCGCACCAATGCCTGGTTTCTGCGGCGGCTCGTCGAGCATCCGGTATTCGCCTCGGGCCAGATTTCGACCGGCTTCATCGGCGCGTTCGCCGACGAACTGACTGCCCCGCCGGAGCCCAGCCCGCTATTGCTGCAAGAAGCGGCGGAGCGCCTGATCTTCGACAATTGGGGCAAGCCCTCTGCGTGGGAGCATCGCGCGCTCGACTTCAAGCGCGGCCTCACCGGCTTTCGTCTCAATCGCCTGCCAGAGACGCGCGTGTCGCTCTACCTCGACAGCAAACCGCTGCCCACCTTCGCCTATGATCTCGCGCTCTATGACAGCGCAGCCACCTATGAAGTCAGCAACGGCGCATCGCACAACCTGCGCGAAGCCACCTATTTCGAGGGCGGGGCCGCCTTCACCTTCCGTCGATTTGCCGAAGTCTCCCGCGCGAGCACGGCAGGCGACGGCGCGATCCTCGCCCCGATGCCGGGGCGGGTTACGGCGGTCGAAGTCGGCAGCGGCGACATTGTCGCCAAGGGCCAGCGCCTCGTAACGCTCGAGGCGATGAAGATGGAGCATAGCCTCACCGCGCCATTCGATGGGGTGGTCGGCGAGATGAACGCGACTCCCGGCGCGCAGGTCAGCGAAGGCGTGTTGCTGGTGCGGATCGAGAAGGCCGAAGAATAGCGGCAAAAACCGTTCGCCCAGAGCTTGTCGAGGGGCCATTCTTCCAGGAGAACAAGGACGGTGCTTCGACAAGCTCAGCACGAACGGGACTGGTAGATGGCAGGCAGATTTTACGAGGAATGGCAGATCGGCGACCGGATCGAGCACAACCTGCGCCGCACGGTGACCGAAACCGACAATCTGCTCTTTTCCACCCTCACCCACAACACTCAGCCGCTGCACATCGACGCCGAGGCGGCGCGGGCGAGCGAGTTCGGCCAGATCCTCGTCAACGGCACTTTCACCTTCAGCCTGATGGTCGGGATCACCGTGGGCGACACCACCGCGGGAACGCTCGTCGCCAATCTGGGCTATGACAAGCTGGTGATGCCGAAGCCGGTGTTCCTCGGCGACACGCTGCGCGCCAGCAGCGAAGTCACCGAACTTCGCCCTAGCAAGTCGCGTCCTGGCCAGGGAATCGTCACGTGGCGACACCAGATGCACAACCAGCGCGGCGAACTGGTCTGCGAGTGCTTCCGCTCGGCACTGCTGCGGAGCCGCGCCACCTGAGCGGCGTTGAGCGACGATGAACGAAGTGAATGTCGCAGTGATCGGCGGGGGTGCAGCGGGGATTGCCGCAGCGCGGACGCTCGCCGATGCCGGAGTCGAAACCCTGATCCTCGAGGCGAGCGATCGGCTCGGCGGGCGCGCGCACACCGTGCAGGTCGACAATATGCCGCTCGATCTCGGCGCGGGCTGGCTTCATTCGGCCGAGCATAATCCGTGGGTCGGCATCGCCGAATCCAGCGGGTTCACCGTCGACCGCACGCTCCCGCGCTGGCGCGAGCAATGGCGCGATCTCGGCTTCTCCACCCCGGAACGCACCGATGCGGGCAAGGCCTATGAGGCGTTCGACCGGCGGATGCGCGACGACCCGCCCGCCAGCGACCGCGCCGCCGATGCGCTGGCGCCGGGCTGCGAATGGAACGGCTATCTCGACGCGCTGAGCGGCTACATCAACGGTGCGGGCAATGCCGAGGTCTCGATCCGCGATTACCTTGCCTATGACGACGCCGCGACCGAGACCGATTGGCGCGTGGTCCAGGGCTATGGCGCGCTGGTCGCCGCGCATGCAGCCGCAATCCGTACGCGCTTCTCCGCCCCCGTCACCGCAATCGATAGCAGCGACCAGTTGCTTCGCATCAGTACCCGGCAAGGCACGATCCGCGCGCGCTCGGCGATCGTCACGGTCTCCACCAACGTGCTGGCACGCGGCGCGATCCGCTTCGACGCGGCACACGATGCCGTGCTCCACGCTGCGTCGCGGCTGCCGCTGGGGCTTGCCGACAAGCTCTTCCTGGCGATCGACGGTGACGCGGAGATGGATGCGAACGCCCATCTGCTCGGCAATCCCCGCGCGGCGATCACCGGCACCTATACGCTATGGCCGTTCGGCCGCCCTGTCGTCGAGGTGATGTTCGGCGGCGAAGGCGCCAAGGCCATGGAGGCCGCGGGGCTGGACGGTGCCGACGCCTTCGCGCTCGACGAACTGTGCGGACTTCTGGGGAGCGGCTGGCGCAAACGACTTAGGCTGGTCGCCGGCTCGGCGTGGGGCCGCACCGATCATATCCTCGGCAGCTACAGCCACGCGCTGCCGGGCGAGGCCGATGCACGGCGGGTGCTCGCCGAGCCGGTCGATCCGCGCATCCGCTTCGCCGGGGAAGCCTGTTCGCCGACCGAATTCTCGACGGTGCATGGTGCCTACAAGACCGGCGTCGCAGCGGCGAAATCGCTGCTGGCTTAAGCGGCGCGGCGCCTGGCTGGCTCGGGATTGGAGAATTCCATCTCCTGATCGATGCCGCCATATTTCAGCGCCATCACGTCGAGCGTGTAATTCTGGTGCACCCGCCAGGGCTTGCGGGTGCCCTGCCGCGGCAGATGGGCGGCGGCGCGCTGGACATAGCCCGAGGTGAATTCGAGGAACGGCGCATCCTCGACCGGCGCCTTGAGCCGCGGCGTCACCTGCCGCATCCCGCGCTTTTTCATCGCGTTGAGCAGCCGCGTCACGTAGGTTGCCGTCAGATCGGCCTTCAGCGTCCAGCTGGCATTGGTGTAGCCGAACGAGATCGCGAAATTGGGAACGTCGGAGAACATCATGCCCTTGTAGGTCATGTGCTTCACTGGCTCGAAGCGCGTGCCGTCCACCATGACCGGCATGCCGCTCAGCAGCTGGATCTCCAGGCCCGTCGCCGTGACGACCAGATCCGCCGCAAGCTCCCTGCCCGACGCCAGCCGGATCCCCGTCTCGGTGAAGCGCTCGATCGTATCGGTGACGACTTCGGCCTTGCCCTCGCGGATCGACGCGAACAGGTCGGCGTCGGGAACGAGGCAGAGGCGCTGGTCCCAGGGATTATAACTCGGCGTGAAGTGGGTATCGACGTCATGCCCGGGCAACTCGGCCCGAACCATGTCGACCAGTGCCTTCTTCGCCTTGCCCGGATGTTTGCGCATCGCCCGGAAGAAATATTGCTGGAGCAGCACATTTTTCCAGCGGGTGATGCCATAGGCGGCCTTTGCTGGCAGCCTGCCGCGCAGCCAATTGGCGATTTTGTCCTCGGACGGCCGCGCGACGATATAGGTGGGCGAGCGCTGCAGCATCGTCACCGACGCCGCCTGCTTCGCCAGCTCGGGCACCAGGGTCACCGCAGTCGCGCCGCTGCCGATCACAACGACGTTCTTGCCGGCATAATCGATATCGTCCGTCCAGAATTGCGGATGGACGACCTGTCCCTTGAAGTCCGCAAAGCCGGGAAAGTCGGGCGAATAGCCGCGGTCGTAATTGTAATAGCCCGTGCACATGAACAGGAAGCCGCAAGTAAAGAGCATCTCTTCGCCTCCGCGCTCCACCACCACTGTCCAGCGCGCGTCCGCGCTAGACCAGTCGGCGCGCTTGACGCGGTGGCTATAGCGGATGTGCCGGTCGATGCCGTTCTCCCGGACCGTCTCGTCGAGATAGCGCAGGATCGACGGACCATCGGCGATCGCCTTGGCCTGCGTCCACGGCTTGAACGAGAAGCCGAGCGTGTACATGTCCGAATCCGAGCGGATGCCGGGATAGCGGAACAGGTCCCAGGTCCCGCCCAGTTGCTCCCGCCCTTCGAGGATCACATAGCTGCGATCGGGGCTGTTGGCCTGCAAATGCCAGCCCGCGCCAATGCCGGAAATCCCGGCTCCCACCACCACGACGTCGAAATGCTCGCTCATCCGGCCCTCCCCGGCCGACTGCTTACAACACTGTAAATAGCCGGGCCAGCATCAATAATCGCGTGAGTAGCGCAGGCTCACGCCGGATCCGCCGAACGAACCGGTCTGCGAGAGCAGGCTCAGCGCGCGGGTGAGCGCGATCTCGATCTGGGTAGCGGTATAGCCGCGGGCGTCTGTGATGATCTCGATATAGATGTCGTCGGTGATGTACTTGCCCGCCGCGAGCGAAGTGCCCCGCCCGCTGGCATCGTCGGCGCCGAGGATGCGCAGGCGGTCGATACCCGTCGCCGATTTAAGCTGGCCGAGGGGATTGAGGCCGCCGCCGGTCCCGCGCAGCGAATTGAGCGCCGCGGCCAGCTGGATCGCCTCAGTCGCGGACAAATTGGTCACGTTGGTCCCGAAGAACAGCCGCGCCAGCACTTCTTCCTGCGGAAGCGTCGGCGTCGAGGTGAACGCGATCTGCGGCCGCTGCGCGGTGCCCGACACCGACAGGATCGCCGTGATCCCCTCCGCTGTAGTGGTTGCCGCGATGTCGATCGTCGGGTTCGACAGCTGCCCGCCCTGGAAGCGGATCGTGCCGCGGGTCACTTCGAAGCGGCGGCTGGCGAAGCTGTAGGTGCCGCGCTCGATTTCCATCGTGCCGCGCACTTCGGGCGCCGCACTGGTACCGCCCACGACGATCCGCGCGCTCCATTCGGATTCGAGCCCCATGCCCGAGACGAAGATCCGGTTGTCGGCGACGATCCGCAGATCGAGGTCGAAGATCGACGCATTGCGTGCGGGCGCTTTGGCCGCAGTATCCCCATTCGCCACCAGCTGGCTCTTGCGGCGGATGCCGGTGAGCTCGGGGATCTCGGCCGCGCCCTGGCGGATGATCTCGTAGCGCGCCTCGGGGATCGTGAGCCGGCCCTCGATCTTCGAAACCTGCGGGTTCTTGGTGACCGTGATCTTGCCGGTCGCGGTGGCGCCGAGCGCATCGCTGCGCGCGAGCCGCGCATTGTTGAAGTCGGCGGTCAGGCTCATTGGATAGCCGTTGGCGGCCGAGAAGCCGATCCGGCCCTGCGCCTTGATCGTGCCGTCGCCCGCCTTGCCGCTCGCGTCGTTGAGGATCAGCTCGTCGTCCGAGAAGCGCCCGTCGATCTTCAGGTTGGTGATCTGGGTGCCATAGGTCTCGTTGCCATAGGTCAGGCCTTCGCCGCGCACGACGCCGGTGAGATCAGGCGCCTCGACACGGCCCGAGAAGTCGGCGGCGATTCCGATCGGTCCGGTCAGATGCTGGTCGGACAGGCCGGCCAGCGAGAAAGGCACCGCAGCGGGACCGTTATAGCGAATGCCGCCGGAAAGCGGCGCGCCGGACAGCCGCTCGGTCCACGAGCCAGCCCCCGGCCCCAGCGGCCGCAACGTGGCGACGACACGCCCGATCGTCGTCGTGCCGCGCTTGATCAGCGCGCGCATGTCGCCGCCGTCGGGCAGCAGCTTGCCGACGAAGCTGACATCTACGGGGGTCGATACGGTGGCGAGGCTCGACCGCGTGAAATTGTCGATCTCGAGCCGCGCATCGGCGCTCGGGAAGGCATTGGGATCGGGTTGCGCGAAATCCAGGCTGCCGCTCGCCGTGCCGCCCACGCCGATCCCCGGCATGAAGCCGTTGACCACCGCGAGGTCGAGCTTGTCGAGCCGCGCCTGCAGCGCGATGCCGTTGCCATAGCTGCCCGCGATCCGCGCGGTGCCCTGGTCGAAGTCGATCTGGGTCGGCAGCAGGCGATAGGCGCTGCCGGCGATGTCGATCCGCGCCGGATTGACCGTGTGGAACTTGATCCCGCTCCCCTGGCCCTGCAGCGCGACCAGCCATTGCTGCGGTGACAGGCGCGCATTGGCGGCGATCTGGAAGGGCACGCCCGACGATCCCGTCGCCACCACCTGCGCAGTGCCGTTACCGCCCTGGTAATCGACCTTCGCCCGCGCGGTCTTGAGCACGAACTGACCGCTGCGGAAATTGGCGATCTGCGCATCGGCGACGATCTGCGGCGTCTCGGTCAGCACGACGCTGGCGGTGACGAGCCCGCGGCCGATCGTCAGCCCGGCCTGGCCCGGTATCGCGGCGTTGAGCGCCCGCGCCTGGACGTCGGCGCGCTGATACTTGCCCTGCGCGGCTAGATCGGCGCTGCCGTTCACCCCCGAGCCCGCGAAGGTCAACCGCCCGGCGAACGGTCCCGCGGCAGTCTGCTGGAGGCTGCCGGCGATATCCATGCCGGCAAAGCGCGCGCTTTCGATGTCGACGCCGAGCGTGCGGCCGTTGCGGACCAGCACGTTCGCGCTGAACGGCCCGTAATTGGTCCCGCCGGTCGCCACGATCGCATAGGCATTGCCGCGTCCGCGAACCCGCGCTTCAAGATCGACCAGCCCGACGCCAAGCCCCGGCCGCGCGGCGCGCAGCAGCACTTGTGGCGCGGTGAGCGACCCGGTCACCCGTGCGCTGAGCGGGCCGTATACGGTCGACACCGCATCGGCGTTGATCAGGATCGGCCCGGCGGGATCATAGCGCCCCGAGCCGCGCAGGATGCGGAATTGCGGCGCGCGCATCCGGATGTCGCTGACCGCGATGATGCCCTTGGGATCCAGATTGACCCGCGCCGACGCGACTGCATTGCCGCCCAGGAAATCGCGCACGCTCGCATTGGTAAGGCGGTGCGTCTCGGCCGCGACTTGCCCGCGAATACCCCAGCCGCCGCCGGGCGCTGCATAGAGCTGCGCATCGGTCTTGAGATTGACCACGCCGACGCCGTTGATCGCATAGTCGTTTATCCGGCCCTTGATCGCGCCGGTATAGCGGCCGGTGCTCATGTCGGCGGCGATGATCGCCGTTGCATCGACACGGTCCGAGCGCAGGCGCAAATTATCGGAGAGGATCTGCGCGCCCGAGATGGCAAGGTCGCCGGCGACCGACAAATTGGTCACCAGCCCGCCGGCCGCAGCATTGAGCCCGCTGACCCGCGCCGCGCGCGCGCGCACCGGAATGAGGATACGGTCGGCATCGACGCGAGCCCGGCCCTCGGCATAGAGCTTCTCGACGACCATCTCGCCAAAGCCCAGCGCCGCGGCCTGGATCTTGTAGTCGACCACCGGCGCATTGAACGGCCCGTCGAGCGCCAGCGCGGCGCGTACCGAGCGGCCGTTGAGATTGGGCGCGATCGCCCCGGGGGTGAGCAGCATCGCATCGATGTTGAGATTGCTGAAACGGTTGCGGCCTAGATCGACAAGGCCCTTGGCTTCGAGCGACATCGCACTTGAGCGCAGCTTGAGCACGCCGTTCGCAGTACGGTCCTTCCACACCGCGTCCGCCTCGACATCGAGTTGCGGCGAGGCCAGCCGTTCGACGGGCCCTTCCATATATACGCCGGGCCACGTCGGGCCGCGAACCTGGAAGCGGCCGTTCTGCGCACTCACGGCGAGATCGGCGAGCTTGCGTCCGCCCAGCGTGCCCGCCGCCTGTCCGCGCCAGTTCTGCCAGTTGCCGCGCCCGCCGACCGTCACTGCGATCGGCCGGTCGAGGCCAGCGAGCCCGGTGACGAAGCCGCCGACCGGGCCGTTCAGCCGCATGTCGATATCGAGCTTGTTCTGCTCGGGCACCGCGTCGAGCTTGAGCACCAGCGCATCGCCGCCGGCCACACCCGGCGCGGCGACGGTCCCGCCGTCCAGCGCGAGTTCGGCCCGCCCGCCGGCGATACGTGCGCTGCCCTTGAGGCGCCCGATATGCCGCTGACCGGCCACCGCCGGCGCCAGGTCGATGCGCGCCACATCAAGCCGGGCGATGTCGATGTCGAGATCGGGCAGCAGCGGCCCGCTCGGATCGGTCGATGGCTTGAGCGCGGGCAGTCGCAGCAGCTTCACTTCGGGACTGGTCAGGCTGCGGACGTCGACATGGTTGCGGACATAGGCGAGCGGCCGCCAGTCGAGCGCGATCTCCTTCGACGTGGCGAACACGCCCTGGGTATCGCGCACCTCGACATCGCGCAGCACCAGCGCGCCGAACAGCGATCCCTCGATCCGGCCGATGCGGAAATTGAGCCCGGACGCCAGCGTGAGCTTGCTCAGCTGCTGGGCAACGAAGTTGCGGCCCGGCTGGGTATTGATCCCGATGACGAGCGCGCCGAGCAGCAGCGCGATCACACCGACGCCGACTGCGCCCCATTTGACGATGCGCTGCCAGAGCGGTGCCCGTTCGACGACATGCGTCACCGGCGCTTCGGCATCGTTGGTGATTTCGGTCTCGGGAAGGTCGGACGCCATCAGAATGCCTGTCCGATCGAAATGTAGAGGGCGATCTTGGATTCGCCAGGCTTGCGCCCGATCGGCGTCGCCACGTCGACGCGCAGCGGCCCGAAATTGGTGTAGAGCCGCCCGCCGATCCCCGCGCCGAAGCGCATGTTCTGGCCGGTCGGGTAGAGCCCCTCATAGACCTGTCCGGCATCGACGAACGGCACGATCCCGAAATTGCCGAAGCGATAGCGGGCCTCGAGCGCGAATTCGTTGAGGCTGCGCCCGCCCACAGGCTTGCCGTCGGGCGAGCGCGGGCCCAGCTCCTGATAGCCGAAGCCGCGCACCGATCCGCCGCCGCCGGCATAATAACGCCGCGAGGGCGGCAGATCGTTGCGAGCGATGCCGGGGATCGAGCCGACCCGCGCCCGGCCTGCAATCACGATGCTGGAAGACACCGGGTAATAGGCCGTGCCTTCGACCATCAGCCGCGCATAGGGCCGGATCGAGCCGCGCACCGATGTCTCAGGACTGACATTGGCCTTCAGGCGGAAGCCGCGCGTCGGATTGAGCAGATTGTCCGAAACGTCATAGCCGACAAAGCCGGGCAGCGCCGCGATCAGCCAGGTACCGCGATCGCGCGCGCCCTTGTTGTAATTATACTGGTCCTCGTTCGATCCGACGAGTTCCGCGCCGTAGAAATAGGTCCAGCGCTTCTGCCAGATCGGCGTCGAATCGCGTGACCATCGTACCGCCAGCGTGCCGGTGTAGGATTCATACGCGGCATAATCCGAATGATTGATCCCCGCCTGCATCTGGAACGTGCGGTCGCGCTGGCCCGCGTTCGATCGGCGGAACGTGCCGGAGATGCCTTGTTCCTGCGTGCCGAGCACCGCGCTGCCGATCAGCGCGCCTTCATGCGGGAAGAAATTGCGGTGCGTCCAGCTGCCCTCCGCGCGGAAGCCCTGCCCGGTGCTGTAGCCGATCTCGCCGGCCAGCGTGCGCGGCCGCCCGGCATTCTGGCGGACGAGCAGGTTCACCACTTCGGTGCCGTCGGGCCCCGGCTGACCGGTCTTCACCGGCTCGACCGCGACGGTCGAGAACAGGCTCGTCGCAACTAGCGCCTCGCGCAGATCGTCGACCTGGCGGGAATCGTAGATCGCCCCCTGTTTGTAGCGCCGCAGGATGTTGATGTGCTCGACATCGAACACCGGGCGCTCGCCCTGGCTGACGATCTCGCCGAATACCGCGCGCGGCCCGAGCTCGACCGGCAGGGTGTAATCGCCGAGCTGGGTTTCCTCGTCGAGCAGGATGTCGCGCTCGCCCAGCTTGACGAAGGGATAGCCCTGCTGCGGCAGCCTCAGGCTGACATTGGCTTCGGCGCCCTGGACGCGCTCGGCCTGGATCGGATCGCCCGGATTGAGGTTGAGCTCGCGGTCGACCAGCCCCGCCGGAACCGTGGGTCCGGCAACGACATTGACCTGGCCCAACCGATAGAGCTTGCCCGGCGTCGCCGTGATCGTCGCGCGGACATTGCCCGAATTCCTGGGGTTCTGGTCGATCATCGAGATCGCGGTGCCGTCATAATAGCCAAGCGACTGCATCAGCCGCACCGCAAGCCGCTCGTCCTCGCGCGCCCGCGCCGAAACCATCGTCGCGTTCGCCGCCTTGCCGTCGCCATCCTCCAGCGCGGAGAGATCGCGGAACCGGTCCTCGAGCCCGACGGCGTCGAGCCCCTCGACCACTGTCGTGTAGCGGATCGTCGCCACCTTCTCGTCGTCGACACCTTCGATCTTGACCGGCTCGACCTTGAATTCGGCGAGCGGCGTCAGCGGCCGCGCGAATTCGGGCGCCTCGGCCGCCGGCGGCGGGAAGCTCTCGATCTGGCTGGTTACGGCGCCCGGCGTCGCCGGCTGGGTAACCTGCGGCTTGTCGAAACCCTTCATGGGCTCCAGCGGCGCATTCATATCGTCGCTTAGCTTGGGCAACGCCGCTTCGAATTCGGCATCGGGAACGATCGCCTCGTCCTGCGCGGCGCTGTCCTGTGGCGTCGTCTGGACCGGTTCGGGATTGGGCAAGGACATTGGCGCGCCCTGCCCCGGCCCTGGATCGGAAACCTGCGCACACGCAATCCCCGGCAGGAACGCAGTCCCCGCCAGTGCGGCAATCCACACCGCTTTCACCCCTTTACGCACGCGCCTCCTCGGGAGCCGCAACCCGGGCCCACTCGCTAGCGTAACGACCGACTTCGGCTTTGGGTCCCGGCCCCTGCGATTCATCAGCAAATTCAGCGCGTAGCCACCAATTCACTTCTTGCAGGGCCCGGGATATTTTTCGCTCAACGCGTTGAGCAGGCCGCTGACCGCCGAATATTTGCGCGACTGCGGCTGGGCCCGCCAGCGATCGACCGCCACCTTGCGGATCGTCTCCGCGGTCGTGCCCCGGGGAATGCAGAAATCGACTTCGATCTGATCGGTGTCCTGATAATAGCTCGCCATGTCATGCGCGCCCATCAGGAACCAGTCGCACCGCGCCACGCTCTCGGCATCGGTCGAGACGCAATCGGCATAGACTTGCTCGCCAGTCTTGAAGACGCCGCGTGCCGGCGTGCCGTCCTGCGCCATCGCAGCCACCGGCAGCATGAGCGCGCCGCAAACCAGCGCGGCGCGTAGTTTCCCCGAAAGCATCGCGTCCCCCATCCTGTGCGAAACCGACCGTAACCGGCGCAATTGCAAATGCAATCACTCCGCCTTGGCGCGCGCGCGGAAGCTGTGGAGGAGCGGCTCGGTATAGCCATTGGGCTGGGCGACTCCGTCGAACACCAGAGCGCGGGCGGCCTGGAACGCAAGACTGTCCCCCTCGCGACCGGCCATCGGCCGGTACAGCGGATCGCCCGCATTCTGCGCATCGACCTTCGCCGCCATCCGCCGCAACGCCGCCTCGACATCGGCTTCGCTCGCCACGCCGTGGAGCAGCCAATTGGCGATGTGCTGCGAAGAGATGCGCAACGTCGCGCGGTCCTCCATCAGCCCGATATCGTGGATGTCGGGCACTTTCGAGCAGCCGACGCCCTGATCGATCCAGCGCACGACATAGCCGAGGATGCCCTGGGCATTATTGTCTAGCTCGCGTGCGACTTCGTCGGGCGACCACTTGCGCCCCTGCGCCACAGGTATCGTCAGCAGCGGCGCGAGCCCTGGCACCGGCTCGGACGCGATCGTGCGCTGTCGGGCGAACACGTCGGTCTGGTGATAGTGCAATGCGTGCAGCGTCGCCGCGGTCGGCGACGGCACCCAGGCGGTGTTCGCGCCCGATTCCGGATGCGCACCCTTTTGCGCGAGCATGTCCGCCATCCGGTCGGGCGCGGCCCACATCCCCTTGCCGATCTGGGCCTTGCCCGAGAGCCCGCAGGCAAGCCCGATGCGGACATTGCGGTCCTCATAAGCCTTGATCCAGGCCGAGCCCTTGATCTCGCTTTTCGGCATGATCGGCCCGGCGCGCATGCTGGTGTGGATCTCGTCGCCCGTGCGATCGAGGAAGCCGGTGTTGATGAAGGCGATACGGTCTTTCACGGCGTGGATGCACGCCGCGAGATTGGCCGAGGTCCGTCGCTCCTCGTCCATCACCCCGACCTTGATCGTGTGCCGCGCCAGCCCGAGCAAATCCTCCACCGCATCGAACAGCCGGTCGGTGAAGCCGCACTCCTCGGGCCCGTGCATCTTGGGCTTGACGATATAGACCGATCCCGCCCGGCTATTGCGGAACCGGCCAAGCCCGCGCAGGTCGTAGAGCGCGATCAGGCTGGTCACGATCGCATCCAGAATGCCCTCGGGCGCCTCCCGCCCGTCGGCGAGCAGCACCGCGGGGGTGGTCATCAGATGCCCGACATTGCGCACGAACAACAGCGAGCGTCCGGACAGATCGCCGCGATCCGGGTTCATCTGGCGCGTGACGCTCCGCCCGCCCTTGTCGAACCGCTCTTCCAGATCGCCCTGCATCAGCCCCAGCCAATTGGCGTAGGCGGCGACCTTGTCCTCGGCATCGACCGCCGCGACCGAATCCTCGAGATCGACGATCGTGGTCAGCGCCGATTCGAGCAGCACGTCGGCGATACCCGCCGGATCATCGTGACCGATCGGATGGCCGCGGTCGACCACCACCTTGATGTGCAGGCCGTTGTTGCAAAACAAGAAGCCGTCGCCGGATCGGCCGACCAACTTTTCCGGTTCGCACAGATAGAGTTCGACCTCTTCCGGCGACACTACGTCGGCCCAGTCGATTACCAGCGGCACCGCTTCGTCGAGGAACGCCCTGGCGCGGGCGATAACCTGATCACCCCGCTCCGCATCATATCCGCCTGGCCTCGCCACGCCCGGCAGCGCGTCGGTGCCATACAGCGCATCGTAGAGGCTGCCCCAGCGCGCATTGGCGGCATTGAGCACGAAGCGGGCGTTGAGCGCAGGAACCACCAGCTGCGGTCCGGCCATGCGCGCAATCTCATCGTCGACATTGGCCGTGCCGATCGTGAACGGCCCGGGTTCGGGAACCAGATAGCCGATATCGCGCAGGAATGCCTCCTGCGCCGCGGGATCGGCGGCGCGGGCCGGATTTTCGCCCGACCAGCGGTCGATCTCGGCCTGGAGGTCGTCGCGCTTCGCCAGCAGCGCGCGGTTTTCGGGCGTGAAGCGCGCGAAGAGCTCCGCCGCGCCCGCCCAGAACGCATCCGCCTCGATCGACAGCCCCGGCAGCACGCGCATCTCGACGAAGCGCACGAGCACTTCGGCGACCTTCAGCCCGGCGCGATCGACAGTAGCGGACATGAAAACTCCTCCTGGCGGTATCGTTTACGTGCCTGGGGAGGGCATAAGCGGAGTATCCGGCGTCGCGCCGCTAATCAACCCCGCCGTCCAACACGCGCGCCGCAGCCTCGATCCGCTCCAGCATCGCGCGCAGTTGTTCGCGTTCCGATTCGCTCAGCGTCTCGAAGATCCGCCGCTCGAATTCCAGCGCCTTGGGCGCGACCTGTTCGTAGAGCGCCCAGCCCTGCTCCGACAGAGTCAGAAGATGCGAACGCTGGTCCTCGGGGTTGGCGCCGCGCTGGATCAGACCGCGATCGGCTAGCGCGATCGCGGCGCGGCTGACGGTGACCTTGTCCATCCGCGTCCGCCCGCACAGCGCCTGCTGGCTCATCGCTCCGCCCTCGGCGAGCACTGCGACGAGCCGCCACTCCGGAATCCGCAGCCCGAACAATGTGCGATACGCGCTCGCGACTGCGTCCGACACGATATTGGAGGCGATCGAGAGTCGATAGGGCAGGAATTCGTCGAGCTTTAGCGTCTTGGCCATGCCGGTCACCGTGCGGTCAACTTCCGCTCGCTGCAAGTGACAACGTTGTACGATTGCATATTCTGCAATGGTATCGGCATCACTTCGCACTTGCAACATAACCCGCTGCGGCGCAGAACGATCGGGCCTTTCAGGCATCCTCTCCTAAAACTTTCAAACGGCCGTCCCTCGGGGCGGCCTTTTTTTTCAATTGTCGTCGGGCCGCGTCAGCGAACTCCACAGCCTGCGCAGACCGCGGCCGAATATATACTCAATCAAGCCATAGGCGATGAGGAGTAGGAACAGAACGAGCATCGCCTCCCAAGGGAATGCGCCCTCGGCCTCGCCCAATCGGGAAAGGATGGCCTGGGTCATTTCATCTGCCGTTTGATCGTCGCCCAGGTCGCCTTGCCATAAGGCGGCTTCATCCCCGCCAGCTTCGCCACGTCGAGCCGCGCCTGCTTGTAGATGCTGCGCGCATGGCTGAAGGTGCGAAAGCCTGCCTCGCCATGATAGGCGCCCGTTCCCGAAGGCCCGATCCCGCCGAAGGGCAGTTCCTCCTGGCTGACATGGAAGATCACGTCGTCCAGCGTCACCCCGCCCGAGATCGTCCGGCCGAGCACCCGGCGCCGCTCCTCGCCGTCGCTGCCGAAATAATAGAGCGCCAGCGGCCGGTCGCGGCGATTCACTTCGGCGACGGCGTCATCGATATGCCCGTAGCTCCGCACCGGCAGCACCGGCCCGAAAATCTCCTCCTGCATCACCGTCATCTCGTCGGTCGCGCCGCGGATGATGTGGAGCGGCAGCTTGCGCGAATTGGAGGCCGCGAAGTCCTCGCCCGCCGGGTTGACTGCGATCACTTCGGCGCCCTTGGCGCGCGCATCCTCGATCCAGTCGGTCAGCCGGGCGTGATGCCGGTCGTTGATCACCGCAGTATAGTCCGGGTTGGCGAGCAGGCTGGGATACATCGCCGCCGCGGCCCTTGTCAGCCCGGCGACGACTTCCGCCTCCTTCTCCTCGGGCACCAGCATATAGTCGGGCGCCAGGCATATCTGCCCGGCATTGAGCATCTTGCCCATCGCCACCCGCTCGGTGGCCTTGGCGATATCGGCCGATCGCCCGACCACCACCGGCGATTTGCCGCCGAGCTCGAGCGTCACCGGCGTGAGGTTGTCCGCCGCGGCATGGAGGATATGCCTGGCGATTCCCGTTGCGCCGGTGAACAGCAGATGGTCGAACGGCAATTCGGCGAACGCCTTGCCCACCTCCGGCCCGCCGCTGACGAACGCGACTTCCTCGATCGCGAAATAGCGCGGCGCCAGTTCCTCGAACAACGCCGCGACCACCGGCGTGAACTCGCTTGTCTTGACCATCGCTCGGTTGCCCGCCGCGAGCACGCCGGCCAGCGGACTCATCACCAGGTTCACCGGGAAATTCCACGGCGCGATGATCCCCACCACGCCCTTGGGCTGGTATTCCACCCAGGCGCGCGCACCGAGCAGCCCCAACGGGAACATCGTCGCCTTGCGTTCGGAGCGCGACCAGCGCCCGGCATGCTTGAGGGCGTGGCGGAGCGGCCCCACCGACGCGGCGATATCGGCGATCATCGATTGCTCGCGGCTGCGATGGCCGAAATCCTCGGAGAGCGCGTCGCAGAACCGGCCCGCATTGTCGGCCACCATCGCGATCGCGCGCTTCAGACGGTCGCGGCGCGCGTCGAGCGATACCGGCAGCTCGGTCATGAACGCGGCGCGCTGGCGCTCCAATAGATCCTTCATCGCCCCTCCTGTCCTGCGCAGCTTTATTGCGGCGGCACTTCCAAGTATATCGTGGTCGGCTCGAGCGCGGGCGCCGCCGTGATCGCAGCCCCAATCCACACCGTGAAGGCCGCGGCGGCAAGCATCACGCCGAACGGCAGCCGATCGGTCGCAGCGATCTTCCGCCCGCCCATCCACAGCCCAAATGCGGCCGCCAGCCCGATCAGCGCCGCGGCGAGCAGCACCATCGGCAGCGCCTGCCAGCCCAGCCAGCAGCCGATCGCGCCGAACAGCTTGGGATCGCCCCCGCCCAGCCCCTGCCGCCCACGGATCACGCGATAGCCCGCTGCCACTGCCGCCAGCGCCGCAAAGCCGCCGATCCCGCCAATCAGCCGCGCGTCGATCGCCGGCGCAAGGTCAAGCAATCCGCCCACCAGCCCCGTCGCAGCCAGCGCACCGGTCAGCCAATTGGGAAGCCAGAACGCGGCGAGGTCGAGCGCCGCCAGCGCAAGCAGCAGCCAGCCGAACACCGCCCCGGCCACGCCGGGCAGTCCCGGCGCAACCACACCGGCCGTGACCCCGATCGCCATGCCGGCCAGTTCGGTCGCGACATGCCCCGGATGCATCGGCGCACCACAGCCGCGGCACCGGCCGCGCTGGAGCACATAGCTCAGCACCGGCACCAGTTCACGCGCTACCAGCCCTTTGCCGCAGCCGTCGCATTGCGAGCGCCCCCGCAGCGCCGAGCGCCCCTCGGGCAGGCGAAGCGCTAGCGTGGCGATGAAGCTGCCGAAGACCAGGCCGAGTATCCCGAGCAGTATCGGCCACAGCCAGGCGTCAATCGGCATCATGCGGCGGCCGCTTGCGGATCAGATAGCGATAGACCCCGAAGATGTTGATGGCGAACAGCACCAGGTTCTGCGTCCACAGCGGCGGATCTTCGGACAGGAAGGCGCCGGTGATCCAGCAGATGCTCGACGCGACGAACAGCGCGAAGCCCCAGCCGGTCACTCGCCGCCCGAAATCGAGCGAGACCATGAAGGCGGCAATGATGCCGCTGATCGAAGCCGCCCATTTGAGGATGTCGATGAGCGTCATGCAGAAGCTTCCTTGAAGCGCGGCAGAGGCTTTTGCAAACCGCCCCGCGGGGGACTAGATCGCCCCAACAAACGAGAGGAACCGTAATGTCCGCCGACGAGATCGTCATCGCTTCCTATGCCCGCACGCCGATGGGCAGCTTCCAGGGGTGTCTGGCCGATGCCAGTGCCACCGATCTCGGCGCCACCGCAGTCGGCGCGGCAGTCGAACGCGCCGGGCTGAAGGGCGACGCGATCGAGCGGATCTACATGGGCTGCGTGCTTCCCGCGGGGCTTGGCCAGGCGCCCGCGCGCCAGGCCGCGCTCAACGCCGGGCTGCCGAACCACATCGAGGCGACGACGATCAACAAGATGTGCGGATCGGGCATGCAGGCGGCGATCATGGCCGCCGAAGCACTCGCCGCGGGCTCCGCCGACTTCATCGTCGCGGGCGGGATGGAGAGCATGACCAACGCGCCCTACCTCTCGCTGCGCCACCGCGCCGGCGCGCGGATCGGCCATGACGTGCTCAAGGACCATATGTATCTCGACGGGCTCGAGGACGCCTATGAGCCCGGCCGCCTGATGGGCAGCTTCGCCGAGGAAACCGCGCAGGAATATCAGTTCGCCCGCCAGGCGCAGGATGATTTCGCGATCCAGTCGCTCCAGCGCGCGCAAAAGGCGCAGCAATCGGGGGCGTTCGACCGCGAAATCGTCCCCGTCGAAGTCAAGGGCCGCAAGGGCGTCACCACGGTCACCCTCGACGAACAGCCCGCTCGCGGCGACATCGCGAAAATCCCGACGCTCAAGCCTGCCTTCTCGAAGGACGGCACGATCACCGCCGCCAATGCCTCGTCGATCTCGGACGGTGCGGCGGCGCTGGTGATGACGCGCGCGAGCGTCGCCGATCGGCTCGGGCTCACCCCCGTCGCGCGTGTCGTAGCGCATGCCGCGCACGCCCATGCGCCGTCGCGGTTCACCACCGCTCCGGTCTTTGCGATGCGCCGCGCGCTGGAAAAGGCCGGCTGGCAGATCGGCGACGTCGATCTGTTCGAAGTCAACGAGGCGTTCGCCTGCGTCGCGATGATCGCGATGCACGATCTCGGCATCAGCCACGACGTGCTCAACGTCCATGGCGGCGCCTGCGCGCTCGGCCATCCGGTTGGCGCCAGCGGCGCGCGCGTGCTGGCGACGTTGCTCTCGGCGCTCGAAACCCACGGCCAGAAGCGCGGCCTTGCCTCGCTCTGCATCGGCGGCGGCGAAGCCACCGCGATGGCAGTCGAACTGCTCGATTGAGTCAAGGCTGCATCGACATTCAGATCTCAAACCCCTCCCTCGCTCCGCAGGAGCGGGGGAGGAGGCAGACGTAGCCTGACGGAGGGGATTTGGCCGCAAATTGCACGCCCGTGGATACGCCTCTCCACCACCCGCTGCGGGCGATTTCCAGCGCCGGGTCGATCGGACGGCTGGGCGAGATTTCGCCTGCTGAGATCGACGGTCGGGCACTTAGCCCTTAGCTCTTTGACAGCGTCGATCCCGGCCAGAACGCAAAATCGCGTTGGTTCATCTTTTTTGAAATTTTCCGCCTGGTCACGCCGCCGCTGAAACATCCGCGATAGTGTGACCCCGGTGTGACCTTCGGCTTCGTGATGCGCCCGCCACTGCGATTGCCCTCGCCTCGCCAGCCTCCAATCGAAATGGACCTGAGGGCCCTTCTCCTTGGGGAGAAGAAGGGAGCCGACAAAGTCGGCGGAAGTGTGAGGGTGAAAGCCGGTCACCCTTTCCCATCGCTTCGCGGCGGGCTCCTTCCCGTCCCCAAAAGGAGCAGGAGCTATCAGTTCACCAGTTCGCCCGGCTCGACGCCCCAGATGCGCGATTGCTCGACATAGCCTGCGCGGCCGCCCACATCGAAGCGGCACCAGCCCTCGGCACATTTGCTGATGACACCGACAACCCCGGGCTCGGCGCGCCAGTTCAGATGGGCGTCGGGCTGCGGCGCGGAACGCAGGTCGGCGATGCTGCCGACCACGATTGCGGTGCGCCGCTCGTCGAGGAAGTTGCGCAGCATCCAGCCCTGGGTGCCGCCCGAATCCTCGACCTTGCGCCATTCGCCATAGACGTCGAGCACCTTGAGCGGCAGGTTGCGGCGCTTGTAGAGCCAGCTCGCGGGATAGTTACGCCCGGGGCCGGTGCGCAGATGCGCCTTGTCGACGTCGATCGACACCCAATAAGGCGGCTTGCGCTGCGCCGCGACGGGCACGGCAATCCCGAGCACCACCGCCGCCACTATCAGCCACCCAACGCGCATTCGATCCCCCTGTGTCTGACAGTGTGATACTGCGGGCCGGCCGTGCGCTTCAACCCGTTGACTGCGGCCCCGGCACCGGCCAAGCCGCCCTGAATGGCACAGACCGCGCGCCCCGCCCGCCCCCGCGTGACCGTCACCCGGACGCTTCCCGAGGCCGTGGAGGCGCGGATGGCGGAGTTGTTCGACGCCGTGCTCAACGCCGACGATCGCCCGCTTGACCGCCCGGCACTCGCCGCGGCGATGGCGGACGCCGACGTCTTCGTCCCCACGGTCACCGACCGGATCGACGCCGAGCTGATCGCCGCCGCGCCCGATCGCCTGCGCCTGATCGCCAATTACGGCGCGGGCTTCGGCCATATCGATCTCAGGGCGGCGCGCGAGCGCGGCATCACCGTCACCAACACGCCCGGCGTGCTGACCGAGGATACCGCCGACATGGCGATGGCGCTGATCCTCGCCGCGCCGCGCCGGCTGATCGAAGGCGACAAGCTCGTCCGCTCGGGCGAATGGAGCGGCTGGCGCCCCACCGGCATGCGCGGCCACCGCATCGGCGGCAAGAAGCTCGGCATCCTCGGCATGGGCCGGATCGGCCAGGCGGTCGCCCAGCGCGCCCGCGCCTTCGGCCTCCAGATCCACTATCACAACCGCCACCGCATCCCCGAAGTCGCCGAAGCCCAGCTTGGCGCGACCTGGCATGCCGATCTCGATGCGATGCTGCAGGCGGTCGACATCCTCACCATCCATACGCCGCACAGCGCGTCCACCGGCGGGCTGGTCGACGCGCGCCGGCTCGACCTGCTCGGGCCCCAAGGCTGGCTGATCAACACCGCACGTGGCGAGATCGTCGATCCCGAGGCGCTGGTGACGGCGCTGAGCGAAGGCAGGATCGCCGGCGCCGGGCTCGACGTCTATGTGAACGAGCCTGCCGTCGACCCGCGGCTGATCGCGCTCGACAATGTCGTCCTCCTCCCGCACCTCGGCTCGGCGACCTTCGAAGGCCGCGCAGCGATGGGACAGAAGGTCATCACCAACATCCGCTCCTGGGTCGACGGCCACCGCCCGCCGGATCAGGTACTGGAGGGGTGGCTTTAACAAATCCTCCCCCGCTGAAGCGAGGGAGGATTTATATGCCTCAATCCCCAGTCAAAATCCGGTCGACCAGCTGCTTCACCGTCGGCACGAACCCGTTCGAATAGAATGGATCGCGCTTGAAATTATACGCGCCGTGACCCGCGAACATGAGGTTTTCCTCCACCGGCCCGCCATGCGCGATGTCCTGCAACGTCTTCTGGATGCAGAAGCTGCGCGGGTCGGCCAGCCGGCCGGTCGAGTTGGTCTCGGTATCCGCCCAGGACGAGAATTGGCACTGGCTGAGGCAGCCCATGCAATCGGCCTGGTCCTTGCGGATCACGCCCTTCTCTTCCTCCCCGACGAAGACGAGCGTGTTGTCCGGGGTCTTGAGCGCCGAGGTGAAGCCCAGCCCGAACCACTCCCGCGCGCGCAGCAGATCATTGCGCGTCACCCAGAAGTTCTTGCCCTTCACGCCGACGTCGAGCTGGAAGGTGTGATCGCCCGCCTCCTCGGTCGAATAGGGTATCTGTCGCTCGCTGCGCGCTTCGAGGCTGCGCAGAAACGGATTGCGCACTGCGGACGAATAGAAGCCGGTCGGCGAGAAGCGGTGCAGTAGGATGTCGCCCTCCTCCAGCTGCATCAGCTCGTTCTTCCACCCCTCCGGGATCGGGCTTTCTTTGGTCAGTAGCGGCCGCGTGCCGAACTGGAAGGCGATCTTGCCGAGCTCGGGATTGTCGATCCAGTCGCTCCAGTCGCGCAGGAACCAGACGCCGCCTGCCATCACGATCGGCACGTCGTCCGAAATGCCGCCCTCGCGCATCACGTCGCGCAGTTCCTTGACGCGCGGATACGGGTTCTGCGGGACCAGCGGATCCTCGGCGTTGGACAGCCCGTTATGCCCGCCCGCCAGCCAGGGATCCTCATAGACCACCGCCGCCAGCCACTCGCTCGCTTTCGAATAGGCCCGCTTCCACAAGGCGCGGAATGCGCGGCCCGAGCTGACGATCGGCAGATAGCTCACACCGTACGACGCAGTGATTTCGCTCAATTTATACGGCATGCCTGCACCGCAGGTCACGCCCGCGACCATGCCGCGGGTGCGCTCGAGCACGCCGTGCAGGATCCGCTGGGCGCCGCCCATTTCCCACAGCACGTTGATATTCACCGCGCCCTTGCCGTCGGCGATCTCATACGCCTTCTTCACCTGGGTGACGGCGCCTTCGATCGCGTATTCGACCAGTTCCTCGTGGCGCTCGCGCCTAGTCAGCGCGCGATAGATTTGCGGGATGATCTTGCCCTCGGCGTCGTAGCTGTCGGCGTTGACCGCGCTCACCGTACCGATGCCGCCGGCCGCCGCCCAGGCGCCCGCACTGGCATGGTTCGTAGCCGCGACACCCTTGCCACCCTCGACCAGCGGCCAAACCTCGCGGCCGTTATAGTTGATAGGTGTCAGACCCTTGAACAAAACTACCTCCGGCAAAAATTTGAGCGACGCTATACGCAACCTGCAGCGGACGCGAGTAACATTTGTTACCCTAACACACCTGGACGGCCCATCGCCTCGCCATAGAGCCGCGCATAGGCCGCGATCATCTGTGCCTCGTCGAACAACGCACCAGCGCGCTGACGGTTCTGTTGCCCGATATAACGCATCGAATCCGGGTTGCGCGCCAGCGTGTCGATGCGGTCGCGCAAGTCGACTTCGTGGTGCCGGGGCGCGAGGAACTGGTCGTTCTCGGGCGAAACCATCACCGGGATGTCACCTACGCGGGTCGACACCACCGGCAGCCCCGCCGCCATCGCTTCCAGCACCGAGATCGGCGCCTGCTCGCTCTTCGACGACATCGCATAGATGTCGAACAGCCCCATATAGCGATACGGATCGGGCAGAAATCCGGGCAGGATGACCTGGTCCTCGATCGCCATCGCCTCGGCCGCATCCAGGATGTTCTGCCGCTCGGGCCCCTCGCCCAAGATCACCAGCTTGAAGCGCGCATTCACGCCCGCGCAGGCACGCACGAGCAGCGGCAGGTCCTTGACCGGCCGCAGCCCCGCGACGCAGCCGACGAACACCTCGCCCTCGCGCCGGTTCTTGAGCTGCGGGATCAGGTTCGCGTCGGGCTTGCCGGCATAGAGCGCCGTCGGCACGCCATTGGCGATCCGGTGGACCCGCTCCGCCGGCTGGCGCCAGTGCTTGAGCGCTACCTTCTCCAGCACATGGCTGGGGACCACCAGCGCATTCGCCGCGGGCAACGCGATCCGCCGATACATGTTGCGTACCGGGTTGAGCCGCTCGGCCTCGTCGGCGTTGAAGCCGTCCTCATGATGGACGATCGGCGGCAGCCCCTTGCCGAACACCCGCGCCGCCATCACCCCGTCGATCGCGCCCCAATTATAGGTGAGGACGAGATCGAAGCGCCGCATGAACCGCGCAATCTCCTCGTAGCGCCTGGCCGAGGGCCGGCCGGAGAGCGGCGGCGGGTTCTGGGCGATCTCGTACTTGATCCCCGTGGCGATCGCATCGCGCGCGCCCAGCTGGTCGGGCATCGCCGAGACGATCGTGTGCCGCGCACGATCCCCGAACGCATTCATCAGCCGGACGGCACGCGCTTCCTTGCCGCCATAGTTGAAGGTCGAGTGGAGGTGGAGGATGTGGACGGACATGCTGGGAGGGGTGCTTAGCGGGGAAATCGCTATCCGTCATGCCGGAGTTGCCCACGTCCGCGAGCAGCCTTAGCATCGCCGCATGAGAAGGCGCATCATCATCGGTGTCGGTTGCGCGATCTTCCTGCTTCCGATCGCTGCAGTCGCGCTTCCGCTCGTGCGGACAAGCGAACCCGCGACACAGCCGCATTACGCCAAGGGCCTCAAGCTCGAACTCGATAACTGGAGCGATCCGCCGGCGAGCGTGCGCAGCGGCTGGACCATCGGAGTGGACTATCCGGATTTGCAGCGCGTCCGCGCGTATCTTACCGCCACGACCGGTGGCGTTGACCCCAAATCCTTCAAGATCACTGCCCGTGCACTGGCGCATCCCCACGATGTGCAGGCGCCGGAGTGCTATGCTCCCACGCCCGATCCGGCCTGCATCGTCGTCATCGATCTCCAGCCGGGAGACCTCGCAAGCGGCCTCGAAGTGACGATAACCGGGCAAGGCGCGCTGAAATCGCGCTCCTTCACCCGTGTGTTCCAGTTCGAGAGGCGCACTACGTATAGCAGCCTGTGGTGGGAAGCGATGGTGGGCGTCTGATCGCCGGTCAGGCTTCGATCCGCGCCAACAGCCGCTCGATCGCCGCAACCACCTCGGGCTCGTCGAGCGTCGGGGCATGCCCAACGCCAGCGACGGTCACCAGCTCGCCCTGTGGCAGCCGCGCGACCATCTTCTCCGCCGTCTCCGCGCGCAAAATATCCGATCGCTCGCCGCGCACCACCAGCACCGGCTTGGCCTTGAGCGCATCGATCGTCGGCCACATGTCCGGCCCGGCCTCGTTGCCCGGCACGCGGAACGGCTCGGCGATCTTCATGTCATAGTCGAGCACGATCCGCCCCGAGCTGTTCACGCGGTACAACCGCTTGGCCATCCGCAGCCAATCCTCGATGCCGAAGCCAGGATAGACATCGGCGTTGCTCTCCGCGACGGCACGCGCCGCGTGCATCCAGGTCGGGTGCCACACTGCCTTGCCGACATAGGTGCGGATCCGCGCCAGCCCGCCGGGGTCGAGCTCTGGCCCAACATCGTTCAGCACTGCCCCGGCCAGCTTGGCGCCATCGGTCGCCGCGAGCAGCATCGTCACCAGCCCCCCCAGCGAGGTCCCCACCGCGACGAAGCGCGTGATCGCCAGCTCCGCCAGCAGCGCCTCGACATCCTGCAAATAGGTCAGCGGGACATAGGACATCGGGTCCTTGGCATAGGCGCTCTCGCCGCGCCCGCGGAACTCGACCAGGATGACGCGGCGGTCGCCGGCCAGCCGTTCGGCCAGCGGTGCATAATCGCGCGCATTGCGGGTCAGCCCGGGGAAACAGAGCACCGGCGGCGTGTCGTCGGCACCCGCATAGTCGCGATAATGCAGCCGCAAGCCGTCTTTCGACCACCAGTAGCCATCGCTGTAGTTGCGCCGCTCACCCATCGCTCCCCATATCGCCGCATGGACTTCACTCCGCAACAGGCGATCCTCGAACTGGGCGACGCCTTCTACGATCCCGTCCACGCGGCGAAATTCCCCAAGACCGTGCTGCGCTTCCGCAACGATCGCGCGGCGGCAAGCGTCGGTCTCGACGGACTGAGCGACGCGCGATGGACCGCGCATTTCGGCCGTTTCGAGCCGCTGGCCGGCAGCCTCCAGCAGCCGCTGGCGCTGCGCTATCACGGCCACCAATTCCGCGTGTACAACCCCGAGATCGGCGACGGCCGCGGCTTCCTGTTCGCACAGATGACCGACGACCGCGGCCGCCTGATGGACCTGGGCACCAAGGGTTCGGGCCAGACGCCATGGAGCCGCTTCGGTGACGGCCGGCTAACGCTCAAGGGCGGCATCCGTGAAATCCTCGCCACCGAGATGCTCGAAGCCCTGGGCGTCGAGACTTCGCGCACGTTCTCGCTGATCGAGACCGGCGAGGAGCTCCACCGCGGCGACGAGCCCTCACCCACGCGCTCGGCGGTGCTCGTCCGGCTCAACCACGGCCATATCCGCATCGGCACCTTCCAGCGCCTTGCCTATTCGCAGGACACGGAAAACCTGACGCGCCTCACCGCCTATGTCCTGCGCCATTATTTCGGGGAGGACGGCGGCGACGATGCCCCCCAGCGGCTGCTCGCCCATGTCGCCGCGCGCACCGCGCGGATGGCTGCGCGGTTCATGGCGGCGGGCTTCGTCCACGGCGTGCTCAACAGCGATAATATCAACGTTACCGGCGAGAGCTTCGACTATGGCCCCTGGCGCTTCGCCCCAACCTGGGCGCCCGGCTTCACCGCCGCCTATTTCGACCAGTCCGGCCTCTATTCCTTCGGCCGCCAGCCCGAGGCGATCTATTGGGATGTGATGCAGCTCGCCAGCTCGCTCCGCCTGATCTCGGAGGAGGAACCATTGGTCGCCGCGATGGAGGCGTTCCCTGAAATCTACCAGCGCGAAGTCGCCACCGCGATGCTCTGGCGGCTCGGGGTGACCCCGCGCGGGTCCCAGCATGACCGCCCGCTGATCGGCGCGATCGAGCGCGCGCTGGTCGAGACAGACACGCCGATCGACCGCTTCTTCTTCGACGGCTTCGGCGGCACGCTTCCCGAAAGCTATGGCGAGCCCTTCGCCGAGCTGCGCGCCCTGCTCGCTGCCTACGAGCCGCGCAAGGGCCGCGACCATCCCTATTGGTCCGATCCCGCCCCCTGCTCGATGCTGATCGACGAAGTTGAAGCGATCTGGGCGGCGATCGCGCATGCCGATGTCTGGTCACATCTCGAGGCTAAGGTGGTCGCAATCAGGAGAATGGGCGAAGCGCTCGCCTAGGGGTTGGCAAGCCTCGTCCATTTCGGGCAAGAGCAGGCATCATTCCGGGGACTTCAGCAGAACATAATGCCGGCAACGGAAATCATCTCGACCGAGCCGGCGACGGGTGCCGTGCTCTGGCGCCAGAAGGTCGGCGACGTCGACGTCGAAGTCGCGCACGCCCGCCGCAGCTGGGCCGAATGGGCGGCACGCCCGCTCGCCTATCGAATCGAGGCGCTGCGCCGCTTCGCCAATGTCGTCCGGCAAAAGGCCGACGCCTTCACCGACTTGCTCGCCCGCGAGACCGGGAAGCCGCTCTGGGAAGCGCGCACCGAAGTCGAGACGGTGATCGGCAAGGTCGATATCTCAATCAGCGCCTATTCGGAGCGCACCGGCCAGCGCCGCATCGAAGCCCCGATGAACACCCGGCTGGCGCTCCGCCACAAGCCGCACGGCGTGCTTGCGGTGCTTGGGCCGTATAACTTTCCGGCGCACCTTCCTAATGGGCACATCGTCCCCGCCCTGCTTGCGGGCAATGCGGTGGTGTTCAAGCCGTCGGAGAAGACCCCGGCTTCGGGCGCATTCCTCGTCGATTGCTTCCACCAGGCCGGTATTCCCGAAGGCTGTATCCGCCTGCTGGTCGGCGGTCCGGACGAAGGCAAGGCGCTCGCCGCGCATCCCGATATCGACGGACTGTTGTTCACCGGCTCGGCGAATACCGGCATCGCGCTCAACCGCCAGTTCGCCACGCGGCCCGAGAAGATCCTCGCGCTCGAAATGGGCGGCAACAATCCGATCGTGGTGTGGGACACGCCCGATCTCTATTCGGCCGCCGTGCTCGTCATCCAGTCGGCCTTCACCACCGCCGGCCAGCGCTGCACCGCCGCGCGCCGGCTGATCGTCGACCAGAATCTCTACGATCCGCTGATGGAAGAAGTGAACAAGCTGATCGGCCGCCTCATCATCGGCGAGCCACATGCCGATCCCGCGCCTTTCATGGGTCCGGTGATCGACAATGACAGCGCCGACATGCTGACCGAGAGCTTCCTTGCGCTATCGACGATGGGCGGCCGCCCGCTCCGCCACATGGAGCGCCCGATCGAGGGCCGTCCGTTCATCACCCCCGGGCTGATCGACATGACCCAGGCCAACGACAAGCCCGATGTCGAGCTGTTCGGCCCGGTCCTCCAAATCTACCGCAAGGCCACCTTCGAGGAAGCGATCGCCGAGGCCAACGACACGCGCTACGGTCTGTCGGCCAGCCTCGTCAGCCAGAATCCTCGGCTCTACGACCAGTTCTGGGCAAACATCCGCGCCGGCATCGTCAACTGGAACCGCCCGACCAACGGCGCCTCCTCGTCCGCGCCGTTCGGTGGTGTCGGCTGGTCGGGCAACCACCGCCCTAGCGCCTACTACGCCGCGGATTACTGCGCCTACCCGGTGGTCTCATCCGAATCCGAGCAGGCGCGCGCCTCGATCGGCCTGGGGCTGCGCGACGCCTGATTCTGTCCACGGATAATGTCGCTGGCTGCGCTGGACATCCCGGCGCGGGGCTCGCTATCGCCTTCCGCATGCCAGTTGTCGCCACGATCATGAATTCCACCACCGGCCAGCCGATCCAGAAGCTGACCTTCGGCCGCATGCCCAAGCCCTGGGCGTCGTTCACGCTGGAAAGCGGCGAACTGGTCACCGCCGACCGGGTCGATGTCGGCAAGCCCGCGCCGGGCAAGGTCGTCGTGCCGGTATCGGTCTGGGTGACGCCCAAGAAATAGCCGGCGGCCGCGCGAGCAATATTTCCTTACAGCGCTAACCTTCTCCCGCCATTGAATCCTAACCACTGCCGCCCTAGATTCTTGTCTGCGGGACCGGGCCCCTCTGGCGGCGGCTTCACTTGAAGCCCCGTGATGTCGGACCGCATCGAGCTAGCTCGGTGCAGGTTTGGCGGCTGTCCGTCACCACCCCTCACCGAAGAGCCGGCTCGATCGATGTAACTGTCGATTGGAGTGGCATGTGAGTAATCTGATTGAGCGGCTGATCGCCGCGCACCGCACCCTGAACCGCGAAATCCGTGGTGAGCTCGCGCGTCGCGTGCCGGACCGTTTCCGCCTGAGCCAGCTCAAGAAGGAGCGGCTCGCGATCAAGGACCGGCTCTTTCGCCATATCCCCGACGCGGCCGAAATGCGCCGCATCGCCCGCGGCGCGATCGCTCGCGCGCGCCACGCCTAGGAGAAACCTCAAGTGGATAATCTTTCCGCCTTCAACCGCAGCGCCGCCGCATCCGCGCAGGTCCGCTATGACGAAGGCCTTCGCCGGCACATGCTCGGCATCTACCGCAACATGGGGCTAGGCCTGGCCATAACCGGTCTGGTCGCCCTCGCGGTGGCCAACACGCCTGCGCTGGTCGCGCTGATCTTCGGCACGCCGCTCAAATGGGTGGCGATGCTCGCCCCTCTGGCGTTCGTGTTCTTCTTCACCTTCCGCATCGAGCGGATGACCACGGCCACCGCGCGCACGACCTTCTTCGCGTTCGCCGCAGTGATGGGCGTGTCGATGGCGAGCATCTTCCTGGTGTTTACCGGCACCAGCATCGCGATGGCGTTCTTCACGGCCTCGGCGATGTTCGCCGGCCTCAGCCTGTGGGGCTACACCACCAATCGCGACCTGACCGGCATGGGCACCTTTCTGTTCGTCGGCCTGATCGCAGTGATCGGCGCCAGCCTGGTCAATCTGTTTCTCGGCTCAAGCCTGCTCCAGATGGCGCTGTCGGTCGTCGGCGTGATCGTCTTCGCCGGCCTCACCGCCTGGGACACGCAGCGGCTGAAGAGCGAATATCTCGTCTATGCCAACAGCCAGGCAATCGAGAAGCTCGCGATCATGGGCGCGCTGTCGCTCTATCTCAATCTCATCAACATGTTCCAGCTGCTGCTGGGGCTGATGGGCGAACGGGAGTAACATCATGACCGGCACCTTCACTTGCCCCGTCGACGGCACCAAGCTGGTGCCGATGGAGCGCTCCGGGATCGAGATCGATCATTGCCCCAGCTGCCGCGGCGTCTGGCTGGATCGCGGCGAGCTCGACAAGATCATCGAGCGCAGCGCCGCCTCGGCCGCGCCGGCGATGCCCCAGCAGTCGCAGCCAGCGCCGCAGGCAGCGCGATGGTCCGACGATCGCCCGCGCTACGACGATCGCCAGCGCCATCATGGCGGCCATTATCCGCACAAGAAGCGCAAATCTTTCCTCGAAGAGCTGTTCGACTAAGCCCCCTTCCCCCGAACAGTTCGATCCTGCCCGTCGCCGCGTCCCGGCGGCGGGCATTTTTACGTCGCCGGCTTCCCACGCCGCTGCATCGCGTTACGATCGTCGCAAACCGGGTCGAAGGGAAATTGCATGGTCACGCGCAGAACGATGCTCGGCAGCGCTGCGGCATTGGCGGCCGCCACAAGCCTTCCCGCGCAGGCCGCGCCACCCGCCGCCTTCGTCCGGCGCGAAGGCACCCGCCTGACGCTCGCCGGCAAGCCCTATCGCTTCGCCGGCGCCAATCTCTGGTCCGGCGCCTGGCTGGGCGCCGCAGCCGACTATGGCAACCGCGACCGGCTCGCCCGTGAGCTCGATGCGCTCGCCGCCACCGGCGTCACCAATCTCCGCCTCCTCGCCTCGGCCGAAACCTCACCGCTCAAGAATTCGGTCAGCCCCGGTTTCCGCAACCGCGGCAACGCCTGGAACCCCGCGCTGCTCGACGGGCTCGACCATTGCCTGGCCGAAATGGCGAAGCGCGACATGAAGGCCGTGCTCTACCTGACCAATTTCTGGGAATGGTCGGGCGGCATGATGACCTATCTCTACTACGTCACCGGCAAGTACATGGACGCCAACGATCCGGCCCATCCCTGGCCCGCATTCGCCAACGCCACTGCCCAATTCTATGCCAATTCCAAGGCAGTCGGCCTCTATCACGATTGGGTGCGCACGATCGTAAGCCGTACCAACGCCGTCACCGGCACGCCCTATCGCGACGACCCGACGATCATGGCCTGGCAGCTCGCCAACGAGCCCCGCCCCGCCGGCGACGCCGTCACCGCCGAGCCGCTGCTCCCCGCCTTCTCGGCCTGGATCCAGAGCACCGCCAGGCTGATCAAGTCGCTCGATCGCAACCATCTGGTCTCGACCGGCGGCGAAGGCCTCAAGGGCAGCGTCGAGAACCCAGACATCTTCCGCAAAACGCATGCCTTTCCCGAAATAGACTATCTGACAGCGCATATCTGGCCGCTCAACTGGAGCTGGGTCGATGCGAAGGACATCCCCGGCACCCACGCCGGCGCCACGGCCAAGGTCGCTGAATATCTGCAGCAGCACCAGGCGCTTGCCCGCGAGATCGGAAAGCCGCTGGTGATCGAGGAATTCGGCTATCCGCGTGATGGCGGCGGCTATGATCCCGAAGCCAGCACCCACTTCAAGAACCAATATTACCAGCAGATCTACGACGCCGTCCTGACCAGCGCCCGCACCGGCGGACCGATCGCAGGCTCCAA
Source organism: Sphingomonas sp. LM7 (assembly GCF_002002925.1). Taxonomy (NCBI): domain Bacteria; kingdom Pseudomonadati; phylum Pseudomonadota; class Alphaproteobacteria; order Sphingomonadales; family Sphingomonadaceae; genus Sphingomonas; species Sphingomonas sp. LM7. The sequence continues at coordinate 513,682 of NZ_CP019511.1, read as the reverse complement.
CTTCTGGGCGTGGAACGGCGAAGGCCGCGCCGTGCATGGCGACCACCGCTTCAAGCCCGGCGACACCGCCTGGCTAGGCGACCCTCCGCACGAACCGCAGGGCTGGTACGGCGTGTTCGATACCGACGCGAGCACCCGCGCGGTAATCTCCGCGCACGCGAAAGCGCTGGCGACTGTAGGCGAGCCGATCGCACGGTAGCTATCACCCCGGCTGCCGGAGTCCACGATGCAGCAACTGCAAGACTGGAGCCTCTTGCCCTCACCCCGCCTCACGGTGGACCCCGGCACGAAGTAACCGACGTTCCCGGGCAATCTTCGAAGGTACGCCAGCGCACCGATCGGGAACCGGCGAAAGCTCCGCTACGCCTCTCCCAAGCATCCTTCGATTGCTCCCGGCGCGGCGGAAGCCCATCTGCCGGACCATGGCATCCCTGCTCGATCCCTCCGCCCGCGGGCGCGTCATCCTCGTCGGCGCCGGCCCTGGCGATCCCGGCCTGCTCACCGTGCGTGCGGTGGAGGCGCTCAAGGTCGCCGATGTCCTCGTCCATGACGGGCTCGTCGATGCGCGCGTGCTCGATCTCGCACCCCAGGCGCATCGCATCTCGGTTGCCAAGCAGCGCAACCGCCACACGCTCCCGCAGGACGCGATCAACGCGCTCATCATCGCGCATGTGAAGACCGGCGCGATCGTCGTGCGGTTGAAGGGCGGCGACCCGTTCATCTTCGGCCGCGGCGGCGAGGAAGTCGAAGCCGTGCGCGCAGCCGGCCTGCCCGTCGAAGTCATCCCCGGCATCTCCGCCGCGCTGGGCGCCGCCGCCGAGGCGATGCTACCGCTAACCCATCGCGACTGGTCGAGCGCCGTCAGCTTTGTCGCCGGCCAGTGCAAGGGGCTGAGCGAACAGGATTGGTCGGGCCTCGCCGGCAAGGGTCGTACCCTCGTCATCTATATGGGCGTCGCGACGTGCCCCGACATCGCCGACAAGCTGATGAATGATGGCGTCGCCCCCGACATGCCCGTCGCGGTGCTCGAACGCGGTACGCTCGAAGGCAGCCGCGCGCTGCGCACTCTGCTCGCCGATCTCGGCCCGATGGTCGCGCGCGAGAAGGTCCAAAGCCCGGCGATCATCGTCGTCGGCGACGTGGTGATGCTGGCGGATGCGCAGGACAAGCTCGCCGTCTGGGCCAAGGCTGCGGAGGCGCTCGCATGAAGCTGCTGACCGGAAACGACCTCGCCACCGGCGACGTGACCTGGTGGACCGGCACCGGCTGGTCGCGCCATGTCGAGGACGCCGCCGATGTCGGCGATCAGGGCGACGCGATCGCCCATGCCGAGGAAGGCGCCCGCCGCGTCAACGGCCCCTATGTCATCGACGCGACCGCTACCCCTGAAGGCCCCCGCCCCGCCCACATCAAGGACCGCATCCGCGCGCTCGGCCCGACCGTCCGACCCGATCTCACGCTCAAGCCCGCCGACCCCGAGGCCGGGAGCTGGGTGATATGAGTTTCTTACGCGAAGCCGCTAAGGCGCTAAGAAGTACGCGGTTCGCGCAACGACGTGAAGATGCGACAATGAATCATGGCCGCGTCAGCAGCCCTTTCATGCATACCGTTGAGAAATTCCCTGCCGCTGACGTGGCGCTGTCGCGCAATGCAGATACAATCCTCGCCGCGTCGTCGCGTCGTTGGGCGAACCAATTCTTCGCGCCTTCGTGCCTTCGCGTGAACAATCTCCAGGCCACAAGCTGATGTACAAATACGACGAATATGACCACTCGATCGTCGCATCCCGCGTCGAGGAGTTCCGCGACCAGGTGAACCGCCGTCTCGCCGGCCAGATCACCGAGGACCAGTTCAAGCCGCTGCGTCTGATGAACGGGCTCTATCTCCAGCTCCACGCCTATATGCTGCGCGTCGCGGTGCCCTATGGCACGCTCGACAGCCGCCAGATGCACATGCTGGCCCACATCGCCCGCAAATATGACCGCGGCTATGGCCATTTCACTACGCGCCAGAACCTCCAGTATAACTGGATCAAGCTCGAGGACGCGCCCGATATCCTCGCCGAGCTCGCCACGGTCGAGATGCACGCGATCCAGACCAGCGGGAACTGCATCCGCAACATCTCGTCGGACCAGTTCGCCGGCGCCGCTGCGGACGAACTTGCCGATCCGCGCCCCTGGGCCGAATTGCTTCGCCAGTGGAGCACCTTCCACCCCGAATTCAGCTACTTGCCGCGCAAGTTCAAGATCGCGGTGATCGCCGCTGACGAAGACCGCGCGGCGATGCGGCTTCACGATATCGGCCTGCAGATCGTCGAGCGCGACGGCGCGCTCGGGGTGTCGGTCTATGTCGGCGGCGGCATGGGCCGCACGCCGATGATCGCCCCGCTGATCAAGGACTTCGTGCCGTTCGAGGACTTTGTCAGCTACATGGAAGCGTGCCTGCGCGTGTACAATCGCTACGGCCGTCGCGACAATATCTACAAGGCGCGGATCAAGATCCTCGTCCACGAGATCGGCGCGGAGAAATACGCCGCCGAGGTCGAGGAGGAGTTCGCCCAGGTCAAGGCGCTCGGCATCGATCCGCCCCAGGCCGAGTTCGACCGCATCGCCGCCTTCTTCGCGCCGCCCGCGTGGGAGACCGGGCTTAGCGACGACCTCGATCGCAGCGACCCCGATTTCGCCGTGTGGCTCGACCAGAACGTGGCCGCGCACAAGGCGCCCGGCTATGCGATCGTCACGATCAGTCTCAAGCCAATCGGCGGCATCCCCGGCGACGCCTCGGCCGATCAGATCGACCTGATGGCCAATCTCGCCGCCGCGTACAGCTTCGATGAGTTGCGCGTCACCCACGCCCAGAACATCGTCCTGCCGCACGTCCGGAAGGCCGATCTACACACGATCTGGCAGCAGCTCCGCGACGCCGGGCTGGCCGAGGCCAATCTCGACCTGATCAGCGACATCATCGCCTGCCCTGGACTCGATTATTGCAGCCTCGCCAACGCCCGATCGATCCCGCTCGCCCAGAAGATCGCGACACGCTTCGCCGATCCCGTCCGCCAGCGCGATCTCGGCGAGTTGAAGCTCAAGATCAGCGGCTGCATCAACGCGTGCGGCCACCACCATGCCGGCCATATCGGCATCCTCGGCGTCGACCGTAAGGGCACCGAGAACTACCAGCTGCTGCTCGGCGGATCGGGGGCGGAGGACGTGAGCCTCGCCAAGATCACCGGCCCCGGCTTCTCCGAGGACGGCATCGTCGACGCGATCGAAAAGGCCACCGACGTCTTCGTCGCAAACCGCGAACAGGGCGAGCGCTTCCTCGACACCTATCGCCGCATCGGCATGGAGCCGTTCAAGGAGGCGATCTATGGCTAAGCGCGACGCGGTCTTCCCCGCGAACCCCCATGCGCTGTTCGCCGAACACCGCTATTCCCCGGCGATCCGCGCGAACGGTCTGCTGTTCGTCTCGGGTCAGGTCGGCGCGCGGCAGGATGGTTCGCCCGAGCCCGATCTGGAGGCGCAGATCCGCCTCGCCTTCGACAACCTGATCGCAATCCTCGATGCCGCCGGCTGCACCTTCGACGACGTCATCGACACCACCCTGTTCCTGATCGACCCCGAGCGCGATTTCGAGACCTTGCTCAAGGTGATGCCCGACTATTGGGGTGAGGCGCCCTATCCGGCGCTGACCGGCGTCGGCGTGAACTGGCTCGCCGGCTTCCGCTTCGAGATCAAGGTGATCGCGCGCCTTCCCGAGGGAGCCGAGGCATGACCGACACGATCCTCCGCTTCCGCGACGACGAGCTCCACGAAGAGCCGGCTGTCACGCTCGACTCGTTCCTCGGCCAATCGAACGCCACTGCGGTCCGCATCGAATCGGGCGAGGACGCGCGCGTCCTGCTCCCGCATCTCGAGCGCCTCGCGCTGGTCGAAGTCAGCTTCCCCAAGTTCCGCGACGGCCGCGGCTATTCCTCCGGCCGGATCCTCCGCGAAGCCGGCTACAAGGGCGAGTTGCGCGCACAGGGCGACGTGCTGGTCGATCAGATTCCACTGATGCGCCGCTGCGGGTTCGACAGCTTCGCGCCCGAAGCCCCGGTCGATACCGCCACGCTCGAAGCCAGTCTCGCGCGCTACGACCATGTCTATCAGGCAGCGGCGGACGCTCATGTCCCCGTGTGGAAACGCCGCCATGGCTGAGGCGGCGATGCGCAAGGTCGATCGGCTGGACATCGCCCCCCGCTTCACCGAGCGGGACGCGATCCGCCTCAACAACATGTTTCGCGGCAGCTCGACCGACGAGATGCTGCGCACCGTGATCGGCGAGCAGATGCTCGGCGACATCGCTGTGGTGTCGTCGTTCGGCGCCGAGTCCGCTGCGCTGCTCCATCTGGTCGCCTCGGTCGACGCTTCCGTGCCGGTTCTGTTCCTCGATACCGGCCGCCATTTCCCGGAAACGCTCGCCTATCGCGACGCGCTGGTCGGGCGCTTGGGCCTCACCGACTTCCGCAACCTCCAGCCCGACCCCGACGTCCTCGCCGCGCGCGACGCCAGCGAGCTGCGCTGGTCGTTCGACCCCGATGGCTGCTGCGAAATCCGCAAGGTCGTGCCGCTGGCCAAGGGGCTCGCGGAATTCGACGCGACGATCACCGGCCGCAAGGCCTTCCAGGCCAGGACCCGCAACGCCCTGCCCCGCTTCGAACTCGACACTTCGGACATCTCGGGCCGGCTCAAGGTCAATCCGCTCGCCGACTGGACCCGCGCCGATCTCGACGCGTATTTCGTGCAGCACGATCTGCCGGTCCATCCGCTGGTCGCGCAGGGTTATCCCTCGATCGGCTGCGCGCCGTGCACCAGCGTGGTCAAGCCCGGCGAAGACCCCCGCGCCGGTCGCTGGCGCGGCTGGGACAAGACCGAATGCGGCATCCACACGCCTGTGGCCGATGGCGATCCGGACCTGCCGGTGTTCTGACGCGCCACGCGCCACCCCTCCACCGTCACCCCGGCCTTGTGCCGGGGTCCACGGTTCCGACAGCGAGAGCCTGAAAACAATCGCGCCGCGGTCGCGGCAAACTCTCTAGCCCTTCCCGCCCGGCACGGTGGACCCTGGCACAAAGCCGGGGAGACGAAAGAGGAAAAGGCCGGGGCCACCTCGCGGCAGCCCCGGCGCCCTGCTGACGAACGGTTAGAAAAGTATCGGCAAGCGCGGCGCGATATGGTCGCGCACCCGGTCGCTGCCCCGCGACTCCGCCCCGATCCCGAAGCTGCCCAACAGCGCCCCACCGAGGAACGCGCCGAGCAACAGGCTCAGCCCCGCCAGCGTCTCGCCGGCATCCGAGCCCGGCCCGAAAATCTCGCCCGGCTTCGTCGCATTGAGATCGGCCTGCGTCGCCACCTCCCCGGTATAGGCCGAGCGCCATCCCGCGCCGCTGTCATTCTCATGCAGCACGAAGCCGTCGGCATTGGCGCGGTCGAGCGCGCGGCCGTTGCCGCCCATCGTCACCTGAAGATCGCCGATCTCCTGCTGGCTGATCCCGGTGACCTCGATCGCCTGGTCGCCCTTGGTGATCGCTACCGAACTCGCGAAGTAGACGTTCGGGTTGCCATGGCCCTGCTCGGTGTTGATCGTGATCTTGGTGCCATTGTCGAGCGTGAAGGTCGTCGTGCCCCAGAAGTCATAGGCCTGCTTGCCGTCGATCTCGACATGCGGATCGCCCCAGATCCGCGTGGTCTCGCCGGTATTGGCGTTGGTGATCGTGATCTCGCTGTTATGCTCGTTGAGCTTCAGGCTGTAGCCGTCGCCGAGATCGATCGCGGCCTTGCCGTCGCCGCCGGTCTGCACGGTCCAGCTTGCCTTGGTCTCGCCGCCGCAACGCGCATCGACGTTCCAGTCGCGCGGCAGGCAACCCGAGGCGAACGGCCCGGCGCCGAGCGGGTTGAGCATCTTGCCCATGATCCCCGCGGCTAGCACGAAATTGGCCGAGGCCGATCCGGCAGCGAACGCCTGGAAAGCGCCGAAGGAAGCGTTGGTGTTCGCACTAATAGCGGTCATGTCGCGGTTCCCTGTCCTTGTGGTTCGACAGGACGGTACGCCGGCGCGACGTATCGCGCGCTCCGCATTCCGATTAGGCTGGCTAGTCGCTTCGACTAGCTCGCCCAGGCGGCGATATCGTCCTCCTGCGCGACCATCGCCAGCCCGTGCGCGATCGACGTGAGCTCGCCGCCGCTGCCGATCCGGTCCTCGCCGAAGCGCCGCACGAAGATGTCGCGCACCGCCGGGATCAGCGACGATCCCCCGGTCAGGAACACCCGATCGACTCCCGCCTCGCCTACGCCCGACGCCGCCAGCGCCTGGTCCACCGTCGCCTCGATCCGCGCGAGATCGGGCGCGATCCACCCCTCGAACTGCTCGCGCCGCACTTCGGTGGCGATCTTCACGCCGCCACCCTCGAACTTGAACTCGGCCTGCGCCACGCCCGACAATGCGCGCTTGAGCTTGCCCACTGCGTCGTACAGCCGATAGCCCAGCTCGTTCTCGATGATCGCGATCATCCGCCCGATCGCCTCCGGGTTTTCGGCCGAGCGCTGGAGCTTATGGAGCGCCTCCAGCGTCCGCCGGTTGCGCATCAGCGCCAGCCGCGACCAGTCGCCGAAATCGCTGAAATAACCGCCCGGTATCTCGAGGATCTTGTCGAACGACCGATAGCTCCCGCCCTTGCCGAGCAACGGCAGCACCAGCTGGTCGATGATCCGATAGTCGAACCGGTCGCCTGCGATGCCGATGCCGGCATGCCCCAGCGCGGTACAGCGCCGCGCCGAGCCTGGCGCATCGACGCGCACGACCGAGAAGTCGCTGGTGCCCCCGCCGAAATCCGCGACCAGCAAGGTCGCCGGATCGCTCAGCCTTTTGGCGTAGCTGAACGCCGCGCCGATCGGCTCGTAGACATAATGGATCTCCGCCCCGAACCCGGCGAACATCGCGTCATAACGCTCGCGCGCCAGCTTCGGATCGGGCCGGGCGCCGGCATATTCGATCGGCCGCCCCACAACGATCCGCTGCGGCCGCGCATCGAGCTTGCCCCCCGAATGCTCGACCAGCTTGTTCAGAAAAGTTCGCCCCAGCTCCTCGAAGCGCATCCGCTTGTCGAACACCGAAGCATGTTCGAACGCGCTGCTCGCCGCCACCGACTTGAACGACTGGAGGAACCGGCTCCCCTCGGGATATTCGAGATACTCGGCGATCGCCCAGGGTCCCGCCTCGACCTGCACTCCCGCGTCTTCCCAGAAGCACAGGGCCGAGCGGAACACGGCGCTGGTAGATTCGGGCCCAGCAAACTCCACCATCTCGGGCGCCTCGCCCTCCTGCGCGAGCGCGACCACGCTGTTGGTCGTACCGAAATCGAGCCCAAGGGCAGTGGCGGTCACGCGAGGGGTCCAATCTGAAGCTGCGACGGAGGGCGCCTATGGCCGGGAGAGGCGTGACTCGGCAATAGGGCGCATCTTCGATCGGAGGGAAAGACACAGTGACCACCCATGCCGGCTCCTGCCACTGCGGCGGCATCCGTTTCACGATCTCGCACGACCCCGACGAGCTGACGACGTGCGACTGCTCGTTATGCATCAAGCGCAATGCGTTGATGGTGAAGGTGCCGGAGGCCGCGCTGCGGATCGACGCGGGCGAGGAACTGCTAGCGCTCTACGAATGGAACACCCGGCGCGCCAGGCACCATTTCTGCCGCCGCTGCGGGATCTACGTCTTCCACCGCAAACGGTCCGCGCCAGACCATTTCGGAGTCAATGTCTTCTGCCTCGACGGGTTCGATCGGGCCGCGCTCCCCGTCCGCGCGACCGAAGGAATGGGCATGACGCTCGAATGCGATGCTCCCCGTCCCGAATGGCCCGGCCCGCGTGACGCTGCGGAATAGTCACAATACCGCGTGGAATCGTCACGCAGCTGCAACGGTCACGTCACTGGACTAGCGCGAAACCCCTCTACCGCCCCTCCGGGCTGCATTGTGCTTTGCAGCAATTGGGGGACTATAGAATGACTCGCACGTCGGTTTCGCTATTGGCTTTGGCCGTTTCGTCGCTCCTGCCCGCCGCCGCGATGGCACAGGATGCCGGCGCGCCCACTTCCGTCCCGCCAACCGAAATCGAGGATTCGTCGGTCATCGTCGTCACCGGCCGCGACACGCGCACCTCGGTGGTGCTGCCCGGCACCGAGATGCAAAAGATCCTGCCCGGCGTGAGCCCGCTCAAGGCGATCCAGACGCTGCCGGGCGTGCTGTACATCACCGCCGACCCGTGGGGCTATAACGAGCAGAACGCCCAGATCTTCATCCACGGCTTCGCCGCCAACCAGCTCGGCTACACGATGGACGGCGTGCCCCTCGGCGATCAGAGCTACGGCAATTACAACGGCCTTTCGCCCCAGCGCGCGGTGATCTCGGAGAATGTCGGCCGGGTCGTCGTGTCGACCGGCGCCGGCGATCTCGCCACAGCATCGAACAGCAATCTCGGCGGAACCGTCGAGACCTTTTCATCGGACCCCCGCCCCGCTTTCGGGATCGAGGCCGCCCAGACCGTCGGCAGCTACAGCACCTCGCGCAGCTTCGCCCGCGTCGATACCGGCACCTTCGGCGGCAACAATTCGGCCTATGTCTCGGCAGCGCGCCAGCGCGCCCGCGCCTGGGATTTCGATGGCATCCAGGGCGGCTGGCAAGCCAATGCCAAGTTCGTCCACGACGATTCGATCGGCAAGCTGACGCTCTATTTCGACTATAACGACATGACCCAGCCGAACGAGGACGCCACTGTCTTCTTCAAGCCCTCCGCGGGCGGCACCGCCACCCCGGTCCAGCTCTACACGCCCTACACCAAGCCGTTCTTCTATCCCGAGTTCGACACCTACCGGACTTCGTACCTGACCGCGCTTGGCAATTCGCCCGCGGCCGAGGGCAGCAACTACCGCAACTATTATTCGGACGCGCAGCGCACCGACTATCTCGCATATGGCCGCTACGACGCGCGCTTCTCCGACAAGGTGACACTGTCGACCACCGCCTATTTCCACCACAATGACGGCGCCGGCGTCGTGGCGGGTCCGCTGGGCCAGTCGATCACCACCGCCCAGCCCTATCTCGATCCGGCCTACGCGACGCTGCCCGCCAATTGCCGGTTCGGCGCCAACGCCAACGGCATCCGCCCCGCCGCCTGCACCGCGCTGACCACCGCCCAGGCAGCCGCAGCCGGCGCGGCGCTCGTCGCGGCCACCGGCGGCTCGGGCCTGATCACCCGCACCACCGAATATCGCATTGATCGCTTCGGCGTGATCTCGGCGCTCAACCTCGAGCTCGGCGCGCACAACATCGAGATCGGCGGCTGGTTCGAGCATAACAGCACTACCCAGTGGCGCCGCTGGTACGGGGTCAACGTCAACGACCCCGCTTCGAGCACACCCTATATCCGCCCGCTCGAAGCCGCGCAGCCGCTGTTCACCCAATATCAGGGCGAGGCGCGGATCAACCAGCTCCAGCTCCATGTGCAGGACAGCTGGCAGGTCATCGATCCGCTGCGCGTCCAGTTCGGGTTCAAGACCAGCGCGCAATGGGCCAATGGCTGGTTCCCTGTGCAGCCCAAAGCGGGCTCGCTCTCAGGCCTCGCCGGCGGGCTCCCGCAGGGCAAGATCGACACCAAGAACTGGTTCCTCCCCGCGGTCGGCGCGACCTGGGACTTCAACGGCCACGAGCAAGTCTATTTCAACGTCCAGAAGAACCTGCGCCAGTACCAGGCCTATCTCGCCGGCGGCGGCGGCCCGTGGTTCACTGGCAGCCAGGCGGCGTTCAATGCCTTCGCCACCGAGGGCAAGCCCGAGAGCAGCTGGACCTATGAAGGCGGCCTGCGCACCAGCCGCAGCTTCGCCAACGACATCAGCCTGAACGCGCAGATCAACTATTATCACGTCGTCTTCAACAACCGACTGCTCGCGATCTCGACCAATCCCGGCGGCATTGCCGGCGGCGGCATCACCGGCGGCACTTCGATCCTCGTCAACGTCGGCGACGTCCACACCGACGGCGTCGATGCCGCCTTCACGCTGCGCCTCGGCCGCACCTTCTCGCTCTACAACGCGACCTCGTACAATCTTTCGGAGTACCAGAGCGACTATACCTCCACCGCGTCCGGCATCGGCGCCGCCACCGGCACCTGCATCGGCGGCTACCTCGTCACGGCCGGGGTCGTGCCGACCTGCGGCAAGCAGCTTCCCGGCACGCCCAAATGGATGAACAAGACGGTCGCGACGGTCTCGGTCGGCCCGCTCGAGGCGCAGGTGATCGGCGACTATGTCGGCCGCCGCTACGCAACCTTCAGCAACGACGCCAGCGTGCCGTCGTACTTCCTCACTTCGTTCCGCCTCGCCGCCCGCGTGCCGGACAACATCCTGCCGCTGCGCAAGGCGGAAATCGCGCTCAACGTCACCAATCTGACCGACAAGAAGGGCATCTCGACGCTGTCGGTGGGCTCTGCCACCAACGGCTATTCGGCCTATCCGATCGCCCCCCGCCAGTGGTTCCTGACCTTCTCGGGCGCCTATTGAGGGCATGGGGGACGGCCGGCGTAAGCGCCGGCCGTCCCGTGACGTCGCGATCGATCCGCGGCGCGATAATCCGCCATCAAGTGCTCCTCCGAAAGCAGGAGCCCGGAATCATGCAGCCTTACGCAATACCAAGCTCCTGCCTGCGCAGGAGCACGAGCCGGAAAGGGCAACTATCGCCCCATTGCGGACGTTTTAGGTTTTGCGGGGGGATGCATTGCGCCATGCGTCGGACCTAAACTCTTGCGGCAATTCGTCCTGCCAGGGGTCGAGGCCAAGAGCTTCAACAGCGTCGTACCACTCATCGCGCTTAGAGGGCGGTAGCTTCTCCCCGCACCAGGGGCAGTAGAACAGGGCCTGCCGCGCCGATCCGGCGACTACCCAATACTCGTCGACACGACTGTCGTATTGAACAGTGCCCCAGTCGTTCTGCCGATGTTTGTCCATATGGCCTCGTGATGCGGAGGCCCGATTAATAATCGACTCTGGCAGAGTATCGTCCATGGCGCAGCCTAACCTAGCCCGCGAATGGCAGCTAGCCACCGATAGCGGACGCTCAGCGCCACTGGCGAGCTTGCCCGCTCGAGGCCGATCGATTCGTCGCATTCACGGCGTAGCGGAGGAGAACTACACTCAATCCCCCGACACCAACCGCTATGGCGAATTTGGGTTCGAGCCTGAAAGCGGGCTGGCGGGAAACGCCCCACTAGCGGACTAAAGGTTTTAGTGGTTATGTTCATCTATGAGACGAACCGTGCTCTTCTTCTATTTTGCAATGATCGCGATCGTAGCGCTCCTCTCTTCGCGAACTGCGGTTCGTTCGCTAGAATATATCCTCGATGGGCGATCTTCTGGTGCGATCCTTTTGATCATTGCAGGCTGGTCGCTCGCCACGTTCGCTGCACCACTTCTATCGGTGACTATCTCGACGCGTCGCGGGCGGTCCAAGGCACGCTGGATCCCTCATGCAGTATTCATCCCCTGTGCTATCACCGGCTATTGGGTGGGCGCATCGACGTTCTTCGCGATAGCTGGCGTCGGAGGCGAGGACATTGTTGCGGAATATGCGCTGGTCTGCGCGACCGGACTGCTCCTTCTGACCCTGCTGTTCCACGCTACGGCGATGATCCGGGCCATGGTCGCGACCACCCCTCAATCCGCGAATGGCAGCTAACCACCCGTTAGCAGCCGTCCCGCCCACCGCTTGCAATGTAGGATTTCGTCTGCTTGCCTGAGCGTTGGCCCCGCGCCCGCTCTTTGACGCTGTCGATCCCCTTCTCCCGACGAAACAGAATTTCCTACCCGCGCAACTTCATTGCCGATTCACCGTGAAAACCGTAAAAGTCCGGCCGCCATATCCAACATCCCGCCGCAGCGACGCGCGCTCAATACTCCTCGTGCGCCAAGTCGCTGAACTTGGTGAACTGCCGATCGAAGCGCATGTGCACCGAACCCGTCGCGCCGTGGCGCTGCTTGGCGATGATCACGGTCGCCTTGCCCGATACCTCGAGCTGCTTGGCCTGCCACGCCTCGTACGCCATCCGCTCCTCGGCGGTCTCGGTGCCGTCGGGCGTCTTGGTCGGCGCCTTGAAGTCGTGATAATATTCGTCGCGATAGACGAACAGCACGATATCGGCGTCCTGCTCGATCGATCCCGATTCACGAAGATCCGAAAGCTGCGGCCTTTTGTCCTCGCGGCTTTCCACCGCGCGGCTCAGCTGCGAGAGCGCCAGCACCGGCACATGGAGTTCCTTGGCCAGCGTCTTGAGGCCGCGGCTGATCTCCGAGATTTCCTGCACGCGCCCGTCGCCCGAAGCCTTGGCGCTGCCGGTCAGCAGCTGGAGGTAATCGACGATCACCATGCCGATCTTGTGCTGGCGCTTCATCCGCCGCGCGCGGGTGCGCAGCGCCGCGATGGTCAGGCCCGGCGTATCGTCGATGAACAAGGGCAGCCGCTCGAGATCGCCCGCGGCACGCGCGAACTTCTGGAATTCGGCATGGCTGATCTGCCCCGTACGCAGCTTCTCCGAAACGACTTCGGCCTGCTCGGAAAGGATACGCATCGCCAGCTGGTCGGCCGACATTTCGAGGCTGAAGAACGCCACCGGCGCCCCGATCGACTTGTCCTCGGGAATGCCGGCTTCGAGATCGTCGGCCCAGCGCTTGGCGGCATTGAACGCGATGTTGGTCGCGAGCGAAGTCTTGCCCATGCCCGGGCGCCCCGCGAGGATCAGCAGGTCGGACCGGTTGAACCCGCCGGTATTGGCGTTGAGGTCGGTCAGCCCGGTGGTGATGCCCGAGATGCCGCCGCCCGAATTCATCGCCTTCTCGGCCTGGCGAACCGCCAGCGTCGCGGCGCGCGTGAAGGACTTGAGACCGGCGTCCGAATCGCCCTTCTCGGCGACTTCGTAGAGCTTCATCTCGGCCTGCTCGATCTGCTTGGCCGGGTTGATGTCCTGGCTGGTGTCGAGCGCACCGTCGACCAGGTCGCGCCCCACCGTCACCAGCGCGCGCAGCATCGCAAGGTCATAGATCTGGTCGGCGAACGAGCGCGCGCCGATCAGGCTCGCCGGGTTGCCGGTAAGCTGCGCCAGATAGGCCGGCCCGCCGACTTCCTTCATCGCCGCGTCGGTGGCGAACAGCGGACGCAGCGTCACCGGAGTCGCCAGCCGGTTGTCGCCGACCATCGCCGCGATCGTCTCGTAGATCCGCCCGTGCAGCGGCTCGAAGAAATGCTCGGGCCGCAGCTTCTGGAGCACGTCCTCGGCGACGCGGTTGTCGATCATCATCGCGCCCAGCAGCGCGGCCTCGGCCTCGACATTCTGGGGCAGGCTTACGCCTTCAGGCGTTTCGGGTGTCGGAAAGGGGATCGGCTGGGCCATCCGGCCCTCATTCACTACCCGGGGGATTCGGGCAACGCCGCAGCCTTGTGAAAAGCGGTGATAGGCCGCAAAGCACTGGCGGAATGGCCGATCCGCGCATCATAGACGTGACGCTCGACGAACGCACGATCCTGTGGCGGTCGGCCGATATCGAGCAGGAACGCCGCATCGCGATCTTCGACCTGCTCGAAGAGAATCGCTTCGCTCCCCAGCGCAAGCATGCCGACGGCTATGAAGGACCGTACAAGCTCCATTTGCGAGTTGAGGAAGGCCGGCTGGCGCTGGAAATCCACCGCGCCGACGATTCGCCGCTCGAAACCCTCGTCCTCGGCCTCGCCCGTTTCCGCCGCCCGATCCGCGACTATTTCGCGATCTGCGACTCCTATTACCAGGCGATCCGCGCCGCCTCCCCCGCCCAGATCGAGACGATCGACATGGCAAGGCGCGGCATTCACAATCAGTCGGCCGAGCTGCTGATCGAGCGCCTGGAGGGCAAGATCGACGTCGATTTCGACACCGCCCGCCGCCTGTTCACGCTGATCTGCGTACTCCACATCAAGGGATGATCGCCCTTCTCCTCACGCTGGCGGCGCCCTGTAGCCATGCCGACCCGAGGGTTTCCGAACTGCTTGGCCGCTGGTGCCAGGCAATCGGGCAAGTCGAACGGCAACAGCCTGCTGCCGACGCGTCCCTTCGCGTGAAGATGCATCATCTCGTCCGCCTCGACGAAGTGACCCGCCAGAATCTCTGGATGATCGAGGACCCGTCGCTCGAAGCCGGCCAGCAGCAGATCGTCGGCGAGGCCTTGGGCACATCCCTTCGCGAGATCGACACCCGCAACACCGAGGCGCTGCGCAAGCTGCTTCCCAAGGCCGGCTGGTTCACCAATCGCCTGCACGGCAGGCAGGTCACCCATGGCGCCTGGCTGATCGCACAACACTCGCCCGACGACGCCTTCCGCGAATATGCGCTCGGCAAGATGACAGTGCTGCTCAAATCGGGCGATGTCGATGCGCGGGACTATGCGCTCACCTTCGATCGCGTGCAGGTTCGTAAGGGCCTGCCCCAGCGATACGGCAGCCAGGCCCGATGCCTGAACGGCCGCCTCATTCTCCAGCCAATCGAAGACGAGGCGGCAGTCAATGCAGCGCGAGAGGCAATAGGCTGGGCACAGACGCTAGAAGAGACACGGGGCGATCTTGAGATCGGCAAGCCCTGCAACCTGGGATGACGAGATGACCGACGAGGCACGCACTCTGATCGAAGCGGCCCGTAAGGCTGCGCAAAACGCCTACGCCCCCTATTCGAACTTCGCAGTCGGCGCCGCGGTGCTGCTCAGCGACGGCAGCATCGTCACCGGCGCCAATTTCGAGAATGCCAGCTACGGCCTGTCGCTCTGCGCCGAGACCGTGGCGCTGGCGAGCGTCAGCGCGCAGGGTCGCTTCGCCGACGTCGTCGCGATCGGCGTGATCGGCGGCCGCATCGGCCATGCCGACACCGACCCGATCAGCCCCTGCGGCCGCTGCCGCCAGGTGATCAACGAGGCGGCGCAGGTCGGCGGACGCGATCTGTCGATCTACTGCAGCGGCGCGACGGGAGACGAGGTCGCGGAGCACAAGCTGTCCGAACTTCTTCCTCATGCATTCGGGCCTGCCGATCTGGGGCTGACCGGCAATCGCCCTTGATCGAGCGCGTCCGCTCGCGCCCCAATCGATGACACTCACGGTCTGACGGTTGCCGCCCTTTAGCGGACGTGGGGCGCCTTCTCAAAGAGATGCGCTAACTGGGCCGAAGCATCCCAATGTGCTGGCCTCATACCGCGATGCCCTCTCCATGCCGCGGGCCTGTTCCACTGGGCGCGGTAGGCTTGTAGCGAGCCAAGGATAGTCTCCCGAGCGCAGGACGATGCGGCGGGATTATCATCGAAACCAGGTTCCCAAAGGCAGCACGGACAGATGCCGAGTGGAATGCCGCCTCTCTCATCGTAGGCGTCCGTGACCACATATCTGGAAAGCCGCATGCAGGACGCAGCAGCTTGCCCTGGTCATCACGGACATTGAACTGACAAGGGTCAACCATCCCTCGTTCTTACGATTGGGTAAGTCTGCTTTCCACCCTTGCGGCCTCTTGGCAGACAGTCCGCAAACCATCCACTCCCAGTCGTCCGGCCTTGCAATGTAGGATTTGCGCTGCTTACCGAAGCGTGGCCTCGCCGCACGCTCTTTCATATCGCAGGCAACTCCCCGAAAATCCTGCGATAGTGTGACTTTGGTGTGACCTTCAATGTCCTGCAGCTAGGACGTGGGTTCATCGCCCGCCGCGACGCGACGCAAGAATCGGCAGCAATCCACCATTCTCCGACCTTCGCCGGCGGCCGCATCCCGGCTCTTCGCCAAGACGCTTGCCAGTGCGCCCCTCCCTCTGCTCTGGTAGCGCTAACGGAGGAGATGCCATGATGATGCTGTCCCGGAGCGCGCTTGCGCTGCCGATGCTGTTCGCCGCGCCCGCGTTCGCGCAGGAGGCGCCGCCGCTGCTCCATCCGATGTTCCAGGATCATGGCGTGCTCCAGCGCGACCGTCCGATCGCGATCTGGGGCGATGCGCCTGCCGGCCAGAGTCTCGAAGTCACGTTCGGCGACAGGAAAATACAGGCGCGCGCCGACAAGGACGGCCATTGGCGCGTCGAGCTGCCGGCGATGCCCGCCGGCGGGCCCTATACGCTCACCGCGACCACGCGCGGCGGCAGGAGCCAGCGAGCCGAGGATGTGCTGGTCGGCGACGTCTGGCTGTGTTCGGGCCAGTCTAACATGGAATACCCGGTCAGCGGCGTGCTCGGCGCGGCGGGCGAGATCGGCAAGGCGAACGACCCCGAGCTGCGGCTGATGACGATCGAAAAGAAGACCAGCCTCAAC
Source organism: Sphingomonas sp. LM7 (assembly GCF_002002925.1). NCBI lineage: Bacteria > Pseudomonadati > Pseudomonadota > Alphaproteobacteria > Sphingomonadales > Sphingomonadaceae > Sphingomonas > Sphingomonas sp. LM7. Next base: position 497,296 of record NZ_CP019511.1, on the reverse strand, counting down.
CCCGAGCGCCAATTCTCGGCGCCCGTTCAGTGGCAGCGAACCACCCCGGAAACCGTCCGCGACTTCTCCGCCGCCTGCTACTTCATGGCGCGCGATCTCCGTGCCTTGCAAAAGGTGCCGATGGGGCTGATCGACGCCTCGTGGGGGGGCACCGCAATCGACGCCTGGCGGCCGGAAAGCGCACTCGCCAAGGATCCTGCGGCGCGCGAGGACCTCGCGCTGCTCCGCATTTATCGCACCGATCCCGCCAAGGCGAGCGCATCGTTCGGCGAGCGCTGGAAGGCTTGGTATCGCGGCAAATCCGGCGATGCCGCAGGCAACGAGCCATGGCAGGCGGCTGCGCCCGGCGAATGGCACCCCCTGCCCTCGTTCGATCCTTGGGAGAAATGGAGCGTCGCCGAGCTGGCGCAGTATAACGGCATGCTCTGGTATCGCACCGAAGTGACGCTCACCGCCGCGCAGGCCGCCAAGAGCGCAACGCTCGCGCTCGGCCCGGCCGACGACATGGATGCGAGCTTCGTCAACGGCGTCCCGGTCGGCGTGACCTACGCCTGGGGCGTTCCCCGCGTATACGCGCTGGCGCCCGGCACGCTCAAGGCAGGCAAGAACCTGATCGCCGTCGGTGTGCTCGATACCTGGGCGGAGGGCGGCTTGCTCGGCACGCCCGACCAACGCGCGATCCGCTTCGCCGACGGCACCGCCGTGCCGCTCGCCGGCCCCGAGGGCTGGACCTGGCGCAAGGCCCCCGCCGGCGTCGGCGATCCGCCGCATGCACCCTGGGAGGCGATCGCCGGCTTCTCCGGCATCTACAACGCGATGGTCGCGCCGATCGGGGCCTATGGCCTGCGCGGCGCGGCCTGGTATCAGGGCGAGGCCAACGCCGGCGCGCCCGATGGCTATGCCGGGAAGCTGGCCAGCATGATGGCGGCATGGCGCGACCAGTTCGCCAGCCCCGCTCTGCCCTTCCTGATCGCCCAGCTGTCGAACTGGGGTCCGCGTGCGTCCAAGCCCGTCGAAAGCGGCTTCTCGCAGATCCGCGACGAGCAGCGCCGCGCGGTCGCCGCCGACCCGCATGCCGCACTGGCCGTGACGATCGATCTCGGCGACGTCGTCGATATCCATCCGGCCAACAAGCTCGATGTCGGCCATCGCCTGGCCCGCGGTGCCGAGGCCCTCACTTATGGTGGCAAGGCCTCGCCCTCGGGGCCCTGGCCCGTCGAGGCGAAGCGCGAACCCGACGCGGTCCGCGTCCGCTTCACCGGCGTCGATACGGGGCTACTGGCCTACAGCGCCGCGCAACCGATCAGCTTCGAACTATGCGGCGTCGCGCCTGGCAGCTGCCGGTTCGCCACCGCGACGATCGCCGGCAACGACGTGCTGATCGCTGCCGGCACCGGCCCCACCGATCGCGTCCGCTTCTGCTGGGGGGATAGTCCGATCTGCAATCTTTATAACGGCACCGGGCTTCCGGCGACGCCGTTCGAGCTGCCGGTCCGTTAGCCCTTGCGGAGCTTCGCGCTTCCCGCGAAACGGGACCGCACCTCAGGGGGATTCATGAGTATTCTATCCGACCGCTGGATTCGCGAAAACGCCCTCGCCACCGGCATGATCGAGCCGTTCGTCGAGGCGCAGCGGCGCGAAGGCTGCATCAGCTACGGGCTGTCGTCCTATGGCTATGACGCGCGCGTCGCCGACGAGTTCAAGATCTTCACGAACATCGACAGTTCGGTCGTCGATCCCAAGAATTTCGATTCGAACAGCTTCGTCGATCGCAAGACCGACGTGTGCATCATCCCGCCCAACAGCTTCGCCTTGGCCCGTACGGTGGAGTATTTCCGCATCCCACGCGACACGCTGGTGATCTGTCTCGGCAAGTCTACCTATGCCCGCTGCGGGATCATCGTCAACGTGACGCCGCTCGAGCCCGAATGGGAGGGGCATGTCACGCTCGAATTCTCGAACACCACGCCGCTACCTGCCAAGATCTACGCCAACGAAGGTGCGTGCCAGTTCCTGTTCCTCAAGGGCGATCAGCCCTGCGAGACGAGCTATGCCGACCGTGCGGGCAAATATATGGGCCAGCGCGGTGTAACCCTGCCGCGGCTCTGAGCCAGCGCCGCCGATCCGATTCGCTCGCTGTGTCGTGACGGAGCGACCGGGACGCAGACGACGACGCGGTCGCTGAGGGAATCGGCGGAAGCGGCCAGGTGACCCCAACGCGACACAGCGGCGACGACAGCGCGCTGCTCTAAAGTTCCGCTCTTGATAGGAGAGGGCTGGATGGTGAACACCCCACGAGCGATATCACCGAAAGTCGGTCGCCCTCCCACCACCCGCGGCGGCGGCCCTCTCCCATCAAGGGAGAGGGGTATCCAATAAGCCTAAAGTGCAAACCCCGGGCCCAATTGAGCACGAATTCCAACTGAGGCCCCAACGCGATCAGCGGGCGCTGAACTGCACCGTATCGAGCCGGCGCAGGCCGCGCTGGGCGAGCGCATGCGATCCGGCGGTGCGATCGACGGTCAGGTCCATCAGCACGTCATCGGTGCTCAGCACCTTGGTGTAGAGGCTGCGCGCCTCGACCGCGCGGCCGGTCTTGGCATAGACGGCGGCGAGGTTGAGCATCAGCTCGGGGCGGCCCGGATGAATGCGCAGTTCGGCGAGCAGCGCTGACTCAGCCTGCGAATACTCGCCCTGCGCAATCTGCGTGCTGGCGACGGCGCTGTCCTGCGCCTGGGCCGGAAGCGCCGCGAACAATGGCGCGGCGGCGAGGAGTAGAAATCCGATACGCATGGCACCCTCCAGAATCATTGCATCACGGTGACGTTTCCGTGACATCTCGATGACTCTAATGTGACACTTTCATTGCATCAGAGCAAGCCGGCTGCGCGCAAAAAGAAAGGCGGCCCCGGAGGACCGCCTTTCGATTTTTTCAGGGCAGCGCCTTCGCGTGGCGCCCTGTCCGATGTCGGATCAGAAGTCGTTGCGATACTGCTCGTTACCGACAAAGCCGAGCTTGGTGATGTTCGCGCGCTTCACGATCGCCAGCACCCGATCGACCACGTCGTAGCGGGCATTGGGGTCCGGCTGGAAGTGCAGCTCGGGCTCCGGGCTCATCTGGAGCGATGCGTCCAGATACTGGCGCAGCGTCACATCGTCGATCTGTACGCTGTTCCAGAACACGTTGCCGTTCGCGTCGATGTAGACCTTGTTCTTCTGCGGCTCCACCGGCGGCGCGTTCTGCGGGCTGTTCTGCGGCAAGTCGACCTTAACCGCGTGGGTCTGGATGGGGATCGTGATGATGAACATGATGAGGAGAACGAGCATGACGTCGATCAACGGCGTCGTGTTCATTTCCATCATCGGCTCGCCATCGTCGCGGCCCGCGCTCATTGCCATTTCGAAAACTCCTTAAACGGGCGCGTCAGATGCGCGTGACGTTGGAGCCCGCTTCAGGCTCGGAGATGAAGCCGACCTTCGCGAAACCCGCCATCTGCATCGTGTAGATAGTGCCGCCAATGCAGCGATACGGCGTGTTGATGTCGCCGCGGATGTGCACCTCGGGAAGCTCTAGCCCGGCAGCATTGGGGCCGCCCTGGCGCTCGATTTCAGCCTTCAGCTTGACGACCGCCCTGTCGAGCAGTTCCTTGCTGGTGACCTCGGTCATGCCCCAGTAGACCTTGCACTGGCCACCGGCTCCCGTGATCGAGAGCGACACATTCTCTGGTTTGGTGGTGGTCGGTTCGAACTGGACCTTGGGAAGCGCCAGATCGATCGACTGGATCACCACGGGAACGGCGATCAGGAAGATGATCAGGAGCACCAGCATCACGTCCACGAGGGGCGTGGTGTTGATGTCCGACATCGGTGCGTCGTCGCCGCTGTCGCCTACGCTCATCGCCATTGGGCGTTATCCTATCCTTTATCGCTCCCGGACAGCCCGGGAGCAGGGTCGCACGCCGTGACGTGCGACCCGATCCTTGTCCTACGCGGGTTACGCGCGAGTCTGCACGCCACCGGCCTGGCCGGCGGTCGTGGTCGGGCCAACCGGCTTGGCAGTGGCGGCAGCCGGAGCCTTGCCTGCCACGGCGACGGCCTTCGGGCGGACGCGGCCGTCCGAAGCGAGATAGCCGAGCACGTCGTTCGAAAACGCGTTGAGGTTCTCGGAGATCGCCTTGTTGCGGCGCTGCAGGAAGTTGTACGCGAGCACCGCGGGAACCGCGACGACGAGGCCGAGTGCGGTCATGATCAGTGCTTCACCGACCGGGCCGGCGACGGCATCAATCGACGCCTGACCGGCCGAACCGATCTTGATCAGTGCGCGGTAGATGCCGACCACGGTGCCGAACAGGCCGATGAACGGTGCAGTCGCGCCGGTCGTCGCGAGGAACGCGAGGCCGCCGTTGAGCTGCGAGTTGATCGACGCTTCCGAACGCGCGAGCGAGCCGTGCAGCCAGTCATGCGCTTCGATAGGATCGGTCAGTTCCTTGTACTGGTCCTGTGCCTGGACGCCGTCGTCGACGATCTGGCGATAGGCCGAGTTCTTCTCCAGCTTCGCCGCGCCTTCGCGCAGGCTGTTGGACTGCCAGAACTGGGCGCGGACGCGCTTGTACTGGTTGATGATCTTCTGCTGCTCGAACAGCTTGGTAAACAGGATGTAGAGCGAGACGAAGAGCATCAGCACCAGGATGCCGAACACGGTCTGGGCGATCAGGCCGCCCTCGCGGAGAGCGGCCTCAAGGCCGTACGGATTGTCGCCCTTGGGCGCCGCCGCGGCGAGAATGGTCATGAGCATTGTCGGTTCTTTCCTCTAAATTAGTAGCGTTCCAGACTCCGGCGCGCCGCGACGGGGCGCGCCGGCCACTCCAATCAATTCTTCGGCAGTTCCCAGCGGAAACGGCTGACGAACGGTGCCGGGATCTTGTTGCCACTTGCGTCCTCGGCCGGTGCGAAGCGCGCGCGGCGCCGCAACAGCGAGCAGGCAGTGCTGTCGAGAACCGACGAACCGCTCGACGAAGTCACCTGGCAATCGACCACCTTGCCGGTCGCATCGACCTGAAGACGGAAGCCCGTGGTGCCCTGCTGCTCGGCGCGGATGGCCGCTGCAGGATAATCGTCGTTGGTCACCCAGCTGCCCGGAGGCGTGCGGGGCTTCAGCGGCTTTGCGACGCGCGGCGGAGCCGGTGGCTGCGGCGGCGCGACAGGCGCCGGCGGTGCCGGTGGCGTGATCGGCGGCGCTGGTGGGATGATCGGAGTCGTCACCATCGGCGGAGCCGGCGAAACCGTCTGCACGATCGCAGGTGGCGTCACCACCTGAGTCGGCGGCGGCGGCACGGGCGAATCCGGCGGCGGCGGCGGCGGCGGAACCTCCTCGGGAGGGGGCGGCGGTTCTTCGACCTCGAAGGTCTTCAGTTCCTCCGCCTTCTTCTTGATATATTGGTATGCCAAGCCCGTGACGAAGGCATAACCCATGCCAGCCACGATGATTGCGACTATGATAATCGCAACGAACCGGCTGCCACTTACATTCCGGTCAGCGTAAGCCATTCGGCAACGTCACTCCTCTAATCCTGTGCGACCCTGGGCGCCGGTATGCTCGGAGCACAAGCCCGTCCGCCGTTCGCTTGGTTGCGTTCGGTGCGGCAGAGCGCGAGTCTCTATCGTGGGCTTCCGGGGTACGCAAACGCTTTGTCGGACAAACAGCGCCTACCGCCGGCTCATGACGGAATTATTTCTGTATAAGAAGCGGGTGATCCGGTAACGGACACGCATGATACGCGTTCCCATGATAGCCTTTTGTTGCGCAGTAACGTTAACGGCACCTGCGCAATCCGCCCCACAAACCACGCAAAACCAAGCTTCTTCGACAGCTGTATTGCCCAGTTATGCCACTGTTGCAGGGCAAGTTCTGGGGGCGCCGCTGATCCTCGACGCGCGCATTCGAAGCGCCGTGAAAATCAAGGGCGCCGAAGCCGCAAATGTCGCCCCGGGACGTGTCCGATTCTATATCGAGGCCGATGTGACGGCCCTGATTCGCGGTTCGAACGCAGTCTCGACGAGAATCGGCTATGTCGCCGATGTGCCGCTCAACGAGCGCGGCCGTGATCCCAAGCTCAAGAAGCAGCGAGTGCTGCTGTTCGCGCGCGCCGTCCCCAATCGGCCCGACCAGCTCCAGCTCACCGGGCTCGACAGCCAGCGCGCCTTCACTCCCGAACTTGACGCGCTGGTCCGCGGCATTGCCCGCGAAGTGGTCGCGAACGATGCGCCGCCGGCAGTAACCGGCGTGGGCAACGCGTTCCATGTTCCCGGATCGCTGCCGGGCGAAGGCGAGACCCAGGTCTTCCTGCAGACTGCCAACGGCGCTCCGGTGTCGCTCCAGATCCTGCGCCGCCCCGGTGAACAGCCGCGCTGGTCGGTCTCGCTGGGCGATATCGTCGATGAGTCCGCCGGTCCGCCACAGACCAACACGCTGCTCTGGTATCGCCTCGCCTGCGGGCTGCCGCGCACTCTGCCGGCGGAAAGCATCGAATCGGGCGACCCCGCGCACGCGGCGATCGCGCGCGAGGACTATCGGATCGTGTTGCGCGCGCTCGGCCCCTGCGCCTGAGCGCGTCAGGGCTGGCAAACGCTAGCGCCGGTGGCGGACCATGGTGATCCCGATCGATTCGCCGTTCTCGGCGATCGCCAGCTTGATGATCTGCACCTCGACACGCTGCACCCGCGCGTCGGAGACGAACAGAGTCTCGCAGACATGGTCGGCCACGGCCTCGATCAGCGTGAAATGCACGTCCTTGGGCAGCGCCGTGGTCGCGGCATGCTTGAGGTCGATATAGCTCTTCGACGCGCTGAGCGGCGTATCAGGCACGAAACGCTCAGGCATATCGATATCGGCAGTCACCGAAATACGCAGCGGCTGCGGCAGATGCGTCTCTTCGGAATAGATCCCGGTCAGCACCTCGACTTCGAGGTCGTGCACCTGGAGCTTTAGCAAATCGCGCAATTGACGGCCTTTCGTGGGAACCGCGCCCCCTTAGGACTGGGAAGTGCCAGGCGCCATCCCCATTAAACCTTGCGTGCGCGCAGCACCTCGCTAAAGCGCGCGGCCCCGGCGGGGTTGCCGGGTGCCCTACCAAGGAAACGAAGTGATCGAACTGGTGCCGCTGGCCGTCGTCGACCCCCAGGCCGTGGAGGCGCTGCTCGACCGCGCCTTCGGCCCGGAGCGACGTACGCGCACGGCGTACCGGATCCGCAGCGGCACCCTCCCCGTCCCAGAGCTCAGCTTCGCCGCGCGCGACGCCGACGGCGCGCTACTCGGCACGATCCAGTGCTGGCCGGTCGCGCTTGCCTGCGACGGCGGTGCTGTGATGCCGTTGGTAATGGTGGGCCCGGTCGCCGTCGCGCCCGAACGCCAGCAGGGAGGCATTGGCCGCGCATTGATGGAGCGGATGCTCGCGGCAGTTCGGGACTGCCCGTCCGAAGGCTGCGATTCGCTGATGCTGGTCGGTGATCCCGAATATTATGGCCGCTTCTTCGGCTTCACTGCCGATCGCACCGCCGGCTGGCGCCTGCCCGGCCCGTTCGAGCCGCGCCGGCTGCTCGCGCGCGGCGACAAGGTGGCCGATTGCGCGGGCACGCTGGGGCCGCGGGTTCGCCAAGCCGCTTGAGGGGGCCGCCGCCCTGGCCTAACGAGCGTGGCATGCCGACCCCGCCTCCCCCCGATCTCGCCAGCCTGTCGCTCGCCGAGATCGCCCGGCTTGCCGAGGAAAACCGCCTACCGCCGGTGGAGAGCTGGAATCCCGACCATTGCGGTGACAGCGAGATGCGTATCGCCCGCGACGGCATCTGGTATCATCAGGGGTCGCCGATCGGCCGCGCGGCGATGGTGCGGTTGTTCTCGACGATTCTACGCCGCGAGCCCGACGGGCGATTCGTCCTCGTCACCCCAGTCGAGAAGCTCGACATCGAAGTCGAGGACGCGCCCTTCACCGCCGTCGAGATGAAGGCCGAGGGCGAAGGCGATGCGATGAAGCTCGCCTTCCGCCTCAACACCGGCGACCTGCTCACCGCCGGCCCCGAGCATGCGTTGCGCTTCGACGAGCGCGAGGACGGCCCCCGCCCCTATCTACACGTCCGCAGCGGGCTCGAGGCGCTGATCGCGCGGCCGGTCTATTACGAGCTCGCCGAGATCGCGCTTGCCAATGGCGGCACGTCGCCCGGCGTATGGAGCAACGGCGCCTTTTTCGCGCTGGAGCCGCAACCGTGACGCTTGCCGAGCGGCTGCGCGCCGCGCTGGACAGCGATCATGAGACCATCCTGCTCGCGGGCGATCATTTCGATTTCGATCCTGCTATCGCCGGGCATCCCGCCGCGGTGCTGGTCGCGGTCACCGATCGCCGCGAGCCGGGCGTGATCCTCACCCAACGCACCGAGACGCTGCGCCGCCATCCCGGCCAGGTCGCCTTCCCCGGCGGTAGGATCGATCCCGAGGACGACGGCCCGATCGCCGCCGCGCTACGTGAGGCGGAAGAGGAAATCGCATTGCCCCCTTCGGCAGTGCAGGTGATCGGCACCGGCGACCTCTATCGCACCGTGACCGGCTATGAAGTCACTCCGGTCGTCGGCGTCATTCCGCCCGATCTCGCGTTGGTGCCTGCCGAGGCCGAAGTGGCGGCGGTGTTCGAAGTCCCCCTCGCCTTCCTCCTGAACAGCGCCAACCATGCCGAGGCGACGGCGAGTTATCAGGGACAGGAGCGCCGCTATTACGAGATCCTGTGGAACGATCGCCGCATCTGGGGCGCCACCGCGGCGATGATCGTCAATCTCTCGCGGAGGCTGCGTTGGACAGCCTGACCCTGCCCCATGCCGAATGGCGGCACCGCGAAGGCCTCGATCGGCTGGTTGAAGTGCTCGGCGACGTGCGATTCGTCGGCGGGTCGGTTCGCGATACGCTGCTCGGCATTCCAGTCGCCGATATCGACCTCGCCACGCCACTGCCGCCCGAGCGAGTTCTCGAACTGCTCAAGGCGGCAGAGATTCGCGCCGTTCCCACCGGACTCGCCCACGGCACCATCACCGCGGTATTGACGAGCGGCCCGGTCGAGGTCACCACGTTGCGCCGGGACGTCTCGACCGACGGCCGCCACGCCACCGTCGCCTTCACCGACGACTGGTGCGAAGACGCCGCACGCCGCGACTTCACGATGAACGCGCTCTATGCCGATCCCCTGTCCGGCGAAATTTTCGACTATTTCGGCGGCCTCACCGATCTAGAAGCACGTCATGTGCGCTTCATCGGCGATCCGCTCCAGCGAATCGCCGAGGACCATCTGCGTATTCTCCGCTTCTTCCGCTTCCTCGCCCGATTCGGCGACCAGCCCGATGCCGCAGGCCTCGACGCCTGCACCGCGCGCGCCAAGGACCTGATGGCGCTGTCCCGCGAGCGGATCCGCGACGAGTTGCTCAAGCTGCTGCTCGCCAAGGACGCCGTCCGCGTCGTCCAGTTGATGATAGCGCGCGGCATCTTCGGGCCCGTGCTGCCCGAGATCGCCTCGGCCGAACTGCTCACTCATGTCGCGCACCGCGAAGCCGAAGCCGAACTCACGCCCAGCCCGATCCGGCGCCTCGCCGCACTCCTCCCGCAGGACGCGCATATCGCCGATCAGATCGGCGCCCGGCTCAAGCTGTCCAATGCCGAGCGCAAGCGCCTGGTCGCCGCAGTGGCGAAGCCGGACGGCCCCGCAAAACCGCTCGTCTACCGGCTCGGTGCCGATACCGCCCTCGACCAGCTGATCTTCTCGAACCGTGAAATCGCCGAGATTGCCGAAATCAGAACTTGGCAGGCACCGCGCCTTCCGCTGACCGGCGGCGCGCTGGTAACGCGCGGGCTGGCGAAGGGCCCCGATGTCGCCCGCGCGCTGCGCACGGTCGAGGATCGATGGATTGCGGAAGGTTTCCCTGACTCGGACCGCGTCGAGCAAATCGCCGACGACGTCGTGGCTCAGGCGTTGCGCGCGCCGAGCAGCGAAAAGGCAGCGCCTGGTTCGAGCGGCCGGGCATAGAGATAACCCTGGCCATAGGTGCAGCCGAGCGCCGCGAGCGTCTGCGCCAGCTCGTTGGTCTCGATGCCCTCGGCGGTGGTCTGCATCCCCAGCGCCTGCGCCAGGCTCAGCACCGCGCGGACGATCGCGATCTTGTCGCGGTCGGCCAGCATGCCGGAGATGAAGCTGCGGTCGATCTTGAGCTGGTCGATCGGCAGCTTCTGCAGATAGGCCAGATTCGAATATCCGGTGCCGAAATCGTCCATCGCCAGCGTGGTGCCGAGATCCTTGAGCGCCATCATCGTCTGGCTGATCCGGTCGGGATCGGTGACGATCGCGCTCTCGGTCAACTCTAGCGTCAGCCGCGAGCCCGACACGCCGTGCTGCTCCAGCGCCGCCTGGACCATTTCCGGAATGCGATCACGCTGGAGCTGGATCGCCGATAGGTTGACTGCGACCTTGACCCCGCAATCACCGCCCGCGGCCAGGTCCCACGCCGCCAGCGTCCGTGCCGCTTCGCCCATCGCCCAGCGTCCGAGCGGAACGATGAGCCCCGATTCCTCGGCGACGGGGATGAAGTCGTTGGGCGACAGCGCGACACCGCCTTCGGTGGTCCAGCGCGCCAGCGCCTCGAACGACACGACCTTGCCAGTGCCTAGATCGCAGATCGGCTGATAGTGGAGCGTCATGTCGCCATTCTCGATCGCGCGGCGCAGCTCGGTCTCAACGCTGAACTGTTCGCGGGCGATGTCGAAGGCACGAGTGTGATAGAGTTCGGTGCGACCGCTGGTCTTGGCGCGCTTCACGGCGAATTGCGCGTGGCGGATCAGGTCCTCGGGCTCGCCGCGATTATCCGATCCCAGCGCAATGCCGATCGAGCAATCGACGCGGATCTCGAAGTCCGAAAGCCGGAACGGCGTGGCAAGCGCAGCCTGGATACGCTTGGCGACATGGAGCGCGTCGCCCGGCCCGTCGTCGAGCGTCAACAGCACCCCGAATTCGTCTCCGCCCATCCGCGCCAGGATGTCACGGCCGCGGAGCGCCCCTTTCAGCCGCCGTGCGACCGAAATCAGCAGTTCGTCCCCGGCCAGACCGCCCATGCAGGCATTGACGCGACTGAACCGGTCGAGGTTGACCACCAGCACTGCGAAGCTGTCGGCCTCGTCCGGACCGATGGTCGCTTCGATCTGATCGCTGAAACCGGCGCGGTTGGGCAGGCCGGTGAGGCTGTCGGTCGCCATTTCGCGGCGCAGGCTGTGCTCGGTGCGCAGCTCGGACGTCTGATCGACCAGCGTAACCAGGCACCGCCCGCTGCCGCGCTGCGCGGCACGGCGGGCGAAGAGGACGCGGAAATAGCGGCAATCGACTTCCTCGCCGAACTGCCAGCTTATCTCGCGCTGCGTCTCTTCCGATTCGATGAATCGGCGAAGCTGGCTGCCTAGCAGCCGGACGAGCGGCGATTCGGATGCAACGGTGCCGAGTCCCGCAAGGCGGAACGCGCGGTTGAGCGCGCGAAACTGGAACTTGCCGCCTTCGAGAGAGACCGCGACCGCGGGCACCGGCAGCAGGTCGAGCATCAATCCGGTTTCCGACGGGCCGAGGGCACAAGTCTCCGCCGCCTGCAGCGCAGGTGCCGCAAGTGCGACAGAACTTGGCTTGAGCTTCCCGAATGCCATCTGCCTGACGGGCTAGCCGGAATTGGTTAAAGTGGGCTGAAGCGCTTGAGAATTCTCGGCTTCAACGGCGCTTCAAAAGCGATTGTCGCGGGGGAAGCCATTGGGCGCCATCCGCCCCGCCGCGCCGCGCGCCGCGCGCCATGCCGACAGGTCGGTCTCGCTGCGTGTCCGGCCGCTCTCGCCGCCCATCGCCCAGCTCAGCCCTTCGTCCATTTTGAAGGTTCGCACGTCCGAAAGCCCGCCGTCGCGATAGCGCTGGAGCTGCACGCCCTGCCCGCGTGCCAGCTCGGCGACTTCGGACAAGGGGAAGACCAGCATCTTGCGATTGTCGCCAACCGCGGCGACCGCATCATCCTCACGGCCGATCGGGCGCACCAGCTTGAGCTGCGCGCCGGCGCGGGGCGTAACCACTTGCTTGCCCTTGCGGGTCTCGGCCATCACATCGGCGACGTTGACGATGAAACCGCGCCCGTCGCTGGCCGCCACCAGCAATTTGCTCGCCGCGCTCGCCGGCAGGAACGCGATGATGTGGCGCTCGCCGTCGAGGTCGAGCATCAGCCGCACCGGCTCGCCAAAGCCGCGCCCGCCGGGCAGTTTGTCGCCGCCCAGCGTGTAGAAACGGCCATTGTCCGCGGCCAGCAGCAGCTTGTCGGTCGTCTGGGCGTGGAAGGCGAAGAGCGGCCCGTCGCCTTCCTTGAACTTGAGCGTCTCGGCCGACGCCAGCTCGACATGCCCGCGCATCGCCCGGATCCAGCCGCGTTGCGACAGGATCACCGTGATCGGCTCGCGTTCGATCATCGCCTCCAGCGGGATTTCGCGGGTCGGTGCCGCTTCGGCGATCGCAGTGCGCCGCGCGCCGAGCGGCGTATCCTGCCCATAACGCTCGATCATCTTGCCGAGATCGCGCTTCATCCGCGTGCGCTGGCGGGCGTCCGACGACAGCAGCGTCTCCAGCTCGCCCTTTTCCTTGAGCAGCGTCGCCTCTTCGCGCTTGAGCTCCATTTCCTCCAGCCGGCGCAGGCTGCGCAGCCGCATGTTGAGGATCGCCTCGGCCTGGCGGTCGTTCAGTTCGAACTCGGCGATCATCACCGCCTTGGGCTCGTCCTCGGTGCGGATGATCTCGATCACCCGGTCGAGGTTGAGGAAGGCGATGATATAGCCGCCGACCAGCTCCAGCCGGTCGGCGATCTTGTTCAGCCGATGCTCCGATCGGCGCCGCAGCACGACGAACTGGTGCTCGATCCAGGCGGTGATCGCCTCATGCAGGCTCATCACCCGCGGCGTGCGGTGCTTGTCGAGCACGTTGAGGTTCAACGGCACGCGTACTTCGAGGTCGCTCAGCCGGTAGAGCCCGTGGATCAGATCTTCCGAGCTCACCGTGCGGCTGCGCGGCTCGAGCACGATGCGCAGGTCCTCGGCCGATTCGTCTCGAACGTCGCCCAGGATCGGCAGCTTCTTCTCGTTGATCAGATCGGCAATGCCCTCGATCAGCTTGCCCTTCTGCACGCCGTACGGGATTTCGGAAACAACGAGATGCCAGCCGCCACCCTTCTCGCTGACGCGCTGGATCTTGGCGCGGACGCGGAACGATCCCCGCCCGGTCGCATAGCTTTCGGCGATTGCCGCGGGCGAATCGACGACGATGCCGCCAGTCGGAAAATCGGGCCCGCTGACATAGTCGAGGACATTGGCGGCCGGATTGTCGATCAGCGCCACCGCCGCGTTCATCAGCTCGGCGGCGTTGTGCGGCGGGATCGACGTCGCCATGCCCACGGCGATGCCGGCGGCGCCATTGGCGAGCAGATTGGGGAAGAGGCCCGGGAAGAGCTCGGGCTCTTCCTCTTCGCCGTTATAGGTCGCGCGGAAATCGACGGCATTCTCGTCGAGCCCGGCCATCAGGTCCATCGCGACCTGAGTCAGCCGCGCTTCGGTGTAGCGATAGGCTGCGGCGTTATCGCCGTCGATATTGCCGAAATTGCCCTGACCGTCGACCAGCGGATAGCGCAGCGCAAAGGTCTGGGCGAGGCGGACCATCGCATCATAGACCGACTGGTCACCATGCGGATGGTATTTGCCGATGACGTCGCCGACGACGCGCGCGCACTTCTTGTAGCCTGAAGCCGGATCAAGCTTGAGCAGCCGCATCGCCCAGAGCAGTCGCCGGTGGACCGGCTTCAGCCCGTCGCGGACATCGGGCAGCGAGCGCGCAGTGATCGTCGACAGCGCATAGACGAGGTATCGCTCCGAAAGCGCGCTGTCGAACGGGACATCGGTGGGGCCGGCGGGAACAATATCGCTATCGAGGCTCATCGTGCGACGGATAGCAGGGAGAGACCCGCAAGGCCAAGCCGATGTTCACAAGGCGTTCCCGAATCGCGCGTCACTCCGTCGTCGGCGCCACGAACGCACTCAGCGGATCGTCGCGCCCCGCATCCGCCAGCTCAGCGAGCAGCCAGTCGCGAAAGCCGCGGATCTTGGGCAAATTGCGCTTGTTCTCGGGATACATCAGCCAGAAGCTGTTGCGATAATTGGTAAAATGCGGAAGCACCTGGACCAGCAGCCCCGCATCGATCGCCGGCTGCCACATTGGCGGGCTCAGGATCGCTAGCCCAGCGCCAGCGATAGCCGCGTTGCCGTCCAGCACCTGCGAATCGAAACGAATGCCCGATGCCTGGCCGCGGTCGCCCGACTCCCCCAGCGCCGTCCCGAACCACAAATCCCACCAGTCATCCTCGGGCGAGATCCGTGGCAGCCGCAGCAGATCGGCGGGCGATTTGACCGGCGGATGCTTCGCCAGGAACGCCGGATTGGCCAGCGGCGTGACCGGCATCCGCATCAGGAAATGCGCACACAGGCCCGCCATCGGTCCGCCGGCACCGCGCAGTGCGACATCGGCCTCGCCGGCCTGCAGATCGACCATCTCGTCGCTGACCAGCAACCGCACCGCCAGACCGGGGCGCGACAGCTGAAACGATCCCAGCCGCCCCGCGAGCCAATTGGTCGCGAGCGTGCGCGGCGCGGCGATCGTCATCACGCTCTCCGATTCGACGCGCACCGAGGCAAAGGCTTCGCCCATCGCATCGAACGCGCCCGTGATCTGCGGCGCGATCCGACGGCCGAGTTCGCTGAGAATCACTGCGCGGCCGACCCGTCCGAACAGCGGCGCGCCCAGCCGCTCCTCGAGCAGCTTGATCTGATAGCTGACCGCCGCCTGGGTCATCCCAAGTTCTTCGGCGGCGCGCGTGAAATTACCGTGGCGGGCAGCGGCCTCGAACACACGGACGGCAGCGAGCGGCGGAATCTGGCGCATGCAAATTCATAAGCTCACCTTGTTAAACGAGTCCAATGATTTGTTGGCGCGGCGGCAGCGGGAGGGGCACATGTATGGGGCCACCGCAGATGCCACGACAAAGGAACCGAGCCATGCTGACCCTGTTATTGTCCCTCGCCGCCGTCACCGCCACCGCGCAGACGGCCCCGCTCGAACCCGCTCCGACGCTTCGCGTGCGGCATTCCGATCTCGATCTTTCTCGACCACGTGACCGAGAGATTTTCGACCGGCGCATCGCCCGCGCCGTCGAGGCGCTGTGCCCCACGCATCAGCTTGGGCAGATCACGCGCTCTTCCGCCGGGCTGCAATGCCGCGCCGAGACGCTGGCGCGCCTGACCCCGCAACGAGACCGCGCAGTCGCCCAGGCGACCGCTCCGGTCCTGCTGACCGCCAACGCCCGATAGGGCCGCGGCGGACAGCCAGGAGGCGCGGCCTGCCATCGATCATCACAAGCCACGTTGATGATTCCCTCTGGCGGGCCGCGCCAATGCTTCTTGGGAGAAATACCATGCCACACGCATTTGACGGCGCCGCGTGGGCGGACAACCGCCAGCATCGAAGCGCCGGCATCGCGCATCTGTTCAAAGAACTCGCACACGCCTTCGAACGCCTTTCCGCCATCGAATATGACGCACCGTGGGAGCGCGTACGCCGCTGATTTCGGGCTAACCAGCCGCCTCGAACCAGCCTGCCACATTCTTGTCCAAATTGTGGCAAGAATGTGTCTTGACGCTTTCCTACGGACGTGATGGGATATCATCCTCAATGCAGGAGATATGCCCATGCGCGCACTTTCCCTCACTCGCTCCGTTGCCTTCATCGCCCTAGTCACGGCGCTCACTGCCTGCTCGTCCCAGCCCGGCGACGCCTCTGGAAGCGACCGGAACCCGGCCTCTCCGACGGCGTCGGAAACGGTCTCAGAGATAACCTCGCCCGATGCCGCGACTGCGACGCCCGCGACGCCCGCGACGCCGGGAACGCCGGGAACCCCGGCCAAGCTGCCGGTCTCGCTCCCCAAACTCACCTATGCCTATGCGCTTTCCTATATGCTGCCCGGCGACAAGATCGCCGCCGCGCAGGACGCCCACCGCTCCTTGTGCGATGAAATGGGGCCGGCGCGCTGCCAGCTCCTCGCGCTCGAACGCGGTGTGGGCGAGGAGGAATCGAACCACGCCCTGCTCAAGCTGCGCGTCGCCACCAGCGAATCCCGCCGCTTCCAGGTGCTGCTCGATCACGATGTGACCGAAGCCGGCGGCCGTGCCGAAACCGCGAAGATCGGCACCGACGAGGTCTCGAAGCAGATCGTCGATGCAGAGGCGCGGATCCACCAGCGCGAGCTGCTCGTCGGCCGGCTCACCCAGATCCTGCGCACCCGCAACGCCAAGGCGTCGGAACTGCTCGAAGTCGAGCGCAACGTCACCCAGGCGCAGGAAGAACTAGATCAGGCGCGCGGCTGGCTCGGCGAGCTCAAGGGCCGCGTGGCGATGTCCGAATTCGACATCCGCTACGCCGCAATCGCTCCCTCGGCGACTTCGCGAAGCGTCGCGGGCCAGCTCGGCGAGGCTGCACAGGGATCGGGCGCCGTCTTCCTGATCGGGCTCCGCTTCTTCCTGTCTCTCTTCATCTATCTGCTCCCCTGGCTCGCCCTCCTAGCGCTGCCGGTCTTCGCGATCCGCGCACTCCGCCGGCGGCGTCTTCCCACCGAAGCGTGATTGCACCGCAACACGGCGTGCTTTATAGGCCCGGACCTTCCACGGCCCCGGTAGCCGTGCGGCCTTCGTCGCACCGCCGGGGCCACGCTTTTCAGGGGTAAGAGCCAACATGGCACGCCGCCGTCAGATCTACGAAGGCAAGGCAAAGATTCTCTATGAGGGTCCCGAGCCGGGCACGCTGATTCAGTATTTCAAGGACGACGCGACTGCGTTCAACGCCCAGAAAAAGGGCACGATCAGTGGTAAGGGCGTGCTCAACAACCGGATTTCGGAGCACGTCTTCACCCTGCTCGCCGGGATCGGTATCCCGACGCACTTTATTCGCCGCCTCAACATGCGCGAGCAGCTGATCCGCCAGGTCGAGATCGTCCCGATCGAAGTCGTGGTGCGCAACGTCGTCGCCGGCAGCCTCGCCAAGCGCCTAGGCATCGAGGAGGGCACGCCCCTCCCCCGCACGATCGTCGAATATTATTTCAAGGACGATGCGCTCGGCGATCCGATGGTTACCGACGAGCATATCCTCGCCTTTGGCTGGGCCGCGCAGGAAGAGCTGCACGACATGGCCGATATGGCAATCCGCGTGAACGACTTCCTTTCAGGACTGTTCGCCGGGATCGGCATCCGCCTGGTCGACTTCAAGCTCGAATTCGGCCGGATCTGGGACAATGACTATGCCCGGATCATCCTGGCGGACGAGATCAGCCCCGATGGCTGCCGCCTGTGGGACATGGTCACCAACGAGAAGCTCGACAAGGACCGGTTCCGCCGCGATCTCGGCGGCGAAGTCGAGGCGTATCAGGAAGTCGCGCGTCGGCTTGGCCTGTTCCCGGAGGGCGCCGATTCTGCGGTGCTCGACCTCGAGAGCCACCGCAAGCGCCGCGGAAAGTAAACCGCGGCCCGGCGTGCGAACCGCACGGTTTTCGCGCGCCGGATAAACAGCTTCTTAACCATGGCGCGCCTAATCCTCTGGCCGAAAATTCGGTCAGGGGAATCTCCCATGCGTTCGTTTCGTGCCTATCTCGCGCTCTCCGGCGCCATCACGCTCGCGGCCTGTGGCGGCGACACGGGTCCCCAGACGGTGGGCAGCAATCCGGCGCCGATCGGCGGCACGCCCACGCCGACCCAGTCGAACCTGCTCGATGTCAGCAGCACCGTCACCTACGACGCGATCGGCTCATTCCAGGCGCTCGACACTACTACCACGATCACCACCCCGGCGGTCGGCACCCCGACCGGCAGCGTGGCGTCGCTATACACCGGCAATGCCGCCACGGTGAACGCCCCCAACGGCTCGATCACCTATAGTCCGCGCGACGGCATCTTCACGGTCAAGATCACCGACAGCGCCGCCAAGGTCACTCGCGACTATAATTTCCAGGATCCTGCGCACCGCACTACCTTTTCAGGGTCCGATTTCGCGCGCTTCCAGATTCCGAACCTGTCGACCTTCAACTATCTCCAGGTACTCGACGGCACCGCGCAGCCGGTATTCTTCTATCAGCGCCCCGGTGCCAAGACGACCTTCGTGTCGCTCGCCGGCTTCTCGCGCGTGATCGAGAACCGCACCACCAGCGGCACGGCGCCCGCCGATGTCGTAACCACCACCACCTTCCAGGGCGAGCGCGGCGCATTCGTCTTCGGCCAGAAGACCGCCAACGGTCAGGTTCCGGTTTCGGGCGAGGGCACCTATAGCGGCGACTTCCTCGCCTCGATGGTGATGGACCCCACCGGCGGCGGGCGCTCGACGCTGCAGTGGATCACCGGCGGCAGCCAGGTGAAAGTCAATTTCGCGACCGGCAAGGCCGATCTCGCGCTCAGCGGCACCGTCGGCGACGCCTATGTGCTCGGCGCGACGGTGACGGCTCCGATCGGCACCGGCTCGACCTTCACTGCAAACGGTACCGCCCAGGTCGATCTGATCCGCAGCGGCGGCTTCACCGGCGCCTTCACTCAGAACGCCGCCGGCGCCAACAATGTCGGCTTCACCAGCGGTGGGACGTTTGTCGGGATCGACTTCGCCAGCGCCGCGGCGGGCGGTCCCACCGCAGGCGCCAGCTCGATCGACGGCGCGTTCTACGGCCCGAACGCCGTGAATGTCGGCGGCAATTTCCGCATCATCGGCGGCATCCCCAACCAGCGCGTGGATATTCTCGGCGCGTTCAGCGGCGCCAAGTAACCGCGTCCAGCCGGAGCCGCACCGTGCGCCTCGCCTTGATCGCCGCCCTGCTCCTCGCCGGAGCGGGAACGGCGGCCCATGCCCAGACTACGCCGTGCGCGGCGGAGAGCTGCGAGTTGCGGCTCACCCCCGCACAGCTGCTGGCGAGCGCCGAACGCCTCGTCACCCTGCGGCGGTTCGACGAAGCGCGTCCGCTGGTCGAGGCGCTCAAGCTGGCGCCGGGCTACAAGCTCCAGACTCGTTTCCTCACCGGCCTGATCGCAGCCGAGAGCGGCGACTTCCACGCCGCCGCCGACCAGTACAAGGCGATCCTCGCCGACGATCCGGCCCAGACCCGCGTCCGGCTCGAACTCGGCAAGGCGATGATGGCGATGGGCAAGCCGCAGAGCGCCGACAAGCAATTCCGTCTCGCCGGACAGGACCGCGAGCTTCCGCCCGAACTCGCCAAGGCGATCCGCGGCGTGCGTGCGGTAATCCGCCAGCAACGCGCGTGGCGGCTCGACGTCGATTTCGGCATCGCCCCGGACAGCAATATCAACAACGCCACCGCGGTCGATCAGGTGACGGTCAATCTCGGCGGCTACCAGCTGCCGCTCGAACTCAACGAGGCGGCCAAGGCACGTTCGGGCACCGGCCAGACCGCGACGATCTCGGCAGGGCTGCGGCTCCCGGTCGGCACCGACCTATCGATGCTCGTGGATCTCGACAGCAATGGCAGCAATTATGCCGGCAGCGAGTATGATGATTATCTCGTCCAGTTCGCCGCCGGCCCGGAGCTTCGCCTCTCGCAGGCCGCGAGCATCTCGGCCGAGGCACTCGGCGCGCAGCGCTGGTATGGCGGGCGCCTGATCACGCGCCAGGCAGGAATCAAGGCAGGCGCACAGACCATTCTCGGCGCCAGCGACCGCGTCGGTATCCAGCTCGATATGCGCCACACCGAGGCGCTGTTCGACCCGGGCTACAGCGGCTGGCAGGCCGGGCTGTACGGCACGTTCGAACATGCACTGTCCCGCAGTCTGATCGGATCGGTCAGCGTCTTCGGCCGGCGCGACTGGCTCAACGAAGCCGCCTATTCGAACAAGGAAGCCGGCACGAGCCTCGCGTTCGGCGGCGAGCTGCCGCACGGAATCAACTTCAGCCTCAGCGGCACGGCGTCGCACGCCGTCTATGATGCGCCGCTACAGTTCTTCTCGGCCGAGCCGCGCCGCGACTGGCGCCTGAGCGCACGCGCGACGCTGGGCAATCGCGGCATCCGCGTGTTCGGCTTCTCGCCCGAGCTGAGCCTCGCTTATGCCCGCACCGATTCGAGCATCGCCTTCTACAGCACCGATCGCCTCCGCTTCCGGGTCGCGCTCGCCCGCTATTTCTGATTGCGGGACTCGCGCAGCCGGGCCATAGGCGCGGCCATGAAGCTCCGCATCATCGTGACCCTAAAGAACGGCGTGCTCGATCCCCAGGGCAAGGCCATCCAGCACGCTCTCGGCGGCCTCGGCTTCCAGGGCGTCGAAGACGTCCGCGCCGGCAAGCTGTTCGAGCTCGACGTGGCCGACGACACCAGCGACGCGGCCATCGACGAGATGTGCCGCAAGCTGCTCGCCAACACCGTGATCGAGAATTACCGGGTCGAACGGGCATGAAGACCGCGGTCATCGTCTTCCCCGGCTCCAATTGCGATCGCGACATCGCGACTGCGCTTGAAGACGTGACCGGCACTGCACCTTCGATGGTGTGGCACGGCGAGAGCGAGCTGCCTTCGGGCCTCGGCCTGATCGCCCTGCCCGGCGGCTTCTCCTATGGCGATTACCTGCGCTGCGGCGCGATCGCTGCACGTTCGCCGGTGGTGCGTGCCGTGGTCGAGGCGGCCGAGCGCGGGGTGCCCGTGATCGGCATCTGCAACGGCTTTCAGGTCCTCACCGAGACCGGGCTGCTCCCCGGCGCGCTGATGCGCAATTCGGGGCTCAACTTCGTCTGCCGCAACGTCGCGCTGACTGTCGACAACAGCCAGTCGATCTTCACCAGCAGCTATGATGCCGGCGAGACGATCACCGTCCCGGTCGCGCACCACGACGGCAATTACTTCGCCGACTCCGAGACGCTCGACCGTCTCGAAGGCGAAGGCCGAATCGCCTTCCGCTATGCCGAGGACGTCAACGGCTCTGCGCGCAACATCGCCGGCCTGCTCAACAAGAGCGGCAACGTGCTCGGCATGATGCCTCACCCCGAGCGCCGCATCGAAGCCGCGCATGGCGGCACCGACGGCCGCCGGCTGTTCGAGGGACTGCTCGAAGCGGTCGCCTGAGGCTTCGGCTTGCCCGGCGGTCGGCGCGATTGATCGGCGCCGGCTTGCATTGGCGGCCAGTCGCCCCTCCAATATGTCTCACAGCCTTCTCGCTCTTATGCGAGGTTGCCCAGGCATCAGGACAGGGAGCCGACCGTGAATGACACCAAGGTGGAATGGCCCCCATTGCCATATGCCGATTGGGCGGAAACCTGCACCGCGCTCCATCTGTGGGCCCAGATTGTCGGCAAATATCGACTGGCGCACACCCCCTGGGTTAATCACTCATGGCACGCCACGCTCTACGGCACGCCCCGCGGCCTGACGACAGGGCCTATCGCTGACGGCAACCTGCCGATTACCCTGACCTTCGACCTTCGCGCGCATGTCCTGATCGGCGAGACGCCCGAAATGCGGGAGCAGTTTGCGCTGGAGGCGATGAGCACGGCCGACTTCCTCGAAAGGACCACCGCGCTGGTCAATCGGCTCGGCGGACGCATGGACATCGATGGGAGTCCGAACGAAATCCCCGATGCGACGCCCTTTGCAGAAGACCGGACGCCGCGCCCCTATGACCGGGAGGCGGTTCAGCGGTTTCATACCGCCCTCATGCAAATCGAAAGGGTTTTCCAGCAATTCCGCACCGGCTTCCTCGGCAAGGTCTCGCCCGTGCACCTGTTCTGGGGCTCCTTCGATGTCGCCGTCACGCGTTTCTCAGGCCGCAGCGCGCCGCCGCATCCCGGCGGCGTGCCCGGGCTTCCCGACGATGTCACCCGCGAGGCCTATAGCCATGAGGTCTCGTCCGCCGGATTCTGGCCCGGCGGCGCCGGTGCCGACGAAGCGATGTTCTATTCCTATGCCTATCCGACTCCCGCCGGCTTCGCCGAGTGGCCCGTCGATCCGCCCGCGGCGCGCTTCGACCGGCAGCTCGGGGAGTTCGTGCTGCCCTATGAGGCCGTACGGACAAGCGCCGACCCTGCGGCCGAGCTGATGCGCTTCCTTCAGTCCACCTACGCGGCCGCGGCGGACTCGGCCGGATGGGACCGGCCGGCGCTTGAATGCGCCCTCGGCATCCCCCGGCGGCCGCGCGTGGTGCAGCCCTGAACGCCCACGGCGCGGCTTCTTATGCCCGGCCGGGATGACACTTGGCAGGTGCCGATCGACGACCGTGTCGGCTGCTTGCAAAGTAGGATTTCGTCTGCTTGCCTCGGGCGGTCGGCCTTGCCACCCGCTCTTTGACATCGTGGGACTCGATTACGCGCGGACCGCATTTGGCCCTCCCACCACGACCCCGCGGCGTCCATGGCGTTCCACCCAGCCCTCACCAACGCGGAATGCGCTGCGCGCGACTGTGCCAGCCTCGGCGTTCACATGTTCCACTTTGCCCAGGCGAACCGGCACCAAGAGTTCCGCGCTCGCGGGCACGGAGACAAGTGTTCCGCGTTTCTCCCTCGGACCAAGAACTTCGTCTCAATCCCGTGAGACGCCGCCTTACAGATGCGCCTCCAGCCAGCCCTTGATATCCCCCATCACTTCCTCCTTGCCGAAGTCGGCGAGCAGGTCGTGATAATGGTCCTTGTAGAGCTTGAGCGTCTTGTCTGCCGACCCGGCTGTCTCATGGAAGAATACGCTGCCTTCGCACACCGTGGCCTTGTCCGCCGTGCCGTGCATGATGAGCACCGGCAGCGTGATCGTCGGGAATTCCTCGCGCAGCCGCTCGTCGGCGCGGACCAGAGCCGCCACCGTAGCGGCGGGCTGTGTCTCGTCCTTGATATACGGGTCATTGTTGAGCGCTGCGACTGCGGCGGGATCGCGCGAGAAATCCTCGTTCTTGAGCTTGAGCACGCCCAGGCGCGGCGCGATGTGGCTCAGCCCCTTGATCGCGGCAAGCGCGAAGCCCGGTGCCGGCACCTGAAACGCGAAGCTTTCGCAGATGAACCCGTCGATCTCGGCCTGGTGATCGAGCACATAGCTCGCCGAAGTCACCCCGCCCGCGCTATGCCCCAGCAGGAAGAGCTTCGATCCCGGATAGGCTGCCTTGGCGATCGCGATCGTCCCCGAGACGTCGGCGACATAGTCCGCGATGTTCTCGACATAGAAGCGCTCGCCCTCGGAGCGTCCGCGCCCCCGCAGATCGAGCGCGAACACCGCATAGCCGCTAGCGACGAGCTGCTCGGCCGCCCAGAGATACTGTCCGCCATGCGAATTGACCCCGTGGCAGATAACTACCACCGCACGCGGCGCGCCTTCGGGCTGCCATGCCCGATAGAAAATGTTGATCCCACCCGCGCTGGTGAATGTCGCTTCTTCGGCTGCCATGGTGCGCTCCTTTCGTGGAGCATCAAATCTGTTCCGAAAGTGCAACGATGTGCAAGTGCCCAAATTGCAAACGCCGTGCGCCGCGTCAGACTCGCGTAGCGAACGGCGTGAAGTCGGTCCCCTCGTCATAGACATCGACGCCTTCGCGGCGCTTGAGGAAGCCCACCACAGCATAGGTCACCGGCGTCAGCAGCACCTCCCAGCCGACCTTGAGCGCCCATTGGGTAAACAGCACCTGGATCACCAGCTCGGTCGTCCAGCCCTCGGCATAGAGGAACGCAAGCGGATAGAAGATCAGGCTGTCGATCGCCTGCCCGGCAAAGGTCGATCCGATCGTCCGCGCCCACAGCATCCGACCCTGGGTCCATAATTTCATTCGCGCGAGGACATAGGAATTGACGAACTCTCCGGCCCAGAACGCGCAGACCGATGCCAGCACGATCCGCGGCACCTGCCCGAAGATCGTCTCGTACGCTGCCTGGTTGCCCCAGCTCGGCGCCGGCGGCAGCAGGACGACGATCCACGACATGAACGCCATGAACAGCACCGCGCCGGTGCCCGCCCAGATCACGCGCCGGGCGCGGGCATAGCCATAGACTTCGGTCAGCACGTCGCCGATCACATAGGAAAGCGGGAAGAACAGGATGCCCGCCCCGAACGGCCAATAGCCGACACCGGGCAGCCAGACCTGCGCCACCTTGCCCGCGCCGAGCACGTTCGACAGCAGCAGGATGGCGACGAACGCCGCCATGACGAAGTCGTAATAGCGGAAATGGCCACCAGTCACGTCGCGCGCGGCAACCTGCGCCGGTCTCTCTGTCCCCTGGGTCATGTCGGATTTATGATCCCGGTTTCGCTACCGCGCAATCCGTGGCAGAGGCATCGCCGCGCGCGCCCGTAGCTCAGCTGGATAGAGCACATGCCTTCTAAGCCTGTGGTCGTTGGTTCGAATCCAACCGGGCGCGCCATTTCACCCGACCGCCACGCCGATCGCCTCCAGCAACGCATCGGGATCCACCGGCTTGGTCAGAAATGCTGCGGCGCCTGCCGCCATCGCCTGGTCGCGTGCCGCGTCGGTCGGATAGGCGGTCATTAGGATCACCGGCTGCGGCCAGCCGCGCCGGCCGATCTCGGCTTGCAGCGCGAGGCCCGTCATGCCCGGCATGTGCAGGTCGGTGACGACGCACGCCAGTTCCCCCTGCACGTCCGATGCCAGCAGCGCTTCGGCACCGGCAAAGCAGCGCGGCGTCAGACCGGCCGAGCGCATCAGGCTGTCGAGGCTCCTGCGCACGTCCGGGTCGTCGTCGACGATGCCGATGATGGAAGCGGAACGCACAGGGGATACTCCGGAAACTGTAGCGCACCGCGCCGATCGAGAGATCACAAATGCACGCGGCCCGCGGATTTCGCCATCATACTCAGATGTTAAACCGGCTGATGCTCTCGTCGCGCACGCCCAGCAGCTCGGCCATACGGACCAGGTCGGCGAGCGACTGCGCCTCCATCTTGCGCATCACGTTGCCGCGGTGGATCTTTACGGTGATCTCGGACAAGTCCATCCGCGCGGCGACTTGCTTGTTCATCAGCCCGGTGACGACGAACCCCATGACTTCGCGCTCACGCTGCGTCAGCCGCTCGTAGCAATGCCGCAGTTGCTCGCTGCCCGCTGCCTCGGCCCGGCGTGCGCGATCGGCGTCGAGCGCCGCCGTCACCGCCGCGAGCATCTGCTCGTCGTCGAACGGCTTGGGCAGGAAATCGACTGCGCCGGCCTTCATGCCGCGCACGGTCATTGGAATATCGCCATGGCCGGTGATCAGGATCACCGGAATCTGCATGCCCCGCCCTGCCAGCGTCTCCTGGAAATCGAGCCCGCTCTGCCCGCGCAGCCTGATGTCGAGCACCAGGCACGATGCCGTGTCGGGGATGCCCGCCGCGAGAAAGTCGTCGGGCGTCTCGTACAACGCCACTTCGAACCCGGCCGACCGCAACAAGCTGCCCAGCGAGCCTCGCACATCGGCATCGTCGTCGATCACGCAGACCCGGCCTTCGCTCGTCATGCCACCGCACTTTCCTCGTTGGAGATCGGCAGGCGAAACCGGAAGGTCGCGCCGCGTATCGCATTGTTGGTGGCGACCAGCGAGCCGCCATGCTGCTCGATGATCGACCGGCAGATCGAAAGCCCCATGCCCAGCCCGGCGCTCTTGGTGGTGTAGAACGGCGCGAACAGGCGCTCGGGATCGGCGGCGATTCCGGTGCCGCAATCGCACACTGCCACGCTCACGCCACCGCCGTCATGTTCGATATCGACGCAAAGTTCGCGCTCGGCCTCGGGCGCGTCCGCCATCGCCTGTTCGGCGTTGAGGATCAGGTTCATCAATACCTGCTGGATCTGGACCCTATCGCCGGAGACCGGCGGCAGATCATCGGCGGCAGTCACCCGGATCGCCACGTCATGCGTCTGCAAGTCGCGCTGGAGCAAAGCGAGTGTTTCGTCGATCAGCGCCGCCATCTCGATCCTGCCATGCTGCGGATCCGCCTTGCGTGCGAGGTCGCGGATACGCGCGATGACATCGGCTGCACGCGTGCCGTTTGCCGCGATCTGGTCTAGGCAGTCGACGACTTCCGGGGCGTCCGGCGCCTCGCGCGCCAGCCAGCGCCGGCCCGATTTTGCATAGGTGATGATCGCCGACAGCGGCTGATTCACTTCGTGCGCGATCGACGCGGCGAGCTGGCCCAAAGTGGTGACGCGCGAGACGTGAGTCAGCTCCGCCTGCGACTGCGCCAGCCGTGCCTGCGCCCGGTTCCGCTCGGTGACGTCAACCGCCATGGTCAGCACGCGCGTCCAGCCGTCGCTGCCGGGCGGCAAGGTGACGCGCAGGACGACATCGACCACCTCGCCGGAGGCCGTGAGGAATTGCGTTTCCTCCTCGATCGTCGGGTCGCCCCGCATCAGCGCCGCGAGGATATGGCCCAGCGTCGCCTCAGCTGCGGGGGTGTGATGCGCGACGATCGTGCCGCCGACCAAAGCCTCGCGCCCGGACAGTCCAAACAGCTGCGCGGCGGCGTCGTTGGCGTCGCGGATAATGGCGACACGCGCGATGCGATCGACATCCTCGGGGCCCGGCATCGCGCCGCTGCGCAATATGGCATAGGCGGCAGACCAGTCGCCCTCCCAGATCGGCAGTCCGGCGGCATTGAAGATCGTGCGATAGCGGATCTCGGAGCGATGCTGCTGCTCGGCGGCGGCATGGTTGCGCACGCACAGCCAGGCGGTGATTCCTATCGCCGTCAGGCTCACCACCAGCCGCATCGCGGGCGATCCCAGCGGTTCCGACCAATGGCTGACGAAATAACCGGCAATCGCTAGAAGCGCCGAGGCGATGCCTGCGACGATCATCAATGCACGATCATGGCTGCGCGCAGCCATCAGCACGACGATGGTGTAGAGCACCGCGACCGCGCCCTGCAGCGGACTCAGCACGTCGAGCGCGAAGATCACCAGCGCAAGCGCCATCGCCGCGGCGCCCTGCACGCGCGTCACCAGCCGTCGCCCCTCTACGTCACCGCGCATCATCGCCTCCCGCAATTGGCCGAGAGTGGCCAGTTGACGCCGGGTCACGCTGGACGAGTGGTTTCGCGATCGCAACAGCCAACCCCTCCGGCGCTGAAATCAGCTCTTGGGGACATGCAGGGTGAAGCAAGTGCCCGGGCGCGCCTCGTGCCACGCGTGGCGCGCGCCCAGCCGGCCTGCCATCATCGCGATCAGGCGGCTGCCGAGCCCCGTCCCCTGCACCGCCGCGCCGGCCTCGATCCCACGACCCCGGTCGGCGACATCGAGCCGGTATCCGCCGAACGGCAGTGCCTGAAGGACGATGCGGATGTCGCCGGTCTCGCCGGGGGCATAGGCATATTTGCACGCGTTGCCGACCAGTTCGGACACGATGATCCCGATCGACGTCGCATCCTCGGGCGGTGCCGTCACGGGATCGGCCATCACTACGATCCTCCGGCCCACATCGTCGCCGAAGCTGCGCTCGAGATCGGCGCTCAGTTCGGCGATATACGCGCCCAGATCCACCGATGCCGCCGCCGGGGATTGGTAGAGATGCCGGTGCACGCTGGCGATCGCCCCGATCCGCCGCAGCGTCATCTCGAACGCCGCGAGCGCCGCCGGATCGACGATCCGCCGTGCCTCCACCGACACCATCGCCGCCAGCAATTGCAGGCTGTTGGCGATACGATGGTTGCTCTCGCTGGCGCTGTCGGGATCGGCGAGCGCCGGCAGCACCGTGATCGGAGCAGCTTCGTGCGTCGCGGCATGTTGTGCCAGGGTCATCGGCCGTCTCCTGTCCGCGGGTGCGGTTCGATGACGTGTGATCCCCGATCGGCCGGCGCGCGGCTATCATACGCAGGTTTAGGAGAGCCAATACCCACCCCCAAACCTGCGTATGATACCCGCCGCCACCCGGCACTCCGATATTCGTCGCATCGGACGAGGCATGGGCCGCGTCCGTCCCGAAATCGGAGGACATCATGGCGTATATCACCACGCAGGACGGCGCGGAAATCTTCTACAAGGACTGGGGCCCCAAGGATGCCCAGCCGATCGTGTTCCACCACGGCTGGCCGCTCTCGTCGGACGACTGGGACGCACAGATGCTGTTCTTCCTGGGCGAGGGGTATCGCGTCGTCGCGCATGACCGCCGCGGGCATGGCCGCTCTTCGCAGATCGATACCGGCCACGACATGGACCATTATGCCGCCGACGCATCGGCGGTCGCCGAGCATCTCGACCTGAGGAACGCCGTGCACATCGGCCACTCGACCGGCGGCGGCGAAGTCGCGCGCTATGTCGCGAAGTTCGGCCAGCCCCAGGGCCGCGTCGCCAAGGCGGTGCTGGTCAGCTCGGTCCCGCCGCTGATGCTCCAGACGGAAAGCCACCCCGCCGGCATCCCGCTCTCAGTGTTCGACGGCTTCCGCAAGTCGTTGGCGGAGAACCGAGCGGCCTTCTTCCTCGATCTCGCTTCGGGTCCGTTCTACGGCTTCAACCGGCCCGGCGAGACCGTGTCCGAAGGCGTCATCCGCAACTGGTGGCGCCAGGGCATGATGGGCAGCGCACTGGCGCATCATGCCGGCATCAAGGCTTTCTCGGAGACCGACCAGACCGAGGATCTCAAGGCAATCACCGTGCCGACGCTGGTGATGCAGGGCGATGACGACCAGATCGTGCCCTATGCCGAAGCCGCGCTGCTCCAGATCAAATTGCTCAAGAACGGCGCGCTCAAGATCTATTCCGGCTATCCGCATGGCATGCTGACCACGCATGCCGACGTGATCAATGCGGACCTGCTCGCCTTCATCCGAAGCTGATATCCACCGGCGGTGGGGCGAGTCTTCGCCGCCGGGTTTTCATGTAAGGGAAGTCGCATGACATCGTGCATCCACAGCACCACGATCAATGACGTGACGCCCAGCGCGCGCGGGTGCGAGGAGTGCCTCAAGATCGGCAGTCCCTGGCTCCATCTCCGCCTGTGCCGATCGTGTGGCCATGTCGGATGCTGCGACCAGTCACCGAATCGCCACGCCTCCTCACATTTCCACGCCACCCGCCATCCGATCATCGAAGGCTATGATCCGCCCGAAGGCTGGGGCTGGTGCTATGTCGACGAAGTCGAAATCGCCTTGCCCGACCAGACTCAGCAACGCGGCCCCATCCCGCGCTATTATTGAGAGCGGCCGCTCAGTCGGCGGCGATCACATAGTCGAAGCCGTGCCGTATCCCGCCTTCGCGCGTTTCATATGCGAGCGCCCGCGCGCGGATCGCCTCGCCTTGCGCTGCTAGCGCCGCGGCCAAACTGCGGTCCTCAAGCTTCGCCAGCCGCTGGGCACACATATCGATCTGGCTGTTCACGAACCGCGCCTTGTAGCGAATTGGAAAGCGCTGCGCGTCAAGGATGCGGAATCCCGCCTGCGCCATCCGCACCACCACCCAGTCCATCGGATATTCGCGATAGGGCCGCTCGCCAGCGAGCAGCAGGCATGCATCGCGATACCGCCCGATTTCCCAGGCCAGCCGCCCGGCTTCGCTATCGGGTTCGTGGGTGACATAGGGCTCGAGCCCGACAAGGTAGAAGCGCCGCCCAGTGAGCGCGCGCAGCCTCGCGAACATCTCGCCCTGGAAATAGGGCGCGAAGCCCTCGACTGCGCCGATCAGATAGTCGGCCAACACGGTATCGAACCGCTCGCCGTGCAACAGTGCGGGATCCGCCCAGTTCGCGACGACAATCCGATCCCGCGGCCGCCGCACCGGATCGACCGTATCGCGGACCTGGACCGCATGGCCGGTCGCCCCTGTCACCGCCACCCAGCGTTCAGTCGTCAGCCCCGAAACCCAGCGGATCGAATGGGTGCCGGTGCCCGCATCGAGGAAGGATCCCCAGGGCAGATCGCCCTGGAGATCCTCGATGTGACGGAACAGCGCCGATTGGCGTCGCGGCTTCGACGGCCCGCTCAGAAGCTGGTCCTCAACCCGAACACCACGTTGCGACCGCGCAGCGGCGACGCATCCTTGATGAACGATGCGTGGTTGAACGCCAGCGTATCGGTCAGGTTAGAGCCGCGTACGAACAGCTCGGCGCTGCGCCGCGCGCCGAGGTCGAGCCGATAGGCGACCGTCGCATTGACCATGTCATAGCTCGGCGTGCGGGTCTCGAACGAAGCGATCTTGCCCTGTTCGAACACATGGTAATATTCGGCATCGGCAGTGAACCCGCCGACATGAGCGTCGGCCCGCGCGCCCAGCCGGCCCGCCGGGATGCGCGGCAGATTGCCGAGATCATCCTTGAACTTTGCGCGGACATAGTCGCCGAACACCGATGCCGCGAACTGCGGCGTGAAGCGATGCCGCACTTCGCCGTCTACCCCGGTGAAGGTCGCGCCTGCGCCGACATAGCGGATCAGGCGGAAATCCTCGAATTGATCAAGCGTCTGGGCGTAGAGGTAGTTATCGAAGTTCTGATGGTACGCGCCGATCGTGAAGGTCGTCGGCCCGCGCGTCTTGCGCAGCGTCAGGTTGACCGACTTCGACGTTTCCTCGTCGAGCGACGCCTTCTCGGCGAACCGAGCATTGCCGGTGATCAGCCCGATCTCATAGGTGTTGGTCGCCAGATGGACGCCATTGGCATAGAGTTCCTGGACGCTCGGCGCACGCTGCGAGCGGGCGAGCGACAGCGCCACCGAATAGTCGTCGTTCACGTCCCACACCGCCGCGGCCGAGGCCGAGAACGGATCGTGCCGCACCGATGGATAGAGTTCGGTCGCCGGGGTGACGTCCTGCCATTCCTGCCGCGCCGCTAGTTCGAGCCGCACCGGACCAACTGGCAGCGTCTCCATTAGAAAGATTGCGGTGTTCTTGGTCTTGGTATCGATCAGAAAGGCCTCTTCGCCCACCGCCTCGAAATCGCTCTGCGAATGCTGCACCCCGAAGACACCGCGCAACCCGCCGATCGGCTTGTGCGTCAGTTCGAAGCGCAGGTCATATGCCTTGTTGCGGAAGGTCGTCGCGACTTCGTCGCCTTCGATTTCGTCATGCTCGTAATCGGTAAAGGCCAGGCGCAGGCGTGCCTTCTCGATGCCGGGAAGCGGATTGCGATAGTCGCCGCGGATCGAAGCGCTCGCTGCGCAGCTTCACGAACGGCACTTCCTCGTGCTCATGCTCGTGATCGTGGTCATGGTCGTCCTCGTCATGACCATGAGCGCCGCAGTGCAGGCTGATCCCGTGTGGATGGCAGCTCTCATACTGATGGCTGTGGCCAGGCAGCCCATATTCGCTGCGCTGGCGGGTATAGGCAGCACCGATATAGCCATCCGGCCCGACCCACGAACCGCCGACGCTGACGGTCGACGTATCGTTGTACGAGCCATCGACGCGCCGCGTCGCGAAACCGTCGCCGACGCGGTAATCGTCCGAGCGGCGATGCACCCCCTCGACGCGCAGGGCGAACTGGCCGACTCCGGCAGTGACGCCGCCGACCGCGGACATCTCGTCGTCCGCCGTGCCGATCCGCCCTTCGAACGCGCCCGAAATGCCGCCTTCAGGCACGAAGGTAGGCACCTTCTCGTCGAGCAGATTGACTGCACCGCCGATCGCGCCGCTGCCGTAGAGCAAGGTCGCGGGGCCGCGCAGCACTTCGATGCCGCGCAGCAGCAGCGGCTCGGCGGTGACATTGTGATCGGGCGAGATAGTCGATGCGTCCTGGATATTGGCGCTGTCGCTGAGCGCCTGGACCCGCGGCGAGGTCTGGCCGCGAATCACCGGACGGCTGGCACCGCCGCCGAAATTCTCGAAATTGATGCCCGGCTGACCGGCAAGCGTCTCGCCGAGCGTCGCGGCGCGGCGGTGGACCAGTTCGTCGCCGGTCAAGGTCAGTACCGGTGTCGCGGTCTCGTCGGCGCGCTGGTCGAGCGGCGCTGCCGTCACCACGATTTCGTTCTCGGAATGGCCGCCAGCCTGTGCATGCGCGACGGCCGGTGCGATCGCCAAGACGGACGCAGCATGAAGAAAATGAAGACGGCTTGTCACCAAGGGACCCCTTTCGTTATCGGAACGCGGGCCTGCTAGGTTACAGTATATCATTACGCAACTAGGAAACGATGAGCAGAGAATTTGAGGGGATTTGGCCGGTCAGAACATTCCAACGGGAAAGGGATTCAACCCAGCAGAGAAATCAGCAAGGTCGCAGGCATCGTGGGGATGATGCCAATGGCGCCCGTGACGGCTCAGGCCGTTTCGGCCTTGGCGTCGAGCGCCGCTGCGTCGAGGATCGTGACGGTGCGGGTGCCCGACAGACGGATCACGCCCGCGGTCTTGAGCCGGGTGAGCTGGCGGCTGACCGTCTCGATGGTGAGCCCGAGCACGTCGGCGATCTGGCCGCGGGTGAGCGGCAGATCGAAGGTTACCGGGCCGTTTGGGGTGGCGCGGCATGCGTTCGAACCGGCACGTGCGCCCATGTCGCGGACAAAGCCGGCGACCTTTTCGGAGGCCGATTTGCGCGCGAGGGTCAGCATCTGGGCGCGGGCGTCGCGCAGCGCCTGGAGGGTGCGCTGGAGCAGCAGCTTCTCCATCCGGCCATGATCCTCGAGCACCCGCTCGAACGGCGCGCGGGGGAAGATGCAGAGCTCGGCGTCGGTAACCGCGGTAACCGTGAAATCGGCTTCGCCTGCATAGGGCTGGCCGACAAAATCGGCGGGATACAGCAGCCCGACGATCTGCTCGCGCCCGTCCGAGGTTGAAGCGACCAGCTTGAGCACGCCCGACAGCAGGTTGGCACAGATCACGCTGTCCTCGCCCGCCCAGATGATGCTCTCGCCGCGGACGACGCGGCGGCGCTGACCCAGCTGATTGAGCGCGATCAATTCCTCATCGTTGAGGCTGCCGCACAATGCCTGATCGCGGACCGCGCATTCGGAGCAGATATCCTGGTGAATCATGCCTTCCCCTTTAGGAAGGCGGCAGCGGTTTGTCTCGCATCTGCGAACGATTCAGCGCGGCCGGTGCTCACACCGCACTACTGAAGCGATGCCCTTGCTGACGATAGCAATCGAGCGCGGAGGCGATGCCGCGGGCATAGGGCAAAGCGTCCCCGCCCAGCGTCACACGGCGGCCGGCCCAGCCGATCAGCCCCGCCGCTTCGAACGGCGCCAGCCGCTCACGAACCTCCTCGAAACCGGGGATGTCGGACAGATCCGCGCTGCCGGCAGTGAGGGTGGCCGTGATGGCCCTGCCCCGGACACGGTCTTCGGCAGTGCGGAGCAGCCCGCGCGACGTGGCGAAGCGCCCGGCACCGATGGCGAGGTGGTACCGGCCGGTGTTCTTCTCGTTCTGGAGCAGCCGATCGGGGAACGCGCTGATCGAGCTGGCGCCCAAGCCTATCAGAATTTCGGCCTGATCCTCGGTGAAGCCCTGGAAGTTGCGGCGCAGCGTCCCCGCTTCGGCGGCCTGCGCAAGGGCGTCGCCGGGCCTGGCGAAATGATCGAAGCCGATTGCGCGATAGCCGGCGCCGGTCAGGACGCCGTGCGCCTGCGCGGCCTGGGCGAAACGGGCGGCGGCATCGGGCAGCGCCGTGGCGTCGATCCGGCGCTGGCGGGGAATTATGTGCGGGACATGGGCGTAGCCGAACACCGCCAGGCGATCGGGCGCCATCGCCAGCGCCGTCTCCAGCGTGGCCGCCAGGCTCGCTTCGTCCTGGCCCGGCAGGCCGTACATCAAGTCGAAGTTGATCGAGGTGACGCCGGCACCGCGCAGCAACGCGACGGTGCGCTCGATATCCTCGACCGGCTGGACCCGGCCGATCCGGGACTGGATCGCCGGATCGAAAGTCTGGACGCCGAGACTGACTCGCGTGGTGCCGGTGGCTTCGAGCACCGCTGCCCATTCGGCGTCGAAGCCGCGCGGATCGATCTCGACCGACAGCACCGGATCCGCGCAGCGCAGCCGGGTCACCACTCGCTCGACCAACGACGCGAAGGCGGTGGTAGGAATCGCATTGGGGCTGCCACCGCCGAACGCGATCCGCCCGATCCGTCCGCGGCCGCTCAGCCGCTCGACCAGCAAGTCGATCTCCTCGTCGAGCCGCTCGAGATAGGCGGCGAGCCGGCTGGTGCGGTTGGCGGCACCGGTGTTGCACCCGCAATACCAGCAGATCTCGTGGCAATAGGGGATGTGGAGATAGAGCGAGATGCGCTCGTCCACGCCGATCGCGTCGAGCGCCGCGGCCATGTCGGCATGGTCGACGCTGTCGCCGAACTCGGCGGCGGTGGGGTAGCTCGTGTAGCGCGGGACCGGACGCGCGAGCAGCGCGGGATGATATTTCCACATGCGATCGCTGTGGCCGAGCCCGGCGCACGCCTCTTTGACCTTCGTCAAATTCAAGTTTGCGCGCGATCAAGGTTTCCGCGCCTCACAGGCCTAGGCGCTTGCTCAGAAACAAGGAGCAAGACGATGGTTCGACATATTCTCACCGCAGGCGTGATCGGAGCCGCGCTGCTGGCGACGCCGGCGCTGGCGCAGGACGACGAAACCGGCATCCGTGCCGGCGACGTGCTGCTGCGTGCGCGTGCAATCGTGGTGGCGCCTAACGAGCGTTCGGGCGATATCCTCCCGGCCTTTCCGGGCGAGAAGGTCAGCATCAGCGACAGCGTGATGCCCGAAGTCGACATCACGTACATGGCGACCGACAATATCGGATTCGAGCTGATCGCATCCACAACCAAGCACAAGGCCGACGGCCGCACCGGCACCACCGGTTCGATCGGCGAACTCGCCTCGACCTGGGTGCTGCCGCCGACGCTGACCGCGCAATATCACTTCAATCCGCGCGGCACTGTGCGGCCCTATGTAGGCGCGGGCGTCAACTATACGATCTTCTGGAACGAGAAGGCATCGGGCGAACTCACCGGCGCAGTGGGGCCGACCAAGGTCCGTATGAAGGACAGCTTCGGCTGGGCGGCGCAGGCGGGGATCGATATCGACCTGTCGAGGAAGTTCTTCCTCAACCTCGACGTCAAATATATCGACATCGACACGACGGCGCGGCTCGACACCACCGCGGCAGGCCGCCAGTCGGTCAAGGTGAACATCGATCCGCTGGTGTTCGGAGTGGGTTTCGGCGTCCGCCTCTGAAGCCTGGAGCGCGCCGCTGCTTGACCACTCGCCCGCGGCGCGATCCTTTCCAACAATAAGCAGGCGCCGGAGTTGGATTCCCGGCGCCTATTTTCACGTTTTTCACGGTGAACGCGCAATAGTGTTGCGTGCCCACGTAACTTTCTGGCGTGATGATGGGGCGGGATTTTCCAACAGTCTCAAAGAGCGGGCCGAGATGATCCAGCCAATGCGCAGGCAATCACGCGAAATCCTACATTGCAACCGAGACTGCTTGCCTGCCAATCGACGAGACGGCATCTACAGTCGATCGGACCGCCTCGGAGGTCATATGACGCGGCGCAGACAAGTCTTCCGCAATTCGAGCGATCGCTCGCTGATTCTCTTCCTCGAGCTATCGACCGCGCGTTTCCGGCTTTCGCCGGGGCGAGAGCTGGTGCTGCTTTACGAGGACGACGCAGAGGCCGATGGGCCGGACGCGCCGCTCCGCATCGAATATATGTTCGACGGGGATGATCCCCAGATCGTGATCCACACGGACGAGGACGCGATGTTCCTCGCGGACGGCACCGAGGCTGTCCGCGATTATTCGTAGAGGGCGTGCAGCCCTTCGCTACCCCGGGCTCCTGCTTTCGCAGGAGCATTGGGGGGCGTGGCGCTTACCGCCGCCCGCTTTTACGTTCGCAGCCCAGGATGGCGTGGCAAGGCAGCGAGTCCGGGTCGTCGCGTGCCGGAGTGGCGGGGCCGGAGCCGCACCACCGGCCGATGCTAGCTTCCGCCACAGGGATCTGCCCGGCAACCAGGCCCAGCGGATATAGCATTGCCACCACCATGCGCGTGCGCATCACGACTCCTCGTCGTCGAGCAGGATGCGCATCGCCGCGCCGTCGATATCGTCATACTGGCCGGCGCGGACCGACCAGAAGAACGCGCCGAGGCCGATCAGGCCGAAGAACAGCGCGATCGGGATGAGCAAGGCGAGACCGTTCATCGGGTGGCACTCCGAAGGCGCAGGGCGTTGGCCACCACTATCACCGACGACCCCGACATCGCCAGCGCGGCGATCAGCGGCGTGACTTGTCCCGCCATCGCCAGCGGCACGGCGAGGACATTGTAGCCGATCGCCAGGGTGAAGTTCTGCCGGACGACGCGCAAGGTGCGGCGCGCTGCGGCGACCGCGACGGGGATCGCCGACAGGTCGTCGCCGAGGAAGAGCAGGTCGGCGGCGGTCTGGCCGACATCGCTTGCCGAGGCGGGCGCGATCGAGACGTGCGCGGCCTTGAGCGCGGGGCCGTCGTTGAGGCCGTCGCCGACCATCAGCACTTTCCGGCCCTGCCCGGCCATCCCTTCGATCCGCCCGAACTTGCCCTGGGGGCTGAGGTTGGCGTCGCCCTCGATGCCGAGCTGTCCAGCAACCGTGGCGACGACTTCGGGGCGGTCACCCGAGAGGATGCGCGCGGGCAAGCCAAGGCTTCGCAGCCGATCGACCGCGGCGCGGGCGTCGGGCCGGAGTGCGTCGCTGAAGTGGAGGACATGGACGTCGCCTCCCAGCGCGAACGCCGTTGCCATCGCCGCGCCGGGGGATTGCGCGCCGACCCAGTCGGGACGGCCGAGCCGGGCGAGGCAGCCCTGATAGAAGCCCTCGACACCCTGCCCCGCGACTTCGCGGATGTCGATCACCTCGGCCGATGTGATCCCGGCGTGATCGATCTGACGGGCGAGCGCGGCGGCGAGCGGGTGGCGGCTGGCCGAGGCGAGCGCCAGCGCGACGGCGCGTTCCTCGGTCGACAGCGGCAGCGCGCCGACCAGTTCGGGACGGCCGCAGGTGAGCGTGCCGGTCTTGTCGAACAGCACCGTGTCGGCCTCGGCGAGCCGCTCGAGCGCCGAGCCGTCCTTGATGAGGATCCCGCGGCGCATCAGCGCACCCGAGGCGACGACCTGCGCCACCGGGACAGCGAGCCCGAGCGCGCACGGGCAGGTGATGATCAGCACTGCCACCGCGATCGTCACGGCCTGGTGGACGCCGGCGCCGGTGAGCAGCCAGAAGGCGAAGGTCGCGGCGGCGAGGGTGTGGACCGCGGGCGCATAGATGCGCGCCGCGCGATCGGCGATGCGGAGGTAGCGCGACTTGGTGCCGCCCGCGGCTTCCATCAGCCGCGCGATGTCGGCGATCGCGGTGTTCTCGCCCGCGGCGGTGACCTTGACCGTCAGCGGCGCATCCAAGTTGATCGTGCCGGCGAGCACCGCACTGCCTACCGTTACCTTGTCGGGGATGCTCTCGCCGGTGACGAGCGAGCGATCTACGCTGCTCGTGCCGACCTCGACGATGCCGTCGGCCGCCAGCCGCTCGCCCGCGGCGACGAGCAGGCGCATGCCGGGCGCCAGTTCCTCGGCGGCGCGCCAGCGGCGGCTGCGCTCGGGGCCGAGGACGAACCCGCCCGGAGGCGTCTGGCGAAGTAGCGCCGCGACGCCATCCTGCGCCCGAGCGCGCATCACGCTGTCGAGCACGCGGCCGGCGAGCAGGAAGAACAGCAGCATCACCGCGCCGTCGAAATAGGCGTGCGGCCCCCAGGTGAGGACTTCGTAGAGGCTCGACACGCAGATCACCGCCACCCCGATCGCGATCGGCACGTCCATGTTGGTGCGGCCGTGGCGAAGTGCGCCCCATGCGCTGCGGAAGAAGGGCCGGCCGGCATAGGCGATCGTGGGGAAGGCGATGAGTGCCGAGAGCCAGTGGAAGAGCTGCCGCGTCGCGCCCTCGGCCCCCGACCATACCGAGACCGAGAGCAGCATCACGTTCATCGACGCGAAGCCTGCGACCGCGAGGCATTTGACCAGATCGCGGCTCTCGCGATTGGCCTCGCCCTCGACGTCGCCGAGGAACGGGTGCGCGACGAAGCCGATGCGTTCGAGTTCGTGGCGCAGCGCCTCGGCCTCGATGCCCTCGACATGCGAGACGCGGACGCGCTTCGAGGTGAAGTTGACGCGCGCCTCGATCACCCCCTCGGCGCGCCCGAGCTCGCGCTCGATCTTCGAGATGCAGCCCGCGCAGTGGATGCCCGGGACGCTCAGCGTGGTGACCGCGTTCATTTGAGCGCGTCCTCGAAGCGTGCGCTGTGCGCCCCGTCGCGCAACTCGATACGCAGCTGCCAGCGGCCGGCGGGAAGCGGGGTTGTCGAGACGAAGCCGGCACCCCGGCGTGTGAAGGCCAGCGCCTGATCGGGGGCCCGGCCGAGTGGGTGGTGGATCGTCGCCGATGCGGCGGTGCCTGCCGGGACGTTGGTGGCGAGCACTACGTGGCGCTGCGCGTCGAGGCTCGCGGTTGCGGTCCAGCCCAGGGCCCGCTGCGCGCGGGCCTCGGCGAGGTAGCGATTATAGTGCTGGCTTGCGACATAGCTGTTGTCGACCACGGTGCCGCCAAAGGTGCGGATCGCCGCGCGCGCCATCACGAAGTTTACTGCGACGATCGTGCCGAACATGGCGAAGAGGATCGCGAACATGTGCCAGCCGGTGAAGTTCCTGGTCATCGGCCGGTCTCCGGGCGTTCGAAATGGATCTGGTGCGTGTCCTCGCCGCCCTCGGCATCGAGCGCGCGGACGCGGAAGGTCAGGTCGCTGCGCGGCGGGCCGTCGCTGGGCGCCGCGACGAACAGGCGAAGCTTGGTGACCTTGTCGGCGGGGACGCTGAGGCGGAGGCTGTTGGCCGCGCCTTCGCGCGCACCGCCCTCGGACCATAGCGCACCGCCCGGGAGCCCCTCGATCGACACTTCCACTTCGCGCGGGCGGCTCTGCATGTTGCGGACCTTGAGCGTGAAAGTGTTGCGAATGCTGCCGTCGGAGAGGCGGACATAGACCGGGTTGCGGTTCTGGCTGACCGAGAGATCGAGCCGGCTGCGCGTGCCGAGCGCGAACAGCATCGCGAGGCCGATCGAGGCCCAGATCAGGAAATAGGCGATCGCGCGGGGGCGGAAGAGCCGCTTCATCGGATGCTCGGGCGCCCTGCCCTCGCCCGCTGCCTGCTCGTCGGCGATGGTCGAATAGCCGATCAGCCGGCGGGGGCGATCGAGCCGGTCCATGACTTCGTCGCACGCGTCGATGCACAGGCCACAGGTGATGCAGCCGATCTGGGCGCCCTCGCGGATATCGATGCCGGTGGGGCAGACCGCGACGCACGCGTTGCAATCGATGCAGTCGCCGATCTTCGGGGCGAGCTCGGGATTGGCGGCAAGCGCGACCAGCGACGGAACGCCGGGCATTGGTGCTGCGCCCTTGTCGGTCTCGGGTTGGCGGGCAGCGGGAGCGGCGCGCTTGAGGCCGTGGGTGCGGGGTTCGCCGCGCCAGTATTTGTAGGTGACGAGCAGCGACTTCTCGTCGAGCATCGCGCCCTGGATGCGCGGCCACGGACAGGCATAGATGCAGAACTGCTCGCGCATCAGCCCGCCGAGCACATAGGTGGTCGCCGTGAGCAGCGCGATCGTGGCGTAGGCCACGGTCGGACCCTGCCCGATGACGATGTAGCGCGCCAGGGTAGGCGCGTCGGCGAAGTAGAAGACCCAGGCGCCGCCGGTGAGCAGCGCAATCGCCAGCCAGATGGCGTGCTTGGTGACGCGTTTGGCGATCTTGGACGGACCCAGCGGCGCCTTTTGCAAGCGGATCTGAGCGTTGCGGTCGCCGTCGATCAGGCGCTCGACGTGGAGGAACAGGTCGGTCCACACCGTCTGCGGACAGGCATAGCCGCACCACGCGCGCCCGACCGACGAGGTGACGAGGAACAGCCCGATCGCCGCCATGATCAGCAGCCCGGCGACGTAGTAGAATTCGTGCGGCCAGATCTCGATCGCAAACATGAAGAAGCGGCGATTGGCGATGTCGACCAGCACCGCCTGGTCCGGGGCATAGGGACCCCGGTCCCAGCGCAGCCAAGGCGTGATGTAATAGATCGCGAGCGTCACCGCCATGATCGCCCATTTGAGGTTGCGATACGAACCGCGAACCGCCTTGGGGAAGATCTTCCGCCGCGCTTCGAAAAGCTGCGGCGGCTTGGGGGCGATCAGGTCTTCAGGGCTTGCCATTGGCTGACGGGGCCGGAGCCGCCTCCGTGGGGCTCGGAGACGGCTGGGGCACGATCGCCTCGCCGCCGCCGAGCGAATGGACATAGGCGGCGAGCATCTTGATCGTCACCGGATCGAGGCGCGTCCCCCAGGCGGGCATTACCCCCCCGCGCGAATTGGTGATCGTCTGGACGAGCGATTCACGGTCGCCGCCATAGAGCCAGATCTTGTCGGTAAGGTTCGGCGCGCCGAGCTCGCGGCTGCCCTTGGCGTTGGCGCCGTGGCAGACCGCGCAATTGGTAGCGAACAGGGCCGCACCGCGTTGTGCAGAAGCGCTGGGCTTCTCCTGGCCCGATACGATGCGGACATAGCTGGCGACGTCTTCGATTTCGTCGGACTTGAGCAGCTGGTCGCGGCCGAAGGCGGGCATCATCGAGACGTGCGTCGCGTCGTTGCCGGGCTGGCGGATGCCGTTGGTGATCGTCGCGACGAGCATCTTGAGATCGCCGCCCCACAGCCAGTCATCGTCGTTGAGGTTGGGATAGCCCTTCGATCCCGCCGCGCCCGAGCCGTGGCACTGGACGCAGTGCACCTTGAACGCCGAGGCGCCGCCGGCGACCGCGGCCTCGAACAGCTTCGAATTCTCGGGCAGCCGCTCGATCGGGATGCGGGCCAGTTCCTCGCGCACCGCGCTGCGCCGGACGCCCTCGGCGGCGACTTCCCTGGCGTATTCGCCGCGGCTCGACCAGCCGAGCACGCCGCGGGTGGCGTCGTGCACCAGCGGCCAGGCCGGATAGGCGACGACATAGCCCAGCGCGAAGATGATGGTGGCGTAGAAGGTATAGAGCCACCAGCGCGGCATCGGGGTGTCGAGTTCCTCGATGCCGTCCCATTCGTGGCCGACCGTGCGGGTGCCGGTCTTTTCGTCGACGCGCTGCTCAGCCATCGATGCGCTCCTCGTCGAAGATCATGCGGGCGGCGGCGTCGTGATGCGCGCGCGCGCCGCGGCGGAAGGCCCAGCCGGTCAGGGTCAGGAAGGTCACCGTCATGAAGACGAGCCCCCAGCTGTCGGCGAAGTGCCGCAGGGTTTCGTAGGTCATCGCGGCTTCTCCTGCGGCGCCGCGGCGCGGTGATCGACCAGGGTGCCGAGCATCTGGAGATAGGCGACCAGCGCATCCATCTCGGTCGCGCGGTTGGGATCGCCGTCAAAGTCGCGCGACTGTGCCTTGGGATAGCGGCTGGCGAGGTCTGCTGTGTCGGCGCCGGGGGTCGCCTGGTCGAGCATGTCCTTCGCCGCGTTCTCGATATCGGCCTTGCTGTAGGGCACGCCGACGCGGGAGAGCGCCGTGAGGCGCTGGGCGGCGTCGCGCGTATCGAGCTCGCGTTTGGCGAGGAAGCCATAAGCCGGCATGATCGATTCGCCGACCACCGAGC
This sequence comes from Sphingomonas sp. LM7, assembly GCF_002002925.1. Taxonomy (NCBI): domain Bacteria; kingdom Pseudomonadati; phylum Pseudomonadota; class Alphaproteobacteria; order Sphingomonadales; family Sphingomonadaceae; genus Sphingomonas; species Sphingomonas sp. LM7. The sequence continues at coordinate 455,624 of NZ_CP019511.1, read as the reverse complement.
GCGGTTCCTTGAGGTGCTGGACATGCCATTCGTCCGAATAGCGCCCGCCGACGCGCGCCAGATCGGGGCCGGTACGCTTCGATCCCCATTGGAAGGGGTGATCGTACATGCTCTCGGCAGCGAGGCTGTAATGCCCGTAGCGCTCGACCTCGTCGCGGAACGGACGGATCATCTGGCTGTGGCAGTTATAGCAGCCCTCGCGGACATAGATGTCGCGGCCGGTCTGCTCGAGCGGGGTGTAGGGCCGCATGCCCTCCACCTTCTCGATGGTCGAGTCGATCCAGAACAAGGGCGCGATCTCGACGATCCCGCCGATCGCCACGGTGACCAGCGCGAGCGCGCCGAGCAGGGTGACGTTGCGTTCGATCTTCTTGTGATCGATGAGCGAAGCCATTTCGGAATTCCTTATTCCGCCGCGGCCGGCACGAGCGGGCGGTCCTTTGCGGGGTCGTAGGGAGCGGTGGACATCGGGGCCTCGGCGCGGAGCTTGCCGCGGATGGTCATCCAGATGTTCCAGGCCATGATGAGCGCACCGGCGAGGTAGAATAGCCCGCCGAGCACCCGGATGAGGTAATAGGGCTGCATCGCGGCGACGACTTCGGCGAAGGCGTAGACGAGGTAGCCGTCCTCGCCGTACTCGCGCCACATCAGCCCCTGGGTGATCCCGGCCACCCACAAGGCCGAGGCGTAGAGGACGATCCCCAGCGTCGCGAGCCAGAAGTGCCAGTTGACCATGCGCAGCGAATAGAGCCGCTCGCGGCCCCAGAGGCGCGGCGCCATGTAGTAAAGCGCGCCGAAGGTGATCATCCCGTTCCAGCCGAGCGCGCCGCTATGGACGTGGCCGACGGTCCACTCGGTATAGTGGCTGAGCGAATTGACGCTCTTGATCGACATCATCGGGCCTTCGAAGGTCGCCATGCCGTAGAAGGCGAGCGCGAACACCATCATGCGGATGATCGGATCGGTGCGGATCTTGTCCCACGCGCCGTTGAGCGTCATCAGCCCGTTGATCATGCCGCCCCAGCTCGGCATCCACAGCATCACCGAGAACACCATGCCCAGCGTCTGCGCCCAATCGGGCAGCGCGGTGTAGTGGAGGTGGTGCGGACCGGCCCAGATGTAGAGGAAGATCAGCGACCAGAAGTGGAGGATCGACAGCCGGTAGCTGTAGATCGGCCGCTCTGCCTGCTTGGGCACGAAGTAATACATCATCGCCAGGAAGCCGGCGGTGAGGAAGAAGCCGACGGCGTTGTGGCCGTACCACCATTGAGTCAGCGCATCCTGCACGCCGGAGAAGGCCGAGTAGGAACGCGAGCTGAGCAGCGAGACCGGGATCGCCAGGTTGTTGACGATGTGCAGCATCGCGATCGTCAGGATGAAGGCGAGGAAGAACCAGTTGGCGACATAGATGTGCGGCTCGGCGCGGCGCACGATCGTGGCGACGAAAACGATGAGGTAGGCGACCCAGACCACGGTCAGCCACAGGTCGATATACCATTCGGGCTCGGCATATTCCTTTGACTGGGTGATGCCGAGGACATAGCCGGTCGCCGCCAGCACGATGAACAGCTGGTATCCCCAGAACACGAACTTGGCGAGGCCGGGAAAGGCGAGCCGTACGCGGCAGGTCCGCTGGACGATGTAGAAGCTGGTGCAGATCAGTGCGTTGCCGCCGAAGGCGAAGATCACCGCGGAGGTGTGCAGCGGCCGGATGCGCCCGAAATTGAGATATTCGCCCAGGTTGAGCCCGGGAAAGGTCAGCTGCGAAGCGATCACCACGCCGACCAGGAAGCCGACGATCCCCCAGAACACCGTGGCGATCACGCCCCAACGGATCACGTCGTCGTCATAGCGCGAGGCCATGGCGAACTTTGCAGCGCTGCCCGTCACCGTGTCGCGGCTCACCGCACGCATCGAGATGAACCCCGCGGCAACCGCCGCCAGCGCGAAGATGCTCATATGTATGGCAAAGCCGGCATCAGCGGTTGCTGCTGCCGCGACGAGCGCGACGATGCCGAGCAGCAACCAGCCCCCGGCGCCGGTGACGGCGTTATCCATGGATCAAATGCCCCAAAGAAGAAGAGAGATGCGCAGTCATGGCCGCTGGACCGTGGGATCGTTCGCGGTCCAGCCGGATGTGATCGTCCCGCTGACGTAGAGCGCGAGGAAGGTGCCGAGGCCGGCGCACGACAGGCCGAAGACCGCGCCCGCTACCCACAGGCCGGTGCGCGAGGTCCGCCGCGCGGGCGGACGCGTCCGCCCCGGCACCACGTCATTATCGGGCGTGTCGGCCTCGCGTGCGACTGCGTTGGCGCGCAGGAGCAGCCAATAGCCCGACGCCAAGGTGGCCATGATCAATAGTGCGAAGATCGCTGCGAAGCCGCCGATCGGCATGGGTCATCCCGCGCTGCAGGCCGCACGAGATTGCCCGGCCAGGTCGCACTGCCCATCGCACTTCGCGATCGCGCTGAATTTGTCCGCGGTCAAAGAAGCCGCGTTTGCGACGCGCGATGAAGGGGGATGACATCGCCAACCGGCCTCTTCTTCGAGGGACTGCCGCCGGAGCTGCTGACCCGGCTCCTGGAAAGCGGTGCCCGCCGCAGCCACGCCGCCGGTGAGGCGCTGTTCCACGAGGAGGATCCGGCGTCGCAACTGCTGGTCATCGTCGAAGGCCAGGTGCGCGTGTGGCGGACCTCGCCGCGGGGATCGGCGATGACGGTGCACCTGCTGGGTCCGGGCGATCTGCCCGGGGTCGCCGCAGTGGTGCAGCGGACCCCCTACCCGGCCACCGCGTCCGCGGTGACGCCGGTCAGGACATTGGGCTGGCCGGCCGAGCGCGCGCTATCGATGCTGTTCGATCATCCGAGCCTGGCGACCAACACGATGCGCTTCATCTCGCTGCGCAACGAGGAGATGCTCCAGCGGCTGCACGAAGTATCGACCCAGCCGGTCGAGCAGCGCCTGGCACGCGCCGTGCTGCGCCTCACCGACAATGACACGCGGTCGGTCGATATCTCGCGGCAGGAACTCGCCGAACTCACCGCGACGACGCTGCACACGGTGAGCCGGATCGTCAGCCGCTGGGAGACCGAAGGCGTGATCGATGCGGCACGGCGGCGGATTACGCTGATCGAAGGACGCGCACTGGGGGATCGGGCCGGGGTGAGTGTGACGGAGTAGGTTCGAGATTCCGCCTCCCTTTCAGGGAGGGGGGATTCCCCGAGCAACCGGCAGCACTACGACAAAGCGCGTGCCGCTCGCTTCCGGATCGAGCATCAGCCCTCCACCTCCGGCGCGCAGCAGCGACATCGAGATCGCAAGGCCCAGCCCGGTGCCGCCCGCCGCGCGGCGGGTGGTGAAGAAGGGTTCGAAGATGCGCTCAGCATCAGCGGGGGCGATGCCACGGCCATTGTCGGTGACGGCGATTTCGAGCGTATCGCCCCGCCGCTCGATGCCGATCGTCGCTTCGCTCGCACCGGCCTGGCGGGCGTTTTCGAGCAACGTCGTGACCACCGCCTCGACCGTCGAAGCCTGAACCGCCACGGGCGCGGCCTCGCCCGGTTCGATCAGTACGCGGAAATCGCCGCCGCCCTGGGCATCCGTAACCTGCCGGATCACCGCGAGCGCGTCGACCGCGACGTCGGGATCGGCCTGCGCCATGTCGGCGCGGGCGAGATCGAGCAGCCGGGTAACCAGCTGCGACAGCCGCGAAGCATCCGCCTTGATGTTGCCGAGAAACCGTTCGCGCTCCTGCGGAGTCATCGTCGCGCCGTGATCCTCGAACAGCTCGATCGCGCCCGAAATTCCGGCCAACGGCGTCTTGAATTCGTGGCTGACCGAAGCGGCGAAATCACGCAAATAATGCGATCGGCGGTCGATCGCCGCCGCCATCGCGCGGAAATTCTCGAACAATGCCCGTATCTCGATTGCCGCGGTCACCGGCGCGTCGGGCACCGATCCGGTGCCGTTGGCAACGCCGCGGGTCGCATCGCCGAGCGCCTCGATCGGCCGGGCGATGCCGCGCGAGAGCAACCCGGTCAGCCCGAGCAGCACGAGGAAGATCAGTCCGATACCCAGCAGGATCTTGCCGCGATCCTCATATAGCCCGCGGAACAGCGCGCGCGGCGAGCGCGACTGGAGCAGCACGCCCACTACGCGCCCCTCGACGATGATCGGCCGGACATGGTGGATCCGCAGCGACGAGGCACGGCTGAGCCATTCGAAGGCGTAACGCTGACGATAGGCGCCGTTGGTACGCAGCACCGTGCCGACGCGCCCGTGCAGCGCCGCCGCCACTTCGGGAAGCGCGGCATAGGAACCGCCCGCCTGATGCCCGACCAGGATCACGCCATTTCCGTCAAGCAGCTGGAGCGAGGCGAGCGTCGTGCGCGCAGTGGCGGCGAGGATCGGGTGCAGCCGGCGCGCCATCGCCATCGCCTGGGGATCGGGCGCGTGCGTGCGCGGTAATGCCGGCGGCCGCTCGTCGAGCACCTTGGTAGTTCGCAGGTCGATTGTCGAACCTTCGGGACGATACGGCCGCGGATCGGTCGAGCCGGGCGCTGCGCCGGGCCATAGTGCCTGCGCGGTGGCGACCAGCACCGCGCCTTGTGCAATCAGCTCCGCCTCGGTCTGGCGGACCAGCGTATTCTCATAGACGCGCAGGAACAGCGCGCCTGCGCCGGGCAGCGCGGCGGTGAACAGCAAGGTGCCGAACAGGATCGTGCGCAGCCGCAGCGCCGGCCAATGCCGCTTGAGCACCGCCTTGAGGCCAGCGATCACGCCGGCGCGCCCGTGCAGCTCCCGATCCGATAGCCGACGCCGGCGCGAGTCTCGATCACGTCGGTGCCGCCGACCCCGGCGAACTTGCCGCGCAGATTGCGGATATGGCTGTCGATCGTGCGATCGGTCACCGCGAAGCCGGGGCCGTGGAGCCGGTCGATGATCGCGTCGCGGCTGAATACCTTGCCCGGCATCACCGCCAGCGTGCGGAGGATCGAGAATTCGGTCACCGTGAGCGCGATCTCGGTGCCCGCCCAGGTCGCCCGCCAGCCCTCGACGTCGAGCGCCAGCCGGCCATGATCGATCCGCCGCCCGTCATCGGTGGCCGCCGGCCTGGCGCCGGTGCGGCGCAGGATCGCCATCGAGCGCGCCACCACTTCGCGCGGGGAGAACGGCTTGACGACGTAATCGTCGGCGCCAAGCTCGATCCCGAGTACGCGATCGATCTCGTCGTCGCGCGAGGAGAGGAACAGGATCGGCAGGTCGCCGGCGGTGCGCAACCGCCGGCACGTCTCGAGACCGTCCATCCGCGGCATGTTGATGTCGAGCACCACCAGATCGACGTGCCGCGCCTCCACCAGCGCGAGCACCGCCTCGCCGTCATCGGCTTCGAGCGTGTCGAGCCCGGCCTTGGCGAAGGCGAAGGCGAGCAGCTGACGGATGTGCGGATCGTCGTCGGCGATCAGGATGGTGCGCGGCATGGGGCACATGATCATCGCGCGGCCTCGTTCGTCAATGCCGCGGGCGCGGGGACGAGCGTATCGGGCGGGACCGGCCCCGTCGCCGCCGAGGCTTCCGCGGGCGGCGCGGGCACCGGCTCGGGTGCGGGCGGCGGGATCAGGCTGCCGTCGCAGTTTCTCCCGACGGGCCCTTCGGACGGCCCGGCGCGCAGCCTGCGTCCTGCCAGCATCGTCTCGACTTGCTTCAGCCGCCGGTCATTGCGCCAGATCCATTCGCCGCCGCGCTGCCCTTCGATCGTGTCGTGCAGCACGCGGTGGCGCACCCAGGCGACGCGCTCGGCGAAATCGCCATCGAGGTCATTGTCGATCTCGAGCGCGGCCAGCGATGTAAGTGCCGAGGGTCCGAGTTGGCGCAGATAGCAAAGGTCGAGCGCGGCGCCCTTGCCGCCGACTTCGCGTGCATGACGGACATTCCACGACGCCGCGACCGCGCCGAGATCGACGACGGTGCACACCGCGAGCACCGCCAGCGCCGCACCCGCATTGGCGTTGATCAACCACGCCGCGCTGCGTCCGCCGAGCATCCGCCACAGGATCAGCACCAGCCCAAGCGCCACCAGCGCCATCCAGGTCAGCGCGGCGATGCGTAGCCCGGTGAGCGAATAGATTTCGATATAGTCGATCGTGCGCAGGATACTGGAGGCGACGAGGAAGACGTTCTGCGCGACCCACAGCACCACCAGCCGCCGGATAGCGGGGACCGAAGCGGTTGCCGATCCCGGCCGCAGCGCGACCAGCACGAACAGCCCGGCAAGCAGTGCCGTGGCGATCAGGGGGTAGGCGCCGCGATGGGCATAGTCCGCCAGCGTCACGCCCACGGGCAACGGGGCGCCGCTCCACAGGAACGCGATATCCAGGCCGTTCTGCAGTGCGAACAGCGCGTTGAAGGTAATCAAGGCAAGCAGCACCGAGCCACTCGTCACGCCGGGGATGGCCGACGGCATGCTCGCCGCGGGCAGATACGCGGCGAAGCGCAGCCGGTGCGGGCGCAGCGTTACCCAGACAAGCGTGAGGATCGCGCCCCAGAAGACGAACCGGCCGAGCGTGGCGTCGTCGAAACGCGGCGTGCCGAGCGCGACGAGCGCCTCGCTGATCACCGGGTTGGCGCTGGCGAACAGGCTGAGGAACACCGCGCCGCCGATCAGCGGCAAGGGCAGCAACGGCAGGATGCGCTGGCGTGGCAGCCCGCGGCCGAACGGCTTGCGCAGCCGGATCAGGTCGCGCCAAGGTCCGATGGCGCTAACGATGCCGTGAAGCGCCAGCCGCAGCACCCAGCGCCCGGCATGGCCGAACTGCGCCGCACGCGGCAGCAGCACCGCCATCGCCAGACAAGTGCCGAACAGCAGTACCGCCAGCGGTCCGGGGCTGTCGAGCAACGGCAGGACGAGGAGCAGCGCACCCGCCGCCGCGATCCAGCTCCGCCGGTCGCGCCACAAGGTCGGCGTGAGCGCCACAGTCGCGGCGGTCCAGGCAAGCGCGAACACGCCGAGATTGGAGCCGATGCCCTGCCCGGCCCAGAACAACCGGTCGGCGAGCAGGACGAGCCCGCCTGCCGCGGCGATCTTGGCGAGGAAACTGGAAGATAGTCGCAAGCGCATGTGAAACTCCCCGATAGTCGGGAAGCGTCATCGCGCTTCGATGTGCCGATCGGCCGGTAGCCGGCGTCAGCGCATCATGGTGATGTCGTGCAGATCCGGTGCAGGCCGCGCCGCCGGAGCGGGCGGCCCACCGGGTTCAGGCGATCAGAGCTCGCGCTCGATCCACTGCTTGATGCCGCTCTTGGGCAGCGCGCCGACCTGGGTGGCGGCAGGCTGGCCGTTCTTGAACAGGATCATCGTCGGGATGCCGCGCACGCCGTATTTGGTCGGCGCGTCGGGGTTCTCGTCGATATCGAGCTTGACGATGTTGACCTTGTCGCCGAGTTCGGCGGCGAGTTCTTCGAGCGCCGGTGCGATCATCCGGCAGGGTCCGCACCATTCGGCCCAGAAGTCCACGAGCACAGGCTTGTCGGCCTGGAGGACATCGGCGTCGAAGCTGGCGTCGGTGGTAGCCTGAGTGGCCATGAAACGGTCTCCTGAATGAGTCTTGATCGTTATCTATGTGCGCCGGGGTCCCGGCTCAAGCGCGCGAAGCCAAGCTTTGCTCCGTGGCGAGCAAGTCGGCCTTTCGCGCCGCGAGCAATTCGGGCGGCAGGACGTGGAGCGTAGGCCCCGCAGTGTAGAGCAACGCCGCTTCGATCCGGCGCCCAGGGAAGATCACCGCCAGCGCCGCGGCATAGGCCGCCATCTGACGCACATGGTAAGGCGGCATGGCGTCGAGCGTCGCGGACGCCCGCCGCGCGGTCTTGAAATCGACTACGCGCACCACGTCGTCGCGCACCACCAGCCGATCGACCGTCCCCGACACCACCAGCCCCTCGACCACCGCAGCGATCGGCGCCTCGGCGAGCGCATCGGGCGCGAACAGGTCGGCGAAGCGCAGATCCTCGATCACCGCAAGCGCCGCCGCGGCGATTTCGGCGCGGGCCGCCATATCCTCCACGCCCCCGGGCCCGGCCAGCCAGCGCTCCGCAGCTGGAGCACGCACGTCGGGCGCCAGCGCGGGCAAGCGCTCGAAAAGAGCATGGAGCAACCGCCCCCGCTCCGCTGCCAACCGCATTGCTGGCGTCGGCGGCGGATCGGCGGCAAGATCCTCACCCAGCGACGACGGCGCCAGCGGCCGTGGCGGGCGTGCCTCGGCCGGCGCAGGCAGCTTGATCCAGCCGGGCAAAGCGGGGTGTTCGGCGGGCTTCTCTCCCTTCTCCGTCGACACAGCAACCGGCGCCGCCGGCGTGATCCCGCGAAACTCGCGCGCCTCCCCTTCGGGCACCCCGAGCGCGTCGAGCGCCCGCGCACACGCGGCGTACCAGCTCGCCTCGGGCGGCACGCCCTTGGCCTGCGGGCCGAGCGCCCCGGCGATCACCAGCCGCTCCTCCGCCCGCGTCGCCGCGACGTAGAACAGCCGCCAATGTTCCTGCAGCTCGCGCCGGTCAGCCATTTCGAGCACCACGTCCAGCGGCCCGCCCCGCTCCGCCGCGCGCGGCCGGAAGATCGGGAACGGCGCGGCGTCGTGGTCCTCGGGCGCCCAAAGCAGGAAATCGCGCGGGCTTCGCGTCGGGTCCACGGTCGCGTCGGCGAGGATCACCAAAGGCGCCTGCAGCCCCTTGGCGCCATGCGCGGTCATCACCCGCACCGACCCCGCCGGCTGCGCCGCATCGCGGACGATCTCGACATCGCCGCGATCGAACCAGTCGAGGAAGCGCTGGAGCGACGGCGTCGCGACATTTTCGAAGTTGAGCGCGGCGTTGAGCAGTTCCTCGATCGGGTCCCGCGCCTCTTCCCCCAACCGCAGCAGCAGCTTTCGCCGCCCGTCGAGCGCGCCCGAAAGGATTTCCTCCAGAAAGCGATACGGCGTGGTGAAGTCGGCCCGATTGAGCAACGCTTCGAGCGGTCCGATCCGATCCTTGGCAGTATCGCGCAGATGCGACCACAAGGACGCACTCTTCGGCCGCAGCGCTGCGGCCATCAGTTCGTCCTGGCTCCACCCGATCAGCGGCGACACCAGCAGCGACGCCAGCGACAGATCGTCCTCGGGCTGGAGCACGAAGCGCACCGCGGCGAGCAGGTCCTGCACCGCCAGCGGCGCATTGAGCCGCAGCCGGTCGACCCCGGCCACCGGCACGCCCTCGGCATAGAGCCGCGCGACGATTAGCGACGCCAGTTCGCCGCGCCGCTTGACGAGGATCATGACGTCCTCGGGACGCAGCGCCCGCCCCTTGCTTTCGAGCATCAGCCCGTCGGCGAGCCATGTCTTGATCGCCCGCGCAATGTCCCCCGCCAGCTTCCGGGTGGTGTCGCCGACCCATTCCTCCTCATCGGCATCGCTGCCGCCTTCGGCAGTCGCCGGCCACAGCGTCACCGTCCCCGGCCCCGGCACTTCACTGGCATGCGGCTCGGCGTCGCTGAGATCGCCCATCCCCGGCTCCGCCAGCCCGCCGATCGCCGCATCGACGAATTCGAGCACCGGCCGGGTCGAGCGGAAGCTGTGGGTCAGCGACAGCGATTCGAGCTCGCGCGCCTCTACATCGAAGTCGGGCTGGACCCGCGAGGCCTGCCAGAAGCGCTCGAACGCCGCGCGGAAATAGATCGGATCGGTGCCCTGGAAGCCGAAGATCGCCTGCTTGTAGTCGCCGACAGTGAACAGCGTCCCGACCGCCTCGCCGCGTGCGCCCTGCCCCGCGAAGAACTCGTCGGCAATCGCGCTGACGATCGCCCATTGCTGCGGATTGGTGTCCTGCGCCTCGTCTATCAGGACATGCTCGGTGACCTGGTCGAGCTTGTAGCGCACCCATTCGCCCATGCCCGGCTCGGCGAGCAGCGCGACGGTCTTGCGGATCAGGTCGTTGAAATCGACTGCACCGACCCGGCGCTTGGCCCGCGCATAGGTGTCGGCATAGGCTCGCCCCGCCTCCAGCCCGCGCGCGAGCAAGTCTGCGAAATCGGCCTGCACCTTCAACCCGATCAACTCGCCGCACCGCCCGTGCAGCCGCATTGCCAGATCGGCATAGGCTTCGTCCTGCGGCGCCTGCCCCTTGCCGAACGAGCGCGGCTCGCCCTTGGCAGTGGCCCAGACCGAATGAAGGTCGGCGAGCCGCAGCGCGCGCCTGGCCGGCGGCAGGGTCAGCCACATCGCGATCTCTTCGGCGCGCGCGAGGCCCGTCTTGGTGCCCCAAGCGGCATTCATGGTCGCGATCTGGCGCAGTCCGGCGCAATCGAACGCGTCATCGCCGCAGCATTGCTCGATCTCGGCGGCGATATCGCCCGAAGGCAAGCCAAGCGCGCGGCGCAGGAACGGCTGGATGCCGCTGGGCAGCGCCGCCATCGCCTCGCCGTTCGACGCGCAGATCTTCAGGAACGCCTCGGCCTTGCCCTCGCCCAGCCGCAGGCTGAGCGCACCGACTGCGTCGATCAGCACGGTCCGCCCCTCTCGGCCCGCATCGACCAGCATCTCGGCCAACGCCTCGCGCGCCAGCACCGCCTCTTCGCGCTGGTCGAGCGGGCGGAAGCCGGGGACCAGGCCCGCCTCGACCGGAAAGGCCGAAAGCAGCGACTGGCAGAAGCTGTGAATCGTCTGGATGCGGATCCCCCCGCCCGGCGCATCGAGCACCTTGGCGAACAGCGTGCGGGCACGCGCGCGGCCTTCGGGGGCGATGCTTTCGCCCAAAGCCTCGAGATCGGCGACCAGCTCGGCGTCGCTTGCCCGCACCCAGCGCGCCAGCCGGCTGGTGATCCGCTCTGACATCTCAGCGGCGCCCGCCTTGGTGAAGGTGAGGCACAGGATCGCGCCGGGATCGGTGCCGGCGAGCAGCAGCCGCCAGACGCGCGCGGCGAGCACCTGCGTCTTGCCAGTGCCCGCCGACGCCGACAGCCAGATATGCCGCGACGGATCGCTTGCGCGGCGCTGGTTGCCCTTGAGGGGATGGAGCGTGCGGACCTCAGTCACGGCCATACCATTCGTCGCGGCGCATCAGCTGGTCATACTCGGCATAGGGCGCGTAATCGGGGTGGAGCTTGGCGGTGAATGGCTCGTCCCCGGTCAGCCACATCCGTGCCGCGCCCTCGAACTGCGCGACGGCGCGATCGACGAAATCGTCTGCAGGCAGATAATCGCGCCGCCTGGGATCGCACGGGCTCTCGACATAGCCGAACGCGCCGCGGCTGTTCTTCGACAGCGACCAATATTCGAACTGCTTGGCGCGCCCCTCGATTCCATCGAACCCACCGCGTTCGGCGATCAGACCGAGCAGCCCCAATTGCAGGCTGAAGCCCTCGCGGACCGCGGCGAGGCTTGGCGGCTTGCCGGTCTTGTAGTCGACGATCGCAAGGCTGCCGTCGCCCATACGGTCGATCCGATCAAACGTACCGCTGAGCTCGACCCCGGCGAAGGGGATCACGCCGCGCTTCTCGACCGCAATAACTTTCCGGGACGGATCGGCGGCGATCTGCCCGGCGATCCAGTCGATGGCTTCCATCAGCCGCGGTGCCCAGAGCGCGCGCATCATCGGATGCGTCCGCTCATCGCTCAGCATCGCCTCCGCGCGCGCACGCAAACGCTCCGGCGCACACTCGTCAAGCTCAAACCATTTCTGAAGAACGTCGTGTACCGCCGTGCCACGCCACGCCGCGCTCGGATCGGCATCGACGGGATCGAGCGGCATCAGCCGCAGCATCCGCCGCGCGTAAAACGCATAGGGGTCGGCCTTGAGCCGATCGACTTCGGTGACCGACAGCGCCTTGGGACGCAGTTCGACTGCCGGTTGGGGCGCCGGCCGATCGGCGGGCTGGTGCGCGCCCGGATCGTCGATCCCGCGCAGCCACGCGACGATCTCCCCGGCACGCTCCAGCCCGCCCGACAACGCTTCGAGCCGCAGCCAGAAGCGCGAGGCGATCGTCGGGGCGCTGGCATCGCGGCGGGCGCGAGTGAGCAACACCTGCGGCGCGCCCAGCGCCCCGGCAAGATCGTGCGCCGAGAGTCCGATGCGCCGCTCCAGCCCCGGCAGCCCCAGTTCGGCGCGGATGCGCGGCGCGAGCCACGGGTCGGGCGCGGGTAGCCCCGGCCACACGCCTTCGTTCAATCCGCCGAGGATCATCAGGTCGGCGGTCTGCAGCCGCGCCTCGATCAGGCCCAGGATCGCCAGCCGCGGATGCCCGCCCTGCGGCGGCCGCACCGCGACTTCCTCCATCAAGGTGCGCAGCATCGGTGCCAGCGCCTCGGGCTCGGCGCGCGGTGGGCCATTGGCGGCCTCGCGTTCGGCGGCATCGAGCAGGTTCGCCGCCTCGCGTCCCTCGCTGCGGGCCCAGAGCGCATCACCGCCCAGCGCCTGCGCGGTCTCGCGCAAGGCGGCGAGCAATGCCGGCACGGGCTGCGGCCCACCGGCGAACACGTCCTCCAGCGGCGCCAGCAGCGCCCGTGCCTCGGGCCACCAGCGCTGCGCCGCGCGGCGCAAAAGCCCGTCTCGCCCATCTTGCTCGGCAAGATGCCGGTCGATCCCCTGCAATCCCGGTGCAGGTCGTGGCCCGCGCAATGCCCTATCAAGCCGGCGCACCCCCTCAAGCCATTCGCCGCGGCGTTCGGCCATCACCAGCGGATGCTTGAGCAGGGTGAGCAACGCCAGCGGCGCGAAGCCCTGCGCCGCGGCATCGGCAAGCGCGAGCAGCAGCGTCCCCGGCGGCAGGATCGACAGCGGCTGGCCGGCGGAATCGTCGACCGCGATCCCCCAGCGCGCGCAATGCGCCGCGACGCGCCGCGCCAGCGCCCGATCGGGGGTGACCAATGCCGCGGTCCGCCCCGGCGTCTCCAGCACTTCGCGCAGCGCCAGCGCGATGCCCTGCGCCTCCTCGGCGGGAGTCGCGACTTCGAGCACGCGCACCCCGTCGAGCCGCCGCTCCGCCGCCGGCAGCGCAGTCCAGCCATGGGTCAATTCGGGCGGCGCCATTGCCGATGCGATCGCCCTGCTCCGTGCCGGCGGCGCGTCATGCTCACTGACCACCCGCCACGGATCGAACTCGCTGCGATGCACGCCCATCCGGTCAAGCAGCAGCTTCAAATGGAATTGCGGATGGCTCTCCAGATTGCGCCGGCGCCGGCCGGTGACCGGATCGGGCTTGTGCGGGCCCAGCGCGTCCCATTCGGCGTCGCTGATCCCGGTGGCGAGCCCGGGCAGCACCACCATCCCCTGCGGCAGCGCCGCAACGGTGCGCAGCAGCCGCGCGAACACCGGCGACGCCGCGGCGACGCCCGCCGCGCAGACGAAGCCCGCGGGCGGTGCGCTACGCCAGCGCCTGGCGACCTTGTCGATCAGCCGCCGCCGCCGTTCGGCAAGGTCGATTCGGCCGAGCCGCTCGAGCTCCCTGGGCCAGCGCGTCAGCACCACTTCGAACAGCGCGAGCGAGCGCTCCCAATGCGCCGACAATTCTTGGCTGAGCTCGATCTCCTTGAGCGCGCGCGGCGCGACTTCCTCGATCAGCAACTGGTCGAGCGTCGTCGCCAGGTCGCCCGCCAGCCGCACCGCCTCGGCCGCATCGACCGGCGCGCCCGATTCCTGGATCAGCCTCGCGAGGATCATGCGGCGCTGGAGCGGCTCGACTGCAGGCGGGATCGGGTCTTCGTCGCCGGCAGTGTCGAACACCGCTTCGTCAAGCTCGGGATCGCCCACCGCGACCAGCCGCGGCAGCAGCAGCCCGCGTTCGCTGGCGCGGACGAACGCGTCCTGGATCGCGCGCTTGGCGCGGTTGTTGGGCAGCAGCACCAGCCCCCGCGCGAGCCGCAGCGGATCGCTGCCGAACCGCCGGATCAGCCCGATCGCCAGCGCATCGGCGAACGCACGATGCGGCGGGATGGTGTAGAGATGGAGGCGTTCGGGCATTGGCCTATTCGCTACGCGCCCCGCGCCGAAACGCCAATGTCGCGAATCTCAAAACCGTCACCCCGGCCTTGTGCCGGGGTCCACCGTGCCGCGCCGGTGAACCATAGAGGATCGAGGGAATCGCAAAGCCGCGTGGTGGACCCCGGCACAAGGCCGGGGTGACGGGCTAAAGACAGCCAATGCCCGTCACATCTCCGCCAGCACCGCCTCCGCCGCGCCGACTGCCGCGGGCGTGCCGACGTCGAACCACAACCCCTGGTGTACCACGCCCCATAGCCGCCCCGCCTCCAGCGCGCGGGTGAAGAACAAATTGGTCGAGAACGGTCCCTCGGGCCAGTCGCGGATCAGCCGGGGGGAGAGGATCGACACCCCGATGAATACGAATGGCGCCACCCGCCCGGGCTTGCGCCGCTCGGTGATCCGGCCGAGCGCGTCGAGCCGGAAATCGCCCTGGCCCTTGTGGCAATTGGCGCGCGCCAGCGGCACTACCAGCAGCAGCGCGTCCATCTTCGCTTCGTCCCACTGCGCCGCGAGCCCGCGGATCGCATCGACCGGGCCATCGATCCACAGATTGTCGCTGTTGACGCACAGGAACGGCTTGTCGCCGATCAGCTCGCGCGCCTGGACGATGCCGCCGCCGGTCTCCATCAATTGCTTGCGCTCGTCGGAAATCAGCACTTCCACGCCGCTTGCCCGCGCGCGCAGATGCGCTTCCATCTGGTCGGCGAGGTAATGGACGTTGACGATCGCGCGCTTCACTCCCGCCGTGCGAAGATGATCGAAAGTGTGGTCGATCAGTGTTTTGCCGGCGACTTCCACCAACGGCTTGGGACGCGTGGCAGTCAGTGGACGCATCCGCTTGCCGAGCCCGGCCGCCATCACCATCGCAGTCTCGGGCACGGCCGCATCGGGCTGCGGCCGCAGCGAATAGATCGCGCTCATTCGCCGACGATCGCCAGCGGATCCCCGCGCATCTCTGCGGGAATGTTCGCATCGAACCAGTCGCACACCGGCTTGAGCGCCGGGTGCTTCAGATCCCGCTCCAGATAGCCCCAGACGCGTGGGCAGAATCCGGCATAGCGCGGCTTGCCGTCGCGCCGCCACAGCCGCGTAAAGATGCCGACGATCTTGGCGTTCCGCTGCGCGCCGAGCACATGATAGGCAACGTCGAAGGCGTCGCCGGCGCCGGTGATCCGCTTGTAGCGATCGAGCATCGCCGTCTCGAGCTCGGCAGGCACGTCGCGCCGCGCGTCCTGCAACAGCGAGACGAGGTCATATGCCGGGTGCCCGGCAAGCGCGTCCTGGAAATCGAGCAGGCCCAGGCTCTCGCTCCCTTCGATCAGCATGATGTTCTCGGCATGGTAATCGCGCAGCACCGTGACGGGCGTATGACCCGAAAGCACGGGCGCCAACGCCGCGTCCCACGCGTCGATATAGCCTGCCATGTCGACTTCGAGACCGACTGCGGGCGAATACCATTCGGGCAGCAACGCCACTTCGCGATGATATTCGGCAAGGTCATAGGGGCGGATATCGGCCGCCGCATGCTGGCCAAGCCGGACCAGCAGATCCACGGCTTCCTCGTACAGCCGGAGTTCGCTCTCCGGGGCGGCATCCACGGTCTCGCGCAGCCGCGCGTCGCCGAAATCCTGGAGCAGCACCAGGCCTTCCGCGAGATCCTCGGCAAGGATTTCCGGCGCCGCGAAGCCGCGTTCGCCCAGCCAGCGCGCGATCGAGATGAACGGGCGCGGATCCTCGTGCGGCGGCGGCGCGTCCATCAGGATCGCGCTGCGATCATGATGGACCACGCGGAAATAGCGGCGGAACGAGGCGTCGCCGGCGAGCGGGCGTATCTCGGCACCTTCCCATCCGGCGGCGACCAGGAAGTCGGGCGCCGCGGCGGGCGGATTCATGTCCAGGGGAGTATTTGCGACCATCGATCCTCCCATGCCGCCGGCACCTTGGCTGTCAAGCCACGCGCGCCGTCCGGCGTTACATCCAGGGTGAGCCACAGCGCATCGGCCCAATAGGCCGCGCCCAGCCGCTCGGGCCATTCGACGAGCAGCAGCGAATCGAAGCGCGCATCGTCGAGGCCTAGTTCCTCGGCCTCGTAGGGGTCTTCGATTCGGTAGAGATCGACGTGCAGCACCGGGAACCGCACTTCCGGCGGCGCATAGGGCTGGACGATCGCGAAGCTCGGGCTCGGCGCCTCTCCCTCCAGCCCCAGTGCAGCGAGCAGGCCGCGCGCGATGCTGGTCTTGCCCGCGCCGAGCGGCCCGGACAGCGCGATCACGTCGCCGGGGCGGACGAGCGCGGCGAGCTGCTCGCCGAGCGCGAGCGACTCTTCGGGCGACGCGAGCCGCATCCCAAAATCGTCCCCCCTCACGTCCGCGGCAGTTCGACGGTCACCAGCGTGCCCTCGCCCGGCTCGGAGATCAGCTCGATCCGTCCGCCATGCGCCTCGACGAACTGCTTCGCCAGCGGCATGCCCAGCCCCAGCGCACGCTCGCCGCCGCGCGAAATGCCGTGCTGGGCGAAGCTGTCGAACGCCTTTGCCGCGGCTTCCCTGCTCATCCCCGGCCCGTTGTCGGATACGATCACCCGCGCCACCTTCTTGTTGCCATCGAGGTGGAGCAGCACCCGCCCGTCCTCGGGCGTGCAGGCGACGGCGTGGCGCAGCAGATGCTCGACCACCTGGCGAAGCCGCTTGAGGTCGCCGGTCACGACGCCCGCGGTGCCGGCATCCTCGACCACCAAGTCGATGCGCTTGGCCTTGGCGAGCGGCGCGATCGCCTCGGCCGCGGCATTGGCCGCCAACTCGAGATCGACCGGCACCCGCTCCAGCGGCGCGCCTTCGCTCTGGGTCAAGTCGAGCACGTCATCGACCAGCGCGCTCAGCCGATCGACCGACACCAGGATCGCCTCGGTATATTCGACGGCGTTCTTGGTCAGCCGGCCTGCAAAGCCGCCATTGAGCATCTCGGTGAACCCCTTGATCGAGGTCAGCGGGGTGCGCAGCTCATAGCTCATATTGGCGACGAACGCGGTCTTCACCCGGTCCGCCGCCTCCAGCGCCTCGTTGCGGTCGCGCAGCGCGCGCTCGGCGCGGTGATGATCGGTGGTGTCGAGCATCGTCACCAGCGCATTGCCATCGGGCAGCGGCACCGCGGTGATGTCGAAATGCCGCCCGTCGGCGAAGGCCACGGTGCTGCCGCGAGTCTGGCGGTCCTTGGCCGCCAGCCGGATCAGGTCGCCCAGCACTTCGGCACGCCCCGGATTGCTGAGCCGCGACGCGACCGCCTTGACCAGCTGGCCGATCTGCGGATGCCCGTCGAGGAATGCGTCCTCGAAGCCCCAGACTTGGCGGAACTTGCGGTTCCACAGCTGCAGCCGGCCCTTGCCGAACACGCCGACTGCCTCGGCCAGGCTCTCCAGCGTCGCGGTGCGCACCTGCTGCATCTCGCCATGTTCGCGCTGCAGCTCGAATTGCTGGGTGCGATCCTCGAAGATCAGCAGCAGCCCGCCTTCGGGCAGCGGCTGGGCGACGACGCGCAGATGCGTGCCGCCGACGCTCCACGTCTCCTCGACTGCGTCGGGCGCCACGAACCATTCGCGCCGCTCGGCCTTCCACGCCGGATAGTCGCGCACTTCGGGAAGCCGGTTGGCCTCGCGCATCCGGTCGAGCACCCGGTCGAACTCGGGGCGGTCGGCCAGCCATTCGGTCTTCATCGCGAACATGCGGCGGAACGGCTGGTTGCAGAACGCCAGGCTGCGATCGGGCGCGAATTGCGCGACGCCGGCGGAAAGCCGGTCGAGCATCGCCCGTTGCGCTTCGCCGAAGCGCTTCAGTCCGCCGCGCAGCTGCTCGTAATCCTCGATATCGATCGCGAAGCCTGCGACGCCGCCTGTCGGCAACGGCACGTCGTGGAGGCGTAGCATCCGCCGCGCATCGCCGATCGTCGCGGGCATCGCCGTGGTCTGCGGTTCGCCGGTATCGCGTGCGATGGCGGCATTCGCCAGCGGGCCGCCCAGCCCTGCCCCTTCGACCAGTTCGATGCCGCGCGCGACCACATCCTCGCTGTCGGCACCCTCGACGGCGCGGACATAGGCCGAATTGACCATCAGCAGCCGCAGGTCGGGCCCGCGATACCACATCGGCATCGGCGCCGCCTCGATCAGCGCGGTCAGGGCGTCGAACGCCGCGCGCAGCCGGCTCGCTTCATGCTGGAGCCGGGCGATCTCGCTCTGGCTCTCGGTCGCGTCGAGGAACCACAGCACCACTCCGCCCGGCCCGCGCCCGGCATCCGCCAGACGCTCGCCGACGACGAGCAGCGCCCGTTCGGACCCTTGCGCGCGCACCGACAGGCTGAACGGCTGCCCCGCCTTCTGCGCCGCGATGACATGCGCCTCGAGCACTGCGGCATCGGGTGCGACCAGCCCGCTCTCGATCCCGGCCAGATCCGATAGCTCGCGCGGCTGCAAGTCGAGCCCCAGCCAATCGGCCAGCCGCCGCGGCACTTCGACGCGGCCATCGGGACGCACCACCATCGCCTGGGCGGGCGATCCGGCGACCAGTGCCGCCAGCCGCGCATTGCGGTCCGCAGTTTCGCGCGCCTCGGCCCGCGCGCGCAGGCCGGTGAACAGCATCCAGGTCGCGCCGACCAGCAGCAGGGCGAGCACGGCGCCCGCCACTATTGCCGCCGATTGCGGAATCTCGATCAAGCCGCCTCTCCGCGACTTCGCTGGACCATCATATGCCAACCCTTAGGCAAAGCGCCGCGGATCGGAAAGCGGCTTGCGCGGGCCTAGGCGCGCATATCGCCATCTTGTTTGCCCAGCAGGCGCCGGAGCAACGGTTTGCGGGGATGTGGCGCGGCTTCGTCGGGCACGGGCGCCGCATTGGCCAGCGGCTCGATCGACAGGTGCAGCATCAGCCGCCGCGTCTCGTCTTCGAGCGCGTCCTCCTCGGGAGTGCCCAGGGCGCCACGCAGGATCTCGGCGATCCGTTCGCGTGCGTGCCCGGCGTCGTGATTGGCTTCGCTGTTCCTCAATTCAGCGGTCGAACGAAGCAAGCTCCGGCTTGGGCGCAGCATCATCGATCGTGTCGGGACGATCCGACGCAAATGCCAGATCGGTCGATTCAAGCGCAGTCGGCTGCTCCGGAAGCTCGGCTTCCCAGGCAGTTGCCGAGCGCTGCTTGTAGAAATCGAACGAACCCGAAGTGGTATAGTTCGCCAGCCCCATGCCGGCGACGCTGCCGCACATGCATATGCCGAGGCATCCGAGCGCCAGCTTGGCGAAGGTCTCGCGCTGCATAATCGTCTCCCTGTGCCGCCATAACGTGGGCAACGCCGCCACCGTTCCACTGCCGGAAACCGCCATGCAGAAAGGGGCCCGGCTCGCGCCGGACCCCTTTTGCTTTTCCTGGTCGGCGACGGCTTCAGAAGCCAGCGAAAGCCACCCGTGCACCGGCGTAATAGGTCCGGCCGACAAAGCTGTAGGGATAGCCCGTGGACGCCACGTCGCCCTGCTTGTTGGTGAGGTTGTTCACGCCGCCATAGAAGGAGAACCGGTCGTTGACCGCGACTGCCGCCTGAATGTCGTGCTCCAGCTTGTCGCTGTACCAATGATATTTGGGATCGGCGATATCCGGGTTCGCGCGGAGCTGATCGACGCTGTAGCGGCGCGTCTTGCTGAAATAGGCCATGCCGTAGTTCAGCGTCAGCGGGCCGTTCGACCAGGTCAGGTCCAGCGTGCCGCTATATTCCGGCGAATAGGCAGTGAGCTTGTCGATTTCGACATCGGCGCCCGGCGTCGGGACGAACGTCGCCTTGTCGAGATAGTTGCCGACCACGCGCAGGTTGAACTGCCCGAGCGAGCCCACCGTGAAGCCATAGTTGACGGTGAGGTCGAGGCCCGCGGTCTGCAGCCCCGCGACGTTCTGCGGCCCGACATAGAAGTCGTTGACATAGCCGGTGGTGCCGCTGCGTGCGACGTTCGAGCAATAGATGTTCGTCACGTCGGGCTGATCGACGCAGAGATCGACGATCTCCTGTGCAGTCGCCGTGCGGATCGCGTTGCGCAGGCGAATGTCGTACCAGTCCGCCGTGATCGTCAGGCCCGGGACGAAGCTGGGCTGAAGCACGATGCCGGCGGTCCAGGTGCGCGCGGTTTCTTCGCCCAGATTGGTATTGCCGCCGGCCCGGCCGGGAAGGCTGACCGTCGCCGTCGGATCGCTGGTCGGATTGAAGTTGGCGATCTGCGCCGGGGTAAGGCCCGCCGCCGCCAGCAAGGTCTGGCAATTGGCGGCGCGGAACTGCGTGCCCTCGGCCAGGTTGGTGGGGTCGCACGGATCATCGATGAACGCGAAGGTGCCGTTGGTCGGCGAGAACAGCTCGGTGATGTTCGGCGCGCGCACTGCCTGTGAATAGGTGCCGCGGATGCGGAAGTCGCGGATCGGCGCGTAGACGCCGCTGAACGAATAGGTCGTGGTGTTGCCGACCGTCGAATAGTCCGAGAGACGCAGCGCCGCGTTGAACTCGAGCGTCTCGGCGAAGGGCAGGTTCTTCAGCAGCGGTACGCGGAGCTCGCCGAAGATTTCCTTGACGTCGAAGCTGCCGCGCTCGGGCAGAATCTGCGCGATATCGGCAAGCGCCCCGGCCTGGAGATAGGGATCCGAATCGAAGTCGCTGATCTCCTTGCGGTACTCGCCGCCGACGGCGAAGCCGATCGGGCCGCCCGGCAGCTCGAAGAACTGGCCGAAGTCGCCGGCCAGCGATCCCGAAACGACGTGCTGCTGAACCTTGTAGCGGTTCACCAGATCGACGTTGAAGAAGGCGAGCGCCGCCTGGCTCCCGACATTCTCGCCGATCAGGTTGAGCGGTGCGCAGCCGCTGTTCGCGCCCGGCGTGAAGGTCGATGCAGGCTCGTCGAAATTGTTGGGATCGATGTTCGACGTGGGATCGAGCGTCGAGCGGCAGACGATCTGGCCGCTGACGGGATCGCGCACCGCGTCCACCGCCGCATAATAACGATCGGTGAGACGATAGTTCGTGCTCAGGAAGCGGCTCTTGGTCTGCCCATAGGTGTAGGATAGTTCATAGGTCGCGTGCTCGCTGATGCGTCCGTCGATGCCGAAGACACCGCGCAGCGTTTCGCGCTCGGCCGATTCACCGCGGATGCCGTGGTCGAAATTGTCGCGCGAGATGAGCGCGCCGCCCGCGGCGAGCGCGCCGAACCGGTCGGTCAAGAACGGATTGTCCGGCGTGAGATAGGTGTAGAAGTCGTAGCTCGGCTGCGCCACCGAATAGCTCTGCGTATTGGCATATTTGCCCTGCGCGAACACGCGGAACGCCGGCGAGAATTCGAAGCTCGACAGCAGATTGACGTTGTGGATCCGGTTCTCGGGCTGGAGATCGCCCTGATAGCCGGCGGTCGGCGTGCTGTCGCCGCCCTGGGTCAGACCGCCCGAACCGGGGAGCAGGCGGCCACGATCGTAGATGCCGCCATTGCCGTTATAGTCCGGGATACCGTCGAAATCGAAGTCGATCGCGCCGTTCCGCGAGCTGTCCGCATAGCGCACATTGTTGGTCAGCACGCGATCGAACACATTGGGATCATCGACGGCATAATCGCTCGGATCCTGCAGCAAACTGTAGCTGCGCAGCGGGTCGCCGACACGCGCGCGGCCGAACCCGGTGACGCGATCGTCCTTGGTATACTCGTACGACAGCGCGAGGTTGGCGCGATCGTCGAAGAAGTTCTTGCCCACCGTCAGCGAGAAGAACTGGTTGCCCGCGTCGCCTGCGTCCGAGATGCCGGCCTGGGCACGGGCACGAAAGCCCTCGAAATTGCGCTTGAGGACGAAGTTGACCACGCCCGACACGCCGTCCGCGCCATAGACTGCGGAGGCACCGCCGGTCTGGACATCGACGCGCTCGATCAGGTCCTTGGGGATCGTGTTCACATCGACCGACGCCGAGCCCGGCAGGCCGGCGACATGGCGGCGGCCATCGACCAGCGTGAGCGTGCGGTTGGTGCCCAGATTGCGCAGGTTGAGCAGGTTCGCACCGGTGGCGCCAAAGTCGCCATTCGATCCCGACTGGTCCTGGCTGGTATCCGACGCGAGCAGCGCCGGGTTCTGGACGAGAAAGTCGGTCAGGTTGGTGCGGCCCGATTGTTCGAGGGTCGCGGCGCTATAGGATACCATCGGATTGGGCGACGCGATCTCGGGACGCGCGATACGCGAACCGGTGACGACGATGTCCTGCGCCTCTTCGGCCTGGCTGGTCTGCGGCTCGTCGGCGACAGTCGCGCTGTCCTCGGTCTGGGCATAGGCCGGTGCCAGGCAGGCAATCGACAGGGCAGCGACGGAAACGGTGAGCAGTCCACGCGAGCGGAGAACGGGATACGCCATCGGACAATCCTTTTACGGTAAGGCTGACGCCTCCCGCGGCTACGTTTCCCGAGTGTTTCTGATCCCGCTGCACCGCAGCATGCGTGACAGTTCTGCGACGAGTGTAGCCGCGCCGCAACAGTCTCGTATCAATTGAAACGAAAAGGGCCGCGCCTCCCAAAAGGAGACGCGGCCCGTTTCAACCGATACTCGAAAGATCAGTAGCGGTAGTGATCCGGCTTGAACGGACCTTCGACCGGCACGCCGATATAGCCTGCCTGCTTGGCGGTGAGCTTCGAGAGCTTCACGCCGAGCTTTTCGAGGTGCAGCGCCGCGACCTTCTCGTCGAGGTGCTTCGGGAGCACATAGACTTCGTTCTTGTAGTTCTCGCCCTTGGTGAATAGCTCGATCTGCGCCAGCGTCTGGTTGGTGAACGATGCCGACATCACGAACGACGGGTGACCGGTCGCGCAGCCGAGGTTCACCAGGCGGCCCTTGGCGAGGATGATGATCTGCTTGCCGTCGGGGAACTTCACCAGGTCGGTGCCCGGCTTCACTTCGTCCCACTCATAGTTGCTGAGCGCGGCGATCTGGATCTCGCTGTCGAAGTGGCCGATGTTGCAGACGATCGCCATCGGCTTCATCGCGCGCATGTGATCGGCGGTGATGACGTCGGCATTGCCGGTCGCGGTGCAGAAGATGTCGGCGCGCGTCACGGCCTCGTCCATCGTCACGACCTCGAAGCCTTCCATCGCCGCCTGCAGAGCGCAGATCGGATCGACTTCGGTGACGAGCACGCGCGCGCCGCCGTTGCGGAGCGACTGCGCCGAGCCCTTGCCGACGTCACCGAAGCCGGCGACGCAGGCGACCTTGCCGGCGAGCATCACGTCGGTGGCGCGGCGGATCGCGTCGACCAGCGATTCCTTGCAGCCATAGAGGTTGTCGAACTTCGACTTGGTGACGCTGTCGTTGACGTTGATCGCCGGGAACGGCAGCTCGCCCTTCTTGGCGATCTCGTACAGGCGATGGACGCCGGTGGTGGTCTCTTCCGAGACGCCCTTCAGGTTCTTGACCGTCTGGGTCAGGTAACCCGGATACTTGGCGATGAACGCCTTGAGCGCGCGCTGGAACTCGACCTCTTCGTCATTCTCCGGCTCGCCGAGCGTCGCGCCGGCTTCGAGCTTGGCGCCCCATAGTGCGAACATGGTGGCGTCGCCGCCGTCGTCGAGGATGATGTTGGCCGTGGTGCCGTCACCGTCGGCGCCCCAGTTGAAGATGTCGCCGACATAGTCCCAATAATCGGCCAGGCTTTCGCCCTTCACTGCGAACACCGGGATGCCGGCAGCGGCGATCGCCGCGGCGGCGTGATCCTGCGTCGAGAAGATGTTGCAGGTCGCCCAGCGCACGTCGGCGCCGAGCGCTGTCAGCGTCTCGATCAGGACGGCAGTCTGGATCGTCATGTGGAGCGAACCAGTGATCCGCGCGCCCTTGAGCGGCTGAGCAGCGCCGAATTCCTCGCGCAGGCTCATCAGACCGGGCATCTCGGTCTCGGCGATTTCGATTTCCTTGCGGCCGAAAGCGGCGAGTTCGATGTCCTTGATGACGTAGTCGTTCTTGTCGAGCACGGTAGCCACGGGCTGATCTCCAGCAGGTATAAAAGGAGCGCGCGCCGGACTCGCCGGCCGCGATTGGCGCGCCCTACAGGCTCAGACGGGAATGCGCAAGTCAGATATAAAGATATCTTTATATGTCTTCGCCAGCGCTGCATTCTACGCGCGCGAGCCGGGAATGCTTCGGCGGGATTTCGCGACATTCGGGCAAGTGACGCACCGCCTCCGGTGGTGAGTCAGGCCGTCCCGGTGCTGTTCGCCAGCATCCGGGGGTCGATCCCCACGATCTCGAAACCCTTCGCCCATCGCCGCTCGGCATCGACGTCGTACAGCAGCGCGGTGTCGCCGCTGGTGCTGAACCAGCCGTGTCGAGTCATCTCCTCGTCGAGCTGCCCTTCGGCCCAGCCGGCATAGCCGAGCGCAACCAGCCAGCGGCTCGGCCCCTTGCCCTCGGCGATCGCCTTGAGCACGTCGATCGTGCCCGACAGCGACCAGCGCCCGCCGACATCAATCGTGTCCTGCCCGCCCCAATCGGTCGAATGGAGCACGAAGCCCCGCCGCGGCTCGACCGGGCCGCCGAAATGCACCGGGGCGTCAGGCACGTCGCCGGGATCGATCTCGAACTGCTTGAGCAATTCGTGCAGGCCCAGCCCGTCGATCGTCTCGCCGATACCGATGCCAAGCGCGCCTTCGTCGTCATGCGCGCACATTGCGATCACTGCGCGTTCGAAGCGCGGATCGCCGATGCCGGGCATCGCGAGGAGGAACTGGCCGGTGAGATAGGGTGTCGAATCCATGCCCGGTCAACTTATCGCTTCGGTTTCGGGTCCGTCACGCTTGAAAATGTCATCCGCGACGCCGATTGGGTCGGTACCCGCAAAAGGAGAGTGAAATGACCATCCAGGTTGGCGACCGCATTCCCACCACGACGCTCGTCAAGGTGACCGAAGAAGGCCCCGAACAGATCGGCTCGGACGAATATTTCGCCGGCCGCAAGGTCGCGCTGTTCTCGGTGCCCGGTGCGTTCACGCCGACCTGCTCGGCCAAGCATCTCCCCGGCTTCGTCGACAAGGCCGACGAACTGAAGGCCAAGGGTATCGACGAAATCGCCTGCACCGCAGTCAACGACGCGTTCGTGATGGGCGCGTGGGGCAAAGCGTCGGGCGTCGACGGCAAGGTGACGATGCTCGCCGACGGCAATGGCACCTTCGCCAAGGCGATGGGCCTCGAGATGGACGGCAGCGCCTTCGGCCTCGGCCAGCGTGGCAAGCGCTATTCGGTGCTGGTCAACGATGGTGTCGTCGAGCAGCTCAATGTCGAGGCGCCCGGCCAGTTCGAAGTCAGCTCGGCTGATTATCTGCTCGGCCGGCTGTAAGGACCGGCTGCGAAACGGAACTGCCGTGCGGGTGTGCGAGTTGATCCAGGTAACTTCTACGAAAGGGAAGATTCATGGCCGACAGCAATAGCAGCAGCACGAGCAACTCCGGCGGCACGACCGCGAACCAGGCAACGGAAAAGTCGTTCCTCGCCTCCGCGCAGGAAACCGTGAGCGGCGCCGTCGAAGCGACCGTCGAAGCCGTCAAGGAACATCCGGTCGCGGCGGCGGCGATCGCCGCGGGTGCAGCTGCCGCAGTCGGCGGCGCAGTCTATGCCGCTACCCAGCTGGGCGGCGACAAGGACTCCTCCAACAAGAAGTAAGTCGCGCGGCTCCCTTTCCCCGGTGAAAGGGAGCCGCCGTCTTGCCAGAGTCACTTTCGCGCATTAGCGATCCAAGATGACTCAAGCATCCGACATCGTCGCCGAGCTGGACCGCCTCTATCGCGCCTCGGTCGAACGCCTCCAGACTGCGCTCAATCGCTATCTGACCGACGGCACCCCGCCGGCCCCGTCCAGCCGCACCGACGGCTCCTTCGCCTATCCCGAGATCCGCCTTACCTATCGCGGCGGCAGCGATCGCCCTGCCCCGCCCCGCTCGTTCGGCCGCCTGATCGATCCGGGCGAATATCGCATCAGCGTCACCAAGCCGGCGACCTTCTCCGACTATCTGGTCGAGCAGCTGACTTTCCTGATCGAAGACTATGACGTCGAAGTCGACGCCGCCACGGGCCGGCAGGAAATCCCTTTCGCCTATGTCCTTGATCCCGGCCACGCGCTGCGGCTCGACGAAGTCTCGGCCACCGAGCTGGCACGCCATTTCCCAGCTACCGAACTCGCCCATATCGGCGACGAGATCGCCGACGGCCTGTGGATGTCGCATGACGGCACCCGCCCGCTGGCGCTGTTCGACGGGCTGCGCACCGATTTCAGCCTCGCGCGGCTGCGCCACTATACCGGCACGCCGACCGAGCACGTCCAGCAATACATCCTGTTCACCAACTATCACCGCTATGTCGACGAGTTCGTCCGCTGGGCCTGCGCGCAGCTTGGCGAAGGCAGCCGCTTCACCGGCGTGTCAGGCGCTGGCGGGATCGTTATCGAAGACCCGGCCGACATGGACCGGCTGATCTCGGACAGCGCGTGGCGCCGCCACCAGATGCCCGCCTATCACCTGATGGCGCCGGGCCGCACCGGCATCACCCTGGTCAATATCGGCGTCGGCCCTTCCAACGCCAAGACGATCACCGATCATCTCGCGGTGCTGCGGCCCGAGGCGTGGCTGATGATCGGGCATTGCGGTGGCCTGCGTCCCAGCCAGCGGATCGGCGACTATGTCCTCGCCCATGCTTATCTGCGCGACGATCACATCATGGACGACGTGCTGCCGCCCGAGATTCCGATCCCCGCCATCGCCGAGGTCCAGCTTGCGCTCGCCCGCGCCGCGGAGACGGTATCCGGCCAGTCGGGCGACGAGCTACGGCAGCGGCTGCGCACCGGGACGATCGTCACCACCGACGACCGCAACTGGGAACTGCGCTATTCGCGTACGGCGCTGCGCTTCTCGCTCAGCCGCGCGGTCGGCGTCGACATGGAATCGGCGACGCTCGCGGCGCAGGGCTATCGCTTTCGCGTACCCTACGGCACCTTGCTCTGCGTCTCGGACAAGCCGCTCCACGGCGAATTGAAGCTGCCTGGCCAAGCCAACCGCTTCTACGAGCGCGCGATCAACGAGCATCTCCGCATCGGCATCGAGACGGTGGAGGAACTCCGCCGCGAAGGCGCCAAGCTCCACAGCCGCAAGCTGCGCGCATTCAACGAGCCGCCGTTCCGTTGATTTTGAATTCCTCCCTCGCGTAAGCGGGGGAGGTGGCATGCGAAGCATGGCGGGGCCGCAAGCACATGGCCCGCGGAGATGCCTCCCTACGCCACCGCCTTTGGCGGCGGCCCCCTCCCCGCTCTGCGAGGGAGGAAAGATGGGCAGCGCCGTGCGTTCTCTCACCAGAGGAGCCCGCAATGACCGATCCCGAAAAGCAGCCCGCCGACACCGAAGCCCCGCACGCGCATCAGCCCGACGGCACCGATTCTTCCGCCGAGTTCGCAGCGGGAATCGCCGACGAAAACACGATCCCCGACGAATTACCGGACTAGGATCGGGTGCGGCCGGGCGATGGCCGTTTGGTTAACCTGTGCGATTTCCGGATAGCCGCGCCGCCGCTGAAACATTAGCGACAGTGTGAACCCGGTGTGGCCTTTGCTGTCGCAATGCCCCGCTGCGATAGCCATCGCCTGGATCAGCGACGGCGCGGCCGCGCGATGGGTGGTGGAGGAGGCGCAGCCGCAAACGTGTCGTTTGCGGCCAAAGCCCCCTCCGTCAGGCTACACCTCTTCCGCTCATGCTTAGCGAGGGAGGAACCTAGAAATCCGCGTGCCGATACGACCCAGCCTCAGCGGCTGAGCTGGAATTCCACGACGAGGCTGGCGTTGACGGTCACCTGATCGACCCCGCCGTCCTTCTTCGGCGCGACGATCGTGACCAGTTCGCCGATCAGCGCGAGCGCGCCCGCGGTCGGATCCTGCTTCTCGCTGACCTTGACGATGGTGCTGCGCTTGAGCCCCAGCGTGGCGGCATAGGCATCGGCCTCGTCCTGCGCCTTCTTGATCGCCGCGGCCTTGGCCGCACGCGTCGGCGCGACATAGTCGTTGAGCAGCGGCAGCACGTCCTCGTCGAGCGTGCCACCACTCACCTCTACCGGCGCCTTGGCACGTTCCACCGCGGCGCGCGTCGGCGCGTCGAAGCCCACCGTCTCGGTTGCAGTCGATTGCGGGGTTTCCTCGCTATCTTCGTCGAGCGTCTCGACGCTGAAGCTCGGCTTCGACTTGGTGCCGGCGAAGGTCGAGATCAGGCCCACCAGCGAATTGGTGGTGCCGATATCGCCCTTGGCTTCGCCGATGTTGAGCGCCGCGAGCGCCCGGATCAACTTGGCCTTGTTGGCTGCCAGCGTCGCGCCCGCAGCCGCCTCGTCCTTGCCCTTGGCGGTGAGCGTCACCGACAGGCGAAAACGCTGCGCCGGCACGCTTACTTGCCCGGTCGAAACGATTTCGACCGAGACCGGCCCGGCGGCGGTCGCCGTCTGCGCCTGCGCCGCCAGCGGCACGCTGAACGGTGCCGCGAGCAACGCGAGCGCAAGTCCATGCTTCATCATGTCATTCCCCTTTTGGTGATCGGCTTCACCAGCCCTGCGGCTGGCCCTTGTTCTGCTGGTCGAGCCACTTCTTGAGCGGCGCGAAATATTCGGCCATCGCCTTGCCCGAGATTTCGCGGGTGCCGGTGAATGCCTCCAACGCGTCCGGCCAGGGCTTGGACGCGCCCATCTCGAGCATCTTGTTCAGCCGCGCGCCGACTTCCTTGTTGCCGTAGAAGGAGCAGCGATGCAGCGGGCCTTTCCAGCCGGCCTGGTCACATGCCGCCTTGTAGAACTGGAACTGGAGCAGCCGCGCGAGGAAGTAGCGCGTGTAGGGCACGCTGCCGGCGACATGGTATTTGGCGCCCGCGTCGAAGCGGGTCTCGTCGCGCGCGACCGGGGGCTTGAGCCCCTGATAGTCGAGCCGCAGCTTGTCCCAACCGGCCTGATAGCCCTCCGGCTTGATCGCCCCGGAAAAGATCTGCCAGCGATATTTGTCGACCAGCAGGCCGAAGGGCAGGAACGCCACCTTGTCCATCGCCTGGCGCAGCAGCAGCCCGGTGTCCTTGTCGGCACCCGGCACCGCCGCCTTGTCGAGCAGACCGATCTGGACGAGATAGTCGGGCGTGATCGAGAGCGCGACGAAATCGCCGATCGCCTCATGGAAGCCGTCGTTCGCGCCGTTGCGGTAGAGCTGGGGCTGCGCCTTATACGCGCGCTGATAGTAATTGTGGCCGAGCTCGTGGTGGATCGTGACGAAGTCGTCGGAATTGACCTTGATGCACATCTTGATGCGCAGGTCGTCCTTCTCGTCCACGTCCCAGGCCGAGGCGTGGCACAGCACTTCGCGGTCGGCGGGCTTGAGGAACAGCGAGCGCTGCCAGAAGCTCTCCGGGAGCGGCGCGAGGCCGAGCGAGGAATAGAAGCCCTCGCCGGTCTGCACCATCTTCTTCCAGTCCTGCCCCTTGGCCTTGAGCAACTCGCCGACGTCATAGCCCAGATCGCCCGCGCCCGCCGGCGCGACGACGTCGTAGATGCCGCCCCATTCCTGCGCCCACATATTGCCGAGCAGGTCCGCGCGGATAGGTCCCGTCTTGGACTGGACCGCGTCGCCATATTTCTCGTTGAGCTTCCGCCGTACATAGGTGTGGAGCGCGACATAGAGCGGCTTGACGTCCGCCCAGAGCTTGTCGGTGAGCTTGGCGAACTCTTCCGGCGGCATGTCATAGGCCGAGCGCCACATCGTGCCCGTATCGGCAAAGCCCAGCCCGGTGGCACCCTGATTGGCGATTGCGGTCATCTTGGCATAGTCGCCGCGCATCGGCGCGCCGACATTGTCGTTCCAGCTCGTCCACATCTCCTGGAGCTCGGCCGGATTGCGGCTCTCGCTCATCGCGGCTTCGATGTCGCTGCCGTTGATCGGCTGGCCGCCGCGCGTGCCCTTGCCCTTGCCGTAGAGCGAGCCAAGCTTGGTAGATATGTCGGAGAGCTGCTGCGCGGCGCCCGGCGTGGTCGGCGCGGGCAAGGTGATCGCGCTGCGGATCATGGTGAGCTGACGCTGCTGCTCGGGCGTGAGCCCGGGCGCCTTCTGGTACTTTGCCGCCTCGAGCGCGAAGCCCACCGCCATCTCGGTGCCGCGTGCGCCATAGTCCGCCGCGAGCGCATCGGTATCGTCGGTGATATAGGTCGCATTGATCCACGCCACCCGCGAGGCGACGAGGTTGAACTCGGTATATTCCTTCTGGACGCGGTCGAGGAATGCCTGCGCCTCGGCGGCGGTGGGCGTGGCGGACGCAGTGGTCGCCGGCGCGGTCTGCGCAACTGCGGGAACGGCCTGGAACGCGACGAGCGCGAGCATCGAAATGCCGGTACGGATCATGATGTTGAAGCCCCTGAGGATCTTTGGATGCCGCGACGATTGCGCGTCCTCCCGATAAGCGTCAAGCGGCGAGGAATTCCGCGATCGCATCGCCCAGCTCAGGCCGGGTGACGGCGCTCATGTGATTCCCCGGAACCTCGACGAAGCGACCGTCGGGAAGCAGGTCCGCGACTTCCTGCGCCGAGCCATTGTCGAAATCCTCGGCGCCCGTGACGACCAAGGTCGGCACGTCGATCGCGGCGATCTCGTCCTCGGCGGTGTCGACGAAGGTCTGCAGGATCAGCAGCAGTGCCTCAGGATCGCCCTTGGTGGTCTTGAGGAACGCTTCAGTCAGCCATTCCGAGCTGCCGCGCTCGAAGCTGCCGAGATTGGTGAGGACGCGCTTGAAATAGGTCCCGCGCCCGCTGGTATCGGTCAGCCCGGCCAGCCCCATGCCGCACAGCACCGCGCGCCGCGGCTTGGCGCCATGGACCAGCATCCGCAGCGTCGTCCGCCCGCCCAGCGAATAGCCGCCGAGATCATAGTCGGTCAGCCCGAGATGCTCGATTAGCGCAAAGCCGTCACGCATCAGTACATCGGGGGGATAGGCGGCGGGATCGTGGGGGCGATCGCTAAGGCCATGGCCGCGCAGATCGGGCAGGATCACCCGGAAGCCGCGCGCTGCGAGCTTGGCGGCATGGCCGTATTTGATCCAGTTGACTTCGGCGGTGGAGAAATAGCCGTGGATCAGCACCACCGGCCTACCCTCCCCCATTTCGGTCCAGGCGAGTTCAACTCCGTCGAAGCTCGTGAAGCGGTGCGTGTCAGTCGGGAAGCTTGCCAACTTTTTCCATCCAGCGGCGAACAACGTTCGGGTTCTCGTCGGTCCGTGAAGCCGGCAGATGGCTGGTGTCAAGCCAGTCGCGGTGCCAGCTCTCGCAGGCTGAATGCTCGGTGGGCTTGAAGCGATACGGATCGTCGAAGCTGCCAACGGTCAGGTCCATGCGCGGCGCATCGGGAAACCAGAAGGTCAGCGGCGTGCCGCACTTGGAACAGAATCCGCGCTCGGCGATCGGCGAGGAGCGATAGAGATCGGGTTCGCGCTCCCACGTCACGCGCGCCTTCTCGATGCTCTTGAACGCGATCGCCACGCCGCCCGTCGCACGCTGACACATCCGGCAATGGCAAAGATACGCCTCGTCATCCTCGACCATCGCACGGTAGCGCACGCGTCCGCACTGGCACCCGCCGGTCATTTCCTCAGCCATGACGATCCTCTCTTGCTGCACTGCACAATTAAATCGGGTCCTCGATTGCTATCTATAAGCCTGCTTACTATGTGTCTGCTATGGCCGAGAATGTAGGGTTTCTGATGGGCGATGTCTCGCGCCTCATGCGCCGCCGCTTCGACGAGCGGGCACGCAAGAGCGGCGCGACGGGCCCGCAATGGCGAACACTCAAGATGCTCGAACGGCATGAGGGACTAAATCAGGGACAGCTCGCCGAGTTGCTCGAAGTCGAGCCGATTACCTGCTGCCGGATGATCGACCGGCTGGAGGAAGCCGAATTGGTCGAGCGTCGCCGCGATCCGGCCGACCGGCGGGCGTGGCGCATCTATCTGACCGACAAGGCCCATCCCGTGCTGAGTGAGCTGCACGACGTCGCCGGCGAGATGATCGAAGCGGCGCTTCACGGGTTGAGTCCGGCGCAGCGCGACCAGCTGACCGCGGCGCTCAACACCATCCGATCGAACATAACCCATACGCAAGAGAGCAAAGAGGCCGCCAATGGCTGAGGCTGATCCGAAAATCGAAAAGGGACCCGAGACGGTGGCTGTCGAACCCACATCCGAGGCGGAAATCGTGGAGCCCCGCGCCAGGCGAGGCCTGTTGCGCCCATTGCTGATGTTCGGCGTGCCTATCATCCTGCTCGGCGTGGTCGGCTTCTTCTGGTTGACCTCGGGCCGCTTCGCCTCGACCGACAATGCCTACGTCCAGCAGGACAAGGTTTCGGTCTCCGCCGAAGTCGCGGGGCGCATCGTCAATGTCGCGGTGCGCGAGAACCAACGGGTCAAGAAAGGCGACTTGCTCTTCGAGATCGACTCGGCCCCCTATCGCATCGCTGTCGCCCAGGCCGATGCCGCAATTGCCAATGCGCAGGTCGAGCTCCAGACGCTCAAGACGAGCTATGCCGGAACCGGCGCCGATATCCAGGCCGCGCGCGATTCGATGCTCGCGGCGCAGGAAGACTATCAGCGCCAGTCCGAGCTGATGAAGAGCGGCTTCACCACCCGCGCCCGGCTGCAACAGTCCGAGCACGGCCTCGAACAGGCGCGCGCCACCCTCCAGCGGGCCAATGCCGACGCTGCCGAAGCGCGTTCGAAGCTCGCCACCGGCGCGGCGGTCCCCGGCGAGAATCCGCAGATCGCCGCTGCCCGCGTCCAGCGCGACCAGGCGCAGCTCAACCTAGGCCGCACCAGGGTCTATGCACCCGCCGATGGTGTCGTCAGCCAGTCCGAGCGGCTCCAGGTCGGCCAGCAGATGATGACGGGTCTGCCCGCGCTCACCATCGTCACCAGCGATCGTTCGTGGATCGAAGCGAACTTCAAGGAAACCGATCTCAACAAGATGCGCGTCGGCCAGTGCGCCGACGTCAGCTTCGACGCGTATC
Organism: Sphingomonas sp. LM7; assembly: GCF_002002925.1. NCBI lineage: Bacteria > Pseudomonadati > Pseudomonadota > Alphaproteobacteria > Sphingomonadales > Sphingomonadaceae > Sphingomonas > Sphingomonas sp. LM7. The sequence continues at coordinate 422,549 of NZ_CP019511.1, read as the reverse complement.
CGGGGCTCAAGCTCAAGGGCCATGTCGCGTCGATCGGCGCGGGCACCGGCTCCGAATTCTCGGTGCTGCCGGCGCAGAACGCCAACGGCAATTGGGTGAAGGTCACCCAGCGTGTGCCGGTGCGAATCTTCATCGATGACAAGAGCCCGCGCGCGCTGATCGCCGGCCTGTCGTCCGATGTCGAGGTCGATCTCCAGGGTCCATGCAAGTGACGTCTTCCTACCCTCCCTGCGTGCAGGGAGGGGATCGAGAGGTGGGTGCCCTCCTCCTCGATACGGTTTCCGGTGTGGCACGCACGCACCCCCAGCCCCTCCCTACAAGCATGGAAGGGAGCCAAGAGTAATTCCATGGCCACCGCTGCCCGCTCCGCTTCCGCACCGCCCGCGCCACAGCCCGGCGCCGCTGCGCTCCCCGTCAGCCATCGCGGGCTGCTGACACTCGGCGTGATGCTGGCGACGATCATGCAGATCCTCGACACTACGATCGCCAATGTCGCGCTGCCGCACATGACCACCGAGCTGGGCGCGAGCGCGGATACGATCACCTGGGTGCTGACCAGCTATATCGTCGCCTCGGCGATCGCGATCCCGATCACCGGCTGGCTTTCGGACACGATCGGATCGCGCAACCTGTTCCTGCTTTCCACGGTTGGCTTCATTATCGCCTCGGCGCTGTGCGGGATGGCGCAGAATCTCGAGCAGATGGTCGCCTTCCGTATCCTACAAGGTATCTCGGCGGCGTTCATGAACCCGCTCAGCCAGACAGTGATGCTCGACATCAATCCGCCCGAACGCCAGGCCAAAGCGATGTCGATCTGGGGCATGGGGATCATGATCGGGCCGATCATGGGACCGGTGCTCGGCGGCTGGCTGACCGACAATTTCAACTGGCGCTGGGTGTTCTACGTCAATCTGCCGCTGGGCGTGATCTGTATCGCGATCCTGTGGTGGCTGCTGCCTTCGCGCCCCATCCGCAAGCGGCCGTTCGACCTGTTCGGTTTCTCGCTGCTGGCGCTCGGCATCTCGGCGCTCCAGCTGATGCTCGATCGCGGCCAGGGCGAGGATTGGCTGGGGTCGACCGAAATCTGGATCGAGATGCTCGTCGCCGGGATCGCATTGTGGATGTTCACCGTCCACATGTTCACCGGCAAGAACCCGATGTTCGAACGCGATCTGTGGAAGAATCGCAACTTGGTCACCGCGATCTTCTTCATGCTGGTGATCGGCGTGATCATGATGGCGACGATGGCGCTGCTCCCGCCGATGCTCCAGACACTCTACGGCCATTCGGTACTCGATACCGGCATGTTGCTAATGCCGCGTGGCGTCGGCGTGGTGCTGACCATGGCGATCTCGGCGCAGCTCACCCAGCGCGGCGTCGACGCCCGCTGGCTGGTCGGGCTCGGTATGGCGCTCGCCGCCTGGTCGCTGTGGCAGATGTCGAGCTGGTCGCTGGAGATGGGCACGGGGCCGATCATCGTCTCGGGCTTCGTCCAGGGGCTCGGCATGGGACTTGTGTTCATGCCGCTCAACGGGATGGCCTTCGCCACGCTGCCGCCGCACCAGCGCACCGAGGGGTCGTCGCTGATGAACCTGTCGCGCAACATTGGCGCCTCGGTCGGCATCTCGGTGGTGACCACGATCCTCGCGCGCAGCATCCAGGCGAGCCATGCCGCGCTGGCGCCCAACATCTCCGCCGCAAACCTCGACACGATGGACCCGAACCTGCTTCAGATCCTCGGCGGGTCAGGCGATGCGGTGCTGGCGATGGCCAATGCCGAGATCAACCGTCAGGCGATGATGATCGGCTATCTCAACGATTTCTGGGCGATGATGATCGTCACCGCACTGTCGATTCCGCTGGTACTGTTCCTCAAGCGTCCGAAAGGCCCCGCGGCCAAGTCGGACCCGTCCGCCGCAGGACATTGATCGAGATTAGCTGACCAATCGCGCCGGCGATACCTGCAAGCCTCTATAAGGATAGCAAACCCTGCGTCGTCCCGGCGCCTGCTTTCCCCCGAGGTTCGATGCTCGCCAAGTTCAACGCACTGCCGCTCGCCACCAAGACGACGGTGCTCACCATTGCCGCGCTGCTCACGCTCGCGCTCACCATCTTCGTGATCGCCGACCGCTCGATCACCGCCGATGCGGGGCGCCAGGCGGCCGAGCGCCAGGAGACCAACATGCGCGTCGCCTGGGACGTGCTGCGCGGCCAAGGCGATGAATTCCGCGCCGAGGGCGACGATCTCTATGTCGGCGACAAGAAGCTCAACGACTGGACTCAGCCGGTCGATTTGGTGAAGACCCTGGTCGGCGGCACCGCCACGGTGTTCCGCGGCGACAAGCGCATCACCACCAACGTCACCAAGCCAGACGGCACGCGCGCAGTCGGCACCCCCCTCGCCGCCGGCCCGGCGCGCGATACCGTGCTCGGCAAGGGCGAAGCGTTTCGCGGCGACGCCGACATCCTCGGTCGCGCCTTCTTCACCGCCTATGACCCGATCAAGGACAAGAACGGCAAGGTCATCGGCGTGCTCTATGTCGGCATTCCCAAGGACGAAGCGCTCGCCGCCGTCGCCTCGCTGCGCTGGTCGATGGGGATCGGTGTGCTCCTGGCCACGCTGCTGATCACCGGCGTCATCTTCGCCCTCAACCGCGCGATGTTCCGCCCGCTCGGCAGCATGAACGCCGCGATGCAGGACCTCGCCAAGGGCGCGACCAGCACCGACATCCCCGGCCGCGAGCGTCGCGACGAGATCGGCCGCATGGCCGAAGCGCTGGTCAGCTTCCGCGACGCCGCGATCGCCCGCGAGCGGATCGAGGCAAGTAGCCGCGCGTCGGATGCCGAACGCCAGACCGCGATGGCCGTGCTCAACGAATCGCTCCGCTGCGTTTCGCAAGGCGACCTCAGCACCACGCTCGGCGCCAGCTTCCCGGCGAGCTATGCCGAGTTGCGCACTAACTTCAATGATGCGCTGGGCGCGCTGTCGACGCTGGTCGGCACCGTGCTCGACAGCACCGACACGATACGCAACGGCGCGACCGAGATCGCTACCGCGTCCGAAGACCTGGCCCGCCGCACCGAGAGCAACGCCGCCAGTCTGGAAGAAACCGCCGCCGCGGTCACCCAGATGAACGGCCGCGTCGGCGAAACCGCATCGGCTGCCACTCGCACCGTCGAGCGTGCCGATGGCGCGATCACCATCGTCTCGGGCGGCCGCGCAGTCGCCGACCAGGCGGTACAGGCGATGAGCCGGGTCGCCGCAGGCGCCAAGGGCATCGACAGCGTGATCGAAGGGCTCGACAAGATCGCCTTCCAGACGCGCGTGCTCGCGATGAACGCCGCCGTCGAAGCGGGCCGTGCCGGTGAGGCCGGCCGCGGCTTTGCAGTCGTCGCCGACCTCGTCAGCGCGCTGGCGATGCGTTCGGAAGAAGAAGCCGCCCGCGCCCGCGACCAGCTCACCGCCACCCAGACCGATATCGTCTCTGCAGTCGATGCCGTCGAGAAAGTCGATTCGGCGCTGTCCGAGATCGTCGGCACCGTCGGCGAGGTCCATGGCCTGGTCGCGCGGATCGCAACCGACAATTCGGCGCAGTCCTCCGCGATCGGCGAGATCAGCACTGCGATCGGCGCGATGGACCGCTCGACTCAGCAGAACGCGGCGATGGTCGAGGAAACCTCGGCCGCGGCACGCAACCTGTCCGAGCAGGTCGATCGCCTCGCCACCCAGGCCCGCGCCTTCCGCGTCCAGGAAGAGCCGCGCACCGCGCGGCGCGACGTCTTCGAAGTCGCCGGGCCTACCACCGCACAGTAAGTAACTTCCCCTCCCTGCCAGCAGGGAGGGGAGAAGAAGGTCAGGCCGCCTTCTTCAGATGCCGGCGACCGAGCAGTTCGGCGATCTGGACCGCGTTAAGCGCCGCGCCCTTGCGGAGGTTGTCGCTCACGCACCACAGCGACAGGCCATTATCCACCGTCGAATCCTCACGGACGCGGCTGATGAAGGTGGCGTATTCGCCGACGCATTCGATCGGCGTGACGTATCCGCCGTCCTCATGCTTGTCGATCAACATCACCCCGGGCGCCTCGCGCAGGATGGACTTGGCCTGCGCCGCCGAGATCTCGTCTTCGAATTCGATGTTGATCGCTTCCGAGTGCCCGACGAACACGGGTACGCGCACGCAAGTGGCGGTCACCTTGATCTTGGGATCGAGGATCTTCTTGGTCTCGACCACCATCTTCCACTCTTCCTTGGTCGAGCCGTCGTCGAGGAAGCTGTCGATGTGCGGGATCACGTTGAACGCGATCTGCTTGGTGAACTTGCTCGGCGTCGCAGGATCGCCGACGAAGATGTTGCGGCTCTGCTCGAACAGCTCATCCATCCCCGCCTTGCCCGCGCCGGAGACCGACTGATAGGTCGCGACGACCACGCGCTTGATCTTGGCGGCATCGTGGAGCGGCTTGAGCGCCACAACCATCTGCGCCGTAGAGCAGTTCGGGTTCGCGATGATGTTGCGCTTCTTGTAGCCGTCAATCGCTTCGGGATTCACTTCGGGCACGATCAGCGGCACGTCCGGATCCATGCGATAGAGCGACGCATTGTCGATCACCGTGCAGCCCGCTGCGGCGAAACGCGGGGCGTGGAGCGCGCTGCCTTCCGATCCGATCGCGAACAGCGCCATGTCCCAGCCGGTGGGATCGAAATGCTCGATGTTCTGGACCTTGAACTTCTTGCCGGTCTCGCCGAAGTCGATCTCGTCGCCCTGGCTGCGCGACGACGCGAGCACGGCGAGCTCGTCGATCGGGAATTCCCGCTCGGCGAGGATGTTCAGCATTTCACGCCCGACATTGCCGGTGGCGCCTGCGACCACGACACGGTAGCCCATTTTCGTCCTTCCATCAGGATCGTCGCACGCGGGGCGACGAGCGGTTCATTGGTGGTAGATGAGAAGGAATGCCAGCGCATTCCAGATGCTTCGAAGCACGACGCTTCGCGCGCCGATCAGGCGCGGGTCGTAATTCGCAGAGTAGTTCGCGGTTTTCGAAGCATGTCGGCCGCCTAGCAGACCGAAAGCTGCGTGGCGAGGGGTAATTCGGATAATTTTCGGAAAGTCCGGCCGACTTTTTGGAGTAGGCGGCCGGAACCCCGTGTCAGCGCTTCGCCTGGTCGGTATGGCGATCAAGGAAATTGAGGATCGTCGTCCAGAGATGCTCGCTGATACCTGGCCCGCTCACCCGGTGGGTGTGGCCGGGATAGAGCATCATCTCGAACGGCACCTTGGCCTTTTGCAGCGTCGCCGCCATCGCCGTGGTGTTGTCGAGCACGACATTGTCGTCGGACATGCCGTGGAGGATCAGCAGCGGATCAGCGATGTTGGCGGCATTGCCGATCGTGTCCGACACCTTGTACGCTTCAGGCACCTTAGTCGGGTCGCCCATGTAACGCTCGGTGTAGAAGGTGTCGTAAAGCTCCCAGCGGCTGACCGGCGCGCCCGCCACACCTGCGGCGAACACCCCCGGCGCGCCTTCGAGCATCTTGAGGGTCATATAGCCGCCGTACGACCAGCCATAGGTGACGATCTTAGCCGGATCGACATAATCGAGCGTCTTGAGATAATTCGCCCCGGCGACCTGGTCCTCGACTTCGACCGAGCCCATCGCGTGGAAGATCGCATCTTCGAACACCTTGCCGCGATTGGCCGAGCCGCGATTGTCGATCTGGAACCAGATATAGCCGCGATCCACCAGATATTGCTGGAGCGCCCCGCCCCAGCCCTTGCTCACCGTCTGCGAATGCGGCCCGCCATAATGCTGGAAGAACACCGGATAGCGCTTGCCCGGCTCAAGCACCGGCGTGATCATCTCCCAGTTGAGTTCGGTGCCGTCGGGTCCCTTGATCGTGCCGAATTTCCGCTCGCGATGGCTGGCGAGATAGGCGTTATACGGGTGATCGGCCTTCGTGACGGCATTCTCCTCCACCCAGGCAATGCGCTTGCCCGCGGCGTCGGCGAGATAAACCTGTGAGGGCTGATCGGTATTCGAGCGGCTGACGATCGCGCGCGTCGCCGCGCCGTCCATCGTCACCTTGTTCCACCAGCCCGCCTCGGTTAGCCGCGTCACGGCGCCGGGTTTCTTGATGTCGACCGAATAGAGGTGGCGTTCGAGCACCCCGTCCTTGTTGCCGAGAAAGAACACGCGGCCCTTGGCCTCGTCGACGCCGACCAAGTCGCCAAAGACTTCCCAGTCGCCCTTGGTCAGCTGGGTCCATTTACCGGCCTTCCAGCGATAGATATGGCCATGACCGTCGCGCTCGGACCACCAGAGCAAGCTGCGGTCCTTGAGCGCCGTAAATGCGCTGGAGAGGTTCACCCAGCTCGTGGGCCCGGACTTCTCGCTGAACAGCACGCTCGACTTGCCCGTCGCCGGATCGACCTTGAGCACATCCAGAACGGTCTGGTCGCGGTTCATCCGCTGGACGTAGAGCGCGCTGGCATCGGGCGCCCAATCGACGCGAGTCAGATAGATGTCCGTCTCCGCGCCGAGATCGACCTTGACCTTGTTCGCCCCGGCCGGGTCCATCACATACAGATCGACCAGCACGTTGGGCGTTCCCGCCTTGGGATAGCGCTGCTGATAGGTGCTGGTGCCCGACGCGCCGATCGCGGTGCGGGCGACGACGCCCACCGGCGCCTCGTCGAAGCGCTCGACTGCGATGTAACGGTCGCCAGGCGACCACCAATAGCCGGTGAAGCGGGACATTTCCTCCTGCGCCACGAATTCGGCCTCGCCCCAATGCACCGTGCCGGTGCCGTCCTGAGTGATCTTCGCGGGCGTACCGTCGGCAAGCTTGCCGACCACAAGGTTCTGATCGTTGACATAGCTGACATAGCCGCCCGCAGGGCTGATCACCGGATTGAGCTTGGAGCCCTGTTCCTGGGTCAGCCGGGTGATCTGGCCGTCGAGGGTGGAGAGATAGAGCTCTCCGTCCAGCGGCACCAGGATCGCCTTGCCGTCCGGCGCCCAGTCATAGCCGACGATCCCGGTCTTGCCGACGATCGAGCGATCGCGCTCGCGCTGCATCTTCTCGGCTTCGGAAAGCTCGGCGCCCGTCCCCACCTTCTTAGAATCGACCAGCATCCGCCACTGACGGGTGGCGGTGTCCATCGCCCACAGATCGTAGCGCTCCTTCTCGTCGGCGCGGTTGCGCAGCAGCGTCAGATACTTGCCGTCTGGCGAGAGCTTGGGCTGTAGCGGCGCGCTGCCGGCAAGATCGGGGCTGGCGAAGACGCGTTCCAGCGTGAGGTCCTTGACCTGGGCGGCGGCGTCACCGGCCATCAGCGGCGCTCCCAGCGCGGCCAGAGCCAATCCCAACGACCATCTACGCATTCCCGTCTCTCCGGAGTTCGCGCACCGCAGTCGCGGCGCGAGGGCGCCTTATTGCGTCCAAGGCTGGCGCGGTAAAGGGCCCTGCCTTCGCGGGCTTGCTCGACTGCCCGACTCGACTTACCCTCATGCCGATGCAGGTGACGGGGGACTATCAGCAAGACGGCTATGCCCTCGTCGAAGGACTGCTGCCCCGCGAAGTCTGCAATGCCTTTCTCGACCAGTTCCAGCGCGTCGTGGCGCAAAGCGGCGCCAGCCTGAGCGACTTCAACAACATCTCCCATGTGCTCCAGCGCGAGGCCGTCGAGATGTACTGCTATCATTTCCCGTCGATGCTGACGCTGCTCTGGGGGCTGACGCCCGTCGCCGAGCAGGTCAGCGGCAAGACGCTGCTGCCGAGCTACAGCTATTTCCGGATATATCGTGAAGGCGACATCTGCCGGGTGCACAGCGACCGTCCCTCGTGCGAGCACAGCATGTCGCTGACGCTGGATTACAGCGACGGCGTTCCGTGGAGCCTCGAGCTCCAGCGCAGCGATTCCGAACCCTCGCAGCGTGTCGAGGAGGATTTCGGCGGTGAAGCCTCCGCTGCATTGGCGATGCAACCCGGCGACGCAGTGCTCTATCGCGGCGTCCATCGGCGGCACGGTCGCACCGCCCCCAATCCCAATGGGTGGTCGGCACACCTCTTCCTGCACTGGGTCGAGCGCGACGGCCCCTATGCGGATTTCGCCTTCGACAAGCAGGCCGAGATCGCCCGGCCAGTCAATTTCAGCTTCCGCTGATCACTCCGGGTCGCCAAGCCCCAGCGCAACCTTGCGCGAAACCAGGATGAAGCGCGGCCCCGCACCGTTCGCCGCGGCGCGATCGTCGGCATTGTAGAGCGCGCATTTCTTCAGGCTCAGGCAGCCGCAGCCGATACAGCCGTCGAGATCGTCGAGCGTGCGCTGGAGTTGCGCGACCCGCGTCTCTATGACCTGGCGGAAGCCGCGACTGATCCGCTTCCAGTCCGCCGCGCTCGGCGCGCTTCCCTCGGGCAGCTTGCCAAGCTCCGCGGCGATCTGCGGCAGCGTGAACCCAAGTTGCTGCGCGATCAGCGCGAACGAGACCCGGCGGATGTCTGCGCGCAGGAAGCGCCGCTGGTTGCCCGACGTGCGGATTGGATGCACCAGCCCCTTGCTCTCGTAGAAGCGCACCGCCGACACCGACAGGCCTGTGCGAGCCGCCAGTTCGCCGATCGTCAGAAGCTCGTTTCCGCGGTTCACGCTGCCTCCGGGTTTTTGCGCTTGACCTCAACTTAGGTTGAGGTTGTAGCTGCTCATGGCATGGCCTCCAACCGGGAAAGGGACCCCATGCCGCAGCCTTATATCGAGCACGTAAACCTGACCGTCAGCGACCCCGAACGCATGGCCGGGCTGCTCGACCAATTGTTCGACTGGCATGTCCGCTGGCAGGGGCCGGCGCGAGACGGGGGACGCGTCATCCATGTCGGCGACGAACGCACCTATCTCGCGGTCTATACCCCCGCGATCAGCCTCGATCCGGATGTTTTTGCCAAGGGGCGCCCGCTCAACCATGTCGGCATCCTCGTCGATGATCTCGACGATATCGAGCGCCGCGTGGTTGCCGCCGGGCTCGAGCCGTTCAACCATGCCGATTACGATCCCGGCCGCCGTTTCTACTTCCTCGACTATGACGGCACCGAGTTCGAGATCGTCAGCTACGCCTGACGCGAAAAGGGCGCGGTAGCCATCGCTACCGCGCCCTTTGCTTGCCCCTCGCGGGAAGCGCTTACTCGGCTGCCGCGACCTCGGTCGGGCGGACGTCGCGGCGCTCGGCGATACGCGCCGACTTGCCGGTGCGGCCACGCAGATAATAGAGCTTGGCGCGACGGACGATGCCCTTGCGGACGACTTCGATCGCTTCGATGTTCGGCGAATATAGCGGGAAGACGCGCTCGACGCCCTCGCCGAACGAAATCTTGCGCACGGTGAAGCTGCTGCCCATGCCGCGGTTCGAACGCGCGATGCACACGCCTTCATAGTTCTGGACGCGGGTGCGCTCGCCTTCGACGACCTTCACGCCGACGCGGAGGGTATCGCCCGGGCGAAATTCCGGAATCTTCTTCGCCTCGTTGAACTTGGCGATCTGCTCGGCTTCGAGCGTCTGGATGACGTTCATTTTCTTCGTCCTATTTACGTCGCCGCGCGCCAGAGGGAGGACTGACCCGAGCGCCCTCATGGCGCTCCCAAAGGTCCGGCCTCCTTAGCCGTGTATCGGTCTCCGCCTGGGCACGTCGCCAGGCTTCGATCCTCGCATGATCCCCCGATCGCAGCACTTCGGGGATCGTGCGCCCTTCCCACTCAGCAGGTCGGGTATATTGCGGATATTCGAGCAGCCCCGTTTCGAAGCTCTCGTCCATGCCGCTGGAAGCCGCGCCCATTACGCCGGGAATGAGCCGAATGCAAGCATCGAGGAGGGTCAGCGCCGCCATCTCGCCGCCTGAGAGGATATAGTCGCCGATCGAGACCTGTTCGATCTCGCGCCCCTCGAACAGCCGCTCGTCGATCCCCTCGAAACGGCCGCACAGGATGGTCACGCCCGGGCCTTCTGCAAGAGCACGTACGCGCTGCTGGGTGAGCGTCTTGCCGCGCGGCGTCATCGCCAGCACCGGCCGGCCAGCGGGGACGCTGTCCAGCGCCGCAGCGAGCACGTCGGCGCGCATCACCATCCCTGCCCCGCCGCCCGCGGGCGTGTCATCGACCGAGCGATGCTTGTCAGTGGCAAAGTCGCGGATCTGCACCGCATCGAGCCGCCACAGCCCCTCGCGCAGCGCGCGTCCGGCAAGCGAGACGCCAAGGGGTCCGGGGAACATCTCGGGATAAAGGGTCAATATGGTCGCGGCGAAGGTCACTTGGTCCAATTCTCTATCTTCAGCCCAGGCACGTCGGCAAAATCCGCTTCGTTGCGAGTGACCAACGTACGACTGAGCGCACGAGCATGTGCAGCGATCAAGCGATCAAAGCTCCTCCGCTTCACACCGACACTGCGCGCAAGCACGCCATATTCTCCCGCAGCGCGCACATCGAACGGTCTGACCAGGATCGTGCCGACAAAAAGGTCGAGACGGCGCTCATCCTCCGGGTCGGCTCCAGGATGCCTGGGCCCTACCCGAAGCTCCCCCAGCGTTACCATCCAGATCGAGAGACCATTGCTGTAGGAGCGACGAACCCGCGCACGTGACGCTTCACTGCGCGCAAGCACGAAGTCGATGCACGTATTCGAGTCGAGCATGAACATCGTTCTGGCTGCCGCGCCTCTAGAAGGCCCTTCCCTCCTCAGGCACTCCGGCCTCCTGTATATACCATATGGTATATACAGCCTTCTTTTCGGTCAAGGAACGATCCCCCTCCCCGCACGCTTCCGGCTCTCATGGACGACTGCATCATCATCGGCGCCGGCCCGGCGGGGCTCACCGCTGCGATCTATCTCGCACGCTTCCATCTCAAGATTCGGCTGTTCGACTGCGGATCAAGCCGCGCCGCGCTGATCCCGTGCACGCATAACCATGCCGGCTATCCCGACGGGATCTCGGGCAAGGAGCTTCTCGCGCGGATGGCCGAGCAGGCGGAGAAATACGGCGCCGAGCGCGAGCTGGCCGAAGTCACCGCATTGCGCACCGACGACACTGGCTTCGTCGCGCGGGTCGGGGAGCGCGATTATCCGGCGCGCACTATCCTGCTCGCCACCGGCGTGGTCAACCATCGCCCCAAGATCGACGACGCGCTCCATGCCGAGGCGCTGGCCCGCGGGCTGCTGCGCTATTGCCCGATCTGCGATGGCTACGAGGTGACCGACAAGCGCGTCGGCGTGATCGGCACCGGCGAGCGCGGCACCAACGAGGCATTGTTCCTGCGCGGCTTCACCGCCGACGTGACATTGGTCTCCCCCGAAGCCGAACACGATCTTCCCGACGCGCTGGCGGCTCAGCTGGACGATGCTGGCATCAAGCGCATCGACGGCCCGTGCGGCGACTATGCGATCGAAGGCGACCAGCTTGCCTTCGACACCGCGCATGGGCGCCTAGCCTTCGACAGCGTCTATCCCGCGCTGGGATCGCGCATCCGCTCGCGCCTTGCAATCCAGACCGGTGCGCGGGCGGCGGAGGACGGATGCCTGGAAGTCGACGATCACCAGCGCACATCGGTCCCGGGGCTATTTGCGGCAGGCGACGTCGCCAAGGGCCTCGACCAGATCAGCCACGCGATGGGCGAAGCCGGCGTCGCGGCGACGACGATCCGGAATCTGTTGGCCGAGCAGCGTCCCTTACGACGCTAGCTCCCACAACCGCCGCAGCAGCCTAGACCTTCCCCGTTGCCAGCGCCCGCCCCCAGTCGCTGCGGCCTTCGCGTTCTGCCTTCGCGGCGGCGGAAGCATGGGCATAATCTATCGCGTGAAAGGCGATTTTCCCGTCCTCGACGATCGCATAGCGCGCGCGCACGTCCCCGCTTTCGACGACATAGGGATAGGGCTGGTCGTCATGGAACGCCTGCAGCCCGACGCTGCCGGGATTGGCGACTTTGCGTCCGTCCGCGAGCTGCTGGAGCCCGGGAATGTGCGAATGCCCGCACAGCGTCAGCCCCTCGCGGCGCGCGCCCAGTCGCTCGGCGATTTCGGCCCGCGTCGCCGGGCGGAGTCCATCCGGCTCGACCGTCTCGAGGAAATGCTCGACATCGTTGCGCGGGGTGCCGTGGCACAGGAACAGGCCGTCCAGCGCCAGCGTGGCCGGCATCGCCGCAATCCAGGCCAGGTGCGCGTCCGACAACAGCGGCCTGGTAAAGGCGTCGGAGGCGTTCATCCGCGCGAGAGGCGCCTGCAATTGCCGCTCATGATTGCCCGCGATGGTCGGCCAGTCGCGCGCGATCAGGAACTCTGCGGTCTCCGCCGGCCATAGCGGCCCCGACAGGCTGTCGCCCAGATTGAGGAAGCCGGTGCAGCCGCGCACTTCCGCATCGGCGACGACCGCTTCGAGCGCAGGCAGATTGCCGTGAATGTCTGAGAGAACCGCAATGCGGCTCATTCGGCAAAGCCGGCGGTAATCACCAGCCGCGTGTCATCCCATTCGAGCACTGCTTCGGGCTGCATCGGCACCATGAAGCGCTTGCCGTCCGGGCGCTCGACCTCGAGCACGTCGCCCGCGCCGTAATTGTCGATGGCGATCACCTTGCCCAGCGCGTCGCCCGCGTCCGAAACCGCGGCGAGCCCGAGGATATCGACGTGATAATATTCGCCATCCGCGAGCGGCGGCAGCGCCGAACGCGGAACGGTGAGCTGGGTGCCGCGCAGCGCCTCGGCGGCGTTGCGGTCGGAGATTTCGGCGAAGCGCGCGATCGTGCCGTTCGAGCCCGGCCGGGCGGTCTTGAGCGTCAGCGCCCCGCCGTTGAACGATTTGTAGCTGGTAAGATCGTCGGCGAACACCTTGAGGCGGACTTCGCCGGCGATGCCGTGGGCGCCAATGATCGCGGCGAGCGTGACGGAGCGGTCGGTCATCAAATCCCCGTGCTTCCGGCGAGTGCCGGGATCGCATGCCACCAGCGGCGTAGCTGCAGCCGAAGACCCCGGCTTTCGCCGGGGCAACGGCCAGGCTCACCCTTCAGGGGAGCCCGGCTGCTCGGGCGGCGTATCGTCGCCGCCTTCCGCGGGTGCATCGGTCGATGCGCCTGCGGGGTTGGTCTGGGTGCTGCCGGGGTTCTCACGATCCTCGGCATCCGGACCGGTTTCGGGTTTGCTGGCCATCCTGCGCTCCTTGGGACGTATCTCGCCCCGCAGAACGCATGATGGCCGGCAAGTGCCTCAGCCTTCCGACTTTTCTTCGGCGGCTTCGGCCGGAGCCTCGGCAGCGGCTTCCTCGGTCGGCGCTGCTTCGGCAGTCGCTTCAGCGGCCGGAGCCTCCTCGGCGGCAGGTGCGGCCTCGGGGGTCGCAGCCGCTTCGGCGGGGGCTTCCTCGGCAGCCGGAGCGGCTTCCTCGGTCACTGCTTCGGCCGGAGCCTCCTCAGCGGCAGGGGCTTCTTCAGCAACCAGCTCGGGCTCGGGTGCCGGTGCTGCAGCTGCCTCGGCAGCGGCTTCCTCGGCCGCCTTGGCCTTCTCGGCACGCTCCTCGGCGCGCTCGACGGCCTTCTCGCCCGGCTTGCCCTTGTTCGGGTTGTTCTTGGCGGCGCGCTCCTTGACGCCCAGCACGTCGAGGAAACGGGCGACGCGGTCGGTCGGCTGCGCGCCGACGCTCAGCCAATGCTTGGCGCGGTCGCCGTCGAGGATGACGCGCTTCTCGTCATCCTTGCCGAGCAGCGGGTTGTAGGTGCCGATCTTCTCGATGAACTTGCCGTCGCGCGGGCTGCGCGCATCGGCAATCACGATCCGGTAGTACGGGCGCTTCTTCGAACCACCGCGCGAAAGACGCATAGAGAGAGCCATTAGAAATCTTCCTTCTTACAATCTGAGTACAAGTTACTTCTTTTTCAGCAAATTCTCGAAACCAGGGGGCAGGTTGGCGCCGCCGGGAAGCCCGGGAAGGCTGCCGCCCATCTTGCCCATCATCTCGCCCATTTCCGGGCCGCCCAGCGCATTGCCGATGCCGCCCATGCCGCCGCCGGGACCGCCCTTGCCGAGCATGCCCAGCATGCCCTTCAATCCGCCCATCTTCTTGAGACGCTTCATCGCGCTCTGCATCTCCTGATGCATCTTGAGCAGCTTGTTGACGTCCTGAACGGTAGTGCCGCTGCCCTTGGCGACGCGGATCTTGCGCTTGGCGTTGAGCAGTTCGGGCTTGGCGCGCTCCTTGACCGTCATCGATCCGATCATCGCGTCCATGCGCAGCAGGATCTTCTCGTCGACTGCGCCCGAGGCCATCGCCGCCTGCGCCTTCTTCATGCCGGGGATCATGCCGGCAAGCGCGCCGAGCCCGCCCATCCGGCGCATCTGCGCGAGCTGGCTGCGCAGGTCGTTCATGTCGAACTGGCCCTTGGCGAGCCGGCCCGCCATCCGTTCGGCATCTTCTTCGTTGACTGCTTCGGCGGCGCGCTCGACCAGCGAGACGACGTCGCCCATGCCGAGGATGCGGCCGGCGACACGCTTGGGATGGAAGGGCTCGATCGCGTCGAGCTTCTCGCCCATGCCGGCGAACTTGATCGGCTTGCCGGTCACCGCGCGCATCGACAGCGCGGCGCCGCCGCGGGCGTCGCCGTCCATGCGGGTCAGGATCACGCCGGTCAGCGGCACCTGCGCAGAGAAGCTCTGCGCGACGTTGACGGCGTCCTGACCGGTCAGGCTGTCGACGACGAGCAGGATTTCGGCAGGCGTGGCGATATCCGCCACCGCCTTCATCTCGTCCATCAGCGCCTGATCGACGTGGAGACGACCCGCGGTATCGAGCATCAGCACGTCGAAGCCCTGCAGCTTCGCCGCGCTCATCGCGCGCCTGGCGATCTCTACGGGCGTCTGGCCCGCAACGATCGGCAGCGTCGAAACTTCGGTCTGGGTGCCGAGCACCGCGAGCTGTTCCTGCGCGGCCGGGCGATTGACGTCGAGCGACGCCATCATGACCTTCTTGCCCTGCGACTTGGTCAGCAGCTTCGCCAGCTTGGCGGTCGTCGTCGTCTTGCCCGAGCCCTGGAGGCCGACGAGCATGATCACCGCCGGCGGGGTGACGCCCAGTTCCAGCTCGGCGGTGTCGCTGCCGAGCATGTCGACCAGCGCGTCATGGACGATCTTGACGACCTGCTGCCCCGGCGTGACCGAACGCAGCACGTTCTGGCCGACCGCCTGCTCGGTGACTTTCTCGACGAAATCGCGCGCGACCGGCAGCGCGACATCGGCCTCGAGCAGCGCGATCCGCACTTCGCGCATCGCGGTGCGGACATCGGCCTCGCCCAGCGCGCCACGCCCGCGCAGACGCTCGAAGACGCCGCCTAGCCGATCGCTCAGACTGTCGAACATGGGACCAAGATCACTCCAAAATCACGCCCGATCCGCCAAACGCAAAACACGCCGGCGGACGAAACCTCGTCGGCCGGCGTCACCCCAGGGGGTGCACAAATGTTCGCGCTCCGAAGAACGGTCGGGGCGGCACATAGCGGCAGATGGCGGAAAGCGCAACCTTGGAGCGCCCGGGCCCCGGTAACCTTTGGGAAAGCACGCCGCGTAACCCGATCTACACTGCGACGGTGGCAATATCCTCCCTTATCGTCGAGGGGGCACGCGCCGGCAATGTCGCTGGATATCGAAGACACCATGCAGGACCAGGCTTCACGCCCCAGCCTCCTCACCGGCGCGATCAGCGTCGCGGCGATCCTGCTCTTCGTCGGGATCGGCAGCGCCGTGCTGTCGAAATCGCTGCAATATTATTTGCAGGGCGGCGAACCGGTCAGCCAGCCGCTGGTCATCGCGCTGCTGCTCAACGTCGCGCTGATCCTGCTCGGCTGGCGCCGCCACGCCTCGCTCAGCCGCGAACTCCAGATCCGCGCCGCCGCCGAGGAACGCGCCCAGCAGCTCGCCAGCCGCGATCCGCTGACCGGCTTCCTCAATCGCCGCAGCCTGGCCGAAGAAGGCGCCGCGATGTTCGTCCGCGCCCAGCGCCGCCGCAAGGCGATGGCGCTGGTGATGCTCGATCTCGATCACTTCAAGACGATCAACGACATGCACGGACACGCCGTGGGCGACGCGCTGCTCCGCGCCGTCGCCAGCGAGATCGCGCATTTCATGCCGCCGATCGCGCTCACTGCAAGGCTGGGCGGCGACGAATTCGCCTGCGGCTTCCTGTTCGACGCCGCCGAGCCCAACACCGTCGAGCGGATCGCCGAGAAGCTGGTCAGCCGCATGGCCCAGCCGTTCGAAGCCGAGGGCCTGCGCCTGCACATCAGCTGCTCGCTCGGCATCGCCCGATCGGACTTCGACTGCACCGGCATCGACGCGCTGATGCGTGCCGCCGATATCGCGATGTACCAGGCCAAGAAGTCGGGCCGGAACCGCTTTGCCTGGTTCGACCAGTCGATGGAGCGCGACCTCCAGATCCGCAACGACCTCGAGTCCGGCCTGCGCCTGGCGATCCCGCGCCAGGAAGTCGTCCCCTATTTCGAGCAGCAGATCGACCTGACCACCGGCCGCCTCCACGGCTTCGAAGTGCTCGCGCGCTGGGAACATCCGCAGCGCGGGACGATCAGCCCGGAGCTGTTCATCCCGATCGCCGAGGAAACCGGCATGATCGGCGACCTGTCGCTGTCGATCATGCGCCAGGCACTGCTCGCCGCGCGCGACTGGGATTCGTCGCTCAGCATTTCGATCAACATCTCGCCCTGGCAGCTGCGCGACGCGTGGCTGGCGCAGAAGATCATCAAGGTGCTCACCGAGACCGGCTTCCCCGCCAACCGGCTCGAAGTCGAGATCACCGAGAGCGCATTGTTCGACAATCTCGCGCTGGCCCAGTCGATCGTCGGCAGCCTCAAGAACCAGGGCGTCCAGCTCGCGCTCGACGATTTCGGCACCGGCTATTCGTCGCTGGCGCATCTGCGCGCGCTGCCCTTCGATCGCATCAAGATCGACAAGAGCTTCATCATGTCGCTCAACGAAAGTGCCGATTCGGCGGCGATCGTCAACGCGATCATCAGCCTGGGCGAGAGCCTGAACCTGCCGATCACCGCCGAGGGCGTCGAGGATGCGGCGATCGAGGAGCGCCTGCGCGCGCTAGGCTGCGCCAAGGCGCAGGGCTGGTATTACAGCAAGCCGCTGTCGATCGCGGGCGCCCGCCGCCTGCTCGCGGAGCGCCGCCTGCTGCGCCATTCCAGCCCGATCGATGCGCCGGTCGCGGTCACCAGCCAGCGCCGGGCCGGCTGAGATATTCCAGCTCCTCGGGCGTCGATTCCCGTCCGAGCGCGGCGTTGCGGCTCGGAAACCGCCCGTAGCGCGCAATGACTTCGGCATGCTGGCGGGCATATTCGAGCGCTTCCTCCTGCCCGAGCGCCTCATAGCAATTCAGGCTCACCGCCTGCAGCTCGCGATCCTCGGCATGTTCGAACGGCAGATAGAGGAACTGGCGCTGCTGCGGCGTCATCTCGCGATCCCAGCCGCGCTCGACTGCGAGGCAGGCGAGTTCCTGCGCCAGCGGATCGGCGGCGAAGGCCTGCGCAGTGCCGCGATGCACATTGCGGCTGAACTGGTCGAGCAGTATCACCGCGGCAAGCAGCGTCTCGGGGGTGTCCCGCCATCCCGCCGCTTCGCTTTCGAGCACCGCCGCGCGCAGCCCCTCGAAACGCTCGCCGATCTCATGATCGAGCCCGTCGGACTTGGCGAACCATTGCTCGGGCATCAGCGCCTCGAACCAGAAGCTCAGCACTTCGCGGGCCCTTGCGTGGACTTCCGACGCTGCCGTCCCTAGATCGCTCGCCAATGCCAACCTCCTCTCCTCAGATTATTAACATGGGTTGCCGTCTCAACCTTGCAGAGGGCGAGTCGATCCGTGCGCTTCTGGCGGGACGTGACACGATCGTGGTCAATAGCTGCGCGGTGACCAACGAAGCGGTCAAGCAGACGCGCCAGGCGATCCGCCGCGCGCGCCGCGAAAGTCCCGAAGCGGAACTGGTCGTCACCGGCTGTGCCGCGCAGATCGATCCGGCCAGCTTCGCGGCGATGCCAGAGGTCAACCGCGTCATCGGCAACGCCGAAAAGCTCAGAGCGGAAGCTTGGGAAGCTTACGATGAGGTCCTCGTCCAGGACATCATGGCAGTGCGCGAAACCGCGCCGCATCTCGCCGCCAGCTTCTCGACCCATGCCCGCGCTTTCGTCGAGGTCCAGAACGGCTGCGATCATCGCTGCACCTTCTGCGCGATCCCCTATGGCCGCGGCAACAGCCGCTCGGTCCCTGCCGGCGCAGTGATCGACCGCATCGCCGCGCTGGCCGAGAGCCATGCCGAAGTGGTGCTGACCGGGGTCGATCTCACCAGCTATGGCCCGGATCTTCCCGGCGCGCCGAGCCTCGGCCAACTGGTCGAGCGCATCCTTGCGCATGTCCCGCATCTGCAGCGCCTGCGCCTCTCCTCGCTCGACGGCATCGAGATCGATGAGCGCCTGTTCGCGCTACTCACGCAGGAGCCGCGCCTCCAGCCGCATATCCACCTCTCGCTCCAGGCCGGTGACGACATGGTGCTCAAGCGGATGAAGCGCCGCCACAGCCGCGCCGACAGCGTCGCATTGGTCGAGCGCCTCAAGGCCGCCCGGCCCGAAATCGCGATGGGCGCCGATCTCATCGCCGGGTTCCCGACCGAGGACGAGGCGATGTTCGCCAATACGCTCGCGCTCCTCGACGACTGCGACGTGGTCCACCCGCATATCTTCCCCTACAGCCCGCGCGCCGGCACCCCTGCCGCACGCATGCCGCAGGTTGCGCCGGAAGTGGTGAAAGCCCGCGCCGCACGCCTGCGCGAAGCCGCCGCCGCGCGCCGTTCGCGCTGGCTGCAAAGCCTGATAGGCAGTGAGCAGCAAATCTTGATAGAGCGCCCCGGCGACCGCGGCCATGCCGGCAATTTCGCCGAAGTTCGTTTTCCCGCCCAGGAGATTGGTTCGATCGTGCAAGTGACGATTACCGGCGTTTCAGAGCATGGGCTCTCCGCCACTCCCGTTTGTCATCCCGGCCTAGTGCCGGGGTCCACCGCGCGGCTAGATGATGGCCCCGAGCCTCTTGCCTCACCGTCGCGGCACCGTGGACCCAGGCACGAGGCCGGGGTGACGAATTTGGGGGAAGCCGCATGAGCACCAATCCCTCATGGCACGATCGCCTGCTTGGCGGCTTCAAGAAGACGTCGGACCGGCTGCTCGGCAACCTCGCCGGCCTGTCCGGCGCGCGGCTCGACGACGCCACGCTCGATGAGATCGAGGAAGCGCTGATCGCCTCGGACCTCGGCCCCGGCACTGCCGCCCGGGTGCGCGCCCGCCTCGCCGAAGGCCAGTATGAGCGCAACATGGAGGAGCTCGGCATCCGCCTCGTCGTCGCCGAGGAGATCGAGAAGGCGCTCCAGCCGGTCGCCAGGCACCTGGAGATCGAGGCGTTCCCGCGCCCGCAGGTGATCCTCGTCATCGGCGTCAACGGCAGCGGCAAGACCACTACGATCGCCAAGCTCGCCAACAGCTTGGTCGAGCAGGATTACGGCGTGATGCTCGCCGCGGGCGATACCTTCCGCGCCGCCGCGATCGGCCAGCTCAAGACCTGGGCCGAGCGGATCGGCGTGCCGATCATCACCGGCCCCGAAGGCGGCGACGCTGCCGGCATCGTCTACGAAGCCGTCAAGCAGGCGACGGCGACCGGCATCGACGTGCTGATCGTCGATACCGCCGGGCGCCTCCAGAACAAGCGCGAGCTGATGGACGAGCTCGCCAAGATCCGCCGCGTGCTCGGCCGGCTCAACCCCGCCGCGCCGCACGACGTCGTCCTCGTTCTCGACGCCACCACCGGCCAGAACGCGCTCAGCCAGATCGAAGTGTTCAAGGAAGTCGCCGGCGTTACCGGCCTCGTCATGACCAAGCTCGACGGCACCGCGCGCGGCGGCGTGCTCGTTGCCGCAGCCGAGAAATACGGCCTGCCGATCCACGCCATCGGCGTCGGCGAGAAGGTCGACGACCTCCGCCCGTTCGATCCCAACGAAGTCGCCCGCATCATCGCCGGGGTCGAAGAACTCATTTCTCCGCGGAAACCAGCATGAACCAGCCGACGCCCCGCACGCCGCTCTCGCCTGGCCTGCGCATGCTGATCGATTTCGGTCCGCTCGCGATATTCTTCCTCGTCAACAGCTATGCGCCCGGGCTGCAGATCCAGCGCATCATCACGGCGACCGCCGCATTCATGGTCGCGATGGTCGCCGCGATGCTGCTGTCGTGGTGGAAGGCGAAGCACGTCTCGCCGATGCTGTGGATCACTGCAGCGCTGGTGATCCCGTTCGGCGCGCTGACCATCTATTATCACGACCAGAGCTTCATCCAGATCAAGCCGACGATCGTCTACACGATGTTCGCGGTGATCCTGGGCTATGGCCTGATCGCCAAGAAGCCGCTGCTCCAGATGCTGCTGGAAACCGCCTATCCGGGGCTGTCGGCCAAAGGCTGGCGGCTGCTGACGATCAACTGGACCGGCTTCTTCCTGGCGATGGCCGTGCTCAACGAAGCGATGCGCCACGCGCTGACGTGGGACCAGTGGGTCACCTTCAAGACCTGGGCGGTGATTCCGACGACGTTGGTCTTCGCGATGCTCAACATCCCGATGCTGCTCAAGCACGGGCTGCAGCTGGAAAAGCCCGAAGACACGCCGCTTCCGCCGGAGGGCTGAGGCAAGAATCCCTCCCCCATCGGGAGAGGGAGGGAGCCGACGCAGTCGGCGGAAGGGTGAGGATCGATCCCTGCCCCCACCCTTCCCACTGCCTTCGGCAGCGGGCCCCTTCCCGCCCCCAGCGGGAGCGGGAGAATGGAAAAGGGGCGCCGGATTGGTGTCCGACGCCCCTTGTTTCGATCAGCGAAATTCAGCCCTTGGCGGCTTCGTAGCGCTCCGAGACTGCGTCCCAGTTCACGACGTTCCACCAGGCCTTGAGATATCCCGGACGATCGTTGCGATAGGTGACGTAATAGGCGTGCTCCCACACGTCGTTGCCGAGGATCGGCGTGCCCTTGACCGGCGCGATGTCCATCAGCGGATTGTCCTGGTTCGGCGTCGAGGTGATCTCGAGCTCGCCCGAGCCGTTGACGATCAGCCATGCCCAGCCCGAGCCGAACTGGTTGGCGCCGGCAGTGTTGAACTGCTCCTTGAGCGCGTCGAACGAACCGAACTTGGCGTCAATCGCCTCGCCCAGCGCGCCGCTCGGTGCACCGCCGCCGTTCGGGCCCATCGTCTTCCAGAAGAAGTCGTGGTTCCAATAGCCGCCGCCATTGTTGCGCAGCTTGGCAGGCGCCTTGCCCATCTGCTGCATCAGCTCCTCGATGGTCTTGCCTTCGAGGCTGGGATCCTCGGTCACCGCTTCGTTGAGCTTGGCGGTATAGGCAGCGTGGTGCTTGTCGTGGTGGAGCGTCATCGTCTCCTTGTCGATCGTCGGCTCCAGCGCGTCATAGGCATAGGGAAGCGGCGGCAGTTCGAAAGCCATGATGGTTTCTCCTCTCGGGGTTCGTAGGGGCAACGCAATGCGCGCCATATGGCTCCGCAGGATTCGTTTCGCCAGCGTATCCGAAGGTATTTTTGGCAGGCCTCGCCTCAAATTCACCGTGACCCTGGCCCTGTGCCGGGGTCCACCGAGCCACCTTGGAAACGCTCATCCCTCTTGCTTCTCGCCCAGCAGCCTGGTGGGCCCCGGCACAAGGCCGGGGTGACGAAGAAAAATGGTCAGCCCCCCGCCCCCAGCAACTCGTGGCGCTTCAGCGCATGCCGCAGCTGGTCATAGGTCAGCCCCAGCGCCTCGGCGGTCGAGCGCTGGTTGTAGCGATGCTCGGCCAGCGCGCGCGACAGCAACTGGCGTTCGAACGCGGAGACTCGGGTCTTGAAGTCGGTCCCGCCATCGAACGCGGCAACCGGCGCCTGCACTTCGGTCACGGCTGGTGCCTCGGCCGGCGCCGCGAGAGTCGCGCTGCCGGTCGGCGACATCGTCCGCGGGCGGAACGGCGATTTGAACGGATCTATCTCGATCGAATCCACCGGTCCCTCGCGCTCCCAGCGATAGACTGCGCGCTCGACGACATTGCGCAGTTCGCGGACATTGCCCGGCCAGTCATAGGTCATCAGCGCGTCGAGCGCGTTGGGTCCCCAGCCCGGCCAGTCGGCCAGTCCGATTTCCGACGCCATCCGCCGCCCGAAGAAATCGGCGAGCACTTCGATGTCGCCGCGGCGTACGCGGAGCGGCGGCAGCGTCACGACTTCGAAAGACAGCCGGTCGAGCAAATCGGCGCGGAACGTGCCCTTCTCCACCTTTTCGGGGAGATGCTCGTTGGTGGCCGCGACGATGCGCACATCGACGTTGAGCGGCCGCGACGAGCCGATCCGCGTCACTTCGCCATATTCGACTGCGCGCAGCAGCCGCTCCTGCGCCGCCATCGACAGCGTGCCAAGCTCGTCGAGGAACAGGGTGCCACGATGCGCCTCCTCGAAGCGCCCGGTCCGCGCCTTGGTCGCGCCGGTGAACGCGCCGGCCTCGTGTCCGAACAACTCCGCCTCGATCAGCGTCTCGGGCAGCGCCGCGCAGTTCATCACTACCAAAGGCTGGTCCCAGCGCGGCGACAGGCGGTGGAGACGCTCGGCGACCAGTTCCTTGCCGGTCCCGCGCTCGCCGATCACCAGCACGGGACGATCGAGCGCCGCCGCCCGGCTGGCGCGCTCGAGGGCATCGAGAAAAGCTCCGGACTGGCCGATTACTTGGGTAGCGCGTTCCATGCCGAACCTTTGGCGAATTTTCCTAACTCTTGGCAAGCCATATTCGGTGGTTGAATGCCCGATGAACGGCAAAAGCGGCGGATTTCTGCGGTTTTCGAAAACTGGCACGCCGCCTGCAATGCTGTTTGCAAGCCCGCCAACGGGCCAACGAAAAACACCAGGTTCAGGGAAACAGATCATGACCTACGAAGCAAAGAATGTCCGCAACGCCTTCTTCGCCGTCACCGTCGCCTTCTTCGCCAGCGCCATCCTGATGGCCGGCGCGGTTGGCCCGGCGATCGCCTGAGGCAAACCAGGTCGCTCCGCCCGCCTGCCCCGGCGAGCGGAACCCCGCCGGGAGGGTCACCCCCTAGATCCCTCCCGGCGGAACATAAAACGAAGGAGCATCACTATGGGTATCTTCTCGCGAACCCGCGATATCATCGCCGCCAACGTCACCGACCTGCTCGACAAGGCCGAAGACCCGGCCAAGATGATCCGCATGATCATCCTCGAGATGGAGGAGACCTTGGTCGAGGTTCGCGCTTCCGCCGCCCGCACCATCGCCGACCAGAAGGAAATGCGCCGCCACATCGCCAAGCTCGACAAGCTCCAGGAGAGCTGGACCGAGAAGGCCGAACTGGCGCTGAGCAAGGGCCGCGAGGATCTCGCCAAGGCAGCCCTGGTCGAGAAGCAAAAGGCGGCCGACATGTGCGACCAGCTCTCCACGGAGATCGCCGTGCTCGACGAAGCGCTCAAGGCTTCGGAAGAGGATATCACCAAGCTGCAGAACAAGCTGCGCGAAGCACGGGTTCGCCAGAACTCGGTGGTCGCCCGCCTCGAGAGCGCCAACAACCGGACGCGCCTGCGCGAGATGACCAACGGCTCGAAGATGCAGGATGCCTTTTCGCGCTTCGACGTCCTCGAACGCCGGGTCGACTTCGCCGAGGGCCGCGCCGATGCGGCAGGCCTGGGTGCAGCGCCCAAGACGCTAGAGGAAGAGATCGCCGAGCTGCGCTCGTCCGAGAAGGTGGATGCCGAGCTCGAAGCGCTGAAGGCCCGCCTGAACAAGGGAGCATAAGCGATGGAAGAGGTTTTCCTGCCCATCGTCATCGTCGGGATCCTGTTCGTCGGACTTCCCTGGGTGATCATGCACTATATCACCAAGTGGAAGACTGCCGCGACGATCACCGGCGAGGACGAGAAGCTTCTCGACGAGCTCTATTACACTGCCAAGCAGCTCGAGGAGCGCCTGCTCACCGTCGAACGCATCATCGCTGCCGACAATCCCGATTTCCGCCCGCTCTCGGCCTCGCGCCCCGAGCCGAGCCCCTTCGATATCTCGAGGAGGAACTGAAATGTCCGCCCGTACGAAATTCTATCTCGACAAGCAGAACTCCAAGGTTTGCGGCGTCTGCTCCGGCCTCGCCGACTATACCGGGATCGAGGCGATCTGGCTCCGGGTCGGCATGGTCTTCCTGGCCTTCGCGACCAGCGGCACGTCAATCCTGTTCTACTTCCTGATCGCCTGGCTTGCACCGAGCAAGCCGGCGGGGCTCTACCAGGGGCCTGAGGAAGAGAAGTTCTGGCAAGGCGTCCGCTCGAACCCGAGCCGCTCGACCGCGCAGGTCCGCTCGACCTTCCGCGACATCGATCGCCGGCTCGCCGACATCGAGATGTACTATACGAGCCGCAATACCCGGCTCGCCGACGAGATCGACAGCCTGCGCTGAGGCGGGGCTGTCAACAGGGAGGAAAGACCATGAACTGGGGTGGACCGGGCTTCGTCGTCGCAATCATCGCGATCTCGACCATCGGCTGGGTGATCAACAACTGGATCCGCGCGAAGCACGGCTATCCGGTGGAGAATGAGTGGAAGGGCATGACGCACAAGGGCGATCCCGCCGCCGAGCGCAAGATCGAGCTCCTCTCCACGGAGAATGAGCGCCTGACCGGCCAGATCTCGCGGCTCGAGGAGCGGATCGCAGTGCTCGAACGGATCGCCACAGATCCTGCCGAGCGCACCGCCCGCGACATCGACGCACTGCGCTGAGCGCCAGGACGAGGAACAGGAAATGACCGACAAGCTTCCCTTCATCCAGGCGATCTTCCCGATGATCGCAGTCATCGTATCGGTGGCGATCGGCGGATGGGTGCTCACCACCTGGCTGCGCATCAAGAACGGCTACCCGCTCGACGGCAGCTGGGGCCAGGCACTCTACCCCAAGCGCGACGACGAGATGGCGGAGCGCATCAAGCTGCTCAGCCAGGAAAGCGCCCAGCTCCGCGCCGAGCTCGGTTCGGTCAAGGATCGCCTGGCCAATGTCGAGCGCATCGTAACCGACAGCGCGCATGGCCTCGACCGCGAGATCGAAGCGCTGCGCGGCAAGAACAACTGAGGAGGATATCGTGATCAACCCCCTGCTCATCCCGATCCTCGGCATCTCCTGCGGGCTGCTGGCCATCCTAGGTGGCGTATTCGTGAAGCCCTGGTTCAAGCTCAAGGAGCGCCAGATGGAGATCGAGTCGCAGATGGTCGCCGAAAAGGCCGCCCAATATGCCGCCCAGACCGAAAGGCTCGAGCAGCGGGTCCGCGTCCTCGAACGGATCGTCACCGACCGCGGCATCGAACTCGCGGATGAAATCGACAAGCTGCGCGACGCGCCGCTCAACTAGAACCCGCTGCGCCCGGCGCAGCAAATCCAAGGACCGATAAAATGATCATCGTTGTGTTCGCAGTGCTGACGGCACTGTGCGGGGGAGCTATTGCCCTCGCCGAAGCCCGGGACCGCCCCGTCCGTCGCGCGGAAAAGCTGGCCCGGCAGCAGCAACAGGGCGCCTGAGGCGCTCGCCAAGGAGTACACGGAATGAACCCGTTCGAAATGGTTGTCGCGATCATCGTCATCGTCACGATCGGCAGCGTCCTCAAGGCGCGGCTCGGCATCCACAAGGACAAGCACGGCAACGAGGTCTTCCGCGGCAACGACGCGGCGCAGACCGCCGACGCCGCCCGCCTCCGCGACGAGCTGCGCTCGCTCAAGGAGCGCGTTCAGGTCCTTGAACGGGTCATCACCGACAGTGAAGCCAGCAGCCTGCGCCTCGATCGTGAAATCGAAGCGTTGCGCGACAAGAAAAACCCCTGAACAGGGAGGCAAGCAATGACCGTAGATCCCAATCTCTACATCACCCTCTCCGTCTCGGGCCTCGCCGGCCTGGCGATGGTGACCGCGGCGGGGCTCTCGGGCTGGCGCGGCTGGCTGGCACTCAAGGGCCAGGAGCTTGCCCAGCACGGGACCGGCGCACCACATGCCGAGCCGGCAATGCCCTCCGCCGCCTCGCGCATCGAAGTCGCCGACCTCAAGGAACGCATCCGCAAGCTCGAAGCGATCGCCGCCGGGGTGGACCTCTAGGGTCCACCCGGTTAGCGGGGCGGCATGACCAGCCTCGCCGACCTTCGCGACGAATATGAATTCCTCGACGCCGACGACCGATACCGATTGCTGATCGATCTGGGGCGCGGTCTCGAACCGATGCCCGAGGCCCTCAAGACCGATGCCACGCTGGTCCGCGGCTGCTCCGCAGCCGTCTGGGTCTATCCTACCGGCGGGGACGCCGACACGCTCCACTTCCTCGCCGATTCAAACGCCGCAATCACCAAGGGCATCATCGCGCTGGTGCTGCTCACGGTGCAGGACCGCAGCCCGGCCGACATTCTCGCCACCGACATCGAAACCGCGCTCGCCCCGTTCGACCTGCGCAACCAGCTCAGCTCGAACCGCACCCAGGGGATTCCCAACATGATCGCGCTGATCCGCGAGACCGCGCAGCGTTACGCGGATTAGGTTTTCGTCACCCCGGCCTCGTGCCGGGGTCCACCGGGAGGCGAAGGAAGGAAAAGCAGCTCAAGCCCAACCGGTGCTGCTTGGTGGACCCCGGCACGAGGCCGGGGTGACGACTGTTTAAACGAGGAGGACGGCTTTCAAAGGAGCCCCAGCTCCGCCGCCACCCCATCGAGGTCAGCCCCCTCGGGCACCAGCAACCACTCGCGAGCCTGCGCGCCGTTGACCACCGTCACCGCGCCGCGCGGGCACACGCCGAGGCATTTGACCTCGACGATCCCCGCCCCGGCCTTGCGGCCTTTCTTCAATCCGAGATGTTTCCGCAGCGCCTTGGCGAGCGGCGCCTTGCCCGTGGGCCCGAAGCCGCCGTCCAGCTTCTTTGAGCATTTCGCGCAGACGAGAATGGCGTTCGACCAGTTGGACCGGACCAAAGGCTTCAATCGGGCTTCCACGTCCGGCGCTCTTCGGCGACCTTGAGCACTTCATACGCCGCCTGGATCGCCTGGAAGCGCTTGGCCGCGTCGGCATCGCCGGGCTTCACATCGGGATGGTTCGACTTGGCGAGCCGGCGCCACGCCATCCGCACCGCTTCGAAATCAGCGTCGACTTCGAGATCGAGCAGTTCGAGCGCGCGAATTTCGTCACGCGAGCGCGTGCCGTCGCCGGGGCCCGCCCAGCTGTTATGCTTCGATTCTGAAAAGCCGCCTGCGTCGCGCCGCTCCTCGGCCTCGCGCTGCGCGGCCTCTTCGGCAGTCAGTCCTTCGAAGTAATTCCAGTTGCGGTTGTACTCGCCGGCATGCGTCTCGCAGAAATACCAGCGATCTGGGCTGTTGGGCGATTTGGGCGCTGGCCGGTCGCCGGGTTCCTCGCAGCCATGCCGGTCGCACAGCCGCACCTTCACGGCCTCGCGCTCGGCACCATAGGCGCGCCAGCGTGGAAAGCCCCAGTCGGAAGAACGCGTTGCACGAGCCATGACAGGCCAGATAGGGGCGTCGGTTCATTAAGGCTAGGCGCAAGCCGCAAAACAACGTCACCCCTTGTGCCGGGATCCACGGCGACGCGCGGGAGAAGCTAGAGGCGTTGGCTTCTCGGCCATCCGCAAGGTGGACCCCGGCACGAGGCCGGGGTGACGACAATAAAGAAGATGCCAGAGGGTCTATAAGCCGGGTTCTGTCCTCGCCCGAAAGCGATGTGCGACCATTCCTCTAGGCGACGGATTGCTCCGCCGCTCCAGCAACCAACCCGGGCGACGGGCCGGAACCAGGCCCCCGGACTCGAAGTCCATTGCCGCCCCTATTCGGTCTTGCTCCCGGTGGGGTTTGCCGTGCCGCTTCGGTTGCCCGTCGCGCGGTGCGCTCTTGCCGCACCCTTTCACCCTTGCCCTTAGTTCCGAAGAACCAGTGGGCGGTCTGCTCTCTGTGGCACTTTCCCTAAACCAGCAAGCTGGCCCGCCGGGCGTTACCCGGCACCGTGGTTCCGTGGAGCCCGGACTTTCCTCGCGTGCTTGCGCACCCGCGGCCGCCCGACCCTCTGGCACCCGCCGCTCTAGCGGCACGCGGCCGCCACGCAAGCGATTATGCCGCGTCGGCCTCGTCGTCGGCGGCTTCAGCCTTTTCTTCGACGACCTCGGCTTCTTTCACCGCGGTGCCCCAGGCCTGCACCGCGACCAGCGCCTGGGTCGACAGCGGGCCGCGCCCTATCGTGATCCGGCGATAGTCCGAGCCGACGCTGATCACGCCATCGGCGCCGTTCACCCGCGCCGCGCGATTGAGCAACGCCGTCGCCTCGGCCACCGTCGGCGTGTTCACCGACGGCGTTTCCTTGTCGTCCTCATCGACCTTGACCACGCCGCTGAGCCGCACCTGCACCGGACCCATCCGGGTCATCCCGCCACCATTGAGCATCGATTCTGCCTCCAGTCTCGCTGGATAACGCCGGCTTGGCTGCTACGGAATTTCCGGACAAAGTGAACGCGCCGCGAACCTTCTTTTTCGTGCAGCTGTCTCAGTCGTCGCCCTGTGGCTTGGGAAGCAGCAGCGCGAGCAGGATGCAGCGGCACTCCATGTCGATCTCGCCATCGACCAGTTCGGGCCGGAAGCGGCGCTGAAACGCCGTCACCGCCGCCCCGGCATCGTTGGTGTCATAGCCGAACCGTTCGAGCGCGAGCAGGAAGCCGGCATCGGGCCAGCCCGGATCTACGAGGTTCCGCGTCGGCCGCGGCAGCGCCAGCCGCAGCCGCGCCAGCGCATGCCAATTGAACAGCTCGCCCGGATCCTGCTTGCGCGCCGGCGCCACGTCCGAATGGCCGACGACATTGCCGCGGGTGATGCCGTGGCGTTCCTTGATCTCGGCGACCAGCGGGATCAGCGCCCCCATCTGCGCTTCGGGAAATGGGCGATAGCCGAACTCGTGGCCGGGATTGACGATTTCGATGCCGATCGAGGCGGAATTGACGTCGGTCACTCCGCGCCAGTGCGAACGCCCGGCGTGCCAGGCGCGGTGACGCTCATCGACCAGCCGCAGGATGCGGCCATCTTCGTCGACCAGATAATGCGCCGAGACCTTGGCCTCGAGATCGCGCAATCGGTCGATCGCCGCCTGCGCGCTTTCCATGCCCGTATAATGGAGCACGATCATCGAGATGGGGAGTTCGCGCGCGTCGAAATTGGGCGACGGCATGTCGGTGATCTGGAGGCCGCTGGTCATCGCGGCGATGGTACGAGCCCGCGCCCGCACCCGGCAAGGGACTTCAGCCGAAAGCGGCGCGCTTCATCGGTGCCGCGTCGGTCGCGCGATAGAAGCCGCGGAACCGGTCGCACGGGCGGAAGCGATCGGTCAGCCCGATCACGGTCTCGCCCGCGCCGAGGACGAGCAGCCCGCCCGGGCGCACTGCCGAGGCGAGGATATCGAACACGTCGCGGCGCACGTCCTGAGAGAAATAGAGCATGACGTTGCGGCACAGCACCACGTCGAACTTGCCCGGCGGCGGCGCATCGGCCGTGAGGTTGTGCTGGCGGAACTGGATGCGGCGGAGCAACTCGGGCTTGGCCGCCCAGTCGCCGCCGTTGCTGTCGAACCACGTCATCATCCGCCGGACCGGCAGCCCGCGCTGGATCTCGAACTGCGAATAGCGGCCGGCGCGCGCGCGGGTCAGCGCCGCGGGCGAAACGTCGGTGGCAACGATCTCGGGCGCGCTCATCCCTTCGCCCATGCCGCGTTCGTCGAACAGCATCGCAAGGCTCAGCGGCTCCTGGCCGGTCGAGCAACCCGACGACCACAGGCGGATCTTGCGGTCGGGCGTGTCCGCCTGCAGCGCCTTGGTGGCGTCCGCGATCATGTCGAGCACCGCCGCGTCGCGGAAGAAGCTCGTCTCCTGGTTCAACAGCGCATCCACGACTTGATCCCCCAAATCCCCCGTTCGCGTCGCGACCAGCTGGGATACCAGCTGATCCAGCGATGCGAGTCCCCTCTCGCGCAGCAGCGGCTTGAGCGCGGTCTCGATCCGCCACGCCCGGTTGGCAGCGATCTGCTGCCCGGTGCGCTGCTCCAGCAGCGCCGAAATGATGTTCATGGCGCTCGACTTGCCGGCCGACGCCGCTCCGGGAAAGTGCATCATGCCCTCCCCTGCCGCGCGACCAGCCGGCCGATCTCGTCGGGCGGCAGCACTGCGCTGGCATGGCCGGCATTGGCCACCGCGCCGGGCATCCCCCAGATCACCGAGCTCTCGCGATCCTGCACCAGGATCCGCGCGCCGGCCTCGACCAGGTGGCGCGCACCCTCGGCGCCGTCGCGTCCCATCCCGCTCAGCACCACGGCGAGCGCGCGCTTGCCGAACACATCGGCAAGCGATTCGAACATCGGATCGACCGAGGGCATGCAGCCGCTCAGCGATTTCTCGTCGCTCAGCCGAACCGCCCAGCCTTCGGACATCCGCACGACTCGCATATGCGCATCGCCCGGCGCCACGATGATCCGGCCCGGCCGGATGCGCATCCGGTCGCACGCCACTTCGCACGGGCGCCCGCCCAGCACTGCGAGCTGCGCCGCGAAATAGCTCATGAACGAAATCGGGAGATGCTGGGTGACCAGGATCGGAGTCTGGAAGCTGGCCGGGATCGCACGCAGCAGCTGGCTAAGCGCATGGATGCCGCCGGTCGAAGCGCCGATCGCAACGATGTCGAAGTCGTTGGGCGCGTTGACCGGACCCGAACTCGCGAGATGCGACACCGGCTCGGAATGAATGTCGAGCAGCCGCGACAGACGGTCTTCAAGCACTTCGGCGAAGCGCCCGCCGAACGTGCCGATGCCCGGCTTGACCAGCGTATCCGCGGCGCCCAGCGCCAGCGCCTGCACTGTAACGGCTGCGCCTTCGTCGGCGGAGGAGGACACGATCAGCACCCGCGCGCCCTTGCCCGCCGCGATCACGTCGGGCAGCGCAGTCAGCCCGTCGATGCCGGGCATGTCGATGTCGAGCAGGACGATGTCGACGCGGTGGCGTTCGAGATATTCCAGCGCCGCGCGCACGTCGCTGAGCGCCGCCGCGACGCGGAAGCGCCGCGTGCCGTCCACCATCCGGCCGAGCACCGATCGCGCGACGACCGAATCATCGACGATCAGTACCTGTGCCGGCGGCACGACGCCACGCGAGTCAGGCAGGATGGAACTGAGTGCCACGGCCATGTGCCGGATCCGCGTTCAGGCGACGCCGACGATCTGCAGCTTGCTTTCCAGCGTCTCGCGATCGAACGGCTTCATGACATATTCGTCGGCGCCGGCTTCGATCGCTGCGCGGATATAGGCCATGCCGTTCTCGGTGGTGCAGAACACCACCTTGGGCCGTGTCGGCAGCCCCGAATCCTTGAGCGCGCGCAGGAAGTCCATCCCGCTCATCACCGGCATGTTCCAGTCGAGCAGGATCACGTCCGGCGCTTCGGCCAGGCAGGAATCGAGCGCCTCGCGGCCGTCACCAGCTTCGCGGACTTCAAAATCGAGCGTCTCGAGGATGTGCCGCGCGACTTTGCGGATCACCTTGGAGTCGTCGACGACGAGACACGTTTTCATTTCCCTGTTCCCCGATAGCCAGGTGTCTGTTTCATCATAGTGCGGCAACAGGTGTAAGCGCCGCGTTAATCGGACAAAATCAGTTAAGCGCCGCCGAATAGCCCGGCACCAGCGCCGCAAGGTCGATCGCCAGGATCGGCTCGCCGTCGCGTTCGACGATCCCCCGTCCCGCGCGCTGCCACGCCACGTCCAGCGCAACTCCGCCGGCCAGCGGCAGCAAGTCGAACGGCGCGACATCGTCCAGCGCATCGACGAGCATCGCATAATGATGCCCCTCGACATGGGTGATCACTGCGCGCCGCGCCTGGCTGGAGCTTTCGAGCCCCAAAGCAGTGTGGGTATCGACCACGGTCACCACGCGGCTGCGCAGCGCGGCGAGCCCGCGGACATGTTGCGAGGCGCGCGGCACCTGGGTGACCTCGCCGATATCGACCACCGATTCGACTTGGTCGGAATCGATCGCGACGGCGCGTCCCGCCACCTGGGCGATGAGATAAAGGTGCGACATCAGCGGCCCTTCCCGGCCACACGGGCCTCGAGCGCGGAGAGCAGCCCCGCACGGTCATAGCGATAGACGCTGTCGTCGCCCGCGCCCGCCGACGCGCGGCGGCTGCGCAGCCGGACGACCGGTGCGGTCGCGGCGAGTTCAGGCGGTGCGGCCTCGGACGACAGTACCACCGCCGGCAGCTCGCCGGTGGCCAGCTGCGTGACGACGCGATAGCCCGCGGTCTCCAGCAGCGGCCGCACGAACGATGCCATCCAGCCGTCCTTGTCGCCTGCGATCAGGCAGAGCGGCGCGGTTTCCTCGCAATCGCGATCGGCATGTTCGTCGAACACCCACAGGATATCGAGCAGTTCGACCTGCTCGCCGTCGATCAGCGCGACGCCGGCAACCGGCCCCGGCTCGCGCGCGGGCACCAGTTCCTCGGGCAGCTGGATGATGTCCAGCGCCTCGTCGATCGCGTAGCTGACTTCGTTGACGCCGTCCTTGAGGCGCAGCACGTTGAGCCGCGCACGGCCCTCGATCTTGCCCTGCGCGGCGAGCGGCAGGATGCGTCCGTCGATCGTCACGCGGAAACGGCCGGCAGCGAAGCGCACGCAATCGCCCTCGACTTGCTCGACGCGATCGACTGCCGCCAGCGGCACTGCACGATGCGCGCCGTCCAGATCGCGGAACAACAGCGCCGGGATGCCCGGTGCCGCTTCGGCTTCCTCGAGCTCGTCCTGGTTCTGCTCGTCGTCGCGATGGAAATTGAGCCCGGCGATGCTGGCGATCCCGGCGCAGTCGAGCAGCAGCATCGGCAGCCCTGAATCGGGCAATGTCTGTCCCGCGTAGACGCCGGTAGACATCACTGCGGGCGATGCCGGCTTGATCACCAGCTCCTCATTGTCGAGCACATGATCGGCGGCGAGCGCGTAGCTGCCTTCGCCGACATTGACGATCGAGATCATCCGCGGCCCGATCGTCGCGGCGCGCTCGATGCCGAGCACTTCGCACAGGTTGAGCAACGGCATCCGGCGTCCGCGCAGGCTGAGCACCTGCGCGCCGCCGACCGTGTCGATCCGGATCGCGCCGCCATGGTCGGAAACGATCTCCTCGATCGCCTGGCGCGAGATCGCGAAGCGCTGTCCCCCTGCCCCGACGACGATCGCCGAGATGATCGACAGCGTCAGCGGCACATGGATCGCGAGGCGCAGCCCCTTGCCCGGCGCGCTGTCCAGCTCGACGCGGCCGCCGATCTGCTCGATCGCGGCACGGACGATGTCCATGCCCACGCCGCGGCCCGAAACGTCGCTGACTTCGTCCTTGCTCGAAAGCCCTGCCTCGAAGATCAGCTCCAGCTTGCCGCGCTCCGAAAGCGCGCGCAGCTTGGCCTCGTCGCGGCCGTTGGCGACGAGCTTGCGGATCAGTTTGTCGGTGTCGATCCCGCGGCCGTCGTCGGTGATCTCGATGATGATCTGGTTGCCCGACTGGCGTGCCGAGACGACCAGCCGGCCATTCTCGCGCTTGCCCGCGCCGCGGCGTTCCAGCGGCGATTCGATGCCGTGATCGATCGAATTACGGATGATGTGGACCAGCGGGTCGCGCATCATCTCGATCATCTCGCGGTCGAGCTCGACGTCCGAACCCTCGACATGGAGCAGCACCGACTTGCCCAGCCCCGCCGCGGTATCGCGCACCATCCGCGGCAATGCCGAGAACAGCGCGTCGATCTTCTGCATGCGGGTCCGCGTCACCGTATCGCGCATCTCGCCGACCGTCAGCGAAAGCCGCTCAAGCGCCGCCTCGATCGTCGGATCGATGTCGCCGCCGCGCAGCCGCCGCGCCAGCTCGTTGCGCGCCAGCACCATGTCCGACATGCCCGACATCATCCGGTCGAGCAGGTCGACGCCCAGCCGCACGCTGCGCGCCGGCGCGCGGTGCAGCCCGGGGATATTGGTCGGCGCGACTTCCTCGGCGCCCTTGGCCAGCGCCGCGATCAGCAACTCGTCGCCATGATCAGGAAGGCTGGTGCCCGAATCGATCGCCTCGACCAGTTCGCCGATCCGATCGACCACCGCGAGAACCGCATTGACCAGCGGCCGATCGGGCGATCGCAGGCCCTCGCGGACCTGGGCGAGTACGTCCTCGGCGGAATGGCTGAGGCGGCCCAGGCGCGGCAGATCGAGGAAGCCGCAGCTTCCTTTTACGGTGTGCACGAAGCGAAAGATCGCATCCAGCCGCGCGCGATCCTCGGGATGCGCTTCCCAAGCGACGATCTCGCCCGAAAGCGCCTCGAGCGTCTCGCGCGTCTCGGCGATGAATTCCTGAACCAGATCGTCCATGGTGCCCCGAAGCAAATTTGCGGGGCCACTCTGCGGCAGCGGTGGTTAAAAGGGCGTTAGTCCCCGCGCGTGGCTCAGAAAGAGAAGCGGCCCAGCATCGCCATCGCCCGGGCGATGCTCGCAAAGGGCTTCGCGCACGCCGCATGATAGCTGCCGCTCATATCTGCGCTGTCGGCATGGTCCGGGAAACGGACTTCCTCGACGGCATGATGCGCGAGGATCGGCGCCTGGCAGCTCTTGCATGCCCGCCGGGGCGCGTCGCCCCAATGCGGGCCAAGCGGGTTCGAATCGAGAAACATGGGCGCGACTCCGGGAGGGCAAACCCCGAGGAGACCCCGCGGATAACCCCGACGCCAAGCTGCTGAAAATCCCTAGGGGTTCGTTCGCGCTACGTTCGCGATAGGTTGCGCCTTGCGAACCGCGAAAACCGCCTGCTATCCTCCTGCCATGCCGCGGACAGCCCGATGATCGATTGGCGAAAGCTGTTCGCGTTGCCCCGCCGTGAGGCGTCCGACGGCCCATTGGACGAACCCTATCGCGTGTATACCCGCGACCATGATGTCGAACTCCACGCCGCGGACATCCCCGGTCGACTGGCGAGGGTCAGCCCCGATAAGCGCGAATGGCGCGATGATGAGGGTAATGGCTGGCGCAATGCCGTGCGCCTGGCCGAGCACTTCGCTGATCTCCAGACGCCGGACGACTCCGCCATCCGCGCGCATCTCGGCAGCGATGCCGCCGAATTCGCCGTCAGCCTTCTAATCGACCAGTCGGGATCGATGAAGGGCGAGCCGATCGCGGCAGTGGCCGGTGCCGTACGCGCCTTCGAAGCAAGCCTGTCGGCCGCCGGCGCGCGCACGGAAATCCTCGGCTTCTCCACGGCTGGCTGGCATGGCGGGTACGCTCGGCAGGCGTGGCTTCGCGAAGGGAGGCCCCCGCGTCCTGGACGGCTCTGCGCGCTGCTCCATATCGTTTACAAATCGGCAGGGGAGCGCGTCTGGGCGACACCGTCACAGGAGGCGATGCTGCATCCCGATCTGCTGCGTGAGAATGTGGACGGCGAGGCGCTGGACTGGGCCATTGCGCGCCTCACCGCGATACCCGCGCGGCACAGGCTGCTGA
This sequence comes from Sphingomonas sp. LM7, assembly GCF_002002925.1. Classification (NCBI taxonomy): domain Bacteria; kingdom Pseudomonadati; phylum Pseudomonadota; class Alphaproteobacteria; order Sphingomonadales; family Sphingomonadaceae; genus Sphingomonas; species Sphingomonas sp. LM7. The sequence goes on along the minus strand of NZ_CP019511.1, from coordinate 386,897 downwards.
TCATCTTGTCCGACGGCGCGTCGGTGGACGATTCCACGCTGATGGAAAACGGCCCGTCCTATCTCGAACGAAGCCTTTTTCAAACGATCGCGCGGATCGACAGTGACAAGCGAATCGTCCTTGGCGCGCTGGGCATCGGCTACGCAGTCGATCGCTATTACCGGCATGCACAGGCCGCCAGCATCCAGACGATTCTACGGGATCTGACGGCGCTGTTGGGGTCGCTCGCGTCGCGCTCTCACGCCGCCGCTGACTAGCCGACCCGGAAGCTCGCTCCGAACAGCAGCACGTCCGAATCAGGCGGGCTCACCTGAAGCGTGCCGCCACCCTGCACCACCAGCGCATGCGCGAGGAACGCCGCCGCCGCCCGCGGGGTGACAGGCATGTCGTCCTGGCCGCCCGCAAGCGCACCGCGAAGCTCGGAATCGAGCACGATCCGTGGCCCGTCAGCGCGCACGACGATCTCGATCGATCCGTCGACGATCTCCGCGCCGATATCGAGCTGGCCGCCGCGGATCAGCGCGTCGCCGCCGATCAGCGCGAGGTTGAGCAGCACCTTGATTGCCTGCTTGGGCAATACCGGGTCCTCGACCATCCAGCCGACCTTGACGCGATGGTTCTCGCCGAACAGCCCCTCGATCGCCGCCTGCGCCTCGCGCGTGTCGACGGTCTCGCCAAAGCCTCCCGCTGCGCCGAAGGCGAGGCGGAAGAACTTCAGCTTGTTGGCCGATGCCTTGGCGCTCTCGCTGAGAAGCTCCAGGCAGCGCGCGCGCATCTCCGGATCATGCTCGTCGGCAAGCAGCTCCAGCCCGTTGTTGAGTGCGCCAACCGGACTCAACAGGTCGTGGCAAAGCCTTGAACACAAAAGGCTCGCGAAATCGGTCGGGCTGATGTTCAAGGATTTTGGCTCCGGTTACCCCAGCGCCTCTTTGGCGCAGCCGCGAGGTCGCTGCAAGCTGCGCCGGCCGTGGCGCTAGACGACGCGACGGCCCGAGAACAGCTGGATCAGCCCGACGACGAGCGCGATGACCAGCAGGATGTGGATCAGCCCGGCGCCGACATGGAAGGTGAAGCCGAGCAGCCACAGGATGACGAGGATGACGACGATGGTCCAAAGCATCTCAGGCACTCCCTTTGTTATGGGAGGGCAACGAGGCACGGGGGCGAAACGTTCCCGCTTTTGCGCCATGAGGCAGTTCTGAGCTTTTGTAACACCAAAGCCACACCGTCGCCGGGATCGTATCGGCCGGTGCCGTCCCCCATTGCGCAAGCGCCGCCCGTTTGTTTCTCTACTGTTACAGAAACCACGAAACAGGATGTCGCGAACGGCCTTTAACGGAGGATCGATTCATGCGCGAGATCAGGGTTTGGAAGAATGTCGGCGTCGCGACTGCAGCGCTCGCCGCGGGACTTGCCGCGATACCGGCACAGGCACAATCGGCCCCGCAAACCGACGAGCCTGCCGTCACCGAAGACATCGTCGTCACGGGATCGCGCATCCGGCGCAATCCGCTCGATCAGGACAAGCCCGTGGTCATGGTCGACGAGGCGGCGATCGCCCGCACCGGCCTCAGCTCGGTCGCCGATGTCCTCCAGCGCCTGCCCAGCGCGGGCGGCGGCCTCAATACCAAGGTCAACAACGCCGGCAATATCGGCGGCCCGCCCGACGGCACCGGCGTCAGTTCGGGCTCGGCGGAGATCGACCTGCGCTATCTCGCCGCCAAGCGCACGCTGGTGCTGGTCGACGGCCTGCGCTTCGTCAACGGATCGGCGGCGGGCGGCATTCCCGCCTCGGTCGATCTCAACGCGCTGCCGACCAGCATGATCGAGCGGATCGAAGTGCTCCAGTCGGGCGCATCCCCCCTCTATGGCACCGATGCGGTGGCCGGCGTGATCAACATCATCACCAAGCAGTCGCAACAGGGCCTGCGCGCTTCGGCGCAGTTCGGCACCTATCGCGCGGGCGACGGCCATACCCAGAATTACGAGGCGAGCTACGGCATCCAGTCCCTGGATACGGGCTCCTCGCTGGTGTTCGGCGGCTATTATACCAAGCAGGAAGGCGTGAGCACCGCGGACCGCGACATCTCGCAATTCCCCACGCCCGGCGCCACCAGCTGCGCCGCGGGCGGCTGTTCCAGCGCGACGCCCAACGGCCGCTACGACGTGCTCGGCCAGAGCCTGACCCTGGCCACCCCGGTGATCGGGCGCCGCCCGGTGCTCGCCGACTATCGCAATTATTCCTCGGCAACCGACTCGTTCAACTTCGCGCCGTTCAACTATCTGCTGACGCCGTCGGAGCGCTATGGCGGCTTCTTCAACTTCAAGCAGGAGCTGGCCGAAAACGTCAATCTGCGCGCCAAGCTGGTCGCCAACCATCGCCATTCGACGACCGAGGCGGCGTTCCTCCCGCTGTTCGTCGGGCCGGACGCGGGCAACGGCAATCTGCTCGACACGATCTCGATCGACGCGACCAACCCGTTCAATCCGTTCGGCGTCACGCTCTCCTCGGGCGCTGGCGGCACCCCGGCCAATTACTCGACCGTGCGCCGCCGCTTCGTAGAGGCCGGGCAGCGGGTGTTCACCCAGGATGTCGACACCATGTCGGCCACCGTCACGCTCGACGGGTCGTTCGATGTCGGCAGCCATAAATGGTATTGGGACATCAACGGCGTCTACGGGATCAACGACGCGCATCAGGTCTTCACCGGCAACGTCAATGCCGCCAACCTCGCCCGCGCGCTGGGCCCGGTCGCGGCCTGCACCGGCGCCTGCGTGCCGTTCAACATCTTCGGGGGCGCCGGATCGGTTACCCAGGCGATGCTCGACTATGTGACCTTCGACGAACGCGACAAGAGCAAGCAGCGCCTGTGGGACTTCACCGCCAATGTCTCGGGCGAGCTGTTCGACTTGCCCGGCGGCGCAGTCGGCGTCGCAGTCGGCTATGAGCATCGCGATCAATATGCCAGCTACGATCCCGATCCGATCATCGTCGCCGGTCTGGGCGCCGATGTGCCGACCAGCCCGGCGCGAGGCGGCTTCAACGTCGACGAATTCTACGGCGAGATCCGCATCCCGCTGTTCGCAGGCAAGCCCTTCTTCCACTTGCTCGAGCTCGACGGCGCAGTGCGACACTCGAACTATTCGTCGTTCGGCAGCAACACCACCTTCACGGCCTCGGGGTTGTGGAAGCCGGTGCCCGACCTGCTGTTCCGCGGCGGCTATGCCGAGAGCCTGCGCGCGCCGAGCATCGGCGAGCTCTATGCCGGCCCTTCGCGCTTCGACGCGACGATCGACGATCCGTGCACCAGTGCTGCCGGCGGCTCGTTCCAGACCAACCCCACTGTCCGCGCCAATTGCATCGCCAATGGCGTTCCCGCCAGCGGCAGCTACGCTGAACCCACCGGGGGCCAGCTCGGCGTGTTTTCGCAGGGAAATACCACGCTTCTACCCGAAACCGCGGAGACCTGGACCGCGGGCGGAGTCTACAGCCCCAGCTGGGCCACTGGCAGCTTCGCCAGCGCGCTGAACCTCGAAGTCAATTGGTACAGCATCAAGCTGACCAACGCGATCGACTCGGTCCCCGCAACGCTCACGCTCTCGCGCTGCGCGTTCAATGCCGATCCGGTCAGCTGCGCCGCGATCACGCGCACCGGAAGTGGCACGATCGCTTCGATCAATGCGCGCCTGCTCAACCTCAATGCGATCGAGACCTCGGGAATCGACTGGACCGTCAATTTCCGCTCGACCGAGTTCGGCGGCGGAACCGTGGGGCTCGCCGTCAACGCGGCGCATCTGATCAAGTACAACATCGTGCCGCCGTCGGATCTCAACGCGCCGACGCAGGAATATGCCGGAACCGAACGCGGCAGCCCCGATCAGGCCTATCCCAAGTTCAAGCTCAACGGCACGATCGACTGGTCGGCACGCAGTTACGGCATCTCGTTCACCGGCCGCTACATCGCCGCGGTCGACGAGCGCGACGGCGTCCACCGCATGGGCAATGTGTTCTACGGCGACGTCCAGCTCTATCTGTCGCCCGGCTGGATGGATAACCGCCTGCGGCTCACTGCCGGCGTGAACAATGTGTTCGATCGCGATCCGCCGCAGTGCTTCACTTGCGACAGCGCCAATTTCGACCCGACGACCTACGATCTGCCGGGCCAGTTCGGCTATGTGCGCCTTTCCTACGGCTTCTAGGGCCGGATGAAGCGAAGAGGGCCCGGGTGGCGACACCCGGGCCCTTCGAGCATAGCAACGCGGCCAAGGTTATTCGGTCAGATCGAACGGCATTGCATCGAACCGGCCGTGCAACGCCCCGCCCTCGCCCGCCCGCCACAAGCCCGCCGTCTCGCCCGCAACGATCAGCCACAGCTTGCCGTCGGCCGCCGCCATTGCCGCATCGGTGATCGAAGGCGTCGCATCGCCGCTGGGATGCGAATGCCAATAGCCGATAATCTTCGGCCCGCCCGCCCGCTCGGCCCTCAGCGCCGCGAACAGCGCCGACGGGTCGATCTCGAAGCGTCGTTCGGGGTCTTCCGCCACGTTTTCAGCGGCTTGCCAGCCCGTGATCGCGTCCTCGCCGCCAAACAGCAATCCGCACGCCTCGCGCGGGGCAAGATCGGCGGAAATCCGTCGAATACCGATCAGTACAGATCTTGAAACATGCGTTCCCATCCCCATCTAGCCCTACAGAATGGACCGGGGGGTTACTACACTCGAAGCGCGGATTACGGAGGCCGCGAATGGCTGGCGGCTCGACCGTGCGCTCGCCGACGCTCTGCCTGCGCTTTCGCGCGAACGGCTGAAGGCGCTGATTTCCAGCGGCGCGGTGACCGGACCCGAAGGTCTCGTCCGCGATCCTGCCAAGAAGGCGCCCGGCGGCGCGCTGTTCAGCATCGCCGTGCCGGACCCGACGCCGGCGCATAACGAAGCGCAGGACATCGCACTCGATATCGTGTTCGAGGACGAACATCTGATCGTGATCGACAAGCAGGCCGGGCTGGTCGTCCATCCCGCGGCGGGCAATCTCGACGGAACGCTGGTCAACGCGCTGCTCCATCATTGCGCGGGGCAGCTCTCGGGGATCGGCGGCGTGGCGCGCCCCGGGATCGTCCACCGGATCGACAAGGATACTTCGGGTCTGATGGTGGCCGCAAAGACGGACCGTGCCCATGTCGGGCTCGCCGCGCAGTTCAAGGCGCATACAATCGACAGGCGGTACAAGGCATTGGTCGCCGGCCGCGTGTCAACTTCGGCAGGTACAATTTCCGCGTCTCTCGGGAGATCGTCCACAAACCGCAAGAAAATGGCCGTGGTCCGCGAAGGAAGTGGAAAACACGCGGTCACGCATTGGAACATGATCCGATCGTTGCGCGACGCCGCCCTCGTAGAATGTCGTCTCGAAACCGGGCGGACGCATCAGGTTCGCGTTCACATGGCGTCGATCGGCCATCCGTTGCTCGGGGACCCGGTCTATGGGAGCGCGCGTCCGGTCCATCGGGCAGTTCTGGCAACGCTGGATTTCCGGCGACAGGCCTTGCATGCGGCCCATCTGGGGTTCATTCACCCTGTGAAAAGCCACGCTTTGGCATTCGATAGCGAAATGCCTGCAGATATGCAGGAACTGTTCAATAAGCTCATCGTATGATTTTCGTGGCGCAACCCGTGCGGTACTGCGCCCAGTGAAGGGAGATTGATCATGGCAAATGGCAGCAACGTCCCCGCGACGATTCCTGCACTCGGCGGCGAGGCGAGCCTCAACCGCTATCTGTCGGAGATCAAGAAGTTTCCGATCCTCGCGCCCGAGCAGGAATATATGCTCGCCAAGCGCTTCGAGGAGCATGGCGACGCCGATGCGGCTGCGCAACTGGTCACGTCGCATCTGCGACTCGTGGCCAAGATCGCCATGGGCTATCGCGGCTATGGCCTGCCCGTGTCCGAGCTGATTTCGGAGGGCAATATCGGCCTGATGCAGGGCGTGAAGAAGTTCGAGGCCGATCGCGGCTTCCGCCTGGCGACTTATGCCATGTGGTGGATCCGTGCGTCGATCCAGGAATTCATCCTGCGCAGCTGGTCGCTCGTGAAGATGGGCACCACTGCGGCGCAGAAGAAGCTGTTCTTCAACCTGCGCCGGATGAAGGCCAAGCTCGACGCGTTCGAGGATGGCGATCTTTCGCCCGAGCATCTTACCAAGATCGCCACCGATCTCGGCGTGACCGAGGACGAAGTCACCTCGATGAACCGCCGCATGGCGATGGGCGGGGATACTTCGCTCAACGTGCCGGTGCGCGAGGATGGCGAGGGCCAGTGGCAGGATTGGCTGCAGGACGACAGCCAGCTCCAGGACGAGGCAGTGGCCGAGGCTCAGGAGGCCGACGTCCGTCACTCGATGCTGGTCGATGCGATGGACGACCTCAACGAGCGGGAGAAGCACATTCTCACCGAGCGTCGCCTGACCGACGATCCCAAGACGCTCGAAGAGCTCAGCCAGGTCTATGGCGTGTCGCGCGAGCGCGTCCGCCAGATCGAGGTTCGCGCCTTCGAGAAGCTCCAAAAGGCGATGATGCGCTTGGCGGGTGAGAAGCGGCTGCTCGCAGCCTACTAACGACGAAGCGGTTGCGTTGAACGTCGCGCCCCGCCAATCGTGCCCTTATGGGTGACGAACGGCACGACGATCCGACGCAACCGCGCAGTCCGCAGGCGACGACGCCTGTCGATGCGCCCGAGCCTGCGCCCGAGCCCCGTCGCCCTCGCAAGCCCTTGTGGCGCAGGGTGCTGGTATGGATCGTCAAGGCGATCCTGGTCTTCCTCATCGGCTCGATGCTCTGGGTCGCGGCGCTACGGTTCATCAATCCGCCGATCACCTTCACGATGATGGGCGACATCGTCGCCGGCCACGGCGTAACCAAGCACTGGATGCGCTTCGATCGCATCGACTCGAGCATGGCCCGCGCCGCGATTGCCGCCGAGGATTCGCGATTCTGCGAGCATAACGGCTTCGACTACAAGGCGATCGCCGCCGCCGCCGCGCGCAACGCCACTGGCAAGAAGCGCATTCGCGGCGGATCGACGATCAGCCAGCAGACCGCCAAGAACGTCTTCCTGTGGCAAGGCGGCGGCTATTTCCGCAAAGGCCTGGAGGCCTATTTCACGCTGCTCATCGAGAATATCTGGGGCAAGCGGCGGATCATGGAAGTCTATCTCAACGTCGCCGAGACCGGGATCGGAACGTACGGCGTCAATGCCGGCGCGATGCGCTATTTCAAGCACGATGCCTCGCGCCTCTCGCAGCGGGAGGCGGCGCTGATCGCTGCAGTGCTGCCGCTGCCGAAAAAGCGCGCCGCGATCGACCCCAGGGGCTTCACGCGGCGCTATGGCAATTCGATCAATAAGCGGATCGGCGTCGTCCGCGGAGACGGGCTAGACGCCTGCCTGCGCTGACTATTCGACCTTCTTGGCGGCATCCTTCGCGGCACCACCGACATCCTTCGCGGCATCGCTCACGCTACCGGCGGCTTCGGTAACCGCGTTGGTCTTGGCGTTCTCGCGGTTGTTCTGGTTGTACAGATAGACGCCGCCGATCACCAAGGCGATCAACAGCACGAGCCCGACCAGCAGCCCGCCACCGCCACCGCGCCGCTCGACCACCACCGTGCTCGGGCTGCTGGTCTCGGTAACGCGCTCGGCGGTGACGCCATCGGTACGCTCTACAATTCGATCGGCCATGAAAACTCACTCCCTCGATTACGTGATCGCACGAACCGAGAGGCTGGGCCGATTGTTCCGCCTGCGACGATCAGAAGGGCAGCTTGAACCCCGGCGGCAGCGGCAAGCCGCTGCTCATTTTCGACATTTCGGTGGCCGAAGCCGCATCTGCCTTGGCCCGCGCATCGTTGAATGCCGCGGCGACCAGATCCTCGAGCATACCCTTCTCGGACGGGGCGAGCAGCGATTCGTCGATGTCGATTCCAATCACCCGGCCCTTGGCGCTCGCCTTGACCTTCACCAGCCCACCGCCCGAAGCGCCCTCGACTTCGATCGTGTCGAGATTGGCCTGTGCCTTGGTGAGTTCGGCCTGGACGTTCTGCGCCATCGCCATGATGTCTTCGAGGCTCTTCATGCCTGATTACTCCGTACATTGTTCCAGCCGATCAGCTCGGCATCGGGAAAGGCTTCCATCGCAGCGGCGACCACCGGCGAACCCAGCACCGCCGCGCGTTCTGCGGCTTCGTTCGCCGCCGCCTGCTCGCGCAGCGTCGGCGCGCCTGCATCGTCAACGCACTTGAGCCGCCAATTGACCCCGGTCGCGTCGCGAAGCGCGGTGCCCAGTTCGCGGATGAAGTCCTGGGGCAACTCGCGCGCCGCACCGAATTCGAATTCGGATCCGTCGAACTTCACCGGCCGCAGATAATCGCGCACCTGCTGCGCGAGCTGGAAACGCTTCGCGGCCTCCAGACGGGCAGCCAGTTCGGCAATACTCGACGGCATCGCCGGTTCGGCAGGCTTGGCGGGGGCCGCGGCAGGCGCGGACACGCTCACGCTGCCGCTGGCGATCTGCCGCGCCAGTTCGCCCGGATCGGGCAGCTGCGAGGCGTGGATCACCCGCAGCAGCGCCATTTCACAGGCTTCGATCGGCAGCGCCGCCTTGGCGACTTCGTCATGCCCGCGCAGCAGCAGCTGCCACAGCCGGTGCAGCGCGGGGAAGGACAGGCCCGCCGCCCAATCCTGCAGCGCCTTCAATTCTTCGGCCGACTGGCCTGCGCCGGCATCCGTGCCGAGCTTCGCCAGCGTCACGCCATGCACTGTCTCCAGCAGCGTGCGCAGCACCGCCTGCGGATCGACACCCAGATCATATTGCCCGCGCAGCGCCGCGAGCGCACCGAGCGCATCGCCCGCGAGCAGCAGCCCGAACAACGATCGGATCGCCCCGCGGTCGGACAGTCCGAGCATCGCCCGCACCGCCTCGGCGCGCACGCCGCCGCCTTCCAGGCCCGCATGCGCGATCGCCTGGTCGAGGATCGACAGCCCGTCGCGCGCCGATCCCTCGGCCGCGCGCGCGATCAGCGCCAGCGCATCGGGCTCGGCTTCGACGCCCTCGGCCTGGGAGACGCGCGCAAAATGCCCTGCGAGCATTTCCGCCGGGATCCGCCGCAAGTCGAAGCGCTGGCACCGCGACAGCACGGTCACCGGCACCTTGTTCACCTCGGTGGTGGCGAACAGGAACTTCACATGCGCCGGCGGCTCCTCGAGCGTCTTGAGCAGGCCGTTGAACGCGGCCTTGGACAGCATATGGACTTCGTCGATGATGTAGATCTTGTAGCGCGCCGACACCGCCGAATAGCGCGACGCCTCGATGATCTCGCGGATATCGTCGATGCCGGTATGGCTCGCGGCATCCATCTCGATGACGTCGATATGGCGCCCCTCCGCGATCGCGCGGCACGGCTCGCACACGCCGCACGGATCGATCGTCGGCCCGCCCTGCCCGTCCGGCCCGATGCAGTTGAGCGCCTTGGCGATCAGCCGCGCAGTCGAGGTCTTGCCGACTCCGCGGACTCCGGTGAGCAGGAAGGCATGGGCAAGCCGGTCGCGCTTGATCGCGTTGCCCAGCGTCGTGACCATCGCATCCTGCCCGATCAACTCGGAGAAGGTCTGCGGGCGATACTTTCGCGCAAGGACGCGATACGCCTCCTGCTTGGGCTGGGGCGGTTCGTCGAGGCCAAGGAGGGAATCGGACATCGACGCCTATGTAGGCTGGCGGGCGCAGCTTGTCGAAGGATCAGGGCAAATGGCGAAGCGCGTCCATCCGCTCATGGAGCACGCGCTGAATGGTGATCGTGTCGCCAATCGACCGATAGAGATCAGGTGACTGCCATTTCGCAATCGGCGATAGCCGCTGGCGCGATGCCCCAACGCTCTTTCGTAAGGTGATACATGGCTTCCAGATCTCGGCCGGCTTGGACCGAGATGACGCGCCTCACTTGATCCAGCGCTTTCGAGGGTCGATCCCGCTCGCCTCGCCCTCTTCAAGTGCCTTTGCGAGTTCCAGCGTCATTTCCCGGCTGTCATCCAACTGTGCGCTGATCAGATCGCGCAGGTAATCCGCGACATCTGCGTAATCGGAATCGCGCGCACGCGCTTCAAGCCTCGCCTGCATTTCGTCGGGAAGCTGTAGCTGGATCATCGCCCTGTGTAGCTGGATCATCGCCCTGTGTGGAACGTCGGCATTCGCGGACTGCAAGTCAACGCGCACCAATGGTGGGAGCCGGAACGACCCGCGGCGAAATCGTTGTGGCTGCTTCCTTCCGGATCTGACCAGGTTGGCGACGACCACGTCCGCCCGACTCCCGCGGCGCATATGGGCGAAGTGTTTCGGCTAGGCAAGGGCGGGAGCGCCCGATTTGCGCGCTCCCGTCTTCGCATCACCGATAGGCGCGTACCTTGCGGCAAACGCGGACGCGATGACCGTTGCGCCATTTGCGGCTGCAGACTGTGCGGGTATAGGCCCGACGGTGGCGGCGGCGGTCGTACCGGCGTTCGTCGCGGTTCCAGCGGCGGCCATCCTGCGTGGTGATCGCAGTGGCACTGGCGGCGAAGGCGGCCGCCGTAATCGCGCTGGTCGCCGCCGGCGCCGCAGAGGCCGATGCGGCCGGAACCGCCAACAAGGCTGCAGCCGCCGCTGCGACGAGGGTCAGAATCTTCATGCGCACTCTCCCGATTCCCAGGGTAAACCCCTAGGTCCATTGCAATCCCGAAACGGCAGGTTGGTTCCGTGTGCCGCGAGTCAGTGCGGCCGATCGTCGCGACCGGTGGTGACGACGCTCTTGCTGCGCCGCTCGGCGAGCACCTCTTCGGCCTTGTCGCCGGTGATGCGCAGGGCTTCGAGCTCGGCCTCGCTCTTGCTTTCGATGCCCATCACTTCGTCGCGCGCACCTTTGAGGCCGTGGATCAGCTCATCGATCTTGAAGTGGAGCGCCGCCTCGTGCCGCTTCTGCTGATTGAGCACCATCTGGGTGAGCGTGATCGCCATCACCGACAGCACCAGCGTGAGTACCTCGGTCGCCTCGTCGCCGATCGGCAGCAGGAACCAGGAGAGGCAGAGAACCACCACGACGATCTGCGCCATCGGATGCGCGGCGAGATTGGCGACGCTATCCGAGATGCGGCAGCCGATTACGTACAGGGTCTGGCGGATCGTCTGCTTCGGCACCGCGTGGAAACGAAGCAGGTCCGAGCCCGTTCCGGCGGCTCAGCGCCCCTGCATGTCGCGGTGTTGGGGCGGCATGCGCACGGTCAGACCGTCGAGATCGGGAGTCAGCAGTATCTGGCAGGCGAGCCGGCTGGTCCGCGCCGCGCCGACTGCGAGATCGAGCATATCCTCTTCCTCCTCGCTCGCGCGTGGCAGTTTGGGAAAGTCTTCCGCGGCGACGAGCACATGGCAGGTCGAGCACGACATCTGCCCCTCGCAAGTGCCCTCCAGCGGCTGACCGGCATTCTGCGCCACGTCGAGCAGGATGGCGCCATCGGCCGCCTCGGCCTCACGGGTCTCGCCGCCATCGGCACTGACGAACCGCACCCGGATCATGCCGCGACCTTCTGCGATCGCGCCGCGGCGGTGATCCGGTCGAGCGCCGTCATCAATTCCTCTTCGCTGGTGGTCCGCCCCAACCCCAGCCGGATGCTTGACCGCGCCTCGCCGTCGCTCAGCCCGATCGCGCGCAGCACATGACTCGGCCGACCGGATCCGCTCGCACAGGCCGATCCCGCCGAGAAGGCGATATCGCGCAGGTCGGACATCAGGCGCGCAACGTCGAGCCCGTCGCGGCGAAGGTTGAGATTGCCGTGGTAACGCTCGTCGCGCGATCCGTTGAGGTTCCAGTCGCTGCCCATATGCGCCAGCGCGGCGCGAAACAGCTGCTCGGCATGGGCATGATCCGCCCCGAAGCGCTGCTTGGCGAGCCGCGCCGCCGCGCCGAACCCAGCGCATAGTGCCGGCGACAGCGTTCCCGATCGCCCGCCGGGCTCCTGCCCGCCGCCGTGGAGCAGCGGCTCCAGCACGACGCCGTCGCGTATCCACAGCGCGCCGACGCCCTTGGGCCCATGGATCTTGTGCGCCGACACCGCGACCAGATCGCAGCCCTGGGGGATCAGCACCCGGCCATAGCCCTGCACTGCGTCGCACAGGAACAGCGCCCTCGCTGCTTTCGCCAGCTCGGCAAGCTGCTCGACCGGCTGGATCGTGCCGATCTCATTATTGACCAGCATCGCCGCGACCAGCCCGGTGCCCGGCCGGATCGCCGCGCGCGCCGCCGCGAAATCCACCAGCCCATCGCTTCCTACCGGCAGCACCGTTACTTCGCGGCCCTTACGCGCTTCCGCCGCAACCGTGTCGAGCACCGCGGCATGCTCGGTCGCCAGCGTGACGATCGGTCCCGCCGTGCCCTTGACCGCCCAGTTGAGCGCTTCGGTCGCGCCGCTGGTGAAGCTCACCGTTCCGCCGTCGGGCATCAATGCTGCGACATCTTCGCGCGCGACCTCGACAACTGCCTTGGCGGCACGCCCCGGCGCATGCGCAGAATGCGGATTGGCGTGCTGGCTCTCAAGCCAGGGCAGCATCGCGGCGAGCGCCTCTGGCGCGAGCGGCGTGGTCGCCTGATAATCGAGATAGGTCATGCCGCACGCGTCCGCGCTTCGTCGGCGGTCCTGCACCACACTTCGGCGAAGCGCACCACTTCCTCTTCGGTCGTGGACCGACCGAAGCTCACCCGCACCACTTCGCGAAGCGCAGGGTCCTGCCAGCCCATCGCCGAAAGCACATGGCTCGGCCGCATGCTGCCCGACGAACAGGCGCTGCCTGCGGAAACCGAAATTCCACCTAGGTCTAGCCGAATCAACTGCGCCGCCGCCGACACGCCCGGCATCCGATACGCGCCGATCAGCGGACTGCGGGGGCTGGCTTCGCCTACCAATTCGGCTCCGGCACTGCGGATCGCCTGCTCCAGCCCGTGCCGAAGCTGCGCCATCCGCGCCAGATCCTCCGGCTCGCCGACCGCTGCGGCATAGCCGAGCGCACCCGGCAGATTCTCGGTGCCGGCGCGATAACCCTTCTCCTGCCCGCCCATCGGCAGCAGCGTGCCAAAATCACGCACCAGCAAAGCCCCGATCCCCGGCGGCCCGCCGCGCTTGTGCGCGGAAACCGCGACAAGATCGGCATGGCGCAGCACCGCCTCGTCGGCCCGCGCCGGCATCTGCGCGGCATCAACCAGCAGAATGCCGCCGGCGGCGTGCACCAATTCGGCGATCGCCGCGATCGGCTGGCGCACCCCGGTCTCGCTGTTCGCCCATTGCACGCAAAGCAACGTGCGGCCCTTGCCTTCGAGCGCCGCCCGCAGCGCGGCGAGATCTAGAATGCCGTTTCCGTCCACCGGCAGCACCTTGGCGCCTTCAGAATGCCGCAGCACCGAATCATGCTCAACTGCAGAGATCAGCCGATGCTCCGCCATCGATCGCGTCAGCGCCAGATGCAGCGACTCGCTCGCGCCGGAGGTGAGTACCAGCTCGTGTGCCCAGCCATAGGCTGCCGCGATGCGCGCCCGCGCCGCCTCCAGCGCCGCCCGCGCCGCCCGCCCCTCGGCATGCGGCGACGACGGGTTCGCCCAGCGTGCCATGCCCTCGATAACCGCCGCAACCGCGGCTTGGGTCATCGGCGTCGTCGCGGCATGGTCCAGATAGATACGGTCGGCCAAGTTGGTTCCAATTGCGTGAAGGGCGGCGGTGCCTATATAGCGCGCAACTCCCCGCGCTCCACTGCGCGCCCCATTTTCAAGGCAGGCTTACATTGCCCGAAGTAATCTTCCCCGGTCCTGAGGGCCGCCTCGAAGGCCGTTTCGCTCCCGCTCCGCGTCCGCGCGCGCCCGTTGCGATGATCCTCCACCCGCATCCCAATGCGGGCGGCACGATGAACAACCGCATCGTTCAGGAGCTCTACAAGACCTTCCAGCGCCGCGGCTTTGCCACGCTGCGCTTCAATTTCCGCGGCGTCGGCAAGAGCCAGGGCACGTTCGACAATGGCATCGGCGAACTCAGCGACGCGGCCTCGGCGCTCGACTGGGTGCAGAGCTTCCACCCCGAAGCCTCGACCACTTGGATCGCCGGCGTCAGCTTCGGCGCGTGGATCGGCATGCAGCTGCTGATGCGCCGCCCCGAGATCCGCGGCTTCATCTCGGTCGCCCCGCCGGCGAACATGTATGATTTCAGCTTCCTTGCGCCCTGCCCGTCCTCGGGCATCATCATCCAGGGCGAAGGCGACGAAGTCGCCACTCCGGCCGCGACTCAGAAGCTGGTCGACAAGCTGCGCACCCAGAAGCACATCACGATCCACCACGACACGATCCCCCAGGCGAACCATTTCTTCCAGGACGAAATGGAGCAGCTGATGGGCTCGGTGGACCGCTATCTCGACATGCGGCTCGACCCTAACTCGCCGATTCGCTGAACGGACCAGACCGTCGCCCCGGCCTCGTGCCGGGGCCGACAAACCTGAACCGCCGTCTCAGCCCTTGAGTAGATTCTGCGCGCCGCCAGCCTGCGCTGCAGCGCTTGCCTCCTCGGCGCCGCGATACGCTTCCTGATAGGCGACGCTCCAATATTTGAGGTCCCTCAGCGCGATCTTGTCGCCGCTGACCGCGCACAGCACATAGCCGCCGCGATGGACCACATGCAGGTCGGGTGTGTCGTAACGAAGGATGGCGAGGCCGGCCGAATCGAGCATGGCGCGCCCTATAGCGACCAGATCAGCAGATTGCCCAGTAGCACCAGCGCGCAGACGATCATCAGCACGCCTTTCTGACGGTCGCCGCCGCGCCAGGTGCGCACCCCGCCCCAGACCAGCGCGAACATCGCGACCACCGCGATGCTCAGCAGGATCGGATTGAGCTGGGGATCGATCATCGCACGATCAGCCAGATCAGCACGGCGATCGCCAGCCCGACGCCGACGAAGCCCGCAATCACCTTGGGCTCGCCGCGATAGATCAGTCGCAGGAAATACCACAGGAACAGCCCGAGCCCGCGTGCGCCGACGCTCAGCACATTGGCCATCACGGCGCCGAATCGCGTTTCCTTCATCAGTCCCTCGATCCCAGCACCGCCGCATACGCGTCCGGATCGGCATTGCCGCCCGACAGGATTACCAGCAACCCCGGTTTCGCCTCGACCTTGCCCGCGAGCAGCGCCGCCAGCGCCACCGATCCGCCCGGTTCGAGCACCAGCCGCAATTTCGACGCCGCCCAGCGCTGCGCCGCGCGGATCTCCGCCTCGCTCACGGCGATGCCCGCAGCGCCCCGCCGGCTGAGCACGTCGAAGGTCAGCGGCGACACTTCTCGAGTCTGCAGCGCGTCGCATGCCGTCGGCGGCGGATTATCGCCCACCGGCTCGATCCACCCCGCTTCCAGGCTGCGGCGCATATCGTCCCAGCCCTCGGGCTCGACTACGGTCACCTCGGCGTCAGGCAGCGCCAGCGCCAGTCCCGCCGCCAGCCCGCCGCCGCCGCACGGCACCACCACGTTGGCGGGATCGGGCAGCTTCATCTCGACCATCTGGGTCATCGCCTCGATGCCGGCGCTGCCCTGCCCTTCGATGATCCACGGATCGTCAAAGCTAGGTACCAGCGCCGCGCCGCGGGCGTGCGCGAGATGCGCGGCGATCTTCTCGCGGCTTTCGCTCGCGCGATCATAGCGGACCACCTCGGCGCCCAATGCCAGCGTCGCGTCCAGCTTCACTCTCGGCGCGTCGGCGGGCATTACGATCACCGCCGGAATGCCCAGCCGCTTCGCCGCCCAGGCGATTCCCTGCGCATGATTTCCCGACGAGAAGGCAACCACGCCCCGTTCACGCGCCGCAGCGTCCAAAGCGGTAAGTCGATGCCAGGCGCCGCGGATCTTGAAGGCGCCAATCGGCTGCAGCGATTCGGCCTTGAAGCACACCGTCGCCCCGCGAATTTCCGCTGTCAGCAGAGGGGTTTGCGGCAAGATTGCTGCGACCTTCGCTGCAGCGTCACGCACCCCGGCGCGGGTAGGCTGTCGTACAATCGTCACACTTCATCCCCGCCGTACAATTCCGGATATCGAATCACTTTACACGCGGGAACCTCGCCCCTAAATGCCGCCTTCCGCTGCCCCATGGGACTTCCAACCGCAAGGCAGCTTTTCGTCAATGTTTGCCGCAAGGCATTTGGAGGTCCCTTGAATTGCACAAGCATCTTAGCGCGCTGGGGCTAGCGTCGGCCCAATCGACCGCACTGCGCGGTATCGACATCGCCAGCCAGCGGCCGGTCAACCCGGTCACGCTGACTCGTCCGCACGCCGCATCGCGTGCCGCCCGCTTCTTCGCAGAGAAGTTTCCGGGTCGCTCGATGTATGCCGTGAAGGCCAATCCTTCGCCGGATCTGCTCCAGATCCTGTGGGATAGCGGAATCACGCATTACGACGTGGCCTCGATCGCCGAGGTTCGCCTCGTCGCGCGTACGCTTCCCGATGCGACCCTATGCTTCATGCACCCGGTCAAGGCCGAGGAAGCGATCGCGGAGGCGTATTTCACCCACGGCGTCCGCGTGTTCAGCCTCGACAGCATCGAAGAGCTCGACAAGATCGTCGCCGCCACCAAGGGCGCCGAAGATCTCACGCTGTGCGTCCGCCTGCGTGTCTCGTCCGACCATTCGAAGCTCAGCCTCGCCTCCAAGTTCGGCGCCGCCCCCGGCGAGTCGAAGGAACTACTGATGGCCACCCGCCAGGTCGCCGATGCGCTGGGCATCTGCTTCCATGTCGGCAGCCAGGCGATGTCGCCCGAAGCCTATGCCAATGCGATGGAGCGCGTCCGCGCCGCGATCGTCGAGGCAGCCGTCACCGTTGACGTGATCGACGTAGGCGGCGGGTTCCCCTCGTCTTATCCCGGCATGGAGCCGCCGCCGCTCGAGCATTATTTCGCGACGATCCATCGCGCGTTCGAGAGCCTGCCGATTTCCTATTCGGCCGAGCTCTGGGCCGAGCCGGGCCGTGCGCTGTGCGCCGAGTACAGCTCGATCATCGTCCGCGTCGAAAAGCGCCGCGGCGACGAGCTCTACATCAACGACGGCGCGTATGGCGCGTTGTTCGATGCGGCGCATATCGGCTGGCGCTTCCCCGTCCGTCTCCTCCGCGAGCCGGATTCGAACGCACGCGATGTCGAGTTCAGCTTCTACGGCCCGACCTGCGATGATCTCGATCACATGGCGGGGCCCTTCCCGCTGCCCGCCGACATCCGTGCGGGCGACTATATCGAGATCGGCATGCTCGGCGCCTATGGCTCGGCGATGCGGACCGCGTTCAACGGCTTCGGATCGGACCAGACGGTGATCGTCGACGACGAACCGATGACCTCGCTCTATCTCGAGCAGGACGAGGAACGCGCGCGTCCCTCGAACGTCGTCAAGCTGTAACCAGACCCCGCCACAGCGCGGGCTTTGAAATCGGGGGCGGGGTGCTCTATGCGCCCCGCCTTCCTATGGGTTTCCGCGTCCCCTGAATGACGGCGGCCATGCTGAATGGGAGCTCCCATGACCGACACCCTCACCAAGACCGCCGCGGCGAACCCGCCGATCAACGACACGCGCAAGGCGGAGCTTCTCTCCAAGGAAGTGAAGCACATCGACATCACCAAGTTCGATGCGCGCCCGATCGTCGACGCGATGGCGGACATGAGCTTCACCAGCCGCGATCTCGGCCGCGCGACCAACATCTACAACCAGATGCTGGCCGACAAGGATTGCACGATCTTCCTGGTCATCGCCGGCTCGACCTCGGCCGGCGGCTGCATGGATCTCTATGCCGAGCTGGTGCGCAACAACATGGTCGACGGCATCGTCGCGACCGGCGCGACCATTGTCGACATGGATTTCTTCGAGGGCCTCGGCCACAAGCACTATCAGGCGCTCGAGATCCCCGACGACGACACGCTGCGCTCGCTCTACATCGACCGCATCTACGACACCTATATCGACGAGACCGACCTCCAGAACGTCGACCACACGATCTTCGAGATCGCCGAGAGCCTCGAGCCCAAGGCGTACAGCTCGCGCGCGTTCATCCGCGAGATGGGCAAGTATCTCGTGGAGCACGGCAAGAAGGAGAACAGCCTCGTCAAGCTCGCCTACGAGCATGACGTGCCGATCTTCTGCCCGGCGTTCGTCGACTCGTCGGCCGGCTTCGGCCTCGTCAAGCACCAGGTCGATGCCGCCAAGGAAGGCCGCCCGTATCTGATGATCGACGCCGTCGCCGACTTCCGCGAACTCACCGACATCAAGATCGCGGCGGGCACCACCGGCCTGCTGATGATCGGCGGCGGCGTGCCGAAGAACTTCATCCAGGACACCGTCGTCTGCGCCGAGATCCTCGGCCATGAGGACGTCGCGGTGCACAAGTACGCGGTTCAGATCACCGTCGCCGACGTCCGCGACGGCGCCTGCTCGTCCTCGACGCTGCAGGAGGCGGCATCGTGGGGCAAGGTCAACACCGGCATCGAGCAGATGGTCTTCGCCGAGGCCGGCAGCGTGATGCCGCTCCTCGCCAGCGACGCGTACCACCGCGGCCACTGGAAGGACCGCGCCAAGCGCGGCTGGGCCAAGCTCTTCGCCTGAGCTGAGCAGCATCGAACAACGCAGCGGCCGGGAAGCGATTCCCGGCCGTTTTGCTTGGGCGCCAGGGCATGTTAGCCTCCCACCAAGACAAGTGCTTGGAGAGTGCTTCATGCTGTCGCGTGTGAACCTGGTGCTATTGTTGGGCTCAATGCTGAGCGCCGGGCCCAGCCTGTCGCAGGAAGCCCCGAGCGACCAGGACCTGAAAGTCACCGGCCAGCGCATGCCCGCGGCCGAGGCGCCGCGCTCCTCGACCTGCGAGGTGCTCGCGCGCGATCCGTTCCTGCGCGCCTCGGGCATGGCATCGCGCGCCTATCTCCCCACCCGTCCGACGCGTAGCCCCGATTACAGCGCCCCGCCCCAAATACCCGAAGGTTCGCCTCTCCCCGAGCTGTCCCGCACGCGCTTCGCCGTCCAGTCCGGCGCGGACGACAACGCACCCGATACCTTCGGCCCTAGCGCGCTAGACGGCACCGCTGCCGCCGACGGCGCCGCCGCCTCGCTAGACCAGAACAGCCTCGCCAGCGCGATCGCGGCATGCCGCAACGGCTATATCCGCGGCGGAGGCGATATCGGCGACGGCAGCACCGGCTATATCTCCGCCAACAGCGGCGCGTCGGAGAACGGCGTTGCCGCGCTCGCCGCCGAAGCGCGCGTTGCCGCAGCCAACGGGCGCTATGTCCAGGCCCGCGCCTTCATCGCCAGCCGCGACCAGACGCTCCCGATGGGCTTCGCTTTGTTCGATCAGGGCCGCTACCGCGAGGCGCTGGGCTGGTTCCGCAAGGCCGCGGGCAAGCTCCAGATGCGCGAGGGTGGCGACGAGGCCGCGCTGTTCGTGGGCAAGATCACGCTCCAGGGCCTGGGCGCGCAATCCGATCCGGTGGAAGGCGTCAAATGGCTCAAAAAGGCCGCAACCGCGCCGTTCAATCCGCAGAACGAAACCCCGATGTTCGATCCGCGCCAGCCCGATCGCAACACCGCGGTCGGCGAAGCGGCAGTGATCCTCGGCAATGTCTATCTCAATGGCTTCGGCCCCGTCGCCAGGGACCCCCAAGAGGCCCGCAAATGGTTCGATCGCGCCAGCGATGTCGGCCATGTCCCCGGCGCCAAGAAGCTCGGCGACCTCTATGCCGAGGGCATTGGCATCCCGCGTGACATGGCCAGGGCCGTGACGTGGTACACTCGTGCCGCCAAGCTCAATCACCCAAACGCCCAGACCGCGCTCGCCGACATCCTGTGGACCGGCGAAGAGGGCGTCGCGCAGGATCGCAAGGCCGCGCTCGGCTGGTATCAGGCCGCCGCGCGCAACGGCAACGCCGCCGCGCTCTACGCGCTCGGCCGCGCCTATGACCTCGGCGAAGGCGTCAAGCCCGACGCCGAATTGGCGATGGGCTTCTACAAGACCGCCGCGCTCGGCGGCAGCGCGCCCGCCAAGGCGGCGATGGGCACCTATTTCTACGAAGGCAAGCTGCTCGCCAAGGACGACGCCACCGCGCGCAAATGGTTCGAAGCCGCCGCCGCCGGCAACGATCCCGACGGCATGTTCAACCTCGCGGCGATGCTCGCCAAGGGCGAAGGCGGCGACAAGGACGTCGACAAGGCTCTCGCCCTGCTCCGCCGCGCCGCGCTGCAAGGCCACCCCAACGCCCCGCTCGCGATTGCAGCGCTCGAACGCCAAAAACGCTAGCTGACGTCTGCTTGACACCGGTGGACCGACAGTGACTATCCCCGCGATAACAAACCGGGGGGATGGAGTGCGGCTTCGCGGATTTCTGGCCATCGCACTTCTGGCTGCGATCCAACCGGCATCGGCGATGCCCACCTCACCAAGCGCTACTGCGCCCCAGCCCGCGAAGGTGCGGCTGTTCGTGCTTACCGACATCGGCGGCGACCCCGACGACAAGATGTCGATGGTCCGGCTGATGACCTACGCCAATCACTTCGACATCGAGGGGCTGGTCGCCACCCGCAACGGCGGCGGGCTGTTTCCCGAGCAGATCGAAAAGGTGATCCAGGGCTATGCGAAGGTGCGCGACAATCTCGCGCTCCATGAGCCCGGCTTCCCCTCCACCACCGCGCTTCGCGCTACGATCGCGCGCGGCCTCCCGGTCGATGGCCAGGCGAGCATCGGGCCCGGGATGGACTCGCCGGGCTCCGACAAGCTGATCGAGGCAGTCGATCGGGCGGATAGCCGACCCTTGTGGGTGACGGTGTGGGGCGGGCCGAGCGTACTCGGCCAGGCCCTGTGGAAGATCCGCCAGACGCGTTCGAAGGCAGCGCTGGACCGCATCGTCGCCAAGCTGCGCATCTATGCGATTTCCGACCAGGACGACAGCGGCCCGTGGATTCGCCGCGAATTCCCCGAGCTGTTCTACATCGTCAGCCCGGGCGCGACGTTCCACAAATCGACCTGGATCGGGATCAGCGGCGACAGGTTCCACGGCCGCTTCGCCGGCGGCGACTATTCGCTAGTCACCAACGAGTGGATCGACCGCAACATCCGCGGCAAGGGCGCGCTCGCCGCTGAATATCCCAATTGGAAGTTCCAGATGGAAGGCGACACGCCGTCCTTCCTGTACCTGGTCGACAACGGCCTCAACGCCCCCGAGCATCCCGATTGGGGCGGCTGGGGTGGGCGGTATGAGCTGTACGCCCCGCGCCCGCAGAAATGGTTCCTCACGTCCGAGACCCGGCCGATCTGGACCGATACGACCGACGAAGTCCTCGGTCAGGACGGCCAGTGGCACGATGATCCATATGCCACGGTCTGGCGGTGGCGATCGGCATTCCAGAACGATTTCGCCGCGCGGATGGACTGGACGATCAAGCCGTACGATCAGGCCAACCACCCCCCGGTACCGAAGCTCGCCACACCGGCGCGGATCACCGCCGCCCCCGGCCAGCGCGTCGATCTGAGCGCGATCGGCTCCACCGATCCCGACGGGGACGCGCTTTCCTATCACTGGTTCGTCTATGAGGAACCTGGCACGCGCAGCATGTCGAACAATATCAGCGGCGAGAAGCTGCAGGTTCGCGACAGCGATCAGCCCAAGGCGTGGCTCACGGTGAAGACCGACCGCACTGTGGCGCCTGGCACCGGGACCATCCACGTGATCCTGGCAGTGACCGACCAGGGCACGCCGCGGCTCACGCGCTACAAGCGCGTCATCATCGACGTGCGCTCCTGAAGATCGCAGCCGGAGCCTCCCTCAACCCTCCCTCGCCTTCCGCGCAAAATCGTTGAGCTGCGCCAGCGTGGCATCGAAGCGCCCTTCCGCCTCGGCATTGCGCAGGAACTTGACCCGCTCGACCAGGATCTCCTCGGGCGTCGGCGACTGACCGAACAGCGCCATCACTTCGTCGATGAAGTCGTCGAGCGGCATATAGCCCGGCCGGTTCTCCTGTCCCGGCGTCAGCCCGGTCTGTACCGCGGGCGGGACCAGCTCGATCACTTCCACCCTGCCCTTCACCGCCTCGCGCAGCGACAGCGTGTAGCTGTGGATCGCCGCCTTGGTGGCGTTGTAGGTCGGGGTGTCGACCAGCGGCACATAGGCCAGACCCGAAGTCACGTTGACGATCGCCGCATCGGCCTGTGCGGTCAGATGATCGATCAGCGCATTGGTCAGCCGGATCGGGCCGAGCAGATTGGTGGCGATCGTTGCCTCGGCGTCGGCGAGGTCGCGCCGCACATCCAGCGCTTCGAAGCGCATGATCCCGGCATTGTTAATCAGCACGTTGAGATCGGAATGCGCTGCCCTTACCCGCCGCGCGAAATCCTCGACACCCTCGGCGCTTTCCACGTCGAGGGTCATCGCGAACATCCCCTCGCGCCCTGCAACCACGGCGTCGAGCGCATCCTGCCGCCGCCCCGCGACGATTACCTGGTTGCCGAGCGCGTGGAAGCGCTCCGCGAGCGCCGCGCCGATGCCCGAACCGCCGCCGGTGATCAGGATGGTGTTGCCGCTGGTCTTCATCGCGCTGCTCCTTGCTGTTGCTCCAGCCTATCTAAACCGATACTCTCCGCGGGTAAGAAGGCACCGAAAAGTTTTATACGCACCATTTGGAGAGTGCATCTTGGCCAAGCCTGCGCCGCTCGCCCCCCAACGCACCAAAGCCTGGCCCGATACCGATCTTCGCGTGGACGCCCTGGTCACCGAGGTGATCGGTCGCGTCGCCGACAAATGGACGATGCTGATCCTCGAAGCGCTCGCCGAGCACGAGCATCTCCGCTTCACCCAGGTCGGCAAGCTCGTCCCCGGGATCAGCCAGAAGATGCTCACCCAGACGCTGCGCCAGATGGAGCGCGACGGCCTCGTCACGCGCACCGTCCTCCCGGTGATCCCGCCGCATGTCGAGTATCGCCTGACCGATCTCGGCGAGAGCCTCGGCGCGGCGTTCTGTGGCGTGTGGCTCTGGGCAGAAGCCAATCTCGAGCGAATCGAGGCAGCGCGCGGTGCCTTTGACGCGCGTTAGTGTCGCTTTCCTACAAGCCGCCGATTTGCTATCAGGGATGAGGTTCGGAGGCGCCTTGTAGGAAGAGTTTTGCGCAGGCGTTCGAAATAAAGTTTCAAGCGAAACAAAATTTCAGGTGCGCCGTGAAAATCGTGAAATTCGGCGCTGCGAATCCTATTGTTCCCCGAGGATCTGTAGGAAAGAAAGCATTCGCACGCAGCTGAGAGGGGATGCCATGCCGATCGACCGCCGCACGCTCATCGGAGGCGCCGCCGCCAGCCTCGCGCTCGCGCCCGTCGCCCGATCCCAGCAAGCCCCCGTCCCCTATGTGCCGGGCACCGGCACTGCCGCCTGGCCACCGCGCGAGCATTTCAAGCTCTGGCCCGACTCGCCCCCCGGCGCGCCCTTGCCGCTGCCGGCCAATAACTTCACGATCAACGGCAGCTTCAAGGAGCTGTGGCTGCGCGGCGTTTCCGAGCCGATGGTCGGCGTCTATCGCCCCGCCAAACCCGACGGCCGCGCCGTCCTGTCGATCCCCGGCGGCGGCTATGGCTTCGTCTCGATCGAGAATGAAGGCGTGGACGTCGCCAAGGCGCTGACCCCGCACGGCATCACTGTGTTCGTCCTCGCCTACCGCCTGCCGGGCGAAGGCTGGGCCAACCGCGCCGACGTGCCGCTCCAGGACGCCCAGCGCGCGATGCGGCTGATCCGTGCCAATGCCGCGCGCTACGGCGTGGATCCCGCCAAGCTGGGCATTTGCGGCTTTTCCGCCGGTGGGCATCTCGGCGCGTCGCTTGCGGTGGGCCATGCCGACCCCGTCTATGCACCGATCGACGCCGCCGACCGTGCGAGCGCCCGCCCCGCTTACGCCGGGCTCGTCTATCCGGTGGTGTCATTCAGCACCGCGGGGCTCAACAGCCGGTCTGCCGGCATGCTGCTCGGCGACAACCAGGATCCCGCGCTCCTCGCCCGCTACGAAACCAGCGACCGGATCAGTGCGGATACCCCGCCGATCTTCCTGGTCCACGCGATCGACGACGGCACCGTGCCCGTCGCCCAGACGCTGCTGACGATCGAGAAATGCCGCGCAGCCGGCGTGCCCGTCGAAGCGCATATCCTCGAAAAGGGCGGCCACGGCTTCGGCGCGCTGCATTTGCCCGTACAGGCGCCGGGCCGGCTCTGGCCCGACACCTTCGCCCGCTGGACCGCGACCCGCTAGGTCCGTTGCATTTCCGAACCGACTGCGGCAGCCTGTTCGGATAATTGGAGGGGACACCAATGCACAGCCAGATTCTCGGAGCGGTCGTGGCGCTCGTCGCCTGGTCGATCGTGATGCTCATCTGGATGATGGTAGTGCGCATGCCCGCGCTCAAGCGCGCCGGGATCGACTTGTCGCGGGCGCGCGGTGGCCGGCCCGGCATCCTCGACGGCATGGTCGAGGAGCGCGCCCAATGGCCCGCGCACAACTACATCCACCTGATGGAACAGCCCACGCTATTCTATGCGATCGCAGTCACGCTGGCGCTGCTCGGCCAGGGCGACGGGATCAACGCGTGGATCGCCTGGGTCTATGTCGGCCTGCGTATCGTCCACAGCATCATCCAGGCGACGGTCAACAAGGTCGCGGTCCGCTTCAGCCTGTTCGTGCTGTCGACCTTCGCGCTGGCGGCGCTGACGCTCCATGCGGGCATTGCGATGCTACACTAGGGCGTCTGGAAGCCCAGCGCGCGCAGCTCGAGCTTTTGCCCACGCGGATCGCCCTTGAAGAACAGCCCGCCTTTCACCTGGGCATTGCCCGCGACATAGTCCAGCGTCGCGCTGCTGGTCTCGGCACCGAGCTGTCCTTCGATCTCGACTGCGGCGGCAGTACCGCTGGCATGGTTGGTCACTTCGAACTCGACGACGAAGCCGGTGGCATTGGGCGAAACCCGCGTCGCCTGCACTTCGAGCGCAGGAAGCTGGTCCGGCTCGGAAGTGAATGCCTCACGCCCGATCACCGCTGTGACGAACAGGATCGCGGCAAGCCCGATCCCCGCCGCAATCCATTCGAGCGCGGGTTCGGATTCGGGATGCTTCTTGTCGGATGCCATCGCGCTTTTCCTAAACCACCAGCCGCGCGATCGCCGCGCCGATCGCCGCGGGGAAGCTCAGCACCACCACTGTGCCCGCCACCGTCGCAAGCGCATTTCCGTCCACCCGCCCGAACGTCCACAGCACATAGAAGCTGACGATCAGCGCGATCGCATAGCCGGGCACAGTGAACGCCAGGAACCGCCGCGCGACGCCATAGCCCTCGGGCGCGTCTTCCTGCCCCGCCAGGCCGACGCGGAACACCAGCAGATGCAATACCAGCATCGACGCCAGCATCAGCACCAGGCTGTGCCACGCGCTCATCTTGTAGCCGATCAGGATCATCTCCTCGGTCGGCGCGACGTTGAAGGCAAGGAACAGCGCGCCGGCCAGCATCAGGAAAAGCTGGCCGAGATAGCCTGCCGAGCGTGCGGCCTTTTCCTCATCCGATTCCTCCTCGCCCGCGCCCAGCTGCTTCCGGGCGATCATCGCGCCGAAGCTGCCGGGCACTGCCTGGATCGCTATCATGCCCACCAGCTCGTCGAGCGCCATGTCGATCGGCAGCAAGCCGAACAGCGCGAGGATCGCCGCCGACGAGAGCATCCCCACGGCGTAGGCGGCCAGCGCATCGAGCGCGTCGTCGCGAAGGCTGGCGGTCCGCTCGAACCCGCCGAAGCGCGACAGGATCACCAGCACCAGGAAATTGGCGAAGAGGAACAGCAGCAGCCGCAGCGGATGGATGTGCAGCCCGATCGACCACATCTCCATCGTCATCAGCAGCGGCAGCGCGAAGATGACCGACCCGCCGAACGCCCTCGCCAGGCCGGCGGCATAGTCGCGATTGGGGCGGTCGGCGGACATGGCGCACTCTCCCACGCCGCGCGGCCCGCCGCAATAACTTCGGCTAACCGAACAGCCGCTCCAGGCTGCGTTCGAGCATCAGCAACTGCCACAGGGTCCGGCCATGCTCGCCGCGCCCGGCCTTGTGCTCGGCCGCAAGCCTCTCGATCACTGCCGGCTCGAACCAGCCGGTCCCCGCCAGCACGCGCGACTTCGCCAGCCCCGCCGCCTCGTCGGCCAGCGCCTTGCGGAACCACGCGCTGATCGGGGTCACGAACCCCATTTTGGGCCGATAGAGGATGTCCTTGGGCAAATAGGGCTCAAGCGCCTTCTTCATCAGCCACTTGCCCTGCCCCGCCTTGATCCGCAGCGCCGGCGGCAGGGTAGCTGCGAACTGGACCAGCTCGTAATCGAGCAGGGGCTCGCGCGCCTCGAGGCTCACCGCCATGCTGGTGCGATCGACCTTGGTCAGGATGTCGCCGGGTAGCCAATGCTGGATATCAGCGTATTGGGCGCGGTCGAGCGCATCGCGCGCCGGGGCGCGGCGCATCGCATCGACATAGCGCTGCTCGGCGTTGTGTCCCGCCAGCGTGTGCTTCGCCGCGCTGGTATAGAGCTGGTCGCGCAGTTCCGGCGTCGTCACGCCGACTGCCTTGGGGTAGGCGAACTCGCCATTCTCGGCGAGCGCGAGCAAAGTCGTCTTCGCGCGGAATGCCCGCGGCGCCCAATCGGCCTTGGGATAGAGTCGCCCCAAGGTCCCGAACACGTTCTGACGCAGTTTCTCCGGAAGCAGCCCGCGCACGCGCTCCTCGGCGGCGAAGAACTTGTAGCGGCGATACCCCGCAAACGCCTCGTCCGCACCGTCGCCCGACAGTGCCACCGTCACCGTCTCGCGAGCCAGTTCGCACACCCGGTAGGTCGGCAGCGCGGACGCGTCGGCAAAGGGTTCGTCGAACGCGGCGACCAGCGTGTCGATCAGCGCGTAGTCGTCCGAACCGACGAGCCGCGAGCGGTGCGCCGTGGCGAAACGCTCGGCGACCTGCTCGGCATACATGCTCTCGTCGAGCCCGGCCTCGTCGAATCCGATCGTGCAGGTCTTGACCGCGGCCTTGCTCGCCTCTGCCATCAGCGCGACCACGGCGCTGCTGTCGACTCCGCCCGACAGGAACGCGCCGAGCGGCACGTCGGCGATCATCCGCGAACGCACCGCGGCGCGCATCCGGTCGATCAGCTCGGCTTCGAGATCGCGGACCTTGCCGCTCGCGCGGTTGGAAAAGTCGATATCCCACCAGCGCACCGGCTGCGGTATCCGCTTGCCGCGCTGGAGCAGCAGATAGTGGCCCGCCGGCAGCTTCTTGACCCCGACGAGCAGCGAGGCGTCGTCAGGCACATAGCCAAGCCCGAGATAATCCTCGACCGCGCGGAAATCGGGTTGCCGCCGGAACATCGGATGCGCGAGCAGCCCCTTGATCTCGGAGGCGAAGGCAACGCCGCCGTCGGAGAGCTTGGTATAGACCAGCGGCTTCACCCCGAAGCGGTCGCGCGCGAGGAACAGGCTCTGCTTCTCGGCGTCGTAGAGTGCAAAGGCGAACATGCCGTTGAGCTTGGGCAGCATCGCCGGGCCCCAGGCACGCCAGCCATGGAGCAGAACTTCGGTATCGCTTTCGGTCTGGAACCGCGCGCCCTTGGCTTCGAGCTCGGCGCGGACCTCGCGGAAATTGTAGATCTCGCCATTATAGGTGACGACGACGCTTTGGTCGGGCGTCGCCATCGGCTGGACGCCGCCTTCGAGATCGATGATGGACAGCCGCCGATGCCCGAGCCCGACGCCCGGC
Organism: Sphingomonas sp. LM7; assembly: GCF_002002925.1. NCBI lineage: Bacteria > Pseudomonadati > Pseudomonadota > Alphaproteobacteria > Sphingomonadales > Sphingomonadaceae > Sphingomonas > Sphingomonas sp. LM7. The sequence continues at coordinate 359,031 of NZ_CP019511.1, read as the reverse complement.
GCGGTCCACACACCTGCCCCGTCAGGCCCGCGATGCGCCAGCGCGTCGCGCATCTGGACGATACGGGCGGGATCGACGGGTTTCGCTATGGCGGGGTAGTAAAGCCCCGCAATGCCGCACATCGACTAGCGACCGGCCATGCGGTCGGCGAAGCCATCCACCGGGCCGAGCGCGCGCAGGAAGTCGCGGACCGCCACCTGCGCACCAGCATCCTCGCTTTGCTCGGCCGATACCAGCACGGCCACCGCAGCCTGATTCCTCCCCAGCAACTTGGTCTTCAGCGTCTCGAACTTCACGCGATTGTCGCTCCCGGTCAGCGTATCGCCGACCCGGTACCAACTAACCGTCGTACGTTCCACCCGCGAGGGACCGGTCATGCGCAGCGCGTGCCCGCCCGAAAGATCGGGCAGGTCGGCGATGCGCACCCAGCGGTCGTTCTCGCGGATCGCGCCGATCCCGAAGCCGACCAGTTCCTTGCCCTCATGCTGCCCGGCATAGACTGCGACCGAGAGATCGACCGTCCGACCCTGCGCATCGGCATAATGGCCGATCAGGAAATGATCGGCGCCGGGGAAATTGGGCGACCAGGGCGCCACCGCGCCCGGCGCCACGCGGTGCCATCCGGCGACCTCGGGCAGCTCGACCTTGGCCGGCAACGGGGCCGCGCGTACGGCGATCAGGCTCGACCAGCCGAGAAATAGGCTGGCGACAGTCAGCGCGAGCAAGGCCGTGATCGGGGCTTCGGCGCGAGCCGAAACCGGCGCCTGCAGCCGCATCGGATCGAACCAGGCGGCGTCGGGATCGCGATCGAACCATTTCCAGCCGATCGCCAGCACGGCCGCCATCACCGCGGCAAAGAAGAACCAGCCATAGACGATATGGTCCATCCCGGTCGCCGCCTCGACCGAGGTCCACCACGCGGCATAGATCGTTCCGAACGCCCGCAGCCCGTTGGCGAGGACCGGCACGACTAGTGCCATCGCCAGGAAAGCGATGCGGCGGGTCCAGGAAAGGTAACACACATTGGCGACGAGCGCGCCGAACGCGATCATCGCGATGACGAACTTGGCGCCTGAACACGCCTCGGCGACTTCGAAATAGCCGTTCGAGGTAGTGATCAGCACGCCGTCCACGCTCGCCGGCACGCCGAACAGATGGAGCAGCGGCATCGTCATCGCGACGGTGATGTCCTGGAGCGGCTTTTCGAGGAAATCGCCGAACGGCACGAGGAACGCCATATAGGCGACCGGGAAGAGCAACGCGCGGCTCACATTGGGTCCGAGCACGCTCACCGCGGCGCCCTGGAGCATCAGCACCAGCCCGGCGTGGCGGAACAGTGCGACGCCCGCGGCATCGCCAAGCAGCCAGCCGAGCCCGCCGGTAGCGACCAGCGCGAGCCCCGGCCACCAGCCCTGCGGCGCCACCAGCGCAAGTTCGCGCCGCCGTTGCCAAACCAGCCAGCCGATCACCGGCGCGACGAACAGGCAGTGCCCGAAGGTGGTATTGGTCCAATAGATCGTCGCAAGGTCGATCGTGTCGCGACGGAAGAGGAGTAGCAGTACTGCCCAGGCGCCAACCAAGATCGCCGCATGCCGCTGCCAGCGCGCATCGAACGCCGCGTTCGTCGGCGCAAAATCACCCTGTGGCACCGCGACGGTCATGCCGCCTGCCCCAGATTCTGCGGCAAGCCGAGCAGCGCGTCGAGCGGCGCCAGCCGTGCGTCCCAGCCGTAGCGCGCGATCACCCGCGCGCGCGCCCCGCGCCCGAGCCGGTCGGCGGTCTCGCGCTCGGACAGCAACCTCGTCACTGCCTCTACCATGTCGGCGACACTGGCTCCCACCGCGATCGTCCCCTTGTGGTCGATGCCCTCGGCCGCGGCTGCCGACGCGACCACCGGCCGCGCCATCGCCATCGCTTCGAGCACCTTGTTCTGGATCCCGCGCGCCAGCTTTAGCGGCGCCACCACCACCGCGGCGGCAGAGAGCCAGCCACGGACATCAGCGACTTCGCCCGTCACGATCACGCCATCGCGATCGGCCAATGCCTTCACCGCGTCGCTGGGATTGCGTCCGACGATCGCGAATTCCGCACCAGGATGCGTCGCCTGCACCCCCGGCAGGATCTCCTCGGCGAACCAAGTCACCGCTTCGATATTGGGGCGATAATCCATCTGCCCGGTGAACACGATCAGTTGCGAACCCGCTTCCGGCCGTTCGAAGTCCGATGTGGGATCGAAATGCGCCGTGTCGATGCCGTTCTCGATGGCGTGAACACGCTGGGCACCGGTGGTGCGGCGGAACAGCCCGGCCTCGGCCTCGCTCACGAACAGGCTGGCATCGGCGCGTGCCGCGACCGTGGCCTCATAATCCTGCAGCAGCCGCGCCTCGCGCACGAGCATCCAGCGCATCGGCCCCTTGGCCGCATCGGCATAGGCGGCGAACTTGGCCGAATCCATGTCGACGAAATCCATCACGACGCGCGCGTTCGGCTCGGCCGGAACATATTGCGCCATCTGGCTGGAGAATACGAAGATCGTCTCGATATCCTCTCGCGCCAGCACATCGCGAACCGCGCGGCGTATCCCCGCATCGTCGAATCCCGTCAGCGACAGCGGCCGCCCGGTCGCCAGCGCCTGGAGCCCGGCCAGCGCTTGCGACTTGGTGCGCCGAACGATCGCCCGGCTCGCGGTGAACGGCGCGAGTTCGGGCCGGTCCATGTCGCGCGGATCGTCGGCAAAAGCGGCGAGGTGCACGCGCCCATGCCGCGCCAAATGGCGTAGCATGTGGAAGCTGCGGATCTTGTCGCCGCGATCGGGCGGATAGGGCACGCGGTGCGCGAGGAACAGGATGTCGCCCATCACCCCAGCCCTTGCGCGATCCACGGGCCGACACGGTTGGCGAGCCATAATGGCATCCGCTTCCACGCCTGGACCTGCAGGCTGTATTTGGGATCGAGCGGATTGACCTTCCGGGGCGCGGCGCCGTCGGCAGCCCGCGCGAAATAGGTCAGCGTCCGGGGCTCGAATCCCCAATTCTTTTTGAACGCGGCGGCACCCGTTCCCGCCTTGGACCGCCCGAAATCGAACCGCGCGCAACCGCGCTCGCGCGCGTGCCGCATCAGTCCGAAATACATCGCGTCATTGGCCCGCAGCGCGCGCGCGGCATCACCGCCCCCGCCCCAATAGGGATAGACGGTTTCCTCCCAGTAGAGGCTGAGCACACTGGCGACGCCTGTCCCCTGGTGCCGGACTGTCAGCACGTCCGCCGCATTGCCAAATTCGCGAAGCACTTCGGCAAACAGTGTCCGCGGGAACACCGGCGTGCCGAGGTTGCGCACGCTCTCGGCATAGAGCGCGTAATGAGTCGCCGCGTCGGTCCCGATGTCGATTGTCAGATCATTGCCGAACGACCGCCGCACTTCGGCGCGCTGCTTGCGCGGGATCGCGAGCAATTCGGCCTCGTCGTCCGCGGCCAGATCGCGGACGAAGCCGAGATAGGTCGTGTCGTCGACATGCCAGCCCACGCCCGGCGACGCTCCGCCGCGCAGCTCGACGCTGGGGCAGCTCAGCCGCCCGGCGAGCGTCCAGGCCGCATCGGCCAGTGCGCGTACCGTCGCCGCGTCATCGGCGAGGATACCCCCGCCGACGCCGAACCCCGCCGAGACCAGCGCCCGTCCGAACAGCGGCGAATGCGTCTCGGTCAGCGGCAGCACACCGCCGATGCCGTTGCCGCGCTCGGCGACGAGATAATGGCTCTTCTGCCGGCACCCACGCGCCACCGCCATGCTCCAGGCGGGCAGATGGAACGGCGTACCCCCGGCATGTTCCTGCACGAACGAGTCGATCCGCGCGCGATCGGCTGCATCGCTCAGATCGGCGATGCGCAAGCCCAGCGGCCGCCTCAAAAGCGGCGCGTTCATTGCAGCCGCCCTGCCTCGCGCGCGGCGATCGCATCCATCCGGCCCCATGCATGACTGGCGACCAGCTTTTCGAGCTTCCCCGCCATCGCGCCGAGCCGGGCATAATGCCGCAGCTTCGACTTGAGCGGCGCATTGGCGACGCGCGGCTGGCCGGGATCGACTTCCCAGGGATGGAAATAGAAAATCGCTGCGCTGTCCGCAGCGTTGGCGGTCCGCACCGCGCGGTCGGTCACCCCGTTGGGCAGCAACCGGAAGAACCCGCCCCCTGCGGTGATCTCACGCCCGAATATCGTGGCGATGGTGATCGGCAGTTCGATCAGGTCCGCGCGCGGGATCGGCCGGAACGCACTGCGTGGCGCTTCGGGCCAGCCATAATGATCGTGGCGAATCGGTGCGATGCTCGAAGAATATAGATAGCCCGCATCTGCCAGTTCGGCATGCGCCCAGGGCGTGCGCTTGTCGATCGAGAAGCTCGGCGCGCGATAGCCGGTCACCGCGGTGCCGCTGGCATCTTCCAGCGCCGCGCGCGCGCCGGCCAGATCGGCGCGGAATGCCTTGGGTTCCATCGTGAACACGCGCTGGTGCGCCCAGCCATGGCTGGCGACTTCGTGCCCCGCCTCGGCGATACGACGGATCAGCGCCGGATAGCGCTTCGCCACCCAGCCGAGCGTAAAGAAGGTCGCGTGGACGCCGGCATCGTCGAACAGCGCCAGCACCCGATCGGTATTGGCCTCGACGCGATGTTCCAGTCCGTCCCAGTCCTCACGCGCGATCGTCTTCTCGAACGCACCGACCTGAAACCAGTCCTCGACGTCTACGGAGAGGCCGTTGACCAGCACGCGCTCAGGCCGCGTGCCCGCGTAGCGCCGACAGGTCGGGACGGCGCTCGCTGTCGCCGCTCTCGACCCAATCGACCAGCAGGGTCAGCACGCGGCGCAGCGCCGCATCCTGTTCCTGCAACTGCTTCTCGAGCGCGGCGATACGCAGATCGACCGGTGCCTCGGCAACCGGCGCCGGGGTCTCGACGACGAGCGACTCGGCACGAAGCGGGCGCGGCTCTTCGGGCGCGGACGGCGTCGGCGTGCCCATCGGCATCGGCGCAATGTCGCGCAGTTCCAGCGGCTCGGCGAACGCCTCGCTCCGCGTCAGGGCGACAGGGCCCGCCGCATCATTGTCGAGATCGGTGATCACGGCATTGAGCTCGGGCGCGCCGAACGTGTCGAGCCGCTCGATCGCGCCGAACAGCAGCACGCGGCTGGCAAGCTGGTTCACCCGGCGCGGAATGCCGCCCGACCAGCGGTGCATCGCCGCCAGCGCATCGTTGGTGAAGCGCGGTTTGCCGCGCCAGCCGACGCACGACAGGCGGTGGAGCAGATAGGGTTCGACTTCATTGGCATCCATCGGTGCCAGATGGTGCATCGCGATCACGCGCTGGCGCAACTGGTCGAGCTTGCCGTCCTGCAGCGTCAGCCGAAACTCGGGCTGGCCGAGCAGGAAGATCTGGAGCAGCGGATAGCCGCCGGCCTGGAAATTGGAGAGCATGCGCAGCTCTTCCAGGCTCTCGGCCGGAAGCGCCTGCGCCTCGTCGATGATCAACAGGGTGCGGCGGCCGCTGCGCGCCACTTCGTGCAGGCCATGCTCGATGCTCGCGAGCATCGCCGCCTTGCTGGCGCCGGTCGCGTCGATCTCGAGCCCCGCACAGACGGTCTGCAGCAGGTCCTCGGGACGCAGCTGGGTCGAAACGATCTTGATGACGTTGAGCCGCTCGCTGTCGATCTCGCCGAGCAGATGCCCCATCAGCGTGGTCTTGCCCACGCCGGGATCGCCGGTGATCACGACAAAGCCCTCGCCCTGGCTCAGCCCATAGCCGAGATAGGCCATCGCCTTGCGATGCGTCGCGGTGTCGAACCAGAAGCGGGGGTCCGGCGTAAGCTGGAACGGCCGTCCGCTCAGTCCATAATGATCGTCGTACATCTGCATGCCTCGGCTCTAGAATCCGTACCGCAGCCCCACCAATGCCTGCGCCTGCGCAGACGCATTGGCGTCGCCTTCCCTGTCGAAACCGAACAGCCCGAGCGACGCGGTCGCCCCGAGCGGTCCGAACATATGCGTATATGCCGTGTTGGCGCCGTAGCCGAGGATGCCCTGGGCTCCGGCGAGGTCGCTGGTGTAGTAGCTGCCGTACACGCTGGTGCTGATCGATCCGTTGCGGCCGACGTCACTCGACGCGAAGAGCTGCGCGTACACGCTCTCGTCCGACGTGCCGTCGATGCTCACACCGCCCACGCTCTGCGGCGCAAGGAAGGTGCGTCGGCCATAGCCGCCGCCCACGCCGATCCGTGTGCCGCCGCGGTTGAGCACTGCGACGCCCGTCACGCCGCGGGCGCGATAGGCCGAGGTCACGCTCGATGCGAACACCTGGTTGAGGCAGCCACCTGCCGCTGCGCCGGTCGTGCCGTAGATGCAGCCGCCGAACTGGTTGCCGAACGGATCGGTGGTGCTGACGAAGCTGGTCGGCAGTCGGCTGACCGAACCGTTGAGCTCCTGCCCGAAGGTCTCGACGCTGTCGTAGACGCCGATCTGCACGCCGCTGCCCGGGCCGATCTTATACGTCGCCGAGCCCGTATAGCTCATCGAGCCATAGCGGCGGCCCGCGCGCGCCTCCAGGAAAGTGCGGCTGCTCGGCCGCCAGATGACGCCGCCATCCCAGAAAGCGCCGTCGAACTGATAGGCGAGCCGGCGCGGCGAGGACGGATCGGTGACGAAGCGGCCATTGCCGTCGATCACCGGCGCACCGCCGCTCATCAATGCGTCGCGCTGGCTGACTTCGATCTTCTCATAGCCCACGCCCGCAGTGAGCGCGATGCCGCGGCCGACCGGGAGGACCACGTCGCCGCGGGCATATTTGCCCTCGAAACGCTGGTCGAGCTGGCTGGCGTCCTCGCGGGTGTAGGATCCGCTGGCGGTGACGCCGATCGGCAGCACCGTGCCCGATTTCGCCCCGATGCTGGCAGTTGCGACATGAACCTTTGAATCGTCGTAGCGGTCGAGCGGCGGCTGGCCGGCGGGAACGCCGGTGCCGCCATTGGGCACTTCCACCTTGGTATAGCCGAAGCGATACGCGGCGTTGGCGAACATCGGGCCGACGCGCGTGGCGATGCTCGGTCCGGCATAGGCCGAATAGATCTGGCTGCTGTTGCGCAGATTGCCCTGCGACGTGGCGAATGCGTCGCCACGGATGTCGGAGCGGCCGCGCGCGGCGATGGCGCCGGCTTCAAACGTCAGGTCCGGCGTGATCCGCACGCGGGCCTGCGCCAGGCCGCTGTGCATCGAATCGTCGGCAAGGTCCTTGTCGTACGAGAAGCGGTGTTCATACTGGTAGCTGACCTGCACTTCGACGCGGCGGGTGGTCACCTGCGCGTCGATGCCCGCGCCGATCGTCGAATAGGTCAGCAGGTCGCCGCCATTGGTGAGATCGGATACGAGCACCTGGCTCGCTTCGATATACGGCGTCACGCGCGTGCGCTGGGCCTGCGCGGGCACAGCCGCACAAACCACCGCTACCGTCGCAGCAAGAACAAGCCGGGTCACTCGCCCGCCTCCCCATAATAGCTTCCGAACCGGCGGCCGCCGGGCTGGAACGAAACCGAATTGAGCAGCAGCTGGATATGCTCGCAGCCGTCGAGCACGTTGACCGCCTCGCGCAGGTCGCCTTCGCTGGTGCGGTCGGCGCGGACGACGAGCATCACCTGCCCGGCATGCTGCGCGAGCACCGCGGCGGGCGACGCCGCGAGCGCGGGCGGCGAATCGAAGATCACGATGCGGCGCGGATTGGCCTTGGCCAGCCCGTCGAGGATCGCGCGCGCGCGGTCGCTCGCCAGCAATTCGGTATCGCTGTTGGTCTTAGTGCCCGCGGGCAGCACCAGAAGCTGCGGCACGTCGGTCTCGACGATGCAGTCCTCGACCTCGACGGCGCCGGCAAGCGCGTCGAGCAGGCCCGGACCTTCGGGAAGCCCCAGCCGGTGAAGCACGTCAGGCTTGGCGAAATCGGCATCGACCAGCAGGATCTCCATGTCCTTCTCGGCCGCCATCGAGAGCGCCAGGTTGATCGCGCAGAAGGTCTTGCCTTCGTCGGGCTGTGCCGAGCAGATCAAAATCATTCGCGCGTGATCGGCGGCATTGGCGCTGCCCTTTGCCGCGACCGCACGCGCGGTCAGCAGCAGCTGGCGCTTCACCATGCGGAATTCCTCCGCCATCGCGGTGATCTGTCCGCCGGGCACAAGCATCCCGCCCTCGCGAAGCGCGACGCGGTCGATCGGTGCGAAAGGCCGCCCGGCGCGCGATGCGGGCCTGGGCTGTAGCTTCGACTCGGGCCGTACAACTGGCGCAGGTGCCTCGGCTTCCGCAATCGTCTCGGATTCCGGCGCCACTTCGACATCGAAGCCGCGGCGCAGCAGCGGGCCGCGCGGATCCACCGCCGGGATTTCCGGCAGCGGTTCGGCGGGCACGCGAACCGTCAGCGTCAGCGGCTCTTCCTCGGGCGTCCGCAGCGGCGCGGGCACCGTCGCGGGGCGGTTGAAGCCATATTGCTCCGCAGCCCTTTCGAGCAGCGAGCCGCGATAGCGGCGCGGGGTTTCGTCGTTCATGTCAGGCCCCCATGCCGCGCTGGACGAATTCGAGCCCGAGCAGCCCGACGAACGCGACTGCCAGCCCGGCGAATGCCCCGGCGAACAAGCGCAGCTTCCTGCGGCGCATCTCGGTCTGCGAGGCAGTCACCACTTCGGCGATCGAACCGATCACCGGCATCCCGCTCGCCTTTTCCAGCCGCGACGCTGTCGAGAAGGTCGTGGTCAACTTGCCGAGCCCGAACGCCGCGGCAACACCGGCGCCGAGACCGGCGATCAGCACGGCGATCAGCAGCAGCGGCCGGTTTGGCTTGGTCGGCGCGCGCGGCAGCGTCGGCGGATCGACGACGTTGAACTTGACTGCATCGGTCTCGGTCTGCGCCTGGCTGCGGATTCGCACCTGCTCGCGGTCCGAGAGCAGCTTGTCATACTGATCCTTGAGGACCTGATATTCGCGGTCGATCTGGCCCTGCTCGGCCGCCAGGCCCGGCGCGCCGGCCATCTTGGCTTCGAACTGGTCGAGATCGCTTTCGATCTGGTTCTTGCGCTGGGTGAGCGCGGCAACGGTCGCAGACTTGTCGGCCTGCATCGACTTGAGGCTGAGATAAAGCGGGTTCGATGCGCCCGCCGCCCCGCCGATCGCCGGCTCGGCACGCGCCGCGGCCTGGGCGGCGGCAAGCTGGCTGTTGAGCGCGATCATGTCGGGATGGCTGTCGGTCCAGCCGCGGCTGCGCCCTTCGGCGAGCTGGCCCTGGATCGCCTGGAGGCGTGCACGCGCCGGTCCGGTAACCGCAACGCCCTGCCCCGCCACGTTCATCGGCGTGCCGGCCATCTGGCCGTTGACCGCGCTGAGCCCGCTCTGCGCCGCGGCAAGGTCCGACTGGACCTGCGAAAGCTGCGTGCGCGCCGCGCCGATGCGGTCGTTTAGCGATCCGGTGCCCGGCAGCGCGCCGAGATAGCGCGCCGCGAAGTCGGCCTTCTTGGCCTCGGCTTCCTGCAGCGCCTTCTGGCGGACGTCGAGCTGCTGATCGAGGAAGCGCAGCGATTGCCCGCTGGCGTCGCGGCCATCGGCAAGATTTTCCTCGACGAAGATGTCGATCAGCTTCTGCGCGATCTGCTGCGCCATCTTGCCGCTCGATGCGGTGACGGTGATTTCGAACAGATTGTCCTGCTGTGCGGTCAGCTTGATTGCGGTTTGCAGCCCGGCGATGCGATCCGCGATGTCGCGGTCGCTCGAAACGGTCTTAGCCAGGTCGGTGCCGCGGACCACCTTTTCGAGATTGACCGCCGAGGTCAGCGTCTGGCGTACGCGATCGATGTCGCGCTGCTGCTGCGCAGCCGAGGCGGCGCCGTCGGTCGGCAGGATCTGGCGGAGCTGGACGAAGATGCGCGCGCGAGATTCATAGCTGCTCGGCATTTGCGACACGACCAGCCACCCCGCGAGGCACAGCCCCCAGGCGACCGCGAGCGCGATCCAGCGCCGCATCCAGATCGCGTGCAGCGCCGCGCGGACTTCGTCGAAAATGCTATCCATCAGAACATGCTCTGGGGGACGATCAGCACGTCACCCGGCTCGAGGCGGACATTGGCGGAGATGTCGCCGTTCTTGAGCAAATCGCCCAGGCGGATCTTGTACTCGCGCTGCTTGCCGGTCGCCTTGTCGTAGCGAACCAGCCGCGCGCGGTTGCCCGACGCGAATTCGCTCAAGCCCCCGACGGCGATCATCGCGTCGAGCGCGGTCATGTTGGCGCGATAGGGAATCGACGCCGGCTTCTCGGTCGCGCCGACGATGCGGACCTGCTGGCTGTAGGTGCCCGAGAAATTCTCGACGATCACCGATACGATCGGGTCCTTGATATACTCGCCGAGCGCATATTTCAGGTCGTCCGCGAGCATCGCCGGGGTCTTGCCGACCGCGGGCATGTCGTTGATCAGCGGCGTGGTGATCCGGCCGTCAGGGCGCACCTGCACCTTCGCCGACAGCTCGGGATTGCGCCACACGAAGACGTTGAGCTGGTCCATCGGGCCGATGACATATTCGTCGCTCGGCGCCTCGCGCGTAGCGACGGCGCCGGCGGGCGGCAGCTCGGGGCGGCTCCCCCCGGAGCATCCCGACAGCAGTGTAGCGGTGACGCCAAGTCCCGCCAAAACCCTGCCAAACGACTTGAAAACCATGTTCGAGCTCCCTCCCCAGCGAGTCGAAGGCAGCCGATTGCTCGGTCACTCTCCCCGCCTGGATCAGGGTCAGCTATGCGATCGAGAGGTAAAGATAGCGTTAGGCGTGGCCCGGGCCGGCCGGTGCCCCGACCAGCAGCTCGCGCGCCGGGGGGTGGCCGAGGAACGCCGACGGGCTCGCGCTGGCGCCATACGCGCCCGAGGCGAACACCGCGATGACGTCACCTACATTGGCCCTGGGCAGCGCCACGCGGTCGGCCAGCCGGTCGAGCGGCGTGCACAACGGCCCGACGATCGTCACAATCTCCTCGGGCGGATCCTGCATCCGATGCGCCACTGCGACCGGATAGTTACGGCGCACCACCGTGCCGAAATTGCCCGTGGCGGCGAGATGGTGGTTGAGCCCGCCATCGACGATCAGGAACGTCTCCCCCTGGCTCACCTTCCGATCGACGACGCGCGCGAGATACACGCCCGCCTCGCCGACGAGCCAGCGTCCCAGCTCGATCGCATAGTTCGTGTCGAGCTGGTCGAGCTCCCCCGCCAGCGCCGCGCCGATCGCCTCGACATCGAGCGACACGTCGCCCAGAAAATAGGGAATGCCGAAGCCGCCGCCCAGATTGACCAGGGGCGGCGCGCGGCGCGCTTCCTCGGCGATCCGCGCCGCCAGCGCTACCGTCGCCGCCTGCGTCTCGATCACCGCAGCCGGATCGAGCGCCTGCGATCCCGCAAAGATGTGCAGCCCGCGCCACTCGGCGCCGCCGATGATCAGCCGCTTGACCAGCCCGGCGACATGGGCCGCCTCGACTCCGAAAGGCGAGGCGCGCCCGCCCATCTTCATCCCCGAGCCGCGCAGCTCGAAATCGGGGTTCACCCGCACCGCGAGCCTCGGCCGCATGCCGAGTTGCCCACCTATGGCCAGCGCGCGCTGCCCCTCGCTCTCCGACTCGACGTTGAGCGTCACCCCCGCGCGGATCGCCAGCTCGATCTCGGCGTCGCGCTTGCCGGGCCCGGCAAAGCTGATCGCGCCTGCCGCCATGACGTCGAGCGCCTTGTCCATCTCCCCCGCCGAAGCGACGTCGAGCCCGTCCACAAGCGGCGCGATCGCCGCAAGCAGCGCCTGCAACGGATTGGCCTTGATAGCGTAATGCACCGCCACCTTCGTCGGCAGCGCCGCCCGCAGCCGCGCAATCCGCGCCGCTATAATGTCGAAATCGTAGACATAGGCCGGGGTCGCCTCATCGAGCCACGGCAGCGCGGAAAGGTCGCGAAACTCCGGCGGGATCGGGCCAAAGGCTTTGGGGTTCACTTCGTCCCCTCCCCGCAATGGACGGGAGAATAGATCGCTCGCGGCACCCTCATGAAAGCCCCATTTTCAAAGCGGTCCGATCCAGCTTCCCATTGGCATTGCGCGGTAACTCCCCCCGCCAGTCATACCGCGCCGGCTGCATGAAGCTCGGCAATTCCCGCCGAAGCCGCGCGCGCAATTCGTCCTCCCGGACACCGTCGCCCCGCGCTACCACCACGATTACCTGCCCCAGTCGCGCGTCGGGCACTCCGAACGCCGCCGCCTCGGCCACTTCGCCGCCGCTCAGTACCGCATCTTCGATTTCGGTCGGGCTGATCCGGTTGCCGGCGCTCTTGATCATCTCGTCGTCGCGCCCGACGAAGCGTAGCAGCCCATCCGCGTCCGCCACTACAGTATCCCCCGACCACACCGCCATGCCGCCGCTTGTGGCGAATTCGGGCGCCGGACGGAAGCGCTGCGCCGTGCGCTCTGCATCCTGCCAATAGCCCTGCGCGACCAGCGCCCCGGCATGGACCAACTCCCCCGGCTCGTCCGCTGCGGCACGGCTGCCGTCGGGCCGCACCACCAATATCTCGGCAAAGGGGATCGCCCGCCCGATCGACTCCGGATGCGCATCGACCAGCGCGGGCGCTAGATAGGTCGAGCGAAACGCCTCGGTCAGCCCGTACATCGGATAGAGATCGGCCTCCGGAAAGCGCTCGCGCAGCCCGCGCACCAGCCGCGGCGTCAGCGCGCCCCCCGAATTGGTCAACCGCTTGAGCCGAGCCGCCGTCTCGCTGGGCCAGTCCGCCTCCAGCAATTGCACCCATAGCGGCGGCACCCCGGCCAGGCTCGTGACGTCATGACGCTCGACAGCCTTCACCACGTCGCGCGCGGTCAGGTAATCGAGCGGGATCACCCGCCCGCCCGCCGCCCAGGTGGAGAATAATTGGTTCTGCCCATAATCGAAGCTCAACGGCAGCACGCCGAGCACGCGATCCTCAGACCCAATCTCAAGATAATGCGCTACGCTGATTGCGCCGAGCCACAAATTTGCGTGGCTAAGCATTACCCCCTTGGGCCGTCCGGTCGACCCCGAAGTATAGAGGATCGCCGCCAGCGTATCCGGCCCCGCGGCCGAAGGCGGCAGTGCGTCGCCCGAGCCCAGTTCCTCCTCGGTGACGATCGCACACCCCGCGGGCACGTCGCCCGGCTCCAATGCCGCGATCCGCGCGGCTTGGGTCACCAGCACCCGCGCGCCGCTATCGGCAAGGATATGCGCCACCTGCGCGCGCTTGAGCACCGGATTGATCGGCACATGCACCAGCCCCGCGCGCGGCGCCGCCAGCGGCAGCATGCAGGCGGTGCGTGTCTTGGGCAGCCACGTCGCGACGCGCTCGCCCGCCGTCAGCCCGTGCCGCGCCAGCCCATGCGCGATGCCGCCCACCCCGGCTTCGAGTTCGGCATAGCGCAGCGTCCCCGCCCGGTCCTCCAGCGCCACCGCATCCGGCGCGCCCCGCAGCGTCAGCGTGTCGATTGGTTTCGGAACGGGATCGGGATCGGTCATCGCGACCGACCTTACCCTTGGCAGCGCACCCGCCAACCCTTACGGAAGCGAAAAATCGCACGCAGGGGATCGGCATTGCAGCGCGAAGGGTTCGCAGAGGTACAAGAAGCAGTCCGCGGCGTGCTCCGCGACGTGCTGGGCTTGAGCGCGGAGCGCGCTGCCGCGTTCCACGAGGACACGCCGCTGTTCGGCGCGCTGCCCGAGCTCGATTCGCTCGCCGTGGCGGGGGTGCTGACCGAGATCGAGGACCGGCTCGGCATCCTGATCGAGGATGACGAAGTTGATGGCGAGATGCTCGAAAGCTTCGGCGCGCTTGTTCGCTTCGCCGCCGACAAGGCGCTCGGTTGATCGATCACTATGACTGGGCCGGTGGCCGCGAGGCGATGCTTCGCTTCGGCCCCGCCACCGGCCCGGTGATAGTCGCAGCGCTTCCATTGTTCGAGGAAGCCAATCGCACCCGCGCGTTCACGGTGACGATCCTGCGCGCGCTCGCCGAACGCGGCATCGCTGGCGCGCTCCCCGATTTGCCCGGACAGGGCGAGAGCCTCGTCGCCACCGAGTCGGTGCGGCTGGGCGACCTGCGCGATGCATTCGCCGCCGCGGCTCGCCATTGTGGCCCCCCGGGCTACACGCTCGGCATCCGCAGCGGCGCGCTGCTCGATGCCACGACCTTGCCGCGCGGCCGCTGGCACCTAGCCCCAAGCACTGGCCCCGAACTCCTCCGCGAACTCGAACGGCTGCATCAGGCGGGTGGCGGCAACGACTATGGCGGCAACCGCGTGTCGCCGGCCTTGCTCGGCGAGTTGGAAACCGCCGGCATCGCCGCGCAGAACCGCACGATCCGCCTCGAAACCGACGCCAGGCCCGCCGATCTGAAAGTCCCCGGCAGCCCGCTCTGGCGCCGCGCAGAACCCGACAACGATCCCGCGCTGGCCGGGCGCCTCGCCGACGATATCGCCGCTTGGGTCCGCACATGCGAAGGCTGATCGAATTCCCCTGCGCCGGCGAGACGCTGCTCGGCACGCTCGACGAAGCGCCAGGCACCACTGGCCTGCTGATCGTCTCGGGCGGCAACGAGATTCGTATCGGCGCGCACCGCGGCATGGCGCTGCTCGCCCAGCGCGTAGCCGAGGCCGGCCACCCGGCATTCCGCTTCGATCGCCGCGGCATCGGTGATTCGACCGGCGAGAATCACGGCTTCGAAAGCACTGCCGAGGATATCGCCGCCGCCGCCGCAACCTTTCGTACGGAGACCGGCGTTACCCGCATCGTGGCCTATGGCAATTGCGACGCCGCAACCGCGCTCGCCTTCTTCCATGCGCAAGCCGGCATCGATGCACTCGTCCTCGCCAACCCCTGGGTGATCGAGGCCACCGACGACCTCCCTCCCGCCGCCGCAATCCGCGCGCGCTATGCCGAGCGGCTACGCGATCCTCGAGAGTGGCTGCGGCTGCTGCGTGGTGGCGTGAATATCCCGAAGTTGATCAGCGGGTTGCTCAAGGCTTCTCGCAGCCAGCCTCAACTGGAGGACGGCTTGCCTGCCCGTCTGGCCAATGCGCTCGTGCAGACGCAAGTCCCGGTCACCATCCTGCTCGCCAAGCGCGACAACACCGCGATCGCCTTCGCCGACGCATATGCCGGCCCTGCCTTCGCCGCAGCCCGCGCCAAGGCAAGCCTTGTCGAGCTCGACAGCGCCAGCCACAGCTTCGCGTCGCAATCCGACAAGGATTGGCTGTTCAAGGAAGTCCGCGCGCACCTCTAGGCTGGCGGCTCATATCCGATACGACCGCCCGGTCGCCGCTCTTCGACAATGTCGATCTCGACATGGGGCGAGTCTGGACCAAACCTTCACGGACTCCGCCATGGACCGTTCGCCGATGAACATGCGCGACAGTGTGAGCCTGGTGTGACCTTCTGCTCGCAAGCTGCCCGCAGCGGTGCGATTGCCCCTTGGTCGCCCATGGCTTCCAGTTAAATCCTGACCTCGATGATACTCACCAGGTTCGGTGGCTACTCCGCCGCTTCGGCGACCTGTTCGAAGTCTGCCTCGGCCAGGAATCGCTCGGCGTCGAGCGCGGCCATGCAGCCGGTGCCCGCGGCAGTGATCGCCTGACGGTAATGCTTGTCCATCACATCGCCGCACGCGAACACGCCGGGGACGTTGGTCCGCGTCGTGCCCTTGTCGACGGTGATGTAGCCATCGTCGTCTAGCGCGATATGCCCGCGGAACAGCTCGGTCGCCGGATGGTGCCCGATCGCGACGAAGCCGCCGTCGACGTCGAGCGTCGAAAGCTCGCCGGTCTCCATGTCCTTGAGCTCGATGCCCACCAGGCCCGTCACGCCGCCACCGTCGATGAAGCGCTCCACCTTCTTGTTCCACAGCGTGGTGATCTTGTCGTTGGCGAACAGCCGCTTTTGCAGGATCTTCTCCGCGCGGAGGCTGTCGCGGCGGTGGATCAGGGTCACGTCATGGCTGTGGTTGGTGAGGTAGAGCGCCTCCTCGACCGCGGTGTTGCCGCCGCCGATCACGGCGACCTTCTTGCCGCGGAAGAAGAAGCCGTCGCAGGTCGCGCAGGCGCTGACGCCCTTGCCCTGGAGCAGCTTCTCCGAATCGAGCCCCAGCCACTTGGCCTGCGCGCCGGTAGCGATCACCAAAGTGTCGCCGACATAAACAGTGCCGCTGTCGCCGACCATGCGGAACGGCCGCTGGCTGACATCGACTTCGACGATCGTGTCCCACAGCATCTGCGCGCCGACCGCCTCGGCCTGTGCCTGCATCTCCTGCATCAGCCACGGCCCCTGGATGACCTCGCGGAAGCCGGGATAATTCTCGACATCGGTGGTCGTCATCAGCTGCCCGCCGGGCTGGATGCCTTGCACCACGATCGGCGCGAGGCCGGCACGCGCGCCATAGATGGCGGCGGAGAGCCCGGCCGGGCCCGAGCCGAGGATGAGCATGCGAGTCGAGTGCGTGGCAGTCATGGTGTCTTCCGGAGTCGCTGGAGGCTGCATCTAGTGGGACGGCGTCCCTTCACGCAACATGGGCGCGCGGCCTTGCGGCACAATGCTGTGGGCAAACAGGCTTTCTTTGCCGTCCGAAAGGCGGGGACTTGGTAGCGGAGGAGGGACTTGAACCCCCGACCCCAGGATTATGATTCCCGTGCTCTAACCAACTGAGCTACTCCGCCGAGCGGTGCTCCAAGTCCCTAAGGAGCGCGCCACATAGGTCCGGCTTTTCGCGGGGTCAAGCGAACATGTGCCGCGAATGCGGCTCCCAGGGCCCGCCGCGATACCACCAGCTCGCCAGCCCGGCGATCTCCACCTCGCGCGGCACGAAATCGCGCGACAGCGCCCCCAGGACCACCTTGGCGAGCGACGGGGTTACCTTGTTCTGCACGGTCACATGCGGCCGCCAGCGGCCGGCATCCTGTGGCATAAGCAGGCCCGCGAATGCTTGGCTCAGCCCGTCGCGAATCTCGCTCAGCGCCGGCGCCTCGATCCGATAGGCGACGCCCCCGCCGAGCGACATCAGACCGGTCACCTTCGCCCGCGGCGCACGGATGCCGCGCGTATCGTTCGACAAGCGCTGCTTGAGCTCCTCGGCCACGCTCGGCGGC
Organism: Sphingomonas sp. LM7; assembly: GCF_002002925.1. Taxonomy (NCBI): domain Bacteria; kingdom Pseudomonadati; phylum Pseudomonadota; class Alphaproteobacteria; order Sphingomonadales; family Sphingomonadaceae; genus Sphingomonas; species Sphingomonas sp. LM7. The sequence goes on along the minus strand of NZ_CP019511.1, from coordinate 341,841 downwards.
AGATGGTGGAACAGCGTCAGATGCGCCGCCAGCACATTGCGTTCGGGCGGGTAATGCTCGCGGCGCAGTACGTCGAACCACGCCTGGTCCTGCCGCCCGAACAGCGCCGTCACAATCAGCGGCGCCGGGCTCGTCAAATCTCCACCTGGCTCCCCAGCTCGACCACGCGGTTGGTCGGCAGGCGGAAGAACTCCATTGCGCTTTCGGCGTTGCGCAGCATCCACGCGAACAGCTTCTCGCGCCACACCATCATCCCCGGCTTGGCCGAGGGCAGCAAAGTCTGCCGCGCGAGGAAGAAGCTGGTGTCCATCATCTTAAACTCGGCGCCGCACGCACTGACCTGCTTCAAGGCCGCGGGCACATCGGCCTCCTGCATGAAGCCGTAGAACAGGATCATGCGGTGGAAGCCCTTGCCGAGATCGTCGATTTTCATCCGCTTCTCGTCGGGGACATACGGCACGTCGGCGATCTTGACGGTCAACAAGATCACCCGCTCGTGAAGCACCTTGTTGTGCTTGAGGTTGTGTAGCAGCGCATGCGGCACGCCGTCGGGCGTCGAGGTCATGAACACCGCGGTGCCGGGCACGCGGGTGGCGGCGATCGCCGCCGATTCGATGAAAATCTTGATCGGCATCGCGCTCTCGCGCAGCCGCTCGATCATCAGCTTGCGTCCCTTGGCCCAGGTGGTCAGCAGCGTGAACACGATCAGGCCCACCAGCAACGGGAACCAGCCGCCATCGGGCACCTTGGTCAGGTTCGCGGCGAAATAGGCGAGGTCGACGGTGAAGAACAAGGCGAGCAGCGGCAGCGCATAGCGCTTCTTCCAGTTCCACAGCCCGAACAGCACCACCGCGAGCAGGCAATTGTCGATCAGCATCGCGCCGGTGACGGCAATGCCATAGGCCGCGGTCAGGTTCGACGAGGTCTGGAACGACAGCACGAGCAGGATGACCATCGTCATCAGCGCCCAGTTGATCGTCGGAATATAGATTTGCCCGGCAGTCGAGGCGCTGGTGTGCTCGATCCGCAGCCGCGGCACGAAGCCCAGCTGGATCGCCTGCTGGGTCACCGAGAAGGCGCCCGAGATCACTGCCTGCGAGGCGATGATCGCCGCCATCGTCGCCAGGATCACCAGCGGCAGCTGCAGGCCCTCCGGCGCGAGCATGTAGAAGGGGCTGGTCAGCGCGCTGGCGCCTTCGCGCATAAGAAGCGCGCCCTGCCCCATGTAATTGAGGATCAGCGCGGGCAGCACGAACCACAGCCACGAGACGCGGATCGGCTTGCGGCCGAAATGCCCCATATCGGCGTACAGCGCCTCGGCACCCGTCACCGCCAGCACCACCGAGCCCAGCGCCAGGAACGCTGCCAGCGGATCGACGGCGAAGAACTGCACCGCATGCGTCGGCAGCAATGCCCACAGGATTTCCGGCGTGTGGACGAAGCTGAGCACTCCCAGCGTTGCGATCACCAGGAAATAGAGCATCATGATCGGGCCGAAAAAGGTGCCCACCCGGGCCGTGCCGGTGCGCTGGATCGAGAACAGCAGAACCAGGATCACCACCGCGATCGGAATCACCAGATTGGCGAAGCCCGGTGCGGCGATCGCAAGCCCCTCGACGGCCGACAGCACCGACACCGCCGGCGTGATCATCGAGTCGCCATAGAAGAGTGCAGTGGCGAACACGCCGAGCAACACGATCCCCTGCGTCCAGCGCTTCTGGTTCGCGCTGCGCGAGATCAGGGCGAGCAACGCCAAACTGCCGCCCTCGCCCTTGTTGTCGGCGCGCATGATCACGGTGACGTATTTGAGCGTCACCACCACCATCATCGACCAGAACATCAGGCTGATCACGCCCATGATGTGGACGGTATCGAGGTCGAGCTTGTGATGCCCGGCAAAGGTCTCGCGGAAAGCGTAGAGCGGGCTGGTGCCGATATCGCCGAAGACGATGCCGATCGCACCGATCGCAAGCTTCCACGTCGCGTCTGCGGCATGGCCGTGCGCGCCGTGCGGCTCGTCGGGCTGCGGGAGGTGTTCAGCCTGCCCGCTTGCGGAGATGTTCACTGTCGCGGCAACTGCGCTAGGAAAGAAACGGACCTGGTCATGCGACCTGTGTTCTCGTCAAGAAAAGTGGCGGGCCGTTAGCACGTGCAGCAATCGCTAGCAACGGCAGGCCGGTCCGCACAGATGGTTATGCCTGCGCAGACGCGCAAGTACGGCACCTAGTTCCCGAGGATGAGAGCCCAGCAAGCTATCGAGGCGAGGCTTTCGCAGCGGGGCGCATTGCGACCGCGAAGGTCACACCAGTGTCACACTGTCGCGCATACTTCAGCGGCGGCAGGGCCCGGCGGAAAATCGGGAAAGTTCAGCCCGACGCGAGTTCACAGCAGGCGAAATCCTACATTTCAAGCGGTTGGTCAGGCCCCCAGACGCTCTCAGTAGGGTGGAGGCCCTTAGCGCGGCGCCGCGAACAGCGCGTCGGCCTCGCTGCGAGTCGGCACTGCGCGCAGCACGAAGCTCGAATTGATCGTCACTACCCCCGGCAACCGTCCGAGATGCTCGCGGTGGAGTCGTTCATAATCGTCCAGATCCTGCGCCAGGATCTTGAGCCGATAGTCCTGCCCGCCCGAAACCAGCGCGCATTCGACCACGCCGTCAATCTCCGCCACCGCACGCTCGAACTTGGCGAGATCCTCCTCGATCTGGGTTCCCAGCGTGATGTCGACCAGTGCGGTGATCCGGAAGCCAAGCCGGCGATGCCCCAGCCGCGCGCCATAGCCGGTGATGTGCCCCGACGTTTCCAGCGCCTGGATCCGCCGCGTGCACGCCGATTGCGACAGTCCGATCTGCGCCGCGACCTGGCTCACCGGCGCGCGCGCATCCGCCGCTAGCAGCTTGAGGATGGCGCCATCGATCCTGTCCATGATGCATGATTCTCCCGCTTTGCAGTCCAATACCGCATTTCCATGCACGTCATCTACGTTTCAGCGACGTTCTTTGCAGAGATTTGCGCCGGTATCTTGCGTTACTATCCACGCAACAACAGATTCTGGAGAGCTGCCATGCGCATCGGTGTTCCCAAGGAAATCAAGAACCACGAATATCGCGTCGGCCTGACGCCCGCATCGGTCGCCGAGCTGGTCGCCGCCGGCCATGACGTGCTGGTCGAGACGCAAGCCGGTATGGGTATCGACTTCGCCGACGAGGCGTACACCAAAGTCGGTGCGAAGATTGCCGCCGACGCCGCCGCGGTGTTCGCCGGATCGGACATGATCGTGAAGGTCAAGGAGCCTCAGCCGCAGGAAATCGCGCTGCTCGAGCCGCGCCACACGCTGTTCACCTATCTTCACCTCGCCGCCGACAAGCCGCAGGCCGAGGGCCTGATGGCCTCCGGCGCGACCTGCATCGCCTATGAGACGGTGACCTCGCACTCCGGCGCGCTCCCCCTGCTCAAGCCGATGTCCGAAGTCGCCGGCCGCATGTCGGTCCAGGTCGCCTCGCACTATCTCGAAAAGGAACAGGGCGGCCGCGGCGAGCTGCTCGGCGGCGTCCCCGGCGTCGCGCCGTGCAAGGTCGCGATCCTCGGCGGCGGCGTCTCCGGGATCAACGCCGCGCAGATGGCAGTCGGCCAGCGCGCCGACGTGACGATCTACGACATCAACAACGAGCGCCTTGCCGAGCTCGACATGCATTTCGGCAGTCAGATCAAGACCGCCTATGCCAGCAAGGCGGCGATTGCCGAGGCGGTCGCGCGCTCGCAGGTCGTGATCGGCGCGGTGCTCGTCCCCGGCGCGGCGGCGCCCAAGCTGGTCAGCCGCGACATGCTCAAGACGATGATGCGCGGCTCGGTGCTGGTCGACATCGCGATCGACCAGGGCGGCTGCTTCGAGACGTCGAAGGCGACGACGCATGACGACCCCGTCTACGAAATCGACGGCGTGATCCATTATTGCGTCGCCAACATGCCCGGCGCAGTCGCGCGCACCTCGGCCTTCGCGCTCAACAACGCGACCCTGCCCTTCGTCCTGCGCATCGCCAACCACGGCGCCGAAGCCGCGATGAAGGCCGACAAGCATCTCGCCAACGGCCTCAACGTCTACAAGGGCAAGATCGCGTTCAAGGCCGTCGCCGACGACCTCGACCTGCCATACGAGGCATGGACGGGCTGACCTCTAAATCCCCCTCCCTTCCAAGGAGGGGCGAGGGGTGGGTAAGAAAGGTCGGGCTCGATGCCCGGCCTTTTCTTTATGTCCACGCAGGCGGTTGGGCTCGCCGACGCTCGCACCCACCCCCAGCCCCTCCCCTGCAGGGAGGCGAGCCAGGAAGGCTAGCCGCCTCAAGCGATCATCGAGGCCCCGCTGGCGCCGTGATTGGCGTAGCATTCGTCGACTGCGTCGTGGATCTTCGAATTGACCAGCGAGCACGGCGCCCAGAACGGCTTGTCGGTCACCTGGAGTTGCAGCACCTGGCTCGACGCGTCGTAGTTCCAGCTTACGGTAAAGCCGTGCGAACTCGTCGATCCCGAATCGCTGCCGATCTCGACGCCGTAACTGGATGCCTTGGACTTGCAGCAATTCCAGACATCCGCCGTCACATTGGCGAAGGATTGCATCCCGCATGCACTCATCGTCCCACTCCCATGTCATATGGACCACGGACCGGGCGACCTTCGAGATTTTTTCTTGAGTCCGACTACAGGCGTATCCGTCGAACGCGATTCGCTCAACGCCCTTTATCTCGGATGAGCCGAAACCTGCTCCGGATCGACTTGAATTCGTCCCAAAAGCGCGCGCCCTATTCGGCGGGAGTCTTGCGCTCCTGCGCCGCCTTCGATTCCAAAAGTCGATCGAGCAGGAACAGCCGCACTACCAGCTGGTCCCGATAGCTCGCCTTGGCCGGCGTCAGCGCAACCGCCTTCGCCCAATAGGGCCGGGCTTCGGCGAACTTGCCCTCGCGGATCAGCGCCAGGCCATAGAAGAACGGCGGCCCGGGGTGCTGCGGCGCCAGCTGGAGCGCGCGATCGAAGGCGTATTTCGCCGCCGGCGAGACCTGGTTGCCGTCATTCTCCGCCAGCTTGACCCCGAGCCATGCCCAGGCCCCGGCGTCGCCGTTCGCCTGCCGCACCGTCAGGATCATCGCACGCACCGCGGTATCCGGCGCGCCCGCCCGCGTCATCGCGTCGGCACGCGCGAACGAGGCCCAGGTGAAGTTGAACCGCCCGAACATCGCATCGCGGATCTCGACGACGTTCGGATCGATCTCGCCGGGCTTGCTGGCCGCCACCACCGGATGCCCGGCCAGCCTGGGGCTGCCTTGCCAGGCGTAGCCCGCCGCCCCCAGCATCAGCGCCGTCGCCGCCACCGTCCACAGCTTGCGCGGGAAGCCCGTCAGCCACAACAGCAGCCCCGCACCGAGCGCCAGCAGGCCAAGCATCCCCCAGCCCATCATGCCTTGCGCTTCCCGAATGCGCGCCGCGCGACCAGCCCGCCGACGATCAGCAGCACCAGCGGCGCGATCCATAACGGCGCGGTGACCCAGCTCAGCGGCGGATCGTAGGTGACATAGTCGCCATAGCGCTGGACCAGCCATTTGCGGATGTCGCCCGGGCTCTCCCCCGCCGCGACGCGCTGGCGCACCAGCGCGCGCATGTCGCCCGCCATCTCGGCGTCACTGTCGGCGATCGACTGGCCCTGGCAGACGAGGCAGCGCAGCGTGTCCATCAGCGCCTTGGCCTGCGCTTCCTGCGCGGGATCTGCGAGCTGGGTATAAGCGAGGTCGGCTGGCGGAAGTTTGGAATCGGCCAGTGCGGGAGCCGTCGTTGCAAGCACGAACCCTAAAGCTATCGTCACCCCGGCCTTGTGCCGGGGTCCACCGCGCGGCTTGGCAGCAGACAAGCGGCGAGAGGCCCTCGCCCATGACACCGTGGATCCCGGAACAAGTCCGGGATGACGCAAGGAGAAAAGGCTCACTTCGCCTTCCTCAGCTCGGCGAGCAGCATAGGCACATGCTCGGCACGGATGTCGCCGATATGCTGATAGGCGATCTGCCCTGCGGTATCGATCACGAAGGTTTCTGGCACCCCTGACGAGCCCAGCGCCAGTTGCGCCGCGCTCGCCTTGTCGTCGCCGATCCGCGCATAGGGATCGCCGTGCTGCGCCAGGAAATTCTGCACCGCCGCGGGCGTATCGCGGATCGCGATCGCGTCGATCTCGGCGCCCGCCGCCTTGAGCTTGAGCAGTTGCGGCGCCTCCGCGATGCACGGGATGCACCAGCTCGCGAATATGTTGAGCAGCCGCGGCTTGCCCTTCAATTCGGCGGTAGCGATCCCCGGCTTGCCCGGCAGCAGCGCCGGCAGCGCAAGCGCGGGCAGCGGCTTGCCGACCATCGCCGATCGGATCGTCCGGTCGCCCGGCTTGATCAGCCCGCCCGCGACGAGCGCGAACACCAGCGCGAACAGCGCCAGCGGTGCCCAGATCAGCAGCCGCCTCACGAATAGGCCTCCGTCTCGGCATCACGCCGCTCGCGCCGCACTCGGCCGATCAGCGCGAGCAATCCGCCCAGTGCGATCAGTCCGCCGCCCAGCCAGATGAAGGTCACGAACGGCTTCCACCACAGCCGGATCTGCCAGCGGCCCTGGTCGTCGCCCTGGCCGAGGATGGTGTAGAGCTGCCCGTCGAGCAGCGTGGTGATCGCGGCTTCGTTAGTGGTGGTCGGCGGGGTGCTGAAGAAGCGTTGCTGCGGCAACAGCTCGAACATCTTGCTTTCGCCGCGCCGCACCTGCAGCCGCGCCTCCAGCGCCGACCAGTTCGGCCCGATCTGCGGGCGTATCTCGGCCAGCGTCACGCGGAACGGCCCGACCGTGACGTTCTGCCCGACCTGGATCGCCGCTAGCCGCTCGACCTTGAACGCGCTGTCCGCGGCCATCCCGGCGATGCTGGTCGCGACGCCGAGATGCGCGATTACCATTCCCCAGACGTGGAGCGGCGTGCGGCGCAAATTCCGCCGCGCGACCGGCGCCACGCTCGCCGCTGCCAGCCCGACCGAGAGCGCAATCGCCACTACCGACGTGAAGTGCGCGCCGCGCGCCAGTGCGAAGAGCAATGCGAAGGCGAGACCCGCCGCGGCGGTCGGCACCAGCGCGCGCTTGGCCAACGCGTTCCAATTGTCGCGCCGCCAGCGCAGCAGCGGCCCCGCCGCAGTCGCCACGACCAGCGCAAGCGCCACTGGCACCAATGCCTTGTTGAAGAACGGCGCGCCGATCGAAAGCTGCACCCCCGCGGCCTGCGCCGCGAGGGGATAGAGCGTCCCGATGAACACCACGCCGAGAATGACCGTGAGCAACAGGTTGTTGAGCACCAGCGCGCCTTCGCGGCTCACCAGCTGGAAGGTCGAACCCTGGGTGACCGTGCCGACGCGCGCGCCGAACAATGCCAGCGCCCCGCCGATATAGATGCCGAGCAAGGCGAGGATGAAGGTGCCCCGCGTCGGATCGACCGCGAAGGCATGGACGCTCACCAGGATGCCCGATCGTACCAGGAACGTCCCGAGCATCGACATCGCGAACGCCACCAGCGCCAGCATCAGCGTCCAGGCACGCAAGCCGTCGCGCGTCGCCAGCACGGTCACCGAATGGAGCAGTGCCGTCGCCGCCAGCCAGGGCATCAGCGATGCATTCTCGACCGGGTCCCAGAACCACCAGCCGCCCCAGCCGAGCTCGTAATACGCCCAATAGGAACCCGCAGTGATCCCGATCGTCAGGAAGATCCACGCGCCGAGCACCCAGGGCCGCATCGCCTTGGCGAACGCCGGCCCGACATCGCGCATCACCAGCGCCCCCACTGCGAAGCTGAACGCCACCGACAGCCCGACATAGCCGAGGTAGAGCGTCGGCGGGTGAAAGGCCAAACCCGGATCCTGGAGCAGCGGATTGAGCCCCTGCCCGTCCGGCGCCGCCGGATTGAGCCGCACGAACGGGTTCGAGGCGAAGGCGAGGAAGGCGTAGAAGCCCAGCCCGATCGCCGCCTGCGCACCCAAGGTTGCCGCCAGCGTTCCCGCCGCCAGCCGCCGCTCGAATGCCGCCACGCCCGCGCCCGCCACCGCGAGCACGGTGACCCAGAGCAGCATCGAGCCCTCATGATTCCCCCAGGCGCCCGACACCTTGTAGATCAGGGGCTTGAGCGAATGGCTGTTGGCCGCGACCAGCTCGACCGACATGTCGCTGCGCACGAACAGCGCGATCAGCAGCGCGAACGAGAGCAGCGCCAGCAGGCCCTGCACCAAAGCGATCCGCCGCAGCGCCGTCATCAGCGTGCCGACATTGGGGTTCGCGCCATGCTTCGCCGCGCCCCAGGCGACCATCAGCTGGACGAGCGCGAACGCCGCTGCCAGCCACAAGGCCGCAAGCCCTGCCTCGGCGATCATTTGTCCAGCGTCTCGGTCTTGTGCATCTTGCCGGCGACTTGCGGCGGCATGTAGCGCTCGTCATGCTTGGCGAGCAGATTGTCGGCAGTGAAGCTGCCATCGGGGTTGAACTTGCCCTCGGCAACCACGCCCGAGCCTTCCTTGAACAGATCGGGCGCAACGCCGCGGAACGCCACCGGCACGTTCGCCTTACCGTCGGTCACCACGAAGGCGATCGAGACTCCGTCGGGCTGGCGCACGATCGAGTTCGCCGCGACCATGCCGCCCAGCCGGACCGCCTTGTCAGTCGGCACCGGCTTCCCCGCCACGTCGCCGGGCGCATAGAAAAACGCCGCCTGGTCCTCCAGCGCCGAGAGCGCGAGCCCCGCCGCGCCGGCGACTGCGCCCAGGGCGAGCAGCCCGAGCACGAGCCGTTGATGCTTGGCCTTCATCGCTCGCGCCTCAGCGAATCCGCGGCCGCCTCGGCACGCCGCATCGACAGCCAGGCCCAGCCTGCCAGCCCGCCGGTCCCCACCAGGGTCACGACATACGCCGCGGTCACGAACGCCCAGTGATTCATTGCGCCGCCATCCGCTTCATCCGCGCCTCGACCTTTTGCGTCGCGAGCATCGCGCGCATCCGCATCAGCACCACGCCCACGAAGAACAATGTCGATCCGCCGATCGTGAAGAACAGCGGCCACAACATCGTGCTGTCGATGCTGGAGCTGGTCAGCCCGATGCTCTGGCCTTGGTGCAGCGTGTTCCACCACACTACCGAATAGCGCACGATCGGCAGCAGCACCGATCCCGCTACGCCGAACAACGCAGGTATGCGCCCGTCGCCGCCGCGATCGGCGTCAGCACGGGCAAGCGCGATATAGGCGATGTAGACGAAGAACAGCAGCAGCATGCTGGTCAGCCGCCCGTCCCATTCCCACCAGGTGCCCCAGGTCGGCCGCCCCCAAATCGAACCAGTGATCAGGCAAAGTGCGGCGAACACCGCCCCGACCGGCGCCGTCGCGCGCGCGGCGATGGCAGCAAGCGGATGCCGCCAGATCAGATAGCCCAGACTCGCGAACGCCACCCCGCTCCATCCCGCCATCCCCAGCCAGGCGGCGGGGACATGGATGTAGAGGATGCGCACGCTTTCCTTCTGGAGATAGTCCGCCGGAGTCTGCGTCAGCCCGCCCCAGGCGCCGAACAACGCAAGCGCCACGCCCGCCCAGAACAGGACCGGCGTCAGCGGGCGCGCGATCTTGAGGAAGCGCGTGGGGTTGGCGAGTGCGTGGATCACGGTGCTTGGCAGCCAATAGCGGGGTTCGCGCAGGGAATCTACGCCGGGCTGCTTTCCCCGCGCGACCGGTTGCACGCTTTGCGCTTGCGCAAAGTCACCGCTGTCATGATGGTTTCGCCACCGGAACGTAAGCACGGTACGCGGCCAGGGGACGGGCTTGCGGACATATGCCTGCCTTCCCCGGTCGCACCTCTAGCAAGGATCAAGGCCATGCCTTTCATCACAACCAGCGACGGCACCGAGATTTTCTACAAGGACTGGGGCGCCAAGGACGCGACGCCGATCGTCTTCCATCACGGCTGGCCGCTTTCGGCGGACGATTGGGACGCGCAGCTGATGTTCTTCCTCGCCGAAGGCTATCGCGTGATCGCGCATGACCGCCGCGGGCATGGCCGATCAACCCAGACCGACACCGGCAACGAGATGGACACATATGCCGCGGACCTGATCGAACTCGCCGCGGCGCTCGATCTCAAGGGCGCGATCCATGTCGGCCATTCCACCGGCGGCGGCGAAGTCGCGCATTATGTCGCCCGTGCCGAGGCGGGCCGCGTCGCCAAGGCCGTGCTGATCGGCGCGGTCCCGCCGATCATGGTCCAATCCGAGTCGAACCCCGGCGGCCTGCCGATCGAAGTGTTCGACGGCTTCCGCGCCCAGACCGCCAGCAACCGCGCGCAGTTCTTCCTCGATGTCGCCAGCGGCCCGTTCTACGGCTTCAACCGCGAAGGCGCGGACGTGAAGCAGGGCGTGATCGACAATTGGGTGCGCCAGGGCATGACCGGCGGCGCCAAGGCACATTACGACTGCATCAAGGCCTTTTCCGAGACCGACTTCACAGACGATCTCAAGACGATCGACGTCCCCGTGCTGCTCCTCCACGGCGAGGATGACCAGATCGTCCCGATCGCCGATTCGGCGCTGCTCGGCATCAAACTGCTCAAGCATGGCTCGATCAAGACCTATCCCGGCCTGCCCCACGGCATGGCCACGACGCATCCCGACATCATCAACGCCGACCTGCTGGCGTTCATCAAAGGGTAAACCTCCTATAAATCCCCCCTCGCGAAGCGGGGGAGGTGGCGCCGAAGGCGACGGAGGGGGCTTGGCCGCATCTACATCGCTCGCGGAGATGCCCCCTCCACCGCTTCGCGGTCCCCCTCCCGCTGCGCGGAGGAGGATTTGGGATCATCCCGTCAGATTATGCGCCACCGCCGCCCGGAACAGCGCCTTGAGCCCCTCTTCGTCGAGCACATCGCCCTCGAAGAAATCGATCGCCCGCCGGACATTCCCGTCGAGGCTCGAATTGAACAGCCCCTTGGGATCCGCCAGAGCCGCGCCCTTGGCAAAGGTCATCTTGACCGACTTCTTGTAGCTCTCGCCGGTGAACAGCAGGCCGCCATGATACCAGGCGGGAACGCGCCACTTCCATTCCTCGGTGACTTCGGGATCGGCTTCGTGGATCAGCGCACGCAGCTTCGCCAGCGTCGCGCCCCGCCAGTCGCCCAGCTCCGCGATCCGCGCGTCGATCAATTCGGACGGCGTCTTGTCGCTCATGACATCCTCCTCGTTCAGGGAATCCAGCCCGGCAGCGCTGCCGCCTGCCGGATCCAGTCCGCCAGTCGCGCCTCATCCAGCGCGTCATCCTCATGGATATGAAAATACCGAACCTCGGGATCCTTCGACGCGACCGGCGGCAGTGGCTCCAGCCCGCCGCCATTGAAGAAGGACAGCTTGACGTATTTGTTGAAGCAATGGACGCCGAGGAACCAGCTCTTGCCGTCCACGCCATAGAGCGGCGAGTTCCACTTCACTGCCTTGCGGACCTCCGGCACCGTCCGCTCGACCAGCGCGTCGAGCTGCTCGCCCACGCCGCGCTTCCACTCGGGCATCGCTGCGATATAGGCCTGCACCGGCGCATCGCCGTCGGCCTTGGCGATCTGCGGATTGCCGCCCGACAGCAGCACCGGTTCCTTCTTCGCCATCACGCCCGCGCCTTCCGCCACCTGACCGCATAGGGCAGCACGAACAGATACAGCCCGCTCGCCAGCAACAGGATCAGCGGCACCAGTGCCAGCAGCCCCAGCCACGCCGCGGGCTGCCCGCCGGTGCTCATCGCAACGATATAGGTCATCACCCCCAGCGTGAAGGCGATCGACAGCCAGCGATGGCCCTGGCGTACCCACAGACTAAACCGCATCGCATCCTCCTCTCGAAAATCCGTTCAATCGGCCCTTCCGGTGACCTGTTCGAGCTGGTCGAAGAACTTCCTCCAGCCGGCATGCGCGCCGCCATAGGCCTGCTTCTGGCTCGGCCCGAAGCCCGCCTGTTCCATCCGCAAATGCGTGCCCGTGGGCGTCGGCGTCAGCGTGAAGGTCACCACGCTTTCCAGCGCATAGGCGGGATCGTCATTGGCGAAGTTCCAGGTGTAGGAAAGCGTCCGCAGCGGCTCGACTTCGAGCACTTCGCAATCGAGCACCCCGCCCCAATCGCCGCGCAGCTTGAACTGGTGGCCGACCACCGGCGCGAAGTCGTTCTTCATCAGCCACTCTTCCATCAGGTGCGGCTGGGTAAGCGCCCGCCACAGCCTTTCCGGCGGATGCGCGATCTCGCGCTCGACGACGACGGTGCGCTTCTCCGGCACGGCTTCGCTCATTGGTCCATCCTTTTCAGCAGATCCTCGAGATCGTCGAACCGCCGCTCCCAGAACCCGGCCATCTGCCCGGTCCAGTCGATCAGCGGTGCCAGTGCGCCGGGATGCGCGGTGTAGTGCGTCTGCCGCCCGGCATGGCGATCGGTCACCAGCCCTGCCTCGCGCAGCACCCCGAGATGCTTCGACACTGCCGGCTGCGACACGCCGGCATGCGCGGTCAGCGCCCCCACCGTCTGCTCGCCGTCCCGGCACAGCCGCTCGAACAGCGCCCGCCGAGTCGGATCGGCGAGCGTCTTGAACAGCAGATCGGGACCAAGTGGCGTCATACCCATAACTCGCTGGCTATCAATCATCTCATAACCACCGGGTTATGCATCCGTCAACCCCGACAAAGAGCGTTAACCGCGCAAACCCCGCTGGACAGCGCGACACCCCGCATCCAGCGTATGGCCAGGAGTCGAAGGAGCATCGCGACATGACCGAAGGCCAGGATCCGCGCACCGCCGCCGCGGTCACCGCCATGTCGCTCGACCTTGCCGAACTGATGGCGACGATCGAACAGGTCCGCGCCCAGCTTCAGCGGGTAAAGGCCGAGCTGATCTGTGCCCAGCTCGATGCGGCCGAAGCCGCGCCCCACGCGACTCCCCAATAACGCGAACCATTTCCGCGCCGGCGCTGAAAAACCGAAGCACACCTACTTGATGTCGAACTGAAAACAGCTAGCATTTGCCCATAGTTCTTGGGGGAATTTCGTACATGTTCGGACGTTTGGGGGCAGCCCTGCTTGCCGCATCGTGCTTGTCTACGCCTGCCCTGGCGCAATCCGATCTCGCGATACGCTTCGGCGCGCGCGAGGCGGTCCAGCAGATCAGCGTGTCGCCCGATGGCGAGCGCATCGTGTTCATCCAGCCTTCGGAAACCCGCGCCGCTGTGGCGATGGTCGCCGATCTCGCCAAGGGCCAGGTCAAGCCGGTGCTGCGCTCGACCGGCAATCCCGATCGCCTGACCAGCTGCCACTGGGCCAGTAACACCCGCCTGATCTGCAATGTCTACATGATCCAGGACATCGGCCAGAAGCTCGGCTTCACGCGGCTCGTGTCGGTCAACGCCGACGGCAGCGACATCAAGCAGCTGAGCGCACGCGGCGGCGTCCGCGCGCTCAGCCTCGCCATGTCCGGCGGAAGCATCATCGATTGGGGCCCCGAGGGTTCGGTGGGCTCGGTGCTGATGACGCGCACCTTCGTTCCCGAGGAAACGACTGGCACGCGGCTCGCCAGCTCCAAGCAGGGACTCGGCGTGGAGCTGGTCGATGCCACCAGCCTCAAGCGCCGCACGATCGAGGAGCCGCGCCTCGACGCCGTCGACTATGTCAGCGACGGTACCGGCACGGTCCGGGTCATGGGCATCCAGGCGGCGCGGACCTCGGGCTATACCGGCAACACCATCAAATACAGCTATCGCGTGCCCGGCAAGCGCGGCTGGGACGATCTCGGCGAATTGCGGTTCGAGCCGAGCGGCGCGATTTCCGGCTTCAATCCCTATGCCGTCGATCGCACCAGCAACCTGCTCTACGGCTTCGACGATCGGGACGGCCGTCGCGCGCTGTTCAGCATCGCGCTCGACGAAGCGAAGACGCGCAGCCTCGTCTTCGCGCACCCGCAGGTCGACGTCGACGGGCTCGTCCGGATCGGCCGCCAGCAGCGCGTGGTCGGCGTGAGCTACGCCACCGACAAGCGCCAGACCGAATTCTTCGATCCCGAGCTTCTTCGCCTGCGCAATGCGCTGGGCAAGGCATTGCCCGGCAAGCCGATGGTGACCTTTGTCGATGGCACCGCCGACGAAAAGAAGCTGCTGCTGTTCGCCGGCGGCGACAGCGATCCCGGCACCTATTATCTCTACGACAAGGCCAGCCGGAAGCTCGAGGAAGTCACCCCGGCCCGCCCGCAGCTGGGCGCGATCAAGCTGGCGAGCGTCAAGCCGATCGAGTTTCCCGCGGCGGACGGCACGCGCATTCCGGGCTATCTGACGCTGCCGGCCGGGAGCGACGGCAAGAACCTCCCCGCGATCGTCATACCCCATGGCGGCCCGGGCGCGCGCGACGAATGGGGCTTCGACTGGCTTGCCCAGTTCTTCGCCGCCCGCGGCTTCGCGGTGCTCCAGCCCAATTTCCGCGGCTCCACTGGCTATGGCGACGCGTGGTTCCAGAAGAACGGTTTCCAGTCGTGGAAGACCGCCGTAGGCGACGTCAACGATGCCGGACGATGGCTCGCCGGCCAGGGCATCGCCAGGCCGGGCAAGCTCGCGATCCTCGGCTGGTCCTATGGCGGCTATGCCGCGCTGCAATCCTCGGTCCTCGATCCCGATCTGTTCAAGGCCGTCGTCGCGATCGCCCCGGTCACCGATCTCGAGGCGCTCCGCGAGGAATCCCGCAACTTCACCAACTTCAAGCTGGTCGACGCCTTTATCGGCCATGGCGACCATGTCCGCACCGGCTCCCCCGCGCGCAATGTCGAGCGGATCAAGGCGCCGGTGCTGCTGTTCCACGGCGACCAGGACCTCAATGTCGGCGTCGCCGAATCGCGGCTTATGGCTCGCAAGCTCAAGGACGCCGGCGGCAAGGTCGAACTGGTCGAGTTCGCCGGGCTCGACCACCAGCTTAACGACGACAAGGCCCGCACGACGATGCTCGATCGCTCGGACCAGTTCCTGCGCACCGCTCTGGGCATCACGCCCTGATGGAGCGTTGAGGTAGATCTCCCATCCGTCGCCCCGAACGTGTTTCAGGGTGACGGATTGTGGAAGCGGCTTCCATCACTGGCGGGCACTATCGGCCGCACGCTTGGCTGCTAATGCACTGCCTCCAGATGCCGCAGCTTGTCCGGATTGCGCATGATGTAGATCCCGACGATCTTGCCGTCGTCGATCGCCAGCGCGGTGGTCTGCAGCACTCCGCCCGGTTCGCGCGTCACGAAGCCGGGCAGCCCGTTGATCATCCCCCAGCGCTCCACCCGGGACATTTCCTTCGCGAAGAAGCGCGCCAGCGAGCCGTGCAGCTTCATCACGTCCGCGATCCCCAGGATCGGCCGCAGCCCGGCGTGAACCTTGCCGCCGCCGTCCGAATAGACCGAGACATCGTCGGCGAGCAGCCCGCGCAGCGTACCCATGTCGCCGCTGCGCGAAGCCTGGAAGAACGCCGCGGCAATCTCCAGCCCGCGCGCCTTCGGCGTGTCGAATCGCGGCCGCTCCGCCCGGACATGCGTCCGCGCCCGGCTGGCGAGCTGCCGCGTCGCGGCGGTATCGCGCCCGATCGTCTCGGCGATCTCGTCGAACGGCACGCCGAACACGTCGTGGAGCAGGAATGCCGCGCGCTCGAGCGGGGTCAGCCGCTCGAGCGCCAGCATCAGCGGCAGCGTGACGTCGTCGGCTTCCTCCTCCTCTTCGACCACCGGCTCGGGCAGCCACGGCCCGACATAGGTCTCGCGCCGTGCCCGCGCCGATTTGAGCTGGTCGAGGCACAGCCGCGTCACCACCCGGCGCAGGAACGCCTCGGGCTCGCGGATCGCGGCGCGATCGGCGCCCATCCAGCGCAGGAACGCGTCCTGCACCACGTCCTCGGCATCCGCGACCGAACCGAGCATGCGATAGGCAATGCGGTTCAGCCGCGGACGCAGCGGATCGAACGATGCGGCCCCGTTGTCGCTCATGCCGCCTGTTGCGTGTGCGCGGGCCGACCCCCGTAGAACAGGTCGCACGCCACGGCGATGCGGTTCCACCCGTTGATCGCGTTGATCATCAGCGTCAGCTCCACTTGCTCCTCGGGCGTGAATTCGGCCGCCAGCGCATCATAGGTAGCCTGCGGCGCCCGCTCGCTGAATACCAGCGTCAGCGCATCGGTCCACGCCAGCGCCGCCCGTTCGCGCGGCGAGAATACCGGCGCCTCGTGCCAGGCGCTCAGCAGATAGATGCGCTGCTCGGTCTCGCCTGCCTTCCGGGCATCGGCAGTGTGCATGTTCAGGCAGTTCGCGCAGCCATTGATCTGCGAAGCGCGGATCTTGACGAGTTCGAGCAGCGAATGCTCGAGCGACGGCGCGATCTGGAGCGACATGTCGAGCCACGCCTGCATTGCGGCGGGTGCTACGGCGAAGGGGTCGAGGCGTTGAGTCATCGTCAGTCTCCTTTGGGTTCTGGAGACATGACGAGGCGGCGCCTGCGGATGTGACATGGAAGGCGAATATTCTCCGTTGTCACCCCGGCCTTGTGCCGGGGTCCACTGCGGCGCTGCTTCAGCCGCTTGTCACCTTACTTCCGCACAAGGCGGGAGTGACGTGCGGAGGGGTGACGCGCACTTCTTCAAATGTAGGATTTCACGCGGTAGCTTGAGGTTGCTCTTTGAACCGTCGAACGCAAAAGCCCCATCGCAAACGCAAGAACATTACGTCCACAAGCAACTAAATTGCCGATTCACCGTAAAAACAGTGAAACTTGGCCTACCGAATCCAACAGCGGACCCGCGAATTACCCCCGTCCGATCAGCCGCTGTGCGATCCGATCGGCGACTTCGCTCTCCGGATCGCCCGTGCGGTCGCTCTCGTCCCACACTTCGATCAGCCGCGTCGGGATCTTGTCGACCCGGCTCTGGACCTCGGCCATGTTGCCCTGCCCCAGATATTCGAGCCCGACATTGATGATGCCGCCCGCGTTAATGACGTAATCGGGCGCATAGAGGATACCGCGGTCGTGCAGCCGAGCGCCGTCCGCGCGAGTCGCCAGCTGGTTGTTCGCGCCGCCCGCGACCACCTTGGCCTTGATCTGCGGGATACTCTGCTCGGTCAGGATTGCGCCCAGCGCGTTCGGGCTGAACAGATCGGTGTCGAGCGTCAGGATCACGCCGGCATCGACTGCCTCCGCACCCAGTTCGGCCGCAAGCGCCTTGGCCCGTTCGGCATTGACGTCGGCGAGCACCAGCTTCGCGCCGTCCTTCGCCAGCAGTCGGGCAAGCCCACCGCCGACCGAGCCTACGCCCTGGATCGCGACGCGCACCCCGGCCATCGAATCGTCGCCGAGCCCGCGCTTCGCCGCTGCCTTGACGCCCAGATAGACGCCGCGCGCCGTGATTGGGCCGGGATCGCCGCCCGCGCCGCCTTCAGCCACCGGCAGCCCCGAGACGTGTCGTGTCTGAGTGGCGACGACCTTCATCCGCGCTTCGGACATGCCGACATCCTCGGCCGTGACGTATTTGCCGCTGAGCGACTCGACCGCGCGGCCGAATGCCTCGAGCTGCGCATTGGTCACGGTCGCGCCCGGCTCGCTTGCCAGGATCACGCCCTTGCCGCCGCCAAGCGGCAGGTTCGCCATCGCGTTCTTGTAGCTCATCCCGCGCGAGAGGCGCAGCGCGTCGGTGATCGCCGCATCCGAATCGGCATAGTGCCAGAAGCGCACCCCGCCTGCTGCCGGCCCGAGCGCAGTCGAGTGGACCGCGATGACCGCGCTCAACCCGCTTGCACGGTCGGTGAACAGGTGGAGACCTTCGTGGTCGTCGTAATCGGGGAAGCCCCAGTCGGTGGTCACACGCAACATCCGCTATCGGGGGAATGGGGCGACCGACGGGACTTGAACCCGCAACTTCCGGCATCACAAGCCGACGCTCTAACCAATTGAACTACGGTCGCCACGAACGAATGCGCGCTTAGCGGGGGCTTTCGCGAAGCGCAAGATCATTGCGTGAGACGCCGGCGGCATCCTCCGGCGCGATCATTCCGTCGCGCGCCAGCGCCCGCGCCGCCGAGGCGAAATTCGGGGCGGAAAGATAGGCATGCCGCGCGAGCAGCGGCGCGTCGGCACCGTCATAGATCAGCCGCCGCATCGCCGGATCGATCTCGACGCCCTCGAATATCCGCACGGGCGCGCCCTGCCCGCTTCCGCCGCATGCCTCGCAGCCCGGCGCCGACCACAGGATCGCGCCCGGATCGAGCCCGAGCAGCGCGGCACGCGATCCGAACGCCTGCACCGGCCGGCGGCAGTCGCGGCACAGCCCCGGCGCGATTCGCTGCGCGATCACCAGCCGCAGCGCGGCGGCCAGCGCGAACCGGTCATTGGCCAGCCGCCGTAATGTCAGCAGTGTGCCCACTGCGTCGCCGCTGTCGAACCAGCCGAGCACCAGTCCGTGATCCGCCGCTTCGACCACGCGATTGGCGGCGATCCGGTCGGCGATCGCCCCGCCGAGCGTTATGCCATATTGCCGGTGCAGCGCCGCCGCGGTCGCCTCGGCATCGGGTCCGGTGATGGCAATCAGACCGGTCAGCCGCCCCGCGGCACGCTCGATCGCCACCCGTAGCCGCGCAGGCACGCCGAGTCCGTCCAGCAGATCGCGCTCCGGGACCGGCGGCACTTCGGCTTCGAACTGGGTGTCGAGGACCATAGCATCCCGCCTGCCCGCGCAATGTGACGGCTTGCTTGCGCTTTTGTGACGCCCGTACGTTTGGCACGCGGCACTGGCGAAATGCGGCGCGATTTGGCAGAATCGGCACAATGCAGACTCTCGCCAACACGCCGTCCGCCGTGCCCAACTTCGGTGCCGGGCATCCGTCCGAGCCGGTGATCGAGCACATGACGCGCCAGCCCGGCATCCAGCGCGTGCCGAACCTCAAGGTCGCGATGTTCATCGGCAAGAGGTTCCTCGAGCCCGAGCTCTGCCAGCTGCTGATGCTCCAGATCGACGCCAAGCGGCGCCCGTCGACGATCGCCGACGCGAATGGCGACTATGCCTTCCGCACCAGCGAGACCTGCGACCTCGATCCGAACGATGCGATGGTGATGGAGCTCAAGCGCCGCATCACCGCGCTCACCGGGATCGATCCTGCGCATGGCGAACCGATGCAGGGCCAGCGCTACGAAGTGGGCCAGGAGTTCAAGGCGCACACCGATTATTTCGAGCCGTCGGGCGCGGACTATGAGAGATATTGCAGCGTCTCGGGCCAGCGCACCTGGACGGTGATGCTCTATCTGAACGAAGTCGAGGCCGGCGGCGTGACGCGCTTCAAGGCGATCGACAAGATGGTCGATCCCGAAGCCGGCAAGGTGCTCGCCTGGAACAACCTGCGCGCCAACGGCACGCCCAACCCCTCCACCATCCACCACGCGATGAAAGTCCGCGCGGGGACGAAATACGTCATCACCCAATGGTATCGCGAGCGGCCCTGGGGCTGGTGACGCAGAAAGGGCCCCGGCGGGCATTTGCCCTGCCGGAGCCCGCTCCCCCTTGTCCGCGGATCAGAACCGGGTGCTGAGCCCGATCGAGAAGGTACGGCCGAGATCATAGGTGTTCGTGTCGGCGATACCGGTAGTGCCACCATAATCCTGGAACTCGACGAATCGCGTGCCGGTGAGGTTGCGGCCCTCAAGCTTGAGCTCCCACTCGCCGCCCAGCACGTTGAAGCCCTGGCGCAGCACGAAGTCGAGGCGCACGCCCGGCTTCTCGACGATCGGCGGCAGGCCACCGCCCGACAACAGGCCGCGCGCGACGATACGGTCGCTGGCATAGTTGAACAGGAAGGTCAGCTGCGAAAGCTTGGTGGTGTCCTCGATGCCGAGCTGCAGGTTCACCAGATGGTCCGACTGGCCGACCAGCGGCAGGCCCGAGACGAACACCTGGTTGGCCGGGCGCGTCACCGAGGCCGGGTTGATCGGATCGCGGATCAGCTCGTTGCCGGCGAACACTTCGGAGTGGGTGTAGGTGTAGTTGGCGATGAGGACGAGGCGGCGCGTCGTGAACAGCTCGTTGTTGATGAAATCGAGCGGAACGTACTTCTGGAGCTCGATTTCG
Organism: Sphingomonas sp. LM7; assembly: GCF_002002925.1. NCBI lineage: Bacteria > Pseudomonadati > Pseudomonadota > Alphaproteobacteria > Sphingomonadales > Sphingomonadaceae > Sphingomonas > Sphingomonas sp. LM7. The sequence continues at coordinate 321,672 of NZ_CP019511.1, read as the reverse complement.
CCGCCATACAGCTGCGCTTCGGGCGCGTTGGCGAAGTTGATCTGGGTGGTGTTGCTGCCCGCCACTTGGAAGCTCACCGTCTCGATCGGATCCTCGATCTTCTTGAAGAAGCCCGCCGCGGTGATGCGCTGGTCCTTGCCGAAGAACCATTCGTAGCGCGCTTCGAGGTTGGTCAGCTTGGAGTCGGTGAGGAACGGGTTGCCGTAGAAGACGCGATCCGAGTCGAAGTCGAGATACTGCTGCGGCGCGAGCTCGCGGAACTGCGGGCGGGCGATCGTCTTCGACGCATTTAGGCGCCACTGCATGTCCGCCGCGAAGTTCCAGGTCAGCGTCGCCGCGGGCAGCCAATAGCCGTTGCTGAGCACCGTTGCGGGCAGGTTGTCGGTCGGCACCACGCTCTGGTCGGCAGTCTCGTAGCGCACGCCGGCAGTCATCCGAATACCGTCGGTAAGCTCGCCTTCGAGCTGGACATAGCCGGCATGCGTCGTCAGCGCGGCGTCATAGGCGCGCGCGCCCTGGCTGGTCGTCGACGGCCGCAGCACAATGCCGTTGGTCTGCAGCGTATAGTCCGAGAGCAGGAAGTCCGGGCGCATCTGCGAATAGGGATCGGGCAGCGCCGCGCCGCCCGGCATCACATAGTCGAACGTATAGCGGTACGACGAGCGATCGGTGTCCTGATAGGCATAGCCCGCCTGCAGGCTGAACGGCCGGCCCAGGTTGAGGTCATAGGCGAAGTCGATGCCGCCCGCCCACAGATCCTCGTTGAGGTCGCTGAACGCGACGGTGGCATAGGAGCCGCCGTTCAGCGTGTTGCGATAATCCTTGATCCCCGCGTCGTAGAGATAGCGGAACGCGCGCTCGTACGGCGACTTGCGCTTGGTGTTGGCATAGGCGCCGCGCACATCGATATCGAGATCGCCGAAATCGAACTCGCCGACGAACTGGCTGGTGAACAGCTGGCGTTCGAACCAGTTGGTGTTCTGCTCCATCACCGGCGCCTTGCCGTCGATCGGCGATTCGAAATTCTCCGCGGTGCCGGCGCCCAGGCGGCCCTGCTTGAGCGTGTCGTGGATGTAGAGGTTGGTCAGCCGGATGCGGTGCTCGCCGAATTCAGCGCCGAAGCCGAGCAGGCCGTTGACCAGCGCGCGGTGATCCGTGGTGACCCGGCGAAACGTGGTCGAGGGGATGCTGCGGACGCCTGCGACCGCATCGCGGGTGCGCCAGGTGTTGCTGATCCCGCCGCCGGCAATCACGCCGAGCCGGGCGCCGCCGACATCGGTCGACGCACCCATGCTGAGCTCGCCCGAGAAATTGGGCGGAATGTGATAATTCTCGAAGAGGACCGTCGTCTCGGCGTTGGTCAGATTGATCGCCTGGCTGGTCGGGATCGTCGTACGATCGGCGCCGGCTTGGAGGATGAAGTCGGGCGTGTTACGCGTACCAGAGTCATAGCCGAGCCAGTCGTGCTTGCCGCCGTCATAGGTGTAGCCGAGCTCGCTGGTCGTCTCCATGTCGAAGCCGACCGAGGCACCGATCGCGAGGAACGCCTTGTCCGGCACCGCCTTGGTCGTGAGGTTGATCACGCCGCCGCCGAATTCGCCGGGATAATTGGCCGAGAAGGTCTTCTGGACCAGCGACGATCCGATCACGCTGGTCGGGAAGATGTCGAGCGGCACCACGCGGCGCAGCGGCTCGGGGCTCGGCAGCGGCAGGCCGTTGAGCAGCGACAGCGAATAGCGGTCGCCCAGGCCGCGGACATAGACATAACCGTTGCCGACCACGCTGAGGCCGGTGACGCGCTGGAGCGCGCCGGCGATGTCGCCTTCGCCGGTCCGCGCAATGTCTTCGGCGGAGAGCACCGAAACCACTTGCGGCGTGCTGCGCACCACATTGGGAATGTTGCGGCCGATGACGACGATGTCGCCATATTCCTCGCCGCCGGCGCCCGGAGTCGAAATCTCGACTTCCTGCTGCTCCGGCTGGCCGGTGTCCTGCGAAGTCTCGGGTGCTGCCTGCGCCGCCGGCGGCGGGCTGGCGGCCTGGGGCGAGGCGTCAGCCGTCTGCGCGAGCGCGGCCGGCGCAACGAGGCACGTCGTAATGGCCAGGAGGCTGGCGAAGGCGAGCTGATTCTTCATCGGGGTATCCGCTGTTTGGGTATCGGCATGGAAAAAGGCCCGGGGACGACGGCCATGCCGCCGTCCCCGCTGCCCGCAGTCCCAGTCTTAGAAGGCAGTGCAGTTGCCACTGGTCGTGCCGAAGGTCGCCCGGTTGGAATTGCAGGTCCAACCCTGGAACCAGGTGTCGGTCGGGCCGCTGACCGCGCCGATGTACGCGGTGTTGATCAGGAATGCCGAACCCGACGGATTGAGCGTCGAGGCGTTGAACGGCGTCACTGCCGCGGCGCCGGTGCCGGGGTAGAAGCCGTTGGTCAGCGCGTTCGCCGCCGTGCCGTTGGTCACGTTGCCCGTGCTCGGTGCGTCGGTGAAGAGCGCAGCCTGTTCGGCGTTGGTGATCGTCTGGCCGTTGACGGCGTTCTCACGGCTCAGCGCAGTGCCGCAGGCGAAGTAGATCGAGTTGAAGCGCGGCGGGCCCTGGTCCTGCAGCGCGGCGTTAGCGGCGCGGATGGTGCCGCGGTCGGCAGTGCCGGCTTCGGTAACCAGGCAGTTGCCCGGCGTGAAGAGGATCGAGTTGACCAGCGTCAGGTCGGCCGAGCCGCGCAAGCGGATCGCCGCCAGCGGGTTGCTGGTGCTGGTGTTGGTCTGGATCAGCGTCGCGTTGGCAATGCGGCCGAAGGTGCGCGGCAGCGCGTCTTCGGGGTTGGCGCCGGTGGCCGGAGCGAAGCTCGAGTCGATTTCCAGCGAGTAGGTGTCGGTGGTGGTCAGGCCCGGCTTCTGCGCAGTGATCAGGAACTGGACGAGGCCGCGCCAACCCACATCGAAATCGAAGCCGTCGTCATCTGCGCCGGTGATGACCAGATGGCGTGCCTGCGCGGTGCCGCCGAACACTTCGATGCCGTCGTCCGAGCTGTTGTGGACCTGGACGTGATCGATCGTGGTGCCGGTGCCGACGCCGGCGAGCGTCAGGCCCTGAAGCTCGTTGTTCGGGCTGATGACGGTGCCCGAATAGCGGATCTGGACGTACTGGAAGACGCCCGACGTGTCGCCAGGCGCGTTGCCGCCGTACAATGCGTTGCCGGTGCCTTCGACGACGCTCTCGCAGGTCGTGCTGGTTCCCGCGGCGTCATTGGCGCCAGCGATGCAGTTGGCGACCGGCGAACGGCCGGCGAGGATCACGCCGCCCCACAGGCCCTGGCTCTCGTCCGTGGTGGTGCCGGCAAGGTTCTGCTGCGCGGTGAAGATGATCGGCGCGGTGGCGGTGCCTTGCGCATTGATCGTCGAGCCGCGGTTGACGATCAGGAAGTCGTTGTCGGCGTTGGTGGTGTTGGCGAACAGCACCGCGCCTGCGCCGATCGTCAGCGAGCCGGCCGAGCCGATCAGGCCCTGCGAACCGCGATCGGTGCCGACATCGACGCGGCCGTTGATCTCATAAGCGACGCCCGGAGCGGCAGCCTTGCTCGGCAGGGTCAGATTGCTGACCAGCGTCGGCAAGCGGCAGATGCGATACGCGCCGATCGTGCCGACATCGGTGAGCGCCTGGCCGGTGCCGGTCGGGCACGAAGCTGCGGGCGTTCCGGGAGTGGGCGTCGGGGTCGGGCTTACGGTCGGAGTCGGCGTGGGTGCCGGGGCCGGCGGAAACGCGCCTTCGCCGGGAGAAGCGACGCTGCTCGCGCCATCGCATGCTGCGAGGCTGAGCGCGGCGCAGCTCGTCAAGAGGACAAGGCTAAGGCGGTTAATGCTGACCATAAGATCTCCGTTCCGGCGGAATGCCGGTGTGCGCGGGTTCGAAACTTGTGCGGGATCGACTCGGCTTAACCCCCGTCGGCCGCAGCGCCGCGCTAGGCGGGCTGCGTGACGGGAGTGTTGGAGAACGGAGAATCTTTGGAGACTGTTTCGTTACGTTGGTGTGACAATGGCTCCGGGCGCGTCCGATACGTTGCTCGCGGGCGCCATCGTGGCGGAGAGCTTCATCATCCGGTTGGCGAGTTCGCGTTCGCCCATGACCACATGGTCGACGCCAACGCGCGTGAGATAATCCACTTCATCCTGCGAGTGCGCGCGCGCGATCACCGGAAGATCGGGGTTGAGGATGCGGGCGTGCTGGAGGATCGCGCCGCCTTCAAAGCCGGCGGGAATAGCGATGAGCAGCTTGCTCGCGCTGCCGATGCCCGCGGCTACCAGCGTCCGCGCCTCGAGCGCATTGCCTTCGATCACCGTTACGCCCTCTTCGCGCGCACGGCGCACCACGTCGCCCTGGTCCTCGATGACGATGAACGCCTTGCCGCGCTGCTTGAATTCGGCGCCGATCATGCTCCCGACCCGGCCATAGCCAACGAGGATGATATGTCCCGCCGGCATCTGGGCAGGGGTGATCGGCCCGCGCTCGGGCTCGTCGACGGCGCCGTGCCGGCCAGCGGTCAGCGAGAACAGGAACGGATTGAGGAAGATCGAGATCATCGCGCCCGCCAGGATCACGTCGCGAGCCGCGGCAGGGAGAATCTGCAATTCGGTGCCGAGGCTGGCGAGGATGAACGAGAATTCGCCGATCTGCGCCAGGCTCGCGGCAACCGTCAGCCCGGTCTGGCGCGGATAGCCATAGGCGTGGACGATCAGATAGGCGGCCAGCGACTTGCCGAAGATGATGATCGCCACGGTGCCGAGCAGCGCAAGCGGTTGCTGGATCACCACCGCCGGATTGAACAACATCCCCACCGAGACGAAGAACAGCACCGCGAATGCATCGCGCAGCGGCAGCGTTTCTTCGGTCGCGCGGCGGCTGAGCGAGGTCTCGCCCAGTATCATGCCGGCGAAGAACGCCCCGAGCGCGAACGACACGTCGAACGCGATCGCCGCGCCGAACGCCACGCCCAGCGCGATCGCCAGCACCGCGAGGCGGAACAGCTCGCGCGATCCCGTCGCCACCACCCATTGCAGCGCCCACGGAATGACGCGCCGCCCGACGATCAGCATCAGCGCCATGAACCCGGCGACCTTGAGGAAAGTCGCGAGCAACGGCTGGAGGATCGATGCGCTGCCCGATTCGGCGGCGCCCGACATGATCCCCGCCAGCACCGGCAGCAGCACGAGCGCGAGGACCATCACCAGGTCCTCGACGATCAGCCAGCCCACTGCGATGCGGCCGCGCTCGGTCTGGACGATGTCGCGCCCCTGCAGCGCGCGCAGCAGCACCACCGTACTGGCGACCGACAACGCCAAGCCGAATACGAACCCGGCGAGCAGTCCCCAGCCGACCAGCCATGCCAGCCCCATGCCCATCGCAGTGGCGACGGCGATCTGCACGATCGCGCCGGGCACGGCGATCCGGCGCACCGACAACAGATCGCGCAGCGAGAAATGCAACCCGACGCCAAACATCAGCAGGATCACGCCGATCTCGGCGAGTTCATTGGCCAGGCTGGCATTGGCGACGAAGCCGGGGGTGAACGGCCCGACCATCACGCCCGCCAGCAAATAGCCGGCGATCGGCGAAACCTTCAGGCGATGGGCAATGGCGCCCATCACGAAGGCCACGACTAGGCCTGCGACAATGGTGGCGATCAGCGGGGTGTGATGCAGCATCGACTCTCCAGATTGAAATGATATGGGCGCCGGAGCCGGCGGGAGGGAGAACCTGCCGGCCCCGTCGCCCGGGGGTCAGGCCGAAGCCATCCCCACCGCTGCGGCCAAGATACCGGCAGCGCCGGCGATCCCGCCCCAGACAGCGAGCGCGAACCACCAGGGTGGCCGCTTGCCCGTTTTCTTCTTCATGGCGATCTCCTTCCGGAAGCGCGCAGTCGCAGCTTCCCGTTCAGAGAGAGAACGATGCGGCGGGAAGACCGTTGCCAGTCGACGGCGGCACCGGTGAGAAGCGCTGGAATCGCGCCTCTATCGGGTCAGGCGAGCGGCGGTCCCCGCGCCCAGGGCAATGCCCGGACCGGCGCAGCAAGCCGCGCCGTGGCGGCACGCGCTATCCAATTGCCTTCGGCACGCGTCGGTGGCGCAAGCATCGCCATTGCCGCCGGAAAGACGGCCGAAGGCTGGACGACAGGCGTGTCGCCGGCATCGCGCCGCAGCAGGCGCTTGACCAGCATCCGCGCCTGCGGCGCCTTGGCCTGGAGCGCGACGCTGGTGGTAGCGGGATTGAACGCGGAGCCTTGCGCGGCGGTGTGCGGCAAACCGGCTGGAACCACCGCGCAGACGAGCACGGTGAAGACGGCCACCCACGCAACCGCCGCCAGCCGCAAGGGACGGGCAATCCGCCCGGCCAAGCTGCTGAAAACGCTGAAGCGCACGGGATCGGATGCAGTCGCCATGCCGGGACCAACCTAGCAGGCGGGGCCTTCACGGTAAACCGCAGGCAGCAAAAAGCCCGCCGATCGCAGACCGGCGGGCTCTACATGGTGGGCGCGGCAAGGATTGAACTTGCGACCCCACCCGTGTGAAGGGTGTGCTCTACCACTGAGCTACGCGCCCATTCGCCTTACGGCGGAAACGGGAAGCGGGCCTTTAAGCGGCGACAAACGCGCTGTCCAGCCCGATTTGGGACCCATGACAGGGACTTGAACCCTGCAAATGTCAGCCTTGCGGCTCCACCCCCGCCGACCGGGTCAGGGCCATAAGATCAGTTGACCGAATCCTTGAGGCCCTTGCCGGCCTTGAACTTGGGCTGGTTCGACGCCTTGATCGTCATTTCCTCGCCGGTGCGGGGATTGCGGCCCGTCGATGCCTTGCGCTTGCTCACCGAGAACGTGCCGAAGCCGACGAGGCGAACCTCATCACCCTTCTTGAGCGCAGTCGAGATCGCGTCGAACACGGCCTCGACGGCCTTGGTGGCGTCGCCCTTGCCGAGGCCCGAGGTGTCGGCGACCGTCCCGATCAGCTCTTGCTTGTTCATGCTGGTGGATTCCCCCTGAGTGAGTTCGTCGAAAAATGAGTCGCGGCGCGGCAGGCCGAGTGCGCCAGTCAGCACGCGACCGCCACCGCTGTCAAACCCCCGGCGGCGGTTTACGTGCCAAAAAGCGACGCGCGATCAATGATGAACGGCGTCGCCGATCCCCGGTACATGCACCGGCGGCTGGGCCGCAAGCTCGTCGGCATCGGTCCAATCGATCGCCGTGAGCGGCTCGGTCAGCGCGCGCCGCAGCACTTCGTCGACATGCGCGACCGGGATGATCTCGAGGCCCTCGCGGATGTTCTTGGGAATCTCGGCGAGATCCTTCTCATTCTCCTGCGGGATCAGCACGGTCTTGATGCCACCGCGCAATGCGGCGAGCAGCTTCTCCTTGAGCCCGCCGATCGGCAGCACCCTGCCCCTCAGCGTGACTTCGCCGGTCATCGCGATGTCGCGGCGCACGGGCACCCCGGTCATCGTCGAAACGATCGCGGTGACGAGGCCAATACCTGCCGACGGACCGTCCTTAGGGACGGCACCTTCGGGCAGATGGACGTGGACATCCTTCCGCGCGAACAGGCTTGGCTTGATTCCGTAGCTCGGGCTGCGCGCCTTGACGAAGCTGAACGCGGCCTCGACCGATTCCTTCATCACATCGCCCAGCTTGCCGGTGGTCTTGATCGCGCCCTTGCCCTGCACGGTCACGCTCTCGATCGTCAGCAGCTCACCGCCGACTTCGGTCCAGGCGAGGCCGGTCACCGCACCGATCTGGTTCTCCTCCTCGCCCAGGCCGTGGCGATACTTCTGCACCCCGGCGTATTCGTGGAGGTTGTCCGGCGTGATCGTGACGCTGGTTTCCTTACCCTCAAGGATTTTCCGGAGCGCCTTCCGGTTGAGCTTGGCGATCTCACGCTCGAGCGTGCGGACGCCGGCCTCTCGCGTGTACTTCTGGATCAGCGCGCGCAGGCCCTCGGTGGTGAGGGTGAACTCGCCTTCCTTCAGCCCGTGCGCCTCGATCTGCTTCTCGACCAGATGGCGCTCGGCGATCTCAACCTTCTCGTCCTCGGTATAGCCTTCGAGCCGGATGATCTCCATGCGGTCGAGCAACGGCTGGGGCAGGTTGAGCGAGTTGGCCGTGCACACGAACATCACGTCCGAAAGATCGATGTCGATCTCCAGATAATGGTCGTTGAACTTGTTGTTCTGCTCCGGATCGAGAACCTCAAGCAGCGCCGAGGCAGGATCGCCGCGGAAATCCTGACCGAGCTTGTCGATCTCATCGAGCAAAAACAGCGGGTTCGATGTGCCGGCCTTTTTGAGGTTGGTCACGATCTTGCCCGGCAGCGAGCCGATATAGGTCCGGCGATGGCCGCGGATCTCGGCCTCGTCGCGCACGCCGCCCAGCGACTGGCGGATGAACTCGCGACCGGTCGCCTTGGCGATCGACTTGCCGAGCGAGGTCTTGCCGACGCCAGGAGGGCCGACGAGGCACAGGATCGGGCCCTTGAGCTTGTTAGTGCGCGCCTGGACGGCGAGATACTCGACGATCCGGTCCTTGACCTTTTCCAGAGCATAATGGTCCTGGTCGAGCACGCCCTGCGCCTCGGCGATGTCCTTCTTGAGCTTCGACTTCTTGCCCCAGGGCAAGCCCAGCAGCACGTCGAGATAATTGCGTACAACGGTGGCCTCGGCCGACATCGGCGCCATCGTCTTGAGCTTCTTGAGCTCCGACGTCGCCTTGGTACGCGCCTCCTTGCTCAGCTTGAGCGTGGCGATCTTCTGGGTCAGCTCGGCGATCTCGTCGCCGTCGCCTTCATCGCCCTCGTTACCGAGCTCGCGCTGGATCGCCTTCAACTGCTCGTTGAGGTAATATTCGCGCTGGGTCTTCTCCATCTGGCGCTTCACGCGGCTGCGGATCTTCTTTTCGACCTGCAGCACGCCGAGCTCGCCCTCCATGAAGGCGAACACCATTTCCAGGCGCTTTTGGGGATCCTTTTCGACGAGCAGCGACTGCTTGTCGGCAACCTTGACTGCGATGTTGGCGGCAACCGCATCGGCGAGGCGCGAGGCGTCCTCCAGCTCGGCGAGCTGGACCGCGGTCTCGGCGGGCAGCTTGCGGTTGAGCTTGGCGTAATTCTCGAACTGATCGACCACCGAGCGCATCAGCGCCTGGAGCTCGGGGCCTTCGACTTCGGCCTCGGCCACCGGCGATACGGTCGCGGTGAGGAACGCGCCCGATTCGTCGACGGTCTCGAGCGCGCCGCGCTCCTTGCCGGCGACGAGCACGCGCACGGTGCCATCGGGCAGCTTGAGCAGCTGCAGCACTTCGGCCGAGACGCCGGTGTCGTAGAGGTCCTCGCGGCCGGGATCATCCTCGGCGGGATCGAGCTGGGCGACGAGGAAAATCTCCTTGTCGTCCGCCATCGCGGCTTCGAGCGCGGCGACCGACTTGTCGCGTCCCACGAAGAGCGGCACGATCATGTGCGGGAAGACGACGATGTCGCGAAGCGGCAGGACGGGATAGGACTGCTTCATGGATACTCCTGGGCCCGAGCGGCCCTTACTTTCCACTATATATGGGGCCTGCGCCAGCCGCATCAATCGTCGCATATTGATTGGTTGTGGACCAATGCCGCGGATGGCGCGGCGCACGCTTTGGCGATAACCCGTTACCATCACCTGTCTTCCAGCGCCCAATGGAGGTTCCCATCATCACGCGCTTCCTGATCGCCGCTTCCACACTCGCGCTGAGCGCCGTTCCCGCCCTCGCCCAGGTCAAGCCCGGGGAGCCGCCGATCACGGCGCTGACCGAAGCCTCTGGCGGGCCGATCGAGCCTGAACGCGCCGCGCTGCGGCTAGACCATGTCGACCTAGCGATCGAAGTGTTTCCCGAAACGCAGCGGCTCACCGGCACTGCGACGCTGACGCTGGTCACCTCGGCATCGCAGCACCGGCTGCTGATCGATCTAGACAAGAACCTTCCGGTGAGCGCGATCACTATCGACGGCACCGCCCTGCTCCGCACCAGCTGGTCCAACCCCGAGGGGAGGCTCGCGATCACGCTGGCCAAGCCGCTTGCGGCGGGCGCCCGGACGGTGGTGAAGCTCGCTTATGGCGGCACCCCACATGTCGCGGTGCGCGCGCCGTGGGACGACGGCATGGTCTGGGCAAAGACGCCCGGCGGCAGTCCGTGGATCGCCACCACTGCACAGGGCTATGGCTGCGACCTGTTCTGGCCGTGCCTCGACTTCCCGGCCGGCGAGCCTGCCAAGGTCGATCTGCATATCACTGTTCCCGTCGGGCTTTCCGCACCGTCGAACGGGGTGCTCCAGAAGATCGACAAGCTCCCCGACGGACGTTCGACCTGGCATTGGCAGGCGCGCAGCCCGAACCCCTATCTGATCGCGCTCAACATCGGGCCGTATCACGAGATCACGGGGACCTATTCCAGCCGCTTCGGCAACAAATTCCCGATGACCTATTGGCACCTCGCTGGCCGCGAGGCGAAGGCCAAGGGGCTGTTCGCCGAGTTCGCGCCGACCGTGGATTTCTTCGAGGCCAATGTCGGCCCCTATCCCTGGTCCGACGAGAAGCTGGGCGTTGTCGAGACGCCGCATCTCGGCATGGAGCACCAGACGATCAACGCGTACGGTAACAACTACAAGAAGACGCCAGACGGCTTCGACTGGCTGTTCCAGCACGAACTGGCGCACGAGTGGTTCGGCAACCAGATGTCGGCGTCCAACTGGGACGATTTCTGGCTGCACGAAGGCTATGGCCAGTACATGCAGCCACTCTACGGCCGCTGGCGCGAAGGCGAGGCGCGCTACGCCGCGATGATGGAGGTCTATCGCAACCAGATCACCAACCAGGCGCCGATCGTCTCGGGCAAGGTCAAGACCTCCGACGACGTCTATGAGGCGGACAAGGGCGGCCCGGGCGGCGACATCTATGTCAAGGGCGCCTGGGTGCTCCACACGCTGCGCAACCTGATCGGCGATGCGGCCTTCAACGAAGCGACTGCGCGGCTCGTCTATGGCCGCCCCGATCCCAAGCCGGGCAATTTTCAGCCACGCTTCGCGACGACGCCCGAATATGTCGAGATCGTCAACAAGGTGGCGGGCAAGGACCTGACCTGGTTCTTCGACGTCTATCTGCGCGAGGCGGCGCTGCCCGAGCTGATCGAGTCGCGGGCGGACGACCGGCTGACGCTGCGCTGGAAAACGCCGGGAGATCGCCCGTTCCCGCTTCCCGTCGAAGTTCAGGTCGACGGCAAGGTCGAGACGGTGGCGATGACTGGCGGCACGGGCAGCATCGCCGTGCCCGCCGGCGCGCATGTCGTGCTCGATCCCAATTCGCGTATCCTCAAGCGTTCTCTGGCGGTCGAGGCCTATCAGGCGCAGCAAAGGCGCTGACCTCCCCTTCCTGCAAGGGAGGGGACTAGGGGGTGGGCGTGTCTGCGCGCCCAAAAAACCGTTAGTCCAGAACGAAAGCGCCGAGCAGGGCATCAAGACCTGCCCGCCGCTAAACCCACCGCTGCCCCCTCCCTGCAAGCAGGGAGGGAAAAAGAAGATTGTTCAGCTCACCGGCCGGAGCACCCGCGCCAGGACGTAGGCGAAAGCGACCTGCCACGGCGTGTAGATCTTGAGCGGCTGTGCCAGGTCGCTGGCGAACGAGTCGCTGCTCGCGCCGGTGGTGAGGTAGAGATAGAGGCAGAAGCTGCCGACTGCGCCGAGCAGCACCGTGCCGAACGCCTCGAAGGTCAGGCTGGAACCCTTGCGCAGCAGTCCGAAGATCGCCGCGAGCAAGAGGCACCCGCCGCCGCCCACTGCGCCGCCGACGAAGCCGCGCAGAAAGCCGACGCCGTCCGCGCTCATGCCACTGACGGTCATCAGCGCGACATAGTGCATCAGGGTGAAGCCGAGGAAGAACACCAGCGCCTTGACGGCGCCGCGGTGCCGGCGCTCGTGCCAGACGAACGGCAGGCCGAACAGCGGGGTAATCCACACGGCACCGCCGTCTATATGGAAGTAGAGCACCAGTGCCAGCCCAACCACGTACAAGACGTGGCCAAGTACCAGCCATTTGAAAGTTTCCAAGGCGGCAGGGTTCAGCGCCAGGTCGAACGGCGAATGATAGTCACGCTCGTCGTCGTCGAGGATGGCAATATCGGACATACGTCACCTCCATCTCGTCTTCACTGACGGGGAAGGTGCGCCTTGGGTCCGAGTCGGTCCAAACGAAAACGGCCGGAAAGAGGACTTTCCGGCCGCTTATGCAGTGTTTGGGCAACAGGAAGGATCAGGCGGCGCTGCCGGTCTTTTCCTTCTTGGCGTAGATGCGGACCGGGTCCTTGCGGCCCTCGACCACGTCCTTGTCGATCATCACTTCGTCGACGCCGTCCATGCCGGGCAGGTCGAACATCGTATCGAGCAGGATCGCCTCGAGGATCGAGCGGAGCCCGCGGGCGCCGGTCTTGCGCTCGATCGCCTTCTTGGCGATCGCGATCAGCGCGTCCTCGTTGAAGCTGAGCTTGACACCCTCCATGTCGAACAGCTTCTGATACTGCTTGACCAGGGCATTCTTCGGCTCGGTCAGGATCTTGATCAGCGCATCGACGTCGAGATCCTCGAGCGTCGCGATCACCGGGAGACGGCCGACGAATTCGGGGATCAGGCCGAACTTGAGCAGATCCTCCGGCTCGGTCGACCGCAGCAGCTCGCCCGTACGGCGCTCTTCCGGCGCCGCGACATAGGCGCCGAAGCCGATCGACTTGCCCTGGAGACGATCGCCGATGATCTTCTCAAGGCCCGAGAATGCGCCGCCGCAGATGAACAGGATGTTGGTCGTATCGACCTGGAGGAACTCCTGTTGCGGATGCTTGCGCCCGCCCTGCGGCGGAACGCTGGCAGTCGTGCCTTCCATCAGCTTGAGCAGCGCCTGCTGGACGCCCTCGCCCGACACGTCGCGGGTGATCGAGGGGTTCTCGGCCTTGCGGCTGATCTTGTCGATCTCGTCGATGTACACGATGCCGCGCTGCGCCCGCTCGACGTTGTAGTCGGAGGCCTGGAGCAGCTTGAGGATGATGTTCTCGACATCCTCGCCGACATAGCCGGCTTCGGTGAGCGTCGTGGCATCGGCCATGGTGAAGGGCACGTCGAGGATGCGCGCCAGCGTCTGGGCGAGCAGCGTCTTGCCGCAGCCGGTGGGGCCGACGAGCAGGATGTTCGACTTGGCGAGCTCGACATCGGCACCCTTGGCGCCGTGGTTGAGCCGCTTGTAATGATTGTGCACCGCCACCGAGAGCACGCGCTTGGCCTGCTTCTGGCCGATCACGTAATCGTCGAGCACGTCGCAGATTTCCTGCGGCGTGGGGACGCCACCGTCCTTCTTCGAAACGAGAGCCGACTTGGTCTCTTCGCGGATGATGTCGTTGCAGAGCTCGACGCATTCGTCGCAGATGAAGACGGTCGGTCCGGCGATGAGCTTGCGGACCTCGTGCTGCGACTTTCCGCAGAACGAGCAGTAAAGCGTGCTCTTGGAGTCGCCGCCGCTGAGCTTGGTCATTAAATCCATCCTTTACGCGCCGGACGCGTAGCCACTACCCGCCATCCTACACGCGGGTTCCCGTCCGGCAATCCATAAACCACCCAAGGAAAGCAGTTTTACGCCGTCCGTGGGACTCGCCCGCGGACGGCTATAATCCAATAATCTTAAGCAGCTGCAGCGTCGTCGGTCGGCTGCGGCCGCTTGTCGTAAACTTCATCGACTACGCCGAACGCCTTGGCTTCGTCGGCCTCGAAGAAGCTGTCGCGATCCATGACCTGCTCGATCCGCTCGATCGGCTGGCCGGTATACTTGGCATACAGGGCATTCATCCGCGCGCGAATACGGAGAATCTCCTTAGCCTGGATCTCGATGTCCGACGCCATGCCCTGCGCGCCGCCCGAAGGCTGGTGCAGCATGATGCGGGCGTTGGTCAGCGCGACGCGGAGGCCCGGCTCGCCCGACGCGAGCAGGAAGCTGCCCATCGACGCGGCCTGGCCGATGCACACCGTGCCGACGCGCGGACGGATATATTGCATCGTGTCGTGGATCGCCATGCCGGCAGTCACCACGCCACCCGGCGAATTGATGTACATCCAGATGTCCTTCTTCGGGTTCTCGGACTCGAGGAAGAGCAGCTGTGCGGTGATGACCGAGGCCATATGGTCCTCGACACCGCCGGTGACGAAGATGATCCGCTCACGGAGCAGGCGCGAATAGATGTCGAAGCTGCGCTCGCCGCGGCTCGACTGTTCGATGACGATCGGAACGAGACCGCCGGTAACGGGATCAATGGTCATCTGACCGGAAAGCGGATGCATGCGGGGTTTTTCTCTTTGGATGGTTGCCCAGACGCCCAACATCGGCGCTCGGGCTGCGTGGCGCAAGGGGGGATCGCGGTAAACCGCCGATGGGCGAACCTGACGAAATTGACGGAAAACGCGGTTTTGAACGGGGACCTCTCTCCCAGGCCGCCGCGCGAAGCGACACCGACGCGACACTGACGCGGCACCTTGGCGACACCCACGCTCACGGAAGCGACACCTTCGCGACTGGAACGCGCCACCTTGGCGACACCCGCGCGACAGCGACGCGCCGACCCGGCGACACGCTCGCGGCAGGCGTCCAGTGAGAGAGGATCGAACCTGGGCATAGGCGGAGCGCAGCACGCCAAATCCAACATTGCAAGGCGGCTCCCCCGCACCCACATCGTTACGCATGAGCAAGGTTCTCGTCACCGGCGGCTCCGGCTTCGTCGGCAGCCATGTGATCCTCCAGCTGCTGGCGGCGGGACATGACGTGCGCACCACGGTGCGCAGCCTGGCGCGTGAGGCCGAGGTTCGCGCGACGCTGGCGGCGGCGGGCACGGAAGCGGGCGATCGCCTCGCCTTCTTCGCCGCCGATCTCGAAAAGGACGAAGGCTGGGCGCTGGCCGTGGCGGGCTGCGACTATGTCCACCACGTCGCCTCCCCCTTCCCGCCCGCCCAGCCCAAGGACGCCGACGAGTTGATCCGGCCCGCGCGCGAAGGCACGCTGCGGGTGCTCCGCGCCGCGCGCGATGCCGGGGTCAAGCGCGTCGTCGTCACCTCTTCCTTCGCGGCGATCGGCTATGGCCATGGCCCGCAGGACGCGCCCTATACCGAAGCCGACTGGACCGACCCCGATGGCCCCGCGGTCCAGCCCTATATGAAGTCCAAGACGCTCGCCGAGCGCGCGGCATGGGATTTCATCGCCCGCGAAGGCAACGGCCTGGAGCTGGCGGTGGTCAACCCGGTCGGCATCTTCGGCCCGGCGCTGAACGGCGATCTTTCGACGTCGATCTTCCTCGTCCAGTCGATGCTTCGGGGAAAGATGCCCGGCACGCCGCGGCTCTATCTCGGCGTAGTCGATGTCCGCGATGTCGCCGATCTCCATCTGCGCGCGATGACCGACCCCGCCGCGGCGGGCGAGCGCTTCCTCGCGGTCGCCGGCGAGGCGGTGTCGTTCCACCAGATGGCGACGGTGCTGCGCGAGCGGCTGGGGCCGGTGGCAGCGAAGGTGCCGAAGCGCGAGCTGCCCGACTGGCTGATCCGCCTGCTGGCCATCTTCAACCCGCTGGCGCGCGAAGCCGTGCCGCGGCTGGGGATCAAGGCCAGCGCAAGCAACGACAAGGCGCGCCGCGTGCTCGGCTGGACGCCGCGCTCCAACGAGGAAGCGATCGTCGCCAGTGGCGAGAGCCTGATCCGGCTTGGGCTGGCCGGTCTCCGCTAGGAAATATCCATACAGTTACGCTAGCAGCGTGACATGGGCTCGCGCGAAACCGCATCCGAGGAACGCCGCTTCCTGCTGCTCGCGCTGATCGCCGGGCTGGCGATCCGGCTGGCCTGGCTGCACGCGGTCCATGGCAGCATCACCGGCTTTGTCGGCGCCGGCGAAGCGACGCGCGCCGCGCTCGCGCTGGTCCGAACCGGCAGCTTCGCGGACGCCTTTTACCAGGGCTATGGCCCCACGGCGCACTTGCTTCCGGTGAACCCCACGATCGCGGCGGCGCTGATGTGGCTGTTCGGAATCGACACGCCTGCCGCCAACCTGGCGCTGCTTGCCTGGTCGCTCGTCCAGGTCTTCGGCGCGATCCTGCTGTTGCGCTGCGTCTTCGTGCGACTGGGCGCCGATCCGCTCACGGTGCGCTGGGGCACTGCGCTGCTCCTGCTGGTTACGCCGTTCGTTTCGCAGGAAGTCGTCGATTTCCGCTATTGGGAAGGCGCGATGGCAGTCTGCCTGATGTGCCTGAACCTGTTGCTGCTGCTGCGTGTCGCGGAGCGCGGCGGAATAACCGCGCGGACGATCCTGATCGTCGCGATCCTCGGCGCGGCCACCTTCTTCGTCTCGCCGCCGGTGGGCATCGCAGCCTATGCCTGTTGGGGAATATATGCGCTGCGCCGCCTGACCCTCGCCCGGATTGCCATGTTGGCAGCCGCCTCGGGCACGGCGCTGGCCGTGCTCCTGGCGCCCTGGGCGCTGCGCAACGCCGAGGCGCTGGGCACCCCGGTCCTGCTCCGCAGCAATTTCGGGCTCGAATTCGCGCTCGCCAACCACCCGGCGGCATTGTCGGACGCGCCGCGCGAGCAGGTTTTCGCCGACCGCCTGCTCGAGATCCATCCCTATCACAGCCCGGCCGCGCGAGCCGCATTGCGCGAGGCCGGCGGCGAAGTGCCCTATGCCCGCGCGCTCGGCGCCCGGACCTGGTCGTGGATCGCCGACAATCCGACCGGCTTCGCCCGGCTATGGCTGCGGCATCTGGGAGAATTCTTCTTTCCCCGAAGCTGGCAGATGTACTTCACCGGCTGGGAAGACATGCGCGACGCACGCGCGATCACCATCAGCCTGATCCACCTGCTCGGGCTGGCGGGACTGGCATTCGGAATATGGCGGCGGCGAGCCGGCTACGGGATGCTGGCGCTCACTGTCGGGCTGGTCGCGCTGCCCTATGCGCTCGTCCAGCCGGTTCCGCGCTATTCGTGGCTGGTCCACGGCGTGCTCGCGTTCCTCGCAGTCGAGGCGGTGCTCGGAATGCTTCACCACCTGCGAGGGCAACGCGCGAAGCTCAGTCGCTGAACGGCCCCGGCTGCGCCAGATAGGCCAGCCGCCGCATCTCGCGCCGGCCACGCACCACCGTGTCGAGGATCAGCCCGGTGAACAAGTTGAGGAAGGCGAGGATCATCAGCCCCGTCGCCAGGATCGCAGTCGGGAAGCGCGGCACCAGCCCGGTCTGGAGATAGGTGATGCCCAGCGGCACGGCGAGGAGCACCGCCATGATCGCGAACACGGTGGCGATGAACCCGAAGAACAGCATCGGCCGCTCGATCCGATAGAGCACGGCGATCGTCTTCGCGATGCGGAAGCCGTCGCGATAGGTGTTGAGCTTCGACGCCGAGCCCTCGGGCCGCGCGAAATAGCGGGTCTCGGCCTCGCCGACCGGCATCTTGAGTTCGAGCGCGTGGACGCTGATCTCGGTCTCGATCTCGAAGCCCGCCGACAGCACCGGGAAGCTTTTGACGAAGCGGCGCGAGAAGACGCGATAGCCCGAGAAGATGTCGGTGAAACTGCGGCCGAACAGCTGCGAAAGCAGCCCGGTCATCGCGCGATTGCCGAGGACATGGCCGCGGCGATAGGCTTCGGCCGCCTCATGGACCCGCGTGCCGACGACCATGTCGAGGCCCTCGCTGGTCAGCCGTGCGACCATCGCAGGTGCGGCGGCGGGATCATAGGTCGCGTCGCCATCGGCCATCACATAGATGTCGGCATCGACATCGGCGAACATGCGGCGGACGACATTGCCCTTGCCCTGCATCCGCTCGCTGCGGACCACGGCGCCGGCTTCGCGCGCGACTTCGATCGTGCGGTCGCTGCTGTTGTTGTCGTAGACATAGATCGCAGCGGCAGGGAACACCGCGCGAAAGCCGGCAATCGTCTGCGCGATCGCGGCTTCTTCGTTGTAGCAGGGGAGAAGGACGGCAATGCGCGGTTCGCTCATGATGCTGCCTTAGAGCCGAAACGATATCAGTTCGATAATTTTGTGTCGCATGCGTCATCACGGCGAAAGCCGGATTCTAATGCCACGGGAGTTCGCATGCCGCGGGAGATCCCAGCGTTCGCCGGGATGACGAGACCTCGATAAGCAAAGGCCCGCCCTCCCAGACGGAGAACGGACCTCACTATTTCCGTCACCCCGGCCTTGTGCCGGGGTTCACCGAGAGGCTGGCGGAAATGCTCAAGCCTCTGGTCTGACGCCAGGATGCACCGTGGACCCCGGCACAAGGCCGGGGTGACGGTGATGGCCAGATCAGCCTTCCTTCTTCTTCGCCGGCGCCTTCTTGGCGGGCTTGGCCGCAGCCTCTTCCGCTGCTTCGGCCTTGGCTGCAGGCGCCTTCTTGGTCGCGGCCTTCTTCACCGGCTCGGCCTCGACGAGTTCGTCGCCGGGGGCTGCGGGCTCGATATCGGCGGCTTCGACCTTCTTGGGCTTGGCGGCCTTCTTGGCGGGCTCTTCGGCCGCGGCTTCCTCAGCCTTGGGCTCGGCCTTGGCCTTCTTCGCGGGCTTGGCGTCAGCCTCGTCGGCAGCCGGCTTCTTGGCGGCAGTCCTCTTGGCCTTGGGCTTGTGGTTGTCGTGATCGTGATGATGCGTGCCGGTGTCGAAGCCCTCGTCGCTCTCGATCGCGGCTTCGAGCTCTTCGCGAGTCACTTCGCGGTCGCTGATCTCGGCCTTGTCGAACAGATAGTCGACGACCTTGTCCTCGAACAGCGGCGCGCGCAGCTGGGCGGCCGCCATCGGCTCCTGCTGGACATATTGCATGAAACGCTGGCGATCCTCGGGACCGTATTGCTGCGCGGCCTGCGCGATCAGGCGGCTCATTTCCTGCTGCGAGACTTCGACGCCGTTGGCGGTGCCGATCTCGGAGAGGAGCAGGCCGAGGCGCACGCGGCGCTCGGCGATCTTGAAGTAATCGTCGCGCTCCGACTCGAGCTCGGCGAGCGCGGCGGCCGGATCGGCCTCATGCTCGGTCTCGTGGACGAGCTGGTGCCAGATCTGCTGGAACTCGGCGTCGACCATCGACGGCGGCACCGGGAAATCATGGCCCGCGGCGAGCTGGTCGAGCAGCTTGCGCTTCATATAGGTGCGGGTCAGGCCATTGAGCTGCTGCTCGATCTGGCCCTTGAGCAGTCCCTTGAGCTGCTCGAGATCCTGCAGGCCGAGCGCCTTGGCGAAATCGTCGTCGATCTTGGTCTCGCCCGACGTCTTCACTGCAGTGATCTTGAGGTCGAAGGTCGCGGGCTTGCCGGCGAGATCCTTCGAGCCGTAATCCTCCGGGAAGGTGACGTTGATCGTCTTCTCGTCGCCGGTCTTCACGCCGACCAGCTGGTCCTCGAAGCCCGGGATCAGGCGGCCCGAGCCGATCTCGACTGCCATGCCCTCGCCGGTGCCGCCCTCGAAGGCGACGCCATCGGCAGTCTTGCCGACGAAGTCCATCGTCACCTGGTCACCGGTCGCTGCCTTGTGCTTGGCCGGGGCATCGTCCCAGCCCTTCTGGTTGCTGGCGAGCTGGGTGAGCTGCTCGTCGATCGCGGCGTCGTCGGCCGGAACGGTCAGGCGCTCGAGCTTGAGGCCCTCGATCGACGGCGTCGGCACGTCGGGGAGCACTTCGAGCTCGATCTTGATCTCGGCATCGCCGCCGGGGGCATAGTCGCCCTCGAGGCTCACCGACGGCTGCATCGCGGGACGCAGCTTGTGGTCGACGAGCAGCTTCTGCACGCCTTCCTGGATCGAATTGTTGAGCGCGTCCTGCGCAATCGCCTCGCCGTGCATCTTGCGCACGAGGTTGGCGGGAACCTTGCCGGGGCGGAAGCCGGGCATGCGGACCTGCGGGGCGACCCGCTTCACTTCGGCATCGACCTTCTTGTCGATGTCCTTGGCGGTGATCTTGAGCGTGTAGGCGCGCTTGAGGCCCTCGTTCAACGTCTCGACAGTCTGCATCAGTTCAGCTTCCAAAAAGAATGAGATCGCGGCGCCGGGACGCTGATCAAAGAGCGACGGTGCCTGGTGCGGGCGAAGGGACTCGAACCCCCACACCTTTCGATACCAGAACCTAAATCTGGCGCGTCTACCAGTTCCGCCACGCCCGCAGGGGCACCGCCGGTCGGCGGGCTCTATAGCAGTCGTGGGGCCGGGAGCAAGTCGCGAAGCAACGCCTGGCGCCGCCCGGCGTTGAGCATGCGAAAAGGAGAGACTTCCATGCCCGTCGAACCCCCGATCCCCGGCGCTCCCGAGCCCGCGCCTGCCGAGACCCCTGGCACGCCGCAGCCCGGCCAGCCGACCACACCGCCCCCCGAATATGCGCCGCCCGGCCCCGATGTCGACGTCCCCGATCTCCAGCCCGGCACCGATCCGGGCATCGCGCCGGGCCAGCCCGTGGCCTGACGCCGCGCTCACCAACACAGGAGAAAAAACATGGCCGATACCAACGACAAGGATCCGCGCTCCGATCTGGAGCAGGCAGTGGAATCGCGCGCAGACGAGGCCGATGGGGCCGGCGGCGGAGCCGACAGCTCGCCGCTGGAACCCACCGGCGTGCCCGACGGCGTCGCCGGGACCGCGGGCGAGGTCAAGAATCAGGATCGCGCCCAGCAATAGGCGCCGCATCGTTCGATTGTGATCGCTTTGCCGTCCGGCCCTGCGCTATGATCCCGGACGAATGGCCGTCCGGGAGGGGCGCATGATCGAAAAGCACCTGATGAAGCTGCGCGTGCGCGACACGATCAGCGCCGAAGAGGAAGCCGCGCTGCGCGCAGCGATCGGCGAAGTGATCCATTATGGCGCCGATCAGACCTTCGTCACGGCGGGGCAGGAGCTCAGCAACTCCACCCTGCTGATCGAAGGGCTGATCTGCCGCTACAAGGATCTGAGCGACGGCCAGCGCCAGATCACGGCGCTCCACGTCGCCGGCGACTTCCCCGACCTGCACAGCTTCACGCTCAAATATCTCGACCACAACATCATGACGCTGACGCCGTGCAAGGTGGTCCAGGTGCCGCACGCAAGGCTGCAGGCGATCACCGAGCAGCATCCGCACCTCACGCGGATGCTGTGGTTCGCGACCAATCTCGACGCGGCGATCCACCGCGAATGGGAAGTCTCGCTCGGCCGGCGCAGTGCGTTAGAACGCACCGCGCACCTGTTATGCGAGCTTCAGGTGCGTCTGGGCATCGTCGGCCTATCCACCGAGCGCGAATACGCGCTGCCGATCACCCAGACCGATCTCGCCGAATGCCTCGGCCTCACGTCGGTCCACGTCAATCGCGTGCTCAAGGAATTGCGCGAGCGCGGGCTGGTCGAATTCCGCGGCGGCAAGGTGACGATCGGCGACCTTGCCGAACTCCAGCGCGTCGGCGAGTTCGACCCCGCCTATCTCTACCTCGTCCGGCGCCCGCGCTAGGGCGCCACCCGCCGTACCGTCAGCACCTTGACCGGCGTCTCCGGAATCTCGCCCTTGAAGCTGCCCTGCAGCGTCTTGGTCGGCGACACTGGCGCGTCGAAGACCTTGAGGACGACGTCCATCCCCTCGATCACGCGGGCGAAGGCGGCATAGCCGAGATTGTCGCCGGGCTTGGCGGGATCGGCATCGAACGACGGCTGGTCGCCGAGCATGATCGTGAACTCGCCGCGCGCGGTGCCGGGCGCCAGCCGCGGCATCGAGAGCGTGCCGTCGAGATGCTTGATGCCCGTGGCGCTGGTCGGTTCGTGCCTGACCGGCGGGTACATCTTCGCCGGCGCATTCTGCACGCCCAGCTGGACGAAGCCGAAGCGATCGGCGACCTTGACCGTGCGGTAGAAGACGATCCCGTCGAGCCGCTTCGAGTCGACATAGCGCAGGAAGTTCTTCGCGCTGACCGGCGCCTTGTCGGCATAGACTTCGACGACGAAGCGGCCGGCGGCAGTCTCGAACGCGACGCGCGGATTGGCAGGCGGCGTCGGTGCGCTCTGGGCGAGCGCCGCAACGGGCAGCAGGAGCGCAAGAGCCAGTAAGAGCCGCCGAACCATTCAACCCTCCAGACGTATCGCCCTCAGCCCGCCAGCGCCTTCCTGAGCAGCTCGTTGACCACCGCGGGGTTGGCCTTGCCCGCCATCGCCTTCATCGTCTGGCCAACGAAGAAGCCGAACAGCGCTTCCTTGCCGCCGCGATATTGCTCGAGCTGGCCGGGGTTCTTCGCCAGCACCTCGGCGATCACTGCCTCGATCGCGCCGGTGTCGCTAGTCTGCTTGAGCCCGCGCTCCTCGACGATCTTGCCCGCCGGGTCGCCGGTCTCCAGCATGATCTCGAACACCTGCTTGGCGAGCGGCCCCGATAGCGTGCCGTCGGCGGCGAGCGCGAGCAGCTCGGCGCCCTGCTCCGGGCTGACCGGGCTGGTGTCCAGATCCTTGCCGAGCCGGTTCAGCGCACCGAACAGGTCCGAGATCAGCCAGTTGGCCGCGGCGCGCGCGACTTCCTGCTCGCCCTTCTTCTGGACGCGCGCACTCTCGGCGACCAGCGCCTCGAACCAGCGCGCAGCATCGGCATCGGCAGTGAGCACCGCGGCGTTGTACGCGGTCAGCCCCAGCTCGCTCTCATAGCGGCGGCGCTTGGCGTCGGGCAGCTCGGGCAGGCTCGCCCGGCACGCGTCGAGGAACGCGTCGTCGAGTTCGAGCGGGAGCAGATCGGGATCGGGGAAGTAGCGGTAATCGTGCGCGTCTTCCTTCGAGCGCATCGAGCGCGTCTCGCCGCGATCGGGATCGAACAGCCGGGTTTCCTGGACGATCTTGCCGCCGCTCTCGAGCACTTCGACCTGGCGCCGCGCCTCGATCTCCACCGTCTGCATGACGAAGCGGACCGAGTTGACGTTCTTGGTCTCGGTGCGCGTGCCGAATTCCTCACCGGGCTTGCGCACCGAGACGTTGACGTCGGCGCGCATCGAGCCCTGGTCCATATTGCCGTCGCACGACCCGACATAGCGCAGGATCGAGCGCAGCTTGGCAAGGTACGCGCCAGCCTCTGCAGGCGAGCGCATGTCGGGCTTGGACACGATCTCCATCAGCGCGACGCCGGCGCGATTGAGATCGACGTACGAACGCGTCGGATGCTGGTCGTGCATCAGCTTGCCGGCGTCCTGCTCGATATGGATGCGCTCGATCCCGATCGTCTTGGTGAACGCCTCGGGATCCTTCTCGTCGAGGCTGACTTCGATCTGCCCCTCGCCGACGATCGGGTGGAAGAGCTGGCTGATCTGATAGCCCTGCGGAAGATCGGCGTAGAAGTAATTCTTCCGGTCGAACCGCGAATATTTGTTGATCACCGCGCCGATCGCCATGCCGGTGCGCACTGCCTGGCGAACGCACTCCTTGTTGAGCGTCGGCAGCATGCCCGGCATCGCCGCGTCGATCAGCGACACCTGGCTGTTGGGCTCGGCGCCGAATTCGGTCGCGGCGCCGGAGAACAGCTTGGCGTTGGAGGTGACCTGGGCATGGACTTCGAGGCCGATAACGACCTCCCATTCGCCGGTGTCACCCTGGATGCGGTAGCTTGTCTCAGCCATAGTCAATCAGTCCGTTTCGCTTTGCGCGCGTTTTCTTCCGCGCCCTGGCTGACTTTCTTTTGCTACGCTCCTTCCAGAGATCATAGCAGAGCCAGCCGAAGAATTCGCCGATCGCGCTCACCACGAACTCGATCAGCAACCCCATATTACCACCAGCTCTCCGGCCGTGCCGTAAACCCGGCGCGCTGCTCGATCGCCAGCCCGGCGTTGAGCACGCCCTGCTCGTCGAGCGGCTTGCCGATGATCTGGAGACCCAGCGGCAGCCCGCCCTTGTCGAGCCCGCCCGGCACCGACATCGCCGGCAGGCCCGCAAGCGAGCTCGGCACGGTGAACACGTCGTTGAGATACATCGCCAGCGGATCGGCCGACTTCTCGCCCAGCGCAAACGCTGCGCTCGGCGCGGTCGGGGTCAGCAGCAGGTCGCAATAGGCCCAGGCATTCTCGAAATCGCGCGCGATCAAGGTCCGGACCTTCTGCGCCTGAGTATAATAGGCGTCGTAGAAGCCCGCCGAGAGCACGTATGTCCCGATCAGGATGCGGCGCTTGACCTCGTCGCCGAAGCCGGCGGCGCGGGTGGCGGCATACATGTCCTGGAGGTTCTGGCCCTCGGCCAGCTCGCGCAGCCCGTACCGCACGCCGTCATAGCGCGCGAGGTTGGACGAGGCTTCGGCCGGCGCGATGATGTAATAGGCCGGCAGCGCGTATTTGGTGTGCGGAAGCGACACTTCGACGATCTCGGCGCCGGCATCCTTGAGCCAGTCGATGCCCTGCTGCCACAGCGCCTCGATCTCGGCGGGCATGCCGTCGACACGATATTCCTTGGGAATGCCGATCTTCTTGCCGTGGAGGCTACCGGAGAGATTGTCCTCCCATTTGGGCACCGGCAGATCGAGCGAAGTCGAATCCTTGGGATCGAAGCCGGCCATGTTCTCGAGCAGGATCGCGCAGTCCTGGACAGAGCGTGCCATCGGCCCAGCCTGGTCGAGCGACGAGGCGAAGGCGACCACGCCCCAGCGCGAGCAGCGGCCATAGGTCGGCTTGATGCCCGAGATGCCGGTGAACGCCGCGGGCTGGCGGATCGAGCCGCCGGTGTCGGTGCCGGTGGCACCGGGCACCAGCCGCGCCGCGATCGCCGCCGAGCTGCCGCCCGACGAGCCGCCGGGCGCGAGCGGAGCGTTGTCGCCGCCGCCGCGCCGCCACGGCGAGATCACGTTGCCGAAATAGCTGGTCTCGTTCGACGAGCCCATCGCGAACTGATCGAGGTTGAGCTTGCCGAGCATGCCCGCGCCGGCGCCCCACAGCCGGCCGGAAACCGTCGATTCATAGACGGGCTTGAAGCCTTCTAGGATGTGGCTCGCCGCGGTGGTCTGGACGCCCTTGGTGGCGAACAGGTCCTTCATGCCGATCGGCACGCCGGCCAGCGGCTTGAGCGTCTCGCCCGCCGCGCGTGCGGCATCGGCTTCCTTGGCCGCGGCGATGGCGTGGTCGGGGGTCTCGACGATGAACGCGTTGAGCGCCTTCGCCTTGCTCACCTTGACGACGAACGCATCGGCCACTTCGCGCGCCGAGAACGTGCCCAGCCGGATGCCGTCGCGCAGCTGCGCGATGCCGAGATCGGTGACGTCCGAAGAATTGGGGGGGCTCATTCGACCACCTTCGGCACGGTGAAGAAGCCGTGCTCGCCCTGCGGCGCGTTCTGGAGGACGGCGTCGCGCTGGCCGCCTTCGGTGACCACGTCCTCGCGCAGGCGCAGCGTGTTGGGGATGACCGCAGTCATCGGATCGACATTCGCAGTGTCGACCTCGCCCAATTGCTCGATCCAGCCGAGGATGTTGTTGAGCTCTGGCGCAAGGCGCTCGGCATCGGCATCGCTGATTGCGATCCGGGCGAGGCTGGCCACCTTCTTCACGGTTGCAGTGTCTACGGACATGAAGGCGCGGCTAGCATCCGCGCCCCTGCCCTTCAAGCGCTGCTATTCGAACGGCTCGCCCACCGGCACCCCGCCGACGAAGATCTGGCGCCGCGGAAGCGTGCGAACTTCGATTGCGCCGGCCGCATAGCCGGTGTGGAGCGCGCCCGTATCGACGGGCTTGCGTTCCAGCGCATGTGACGGCTTCCACTCGGCGCCGACCAGCACGAAGCGCGACGCATCGCCGCAGGTATAGAAACGGCTCGATGCCTCTCCCGCCTCGGGCTTCGGATAGCAGCTTTCCTGGAGCAGGAATGCCTCATGCGAGTCGCGCATCAACAGGCTGCAGCGCGCCTTGTAGCTGCACATGCCCTGCCGCGCGATCGCGTCGCGGAGCCCTTCCGGCATCACGGTACCCTGCGGCAGCATGCGGACGTTTGCCGCGACTTCGCGCCGGCTCTTGTCGAGCTGATCGCCTTGCTCGACGTCCCACCGCCCCTTGGCCTTCGCCACTTCGGTCGCCTTTGCCCGAACAACCGCATTTGCCGAACCCTGCAGCTTCTTGAGCGCTGCGCGACCAGGCGCGCCGAAATCGAATGCCAGCGCGCGCCAGTCGAACTGCTCGGGGGTCACCTTGCCCGATTCGAGTCGCGAAACCTGATCGCGCGTCGAGATCGCGTTGAAGCTCACCACCGGCGTCGCGAGCACCAGCGCGACGCCGCACACCGTGAACGCCAGCGCGAGGTTCATCGGACGCACCCGCGCCGCCCAATCGCGCCGTCCGCGTACCAATGCCACCAGATAAGCCGCGCCCCACAGGCAGGCGAGCGCGACGAACACGATCGCCCAGAGCCGTTCGGGGGTGAAGCCATATTGGCCGGTGCGCAGCGAGATCGCGATCGTGGCAAGCACCGCCAGCGGCAGCATCACCGCCGCCAGCCCCATCGCGCCATAGCGCAGCAGCGGGAAGCGCCGCTCCTGCCCCGGCGCATTGCCGATCACGGCGTTGGCGAGGATCAGCGCGCCGACCACGCAGCACAGCAGGATCGGCGTAGTCGATTTGGTCGCGTCCCACAGCGCATTCAGCCCGGTAAAAGGCAGCGCCAGCACGAACAGCACCAACCCGACTGCGAGCACCGGCGCGAGCACTGCCAGCACCATCGCCACCACGCGCTGGAGCAGCCTCACCACCCCGTCATGCTCGCGCAGCAGCCCCAAAGCCGCGCCGAAGGCGAGCCCGATCAGCGCGCGCCAGAACCAGTTCTTCTCGAGCAGCTCCTTGAGGAAATCGAGCTTGATCAGGTCGAACAGCATGGCGAGCAGCCAGGCCAGCGCGAAGACGATCGCCACGAACACCCAGCATGCCACCCACAGCACGACATTGGTCCAGGCATGGTCGTGCACCGATTCGTACGGGAAGCGCCGCGCACCCTCGTCGCGCGCGGCCTGGAACAAGGGCGCCGCGATCGCCACCGCGAGCAACAGGCTCACCGTCCGCCAGCCTTCGCCGACGCTCCAATCCTCCGGCGAGCCGTTCCACGCGACGACGAGCGCGCCGACCAGCGCGAGCACCAGCGAGAAGATCAGCGATGCCCACCACAGCCGCCGCTCCAGCGTGAAGCCGATCAGCCCCGCCGCCAGCGTGATTCCGGTCAGCGCCGCGGCCTCCAGCGTCGAAAGATTGCCGCCATAGCCATTGCCGAGGATGAGATGCACCAGCAGCCCCGCCGCGAGCCCGATCGCGCCGAGGATCAGCGGGCGCGCCAGCCAATCCGGCGTTTCCCGTGCGGCGTCCCGCGGCGCGGCGTCCTGCGAAGTATCCATGCTTCCCCCTGATTGTCGGACGGCAGCATCTCCGCACCAACCTCCGGCGTCAACGCAGTTGCATCCGCTACAAGCGTGCGCCACGGGAAGGCGATAGCATCGCCGCCGGCTTATGCTGTATCGCACAACGGAGAGTGCGCTTGGCCCGGAAGTTCCTCTACCTGATCGCCGTCCTGATCGTGCTCGCGCTCGCCGCTGCCTTTGCCTATCGCTTCTATGGCGTGCAGCTGATGCGCCAGTTCATGGTCCCTGGCGGCGAGGTGGTGGCGCTGCCGCCGCCCGATCGCGCCGCCTATGCCCGCGCCGACATGTGGATCGCGCGGCCCGACAAGCCGGGCAACCCCGCGCTATGGACACCCGCGGGCTTCAAGGCGGCCGAGAAACCCCGGGCCGCGGTGTTCTTCATCCACCCGACGTCGTTCCTCGATACGCACAGCTGGAACGCCCCGCTCGACAATGAAGATGCCAACACCCGCGCGGCGCTATTCCTGCGCGGCCAGGCCAGCGCGTTCAATTCGGTCGGCGAGATCTGGGCGCCGCGCTACCGCCAGGCGACCTTCGGCGCGTTCCTGACCAGCAAGGCCAGCGCGCAGCAGGCGCTCGACTTCGCCTATCGCGATGTCCTTGCCGCCTTCGACGCGTTCGTCGCGCAAGCCGGCGACCGCCCGATCTTCCTCGCCGGACACAGCCAGGGCGCGCTGCATCTGTCGCGCCTGCTCGTCGATCGCGTCGCGGGCAAGCCCATCGCGAAGCGCATCGTCGCTGCCTATGTCGTCGGCTGGCCGGTCTCGGTCACCGCCGATCTGCCGAAGATGGGCCTGCCCGTCTGCACCGCGCCCGACCAGGCCGGCTGCATCCTTTCGTGGCAAAGCTTTTCCGAACCCGCCGATCCGGCGCTGATCGTCGATACGTTCGACGCCACCACCGGCTTCACCGGCCAGCCGCGGGCCGGCACGCCGATGGTCTGCACCAACCCGATCTCCGGCAAGCCCGACGATTCGGCGCCTGCGCTGGCCAATCTCGGCACGCTGATCCCCGACGTGAATTTCCAGTCGGCGCAGATGGTCACCGGCCGCGTCCCCGCACATTGCGAAGGCCGCGGCTTCCTGACGATCGGCAACGATCCGCCCGATTTCGGCCAGTATGTCCTGCCCGGCAACAACTATCACGTCTTCGACTACAGCCTGTTCTGGGCGAACGTCCGCCGGGACGCCGAGCGCCGGCTGGCGGCGTACAAGCAGTGATCACCACCGCCACTCCCGATTTCCGCGCCGCGCTCCCTGCCGGCGGGCGCCTGCTCGGGCTCGACGTGGGCACCAAGACGATCGGCACGGCGCTGTGCGATGCCGGCTGGAGCTTCGCCTCCCCCGCCACATTGGTTCGCCGCAGCAAGTTCACCAAGGACAAGGCCACCCTCGCCGAGCTGATCGCGAAGCAGCAGGTGAAGGGGCTGGTGGTCGGGCTGCCGCTCAACCTCGACGGCACCGATAGCCCGCGCACCCAATCGACTCGCGCCTTCGCCCGCAACCTCGACGACATGGGCTTGCCGACCCTGTTGTGGGACGAGCGCTGGTCGACCGTCGCCGTCGAGCGCACGCTGATCGAACAGGATTTCAGCCGCGCCCGCCGGGCCGAGATGATCGACAACATGGCCGCCGCGCATATCCTCCAGGCGGCGATCGACGCGCTGGTCAACGCCTGACCTTTGCGTAGATATGGGCGCGACGCCGCCCCGTCCGGCTGCTATCGTTGCTCCCTTGTTCGGGGGGGTAGTGCGAGATGACGGAGCGGATATTGCGCCTGACGTCGATCAGACGCTGGCTGGCGCTGCTGGCAGCCACGCTTGTTCTTGCCGCCTGCACGCCGATCATCGCGGGCTACAGCCTCCAGGCCTATACCAACGCTACCCAGCTCAAGGCAGAGACGCTGGCGCTGATCGCCATTTCCGGCGAGCCCTGGGCCGATCACGCCGCCGAGGCGCGCGCGCTCCAGACCAGGCTCGACGGCGCCTATGAATTCTCCGCCGGCACTGCCTATAACCAGGAAGCGACGGCGATGTGGGCGATCATCCGCGACCGTTCACAAGACGCGCTGCTCGGCAGCTTCTTCGTGCGCTGGAGCAAGGGCCCGACCGGCGAAGCCTATCGGACCCGCAAGCTCCGCCGCATCCGGCTGGCGTTCGACCGGCTGATCTGCCTGGAAGCCAACAAGAAGGAAAAGACCGCCTGCCCGGCAATGAATCCGGATGCCGCGGACGCCGCGACGGAGACAGGCAATGAGTAAGTTCGAGGCGTTTCTGGAAGCGGTCCTCACCGGCGCCGCCGATCTCGCGCGCGAAACGCTGGGCGACGTGCCGCAGCAGGCGCTGGACGATACCAGCGAGTTTCTCGACTTCGCCAAGGGCGAACTCAAGGGCATGACCCGCGAGCTGGAGAGCGGCGAACTCTCGCTCGACGAATTCGCCGAACTCGCCCGCGACCTGGAGCATCTGGCGAAGCTCGTCGCGCTGGGCGACCTTGGCATCCTCAAGACAAAGCTCGAGCGTTTCCGCGCCGGGCTGATCGACCTCGTCGTCAACAGCGCGCGAACGATCTTCCTGCCCGGTTGAGGCGGCGGCGCGGCTTGCCTGTTGCGCCGGCCGCGTCTAACCCGCCCCTTTAATGCAAGCTTCCGATCACAGCCCCGCGGCGCAGCTTCCCGGCCGCGCCGCCTTCCCGCACCGGCACCTGACCGGCATCGCCGGCCTCCAGCCGCACGAGATCGTCTTCCTGCTCGACGAGGCCGAGCAATGGGTCGAGGCGAACCGTACCCGCGCGAAGAGCGACAAAAGGCTCGAAGGCCTCACTCAGATCAACGCGTTCTTCGAGAATTCGACTCGGACTTTGCTGTCGTTCGAGATTGCCGGCAAGCGGCTCGGCGCCGATGTCGTCAACATGCACGCCGCCCAATCGAGCGTGAAGAAGGGCGAGACACTGATCGATACCGCGGTGACGCTCAATGCGATGCGCGCCGACGTGATCGTCATCCGCCACATGAGTTCGGGCGCAGTCGACCTGATCGCGCAGAAGGTCGATTGCCCGGTGCTCAACGCCGGCGACGGCTGGCACGAGCATCCCACGCAAGCGCTGCTCGACGCACTGACCATCCGCCGCCGCCGGGGCAGCGTTGCCGGGCAGCGCGTGGTGATCTGCGGCGACATCCTCCACAGCCGCGTCGCGCGCTCGAACATGCTGGCGCTGACCGCGCTCGCCGCCGAGGTCCGCGTCGTCGCGCCCTCGACCTTGATGCCCGCGGCGATCGAGCGGATGTACGTCCAGCCCTATACCGATTTCGACGCCGCGCTTGAAGGTGCCGACGTCGTGATGATGCTGCGCGTCCAGAACGAGCGGATGGCGGGCGGCTACATCCCTTCCACCCGCGAATTCCACATGCGCTACGGGCTCACGCCGGAGCGGCTGGCGCGCGCCAAGCCCGACGCGCTGGTGATGCATCCGGGGCCGATGAACCGCGGCGTCGAGATCGAATCGAGCGTCGCCGATCACCCGACGCGCAGCGCGATCACCGAGCAGGTGGAAATGGGCGTGGCGGTCCGCATGGCCTGTCTCGACGTGCTTACGCGCGCCGAGCGCGGCGTGGAGGGCTGGGCATGAAGAGGGCGTTCCTGAACGCGCAGCTGGTCTGCCCGGTCGCCGGCTGCAGCACCGGCGGACTGCTGGTCGAAGGCGACACGATCGCCGCGGTGGGCAGTTTCGAAGTGCCCGGCGACGCGCAGGTCGTCGATCTCGCCGGCAAGACGCTTGCCCCGGCGCTCATCGATCTCGGCGTGTTCGCCGTCGACAAGCCTGCCTGCCGCGCCGGCGGGATCGCGCGCGTCGGGCTGATGCCCGATCAGTCGCCGGTGCTCGACGATCCCGGCATCGTCCGCCGCGCCGCATTGTCGGGCAAGCCGGCGCTGTGGGTCCATCCGCTCGCCGCCGCGACGCGAGGCCTCGACGGCCAGGACCTGGGCGAGATGGCGATCAACACCTCCGCCGGCGCGCGCGCCGTCGCCACCGGCCGGCGCTGGATCGCGTCGTCGTCGACGATGCGCAAGGTGCTCGCCTATGCCCGCGATTGCGGCGTAGCAGTGGTCACCCATGCCGAGGATGGCGGACTGACCGACGGCGCTGTCGCGACCGAAGGCGAAACCGCGACGCGCCACGGCCTTCCCGCCGCCCCCGCCATCGCCGAAGCGCTGGCGGTCGGGCGCGACCTGATGCTCGCCGAGGAAACCGGCGCGCGCATCCATTTTCGCCAGGTCACCACCGCCGCGGCGTTCGACCTGATCCGCGCCGCCAGGCGCCGCGGCGTGCACGTCACCTGCGGCATCACGCCGGCGCACCTGCTGCTGTCCGACATCGCGATGAGCGATTTCCGCACCTTTGCCCATCTCTCCCCGCCGCTGCGCGGCGAAGGCGACCGTCAGGCGTCGCTGGCGGCAGTCAAGGACGGTACGATCGACGTGATCGCATCGGGCCATGATCCGCGCGGTCCCGAGGCGAAGCGCCTGCCCTTCAGCGATTCGGAACCCGGCATGTCGGGCGCCGAGACGCTGCTGGCACTGTCGCTCGGGCTGGTCCGCGACGGAGTGATCCCGATCGAGCGGCTGTTCGCGCTGCTCGCCGCCAATCCGGCCAAGATCCTCGGGCTGCAGACCGGCACGCTGGCCCCGGGCGCACCCGCCGACCTGATCGTGCTCGATCCCGGCGCGCCATGGCAGATCGAAGCCGAACGCATGGCGGCACGCGCCGGCAATACGCCGTTCGATCGCCTGCCGGTGCAAGGCAAGGTGCTCGCGCTCTACAAGGGGGGAACACCGGTCGAGTAGGACCGGCGCCCGGGCATTACCGGGTTGCGCGGCCGGGGAAATTCGATTTGGCCGCGCTCGAACCAAAGGTGCTTGTCCGATAATAGCCGGAGGCGGCCAGATAGGGCTGCCCCGCGCCTCGCTTGGACTTCGCCGCATACTGATATTTGGCGGGCATCCGCACCTTGGCGAGCGTCTTCTGCCATTGCGCGCCGGTCATGCAGATCTCGCCGCCGATCTTGTTCCCGGCCTTATCGCGCTTGGGCGCACACACGGTTCGTTGCTGATCCGCCGGCGACAGCGCCGTCTGGGCATATGCGGCCGCAGGGAGCGCAAGGGCGGCGGCGCAAGCGGCGGCAAGGGACAGACGAAGCATGTCAACTACTCCCCAAGATCGCGAAGAATCGAAGCTAAAGGCGCAAAGATGAACCGCAGATTACGCGTGCGCCCGTGACGCACAACGAAAAAGGCCGGAGCAATTGCCCCGGCCTTTCCCGTGACGAAATCTGTCGTAGTTCAGCGCGCGGCGACTTGGGTGCGCCCGCCGCTCTTGACCCATGCGGCGACGGCATCGCCGGCCTGGACGCGCACGAAGCATGCGCTGCCGCTGGCGCGAACCTGGCGGCACAGCGACGTCGCGTCGTCGCGGGTGTAGCCGCCGACCGACAGGCGATAGAAATTGCTGCCGCGGCTGGAGAATTGCATGCCCTGCGGAGTCTCGCCGCGAAGCGCGGAAACCTGGCGGGTATAGCGTGCCCAGCCATCGCGTGCGACGTCGGCATTGTCATACGCGCCGAGCTGGACATAGTAATTGCCGGGCTTTGCCTTCGCGGCAGCGGCCGGAACCGGCGCAACAGCGGCGGTTACCTTGGCAACGCGAACCGCTGGCTTGGCAGCGGGTGCGCGGACTGCCTGCGGGGCAGCACGGAACTGCTGGACCATTTCCGCGCGCGGGCCGAACACGATCTGCGGCCCGGTGCCGGCAACCTGCTGCGGCTCGGGCTGCGCTTCGGGCGCGGACACGGGTGCCGAAGCAACTTCGACGCCGGCCTCGGCGGCGACCTGCGCGGCCCCCTGGGGCACGCCGGGCATATAGGCATCGACCGGATCGGCGAGCGGCGCGGGAGCGACCGCCGCAACGGCGACGCCCGGCTGCTGGTTCAGCGCCAGCGCGATCGGCTGTCCGCCGTCCTGCACGGCTTGCACGTTGAGCAGCGAAGCGACCTGGTCATAGGCATTGGCCGGGCGCGCGAACTGCGCCCACTGGGTGAGCCGCGCCTGGAGCTGGTCGGGCGACACGTCCATCGACGCGACCTGGCCGGCTTCCTTCCAGCGCCCGGCGAGCGCAAAGCTCAGCGCGAGGTTCTGGCGGGTCTTGGCGGTTGCCGTCGCTTCGCGCGCGGCGGGGCCGAGAATATCGATCGCCGTCACCGGATCGCCGGCCAGCGCGAAGGCGAGCCCGCGATCGCTGGCGGGGATCGTCGCGGCATTGGCCTGCAGCGTCGAGCGTGCGCCGGCCCAGTCGCCATTGGCGACCTTGGCGAGCGCGAGGTTCAGCGCCACGCGGCCGTCCTGCGGATCCAGCGTCAGCGAGTCGTTCAGTGCCTGCGCCGCCGAAGTGAAGCGGCCCGACAGCAGATAGGCCTGGCCCAGCAGCGCGCGATAGCCGGCGTTGGTGGGATCGTTCGCCACTGCCGCCTCGGCATGCTGCACGGCTTCGCCGGCCTTGCGCTTGGCGATCGCCTTGGTCGCGGCCTTGGCTTCCGACGCGGCCTTCTTGGCGTTGACGCCCGAAGTCGCAAAGGCAGCGCTGGAAAAGCCCTGCGTCGCGACGCCGGTCACCGCCACACCGCCCAGAACGAGCGCCGATAGGCCGAACTTGATCATCTTGCGGCTATTCATGGTCTTGTCCTTCACCGACGGTCCTGTGCGGGGTCGATCTGGCTGGCGAGTGCGTCGATGCCCTCGAGTGTTTCCAGGAACTGGTCGAGCGCCTGGGTGACGAGTTGCTGCGCCGAGCGGCAAGTGATCGCCGATGCGAGGCGAAGCTTGAGATGGCGCTCCTGGTCGAGGCGCAGCGTGAACGCGGCCTTGGCCTTCTTGGCGACGACTTCGCGCACGACCTTGGCGAGCGTGGCTTCGGGCACCGCCGGCGCGTGCTTGAGCACAGGCTCGCGCTTCATCTTGCGCGCGGGAACCAGCACTTCCGGCTCGGGCTCGAATTCAACGGGAAGCTCGGCTTCGGGCTCGAATTCGGGCTGCGGCGCGGGCGCGGCAAGCTGCTCGTCCAGCGCCTCGATCTGGCGCAGGACTTCGGGCTTGGGCGCTTCGAAGCTGTGCTCGGCCGGTGCGGCATAGGGCGCGGGACGGAAGTCCTCGCCCATGTCGTTCCAGCCGAGATCTTCCTGCCCGCCGGTGTTCATCTGCAGGAAGCCCTGCGGACGCATTGCCGGACGCGCCTGGCCCTTGCGGGCAAGCAGGCTGGAGGAGAGCGAAGCAGTGGGTTTTGGGTTGCCGAACATCGCGACCTCCCTCAGCCGACCACGCGGCGGCCGAAGCCACCTGCGCGCGGTGCCTGGCCGAACTGGCTCGGCTGCGTCGGTGCCGCGAATACGGTACGGCGGAAATTCTTTTCGAGCCGGTCGTGGATATAGGCCCAGAGCCCGGCGACCTCACCGGCGGACTTGCCGCGCGGATCGGTTTCCATGACCGTGCGGCCATCGATCATCGACGAGGCGAAATCGGTACGGTGATGCAGCGTGATCGGCGCGACGGTGCCGTGCTGCGACAACGCGACTGCGGCTTCCGACGTGATCCGCGCCTTGGGCGTCGCGGCGTTGACCACGAAGATCAGCGGCTTGCCGGCGCGCTCGCACAGATCGACCGTGGCGCCGACGGCACGCAGATCGTGCGGCGAAGGACGCGTCGGGATGACGATCAGCTCGGCGACCTGGATCACGCTCTGGATCGCCATGGTGATGGCGGGGGGCGTGTCGATCACCGCCATGCGGAAGCCCTGCTGGCGCAGGACCTCGAGATCCGCCTGGAGCCGCGCGACCGTGGTCTGCGCGAACGCCGGATACTCGGTGTCGCGCTCGTTCCACCAGTCGGAGAGCGAACCCTGAGGGTCGATATCGATGAGAACGACGGGTCCGTGACCAGCCAGCTGTGCCTGCACCGCTAGGTGACCGGACAGCGTGGTCTTTCCAGAACCACCCTTCTGCGATGCCATCGCTAGAACGCGCATGAACCCCCTCGGAAACTCGATAAGTGCAGGCTTCCAGATGGCATAAGGGTAGATAAGAAGGGGTTAACGCGTTCGCCGGAGGACGCATTTTGGTTTCCGGGGAAGTAAGGATATGTTTGCCAGACCGGTGGTACGTGGCATTCGGATGTATCTCGCGAGGCGACGGAGCGTGTTCGGAATGAAGTCTTTGTGGATGGCCGGTCTGGCGAGTGCGCTGCTCGTGGCGCCCGCGTCTGCGCAGCGCGCGCCGGTCGCGGCGCAGGAAGACCCGGTCAAGGCCGGAGTCGACGCCTATGATCGTGGCGATTATCGCACCGCAGTCGAGAAATGGCGTCCCGAGGCCAATCGCGGCAATGCCGACGCGCAGTTCAACATGGGCCAGGCCTATAAGCTCGGCCGCGGCGTCCCTGCCGATTCCAAGCAAGCCGAAGCCTGGTATCGCAAGGCAGTGCTCCAGGGCCACGAACAGGCCGAGGGCTATTACGGCGTCACCCTGTTCGAGAACGGCAAGCGGTCCGAAGCGGTGCAGTGGCTCCAGCGCGCGGTCAGCCGCGACGATGCCCGTGCGCAATATATCCTCGGCATCATGCTGTTCAACGCCGACGGCGTACAGAAGGACTGGGTCCGCGCCTATGCGCTGATGGTCCGTTCGTCCGTGACCGGGCTCGACCCGGCGATCAAGGCGCGCGCGCAGATGGACCAGTTCATGCCGCTCGACGACCGTCAGAAGGGCCTCGCGCTCTCGCGTAAATACGAAGAGGAATTCAGTCGCGGCGGCAGGCCGCTCCCGCCGGTCGAAGTTGCGGAGGTCAATCGCCCCGTCCCGGTCGAAACGCGCCCTGCGCCGCCCGCCGTCAACCGCCCTGCTCCTCGGCCGGTTCAGTCCGCGCCCCAGCCCGCCCCGGCGGCACCCGCACGCGACGGCGGCTGGCGCGTCCAGCTCGGCGCGTTCGGCGACGCGAACAATGCCCGCAAGCTGTGGAGCCAGGTCGGCGGACGCTTCCCGGGCCGCCAGCCTTATTACGTCAAGGCAGGCGCGCTGACCAAGCTGCTGGTCGGCCCCTATGCCTCGCGCGCCACCGCGGCTTCTGCATGCGGCAGCGTCAAGCCGTGCGTGCCCGTCACCCGCTGAAATAGAGGCTTTTGGGCACCTTCAGCAATAAATCACTTCGCATGCGCAACAAAAGTCGAAAAGGCGCGTTTCGCGCCACATGATCAAAGCGCTCCTGGCTGCCGCCACCCTCCCCGCCCTCCTCCTCGCCACCGGCGCCTCCGCACAGGAGGAAAGCCCCGCCAAGGAGCCCCGCCGCTTCCGTGTCGCGCTGGGACCCCAGCTGCTGCCCAAATATCCCGGTTCCGAGGACCTGCTGATCGCACCCTTGTGGGACATCTCGCTGAGCCGCGGCGACACCCCGTTCGAATTCGAATCGGCCGACCAGAACGCCGACCTCACGGTGGTCGAGACCGGCGGTTTCTCGTTCGGTCCGGCCTTCGCGTTCGAAGGCAGCCGCCGCCGCAACGAGACCGATTTGCCGGTCGACGAAGTCGGCGTCTCGATCGAGGCCGGCGGCTTCGTCCAGGCATGGCTCGGTTCCTCGATCCGCGCGCGGGGCGAACTGCGCAAGGGCGTTTCCGGGCACAAGGCGCTGGTCGGCAATGTCAGCGTCGATTACGTCGCGCGCGACGGCGACAAATGGCTGTTCTCGCTCGGCCCGCGCATCTCGCTGTCGGACCGCAAATACCAGGAAGCCTATTTCGGCGTGAACGCAGCGGCGAGCGCGCGCACCGGCTTGACGCCCTATGCGCCCAGCGGTGGCCTGCATGCCGTGGGCGCTGCCGCGACGACGCTGTTCCAGTTCGACAAGAGCTGGGGCGTATATGGCTACGCCAAATATGACCGCCTCGTCTCGGATGCGGCGGATTCGCCGATCGTCCGCGCGATCGGTTCGCGCAACCAGCTTTCGGGCGGCGTCGCGCTGACCTTCACCTTTGGCGGCAACCGATAGGAAGACGGGAGCGGCACCATGGAAGCGCAGGAACTGCATCGCGGACGGCTGATCGATCATATCCAGCTCGTCGTTCGCGACCTTCCGGCAAGCCAGCGTTTCTATGAGGCCGTGTTCGACGTGCTCGGCGTCCCGATGGGCGGGATTGCCGAGGATTATTTCTGGGCCGACGAGCTGTTCGTCTCCACCGCCGACAGCCAGGCCGCGCAGGGCAAGCTGACCGGTCGCCACCACCTCGCCTTCCAGGCCAGGGGCCGCGGCGCAGTCGAGGCCTTCCACCGCGCCGGCATTGCCGCGGGCGGCAGCGACAATGGCGCGCCGGGCGAGCGGCCCTATCATCCGGGCTATTACGCCGCCTTCCTGCTCGATCCCGACG
Source organism: Sphingomonas sp. LM7 (assembly GCF_002002925.1). Taxonomy (NCBI): domain Bacteria; kingdom Pseudomonadati; phylum Pseudomonadota; class Alphaproteobacteria; order Sphingomonadales; family Sphingomonadaceae; genus Sphingomonas; species Sphingomonas sp. LM7. The sequence goes on along the minus strand of NZ_CP019511.1, from coordinate 283,809 downwards.
GCAACAATATCGAAGCCGTCTTCCACGGCCCGCACGAACGCAGCAGCGACTCGGTCAAGATCTCGTTCGAAAGCTGATCGATGCACGTCAGCGCAGGTTCAGGCAGACTGTGCTAGGGCACGCGCATGGCTAGTCTCATCAAAACGCTTCTCGTCGCCGCAAGCGTGATCGCGGCACCCGCCCTCGCCGCGCCGCGCGACACCCCCGAGGTCAAGCTGCAGAAGCTGCTCGCCGGCCGCGTCGCGGGCGAACCGGTGAGTTGCATCAGCCTTCCGCCCGGCAATTCCAGCCAGGTGATCGAAGGCAAGGCGATCGTCTACCGCGTCGGCTCCAGGCTCTATGTCAACACGCCGCGCTCGGGCGCCGAGTCGCTCAACGACGACGATATCCTGGTGGTGAAGATGACCGGCTCGCAGCTGTGCAGCATCGACACGATCAATCTCGTCGATCGCACGAGCGGCTTCCCGCGTGGCTTCGTGATCCTGGGCAAGTTCGTGCCCTATACGCGCGTCAAGCCGGCCCAGTAGCACCTCAGCCGTCGATCCATTCCGATCGGGCGATGCCCTGCGCATAGAGCAGGGCGGTCAGGTCGCCATGGTCGATCCGCGCGCCGGCCGCGGCCGCGACGATCGGCTTGGCGTGGTACGCCACGCCCAGCCCGGCCTGGCGGATCATCGCGAGGTCGTTCGCACCGTCGCCCACGGCCATGGACGCCTCGGCAGGCAGGCCCAGTTCGGCAAGCGCGCCCAGCAGCGTCGTCTCCTTGGTCGCGCTGTCGACGATCGGCTTGGTTACGGTGCCGGTGAGCCGCGCCTGGCCAATCTCGAGCACGTTTGCGATCACCCGATCGAAGCCGATCTCCGCACCCACCGGCTCGGCAAATCGCGTGAATCCGCCCGACACGAGGATCGTCGTCGCGCCGCGCGCCTTCATCGTCCGCACCAGCGTCTTCGCGCCCGGCATCAGCTTCACGCGCTCGGCCAGGCAGCGATCGATCGCACTTTCCTCGAGATCCTTGAGCAGCGCGACTCGCGCATCGAGCGCCGCGCCGAAATCGAGCTCGCCGCGCATCGCCCGCTCGGTGACTTCGGCGATCTGCGCCTTGATCCCGGCATAGTCGGCGAGTTCGTCGATGCATTCGACGGTGATCATCGTCGAATCCATGTCGGCGACGAGCAGCTTCTTCTCGCGTCCCTCGGCAGGTTGAATGACTATATCATAGCCCTGGAACATGTCGTCCAGCCACATATGACCTGCGGCTACGCCGTCGTTACGGGACACCGCACCGTCGAAATCCGGATCGCCGTCATAGAAGATATCGCATGCGGTCCCCTCCTCCAGCCACTTCGCCGTCGGCACTTGGCCGTTGAACCGCAGCAGCTCGCACGCATGCTGAATGTCTTCTTCTTTTAGCCGGCCGGCAGCTATGAATGTAGCAATGAACAAGGGTCACCTCCCGAAGGTCGCGCTCATCGCAGGGCCGACCGCGAGCGGCAAGTCCGCGCTCGCGCTGGCGTTGGCCGAAAAGCATCGCGGCACCGTGATCAATGCCGATTCGATGCAGGTCTATGCCGATCTGCGCATCCTCACCGCGCGTCCCACCGTGGACGAAGAATCGCGCGTCCCCCACCGCCTGTTCGGCCATATCGACGGCGCCGACTCCTATTCGGCCGCGCGCTGGGCGGCCGAAGCGCGCGCCGCGATCACCGAGGCGCAGCAGGACAGCCGCCTGCCCATCCTCGTCGGCGGGACCGGCCTGTACCTGCGCACGCTGCTGGAAGGCATCGCGCCGGTGCCCGAGATCGATCCCGACATCCGCCAGCAAGTCCGCGCACTGCCGGTCGCGCAGGCGCATGCCCTGCTCGCCGATGCGGACCCGGAAGCCGCCGCCCGGCTCGGCCCCGGCGACACCAGCCGCGTCTCGCGCGCACTCGAGGTGGTGCGCTCGACCGGCAAGCCCCTCGCCCATTGGCAGACGCGCCGGCTGGGCGGGATCGCGGATGAGATCCACCTCGCCCCCATCCTCCTGCTTCCCGACCGCGACTGGCTGGGCGAGCGCATCGATCGCCGCTTCGCCGACATGCTCGATCAGGGCCGCGCCGAGGCGACCGCGCTGCTCGCCCGCACCGATATTCCAGCCGACGCGCCGGTGCTCCGCGCGATCGGTGTGCCCGAACTGCGCGGATTGTTTGCGGGCGAGACCGATGTCGTGCAGGCTGCTACCGCAGGCGCGCTCGCCACGCGGCAATATGCCAAACGGCAGTACACCTGGTTCCGCCGGCAGACGCCGGAGGACTGGGAGCGCGTGAGCGAGACAGAAAAAAACGTTCGAATGACTAGAATTGAAACTAAATTACATCTATAACGCTTGACGAGCCATTTTCTTGCCACTAGCAGCGCCCTCCGGCGGTGCGATGGCGCATTGCAGCAAAAGGAGGCCCACGTGACCGAGAAGAGCGGAGCAGACATCCTGATCGAGGCGTTGAGCGACCTCGGTGTGGAGGTCATCTTCGGCTATCCTGGCGGCGCGGTGCTTCCGATTTACGATGCGATCTTCAAGCAGGATCGAATTAAACACATTCTCGTCCGGCATGAGCAGGCGGCGACGCATGCCGCCGAAGGCTATGCCCGCTCGACCGGCAAGCCCGGTGTCGTGCTCGTCACCTCGGGGCCCGGCGCGACCAACGCCGTCACCGGGATCACCGACGCGCTGATGGATTCGATCCCGATGGTCGTCATCACCGGCCAGGTTCCCACCGCCCTGATCGGCACCGACGCGTTCCAGGAAGCCGATACCGTCGGCATCACGCGGCACTGCACCAAGCATAATTACCTGGTGAAGGCGCCCGAGACGCTTGGCAGCATCATCCATGAGGCGTTCCACATCGCCACGTCGGGCCGCCCCGGTCCGGTGGTCGTGGACATCCCCAAGGACGTCCAGGTCGCGACGGCACGCTACGAAGCGCCCGGCCCGATCCAGCACAAGACCTATCGCCCGCAGACCCAGCCCGACGCGGCGAAGATCCAGGAAGCGGTCGACATGCTCGCCGCGGCCGAGCGCCCGATCTTCTATACCGGCGGCGGGATCATCAATTCGGGTCCCGAGGCGTCCAGGCTCCTGCGCGAGCTTGCGGCGATGACGGGCGCGCCGGTCACTTCGACGCTGATGGGGCTCGGCGCCCTGCCCGCTTCGTCGGACCAGTGGCTCGGCATGCTCGGCATGCACGGCACCTACGAAGCCAATTGGGCGATGAACAAGGCCGATCTGATCATCGCCTTCGGCGCGCGTTTCGACGATCGCGTCACCGGCCGGCTCGATGCGTTCGCGCCGCATGCGCGGAAGGTCCATATCGATATCGACCGGTCGAGCGTGAACAAGAATGTCCGCGTCGACCTGCCGATCATCGGCGATGTCGGCATCGCGCTGCGCGAAATGATCGATTGCTGGAACGCGCGTCAGCATCCCCGGCCCGATCTCACCGAATGGTGGGGCCGGATCAACGGCTGGCGCCAGACCCGCTGCCTCGATTTCGAGGACAGGCAGGACGTCATCATGCCGCAGCGCGCAATCCGTGCGCTGTGGGAGGCGACGCATGCCCGCAGTCCGATCATCACCACCGAAGTCGGCCAGCACCAGATGTGGGCTGCCCAGCATTTCGATTTCGAGGAGCCCAACAAGTGGCTCACCAGCGGCGGTCTGGGCACGATGGGCTATGGCCTGCCCGCCGCGATCGGCGCGCAACTCGGCAATCCCGACGCCCTGGTTATCGACATCGCGGGCGAAGCGAGCATCCAGATGAACATCCAGGAGCTTGCGACCGCTACGCAATATCGCCTGCCGGTGAAGATATTCATTCTCAACAATGAATATATGGGGATGGTCCGCCAGTGGCAGGAGCTGACCTATCAGTCGCGCTATTCGGAAAGCTATTCGGATACGCTGCCCGATTTCGTGAAGCTCGGCGAAGCCTATGGCTGGAAGGGCATCCGCATCGACGCGCGCGGCGATCTGGAGGACGGCATCCAGGCGATGCTCGACCATGACGGCCCGGTGATCGTCGATTGCCGCGTCGCGAAGCTCGCCAATTGCTTCCCGATGATCCCGTCGGGCGCCGCCCATACCGAAATGCTGCTCCAGGCCGCCGAAGTTTCCGGCGAAATGGACGACGAAGCCAAGGCACTGGTCTGATCCCATGCACATCAAGGAAGAGCAAAAAGAGCGGCACACGCTTGCCGTGATCGTCGATAACGAGCCGGGCATCCTCGCCCGGATCGCCGGGCTGTTCACTGCGCGCGGCTACAATATCGAAAGCCTCACCGTCTCGGAGATCACCGAGGACAATCGAATTAGTCGCATCACCATCGTGACATCGTCCTCGGCCGCGGTGATGGAGCAGATCATCGCGCAGCTCGAGCGGCTCGTGCCGGTGCACAAGGTGACCGACCTCACCGCCGCCGGCCCGCATGTCGAGCGCGAGCTCGCCCTGGTGAAGGTCGCAGGCACCGGCGACCACCGGATCGAGGCGCTGCGCCTCGCCGAGGTGTATCGTGCCCGCGTCGTCGATGCGACGATTTCGAGCTTCGTGTTCGAAGTCACCGGCGGCTCGGAGAAGCTCGACAAGTTCGTCGAGCTGATGCGCGAGCTCGGCCTGATCGAAGTCGCCCGCACCGGCGTCGTCGCCATTTCGCGCGGCAAGGAAGCCGCCTGAATTTTTCATCGCGTGCTCCTGCGAAAGCAGGAGCCCAGGGTCGAGTAACCCTGGACCCCTGCTTGCGCAGGGGCACATTCCAGAAAGGGACTGAACGAAAATGCGTGTCTACTACGATCGCGACGCCGATCTGAACCTGATCTCGGGCAAGAACATCGCCATCATCGGCTATGGTTCTCAGGGTCACGCCCACGCCCAGAACCTGCGCGACAGCGGCGTCCAGAATGTCGCGATCGCGCTACGCCCCGGCTCGGCATCGGCGAAGAAAGCCGAAGATGCCGGCTTCAAGGTGATGAGCAACAAGGATGCGGCCGGCTGGGCCGACATCCTGATGATCCTCGCCCCCGACGAGCATCAGGCCGCGATCTATGACGCCGACCTCAAGGGCAATCTCAAGCCCGGCGCGGCGCTGGCCTTCGCCCACGGCCTCAACGTCCATTTCGGCCTGATCGAGCCGCCCAAGGACATCGACGTGATCATGATCGCCCCCAAAGGTCCCGGCCACACCGTGCGCTCCGAATATGTTCGCGGCGGCGGCGTGCCTTGCCTGATCGCGATCCACCAGGACGCCAGCGGCAACGCGCATGACGTTGCGCTCGCTTATGCTTCGGGCGTCGGCGGCGGCCGTTCGGGCATCATCGAAACCAATTTCCGCGAGGAATGCGAGACCGACCTGTTCGGCGAGCAGGCCGTGCTGTGCGGCGGCGCCACGGCGCTGGTCCAGGCCGGGTTCGAAACGCTGGTCGAAGCCGGCTACGCCCCGGAAATGGCCTATTTCGAGTGCCTGCACGAGCTCAAGCTAATCGTCGACCTGATGTACGAGGGCGGCATCGCCAACATGCGCTACTCGATCTCGAACACCGCCGAATATGGTGACATCAAGACCGGCCCGCGCATCATCACCGAAGAGACCAAGAAGGAAATGAAGCGCGTCCTCGCCGACATCCAGTCGGGCCGCTTCGTCAAGGACTTCGTGCTCGACAACCGCGCCGGCCAGCCCGAACTCAAGGCCAGCCGCATCGCCGCCAAGCGCCACCAGATCGAAGAGGTCGGTGCCGAACTCCGCGCGATGATGCCGTGGATCGGCGCCAACAAGCTGGTGGACAAGGAAAAGAACTGACACCGGTTCGAAAATGATGAAGGGGCTGCGGACACCGGTCCGCGGCCCCTTTTCATTTGCGGAAACCGTCGGTTTCCATCTTGCCGTTTGACCGCCCTCCCAAAACGCCCGACACGCGGGTCTCCCAACCAGGAGATTCCCATGCGCGTCCGCTTCATCGCCCTCGCCGCCACGCTCGCCATCGCCACCCCGCTCGTCGCCCAGCAGGCGATGCAGACCCCCGGCGCCAAGGATCCCGCGCGCGTCGTCGCCGGCAGCTACAGCGCCGATCCCGGCCACACGCTGATCGCGTGGGAAGTCGATCACCTCGGCTTCACGCCCTATTTCGGGCTGTTCGGCGACATCACCGGCACGCTGGTGATCGATCCCAAGAATCCCGCCGCCGCCAAGGTCGACATCACCATTCCGGTCTCGAAAGTCACCACGGCCAGCGCCGGCCTGACTGCGCACCTGCTGCGCGCGCCCAAGGAAGCCGGCGGCAAGCCCGACTTCTTCGGCCCCGCCCCCGCCGACGCGCGCTTCGTCTCGACCAAGGTGGTCGTCGCCGGCGACAAGGCGAAGGTCACGGGCGACCTCACGCTCAACGGCATCAAGCGCCCGGTCACGCTCGACGTCGCCTTCTACGGCGCCGGCAAGACTCCGCAGCAGATGGGCGGCAAGGACAATATCGGCTTCGAGGCGACGACGACGATCCGCCGCAGCGATTTCGGCGTCACCATGGGCATCCCGATGGTCTCGGACGACGTGAAGCTCAAGATCGCCGCCGGCTTCACCAAGGACTGACGCAACTCTCTCCCTCTCCCCTTTAGGGGAGAGGGCCGGGGAGAGGGGCAAGCGCGGCAAACCCTAGACAGCCCCCGCTCCGCCCTCCTCCCCGCAAGCGGAAAGAGCGAGAAGTGAACCCTACTTAGGTTCAACTGGGAGCGTTTACGGTTTCGGCTAGATTCCCACCGAATTGCGGGAGCCCTCACATGGCCGAAGATTCCGAAGGCCGCGCCGGCGTCACGCGCGTCGAAGCCTATTCCGACGCCGTAATTGCGATCGTCGTCACGATCATGGTGCTCGAGATGCATGCGCCTGAGGAGCCCGGCTGGAGCCGGCTCGTCCCGCTCTGGCCGATCTTCACGGCCTATGCGCTCAGCTTCGCCTATGTCTCGATCTACTGGGTCAACCACCACCGGCTGTTCCACCACGCCCCGCGGGTAACCAACGGCCTGCTCTGGTCGAACATCGCGCTGATGTTCACGCTGTCACTGGTCCCGTTCGGCACCGATTATCTCGGCGAGCAGGTGTTCAGCCATGACGCGACCCTGGTCTATATGGGCATCATGCTGCTGCCCTCGGTCGCCTATATGTGGCTGCAGCGGACGATCCGTCGCACCGGCAGCCAATCGGAAGCGTCGCAGGCCTATCACCGCCTCGCACTGCGCAAGGGCCTGGCCGCGAGCGCGCTCTACGTCTCGGGCATCGCCCTCACCTTCGTCACCCCCGCGCTCGGCCTCGCCTGCGCGGCGCTCGTCGCGATCTTCTGGTGCCTGCCCGCCAGCGCGCTCGACCATCTTTTCGAGCGCTAGGAAAAGTCTCGGACCAAGCAGCCACAGCAACGAAAACGGCCGGAGCTCTCGCCCCGGCCGCCCCGTTTCCCGTCGATCGAGCCTCAGAAGCCGACGCGCACGCGCCCGCCGAAGAAGCGCGGCATGCCCGGATAGCCGGCATAGTTGCCGGTCTGCTCGGGCACGGCGAAGCCGGTGATGTAGTAGAATTGGTTGGTCAGGTTCTCGACGAAGAACTCGCCGCGCCACTTGCCGTCCGCCGAAGTCACGCCCACCGCAGCGTTGAGCAGCGGATAGCCCTGGTTGTAGATCGAGGTCCGCCCGGTCAGCGGGTTCGGATTGCTCGACGGGATGTTGACTTCGCTGTTGTAGCGCATGTCGAGATGGATCAGGCCGTTGATCCCGTCAGTCAGTCGCGGCGTCCAGGTGCCGGCAACCGTCACCGTATGCTCGGGCTGGTTGTTGAACTGCCGGCCTTCCTGGCCCTGCAGCGGCGTTCCGGTGAAGTCGTTGCCCCCGTCATAGCGGGCGCTGATCCAGCTATAGCCGAGCTGGAAGGTCAGGTCGCGCGCGGGGCGGATCGTCGATTCCATCTCCACGCCCTTGCTGATGCTCTTGGGCACGTTCTGGACGACGAAGTTGTTGCCCGCGAACACCAGCGACTGGAGGTTGTAGAAGTTCATGTAGAACGCGGCGACGTTCAGCGAGAATGCCCGGCTCGGGCTCGCCTTGAAGCCGATTTCATAGGCATCGACGGTCTCGGCGCCGAACTGCAGGTCAGAGCCCTGCGCGCCATTGCCGCCCAGCAGCCGCGAATCGAAGGTCGCCTGGTCGAGATTATAGCCGCCCGACTTATAGCCGTGATCGTAGCTGGCATAGGTCAGCAGCTTGTCCGACACCTTGAACGCCAGCTTGGCGGTGCCGGTGATCTCGTTGTCGGTGAAATCGTCCTGATAATTGCCGTTGAACTCGGTGTTCACCGCCGGATTGCAGCTGAGCAGGAACAGATTGTTATAGTTGGTCGCCCCCAGCGCGGCGCGAACCACCCCGAGATAGGTCTGCGCCGCGGCGCTGGTGTTGTAGAAGGTCGAGCACGCGCCGGTATTGTTGTTGATGCTCGCGGTCATGTCCTTGCTCTCGTGGTTCCAGCGCGCACCCAGCGTGAGCGACAGCTTGTCGGTCACGTTGATGATGTTGTGCGTGAACAGCGCGAAGGCATTGGTCTTGACGCGGAAATCGTCGGGATTGTTGCCCTGCCCCGGCAGGTTGCCCGGCAGAGGCGTGGTCAGCAGCGCCAGCAGCGCCGGATTGGCGGCCGCTGCCTGCTGCAGCCGCACGCCCGGCGCGATGAACGGATTCTGCAGGAACAGCAGCTGGCCGAGCAGCGGCTTCACATTGGCGGGCAGCGCCGGCCCGCCCTGCAACGCGGCGCCGAGCTGCGGCAGCGTCGGCACGCCATACGACCCGAAGAACTGGAAGCCCGATCCCGAGAAGATCGTGTCGACATAGGCATTGGCGTCGTTGCCGAGCTGCACCACGTCGCGCAGCTTGTTGCTCTCGTTCAGGTAGAAGCCGCCGATCAGCCAGTCGAGCTTGCCGCCGAACGCCGAGCCCTGCAGCCGGAGTTCCTGCGTGAAATCGGTGAGTTCGTTGCGATAGCCGTCGCGATAGGCACGATCGACGCCCGAAAAGTCGATGTCCTGGTTCCGCACCACCTGCCAGTTGCGATAGGCGGTGATCGAGGTCAGCTTGACGTCGCCGAGCTGCCAGCCGAGCTCGCCCGAAAAGCCCCAGTCCTTCACCTTCTCGGCATAGTCGCGGTTGGGCGACATCGCCTGGGTGCGATCGCTGCCCGGCCCGGTGTAGAGGCCGACCCGCCCGCGCGACGCCGCTACGCCCTGGATCACCGGGGCAAGGCTGCCGCGTGCCACCGACACCGCGCCGCAGCACTGCTCGTCGGTCTCGTAATAGTCGCCGATCAGGCGCAGCGTGATGTCGCCGCTGTCGAGCAGCGCCTGCCCGCGCACGTTCCAGCGATTGACGTCGTTGATCGCGCGGTCGCTGTTGGCATCGTTGATATAGCCGTCGCGCTTGCGATAGCCGCCGTCGACGCGCAGCGCGAGCGATTCACTCACCGGCCCGGTGAACGCGCCCCGCACGCCATAGGCGTTGTAGTTGCCGTACGTTCCCTCGACATAGCCATGCGTCTCGAACTGCGGCTGCGCCGTGAAGATGCTGAGCGCGCCGGCCGAGGTGTTGCGGCCGAACAGCGTGCCCTGCGGCCCGCGCAGCACCTCGACGCGCTCCAGCTCGGGAAGCTCGGAGATCGCCACGCCGGCACGCGCGCGGAACACGCCGTCGATGAACACGCCGACCGCGGGTTCGAACCCCGGGTTGTCGCCGCCGGTGGTGATGCCGCGAATGTAGATCGTGGTGCCGGTGGCCGAGGACTGGCCGGTCGAGCTCTGCAGCGACGGCGCCAGCTGCTCGAGGTCGCGGACATTCTCGACGCCGGCATTCTGGAGCAGCTCGGGCCCGATCGCAGTGATCGCGATCGGCACGTCCTGCACCGTCTCGTTGCGCCGCGTCGCGGTCACGACGATGTCGTTCGCGCCCTGATAGTCCTGCGTCATGGTCTCATCGACCGTCGGCGGCGTGCCGGCGTCCTGCGCAAAGGCGGGGGTCGTCGCGAGCAGGCCAAGTGCCGTTGCCGCGAGCAAATCGAGCTTCTTCATGGGATTGTTCCCCTCTCCTGTCGCCGCGCGGAGGATATCCGGTGTCGGCGTTGCTTTTATTACGCAGGCAACTAACGCTGCATTTCCGAAGCCGTCAACGGGGGTGGAGGGCGGAACTCCGCGGTTTCCCGCCGTTTTTTAAGAAGCGGTACGGATGGGCAACAGGTCCGTCGCGGCGGAATCCGCGCTGACGTAGCGTAAACTGGATCAAGGCGAGGAAGGACAGGCGGATGGCGGAAATTCACGATCCAGCGGAAGACGGCGATCTCGTCGCCGGCCCCGCCAAGATCGCCGTTCCGGACGATGTCGCCGACGCGATCCGCACGCTGATCCGCTGGTCGGGCGACGATCCCACGCGTGAGGGGCTGATCGACACGCCTGCCCGCGTCGCGCGCGCCTGGAAGGAATACTGCCAGGGCTATGACGAGGATCCAGCGCATCACCTCAACCGCGTGTTCGAGGAAGTCGGCGGCTATGACGATATCGTCCTGCTGACCGGCATCCCGTTCCAGTCGCATTGCGAGCACCACATGGCGCCGATCGCCGGCAAGGCATCGATCGCCTATCTGCCCAAGGACCGCGTCGTCGGCATCTCGAAGCTCGCCCGCGTGCTCCACGGCTTCGCCCGCCGCCTCCAGGTCCAGGAACGCCTCACCGCCCAGGTCGCCGACTGCATCTGGGAAAAGCTAAAACCCCAGGGCGTCGCCGTGGTGATCGAGGCAACCCATGGCTGCATGACCGCGCGCGGGGTGCGCACCCCCGGCGTCGGCATGGTCACCAGCCGGATGATGGGCGTGTTCCGCGAAGACGAGCGCAGCCGCCAGGAAGTGCTCAAGCTGATGGGCTATTGATGCGGGTGCTCGTCACCGGCGGCGCGAAGCGGATCGGCGCGGGGATCGCGCGCCGGCTCGCGCTGCGCGGCCATGGCGTGGCGATCCACCATCATAACGCCCCCGATGACGCCGCCGCACTGCGCGACGCAATCGCCGCGGCGGGCGGAACCGCCTGCATCGTCTCGGGCGAACTCGCCGACGCGGCCACCGCCCCGGCACTGATCGCCACCGCGCGCCAAGGCCTGGGCGGCCCTATCGACGGCCTGGTCAACAATGCCTCGCAATTCGCCTGGGACGCGCTGCCGCTCACAGACTTCGCGCTGCTCGACCAGCATTTCCGCATCAATTGCGGCGCCCCCGTCGCGCTCGCCTCGGCATTGGCGGCGCAAGACGATCTCGATGCCGGTGCGGTGGTCAATCTGCTTGACCAGAAGCTCGCCAACCTCAACCCCGACTTCCTCACCTACACGCTGAGCAAGGCCGCCCTCGCCGCCGCGACCGAAATGATGGCGCGCGCGCTCGCCCCGCGCATCCGCGTCAATGCCGTCTCGCCGGGCCTGACCCTGCCCAGCCTGGACCAGACGCCGGAGGAATTCTCCGAACATGCCCGCCAGAACCTGCTCCAGCGCCCCGTCGCGCTCGACGACATCGCCGCGACGGTCGAGCATCTGCTTACCTGCCGCAGCATCACCGGGCAGAACGTCTTCGTCGATTGCGGCCAGCGCTTCCTGCAGCGCGACGGCGACGTGATGTTCGAAGGCCGGACGCGCCCGCATGGCTGAGTACACGATCCTGCTCGAAGGGCTCGAATTGACGATGGGCCTGGGCATCCATCCGCACGAGCAGACGCCGCAGCGCGTCCAACTCAGCGTCGCGATGACGTGTCGATACCCTGCTCCGCCGGAAGACCGGATCGATGCAGTGGTGGACTACGACTTCCTGCGCAGTGAGATCCACGCCCTTGCCGCCACGCGCCACGTCGCACTGCAGGAAGTCCTTTGCGATCAGGTCGCCGCGCTCGCGCTGCGCGATCCGCGGGTAGTCGAGGTCCGCGTCCGCTCGACCAAGCTCGACATCTATCCCGACGCACGGATAGGTTGCGAGGTGGTGCGGCAGCGGGACGAATAGGCGCCGCCCGAGGGGAGCGCGGGGATGCGGAGACGGTGGCTTGCGGCAGGCGGAGCAGCGGCCCTACTGGCAGGCATCTACCTCGTAAACGCCTCCTGGCTGGCACCTCGGCCGACCGGCATTCCGGGCGTGCTGGCGCACCGCGGCGTGCACCAGACCTTCAACCATGTCGGGCTGAGGCAGAACGACTGCACTGCTTCGCGCATAGATCCGCCGACCAATCCCTATCTCGAAAACACCCTGCCCTCGATGGCTGCGAGCTTCGCGGCGGGTGCCACTGCGCTCGAACTCGACGTGCATCCGACCACCGATGGCGAATTTGCCGTGTTCCATGACTGGACGCTCGAATGCCGGACCGACGGCCGAGGCGTCACTCGCGACCAATCGATGGCCTATCTGAAAACCCTCGACGTCGGTCACGGCTATACCGCCGACCGCGGCAGAAGCTTTCCGTTCCGCGGCAAGGGCGTCGGACTGATGCCGACGCTCCACCAAGTGCTGACGGCGTTTGCGGGCAGGCAGTTCCTCATCAACATCAAGAGCAACGATGCCCTCGAGGCCGACCGATTGGTGGCCTATCTGAAGGCGCACGGCCATCCGACCGACCATCGGTTGCAGGTATATGCGGCCGAGCGGCCGATCCAACGACTGCAACAGCTTGCGCCGTATGCTCTGCTGCTCTCCGGGAAGCGCGGCAAGGCCTGTGCGATGCGCTATCTTCTGATCGGCTGGAGCGGGCATGTCCCCCGGGCCTGCCGCGGCAGCGTCATCGGCGTGCCGATAAACCTGCGCTGGGCCTATTGGGGCTGGCCCAACCGATTCCTCGCGCGGATGAAGGCGGCCGACGTCTCAGTGATGCTGACCGGTCCGATCGGCGAACATGGCTCGGGCGCGACCGGGCTGGAGCGCCCGGACCAGCTCGATGCGGTGCCCGCAGGATTTTCCGGCATGATCCTCACCGACGATATCGAGGTGATCGGTCCCGAAGTGCGGCGGCGCTGGCCGTCGCGCTGATCCTGTGCGAAGCGCTCGAAATGGATAAGGAGAGAATGATGGCCGAGAAGCTGACGGGACTCGAACTGCGCTCCACCGTCTCCAGCGATGCGCGGCTGACCCTGGCCCTCGAACCCGTCACGCTTGATCCGCCCGGCCCCGACGAAGTCGTCGTCCGGGTCGAGGCGACGCCGATCAACCCGTCCGACCTCGGCCTGCTGCTCGGCCCGGCCGATGTGGCGACGCTCGAAGCCGGCGGCACCGCGGATCGCCCCATTCTCACCGCCGCGATCCCGCAGGGACGGATGGGCGCGATGAAGCCGCGGCTCGATCAGTCGATGCCAGTCGGCAATGAAGGCGCCGGCACCGTCGTCGCGGCAGGCGCGAACGTCGAAAGACTGCTCGGCAAGAAGGTCGGAATGATCGGCGGCGCAATGTACGCCCAGTATCGCAAGCTCGCCGCGCGCGACTGCGTTCCGCTCCCCGAAGGCGCCAGTGCCGCCGACGGCGCATCGATGTTCGTCAATCCGCTGACCGCCCTCGCCTTCGTCGAGACATTGCGGATGGAGGGCCACAAGGCGCTGGTCCACACCGCCGCCGCTTCGAACCTCGGCCAGATGCTCAACCGCATCTGCATCGCCGACGGCGTGCCGCTGGTGAACATCGTCCGCAGCGACGCCCAGGCCGCGATCCTGCGGGAAATTGGCGCGAAGTACATCGTCGACAGCAGCGCCGGCGACTTCCGCGAGAGGCTTACCGACGCGATCGCCGAGACCGGCGCCACGCTCGCCTTCGACGCTATCGGCGGCGGCCGCCTCGTCAACGCGATCCTGCACGCGATGGAAGCCGCGGCCAGCCGCAATGCCACCGAATATAGCCGCTATGGCTCCTCGACCTTCAAGCAGGTCTATATCTATGGCGCGCTCGATCTGGGGCCGACCGAACTCGATCGCGGCTATGGCTTCGCCTGGGGCGTCAGCGGCTTCCTGCTCACCCCGTTCCTGATGAAGCTCGGCATGGAAGGCGCAATGCGCCTGCGCGCCCGCGTCGCCGCCGAACTCACCACCACCTTCGCCAGCAAATACACGGCGACGATCTCGCTCGCCGAAGTGCTCAAGCCCGAAATGGTGGCCGCCTATGCGAAGAAGGCGACCGGCGAGAAATATCTGATCGATCCGACGCGCTAGCCGAGCGTCGCCAGGACAAACGCCACTCGCGCCTCGACATCGGCCTTCGGCAGCTCATGCACCGTATAGCCGAGCGCCGGATACATCCGCGCAAGCCGGTCATATTCCGCCTCGGCATCGGCCAGATCGTGCAGCCGCTCGCTGTCGCCGGTCCAGATCTCCGGCCACGGCGGCACCAGGAAGACCGTGCGGTGATAGGGATGCGCACGCGCCAGCGGTTCGGCCACAACCTCTCCCGTCGCATGCTCGAGTGCCGCCGCGGCGTCGATCAGGCCGCGATCGAAAAACACCCAGCCCGGCATCGCCTCGGCAGCTTCGCGATCGGCGGTCGCCATCGCAATCGCGCGCCGCGCAAACGCCGCGAGATCGACCCAGGGCAGCGCAAGCCCGCCCCCTGCCCGCTCCTCGCGCACAATCCGTCGCCCCGGCTCCTCGACGGTCGCAAAGCCCCGCGCCGCCAGCGCCTCGATCAAGGTCGACTTGCCGCCGCCCGAGCACCCCGAGACGACGACGAAGCGGTTCAACCGACTCAGCCCGCCCGGTTCGCCGCGCTGAGCACCGCGCGCACCGAAGCCGTCGCGATGTCCGCATCGATGCCCACGCCGAACACCGTCCGCCCGTCCTGCGTCCGGCACTCGACATAGGCGGCCGCCTGCGCATCGGCGCCGTGGCCGATCGCGTGCTCGCTGTAGTCGACCACGTCGAGCGTCGGCCCCGTGGTGCCGGACAGCGCGTCGATCACGCCGGAGATCAGTCCGTTGCCGCGCCCGGAGATCGACTGTTCGACGCCGTCGATCGCGATCCGCCCGACGAACACCCGCTGCCCCGCCGCGCCCGATTCCTCGTAATCGACCAGGGCGATGCGATCGCTTTCGCCCGGCAGATAGACCGCTTCGAACTTCGCCCGGATGTCCGCGGCATTGAGCTCGCGGCTGGTCTCGTCGGCAAGCTGCTGGACGTGGCGCGAAAAGTCCGCCTGCATCCGCTTGGGCAGCTTCAATCCGCGGTCCTGTTCGAGCACCCAGGCGACGCCGCCCTTGCCCGATTGGGAATTCACGCGGATCACCGCTTCGTAATCGCGGCCGAGATCCTTGGGGTCGATCGGCAGATAGGGCACGTTCCAGAAGTCATCGTTACGCGCTTCCTGCGCCGCGAAGCCCTTCTTGATCGCGTCCTGATGGCTGCCCGAAAACGCCGTGAACACCAAGTCGCCGGCATAGGGCGTGCGCGGGTGGACGGGGATATTGGTGCAATAATTCACCGTGTTGACGATCTCGTCGATGTCCGAGAGGTCGAGCCCGGGATGGATACCCTGGGTGTACAGGTTGAGCGCCACGGTCACGAGGTCGCAATTGCCGGTGCGCTCGCCATTGCCGAGCAGGCAGCCCTCGACACGGTCGGCCCCCGCCATCAGCCCCAGCTCGGCGGCGGCGACGCCGGTGCCGCGGTCGTTATGCGTATGCAGGCTGATCACGATCGACTCGCGATTGCGGATGTTGCGCCCGAACCATTCGATCTGGTCGGCATAGATGTTGGGCGTGGCCGCCTCGACCGTCGCGGGCAGATTGAGGATCAGCGGCCGCTCGGGCGTCGGGCGCAGGATTTCCATCACCGCCTCGCAGACCTCGACCGAGAAATCGAGCTCGGCAGTCGAGAAGGTCTCCGGCGAATATTCGAAATGCCACTGCGTATCGGGCTGCCTGGCTGCTTCGTCGCGCAGCACCTTGGCGCCGGCGACTGCGATCGCCTTCACTTCCGCGCGCGTCATCCGGAACACCACGTCGCGCCATGCCGGCGAGACGGCGTTATAGAGGTGGACGATCGCCTGCCTGGCGCCCTTGACGCTCTGGAAGCTCGTCTCGATCAAATCCTGGCGCGACTGGGTGAGCACCTGGACGATCACGTCGTCGGGGATCTTCCCGTCGCGCACCAGCCCGGAGATGAAGTCGAATTCGGTCGCGCCCGCGCTGGGGAAACCGACTTCGATTTCCTTGACGCCCACCTTCACCAGCAGGTCGAAGAAGCGCTGCTTCTTCTCGCCGTCCATCGGATCGATCAGCGCCTGGTTGCCGTCGCGCATGTCGGTGGAGAGCCAGCGCGGCGGCTGGGTGATCGTCTTCGACGGCCATTGCCGGTCGGGCAGGTCCACCTGCGGGAAGGGACGGTATTTGACGCTAGGGTCGCGCAACATGGGGAAGCCTCTCAAGGGGTCGCGGCCGCGCATAGCGCGTGCCCGGTCATGCTAGAAGGTCTTGCTTTGGCCCAGGGCCATTTGCCCTTAGAGGCGTGCGCGTGACGCGGTCCGGCCCCTAAGGGCGGATAAGTCGCAGAAGGTGCAGCGCGTCGGTCACGGGCGGAATAATGGCGCGCCGCGCGCGGCTTGTCCACCGCTTCAAGAAAATCCTAATATTTGACCGGCATAGCCATGCCCTATCGTAAGACCGGCAAGGAAATCCCGTGCTTCAGCTCGTCTATGTCAGCAGCGTCAATCCGAATGCGCCAAGCGCCGATCCCACGGCGATCCTCGCCGCCTCGCGCGTCAACAACCAGCGCGACGGCATCACCGGCATGCTCTATTCGGACAAATCCCGCTTCCTCCAGGCACTCGAAGGCCCCGCGGACAAGGTCGAAGCCGCCTTTGCCCGGATCAAGGCCGACACGCGCCACCGCGCGATCGTCATATTGTCGAACCGCACGATCGACGCCCGCGAGTTCGGCGATTGGGAAATGGCGCATCGCACGCCCGGCGCCGACGCAGAGCTGTTCATCGCCCGGGTGAGCCGGCTCGCGGGCAATGCCGCCCCCGACGTGCGCGCAACCTTCGAAGGTTTCGCCAAAGTCCGCCGCGCAGCCTGACCAGGCTTATTCGGCCGCGTTGGCCGGCGCTTCCACATCCGCCGCCGCTTCGGCCGCGGTTTGCGTTTCGGCGACATTCTCGCCCGCGCTGTCGTTCGCAGCCTCGGGCGTCGCTTCGGTCACCGGGGTCTCGCTCGCCTTGGGGCTAGGCGTGGCGACGATCTCGGCCATTGGCGGCGTATCCGCATAATTGGTGCCGGTGGTCCCGCCACCGCCGCACCCGCCCAGCGCCAAAACTCCGCCCAACACCAGCAACCGCATTGCTTCCTCCCACGCGACCCAGGGGCTGATAGCATGCCGTCCGTCCCGCTTCTATCGCTCGCACCGCAGGAAAATCCGCGAAATCGAGCGGCATGCCCGGGTTTCGGCTGAGGCGAACCGCGAACGCGACGAAGTGTTGCAGCCGCGCAACCAACCCGTTTCGCGCGCGCTTACCATCTGAAAATACGGAGAATTTCTATGGCGAAGGTGCTCAAACGCGGCGACGAGGTCAGCTGGAAATCGCATGGAGGCACTGCCCATGGCAAAGTCGTCTCTAGACAGACGCGCGATACCACGATCAAAGGGCATCAGGTTCGTGCATCGGAGCACGAACCACAGTACATCGTCGAGAGCGACAACGGCGGGAAGGCTTCGCACAAGCCGGGGGCGCTGACGAAGGAATAGCCCGGAAACGGGTACGAACAGGAGAAGAGAGAATGGCCGAAACTAAAGCAGCAGGCGGAGCACGTGGTGGTATCGCCAAGCCGGTGACGCCGTCGCCGGAGCTGGCCGCGATCGTCGGCACCGCCGATCTGCCCCGCAGCGAGATCGTCAGCAAGATGTGGGATCACATCAAGAAGAACAACCTCCAGAACCCTGAGAACAAGCGGGAAATTCTGGCGGACGACAAGCTCGAGAAGATCTTCGGCACCAAGAAGGTGACGATGTTCGAAATGAACAAGCACATCTCGAAGCACGTCAAGTAAGGCTGCTGCCGGCCCAGGCCGGCGCGCCTGACGTAACAGCGGGGCGGGTCTCGAAAGAGGCCCGCCCCGTTCGCGTTTCAGCCGGGCGGTTCGGGCGCGTCTGCCGCCGCGTGGACTATGATGAACAAGGCTGCCGACATACGAGCGATCGGTCCCCGACTCATCCAGCGTAAAGACCAGCCCCCATCCGCGCACGATCGTCGTGTCCGTCCGCCGGCTGCCGGTCTTCCCCGCAGAAGATTTCACATCGGGCAGGCACGCCGCGATCAGCAAATGCATCGCGCCCTCCCCATGGAACTGGTCACGGCCTCGCGCGGATGGCATTGCACGCAACTGAACAGGAGACCCAGATGTCCGAGCGTTTCGAACGCCACCGCCAGCCCTGGCGCACCGACGAGCTTCAGAAGCTGCACACCCTCGCCAAGAAGGGCATGCCGCTGCGCGCGATCGCCAAGGCGCTCACCCGCAGCGAGGAATCAGTGAAGGAACGCGCCAAGCTCGACGGACTGAGCATCGCCAAGCTGCACTGAGACCATGCGCGCCGCTTTCTCCATTCGTCACCCCGGCCGTATGCCGGGGCCTCGACCGGACATGATGCTCAAACTTCTCTCCGGGCCGCACGGTGCCCCCCGGCACTTCAGCCGGGATGCTGCGTGAGGAGCAGGTGACCGATATATACGACGCGATCATCCTTGGCGGAGGCGCGGCCGGCCTGATGTGCGCCGCGGTCGCCGGGCAGCGCGGCCGGCGGGTGCTGCTGCTCGATCACGCCGATCAGGTCGGCAAGAAGATCCTGATCTCGGGCGGCGGCCGGTGCAACTTCACCAACATCCACACCGCGCCCGATCGCTACCTCTCGGCCAACCCGCATTTCGCCAAGTCGGCGCTGGGCCGCTACACGGCGCAGGACTTTATCGATCTGGTCGAGCGCCACCATATCGCCTGGCATGAGAAGACGCTTGGCCAGCTGTTCTGCGACGGCTCGGCGCGCCAGATCGTCGATATGCTGCTCGACGAATGCGCGCAGGGGAAGGTCGAGATCCGCACCGGCCGCAGCATCGGCGAAATCACCCATGCCGATGGCCGTTATCGCGTCGGCACCGACGAAGCGGCGGCGCTGGTCATCGCCACCGGCGGACCGTCGATCCCCAAGATGGGCGCCACCAGCTTCGCCTATGATCTCGCCCGCCATTTCGGGCTCAAGATAGTCGAGCCGCGCCCTGCGCTCGTTCCGCTGACCCTGCCGCCCGACCAGGCGCTGTTCCGCGAGCTTTCCGGCGTCTCGACCGATGTGGTCGCCCGCGCCGGCAAGGCCGCCTTTCCCGAAGCGGCGCTGTTCACCCATCGCGGCCTGTCCGGCCCGGCTATCCTGCAAATCTCCAGCTATTGGCGCCACGGCGAGCCGATCGCGATCGACTTCCTCCCCGGCCGCGCGCCCAGTTGGCTGGCCGAGGCCAAGCGCGCGCGCCCGCGCACCACGCTGCGCAAACTGCTCGCCGAAGCGCTGCCCGATCGCCTCGCCGAAACGCTCGCCGAGCAGCTCGCCTTGCCCGGCGACCTCGGCAACTTCACCGACCGCAAGCTCCAGGAGGCCGAACGTCGCCTCGCCGGCTGGTCCTTCCTGCCCAACGGCACCGAAGGCTTCGCCAAGGCCGAAGTCACGATCGGCGGCATCAGCACCGCCGATCTTTCGTCGCAGACGATGGCGGCACGCAAGGTTTCCGGTCTCTACGCGATCGGCGAAGCGGTGGACGTCACCGGCTGGCTTGGTGGGTATAATTTCCAATGGGCCTGGGCCAGCGGCCGGGCGGCGGCGGAGGCGATCTGAACCGTCGCAGCAACCGGTGCATACGATCCAGCAACACACCAGCAAACCGCACGCACCTTCGGCAGGGGCGCCGCAAGATTTAATAAATCATCCTGTCGTGTGGTTTCCGTAACGTCATCGACTGGTTCGATCATGGCCATCGGTAAAAGCACGTATTGAAATTCTGCGGAAACCCGAATGTTTCCGCGCTGTGTCCTATAACTTGGGTTAGGTTCCGCGGACGTAAGGTCCCCGGCGCCCAGGCTCCTCGGGTCGCAACTCCGCGGGGGCCACCCAAAGGAGGAGCATATCAAAATGGACTGGTTTCGGGCCACGGCGCCCATTCGTCTCAAGCTGCAGGTCGCGCGCAACGTGCTCCTCGGTGTCATGGTCGCCATCGCGCTGGTCGCGCTGTTCACCCCGACCATCGTCGGCGCGCCGCTCGTTGCGCTGATCATCGCCGGCGCAGCAGTGCAATGCGTCCGCTACAGCCGCGCCATCGCCGACCCCTATGTGTCCACCGTCGTCCGCATGGAAGCGCTCGCCGCCGGCGACCTGACCAGCCCGATCGAATTCACCGACTATAAGGATTGCGTCGGCCGCATGACCAAGGCGATGCTCAGCTTCCGCGACGCCGCGGTCGAGCAGAATCGCCTCACCGCCGAGCAGACCGAGGCCGTTCGCCGGCTGGGCACCAGCCTCGAGCGCCTGACCCAGGGCGACCTCACTGCCGAGATCGGCAATGATTTCCCCGCCAGCTATTCCGAGCTGCGCGACAATTTCAACGAAGCGCTGGGCTCGCTGCGCGGCCTGATCGGCTCGGTGATGGAGAGCGCGTCGACGATCCAGACCGGCTCGACCGAGATCGCCCAGGCATCCGAAGACCTCGCCCGCCGCACCGAAGCCAATGCCGCCAGCCTGGAGGAAACCTCGGCAGCGGTCACCCAGATGGACGGCCGCCTCAAGGCCACCGCCGCCTCCGCCGGCCGCACCGTGGAGCGTGCCGACGGCGCCATCGCCACTGTCGCCGGCGGCCGCGCCGTCGCCGACGAAGCGGTCCAGGCAATGAGCCGCGTCGCCGATGGTGCCAAGGGCATCGACAGCGTCATCGAAGGCCTCGACAAGATCGCGTTCCAGACCCGCGTTCTCGCGATGAACGCCGCGGTCGAAGCCGGCCGCGCCGGCGAAGCAGGCCGCGGCTTCGCCGTCGTCGCCGATCTCGTCTCGGCCCTCGCCATGCGCTCGGAGGAAGAAGCCGCTCGAGCCCGCGACCAGCTGACCGCCACCCAGACCGACATCGTCGCGGCCGTGGAAATGGTCCAGAAGGTCGATCACGCGCTCGCCGACATCTCGGGCGATGTGGGCGAAGTCCACACGCTGCTCGGCCAGATGGCCAGCGACAACCAGGCGCAGTCGACTGCGATCACCGAGATCAGCATCGCGATCGGGACGATGGACCAGTCCACGCAGCAGAACGCCGCGATGGTCGAGCAAACCTCCGCCGCCGCGCGCAACCTGACCAGCGAAGTCGCCGCGCTCGGCGAACAGGCATCGCGCTTCGACGTCGGCACGGCGACCCGCCCCGCCGCCGCGGTCCGCACCGCCCCGCCGTCGCGTCCGGCCAAGCCGCGCGGCTATGTCTCGCCGGTAAAGCCGCTTCCGGCGCCGGTCGCAGCAACCGCCAACAGCGACTGGGCATCCTTCTAAAGCCTGTCCCGGAGGCGTCGCGGCCCCGCGGCGCCTCCGCTATTTGCCGGGCAACCCCTGCGTGCGCTTCGCCACGATCGCGCTGCGCAGGGCCTCGGCCCGTATCCGCAGCATCGAAACCTCGGCCTCCGAATAGCCGCCACGGGCATAGCGCGCGCTCGATGCTTCGATCCGATGCCCCTCGCGGCGCAGCGCCCGCGCCTCGCTCCGGCTGAGCTGGCCCGACTCGCGCCCGTCGCGGATCTCTTCGCGAAGCCCGCCGACCTCGCGCGCGATCGACGCCCGCCGCGCTAGTGTCGGATCCGCCGCGGCGTCGCGCCGGATCTCGCCGCGGATCGACGGACTGGCACCCGAAAGCCCGCGCATCGATCCGGCGATCTGCGCCGAAGCCGGCATTGCGGTAAGCACGAGAAACCCTGTTCCGATCGCAAGCAAGCGCATGGCAACCTCCCGTTCGACGCCAGCCTCCCCCGCCCCGGCTGAACGCCCGCTTAATCCGCGGAACCGCCTCCGTACCGCGCCCGTTCCGCCCACATGCCACCGATGCAGCTCAAGCGCGGCCGCCTGATCGACCATCTCCAGCTGGTCGTCGCCGACCTTCCCGCCAGCCGGCGCTTCTACACCGCGGTGTTCGACGCGCTCGGCATCCCGGTCGAAGGCAGCGCCGAGGAGCATTTCTGGGCCGACGAGCTGTTCATCTCCTCCCCCGCCAGCCCCGAATCCGTCGGCAAGCGTACCGGCCGCGTCCACCTCGCCTTCCAGGCCACCGACCCTGCGATGGTCGATGCCTTCCACGCCGCCGGCCTCGCCGCGGGCGGCACCGACAACGGCCCGCCGGGCAAGCGGCCCAACTACCACCCCAATTATTACGCCGCCTTCGTCCTCGACCCCGACGGCAACAATATCGAGGCAGTCCATCACGGCCCCGCCCGCCGCTCCGCCGCCGCGGTTCAGATCGACATCGACCTCGACGGCGCCCATTATTGAGCGCTCCGCCTCAGGACTTCCCGCAGTTAACCCCGAATTAGCTTGCCCTTGCCGCCGCCCGAGCCCATGTGCGCGGTTCCATGGAATTCCAGAACCTCCCCGCGCTTCTTTCCGAAGCGCTCGCAGCGCGTGGCTATGCCGCGCCGACCCCGGTGCAAGCCGCCGTCCTCGAACCCGAAGCCCAGGGCCGCGACCTCGTCGTCTCCGCGCAGACCGGCTCCGGCAAGACCGTGGCCTTCGGCCTCGCAATGGCCGGCGACCTGCTCGGCGAGGACGGCCGCGTCGTCCCTGCCCGCGCCCCGCTCGCCCTGATCATCGCCCCCACCCGCGAACTCGCGCTCCAAGTCAGCCGCGAGCTGATGTGGCTGTTCGGCCAGACCGGCGCGCGCATCGCCACCTGCGTCGGCGGCATGGATGCCTCGAAGGAGCGCCGCCAGCTCAGCCACGGCGCGCACATCGTCGTCGGCACCCCCGGCCGCCTGCGCGACCATCTCGAACGCGGCGCGCTCGACCTTTCGGACCTCCGCGCCGCCGTGCTCGACGAAGCCGACGAGATGCTCGACATGGGCTTCCGCGACGATCTCGAGCACATCCTCGACGCGACTCCCAACGGCCGCCGCACCCTGCTCTTCTCGGCGACGATGCCCAAGCCGATCGTCGCGCTCGCCCGCCGCTACCAGAAGGATGCGCTGCGCATCTCGACCGTCGGCGAGGATCGCGGCCATGGCGACATCGCCTATCAGGCCGTCACCATCTCGCCCTCGGACATCGAGCACGCCGTCATCAACCTGCTCCGCTTCCACGAAGCCGAGACCGCGATGCTGTTCTGCGCCACCCGCGACAATGTCCGCCACTTGCACGCCACCCTGGTCGAGCGCGGCTTCTCCGCCGTCGCGCTTTCCGGCGAGCACAGCCAGTCCGAGCGCAACCACGCGCTCCAGGCCCTGCGCGACCGCCGTGCCCGCGTCTGCGTCGCCACCGACGTCGCCGCGCGCGGCATCGATCTCCCCACGCTCAGCCTCGTCATCCATGTCGAGCTTCCGCGCGACGCCGAGGCGCTCCAGCACCGTTCGGGCCGCACCGGCCGCGCCGGCAAGAAGGGCACCGCCGTCCTCCTGGTCCCCTATCCGCGCCGCCGCCGCGTCGAGATGATGCTGCGCGGCGCGCGCATCGAGGCCGAGTGGATCGACGCCCCGACGCCCGAGGCGATCCGCGCGAATGATCGCGAGCGGCTCCTCGCCGCCCTGCTCGCCCCCGTCGAGACCGACGAGGAAGATGCCGCCCTCGCCGAGCGCCTGCTCGCCGAGAAGTCGCCGCAGGAGATCGCCGCCGCGCTCGTCCACGCCCATCGCGCCGCGATGCCGCAGCCCGAGGAAATGATCGAGCAGAGCGCCGACGGCCGCCGCGCCGCGCAGCAGGACCGCCACCGTCCCGGCTTCGACGACATCGCCTGGTTCCACATGGACATCGGCCGACGCCAGAACGCCGATCCGCGCTGGGTCCTGCCGCTGATCTGCCGCCGCGGCCACATCACCAAGAACGAGATCGGCGCGATCCGCATCGGCCCGAACGAGACCTTCTTCCAGGTGCCCAGCGCGATCGCTGCCAAGTTCGCCGCCGCCGTCGCCCGCACCACCGAAGGCGAAGAGGATGTCCGCATCGAGCCGTCGCGTGACGGTCCGCCGCCACAGGGCGCCCGCGGCGCGCATCAGGGCGGCGGTGGCCGTCCCTCGCACCACAGCGGCCCGCGTCCCCCGCACCAGGGCGAAGGCCGCCCGCCGCAGCGCCGCGACCCGAGCCGGCCTGCGTCCGCGCCGCACAAGGCCAAGCCCTATCAGCGCAAGGGTCCGCCGCAGCGGTGAGCTGCCGGATCCTCGTCGACGCCGATGCGTGCCCGGTGAAGGAGGAGATCTACAAGGTCGCCTTCCGCCACGAAGTGCCGGTGACGATCGTCAGCAACCAGCACCTCCGCGTGCCCGCGCACCCGCTGCTCAGCCGCGTGGTGGTGAGCGACGGCTTCGACGCTGCCGACGACTGGATCGCCGAACAGTCCGCCCCCGGCGCGATCGTGATCACCGCCGACATATTGCTGGCCGACCGCGCGCTGAAGGCCGGCGCGCGCGTCCTCTCCCCCACCGGCAAGCCCTTCACCACCAGCTCGATCGGCGGCGCCATCGCCACACGGGCCATCATGGCGGATTTGCGCGCCGGCGGTGACCAGCTGGGCGGCCCGAAGCCCTTCGCGCCGGCGGATCGCTCGCGGTTTTTGCAGGCGCTGGATACGGCGGTGGTGGCGGTGAAGCGGGGCGGTTAGCGGCGTTTGGACCTTCGAAGGAATGAGTGGCAAGTCGCGACTGCCCACCTCGCAATCAGGATCACTATTCGTATTTCTCACGTTGATGATCGGCGGCCGTGACAGGCTCGTTTAGCGAATACACCAATTCTGAAAGCACGATAAGATCACAGAGCTTTGCGCCTGATTCTATATCTGTCAGAACGTGAGTGACACCATGATACTGCCGCTGATCAAAATTTTCGGGGACTAGCAGTGAGGTAATGCCATAGCGCTCCTGGTATGACTCTCCAGTTTCCCAGCATATGCACAGATTGACGTCATTTATATTTTTGTCCTGACTGTCGAAATCTTCTATAAGCCCGTCTAGTGAAAACTTGTATTCAAGCACCTGGGGGTCAGTAACCCTGCCATGCAGCGCCTCTGCGATTTCATCGGACACACCAAGCGGGTTTAACTCCGAGTCATACACATAGATTTCTTTCTCAAGATCGAATACAATCTTGAATAAACCGTCGTATGTAAATCGCTCGTTGGTAGACATTACTCTAATGCCTCTAATAACTCCCCCCGCTATCAACTGATTGAAAAGAGCGATAACGTCCTGCTCTCGGGTCGGCGTAGAAGTAATTGACACTCGCTCAGTGGGCTTGAAGAAATGCTCACTGGTCAATGTTAGCGGCATCGCCTCCTCGTGAGCCAGCATCTCCTTCTTCCAATCATTTATTTTCATTTCACGAACAAGGTCTGGAGCGACACCCGTGTTCGCCTTGAGAAGGTGCCGAAGTTTAACTAGATGGCTCTCAGTTATCGCCCTGGCTACACTCTTAGCAAAGTCCGTAAGTTCTCGATGGAAGCCTTTCCGCCCCATGTCCGGAGAGTAATTTTCAAAATGCACGAGAAAATGTAGCTGATTTTGGCGGCCAATATTCCGTGTGAGAGGAATAATAATGGGCTCGCCCTGCGGCATATTGTTTGCCGCGAGCTGAATACCACTACTCAAGACTCGATACCCTGACCGAAGCTCAAGCGACTCGTTAAATCTTGTCCATAGTTTCGCTGTATAACCAAACTCCACCGCCACCGTAGGACCATAGCGGCTTAATATTTCCTTCTCCTCGGCATCAAGCGATGAACCCACAAGCTGAGAAAGCTCATCAGCCGTCCAGCTATCATAAACAAAGTCTAGGTTGCGGAATTTATCAGGCAAAGCCCTACCAGCGCCATACTTCTCAAACAAAGCTGTAGCAGTTGCCTCTACATCTCTAACGCGCGCAACCTTGTTAGCGCTTTTATGAAGCCACAGGTAGGCTGTTCCTGTAGGTCGAACTAAGCTCTCTTTTCCTTCCGAAATAACAGTAATGCTAATCGCCACCTCAGGGTCGGCGATTATTGATCCAAGACCTGTCTTAACAGCCAGAATTTTTGCCCATTTTTCGGCACTGTTGGCTTTTATCCAATCGAGACGACGAGGATGGGTATTGTCATCGAACCGCACTGTAATCGAAACGCCGCGGTCGTTGTGATCATAGATCGTATCTGCTTTAGCCGATTCATCTGGTTCAATTTTTGGGTTCCCGCTCGCGCCGCCGTCACGCAGCCAGTTCCTCGCTCCTGTTATGCGGCCTGACGCCTCGAACCCAGGGACGCGCGTTGATATGCGCATATAGTTGAACCCGTAGGCAACGTAGGTAGCCCCTACACCTTTGTGTCCGCGGGTTTTGCCCGATTTGAATGAGAAATTTGGCGCCAAAAACTGCTCGAACTTTTCTTTGTCGAGGCCAATGCCGTTGTCGGTAACTGTTAGGGCGTTGCCGTCCAGGTCGATCTTGATATCGATCGCCGGCTTGTAGGTCGTCGAGCCTGCGGCGCGCTCCTGCTGGGCTCGCGCCTCCACGGCATCAAGCGCGTTCTGTATGAGCTCGGCAAAGGGATCGTACCAGCCTACGTAGGAAGACAGAATATTTTCGATCTCGCGCTTAAGCGCGCCGATGGCCGCATCGCTGATTTTTGAGCTTTTGAATTCCAGCGGATCAAACGGCGTGAATGTCATGGTGTCTTCCCAGATTTCCGCGCCAGTACGCTACTGGTTGGCTCTTCCTGATTCCCTATAGTATCAGCAAGGCGCCAAATGCGAGCCCTAGCTGAACCCTGGCTACGACCTTAACGCTGCTACTTGTTCATCCTTGCAATGTAGGATTTCGCCTGCTTGCCTCGGGCGGTCGGCCTTGCCGTCGGCGCTCGGGGACCCTCGAATTGATCCAGTTCGCAACATCCGGCCAACACGCATCGCGCACGCCTGCGGCTCCAGTGTCGCCACGCCGGCGCGTGGATGTCGCGTCGATGCCGCGTGCGTGTCGCGTGCCTGTAGCCTGGGCGTCGCGTTGGTGTCCGCAGGTGTCGCGTCGCAGTCGCGTCGGCGTCACCCGACTTAACTCCGCAAATACGGTTATCGTTGTATTTCAACAGGATAGCGAGCCAGCATCGCCCGCAAAACCGCGTTTTCCGTCAACTTCGTCAACCAAATCGCCCCTCGCCGCCTGCGCGCCGTTGCCCTCCGCGCCGCGCCTTTCTAAGCTCCGCGGAACTTCCAATCACCGGGGCACTATGCACAAGCTGAAGACCATCCTCCTCGCCGGCGCGCTGGCGACCGGCCTGACCACGCCCGCCTTCGCCCAGCGCGCCCCCGCGGCGATCACCCCCGAGCATGTCCGCGCGCATGTCGATGTCCTTGCCGGCCCCGGGCTGCGCGGCCGCGGCAGCGCGACGCCCGACGAGGCCGCGGCGGCCGCCTATGTCGCGGCGATGTTCCGCGGCTATGGGCTCGCCATGGCCCCGGGGATGACGGCCTATACCCAGCCGATCGACATCGTCACCCTGCGGCTGGACGGCGCGGCGGTGCTCACCGCGAACGGCACCCCCGTCGATGCCCCGATGCTCTTCTCGTCGAACGGCCAGCCGGTCCGCGGCAAGCTGACTGCCTTTGCCGGCAGCGATCCGGCGCAGCTTCCCGCGGCGGACATCGTCATCGTCACGGGGGCGGAGGTCAACGGGCTCCAGTTCGCCAACCGCGTCGATCCGTCCAAGGTCAAGCTCGTCATCGTCCGCGCCACCGAACAGGTCCGCAACACCTATGAGCGGATCGGCGGCCGCCCCCGCCTGCCGCGCTATATCAAGGGCGAGACGCCGCGCCCCCGCCCGACCCTGCTGGCGCTCAACGACGCCGCGTTCGACAAGCTCGCCGCGCAGGACGGCGCCGAGATCGCGCTCGAACTGCCCGGGCTGGTCGAGCAGGCGCAGGTCACCACCAATGCGCTCGGCTATATCCCCGGCACCGATCCCAGTGCGGGCGTGCTGCTCGTCACGGCGCATCTCGACCATCTCGGCGTCCGCCCCGATGGCAAGGTGATGTACGGCGCCAATGACGACGCCTCGGGCACCGCCGCGGTGCTCGAACTGGCGCGGACGCTGGCGGGCAGGAAGCATCGCCGCGGCCTGTTGTTCGTCGCTTATGGCAGCGAGGAATCGGGCGGCTTCGGCGCGCGCTGGTTCGCCGAGCATCCCCCGGTGCCGCTGTCGGACATCGTCGCCAATCTCGAGATCGAGATGATCGGCCAGCAGGATCCCAAGCTCCCCGCGGGCACGATGATGATGACCGGGTTCGAGCGCTCGACCTTCGGCGAGACGCTCAAGGCGCACGGCGCGTTGGTCACCACCGATCCGTACCCCGAGCAGAACTTCTTCCAGCGCTCGGACAATTATGCGTTGGCGCTCAAGGGCGTGGTCGCGCACACCGTATCGGGCTGGGCGACGGTGCCGACCTATCACACGCCCGAGGATACGATCGACAAGCTCGACTTGCCCTTCATGGCCCGCGCGATCCAGTCGCTGGTCGCCCCGCTGCGCAGCCTGGCGGACAGCAAGGCGAAGCCCGAATGGAAGCCGGGCGGCCGCCCGAACGAGTGATGACCGCGCTCGAACTCCAGGACCTGCTGGTGACCGCGCTGGTCCGCAAGGCCGGCGGCAGCAAGCGCGACTGGCGCGCGGCGCTGGGCAAGATCCGCGTCTACAGCGCCGAGACGCACCCGCATTGCAACTGGTCGGTCGCCCCCTCGGGCAGCAACGGCGAGAATGCGATCATCGAGCGCCTGCTCGACGATGTCCGCGGCCGGCACCCGCTGGTGAGGGCAAAATGAGACCGGCGCGCAGAGCCCAACCCCTGCGCGCCGGCCCGTCTCACGCCGCGGCGCGCAACGTCCGCGCCGCGGCGACCATCGCTTCGATCGCGGGCGTCACTTCGGCCCATTTCCGCGTCTTGAGCCCGCAATCGGGGTTCACCCACAGCTGGTCGGGCCGCAGGTGCAGCTGGGCGAGCTGCATCAGCGCCACCATCTCTTCCTCGCCGGGCACCCGCGGCGCGTGGATGTCGTATACCCCGGGCCCGATCGCGCCGGGATAGCGATAGGCGGCAAAGCCCTCCAGCAGCTCCATCTGCGAGCGGGCGGTCTCGATCGAGATGACATCGGCGTCCATCGCCCCGATCGCGGGCAGGATGTCGTTGAACTCCGAATAGCACATATGGGTGTGGATCTGGGTCGCGTCGCCCACCCCCGCCGCGGAGAGCCGGAAGCTGTCCACCGCCCAGTCGAGATAGGCCTGCCAGTCGCGGCGGCGCAGCGGCAGCCCTTCGCGCAGCGCCGCTTCGTCGATCTGGATCGCCTTGCACCCCGCCGCTTCGAGGTCGATCACCTCGTCGCGGATGGCGAGCGCGATCTGCCTGCACGAGTCGGCTCGCGGTTGGTCGTCGCGGACGAAGGACCAGTTGAGGATCGTCACCGGCCCGGTGAGCATGCCCTTGACCGGCTTGTCCGTCAGGCTCTGGGCATAGCGCCACCACTCTACGGTCATCGGCGTCGGCCGCGAGACATCGCCGTACAGGATCGGCGGCCGCACGCAGCGCGAGCCATAGCTCTGCACCCAGCCGTTCACCGTGAACGCGAAGCCCGACAGCTTCTCGCCGAAATACTGGACCATGTCGTTGCGCTCGAACTCGCCATGGACGAGCATGTCGAGCCCCACTTCCTCCTGCCAGGCAATCGCCCGCGCGGTCTCCTCCCGCAGGAAAGTCTCGTAAGCGGCCGCATCGAGCTCGCCACGGTTGAACCGCGCACGGGCATTGCGAACCTCGGCAGTCTGTGGGAACGAACCGATCGTCGTCGTCGGATAGGCCGGCAAGTCGAGCACCGCAGCCTGCGCGGCAAGCCGCTCGGCAATGTCCGACGCGCGCGCATGCATCTCCGCGGTGATCGCCGCCACGCGCTCGCCGACCGCGGCATTGTGCACCCGCGGCGAGGCCTTGCGATTGGCCGCCGCCCGCGATGCCTCGGCGAGCTCCCCGGCGACGCTGTCGCGCCCCTCGTTGAGCGCACGCTTGAGCAGCGTCAGCTCCTCGACCTTCTGCACCGCAAAGGCGAGCCATTGCGTGACCTCGGCATCGAGCTTCTTCTCCAGCGCCAGGTCGACCGGCACATGGAGCAGCGAGCAGGACGGCGCGAGCACCAGGTCGCGCGTCGCGGCGATCGGCTCGATCCGCGCCAGCAGCGCGTCGAGATCGGCACGCCAGACATTGCGCCCGTCGATCACTCCCAGCGACAGCAGCAGCCCCCTGGGCGCCGCCTTGAGCAGCGGATCGAGCTGTTCGGGCGCGCGGACCAGATCGACATGCAGCCCGGCCACGGGCAGCGCCGCCGCGAACGACAGATTGTCGCCCAGCCCACCGAAATAGGTGCTCAGCATCAGCTTGGGTCCGCAGCGCGACAGCTTGGCATAGGCCCGGGTCAGCGCCCGCCGCTGCTTCTCGTCGAGATCGAGTACGAGCACCGGCTCGTCGATCTGCACCCATTCCGCGCCGGCCTGGGCGAGATGCCCGAGGATCACCGAATAGAGCCCCAGCACTTCGTCGAGCGCGTCGAACGGATCGACATCGCGGCCCTTGGCGAGGCTCAGCCAGGTCACCGGCCCGAGCAGCACAGGCCGCGTCTCATATCCCTGCGCCTTGGCCTCGCGATATTCCTCGATCACCTTGAGCCGGTTGAGCGCAAGCTTCTGCCCCGCGACGAGCTCGGGCACGAGATAATGGTAATTGGTGTCGAACCACTTGGTCATTTCGCACGCAGTGACGCTGCCGTGGCCACAGCCATCGTCATGATCTCCGGTGGTCCCGCGTGCCATCGCGAAATAGGTCGCGAGATCCGCCTCGCCATCGGCACTGCGGTAGCGCTCGGGAATCGCGCCGAGCATCACGCTGGTGTCGAGCACATGATCGTAAAGCGAGAAGTCGTTAGAGGGCAGCCAGTCGGCACCGAGCGCCTTTTGCCGCGCCCAGGCGGCGGTGCGCAGCCCGGAGGCGGCGTCGAGAAGCTCGGCCTTCGTGGCCTTGCCACTCCAATATGCCTCGAGCGCGTGCTTGAGCTCGCGCCGCGGCCCGATGCGCGGAAAACCCAGTGTTGCAACAGTGACGGTCATGCTCTTCAACCCCGAAGAAAGGCGGAAGGCTTGGACCAGACACGAGCACACGCTCCGGGACGGCCCGCAGCGACATGCAAGCGGCCAGCCCGGGCACCCCGCCGGTGGACGTTATCGCGTCGAAGGCAGGTCTCCTGGCTCGCGGGTCACAGCTGACGGTCCGTCTTCCCAAGGCAAGCCTCAGTGACATCGTGGACCACAGCTCACCGCTTACAGTTGCGGGGGCAGCGCCGGTATTTCACCGGCTTCCCGTCTTAGCTTCGACGCAGGGCACGCCCCGGCCGAAGAACCTTGACCCGCGCTGGATCGCACCACGCGCCGGCCCCGTCAAGCAAGATATAAAGATCTCTTTATATGATGCGTTCAGCTGAGCTGGGTCGCATTGGCCCAGAAGCGCTCGTTGGGTTCGACGCCCAACCCCGGACCCTCGGGAATCGCGAAATAGCCCGCCTCGCATTCTAGCCTGCCCGTCATCAGCGAAGCCGAATGCGGGAAGATGCTGTGCTGATATTCGTGCCACGGCAGGTTGGTCAGCGTCGCCGAGGCATGAAGGCTGGCGGCGGCGAAGATTCCCGCGCCGATCGTGGCGTGCGGAATGACCTGCGCGTGGAAGGCCTGGGCAAGCTGCGACATGCGCATGAATTGGGTGACGCCGGTATGTCCCATCTCCGGCTGCACGATCCCCACGGCACGCCGCTCCAGCCTAGCGCGGGCGTCATAGACGGTGCGCCACTCCTCGCCCGCAGCGACGGGGATCGGCGAATGCGCGGCGATGTCGGCGAGCCCGGCGACATCCTCGGTCTTGCACGGCGCCTCGATGAACCGCAGGTCATAGGGCCGTAGCCGCTCGATCAGCGCGATCGCGTCGGCGGGCGAATACATCCAGTGGCAGTCGAGCATCAGCGCGACATCGGGGCCCAGTGCCTCGCGCAATGCCGCAATCTCCTGGACCAGGCTGCCATAGGTCACCACTGCGGCGATCTTGACCGCGCCGAAGCCCTGATCGACGAAGCTCCTTGCCAGCGCGACCCGTTCGTCGAGCGTCTTGCGCGGCAGCCCCGAAATATACGCCGGAATGCGATCGTGATGCCGCCCGCCGAGAAGCTGGTTCAACGGCAATCCGGTCAGCTTGCCGAACAGGTCCCACAGCGCGATGTCGACCGCGGCGATCGCGTCGAGCCAGAAGCCGCCGGTATAGCCGCGCACGCGCATCAGATCGTAGAGGTCGTCCCAGATCGCCTGCACGTCATAGGGCGTGCGTCCGGCGACGAACGGCGCGATCAGGTCCTCGATCAGCGCGTGCAGCGCCTTGGGCGCGACCAGGCCATAAGTCTCGCCCCAGCCGACCAGCCCCGATTCGAGCGTGACGCGCACCACCAGCGAACGCATCTCGACCGGATAGACGGTGCGGTTGCCGCGGCGCACGATATAGCCGCGCGTGTTGACCGCTTCGCCAGGGCCGAGCGCGCCGAGGTAGGTCGCCTCCTGCGGGATCTTCACCGAAAACACGTCGATCGAGCGAATGCGATTGTCGGGCACTTGGGCTCCCCTCTCCTGGTTGCAGACAGCCTAGGCCCATGAAGCTTTTATAGCAACGACAAAGCTGCAGTGTTTCGCATCGCCGTGGACGCTCGCGCGGACAACGGCTAGCATACCCCCTATGACAGCAACACCTCCCGGTCCCGCGGCGGACGAGCGTGCGAAGCGCGGGCGCGCCAAGGCAGGCGCACAGCCCAACCAGAGCCTGATCGATGGCATCACCGTCCTCCAGGCGCTCGCCATCTCGCGCGATCCGGTCGGCTGCCGCGAAGTAGCGCGGCGCGTCGGCATGGAGACCACGCGCGTCAATCGCCTGCTCAAGACGCTCGCCTATCTCGGTATCGCGCGGCAGACGTCCGACCGCAAATACCGCGCCGGCGCGGGGATGACCGTGCTCGCCGCGCAGAGCCTGTTCGCTTCGGGGCTGCTGCGCCGATCGCTGCCGGCGCTCGAGGAGCTGCGCCGCTTCGGCCATACCGTCGCGATGGGCGTGCGCTGGCGCGACAATGTCAGTTACCTGTTCCACGCGCCGCCCAACATGCCCGCCAACGACGCGCTCGGCCGCATCGGTCTCTATCCCGCTACGCGCGGCGGCATCGGCATGGCGCTGCTCGCCGCGATCGAGGACGACGAAGTCGCCGAAGTCTATGGCAGCGATCCGATCCCGGGCTATGACGACCTGCCCCATCTGCTCGCCGCGCTGGATGGCGTGCGCGCACAGGGATTTGCCCGTCTCAAGGTCAAGGAATCGCCCGAACAGCATACCGTCGCGGTAACCGTCGGCACGACTGCCTTCGCGGCGATCGGCCTGTCGGGCTGGATTCCCGAGCCGGCGATGCCCGAGCTGCTCGACGCCCTGCGCGCCGCCGCGGTCAAGATCGAGCAGAGCGGCGACGAAACAGGCTCGACTGCCCCGGCAGAGACGATCCTGGACTATCGCATCGCGGTATAACTGCGCAAATTCCCCTCCCTGCAAAGGGAGGGGGAAGCACTTACGCCAGCTTCGCCTCCAGCCGCCCGAGCAGCACTGCCAGCTCCGTCAGATCGGCGGCGTCGAACGCCGGCCCCGGCGCCCGCGTATAGGCCGAATCGATCACGCCGCGGCTGCGCAGGATTTCCTTGGTAAGCCGCCAGCGGAACACTGCCTGCACCATCAGGATCGGCAGCATCGCCTCATAGACGCGCCGCACTTCCTCCGCGTCGCCGCGCCGATGCGCCGCCATTAGCGCGACATGCGCCTCGGGGGTCTCGGCAGCCGGCATCGTACCTACTGCACCGCGACCGAGCTCATCGACGATATAGCGACCGCCCGCACCGCCGAACACGCCCGCCAGTCGCGCGTCGCCTTCCTCCAGCAGCGCAGTGATGCGCTGGCCGCACGGCATATTCTCTTCCTTGACCCAGGCAATCGCATCGGTGTGCGAGACGATGTGGAGCACGTCGGCGGGATCGAGGCCCAGCCCCATCGGCGCCGGCGCGTTCTGGAGCATCAGCGGCAGCCCTGCGCGCGCGCCCAGTGCCGAGTAGAAACCGGCCAGCGCATCCAGGTCGCGCCCGACGGCCCTGGGTGTCATTACCATCGCCGCGCTGGCGCCCGCCGCCGCACCGGCGCCGAGCAGCGCGGCGCTGTCCTCCACCGTATCGGCGCTCGCCCCGACGATGAAGCCGATGCGCCCGCGCACCGCGCCGCCGACCACGGCGATCAGCCGCTTGCGCTCGTCGAGCGAGAGCTGGTCATATTCGCTCGCCAGCCCGGGGAACACCACGCCGTCCGCACCTGCGGCGACCACATAGTCGACCACCGCGACAAGTCCGCCTTCATCGATCGTGCCATCTTCGTGGAAGATCGTCGGCAGCACCGGAAACACGCCGCCGAGCGTCGCAATCGTCATGTTGATTCCTTCTTTATGATGCGACGATGCGCGTTCAGAACTTGAAATTGACCCCGGCCGAAAAGCGCCGTCCCTGCATCGCGTAGAGCGACGTCGCCTCGGGGGTTTCGGTGTATTTCTGCTGGACCTCGTCGGTGAGGTTGGTCGCGTCGGCGTAGATCGTGAACTTGGCGAATTCGTAGCGGATCGACGCGTCGATCGTGCGATTGGGCGCGAAGAAGATCGCCGTCGCACCGGCACCGACGCTGTCGAAATATTTGTCGCGATAATTGTACGCGACCCGGGCACCGAACCCGTCCTTTTCGAAATAGCCGACCAGATTATAGTTGAGCTTGGAGAGCCCCTCGAGCGGCAGCGCGGCGCCGCGTCGGTCGGTGAGCGCCGTGGTGCTGTCGATATAGGAGAGGTTGGCAACCAGGCCGAAGCCGTCGAACGGCGCGGGCAGGAAGTAGAACGGCGTCTGGAAGAGGACCTCGACGCCCTTCACCTTGCCGCCGTCCGCATTGTACGGCCGGGTGATCAGGAAGCCCTGCCCCAGCGGATCCGGCGCGACTTCGCCCGGCGGCACTTCATAGGCTGCGCGGCGGACGATGAAGGTCTTCACGTCCTTGTAAAACGCGCCGACGGTGAGTGCCGCGCCCGGCGCGAAATACCATTCCAGCGACGCATCGACCTGGTCGGCGCGGATCGGCTGAAGCTCGGGATTGCCTGCGGAGCCGTTATACGGAGTCAGGCGATTGAGCGTCAGGTTGGGCGAAAGATCGATCGTGTCCGGCAGGCCCAGCACCTTCGCCGCGCCCGCGCGCAGCAACAGCCGGTCGGTCAGTTCGAGCTTGAGCGCCGCGCTCGGCAGCCAGTCGACGAAGCGGCTCTTGGAGAGCAGCGGATCGACCAGCCCGCTGGCACGCTTGACCGAACCGCGCGCGACCCGCTCGATGTCCGAATAGCGCACGCCGATGTTGCCCGACAGCGGCATCGCGCCGAGATCGGTCGTGAAATTGGCCTTGGCATAGGCCGCCATCGTCTTTTCGGTTACGCTGAAGCTCTGCAGCGGATCGACCACGCGGGCTCCGCAGGCCGCGGCCGAGGCGATTGCCTCGCACGCCAGCCCGTCGATGTTGCGCGGTAGCGCCGCAACATAGCGCGTGACGAAATCGCCCGCATCGCCGCCCAGCAACCCGTTATAATCGCGCACGCCGTAGTAGCTCGAATTGCCTGCGCTCGCGAGAAAGGTGTTCGCCGGCGTCGTCCCGGCAAAGGCAGCCTGGCGGAAGGTCGACGTCCGTTCGGCGTTGAGCGCGGCATAGCGCACCCCGGTGTCGATCGACGAGAGGAACCCGCCCTGCGGCTTGAAGCTGAAATCGACGCGCCCCGCATTTTCGCGGGCATGCGTCGTGATGAAATTGTCGAAGATGTTCGAATAGCGGAATAGGCCGGGGTTGGTGAGATCCAACCCCGTCGGTTGCGACACCGAGGGGACGCCGCCATCGTTGAGATCGAAGGCGAAGTTATATTTGGCGACCGACGTCAGCCGCAAATAGGTCTGGGTGCTGTCGAGCGTCGCGTCCGAATAGTTGAATTCGGGGCGCACGCTGAAGCGGCCGTCGTCGGTGCTCCACTTGAAGCCGATCGCCCCGCTCACCGTATCGCTGGTGACCTTGAGCGCCTCGGCATTGGTCTGCGCGACCTGGCGGATCGTGCCCGCGGAAAGAATCTCGTTGGGCGACATGGTATAGCTGACATAGTCGGCCGCGCTGGTGCTGAGCGGCACCGAGAACCAGTCGCGGTCGCGCTGCGTGTCGAGGTGCGAATAGACTGCGTCGCCATAGAATTCGAGATTGGGCGCCGGGCGCCACTGGAAGCCCAGGCTGCCGCCGATCTGCTCGCGCGTCTCTTCTAGATTCTGGAAGCGCAGGTCGTTGATGTAAAGCCCGGGCACGCCGTCGCCATTGGGATCGTTGGCGCGCGGATTGGCTCCGGTGTTAAACGCCGCGGTGATCGGGGTGTAGCCGGTGAACGAATTGAACGACTGGTCGGTGATCGGCTTGCGCGAATAGGTGATGTTCGCGACGATGCCGAAGGTCTTGTCGGCAAAGCTGTCCGAAAACAGCGCCGAGGCGTCATAGCCGAAGCGATCGGCCTGGTCCGAATAGACGCCCGACGCCGACATCGCGATCACCCGGTCGCCGCTGCCGTCCAGCGGCTTGCGCGTGATGATGTCGACCGTGCCGCTGAGCGAGCCTTCGTTGCGGTCGGCGCCCTGCAGCTTGATGACGTCGAGCCGGCTGATCAGCTCGGCCGGGAACAGCGAAAGGGGGCCGTAATCGGAGTCTGCGACCGCATCGGCATTGCGTCCGCGGCCACTCGGATTGACCAGGGTGCGGCCATTGACCTCGGTGCGGTTCTGACGGAGCCCGCGGATCGACACGCTGGTGCCGACGCCGAGCGCGCGGCGGATCTGCACGCCCGAGACGCGCTGGAGCGATTCCGCGATCGTGGTGTCGGGAAGCTTGGCGACGTCGGTCGCGACGATCGAATCGACGAACTGGGTGCTCTCGCGCTTGACCGCGAGACCCTGCTCAAGGCTGCGGCGAATGCCGGTGACGACGATATCGCCCTCGACCTGATCGGCTTCCGCCGACGCCGCCTGCTCGGCCGAATCCTGCGCCGGCTCAGCCTGCTGCGCCCAAGCCGGTCCTGCCGCCACCAGCGCAAACGCGCCCACGCCGCCCAACAGCCACGCCTTCATGCAATCCTCCCGTTATCGTTCTTATGCGACAAGAGTGTTGCACATTTAGCTACATGTCAAGCGCCAAGAATTGTCAGGATACTACCCATCGGGGAGATAGAACGCCCAAAACCCTCGCGCCGAGCAACGCGAAGACCCTGCGTAACGTTGCTTTATGTGCTTACCGACGCGTGACCGCAGCGCCGCCATCAACCAGATAGTCACCGCCGGTGATCCACCCCGCCTCCGCTGAACACAGGAAGGCCGCGAGGGCAGCGACATCCTCGGCGGTGCCCAGCCGGCCAAGCGGATGGCGCGTCACGTTCCGCATCCGCGCCGCTTCCGGATCGGGCTGGGAGTCGAACCCGCGCCGAAGCAGCGGCGTATCGATCGAAGCCGGGCGAATGGCATTGACGCGAACGCCGTCCGGCGCGAGCTCGAGCGCCAGCGTACGCGTGACGCTGTCGAGCGCCGCCTTGGACGCAGCATAAGCGGCGAGCCCCGGCGTCGCGAATGTCGAATTGATCGAAGAAATGAACAGGAAGGCCCCGGCACGGCGCGCCTGCATCGCCGGGGCGAAGGCCTGCGCCAGCGCGAACACCGCACCGACATTGACGGCGAACATGTCCCTCAGGAAGGCCGCGTCGGTCGCCATCGTCGCCCTGCTCTCGCCATTGGCGGCGGCGTGGACGACCACGCTCGGATAGATCCCCTGTGCCTCCAGCGCGACCGCCAGCGCAGGCACGGCGGCGGGATCGGCGAGGTCGGCCAGCACGGAGTCGCCGATCACTGCCTTGGTGCGATCGACGGCGATCACCCGCGCGCCTTCGGATGCGAACCGCCGCGCGATCGCGCCGCCGATCCCGCCCGCCGCACCGGTCACCAGCGCTATTTCGCCTGCATAGCGCCCACTCATGCCGCCTGCTCCCATGCCGGGCCGAGCAGCCGCGCAATCGCGGCGAACCCGCGCGCCATCGTCGCATCGGAATCGGCTTCCCGCGCAACACCGCCAAGCTGCACGATCGCCGCGCGAAACAGCGATGCTGCGGGCGCCGCGCCGATCACGCGCACGTCGGCCCCTCCCCCGATTTGCTCGCGAACGTCCGATCCGATCAGCACACCCCACAAATAGCTCGCGGCGGCCGCTTCGTGCAACGCGCCCAGCACGACAGCCGATCGCGCCGCGAACAGCAGCCGGGCAATCCCGCCTCCACCTGCGGCGCGGTGCACGCCCTTGGCAAACGCCTCCATGTCCTCCGGCGGCGGCGTCATCAGCGGCGCGAGGATGCTGTGCTCGGCGAGCAGCTGGTGAAGATCGACAGTCATCGACGTGCTGAATGATTGGACGCGTCCCGCACCCAGATCGAGCCACTTGCCGTGCATCCCCGGCACCGAGAGCAATTGCGCCCGCTCCTGCCCCAGCTCGGCGAGCACGCCCAGCGCCGCGATTTCCTCGCCGCGCAGCACGTCGGGATCGCCGAAGCGCGACGTGCAATGCAGCCCGGGTACGAAGGCGACGCGATGCGCGCCGATCCGATCCTCGACCACGCCGCGCGCAATCGCCTCTGCCCCCGCCGGACATGCCACGCGCGGCACTTCGCGCCAGCCCATCGCCGAACCGATCATGCCGCTCAGCAATATCCGTTCCGCCCCCTCGGCAAGGTGCGAGACGATCGCGTCGAGATGCGCGGCGATGCCCTCGCGGTCGAGATCCGCAAGGCGCACGGCCTCGCGATATTCGCCGAGGCTGGTCCCGTCAGGCGCCAGCAGCCGTGCACGCAGCTGCGTCGTCGCCCATTCGACGGCAATGAACGGCGCGCTCATGCCGCGGCCGCCACCGGCGCCGCGCGCCGCTGCGTCGTCGCGAAGAACGCCGCCGCCAGCCCGA
This sequence comes from Sphingomonas sp. LM7, assembly GCF_002002925.1. Taxonomy (NCBI): domain Bacteria; kingdom Pseudomonadati; phylum Pseudomonadota; class Alphaproteobacteria; order Sphingomonadales; family Sphingomonadaceae; genus Sphingomonas; species Sphingomonas sp. LM7. Next base: position 244,361 of record NZ_CP019511.1, on the reverse strand, counting down.
GCGGATAGGCAATCGCGATCACCAGGAACATCGGGCGATACGTGATGCTCGCGACGAGCTGCCCGACCATATAGGTCGACAGGATCGTCACCAGCCCGGTGACCACCCCGGCGATTCCCATCACCCGGCCGACCTGATGCGGCGGATAGAGATCGACGAACAGGGCAGTCTGGTTGGTGACCCAGGCGGTGTGCCCGAAGGCGACCAGCGCGCCGAGCGCAAGGCTGATCGCGACGCTCGGCTCCAGCGCATTGAGCGCACCGAGCGGCGCGACCATTGCGACGGCCGCCATCGCGGCGACGCGCGCGCGTGCCGGACGCATGCCGCGGCGGATCAGCGCGCCCGAGGCGACCCCGCCGGCGATCGAGCCCAGCCCGGCCGCGGCATAGACGATCCAGCTCAGCCGCCCCATCTCGGCGATGGTCAGCCCGCGCTCCTCGGTCAGGTATTTGGGGAACCAGAACAAATAGAAGAACCACACCGGGTTCACCAGCGCGTTGGCCGTGGCGATGCCCCACACGCCGCGCGTCGCGAAAATCTCGCTCCACGCCGCAGATCCCGGCTCGGGATCGACGGGTTCGTCGATGCTGCGCACCGGCTTCTGCGCAGGGCGGTAGAGTGCCAGCCATGCCAGCAGCCACAATATCCCGACCGCGCCGGTCAGCCCGAAGGTGATTCTCCACCCGACCGAGAGCAGCAGCGCAGTGATCGCCAGCGGCGACAATGCGGCGCCGATATGCGCCGCCGCCGAATAGATGCCGATACCCAGCGCCTGCTCGCCCTTGGGAAACCATTCCTGGACAAGCTTTGCCGAGGCGATCCAGCCGCCCGCCTCCGCGATGCCGAGCACGAAGCGCGTCATCGCGAGCTGCCAGGGATCGTGCACCAGCCCCGATGCGGCGCTCGCCAGCGACCAGCCCGTCACCAGCACCGCCATCGCCCTGCCCGCGCCGAGCCGCGCGACGAGCCATGCGCTGATCAGCCCGCCGATCATATATGCCGCGAGGAATGCGTTGACCAACCAGGCGTAGCTGACGTCGTCGATGCCGAGGTCGCGCTGCACCACGCCCGCCATCAGTGCGAGCGTCTGCCGGTCGACATAGTTGAGCACCGCGGCAAGCGCGAGCATTCCCACGATCGTCCAGCGGAAACGCGATACAAGCGGCTCGATCGGCACGCAGCTCTCCCTTTTGCCCGGCCTGTGCTTGCCGGATCATGGCAAGCAGGCTAGCATATGTAGCGTTTATAGCAACAGGACTTTGCGCGTGCGCCCTCGCCTCTGGACCGACGACAATGCTGCGCCACGGCGGTACGACATCGATGCCGAACTGGGCGAATGTCCGTACTGGATCGCCGGGGCAAGCCGTCTCGCCTGGGTGGACATCGCCGGCCAACGCTATGCGACGCTCGATCCCGCGACCGGCGCCACCCAAACCCACCGCTTCCCCCACCGGGTCGGGTCCGCCGCACCGATCGATGCCGGGACTGCGATCCTCGCCACCGACGACGGGCTATATCGCTGGCGTCTGGATCGGCCCCTCGAACGCCTGCCCTCGCCCGACATGCGCGGCATCACCTTCAACGACGGCAAATGCGACTCCGCCGGCCGTTTCTGGATCGGCAGCCGCGCACGCGACGGGAGCAGCGGCGGCGGCACGCTGTTCAGGTTCGAAGGCGGCGTCGCGCCCGAGCCGATCGCCTCGGGGTTCGACGTCTGCAACGGCATGGGATGGAGCCCCGACGGCCGCTTCTTCTATCTGATCGATACCGTACCGCGGCACCTGTACCGTTTCCACTATGACGCCGCGCGCGGCGCGCTCGGGCACCGCGAACTATTGTCCGGCTTCGAAGGCGTGCCGGGCAAGCCCGACGGTCTCGCAGTCGATGCCGTGGGACGTATCTGGTGTGCGATGTGGGACGGCAGCGGGATCGTCATCCTCTCGCCCCAGGGCGTACCGATCGACTGGCTGCCGACGCCCTGCCCGCGCCCGACCAGTTGCGCGTTCGGCGACACCGATCTGCGCACGCTTTACGTCACCAGCGCCCGCATCGGCCTCAATCCGGACGATCCGGCGTTCGGCGCTTCCGGCGCGCTCCTCGCCTATCGCCTCGCAGTCGCGGGGCAACCGGTGGCGCGCTTCGCCGGCTAGGGTCTGGCCCCAGTTGGATACGATCGGGTGCGGCTGGGCTCGACCTTTGCGATTTTCCGCAGGGCCACGCTCCCGCTGGAACATGCGCGACAGTGTGACCCCAATGTGACCTTTGCTTTCGCAAACGCGCGCCCCGATCAGCCAGGGCCAAACGCTAGGCCAGCCGGTTGCGCCGCAGCCAGCGAAGCGCGAGCGTCGGCCATTCGGACATCGGCCACGAAGGATCGCCGCGCAGCCCCAGCCCGTGCGCACCATCCTGGAAGAGGTGAAGATCGACGGCGCCGCCGCTCGCGCGCACTGCCTCGAACAACAGCATCGTATGGCGCCAGGGCACCGTCCGGTCTGCGAGCGAATGAACGAGCATCAGCGGCGGCGACACGCTGGGAATAGTGCGCTCGAGCGACCAGGCATCGGCGTCGGCCTGCACAGGGTCCGTGCCGAGCAGCGCCCGCCGCGACGCGCTGTCGAACCCGGCCTGCATCGAGACCACCGGATAGAGCAGGACCGCGCCATCGGGACGCGTGACGAAGCGATCCGCCGCATCGACTGCGTCATAGCTCTGCTCATACACCCGCGTGCACAAACTGCCCGCCAGATGCCCGCCTGCCGAGCCGCCAAGCACCGCGACGCGCGCCGGATCGATCGACCAGCCGCCGCCGGCGCGGATCAGCCGCATCGCGCGCTGGGCGTCCTGGAACGCCACTTTGGGTCCGCTGCTCCAGCGGTCGCCGGGCAGCCGGTATCGCAACACGAACGCGGCGACACCTTGCGCGCGCGACCACCGCGCCGTCTCATAGCCTTCGCGATCGATGCCCACGCGCGTGTAGCCGCCGCCTGGAATGATCAGGATCGCCGCGCCATTGGGCTTTTCGGGCCGGAAATATGCGATGCTCGGCCGCTGCACCTGCTCGGCCACCCGATAGCGCAGCCCCAGCACGTCGACCTGGTCGATGACGCGCTCCGCCATCTTCCGCGTGGCAATGCCCGGCATTCGTCCTTCCGGCCATAGTGGGATCACCTTGTCCGGCTCGGCAGGATCGGCGGAGAAATCGAACGACTGCGGCGCGACCGCGGCCGTCATCGCAAGGAATGCCCGTCGGGAAGTCGCCAGCATCGTCTTTCTCCACGGTCACCCTCGCCGCGACGTGCCAAAAGCACGATGTTTCATTTATAGCAATACTTGCCCAAGCATGCTGAATAGCGCCGTAACCGCCAAATCCCGACAAGAACGCTTCCCTGTCGCAGCAGATCGCGTTAGGCCATTGAAAGTAACTGCTTGTCCGGGGGCGGGTAAACGTCTTGAGCCAGAGCGCTATAAGCTTTGACGACGTCATACGGTCCCACTCCGGGCTGCTTTCGCGCATAGCGCTGGCCTATGAAGCCGATCCCAGCCAGCGCGAGGATCTCAAGCAGGAGATAGTCCTCGCCGTATGGCGCGCGCTGCCGTCCTTTCGCGGCCAGTCTTCGCTCAAGACCTATGTCGCGAGCATTGCCCAGAAGCGCGCAGTGACGCACGTCTCGCGCCGCGTGCGAAGTCCTGTTACAGAGGAGTTGGACGAAGAGCTTCCCACTGCCGACCTGCAGCCCGACGAAGCGGCGATTGTCGCGGATCGACGGGCACGGCTGTTGGCGGCGATGCGCGAGTTGAGTGTGGCCCAGCGGGAGACGGCAACGCTGATGCTGGAAGGCTTCTCGTTCATCGAAATCGGCGAGACATTGGGGATCACCGCCAATGCCGCGATGCTCCGCTGCCAGCGGGCCAAGGCGTCGCTCGTCGAACATATGGGGGCGGCACATGGACGGTGAGTACGACGATCTCTCCGAGCTGTGGCGCGGCAGCGTCGCGCATCCGGCCGAAGAAGTGTCGGCAGCGTCGGAGCGGGCGCTGCGCCGCGCGCGCTGGATCGAACGCGCCGAATTGCTGGTCAGCGCCTGCCTGACCGTCTTCGTCGTCTTCGGCATCTGGCGGAAGTTCACTCTGGGATCTCTCGCAGTCGGCGTGATGATCGTCCTGCTGCTGCTCTGGTCGGCACGCACCCGCTATCGTCTCCGCCGCGTCGAATGGGGCGCCGACCAGCGCGATCGCGAAAGCTTCCTCGAAGGCCAGATCCGGCGATACCGCGCCCGCGTCCGCCGCACCTTGTTCGACATCACGCTGTTCGGGCCGGCGACCTTGCTCGGGATGCTGTTCGCGGTACTGAGCCAGCGCGACGGACGCCCGCTCGGCCCGCACCTGCTGGATACGCTGCTCAGCTGGTCGGCGGTGCTCGGCCTCGCGGTGCTCGCCGCCACGATTGCCTTCCTGATCTTCCGGCTGCGGCGCCAGCGCGCCGTCATTCGCCAGCTGTCCGATGTGCTCGCGGACCATCGGCGCGAAACTGCGATCGACCAGTTGATGCTCGGCCTTTGAAGGCGCCGCGCCGCTAAGTTCCGCCTTTCGAAAAATAATTCGAAATAGTGCGACAGGTTTTCTCCCGCAGTGAGACTAATTGATTGACGGCTTTGAACAGCCGTTCTCGTCGAAAGCCTCAGACGGACACCGGTCCGCCGAACGCGATATCACGCGATCGGCGAAGCGGAGACTTGTGCGCCGGGGGCCGCGATTTGGGAGGTACTGGCCGGTCCTGCCGGCTGCTTTTCGGGGGAACATCGATGACGAAGACCAGCAACGTACACGCTTCCGCTTTCACCCTCCGCACGCCGGTGGGCTTTTGCGGCCATGTCACCCGGCAGGAGGTCGGAGGACCGGTCTGCATCGGCGTGATTGTCGGCACCTACCTGATCGGCGGCTAGCCGATCGGCCGGGGGCGGTCGCCGCTCCCGGCCCGGCACCACGCCGGACGCTCGAACTTAAACGTCTGCATACAAGCCAGCCAATGATCCCGCCGCCGCCGACAACGGTGCGGTGTGCGCGGACCCGTGCCTGGCCTTGGAGGATGTATGATTTCCAGGCAGGAACTTCGGCACTATTTCACCCAGGCGCAGCGGCCCCGCGGCGGCGCGCTCCCCACCAGCCTGCCCGCGCACCACTGGCGCCTCCAGCCGGCGCTGGCTTCGCTCCACGCAGCGCTCGACGCACTCGTCGATCCAACCGCTGAAACCGTCCGCGAGTTGGTAGCGTCAGCCTTTGCCGACACCGACTGGATCGACGGCTGGATCGCGGCAATGGCGCAGGACGCGCTTCACGACGCCTATTTCGAGCCGCCGCTCGCGCCGACCAGCAACGGATTCCAGCGCGGCGTCGCCGTCTTCGCCCATCGCCACGTCAACATCGCGCTGAACAGCCTGCCGGTCGATGTGCTGGCGGCCAAGAAGATGCAGCGCAGCGGTCCCGCGGCGATCACCTTCACCGGTACCGTCTCGGTGCAGAAGTTCCTGCGCGCCGGCGGCGGCCTGCTCCGGATGTGGAGCGCGCCCGCAGTATCGGACAATTTCAGCCTCGACGATGGTCTGGCGTGCCGCCCGGCCGGGCATCGCGCGCTGGAAGACGGCGACATCCTGACGCTCGACGGGCGTACCCAGAGCTATGTCATCGAGCACGCCATCGCCGATATCGTCGTGCTTCAGGCCGAAATCCTGCTCGATCGCGCGCCGTTGCTGATCGAATATGATTCAGAGGATTTCACTGCCGTCGCCGCGTGCAGCACCAGCGACAATGCCTCGCGCAGCCAGATGCTGCTCTCCTTCCTCGCCACGCTGGGCCGCAGCGAGGACGATGCGGTGGTCGAGCCCTTCACGCATGACGACAGCTTCTTCCTGCGCTGGCACGCGACCACCGAGCTGTTCCGCCTGAACGAAGGCCGTGCCCGCGCGCGGCTCCACACGATGGCCGACGAAGATCCGCACCCCGATTTGCGCGCCGCGGCGAGAAACGCGCTGGGCGTACTCGCAACGGAGGCACGCGCATGCCACGCATAATCGAAACCGCCACGCAGCATCGCGCCGAGCTCGGCGAACTGGTCGAAGCGCTCGAGACCGGCCGGTTCGACGCGCGCGACGAGGATTGTTTCGCGTCGTTCGGCGACGGCCTCAAGGCGCTTGCCAACAATCGCGACTTCCTCGCCGACCTGATCGTCGCCGAGCTCAAGCAGCGCTGCCGCGATCAGAGCGCGCAGAATGTCTACGGCCCGCAGGTGGTGATCCTCCACCAGTCGCGCGACTTCTTCATCCGCGCCAATTTCTGGCCGTCCGAGGATGATCGGCTGCTCCAGGAGAATGGCCCCGAGGCGTTCTTCTATCACGTGCCGCACGACCATAATTTCTCGTTCCTGACCGCCGGCTACATGGGCCCGGGCTATTGGAGCGACTATTACGAATATGAGTATGACAGCTTCGCCGGCGCGATCGGCGACGAAGTCGACTTGCAGTTCGTCGAGCGGTCGCGGCTCGAGCAGGGCAAGATCATGCTCTACCGCGCACACCGCGATGTGCATGCGCAGCTGCCCGCCGACGAACTCTCCGTATCGCTCAACATCATGGAGCGCGCGCCGCATCTGAGCTTCCGCGACCAATATCGCTTCGATGCGACGGGCAAGACCGTCGCGGCGCATCTCACTCGCAGCGCGATCGAGCCGCTGCTGGCGCTGTGCGCGCAACTGGGCGGCGGCGATGGCCGCGATCTGGTCCAGTCCTATGCGGCGCACCACCCGAGCGACCGGATCCAGTTCAGCGCGATCACGGCGCTCGCCTCGTCCCAGGCCAGCCTGGAAGACCGGCTCGCGGTGTTCGAGCGCGGATCGCGCGACGCCAATCCGTTCATTGCCCGGATGGCCGCACGCCAATGCGCGGCGGTCGAGACCGGGCGTCCCTGGATCCAGAGATCTGTTCACTGAGGAGGTGCTGCGATGCTCGTGCATATCACCCTGCCCACCAACGCCCCGCTTCAGGCGACGGGCACCTGGGACACTGCGGAGGCGCCGCCGTCCGATTCCGAATGGTGCCGCCGCGTCGCGTCGGACATCGCCCGCTCGCGCAGCCTGCGCCGCCGCCTGCTGGCCGATTTCCAGATGGCGGACCCGGTGTGGGACATGCTGCTCGACCTGTATCTGTCCGAGCGCAAGGGCGTCCGCGTCTCGATCTCGGACCTTGCGCTGGCCGCCGGCGTACCACGCAGCACCGGCGTCCGCTGGGTCGGCACGCTGATCGAGGCAGGCACGCTCAGCAGCGAGCCCGACAGCTGCGACGGACGCCGCACCTGGGTCGAGCTCAGCCCCGAATCGCGCGCCGCGCTGGAGCATTATTTCCTCGAAGTGGCCCGCACGCTCGCACGCCTTCCCGGCGCATCGCGGAACTGGTCTCAAGTTGAGCGCAACAACAACCTCAGCGCATTGACTGTATAGTTGAATGGTCGCAACATCCAGTTGTCAGAAAGAGCTGACAAATCGACAGGCAAACGAGCTTAGGCTCAACAACTGGAGACTTAACATGAGCAACCATCAGGTACATAACTTGCCCTCCCTCGACTTCGAAGTCGGCATGCTCGTTGAACAGCGCGGAGAAGCCGTTATTTGCAGCCTCACCGCAGGCATTGCTTCGATTATCGGCGCGATCTTCTTCGCCGACGTCGACCAGCTCTAACATACTCTCAAAGGGGAAATTCCATGATCAACACCAACAATCTGCCCGCCCTGGACCTCGAAGTCGGCGCTCCCGGCTCGGCCCGTCACACCCCGGTCGTCGCTGGCCAGGTCATCGCCGGCATCATCATCGGCGTCGTGATCGCGGTCACCAACGACGCAATCAGCGCCGAATAACCGCTTGCGGGCGCGGCGGATTGCCGCGCCCGCAAACACTCTGCCGATCGGACAAGAAAGGAAATGACCATGACCGTGAACGTCGAAACCCTGCCGGCACTCGAGCTCGAAGTCGGTGCGCCCGGCTCGCTCAAGTGCAAGCCGGTCGTCACGGGCCTGATGGTGGTGCCGATCGGGCTGATCCTCGCGGTCTTCTACTGAGCAGGACCGCCTTTCCACTCTGGACGGGGCGAACCTTCGGGACCTCGATCGACATGAGGAAGATGACATGAAGAATCTCAAGGACATCATGGCGGTAGTGACGGCTCCCGAGTTCCGTCCCGGCCTGCTGGAAGACAACAAGCGCAGCGTCAGCTATTACAATGACGATCTCGGCTTCGGCGATCTCAAGCGAGTCCTGGCAGCAAACGAAGACATGACGCCGGCGGAAGTATTTCGCCTGTGCGACGTCTTCTTCACCGAGGACCGCATCCAGGCGATCGTTGCCGAAGAGCAGCGCTGCGCCGACCGCAATCCTTTTTACGGCTCGTCGTTCCAGCCGATCGGCGGCGAGTTCTTCGGCGGCATGGTGCTCGCCTCCACCGATCAGTTCACGGCGATGCTGCTGGCGCTCGACGGCTTCGAGATCGATCTCGCCAAGCAGCGTTATGGCGAGCGGCGCACGCTGACCTTCGGCGGCCAGGAGACCTATCTCAAATTCTTCCGCTCGCACGAATTTCCGCTGCAATCGTGGAAAATCCCGACCTTCGGCGACGACGACGACCTCCACACGCTCGACCTGCGCTTCGAGGAAGGGGAGCGGTTCGACTGCAAGGCCGGCGACGCGCTCCACTTCAAGGCGAACGAATCCTTCGAATATGCCGCGAAGGCCGGATCGCATGCGCTGGTGCTGCAGATCCAGATGTACCGCGGCGGCATGCCGATGGCGCTCGAGTTCGACTTCGATACGCGCCGCATGGTCGGCGCCAGCTCGCCCGCGCAGGAGCCGACGCGCCTGCAGATGCTCGCCACCGCGATGCGCCTGTTCGGCCGGCAGGACAGCTGCGACCAGCTCGAACGGCTGCTCGAACATCCCTCACACTATGTCCGCTGGCACACGATGCGGGAATATCTCGGGCTCAACCTCGAACGCGCATGGCCGCATCTCGAGCGCATGCGTGACCAGGATCCGCAGGCGGCGGTGCGCCGCGCCGCGCAGCGCACGATCGAAATGCTCAGCGACGAAATGCCGGCCATCGCGGCCGAATGACGCTCACCCACCGATAGGAGACGCCACCATGCCCCTAGTCATCGACTCTCCGCAGACCGACGCGATCGAGCTCGGCGAAATCATCGAATATCTGCACGACGAGAATATCGACACTTCGGATCACGATCAGATGATCGCCGCGGCGCCGATGCTCAAGCGGCTGAGCAACAACCGTACCTTCCTCGGCGACATGGCGCTCGACGAACTCAAGAAGCGTACCGGCATCGGCAACGGCTCGAACAACTACGGGCCACAGGTCATCATGCTCTACGCGCCGACCAAGCGTCAGCAGACCTTCTTCCTGCGCGCCAATTTCTGGCCGTCGTCAAACGACCACCTGTTGCGCGCCAGCGGGCCCGAGCAGTTCTTTTACCATCACCCGCATGACCATTCGTTCAACTTCCTGACCGTCGGTCATTTCGGCCCGGGCTACAGCAGCAACTATTACACCTATGATTACGAGGAAACCGCCGGCTATCCCGGCGAGCCGGTGGATCTCAAATTCGTCGAGAAGAGCTCGCTCAACGAGGGCAAGGTGATGCTCTACCGCGCCTGCTACGACATCCACGATCAGCTGCCGCCAGAGAGCATGTCGATCAGCCTCAACATCATGGAGCTAACCGTGCGCGGCAGCGTGGTCGATCAGTACGGCTTCGACGTCGAGCGCAACTTCGTCGGCAACATGATCAATCGCATGTCGATGTGTTCGCTGATGCCGATGGTCGCCCAGGTGGGCGGCGAGAACGCCCAGGACTATCTCATCGAAACGGCACGGTCGCATCTCTCGGAACGGGTGCGCTTCGCCGCGCTCAAGGCAATGGCCGCGAAGCAGCCGGACCTCGAGACCACGATGGAAGTGTTCCAGCAGGGTGCCCGAAGCGACAGCGCGCTGGTTGCAGGCTGGGCACAGCACAAGCTCACTCGCCTAGAGAGCCTGCGCGCGTGACCCGCGCGGCGCCCACCGACACCGCAGGCCCCAAAAAGGGGCCTGCGTCCTATGCCGACCTGTTCTCGGTATTGGGCCATGTCCGCATCGATCGCGCGGCTCTGTGCTTCGCGGCACTGCTGACCCTGGTGGAGGTGGGCGGCACGCTCGGCTTTCCGCTGCTCACCCGTACGATCGTCGACGGGTCGGGCGCAGTGTCGGTTTCCGGCGGTGTGTTCGGCCAGCCGGTGGTCGTGCAATTGGTCCTCGTCCTCCTCGCCGCCGCGGTCGCCGCGGCGGTGGCGCGCTATCTCACCAGCCGTTCGGGCCTCGCGCTCGGCGCGCGGCTGCGCAGCGCGGCGATCGAGCGGTTGGTGGCGGCCCCCGTCACCTATCTCGACGGCCTGGCGAGCGGTGAAGTGACCAGCCGCGTCATCAACGACACGAAGGCCGTCGCACAGCTCATCTCGCGCGAAAGCCTCAACGCCGGATCGGCCGTGCTGTTGCTGACCGGCGCCGCGGTGGTGCTGTTCTCGATGGACGGGGCGCTCGCCGGCATCCTGTTCGGGGTGATCGGCGCGGCGTTCCTCGCGATGCTTCCGGTGATGCTGACGATGGCGGCGGTAGCGTATCGCACCCAGGACGAGACCGCCAAGCTCAGCGGCCGCCTCACCCAGATCTTCGCCGAAATGCGGATGGTCAAGACCTTCGGCGCCGAGGAGCGCGAGCGCCGCCGGGCCGATACCGGCATTTCCGCGCTGTTCGCGCTCGGCTGCCGCTCCGCCCGAATCGAAGCTGCGCTCAGCCCGGTGATGACGCTGGCAGTGACGATCTCGCTGGTCACGATTCTCGCTTATGGCGGGATGCGCGTCGCCGCGGGAACGCTCTCTTCGGGCACGCTCACCGCCTTCCTGCTCTACATCTTCACCGTAGTCGGCCCCCTCGCCCAGCTGACGAGCTTCTTCTCGCAGCTCTCGGTCGCGCGCGGCGCCTCGACGCGGCTCGCCGAAGTGCTGCGCCTCGCCCCCGAATGGTCGGCGCCGCCCGCGCCGCGCACCGCCAGCCGCACGCCCAAGGCGCTGACCTTCGACGGTGTCCGGTTCAGCTATGGCGATCGCGTCGCGCTGTCGCTCGACACGCTTGTCTTCGCGCCGGGCAGCCGCACGGCGATCATCGGCCCCAGCGGCTCGGGCAAGTCGACGATGCTCGCACTGGTCGAGCGCTTCTATGCCCCCGACCAGGGCAGCATCCGCCACGGCGACGACAACATCACCGCGATCCCGTTGCGCGAATGGCGCGGCCGGATCGGCTATGTCGCGCAGACTTCGGCGATGCTCTCGGGCAGCGTCCGCGACAATCTGCTCTACGGGATCGACCGCCCCGTCGGCGAAGAGGCGATCGCCAGCGCACTCGCGCTGTCGCGGTCGGACGGGTTCGTCGCGGCACTGCCGCTCGGCCTCGACACCCAGGTCGGCGAGCGCGGCGCGCGGCTGTCGGGCGGCGAGCGCCAGCGGCTCGCCATTGCGCGGATGTTCCTGCGCGATCCCGAGATCCTGCTCCTCGACGAGGCCACGTCGAGCCTCGATGAGGAGAACGCCCATCTCGTCCTGCAGGGCCTCGAAGCGCTGATGCGCGGCCGCACCTGCATCCTCGTCACCCATCGCATGGCCGGGCTCGAGGCCATGGACCAGATCGTCGCGCTCGACGGAGGGGAAATCGTCGAGCGCGGCGCCCCCGAGGCCCTGTTGTCCGGCGCCGGCTTCTATCGCCGCCTCGTCCACCGCCAGTTCATTCAGGAGAAGTCCGCATGACCGCGCCTTTCACGCGTCCGGCCCGGGGAGCGACGCTCTCGGGCCTGGCGACGCACAAATGCACGCTGATCGGGTGGATGATCGGCTGGGCGTCGTTCACCTATGTGTCTGCGGCGGTGCGGTGGCTGCAGACCGGCGCCGAGACCGAAGTCCGCGGCATCCCCATGGCGGTGTTCACGGTGGCGGATAAGGTGCCGCCCTACGCCAAGATCGCTTTCGGCGCGCTGTTCCTGCTGCTCCTCTATGTCCTGCCGCGGCTGTCACTGCCCGGCGGGCGCGCTCCCACCGGGATGGTAGCCGGCCTCGTCGCCGCGGTCGCGGTGCTGTGCGCCGCGCCGTTCGACTATTTCGCCGCAACCAGCGGCAGCCTGCTGTGGAACGCGGGCGCTGTCGCCACCGCACCGCATCTGTTGTTGGGCGCGGGCGCGGGCCTGGTGTGGGCCGCCGCGCGGGCGCGCTGCGAGCGCAAGACGGAGGCAGACCAATGACCGCCACCGTCGCCGATCGCCTGCGCGAGCTCAAGCTCGACCGCGAGCCGATGCGGTCCGTGCCCAAGCCGGCGCCCGTCCTTCGCGCCGAGCGCAATGGCCGCCGTTCCATGCTCCCATTGCTCCTCACCGGCATGGCCAGCCTCGCGCTTGGCAGCGTTGCGACGGCAGCGCTGCTGGGCGGTGCCACGGGCACGGCGGCACCGGTCGCCGCCCCGCCCGCTCGACCGGCGCAACCCTCCGCCGATGCGCCGGTGGCGAGCTTGGTCGCCGCCGGCTTCGTCGTGCCTCAGCGCGGCGGCACCGTGGGGTCACAGGTCACCGGGCAGCTGCGCCAGGTCCTCGTCGCGGAGGGCGACCACGTCCAGGCCGGCCAGATCATCGCCCGCGTCGATAATTCGGACGCGCGCGCCGGACTCGACCGCGCGATCGCCGCCCAGGCCGAGGCCCGCCAGACCGTCGCCGCGCTGCGTCACCAGCATCGCCAGGCCGTCGCCACGCTCGCCCGCCGACAGGCGCTCAGCCAGCGCGGCTTCACCACCATGGCGGCGCTGGAGGAAAGTCAGGCCGAAAGCGGCATGCTGGGCGCGCGCATCGCCGCTGCCGAGGCCGCGCTCAGCGGCGCGGCGGCATCGGTACGCGCCGCGCATGTCATGCTCGATCGCTATGCGATCCGCGCGCCGTTCTCCGGCGTGGTGATCGAGAAGAATGCCGAAGTCGGCGAACTCGTCTCGCCGATCTCCGCGGGCGGCGGCTTCACCCGCACCGGCGTGGTCACCCTGGTGGATATGGCCAGCCTGCAGGTCGAGGCGGACGTCAACGAAGCCTATATCAGCGGCATTCGCTCGGGCCAGCGCGTGGTACTGACCTTCGATGCGCTTCCCGGCGAGCGGTTCGAGGCCGCGGTCGCCGCGATCGTCCCCTCGGCGGACCGCAACCGCGCCACGGTACGCGTCAACATCGCGTTCGTGCGCAGCGATCCGCGCATCCTCCCGCAAATGGCCGCCAAGGCGGCATTCCTTCCCACAGGAGACCGGTCGTGAACTTCATGCAGCGCGTTCCCGCCGCCGACACTCTCATCGACATCGTCGATCTCTCCAAAAGCTATCGCCGCGGCAACACCGAAGTGCCGATCTTCGATAAGCTCTCGCTGTCGATCGAGCGCGGCCGCTTCGTCGCGCTGATGGGTCCGTCGGGATCGGGCAAGACCACGCTGCTCAACATGCTCGCCGGCATCGATCGTCCGAACAGCGGGATGCTTGCCGTCGATGGCGAGCGGATCGACAGCTATAGCGAATCGACACTGACGCAGTGGCGGGCGAACACGCTTGGCTTCATCTTCCAGTTCTACAACCTGATGCCGATGCTCACCGCGGCGCAGAATGTCGAGCTGCCGCTGCTGCTTCACAAGATGAGCGCGAAGGAGCGCCGCCGCCGCGTCGAGACCGCCCTCGATGTCGTCGGTCTGGCCGACCGCGCCAAGCACCGCCCGCGCGAGCTTTCCGGCGGACAGCAGCAGCGCGTCGCAATTGCCCGCGCGCTGGTCGCCGATCCCAAGCTGATCCTCGCCGACGAGCCCACCGGCGACCTCGATCGGCCCAGCGCGGATTCGGTGCTCGAGATCCTGCGGCTGCTCGCCGACGAGCTCGGCAAGACGATCGTGATGGTCACCCACGATCCCGTCGCCGCGCGTGCCGCCGACACCGTGCTCCACCTCGAAAAGGGACGCTTCGTCGACGAAGCGATCGCGGCATGAGGGAGACCACGCTCGTCCGGCGCAACGCGCTGCGCAATCCGGTCCGCATGTTCCTGATGGTGGCATGCATCGCCATCGCCTTTCTGATCTTTGGCGTGCTGAGCGCGGTCGCCACCGCGTTCCGGCTGGAGGACCAGCCCGGCGCGCAGGAGCGGATGATGGTGGTCAACCGCAACGGTTTCCAGCAGACGCTGCCGATCGCCTATGCCCGCGACGTCGCCCGGCAGGCCAATGTCGCCACCTCGAGCCCGGTGCGCATGGCGCTCGTCTATTGGCGCGAGCCCAAGGACATCGTCTCGGCCGTGATGGTCGAACCCGAGACCTATCTGGGCATGTCGAAGGATGTGGTGACCGTCACCGACGAGGACCGCGCGCGCTTTGTCGGCACGCGGGACGGCCTGCTGGTCGGCCGCGCGCTGGCCGATCGCTATGGCTGGAAGCGCGGCGACCAGGTTACGCTGCAAAGTTTCAATGATTTGCGCGAAGACGGCACGCGGGCGTGGCGCTTCACGGTCGCCGCAATCTACACCTCCACCCAGCCCGGCGGCAGCGAACTCGGCATGGCGGGTCATTTCGCCTATTTCAACGAAGCGCTGCTCACCGGGCGCGACCGGATCAACTGGATCCTTGTCACGGGCCGCGACCTGACCGCCAACGATGCGATGGCGCGCACGATCGACGCCGGCTACGCCAATTCGGCGGCCGCGACGCGCACCCAGAGCGAAGCCGCGCTCGGCCGCGCCTTCCTGTCGCAGATCGGCGACCTGATGCTGATCGTCCGCCTGATCGTCGGCGCGGCGTTCGTCGTGATCCTGTGCGTCGTCGGCAACACGCTGATCTTTATGGTAGGCGAGCGGACCGGCGAAATCGGCGTGCTCAAGACGCTCGGCTTCTCGCGACTGCGCGTCGCGCGGATTTTCGCCGGCGAAGTCGCGCTGATCACCCTCGCCGGCGCCGTCGCCGGGATGAGCGCCGCCGCGTTGATCGTCTCCGCCATCGGCGTTGCACTCAAGGACATGCTGCCGGGACTTGCGATGGGCCCGGCGACCCTCGCCATGGCGGCGGGGCTTGCGGCGCTGCTGATCCTGCTGACCGGCATCCTACCGGTACTCAAGGCAAGCCGCGTCAACATCGTCGAAGCATTGGGGAGGAAGTGATGTTCAGCAGCGTCAAACAGATCGGCGCAGTGGCGCGCATCGCGCTGCTCGGGCTGCCGTCGCGTGCGCGCATGTCCTCCGCCACAGTGCTGAGCATCGCGCTCGCCACGCTGGTCCTGCTCGGCTTCCTGGCGATGGCATCGGGCTTCCGCTCAACGGTCGCGGGCACGGGATCGGACCAGAGCGCGATCATCCTTGCCGAAGGATCGGCGTCCGAGTTCAACAGCGCGATCGACACCGCACGGCTCGCCAGGCTCGACAACGCACCCGGGATCGCAGTCGACAAGAACGGGCCGCTGCTCTCGGCCGAGAGCTTCGCGATGATCAGCGCAGTCGAGGACGGTGGCAGCGAATCGAGCGTGACGCTGCGCGGCATGGGGCCACAGGGTCTGGCGGTGCGCCCGCTGGCCCGCCTGGCGAGCGGGCGCATGTTCGTGGCAGGACGCAACGAACTGGTGGTCGGCAGCGCGATCGCAGCGCGTTACCGCGACTTCAAGCCCGGCGCGAGCATCCGGGTGGCGGGTATGGACTGGCGCGTGGTCGGCGTGTTCGAAGCGGGCGGTTCGGCGATGGAATCCGAAGTCTGGGCCGATCGCAAGCTGGTCGGCCAGTTCTTCGGTTCCAGCGCCGCGGTGCAATCGGTGCGCGCGCGCCTGACCGATCCTTCCGCGCTCGCCGGTCTCCAAAGCTATATCGCCGCCGATACCAGCCTGAAGCTGGTGGCCCGCTCCGAGCGCGAATATTTCGCCCGCCAGGCCAAGAACATGGGCAAGCTCATCCTGTTCGTCGGCTGGCCGCTGGGCATCGCGATGGCTATCGGCGCGCTCGCCGGCGCGCTCAACACGATGTTCACGTCGGTATCGACGCGCTCCACCGAGATCGCGACCTTGCGCATCCTCGGCTTTCGCGGCCCTTCGATCTTCGTGAGCACAATGGCCGAGGCCGTGCTTCTGGTGCTGCTCGGCGCGGGGCTCGGCGTCGTACTGGCCGGCATCTTCCTGCAGGGCCGCAGCGCAAGCACGATCGGCGGCAACCTCACCCAGGTGATGTTCAAGTTCGATCTCACTGCGCACGACATCGTCCAGGCAGTGACGCTGGCTATGATCGTCGGGGTGCTGGGCGGCGCGGTGCCGGCATGGCGCGCGGCGCGGCGGCCGCTGGTCAATGCAGCAGCGGGATGAGCCGATGAGAAGCTGAAGGGTAAGTGGCGGAGAGGGTGGGATTCGAACCCACGGTACCCGTGAGGGCACGCCGCATTTCGAGTGCGGTACATTCGACCACTCTGCCACCTCTCCGCGAGGTCTTAAGATGCCGATAGTCGGGACGTCCCAACATCGGCACCGGTCGATGAGGGCGGGCCATTAGCGCAATGAATCGGGGGCTGCAAGCGCAGTGCTTGTACCTAGCCGCTTAAGCATTAGATTATCGATATGCCGCGTACCGCAGTTCCCCCGCTCCCCCTCGAAGCCGCTGTCCCGATGCCGCCGGTCTCCTCCGCGCGCTTTGCGATCGGCGAGGTGGTGCGCCATCGCATGTTCGATTTCCGCGGCGTGGTGTTCGACGTGGACCCCGTCTTCGCCAATTCGGACGAATGGTATGATTCGATCCCCGAGGACGTGCGCCCGCGCAAGGACCAGCCCTTCTACCATCTCCTCGCCGAAAACGACGAGTCGAGCTACATCGCCTATGTCAGCCAGCAGAACCTGGTCGTCGACGATAGCGACGAGCCGGTCGATCACCCGGCGATCGGCGGGCTGTTCGAGCGCTATGCCGGCGGCCGCTACAAGCTGAAGGCATCGCACCGGCACTGATATCCGGGCTGCGCTTTCTGCGCTCCCGTCTCGTTTCCGGGAACGGTCGGATCCTCGCCGCAGGCTTTGGCGCGCATTTTGCGAAGGCAGAGGTCACATTGTCGCCATGTTCCAGCGGCGACCGGGCCCTGCGGAAAATCGCAAAGGTTGAGCCAGCGCGAGTTTGCGTTCTGGTCGGGATCGACGCTTTCAAAGAGCCAACGGCCAAGTGCCCCGAGCGTCGGATCTCAGCGGTTTAAATCCTACATTCCAAGCGGTTTATCGGGCCGCAGTTAGGCGACCTCAGCCACCGGAAAAACGTAGCCCCCTCCCGCGAACGGGAGGGGGCTATTCGGATCAGAAGCTGAACGCGATCCGCGAATAGACGAAGCGTCCGTTGAAGCCGAACGGTGAGAAGGACGAGTACGGCAGGAAGTAATTGTTGTTGCCGTACACACCGCCGGCCGGCGCCTTGGTCGGATAGACGTCGAACAGATTGTCCGCGCCTACCGCCAGCGAGACGCCGGGCAGCGCCTGGACGCGCAGTTCGACATCGGTGATCCACTTGGGCTCGAGCCAATAGTCTGCGACGCCCTGCCCCGCCGGGATCGTCAGGTCGGTCGAGCTTCCGGTCGAGAGCACCCGGCCGTAGCGGTTGGTGCGGACGGTGAGGCCTACCGGCTCCAGATCCCAGTCGATCGACGCGTTGATCTTGTCGCGCGGCTGGCCGTCGGTGAGGCGCAGCGATTCAGAGCGGCCGAACACGATCAGCCCGGGCAGCGACGGCAGCGAGGCTCGCTCGAGGATCTTGGTGCTGTTGTGGTTGTAGCCGGCCGAAAGCGTGAACTTGCCCGCGCCGAAATCGGGAACGCGATAGCTGGCGATGACATCGACGCCTTCGGTCCGCGTATCGACGCCGTTCACGAAGAACCGCGCCGAAGTCGCGTTAGTGATTCCCGCCCCGGTGAGCAGTGCCACCACCGCCGCGCCGCTCAGCGATTCGCTCAGCACCACGCGGTCGCGAATCTTGATGTTGTAATAGTCGGCAGTGACCGTGAGCCCGGGAATGGCCGAAAACACCACGCCCGCACCCAAATTGGTCGATTTCTCGGGCTCGAGCGGCTTGGCGCCGAGCGCTTGGGATACCGGATCGGAAACCGCGAAGGTGCCCGTCTCGATCAGATTGCCGCCCGTAAACACCGTCGAGGTCGCCGTGAAATATTGCTGGGCCAGGCTCGGCGCGCGGAAGCCGGTCGACGCCGAACCGCGGATCGCGACGCCCTTCACCGGTTCGAGCCGCGCGGCGATCTTGCCGTTCCAGGTGTCGCCGAAGTCCGAATAATGCTCGTAGCGGCCTGCCGCCTGCAGCGAGAAGAAATCGGTCACATCGGCATCAGCTTCGACATAGCCTGCATAGCTGTCGCGCGAGACATCGGTGGCGTTGTTAGGACGGAATCCCGGAAACACCTGCGATCCCCCCGCCGCGTTAAACGGCGCGGCCGAGAACGGCCCGTTGATGTAGCTGGCGACGTCGCCGGCGACGATCTTGTAGTTCTCGTTGCGATATTCGCCGCCGAACGCGATGCCGAACGACTGCAACCCGGCAAAGTCGAACTTCCGGCTGAGATCGAGATTGACCACCGTCTGGCCCGAGCGGAGCCCGCCCGCGTCGAACGTGCGCGGGCTGTTCGCGCCGCCCAGCGAGACGTTGACGCTGTTGGTCACGCCGTAGTTGAGCTCGTTCGAGCCGTAGACCACCGACAAGTCGCCGGTGAACCCGCCGATATCGCCGCGCACGCCCACCGCGCCCGAAACGTCCTCGATCTCGGTGGTGATGTAGGGGAGATACCCGTCGGCATAGAGCGGCACGAACGTCGTGGTCGATGCCGACCAGTCGCGGTTGCGGACGTCGTTGGCGCGGCGATAGAAGCCGCCGCCCGATGCGTCGCGGATCCCATAGCTGCCGAACGCATAGAGCTCGAAGCCATTGCCCAGCTCGTAGCCGGCATTGGCAAAGAGATTGTAATCGATCGCCTCGCCATCGCCGTAGCGGTGCGTGAAGCGGTCGATCGAGAGTTCGCGCGGATCGCCGACGGAGAGATACTGGCGGCGCGGATCGGCGCCCGAGCGGTTGGTCGCATCACGGTCCCGGAACTGTGCGGTGAGGTTGAGATAGCCGCCCGCCCCCACCGGCAGGCCGAAATTGGTCGCCAGGGTCAGCGTGTCGCCGTCGTGACGCTCGCGCTCGCCGCCGGTGTTGAGCTGGAGAAGGTCGTTGGTCACGCCGCCCGGGGTCAGCACGGTCGGGATACCGCCGGTATTGGCGACGCCGGTCACGTCCGAAACGCCGTCCATCGACGTGACATACTTGCCGAAGGTCACGCTGGCGCGGGTGCCTTCGCTGCGCCGCAGCTGGAGGTTGATCACGCCGGCGATCGCGTCCGATCCATAGAGCGACGAGGCGCCGTCGCGCAGAATCTCGACTCGGTCGATCGCGATCGCGGGGATCTGGTTGAGATCGACAGCCGACGAGCCGCGGCCGACCGAACCGTTGAGGTTGAGCAATGCCGACTGGTGGCGGCGCTTGCCGTTGACCAGTACCAGTACCTGATCGGGCGCTAGGCCGCGCAAGGTCGCGGGACGCTGCGAATCGGTGCCGTCGACCAGCGAAGGCTGCGGAAAGTTGAACGACGGGACGAGATCGCGAAGCACCTTATTGGTTTCGGTCGCGCCAGACTTGGTCAGCGCATCGCCGCCGATCACATCGACGGGAACCGGGCTGCTGGCGACGCTGCGCTCGGCGACTCGCGAGCCGGTGACGACGATGTCCTCGGCGGCCACCTCTTCCACCGGGTCGACCGGATCGGCGGTCTGCGCCGCGGCGGAAGTTGCGAAGGCGACGAGGGAAACGCCGGCGAGAAATGGGGAAATCTTTGCAAACATGGGCTTCTCTCCTGGGAGCCTCAGGTACGTCCTGCCCTGATCTGCGAAGGATGCAGCCGAACCCGCCCGGAACGAAAGCGAAACCTCCTCTGGATCGGTATAGATTTCCTTCTTGCCGCGGGGTGGTCATATTCGACGCCCGGCGTGTCGAGAATCGCGCAACGGCGGTTGACTTCCGGGACGTCCTCCCTTAGCTGCGCCCTTCCTCCTGCCGAGGCGATCCTTGGCGGGCACATGCTTTTGTTAGAGAAGAGACCCATGTTCGCTATCGTGCGCACGGGCGGCAAGCAGTATCGCGTCGCCGCTGGAGACAAGATTGTCGTCGAGAAGCTCGATGGCGAAGCCGGTTCGTCGATCACGCTGGGCGACGTTCTGCTCGCCGGCGAGGGCAGCGAACTGAAGTCGGTGGAGGGCCTCACGGTCGCCGCCGAGATCGTCGCGCAGGCGAAGGGCGACAAGGTCATCGTCTTCAAGAAGCGCCGTCGGCATAACTATCGCCGTAAGAACGGCCATCGCCAGAACCATACCATCCTGAAGATCACCGCGATCGGTGCACAGGAAGAGAAGAAGAAGGCCGCGCCCAAGGCAAAGAAGGCCGACGCTGCTCCCGCCACGGCGGAAGCTCCGGCTGCCGAAGCCTGATCGCGAGACACGAGGAGTATAGCAAATGGCACATAAGAAAGCAGGCGGCTCTTCGCGCAACGGTCGCGATTCGGCAGGCCGTCGTCTCGGCGTCAAGAAGTTCGGCAGCGAAGCTGTGATCGCGGGCAACATCATCGTGCGCCAGCGCGGCACCAAGATCTATCCGGGCGTGAACGTGGGCATGGGCAAGGACCATACGCTTTTCGCGCTTACCGACGGCCGCGTGTCGTTCAAGGTCGGCAAGCTGGGCCGTAAATTCTGCTCGGTAGACCTTATTGCGGAAGCAGCCGAATAACATCGGGTAACCGGACGGGTTGCCCACCAGGGTGACCCGGGTCCGACAAACGGACCAGCTGAAAAGGGAGACGGGTCACCCCGGCTCCCTTTTTCTTTGCTCCCACGAAATGCGACTGCAAACTGACTGTCACATAGACACGTCAGGGGCACCGCAAGACCGAGGAGACTGGTCATGTTCGTGCGAACACAAAGACTGACGTTACGGCCCGCATGGCGCGAGGACGCCCCCGAGCTCGCCCGCGCCATCGGGCATGAATCCGTGGTGCGCAATCTCGCCCGCGCGCCCTGGCCCTATACCGATGAAGCCGCGGAGAGCTTTGCCGCCAGTTTCGAGGACCCTGCCGAGCTCAAGCTCCTGATGTTCGAGCACCAGGGCGGCGCGGTACGGCTGATCGGATGCATCGGCATAGGGCCGTTTCAGGACGAGCCGCACGACCTGGGCTATTGGCTCACGCCCGATGCCTGGGGACGCGGCTATGCCACCGAAGCCGGTGCGGCGGTGCTGCGCACGGCGCGGGCGATGGGCATCCGCCGCGTCGCCGCGGGACATTATCTCGACAACCCCGCTTCGGGCAGGGTGCTGCGCAAGCTCGGCTTCCGCCCCACCGGGCGCGTCGAGCCGGTTTATTCGCGCGGCCGCGGCGAAGCCGTCCCTTCCGCGCGCTTCGAGATCGACCTCAACGGGACCGAGACCGTCGATAATGATCCTCTAGCCCGAATGGCGGCGTGATTCGCACACGCCGCCATTCGCGCCGCCGTCCTGCATCCTTTCGCATCGGATAGTCCCGATCGCGGAAACCGTTACGCATTCGCCACTTCCGTAGCGGCGCGTCCTCCCCTAAGCCGGGCACTCCCCAGGCAAGAGTAACCTTCCGTCGATGTCAGCCACTGGCCGCAAGCGCCTGTCTCCCGAAGAATCGCGCGACGCCGCGCTTGAGGCTGCCCGCGCGCTGCTGCTCGAAACCGGGCCCCAGGCCGTCACGCTCAAGGCCGTCGCCGCGCGCATCGGCCGTACGCACGCCAATCTCCTCCATCATTTCGGCTCGGCCGCGGGGCTGCAAAAGGCGCTCGTCGCCAGCATCGCCGACACCGTCACTGCCGAGATCGGCGCCGCGGTGCTGCGCACCCGTACCCATGAGGACCATGATCCGCGCGAAGTGGTCGACCTGACGTTCGACGCCTTCGGCAAGGGCGGTGCCGGGGCGCTGGCAAGCTGGATGATCCTCAACGGCAATGAGGATGCGCTGGATCCGATCCTCGAGGCGATCCACCGGCTGGTCGATGAGATCAGCGTTGATGCGGAAGTCGATCCCCAGCTCCTGCGCGAGGAGACGCTGCAGCTCACCCTGATGGCGCTGGGCGACGCGTTGCTGGGTGGCCCGATGGCGCGGGCGATCGACTTGCCGCGCGACCGCGCCCGCGAGATTGCCGTCGCGCAACTGCGCCATTCGGTAGCGAAGACCGGCTAGGCGGCCTGCTGGGCGGTGCGGCGGGCCTCATATTCCACTGCTTCGTCCACTGCGCGAGCCAGCGACGCCATGGTGAAGGGCTTGCGCAGCACGGCGCGCCCCCCGAACAGCTCGGCATCGGCCTCTCCTGCAAAGCCGGTGACGAACAGCACTGCCACCCCGTCGAGCCGCTCGCCCAGTCCGGCGATCATCTCGGGACCGGTCTGCCCGGGCATCAGCACATCGGAAATGACCAAGTCGAGTGTCGGCATGGTGGAAACCTTTGCCGGCGCGGCGAGCGGATCGGGGCACGACGTCACCCGATGCCCCAATTCCTCCAGCGCCCCCACGGTAGCCCCCAGCACGCGCGGATCGTCCTCGACGACGAGGATGTCGAACGCGCGGGCTGGCGGCGCGACCTCGGCAGCCGCGGCAACCAGAGCCGGCGCTTCGGCCGCCGCGCTCCCGGGTTCGCCGATATGGCGCGGCAGATAGACCTTTACCGTGGTGCCCGCGCCCGGCGCGGTATCGATTGCGATCTCGCCGCCCGACTGGCGGACGAAGCCGAAGATCTGGCTGAGCCCCAGCCCGGTGCCCTTGCCCACCGGCTTGGTAGTGAAGAACGGCTCGAACACGCGATCGGCGACGTCCTGCGACATGCCGCAGCCGGTGTCGGTCACGCTGATCGTGACATAATCGCCTGCCGGACATTCGCCGACTTCGTTCTCGGCCAGCGTGGCGCCGCCGGTAGCAATGGTGAGCGTCCCCCGCCCTTCCATCGCGTCGCGCGCATTGACCGCGAGGTTGAGCAGCGCATTCTCGAGCTGATGGCGATCCACCCACACCGTCCATTTCTGGTCGGCATCCTGCGTGCGCACTTCGATCGTGTCGCCAAGCGTCCGGTCGAGCAGGTCGGACATTCCGCCGATCAGCCCGCCCGCTTCCACCGCTTCGGGAAGCAGCGGCTCGGAGCGCGAGAAGGCGAGCAGCCGCCTGGTCAGCGCGGCGGCGCGATTGGCGCCCTCCATCGCATTCTCGATATGCTGCTGCGCATCGGGGCCGCGAGTGTGCAGATGCCGCTTGGCGAGTTCGAGACCGCCGAGAACGACCGCCAGCATATTGTTGAAATCATGCGCGATGCCGCCGGTCAGCTGACCCACCGCTTCCATCTTCTGGACCTGGCGCAGCTGCGCTTCGGCCTGGGCGCGCTCATGCGCCTCGGCGCGCAGGTCCGCAGTCGCGGCATCGACCGCGAGCTGGAGCTCGGCCGCACGCTCGCGCTGCGCGGTGGCCTCGGCATCGGCGGCGGCGCGCTCGCCCTCCGCTGCGATCGCCAGCCAGCCGAGCAGCACTGCGCCGACCACGATCATCACGCCGAACACCGTCAGGATCCGCGACGCGAAGCTCGAATTGTCGATCAGCTCGCCTGCCGAACGCGTCCGGTCGCGCAGGAGCACGCGCTCGGCATCGACGATGCGCGTCAGCAGCGTCTCGACATTCTGCCGCGCAGCGCTCTGCCGCACGCGATAATAGCTGCCCCATGCGTCGTTATGGCGCTTGTAGGTCGAATACAGCGCCGTCTCGGCCAGCTCCTTGCCCCGCGCCTCGAATGCGCGCTGCAGCTGCGCGATCTGCGCCTGCTGGCGCGGACTGTCGCGCGTGAGCTGCTGGAGCCGGCTGAGCTGCTCGGTGGCGCGGCCCCATTGCGATGAATATTGCTGGCCCAGCGTCTTGTCGGCGCTGACGACATAGCGCCCCAGCGCGGCCTCGGCAGCGGAGACGGCGTTCGACAGCTGGTTGGCGCGGATCACGACTTCGAACGTGTGCTGCTGCAGCGCGACGGCGCGGTCACGCGCCTGATCGGTGCGCGCCTGGAGCACGATGATCGCAGTGAGCACGCCCAGTCCGAGCAGCGCCAGCATGCCGAGCAGCAGGAGGCGCCAGTTCGTCACCCGACGAACCCGCTCCAAGACGATACCCTGCCCCTCACTCATATATTGAATTTAGGGCGTCGGAGCGTCGGAAGGAAGCCGTTCCTTTCAGTTCAGCCGATCACGCCCACAGCTCGGCCCGCAGCCCGGAACATTTCGAGGATTTGGGCGATCTGCGCGGCCGTATGCTCTGCGCAAAGCGAGCAGCGCAGCAGGTACGTTCCCGCTGGCGTCGCCGGCGGACGGGCCATGTTGACGTAGAGTCCGCCGTCCAGCAGCGCCTGCCACATCGCCACGGCCTGGGTCTGGTCCTCCAGGATCACGGCGATGATCGCGCTGTCGGGATTCTCGGTGCCGAGACGGAAGCCCATCTCCTTGAGCCCGCCGTGCAGCGTCCGGGCATTTTCCCACAGATGCGCGCGCTTGTTGTGCGCAAACTGGAGCTTGCGGATCGACGCCGCCGCGGTGGCGACCACCGAAGGCGGCAGCGAGGCGGTGAAGATATAGGGACGGCACGCCAGCCGGATCGCTTCGAACTTGGGATGGTTCGAAACGCAGAAGCCGCCGACGGTGCCGACCGACTTGGAGAAGGTGCCGACGATGAAATCGACATCACCTTCGCAACCCTGCGCCTCATAGACGCCGCGGCCATTGGGGCCGAAAAAGCCCATCGAATGCGCCTCGTCGCTCAGCACCATCGCGCCGTGCTTCTTGGCGACTGCGACCATCTCCTTGAGCGGCGCGATGTCGCCGAGCATCGAATATACGCCCTCCAGCACGACCAGCTTGCCCGCTTCCCTGGGAAGCCGGCCCAGCCGCTTGTCGAGGTCCTCGATGTCGTTGTGGCGGAAGCGGACGATGTCGGCATAGCCCTGCTTGCAGCCGTCATAGATCGAGGCATGGCTGTCGGCGTCGAGGATGACGTAGTCGCCCTTCCCCGCCAGCGTGCTGATCATGCCGAGATTGGCCATATAGCCGGTCGAGAAGACGATCGCGCCCGACACGCCGTAGAAATCGCGCAGCGCCTGCTCGACTTCCATATGGTCGCGGAACGTGCCGTTGAGCATGCGGCTGCCGTTGGTGCCCGAGCCGAACTGGTCGAGCGCGTCCTTGCCGGCCTGGATCACGTCCGGATCGAAGGTCATGCCCATATAGTTGTAGGTGCCGAGCAGGATCGTGTCCTTGCCCGCGATCACCGCCTCGGTCGGCGACTTCACCTGTTCCATCACGATCGCGAACGGATCGGTGACGCCGCTGTCGAGCAGCGCCTGGCGCTCGGCGATGAGCCCGTCGAACTTGGACATCAAGTCGCGCTCGGGGGTGACGGCTTCCGGGTGCTCGGGGAGCGCATCGGCGGTCTGGGGGGCGTCGGTCATTTCATTGTGTCCCTAGGTCCGTTCGTGCCGACCCTGTCGAAGCACCGACCTTCTCTCGCAAAGGAAGGCGCCCTTCGACAGGTTCAGGGCGAACGGGGAAATAGCTCAGCCCTTCAGCTTCTGCACCGCATCGACGAGCTGGCCGATCGTCTCGATCTCGGCCTGCATGTTCATCGTGATGAGGATGTCGAACTCGTCCTCGATCGCCGCGACGAAATCCATCACGGTCAGGCTATCCCATTCGAGGTCGCCCGCGAAGGTCGTGGTCTCGGCCAGCGCCACGCCCTTCTTGTTGAAGGGCTCGATCTGGGCAGTGACGGTCTGGAAGATGTCGGCGCGGTCGCTCACGGTCGTTCCTCGGCAAGTGAAGCATGTCGCCTGCCAAGCAAATGCGGCGGGCGTGGGGCGCGCCTATAGCAGCCCTTGCGGACGTTGCCATGCCGGGATTGGCGGCAGGCGGCGGCGCGGTGGTGACCGGGGAGACCCCCCGCGCGAAATCTACGACAATCGCGTAGCTCGGCTACTGCCGGAAACCTCGCACGCATTCCTGCGTCGTCTCGCGCCTCTAGTCCAACCCGCACCGGGCGGGCATCCTGCCGCAACCTCTTAGATTGGGAACGTCCGCTATTGGGTGGGAAGCTGCCCGACGGGATCTGGGTACCGATCAGCGAATTGCTGCCCGTTACACGCAGAAATATCGCCGGCTCAAATCGTCGAATTGCGAAGATTCGGAAAGGATGCCAGCAACGGCCGATCGGGGGCGCAGCGGCGGCGTAAAAGCTGTCGGAGTGCCGGCATTGGAGGTGTGGCATGAAGCCAGCAGTTCTTTTAGCGTGCGCCACTATCCTGACGCTCATTCCAGAAAAACCACATGCACAAACGGCGCAGCAACTGCGTTCTGAAGGGGAGTTCGTTCGGACTCTGATTCGAGCGCAGGACGCTAATGACTGTCACTTAGCCCTTCGCCTAATCGATAAGCGCGAAATCGTTATTCGATCGCAGTTTAAAGAGTTTAGCCAAAAGAGTGATCGTCGCACCTTCGCATTGGACAGGGAGAGGATGTACTTACTTGAGCAAATTCGCGGCTTGGAAAACCGGCGAGCCGTTACGAGCAGAGAATGTGTATAGGCGCCCGCGTCCGCTTCCGGGTCTCGCGCTGGCCAACCTGATTGGCCGCAACTGGGGCGTTTCCCGCCAGTCAGCTTTCGCGCGCCGCTTAGTCGGTCGCGAATGTCCGAGAATGGGTGGTTAACGGACGTCACTGCAGTGCGACTTGATCATAATATCGACTGCGGGATCGAGGGCGACGCGCCTTGCCCTCGCTTGGGCCGGAATCGAGCATAGGAGGCCGTAGCTGATGTCATCGCCAATCACGCCATTGCCGGAACGATACGCTGGATCACCGCCCCAATAATGGTCGTCTAAAATCAGAACAGCTATTTTCCCGTCACGATATTCCGCGATAAAAGCGTTGGCTTCCCATCGGTTATCTCGCGGAACGACGGTTCCGAAAGGGAGGTCTTTCTGCTCTCGAAGGGGCTGAAGCACATCCGCATTAATCGCTTTGTCGTGCGAAGTTCGCGTCACATCCAAATAAAATAGGACCGCACCGGTCAGCAGCGCCCCGACCAAGAGCCAAGGGAGTAGTTTCCGAGCGAGTCGATACATCGCGCCAGCTAGCCGGCTCGCAGGTAAGTCCGCTAGTGGGGCGTTTCTGCCGGTCCGCTTTCGTACGCCGCTTAGTCGGTCGCGAATGTCCGAGAATGGGTGGGAAGCGGTCCGGCAGCTTTAAGGGCAGGAACATACGAGAGCGGACTAGGGATAGGTGGTCAGTTTGCGCCCTCTAGCAACGATAGGTTTCTAACGCGCTGTCCCTCGGTGAGGCCGGGTGAGTTACCTCTTTTCCACATAGCGATCAGGGCGTTGTCACTTTGGTGCTGGTCCAGGAACGGCACCGCGCAGGTTTCGATAAGGTTTGTGACCTCATTCTCGATAGCCGACACCGGCTCGTTTGATGTGACAGTCCACCACCGGTCTTCGCCATAGGCCAAGGTACCAATTCGTTCCCGAAGTGGAGCTTCCCAAACAGTTTGCTTCGATGGCAGCTTTTCGGGATCCCATCTGGACAAAAGCTTAGATGAAATCACTCCAAGGTTGATCGTGAATTTGAGAGCTTGGGCGGAATTGTCGGTGCTCTTCTGGAAGTCTATAATGGCGATATTGTCGTCATATTTCCGACGAAACGACGTTCCACGTTTGGTGAACCCAGCCGCCTTCAGAGTGGTCGACGTGGCAGCAAGGACCTGTTTAAATTTACTTTCCACATCTGACAAAGTCAAATTGTTCCACCGTAACGACCGCTTTCGAGCGTAATGCATTCTAGCTTGAACGTCCGCAAGGGGGGCGTTAGCGGACATGCCGCGCTGCTGATAATCAGATCGTCTAACCTAAGCCAGAAAATGGCCATTTTCCGCCAACGCGCTTGTGGTGACCCGGAGAGGATTCGAACCTCCGACCTCTCGATTAGGAATCGCTTGCTCTATCCTGCTGAGCTACCGGGCCACGCCGCCGCTGGTACTCAGCGCCGCGGACAGGGTCAATTGCACTGCTCGGGCGGCACGATCGGCACGAGCAGGGGCGCGACGGGTACGCCTTCTTCGGCGAGTTCTTCCGCCTGCTCGCGCGTGGCCTGGCCGTGGATCTGGACGACGGGTTCGTCGCCGAGATGCATCGCGCGGGCCTTGTCGGTGAACGCAGTGCCCACCCATTGCGAGGTTTCGAGCGCCTTGGCCTGCGCCGAGGCCAGCATCTCCATCGCGGCTTTTATCACTTCGGGCGGCGGCATGGTGCCCGGAGCGGCGGGCGCTGGAGCCTTGGCGCGCTGGTTGCCCTTGGCGGCCAGATTGGGCGCCATCACTGCCTTGGCGACATCGCCGTTCCCGCAGATCGGGCAAGCCACCAGCCCGGCCGCGCGCTGCGCTTCCCACGCGGCGCTCGATCCGAACCACGCCTCGAACACATGCCCGCCGCCGCATTTGAGATCGAAGACGATCACAGTGCTTCCACGGCGGGTATCGCGCGGCGATGGCGGAGCACCGGCACCCGGCTGCGTGCCGCGTCAAGCCGCTTGGGTTCGATCTCGGCGAAATCTACGCCGGCGGGATCGCCCATGTCGAGCAGCGTCTCGCCCCAGGGATCGACGACGAGCGAATGGCCATAGGTTGCGCGCCCGTCCTCGTGGGTGCCGGTCTGCGCCGCCGCAATGACGAACGCCGCCGCCTCGATCGCCCGCGCGCGCAGCAGCACATGCCAATGCGCCGCACCGGTCGGGCGGGTGAATGCCGCGGGCACTGCGAGGATCGTCGCTCCTGCATCGCTCAGCGAGCGGAACAGGTCGGGAAAGCGCAGGTCATAGCAGATCGCCAGCCCCAGCACGCCCAGCGGAGTCTGCACCGTCACGGCGCGCTCGCCGGGGGCATAGCTGTTCGATTCGCGCCAGCTCTCACCGGTCGGCAAGTCGACGTCGAACAAGTGCATCTTGTCGTAGCGCGCCCGGATGGTGCCCGAATCGTCGATCACGAAGCCGCGATTGGCGAGCTTGCCGTCCTCGCGCAGCACGCCGAGGCTTCCGAGATGCACCCAGATGCCGTGCTTCGCCGCGGCGTCGCGCACGCTCGCCAGCACGCGATCCTGGTCCTCATGCGCCAGCGATCCCGCCGCGCGATCGCGGTCGCGGTCCAGCAGGCCGGACATTTCGGGAGTGAACAGCATCGCCGCCCCGCCGGCCCTGGCCTTTGCGATGCCCTCTACCAGAGTGCGCGCATTGGCGGCGGGGTCGATCCCGCTGGTCATTTGGAGCAGCGCGGCTCTCTCGACGGAACTCGCGGGCCTCATGCGGCGAGCAATGGGTCCAGACCGCCCTGGCGATCGAGTGCCGCGAGATCGTCTGATCCGCCGATATGCTTGTCGTCGATGAAGACTTGCGGAACGGTGGTGCGGCCATTGGCGCGCTGAATCATCTCGGGCCGGCGCGGGCCGCCCATCGTGATGTCGATCTCCTCATACTCGGCTCCCTTGGAGTCGAGCAGCGCCTTGGCGCGGGTGCAATAGGGGCAGAATGCCTTGGTGTAGATTTCGATCTTGGCCATGTCGTCTCTCGGGTTGTGGGTCTCGCCCGCGCTTGTCAATCCAGCGTTTCGCCTTCCAGAACGCGCGCCCAGCACAGAAGGATCACTTTCGCCGCGCCGCCGCGCTTGAGCACCCGCGCGCAGGCCGCCGCGGTCGCGCCGCTGGTGTGGACGTCGTCGACCAGCACCACTGCCTTGCCGGCAAGCTTGGCCTTGGCGTTCCCGGTCAGCGCAAACGCGCCCGCGACGGCCTTGGCGCGGCCGCGTGGTCCCAGCCCGCGCAGCACCGGCGTCGCCTTCACGCGCCGCAGCAGCTCGGCGTCGAGCGCAACGCCCTGCGCCCGCGACAGCGCGCCCGCGATCACCGCCGCCTGGTTGAACCCGCGCGACCAGATCCGCCAGCGATGCAAAGGAACCGGGACCAGCAGCTCGGCATCGTCGGGCATCAGCCGCGTCATCGCGTGCGCCATGGTCTGCGCGCAGGCGAGCCGTCCCGAATATTTGAGCTTGAGCGCCACTTCGCGCGCGACATCGCCATAGGCCACCGCAGCGCGGACGCCGTCATGCGGCGGCGGCTTGGCAAGGCATTCGCCGCATAGCGCGCCCTCGCCGCGGTCATAGTCGAACGGCAGCTGGCATCCCGCGCACCAGGGCGGGCCGAGGAAGCGCAACCGTCCCCAGCACGCCGCGCAGAAGCGGTGGTCGGCCGCGGTCACTTCGCCGCAGCCGGGGCAGCGCGGCGGCAGCGCGAAGTCGGCCAGCCGGGCGAGGGAAGCGAGCGCAGCCATACGCATCCTTGTCGCGGGCGCAGCCACGCTGCACAAGCCGCGCGTGCCCGACTCCGAAAACGCCTCCGAAATCTTTGCGCGCGCCACGCGCCGCCGCCGCCGCGATCGCGCCGCGCCCGGCTATGCCGGCTTCGCGTTCCTGCGCGAACATATGCTCGACGGGCTGCTCGAACGGCTCGATGCCGTGAACCGCGAGTTCCGCGACGTGCTCGACCTGGGCAGCTTTACCGGCGATCTCGAAATCCCCGGGGCGCGCGTCGCGCATCTCGATGCCGGCTTCGGCTTCGCGCATGCAGCCGGCGGGGTGCAGGGCGACGAGGACCGCCTGCCCTTCGCCGATGCATCGTTCGACCTGGTGGTGTCGGTGGGCGTGCTCGACCAGGTCAACGACGTGCCCGGCGCGCTTGCGCTCGCCCGCCGCGTGCTGCGTCCCGACGGGCTGTTCCTCGCCGCATTCGCGGGCGCGGGCACGCTCGCCACGCTGCGCGGCTGCATGCGCGAAGCCGAGAGCGACCGCCCGGTCGCGCGCTTCCATCCCCAGATCGACGTCCGCGCCGGCGGCGATCTCCTCGCCCGCGCCGGCTTCGCGCTGCCCGTCGCCGATGTCGAGACGCTGGTGGTGCGCTATGCCGGCCTGCCCAATCTGCTGCGCGACCTGCGCGGCATGGCGGCAACCAATTTGCTGCCCGACCCCGCGCCGCTCACCCGCGATACGCTGGTCCGCGCCTCCGCCGCATTCGCCGATCGCGCCGAGCCTGACGGCCGCACCCCCGAACGCTTCGAGATCGTCTATCTCACCGGCTGGGCACCCGATCCCTCGCAGCCCAAGCCTGCCCGCCGCGGCAGCGCCACTGCCTCGCTCGCCGACGCGCTCAAGCCCAGGCGCCCGGACTAGAGCAGCCGCTCCAGCGCATCGACCAGCGGCACGTCCGCCGGCGGCATTGCCAGCGCGCGCATTTCGGCGGGCTTGACCCATTGCAAAGCGCTGGCGTGGCGCGGTTCGGGCACGCCGGCCCATTGGCGCGCGACGTACAACAGCAACAGCAGGTGCCGCCCGCCCAGCCCTTCGCTGGCGAACGCCGCAGGGACCAGCGCGTCTGGCGCAACCTCGATCCCCAGCTCCTCGCCAAGCTCGCGCACCAGCGCCGCTTCGGGCACTTCGCCCGGCTCGACCTTTCCGCCGGGAAACTCCCACAAATCCGCCATCGGCTTGCCCGGCGGGCGCTGCTGGACCAGCACCCGGCCCTCGCCATCGACCAGCGCGACGGCGACGACCAGCAATAGTCCGGAGTGGGCTTTCGACACTTCGTTAACTCTCCTTGGGTATCTCCGGCAAATCCTGTGGGGGAGAAGCCGGCATCATGCGAGGCCTTATGAAGTCGTTCCACCGCCTGCTTCGCGATTCGAAGGCGGCGACCGCAATCGAATATGGCCTGATCTGTGCGTTGATCGTGCTCGCCATCATGGCAGCACTGGTAGCGCTCGGAAGTGTGACCGCGGACATGTGGAACAATGTCAGCACCAAGGTCCAAGCCGCACGCTGATCAAGGTTAATAGCTAAGTAATACTACGATTTAGCCGTTTATTTACTTCCCTTCCGTAGGACTGTTGTTGCCGTACCGGGTAACCGGATCGGCCGGGTGAATGAAGTACTTCTTGAACGTTGGAGACCGGTTATGCAGAAGATTCGCAACTTCGTTAAGAATTCCAAGGGCGCCACCGCGATCGAGTACGGCCTGATTGCCGCTCTCATCGCCGTCGCCGCGATTGCCGCGATGCAGGGTCTGGGCAACCAGCTCAACAAGACCTTCGGCAACGTCACGTCGAACATGAAGGCGACCTAAGTCTCTTCGACTTAACGCTACGAGAAGGGCGGCGGAACCGAGGTTCCGCCGCCCTTTTTCGTTACTCGCCGGAACGGTGAGGTTTCAGATCCGGCCCATCGCGAGGAACTTGGCGCGCCGGGCCTGACGAAGCCCCTCGGGCGACAGGCCGTCGAGCCCGTCGAGCGCCGCTTCCACGGCATCGCCCAGCGCCTTCACCGCCGCAGCGGCATCGCGATGTGCGCCGCCCAGCGGCTCGGGAATGATCCCGTCGATCACCTTGAGCTCCTTGAGATGCTGCGCCGTGACCTTCATCGCCTCGGCGGCGTCGGGCGCCTTGTCGGCGGTGCGCCACAGGATCGACGCGCAACCTTCGGGGGAGATCACCGAATAGACTGCGTGCTCCATCATCAGCACCTGGTTGCCCGCCGCGAGCGCCACTGCGCCGCCCGAACCGCCTTCGCCCAGGATCGTCGCGACCAAAGGCACGCCGAGATTGAGGCACTGCTCGGTCGAGCGGGCGATCGCTTCGGCCTGGCCGCGCTCTTCGGCCTGCACGCCCGGGAATGCGCCCGAGGTGTCAACCAATGTCAGTACCGGAATCCGGAACTTGTCGGCCAGCCGCATCAGCCGGATCGCCTTGCGATAGCCCTCGGGCTTGCCCATCCCGAAATTATGCTTGAGCCGGCTCGCGGTGTCGTCGCCCTTTTCATGGCCGATCACCATCACCCGGCGGCCGCGAAAGCGCCCCAGCCCGCCGATGATCGCATTGTCGTCGGCAAAGGCACGGTCGCCGCCCAGCGGCATGAAATCCTCGATCAGGCCCGCGACATAATGCTTGAAGTGCGGCCGCTCGGGGTGCCGCGCGACCTGCGTCTTCTGCCACGGGGTAAGCTTGGCATAGGTGTCCAGCAGCAGCCGTTCGGCCTTGGCCTGGAGCGGCGTGATCTCCGCCTGGATATCCACCGATCCGCCCTCGGCGGTACGGCGCAGTTCGTCGATCCGGCTCTGCAGCTCGGCGATCGGTTTCTCGAAGTCGAGGAAGGTTGCCATCGGTGGCGGTTAGGACGCGCCGCGCTTTGCGTCAACGATCCCGGCGCATCCTCCCCCGCCAGGGGGAAGTGGCGCCGAAGGTGACGCAGGGGGAGGTAAGCGACCCACTAGCGCAGGACTTCCTCCCCCTCCCTCAGGCTATGCCTGCCACCCCCCCTGGCGGGGGAGGATCAGTCATTTTCGCAGCGCCTCCCCCAGGGGATGCCGCTGGTTGACCAGATCGACCAGGCGCTTGCTGTCGACATGCGTGTAGATCTCGGTCGTGGCGATGTCGGCATGCCCCAGCATCGCCTGCAGCGCGCGCAGGTCGGCTCCGCCTTCCAGCAGATGCGTGGCGAAGGCATGCCGCAAGACGTGCGGGCTCACGCGATCGGGGGGATCCCCGCCTCGGCCGCCAGCGCGCGGACCAGCTGGTAGAGCCGCATCCGGGACAGGTGCGCCTTGCCCGAAGGAAACAGCCAGGGCCGCCCGACCGCGACATGCTCGCGCCACGCCGCCACGGCCGCCCGTGCCCGGTCCGATATCGGCACCAGCCGCTCGCGCCCACCCTTGCCCTTGAGGATCAGATAGGGCCGGTCGGGCGCCACGGCGTTGCGCGGCAGCGACACCAGTTCGGTCGCACGCAGCCCCGAGCCGTAGAGCAGCTCGATCAGCGCCGCGAGCCGCAGGTCTAGCGGATCGGCGGGCACCCGCGCCTGCCGCGCCGCGATCACGGCGAACATCGCGTCGATATTCTCGATGCTCAGTACTTTGGGAAGCGCGCGTGCCGTGCCCGGCCGCGGCAGCGCCGCGCTCGGATCGTCGGCGCGCAATCCCTCGTCCGCCAGGAACGCGAAGAAGCGCCGCAGCGCCGCTGCCTTGCGCGCCACCGTCGATCGCGCCAGCGCCTGCCATTCGCCCGCCAGCCGCTGGATCTCGGCCGCGCCCGCTTCGCCCAGCGCGCCTTCCAGCATTTCGGAGGCGAGCCGCAGATCGGTGCCATAGGCCGCGATCGTGTTCGCCGCCGCGCCCGCTTCGGCCTGCATCATCTCCAGAAAGCGCTCGATCAGCGCGCGGTCGGCAAACCCGGTCAAGCCGCCCGCGTTACCGCCTCGACGGCGATCATCCGCGCATAATGGACCATTCCCGCCGCGCGCATCGCCGCGACGATATGGAACAGCGCC
This sequence comes from Sphingomonas sp. LM7, assembly GCF_002002925.1. Taxonomy (NCBI): domain Bacteria; kingdom Pseudomonadati; phylum Pseudomonadota; class Alphaproteobacteria; order Sphingomonadales; family Sphingomonadaceae; genus Sphingomonas; species Sphingomonas sp. LM7. The sequence goes on along the minus strand of NZ_CP019511.1, from coordinate 209,691 downwards.
TCGGGCGCGACATAGTCCCAATTGGCCGATTGCATGCCTACGCCCGCGAGCAGCGCCACCGTCGCCGCGTCGCCGCGCTCGCCCGCGGCATCGATCGCCTGGGTCCACGCATTGATGCCACCGATCTGCACTTCAAGCGTCGCAGCGGCGCTCTGTGCCTCGCCTGCGCTCAACCGGCCGAGCCCCGCGAGCCCGGCGAGCAGCATCTGCGCCTTGCGCCGCGATCCGCTATCCGAAAAGCCGGTGACGTCGCCGGCGGCAACGCCGGCGCCCGCCGGATCGGCGAGCGCAAGCAGCGCCCATGCCTCGCTCCCGCGCGCGACCACCGGCCGCCATTCCAGCGCCGCCGCCTCATAGCCCGACGACAGCATCGACGCGATCAGCCGGTCGGCATCCTCGACCTTGTCGCTTGCCGGAATCCACGATGCCGCACGCGCGGTCAGGATCAGCCGGGCATAGCGCGTCCGCGGCGTGCTTGCGCCATCCCACAAGGTACGCAGCGCCTTGACCCGGCTGCCGACATTGCCGTCGGTATAGGCCGTGCGCAGGTCGCGTGCGATTGTCTGGCCGGGGCCCGAATCGCCGCTCTGCTCGATCTCCGAATAGAGATCGACCAGCCCGGCGTTGGAGAACACGCCCGCCGTCGCGGCAAGCTCGGCCGCGGCGGCACGCGCCGCCGGATCGATATTGGGTGCCAGCGCCTGCCAATAGCGCACCTGCGGCGCGGCGGTCTGGTACAGGTCGGCGGGCACTTCCACGCCGGTCGCGGTGGCAAGGCCCCAGCGCCACGCCGTCAGATGGCTCACCGGGTTCCACTCGATGGTTACCGCACGGCGCCCCTGCGCCCCCGTGCCGATCACCTTTTCGGCAAGCAGATTGTCGATATCCGACGGGCTCGTCCCCGAACGCGCCCGATCGAACAGCTGCCCGGCCTCATTGGGCTTGCCGGCAAGGCCCAGGCACATCGCCTGCGCCAGCGCCCAGCCGCGTTGCGTGACTATCGCAGCGCCTTTGTCGGCGATCGGGCAGAGCGCCGCGGGATCGCCGGTCGCCAGCGCAGTCTGCATCGCCACCTGGTAGAGCCAGGTCGTGTAATTGTCGGTATCGACGTCGTTGATCACCGCCCGCGCGGCATTGGCTTCGCCCATCCGCAGCAGCGCCCAGGCGCGCTCGGCGGCGAAGTCCGCGCCGTTGACGCCCGCCGGCGTATCGAGCGGCGACATCAGTGCGCGCCGCAGCACGATCGACGCCCAGCGCGACGCGATCGGCGCGCGCATCCGGCGCATCAGCACCTGCAGGAAGCGCCCGTCGGCAGCCCCGAACGAATCGGCCGGGAACGCCGCATTGCCCGATGCGACCACGCCGACCTTGTCGAGCGAATGCCTGGCGAATTCGGGTAGTTCGTATCTCGACAGGTCCACGGCGACCTGTTGCTGCACCTCGTCGGACACATTGCCGAGGGCCGCGTCGGCGGGAAGCGCCACGCCGTCTACCGGCGCAAGTGGCTCGGCCGCGCGCGTCGGCGCGGCGGACGGCCCGGGTGCCGGCGCGGGCGTCGGCGCGGGATCGTCGAACCCGGGCGGCAGCAGCGATTCGGGCGTGTCCTGCCCCAGCGCGGGCATTCCCACGCCGGCCAGCAGCAGCGCCGCGAACCCGATCCGCGAACGCTTAGTTCGTGAGGTTATCAAGCGGGACCACCTTTTCCATGCGGACCGGTTCCTGCTCGGTGCTGCGCGTCGAGAGGAGCACGATTCCCCCGATCAGCACGAGGACGACGACAATGATCACGACGAGAAAACGGGACATGGAAAGGTCCGTAAATGAGAAATGCGCGGGCCTTTTGCCCGAGACCCGCCCTCGCTGTATAGCCCCCCGACGATGTTGCAAGCGCACGCCCATGACTGGCCCTGGAAGGGCAAGCCGATCGTGCTCATCGGGTTGATGGGCGCCGGCAAGACCACTGTGGGCCGCCGCCTCGCCCAGCGCATGCGGCTGCCCTTCGTCGATGCCGATCACGAGATCGAGGCGGCGGCGGGCATGACCATCTCCGATATTTTCGAAAAGTTCGGCGAACCCTATTTTCGCGACGGGGAGCGCCGCGTCATCGCGCGGCTGATCGACGGCACGCCCAAGGTAATCGCGACCGGTGGCGGCGCGTTCCTCAACGAAGAGACGCGCGGGCTGATCCTCGACCAGGCGATCGCGATCTGGCTCGATGCCGAGCCCGCAGTGCTCGCCGACCGCGTTCGCCGGCGCGACACCCGCCCCTTGCTGCGCGGCCGCGACCCCGAGGACATCCTCACCGAATTGGCGGCGATTAGAAATCCTTTCTATGCCCTCGCGCCGATCCGGGTGCAGAGCATCGCGGCGCCGCACGACGCCACCGTCGACGAAATCCTGAAGGCTATCCGCACTTGAACACCGTCCCCGTCGCATTGGGCGACCGCAGCTACGACGTCCGCATCGAAGCCGGGCTGCTCGCCCGCGCCGGCGAAGCGCTCGCGCCCTTCGACAAGGGCCGCCGCTTCGTCATCGTCACCGACGAGAATTTGCGCGATCATCTGGCGACGCTCCAGGCGAGCCTCGGCGCGGCCAGCGAGGCGATCGTCTTGCCCGCGGGCGAATCGACCAAGAGCTGGGGCCAGCTCGAATCGCTCACCGATCGCCTGCTCGATCTCGGCGTCGAGCGCAGCGACCATGTCATTGCCCTTGGCGGCGGCGTGATCGGCGACCTCGTCGGCTTCGCCGCGTCGATCCTCAAGCGCGGCTGCAACTTCGTCCAGATTCCCACCACCCTGCTCGCGCAGGTCGACAGCTCGGTCGGCGGCAAGACCGCGATCAACAGTCGCGCTGGAAAGAACCTCGTCGGCGCCTTCCACCAGCCCAGCGTCGTGCTGATCGACCCGCAGGTGCTCGACACGCTGCCCGCCCGCCAGCTCCGCGCCGGCTATGCCGAGGTCGTCAAATACGGCCTGATCGACGATTTCGCCTTTTTCGAATGGTGTGAAGCGAACGCCGCCGCATTGCTCGCCGGCGACGCGCAGGCGCGGGAACATGCCATCGCCCATTCGGTCGCCGCCAAGGCGCGCATCGTCGGCGAGGACGAGCGCGAGACCACCGGCAAGCGCGCGCTGCTCAATCTGGGCCATACCTTCGGCCACGCGCTCGAAGCCGACACGGGCTTCTCGGACAAGCTGCTCCACGGCGAAGGCGTCGCCGCGGGCATGGCGCTGGCCTTCGCCTATTCGGCGCGCCGCGGCCTGTGCACCGCGCAGGATGCCGAGCGCGTCGCCGCGCATCTCCGCGCAGTCGGCCTCCCCGACGGCCTCGCCGCCGCCGGCATCACCGCATCTGGCGCCGCGCTGGTCGGGCACATGCTCCACGACAAGAAGATGGCTGCCGGCACCCTGCCCTTCCTCCTCGCCCGCGGCATCGGCCAGACCTTCCTCGACAAGACCGTCGACCTGAAGGATGTCGAGGCGTTCCTCGACGAGCAGCGCTAGAAGAACCTGCGCGCCGACCTTCGCCGGGGAACCGCCGTTCGACATGCCCGGATCAAATTCCAATCTCTCTGTTTCGGGTAGGAGCCCGACTCAGTTGCCGTTCAGCCGCGTTCGGCATAGCAGCGCGTCATGCGCATCCTCACCACTGCCCTCGCCACTGCTTCGCTGATGGCCCTCGCCGCCCCCGCTGCCGCGCAGCAGGCCAAGCCCGCCCCGATCCTGGCCACGCCCGAGGCGAAGGACGTGTGGACCCATGCCCGCCCCGAAATCGCGCGCGTGACGCATGTCAGCCTCGATCTCACGGCCGATTTCGCCGCCAAGACCATGGCCGGCAAGGCGACGCTCGACGTGCTCGCCGCCAAGGGCGCCCGGGAGATCGTCCTCGACGTCGATGACATCGCCGTCACCGCGATCACCGACGAACGCGGGCGGAAGCTCCCCTTCACCGTCGGCCCGCGCAATGCCGAACTCGGCTCGGCGCTCACCGTCCAGCTGAACGGCGCCAAGCGCATCACCGTCGCCTACGCCAGCAAGCCGGGCGCCAGCGCGCTGCAATGGCTCGCGCCCCAGCTCACCGCGGGCAAGGCCAAGCCCTATCTGTTCAGCCAGGGCCAGCCGATCAACAACCGCAGCTGGATCCCCACGCAGGACAGCCCCGGCATCCGCCAGACCTGGGACGCGAAGATCACCGTTCCCGCCGATCTGGTCGCCGTGATGAGCGGCGAGCGGCGCGACGGCGCCAAGGGCGTTCCGGCCGCGAACGGCATGCACAGCTTCCGCTTCGCGATGGACAAGCCGGTGCCGCCCTATCTGATCGCGCTCGCGGTCGGCGACCTCGCCTTCAAGGCCACCGGCCCGCGCTCGGGCGTGTGGACCGAACCCAGCATGCTCGAAGGCGCCGCCTATGAAGTCGGCGATGTCGAGAAGATGATCGACGCCGCGCAGGCACTCTACGGGCCCTATCGCTGGGGCCGCTACGACATGCTCGTATTGCCGCCCAGCTTCCCGTTCGGGGGGATGGAGAACCCGACCCTCACTTTCCTGACCCCGACGATCGTCACCGGCGACCGCTCGAACACCGATGTCGTCGCGCACGAGCTGGCGCATAGCTGGTCGGGCAACCTCGTCACCAATGCGACCTGGTCGGACAACTGGCTCAACGAAGGTTTCACCACCTATTTCGAGAACCGCATCATGGAGGCGGTGTACGGCGCCGAGCGCGCCGCGATGTACGCCGATCTCGACTGGGATGGCCTGAACAGCGACATCACCGATGCGGGCGGCCAGGCCGCGCCGACCACCCGGCTCCACGGCGATCCCGGCGCCACCGCGGGCCAGCTCGACTATTTCAAGGGCTCGACCTTCCTGCGCACGATCGAGCAGGCCGTCGGCCGCCCGGCGTTCGACGCCTATCTGCGCTCCTATTTCGATCGCCACGCCTTCCAGCCGCAGACCAGCGCGGGCTTCCTTGCCGATATCCGCAAGAATCTGATCAAGGGCGACAAGGCGCTCGAAGCGAAGCTCCAGCTGGATCGCTGGACCTACCAGCCCGGCCTCCCCGAAAACGCGGTTCACGTCACGTCGGCCACACTCGCGCGGGTCGATGCCCAGATCGCCGCGGTCAAGGCTGGCGGGCCGGTCTCGGCGGTCGATCCCAAGGGCTGGGCCACCCAGCAATGGCTCCGCTTCCTCAATGGCCTGCCGCGCCAGCAAACCCCGGCGCGCCTCAAGGAGCTCGACGAAACGCTCGGCCTGTCGGGCTCGACCAACGCCTATGTCCGCTCGGCCTGGGCTGAACTCGCTATCGCCAATCGCTACGATCCCGCGCTCCCCTCGATCCGCGCCTTCGTGTCGAGCATCGGCCGCGGCCTGCTCATCCGCCCGGTCTATGAGGGCCTGATGAAGCAAGGCGACTGGGGCCAGCCGATCGCGAAACGCTTCTTCGAGGAGGCGCGCCCGACCTATCACCCGGTCACCGCCGCGCAGGTCGCCAAGATCGTCGGTGCCGGCGGCTAGTCAAACGCAACCTCGATCAGACTATCTTTACCTCGCGCGTTCTAAAATGCTCCTGGGCATGGGGGCGACGAGCGATGACGATAGGCGGCGAACTGTCCGGGATTGCGGGCCCTTCCAGCTTCCGCGACCTGTTCGCGGCGGGCTGCGCGGTTGTCGAGGATGGCGTGGTCGCCCGCGCGCTTCAGGCAGTGCGCGAGCATCTCGGCCTCCAGGTCGCCTATGTCTCCGAATTCGTCGGCAACCAGTCGATCTTCCGCGTCGTCGATGCGCCGGGGCTGGAGGCGCTTGCCAAGCCCGGCGACTGCTATTCGCTCGATGACGTCTATTGCCGTCACATTCTGGCGGGCCGGCTGCCCGAGTTGATCCCCGACACCGCCGCGGAGCCGATCGCCATGGCGCTGCCGATGACCGCCGCGGTGCCGATCGGCGCGCATGTAAGCGTGCCGCTGCGCCTGTCGAACGGCGATGTCTATGGCATGTTCTGCTGCCTTGGACCTCAGGCCGATCCCAGCCTCAATGCCCGCGACCTCGGCATGATGAAGGCGTTCGCCGAGATCGCGGTGTTCGAGATCGAGCGCGACATGGTCGCCACTGCCGAGGCGCGCGCACGTCAGGCCCGGATCGAGCAGGTGCTCGCCCAGGACGATCTCAACATCGTCTACCAGCCGATCTGGAGCCTCAGCCGCAACACACCCGCCGGCTATGAAGCGCTCGCCCGATTCACCGCCGAGCCGCTCCGCGCGCCCGATATGTGGTTTGCCGAAGCCGCGCAGGCCGGCCTGGGCGTCGAGCTGGAAATCCTGGCGATCCGCCGCGCGCTGCCCGGCCTCGTCGCGTTTCCGCACGATGCCTATCTTTCCGTCAACGCCAGCCCTGCAACGGTGCTCAGCGGCCGGCTGGCCGATGTGTTCGCCGGCCATCCGATCCACCGTATCGTCCTCGAGATCACCGAGCATGATGCCATCACCGACATCGCGGCACTGCTCGAAATGCTCAAGCCGCTGCGCGCGCTTGGCCTGCGCCTTGCGGTCGACGATGCGGGCGCGGGCTATGCCGGGCTCCAGCAGATCCTCCAGATGCGGCCCGACCTGATCAAGCTCGACCGTTTCCTGATCCGCGACATCCAGAACGATCCCGGCCGCCGCGCGCTCGCCGCGGCGCTGGGCGCCTTCGCTCGCGAGACCGCCGCGCACCTCGTCGCCGAAGGTGTCGAGACCGAAGCCGAGCTGGCAATGCTCCGTGCGCTCGGCGTCGATCTCATCCAGGGCTATCTGCTCGGCCGCCCCCAGCCCCTCACGGCGCTGGACCTGACCGGGCTGTGCACCGCGCGTGCCTAGGCGCCCAGCTGCCGCCCCGCCGCGCTGACGCTTGCGAAGGCGAAGAGCTGGAACAGCAGCAGCCGGTCTGTGCTCAACACTTCGACGCGCACGTCATTCCCCGCCCAGATGCTCGCCGGGCTCCAGCGCAGCAAATCGGCCAACAACCCCATTGCTCGCTCGCGCGCGGCATCCAGGTCGGCAAGATCCTCGGTGGTCGGCGCGATGTCGTTCGCGCCGTCATGGATTTCGAAATAATAGAGCGGCATCGGATCTCACACAGGATACTCGCGCAAAGATGCGCACCCGTTCCTAAGACGTGCGAAAGTCCCCAATGCGACACTGAGCCGCTAAATAATCCGAATAATCGTACAATTTTATTGTGCGGACAGTCCGTCAGCGCTCAACCTTGCTTGCGCGCTGCCACCACCGCGAGCCACAGCCAGCCGAGGATCATTCCTACGCCCCCGATCGGGGTGACCGCACCCAGCCAGCGCGGCAGGCCAAGCGCCATCAGGTACAGCGTCCCGGCGAACACCGCCGCGCCGCCGACGAACAGCCAGGCCGGCCCCTTCGCGCCCATCCGCACCGCGACCAGCGCCGCCACCGCATGGATCAGCTGATACTGCCCGCCGGTGCGCAGCCATTCCGCCGCCTGCCCGTCCACGCCATGCGCCCCGAACGCGCCTGCCGCTACTGCCAATGCACCGGACAGCGCGGCAAAGATCGTCACCAGTCTCACAATCCGATCTCCGTCAGGAATCGCGGCCCGGTCTCCACCACCATCGCCACCGCCACCACGACCGCGGCGATGCTGATCGCCAGCACTGCACCGGCCAGCATGTCCTTCGCCACCTTGACCGCAGGATGAATGCCCGGGTGGAGCAAGTCGATCACGGCCTCCATCGCCGAATTGAGCAGCTCGAGCGCGAGCACCAGCGCACAGGTCACTGCGACGAGCCCCCACCAGACCGGTGCTGGCCTCAGCACGATCAGCGCCAGCAGCGCGCACCCCGCCAGCGCGGTCTGCGTGCGAAAGCTCGCCTCGCGCGCCCAGCCGGTGCGAATGCCTTCCAGCGCAAAGCCCATGCGGTCGCGGAAAGGCCGGTTCTTCACCGGTTTGCGAGATCCGCTTCGGTCGCCGCGGCCTGCGCCGCCTGGCTGAACATCCCGTCGATCCCCGCGCGCAGGTCGCCGGTCTCCTTCTGGACCTTGAGCCGCTCGTAATCGCGGCGGCGATATTCGGCCTCGGTCTTGTCGATCTCCTGCTCGTTGACGCCGATCGCGCCCATCGCCCGGCGCGCCATCACGATCGCGCTTTCCAGCAGCTCGCGCACTGCGCCGGCGATCGGCGCCCCCTTCATCCGCATCACCGAACGGCGATCATAGGCGCGCACGAAGATCGTCGCGTCGGGAAAGGCGTGGTGGATCGCCTCCAGCTGCTCTGTGTCCATGCCGTCGCCATCCTGGCAGAACAGCAGCAGCTCGGCATCGGCGGCACCGGCCAGCCGCAGCAGGTCCAGCCGCGTGCCGTCGCCATAATAGACCTTCATCCCGAAATCGCCGGCGGTCTGGATCATCTCGACATCGGTATCGATCAGCGTCACCGGCACGCCCTGCCCGATCAGCATCTGCGCCACGGTCTGACCGAACCGGCCATAGCCGACGACGACGGCATTGGCGCCGTCCTGGCGCGGCCCGTCGAGCCCGTCGGCGCTCAACGCGGGCTCGGCGCGCAGCCGTTGGGTGATCATCATCAGGAACGGCGTGGTCGCCATCGAAAGCGTGACGATCGCGCCGAACAGGCTCGCCGCCTCGGGCAGGATCAGTTGGGCGTTCTGCGCCTGGGCGAACAGCACGAAGCCGAATTCGCCGCCCTGGCTGAGCAACAGCCCGACTGCGAGCGCCTGCCGCCACGCCATGCGGAACATGCGGGCCAGCAGCGTGATGATCGCCGCCTTGGTCGCAACCAGCGCCAGCGCCATGCCGAGCACGAACAGCGGCCGCTCGGCGATCGCCGTCAAGTCGAGCGCCATGCCGACCGCGAGGAAGAACAGCCCGAGCAGGATTGATCGGAACGGCTCGACATCGGCTTCAATCTCATGGCGATATGGCGTGTCGGCCAGCATCACGCCGGCGATGAACGCGCCCAGCGCAGTCGAAAGCCCCAGCGTCTCCATCAACGCGGCGCTGGCGATCACGGCGAACAGCCCGGCGAAAACGAACATCTCGCGCTCGCCCAGATTGCCGATCAGCTTGAAAAGGGGCCGCAGCAGGAAGCGCCCGGCAAGGATCAGCCCGACCACCGCGACCACCGTATAGAGCCCCAGCAGCCAGCCCGGCGGGCCCGCGGCGTCCTCGGGATTGCGCGACAGCGCCGCGATGATCGTGATCAGCGGAACGATCGACAGGTCCTGGAACAGCAGGTTCGAAAAGGTCCGCTCGCCGATCGGTGTGCGCATCCGCCCCTGCGACTGCAGCATCGGCAGCACCTGCGCAGTCGACGACAGTGCCAGCGGCAGGCCGAGCGCGAGCGCCGCGGCGATGGTCGCATTGGTGGTCATCCCAACGATCAGCGCGATGGCGAGCCCGCACAACGTGACCTGCAGCAGGCCGAAGCCGAAAATGTCGTGCCGCATCCGCCACAGCCGGCTGGGGCTCAATTCGAGCCCGACCAGGAACAGCAGCAGCGCGATGCCGAATTCGGCGAAGCCCATCTTGCCCTCGGCATCGCCGACCAGCCCGAGCACCTGCGGCCCGACGATCGCCCCGGCGACAAGATAGCCCAGCGTCGCACCCAGCCCGAGCCGGCGGAAGATCAGCACGAAGACCAATGCGAAGCCGAGCAGGATCACGCCGTCGCGCAGCAGCGACAGGTCGCCATGGCCCTCCATCAGCGCGCCGCCCCGGCCGCGGCTTCCGCCGCCGCTTCGAACGCGAGCCGGATCGAGGCATGCCGCCCGCGATGCTCGAGGGCGGGCGCGAATATCTCCAGCCCCGGCCAGTCGGGCGGCGTCGGGCGCTCGCCCGCAAGCCAGGCGGCCAGCGCGTCGCGCGCCGCGGCGATCTCGTCCGCGCTGCGCCCGATCACATGCGCGCCCATCAGCGATGCCGATGCCTGGCCGAGCGCGCACGCCCGCACCAGCATCCCCACGGCCGAAACGCGGCCCGCGTCATCCAGGTCGATATCCACGGTCACACGGCTCCCGCACACCGGCGAACGCTTCTCGACCGACGCCATCGGCGCCACGAGCCGCTCGTGAAAGGGGATCTCGGCGGCGAGCCGCAGGATTTGCGTATTGTACAGGGGCGCGTTCATTTCGCCTCCGACTTAAGGGACCCACGCCAAGGATGCGACCCCTTCCGACAAAATCCGCACACGCGTACGCGCAGCAGCCGTTACCTGGCAGGCGCCCCGCTCGCATTCCGCACGGGTTCGCTCTCATTGCCGCCGAACACCGGCTCGCCCTTGCGCCGCCGGTCGACGAAATCCGCCACCGTCGCACTCGATTTGTCGAGCAGCGGATAGGTGGTCGAACGCGTGATCCAGTCGGGCCGCCCGGTCGGGCCGCCGCCGACCGTGTCGAACACCAGCACCAGCAGCAGGAAGCCGATGCTCACCAGCACCAGCCCCTTCAATGCCCCGAAGCCGAACCCCAGCGCGCGGTCGATCGGGCCCAGGAAGCTGTCGCGCATCCGCGAGCCGATCGTGTTCGCCACCAGTCGTCCGCCGAAATAGGTCACGCCCGAGAGGATCGCGAACGCCAGCACCGCGCCGCCCTGCGCAGTGCCGACTGCGCCGGACATCGCCTCGGCCAGCGGCGAATGGAACAGCTTGAGCGCCAGCACCACTGCGAGCCACGCGCCCAGCGCCAGCACCTCGGTCACGAACCCGCGGATGAACCCCAGCACCGCCGCCCCGCCGATCGCGAGCAGCACGACGATATCGAGTCCAGTCAAAGCCATGGAACGCGTCCCTCCCGCGGCCCTGATAATCGCCTGCCGAGCCCCGCGATAGGCACCAAATCCCGATCGGATGCCATGAGGTCAGTCCGCGGGATCACTCCTGCCGCGTCACCCGCAGCGCCCAGCGATCATAGCCCAACGCCTCGACGCGCCTGAGCAGCGCCTCGGCCACCGCGGGCGCCGGTTTCGCGTCGCGGCTCAGCAGCCAGAGATAGCGCCCGCTCGGCTCGCCGACGATCGACCAGTCATAGTCGTCACCATGGTCGAGCACCCAATAGTCCCCGGTGTAGAGCGGCCCGAAGAACGAGACCTTGAGCTTGGCGTTGGTCGCATCGTCGACGACGATCGCGCGGCCTTCGACGGCACTGCGCTCGCCTTGCGGCCCGCCCTGGCAGCCGCTGTTGAAGACGCCGATCTTGCCGTCTTCGCGCAGCGTATATTCCGCGGTGACGGCGTCGAGCCCCTTCTGGAAACGGTTCTCGTGCCGCGCCAGTTCATACCATTTGCCGAGATAGCGAGTGAGATCCACCGGCTTGGCCGGCTCGGGCACATCCGGATTGATCACCGGCGGCCGAGTGGCGCGCGAATAGAGGAACAGGCCACCCAAGGCGGCAGCGGCGACGCCGGTGGCGATCGAAAGCGCAGTCGATTGCTTCATGCCGCCATAGTGCGATGCCCGGCGCCGAATTGACAGCCCCTGCGCGCGCGACGCGTCTCAGCCCTTGTCCGCGGCAGCGATCCGATCGAGCCACGCCTGCGCCTGCTTGGGCTCGCCCACGGCCTGCGGGCTCGGCTTGCCGCGCGAGGCGAGGAATTGCTGTTGCAGCTCGAACGGCGGCAGGCCCAGCCGCTCCCTGGCGTCGTCGATCGCATCCCCGATCTCGCCAAGCGTCTCGATCACCGGTGCGATCGCGGCACGCATCTGCCGATCGCCATTGTGATCGAACAGGCCCCATTTGCCCGAGGCCGCGACGCGCAACGCATCGGTCAGCGCGGCTGTATATTCCGCTTCGAGTTCCACACGCCGCGCGTCGAGGCGTTCAAGTCGATCTGCTTTGGCCATCCGCCGATCTAACCCCGTCGTTTCCGCCGTCAATTATCGCGTCGATCACCGCCCGAGCAGATGGTCCACGAACGCCGCAAGGTTCTTGAACCCGGCGAGTTGCAGCCCGCCGGTATCGGCCTGCGCCGCCGGCGCCAGAGCGCGCCCGAACCCGAGCTTGGCCGCCTCGCGACAGCGCAGCGCGCCATGCGCGACTGGACGCACCTCGCCCGACAGCGCGATCTCGCCGAACGCCACGGCATCCGCCGCCAGCGGCCGCTCGGCCAGCGCCGAGACCAGCGCCGCCGCCACCGCGAGATCGGCCGCGGGATCCTGCACGCGATAGCCGCCCGAGACATTGAGATAGACTTCGCACGACGAGAAGCTGAGCCCGCAGCGCGCCTCCAGCACCGCCAGCACCATCGCCAGCCGCCCCGAATCCCAGCCGACCACCGCGCGCCGCGGCGTCGCCCCGCTCGCCAGCCGCACGGTCAGCGCCTGCACTTCGACCAGCACCGGCCGTGTCCCTTCCAGCGCCGGGAACACGATCGTGCCGGTCACGCTCTCGTCGCGCTGGGTGAGGAACAGCGACGAAGGATTGCCGACTTCACTCAGCCCTTCGGTCTGCATCGCGAACACGCCGATCTCGTCGGTCCCGCCGAAGCGGTTCTTCACTGCGCGCAGGATACGATATTGATGGCTGCGCTCGCCCTCGAACGCCAGCACGGTATCGACCATGTGCTCGAGCACGCGCGGCCCCGCGATGCTGCCGTCCTTGGTCACGTGGCCGACCAGCACCAGCGCCGTACCGCGCTCCTTGGCGAAGCGGATCAGTTCCTGCGAACTCGCGCGCACCTGGCTCACCGTCCCCGGCGCGCCTTCGATCAGGTCCGAATGCATCGTCTGGATCGAATCGATCACCAGCAGCGCCGGCGCCGGCCCCTCGCCAAGCGTCGTCAATATGTCGCGCACCGATGTCGCCGCGGCCAGCTGCACCGGCGCATTGCCCAGCCCCAGCCGACGCGCGCGCAGCCGCACCTGGTCCGCCGCTTCCTCGCCCGAGACATAGGCCACGCTCAGTCCGCGCAGCGCGATCTTGGCGGCCGCCTGGAGCAGCAGGGTCGATTTTCCGATCCCCGGATCGCCGCCGATCAGCGTTGCCGAGGCATGGACGAAACCGCCGCCGAGCGCCCGATCGAGCTCGGCGATCCCGGTCTCCATCCGCTCGGGCAGCGCGATGTCGGTATCGAGCCCGACCAGCTGGATCGCCCGCCCGCCCGACTGGAGATTATGCTTGGCCTGGAAGGGCGTCACCACCCCGCCGCCATCCTCGATCAGCGTGTTCCAGTCGCCGCAATCGGCGCATTGCCCCGCCCATTGCGAGGATACCGAACCACAGGCCTGACACACATATCGCTTCTTCGGCTTCGCCATGAAGGTGGTTTAGCGCGCAAGGAACAGAAAGGGAACCGCCCACTTGGGCCTGCACGCCCTCTATAATGTGCAGATGGTTTGGCGCGCGATCCGGATGGTCCTGCTCGCCGTGGGATTGATGCTCGCTCCCGCGGCGCTGGCGCGCGCCCCGGATACACCCGCCACCCTGATCGCCGCGGCCAAGCAGGATATGATGGTCAATCCGCGCGCCGCGTTGCGCGATGCCGACGGCGCCCGGCGACTACTCGCGGGCAGTAGCGGCGATGCAGCCGACCTTAGTCGTGCGACTGCCGATTGGCTGCGCGCCGAAGCGCTGTCGCGGCTCGACGAGAATGCCCGGGCCATGCCGATCGCGGCAGCCGCGCTCGACACCGTGGGCCAGCGCTGGCCGCATACCAAACTGCATGCCGATCTGTGGATGACCAGTGGCGGCATCGCCAAGGAGCAGAACCGGATGGGCGACGCGCTCGCCGCGTTCCAGCGTGCGCACAACCTCTTCCGCGACCTCGGCGAGGCGCGCAGCCAGACGATCGCGCTGCTGATGCTCGCCACGCTCTATCAGGACGGCAGCGACCAGCAGACGGCGCTGCGCTATTTCCGCGAGGCGATCGAAGCGCTGCACGACAAGGACCGCAATCTGCTGGTCTCGATCCGCAACAATGTCGGCAACACCTATGATGCGCTAAAACGCTATGACGATGCGGCGCGCGAATATGGCGAGGCGCTGAAGATCGCGCGCCTGATGCATTCGCCAGCCGTGATGGCGCCGGTGATGACCAACGTCGCGCGTATCAACATCGCGCAGGGCAAGCTCGCCGCCGCCGACCGCATGCTGGCCGAAGCCTTCGCCGTCGCGCGCGCCGGCCATGTAAGCGAGCGTTCGATACTCGTCGTCTCCGCCCGTCTGGCACTCGTGCGCCACGATCCGCACCGCGCCGCGGCTTTGCTCGACCGCGTATTCGCCGGCGTGGACGTCGCGACCACCCCGTCCGCGCTGGGCGAGGCGCATCGCGTCGCAACCGAAGCCTATCGGCAAGTCGGCCGCCTTGACGACGCACTCGCGCATCTCGCCGCGCTGAAGCGGATTGATGACAAGGCCGCGCAGCTCGCCACCGACACCGGCAACGCGCTGATGGCGGCGCGCTTCGATTCATCCAACAAGGCGCTTCAGATCGCCAAGCTGCGTGCCGACGAGGCGCAGCGCCGCGCCGAGCTTGCGCGCACCCGGTCCTTCCTGCTGGGAGGCGCCCTGTTCGTGGTAATTGCAGGCGCCGGGCTGCTTGGCTTCGGCCTTGTCCAGATCCGCCGCAGCCGCAATCAGGTCCGCGCCGCCAATGTGGATCTGGAAGCGTCCAACCTCGCGCTCGCCCGCGCGCTCAAGGCCAAATCCGATTTCCTCGCGACCACCAGCCACGAATTCCGCACCCCGCTGAACGGTATCCTCGGCATGACCCAGGTGCTGCTCGCCGATACCGACCTGCCCGAGCGCGCGCTCGGCCGCCTCGCGATCCTCCAGGATGCGGGCAAGGCGATGCAGACCCTGGTCGAGGACGTGCTCGACATCGCGATGCTCGATACCGGCAAGGTCCGCCTCGCCAACGCGCCGTTCGACTTGCGCGCGCTGCTGGGAACGCTCGCCGATCACTGGCAAGTCGAAGCCGATACGAAGCAGCTCGCCTTCGGGCGCGACCTCGCTTCATGCCCGGGCGTGATCGAAGGCGACGCCCACCGCATCGCGCAGGTCATCGGGCATCTGCTATCCAACGCCGTCAAGTTCACGCCCGCGGGCACCGTCTCGCTCGCCGTGCGGGCCGATGGCGACAAGATCGAGATCGCCGTTGCCGATACCGGGATCGGCATTCCGGCGGATCAGCACGCGCTGGTGTTCGAGAAATTCCATCAGGTCGATGCCGGCACTTCGCGGCGGTTCGGCGGAGTCGGCGTCGGCCTCACGGTCGCGCGCAACCTTGCCGCAGCTATGGACGGATCGATCGCACTCGAAAGCGCGCCGGGACGCGGCACGATCTTCCGTTTCCGCCTGCCGCTTCGCGAAGCCGCCGCGCCTTCGCGCGGGCCGGCAAACGGTGTCCGCCTCGCCGACGCGTCGCTGTTGCTGGTCGAGCCCAATCGCCTCGCACAGAGCGTCACGGTGCATGGCCTCAAGCCGCTTGCCGCGATGGTCGAGGCCGTTGCCGACCTCGCTGCCGCGCACGCGCGGCTTGCGCGAGGCGGCGTCCACCATCTCATCGTCCAGGCCGAATCCGCCACGCGGGCGCCCGATCCGCAGGAAGCGCTGCGAGCCCTTGCCGCCGCCGCCGCCCGCGCCGGCGCCACCACGACGATCCTGTTCGCCCCCGCCGACTTCGCCGAAGTCGCGTTGCAGGCCACCGGCGCCGCGCGGCTGCTTGCCAAGCCCGTCGCCATCCCCGCGCTCGCTGCCGCATTGGCGCCCGATGTCGCCGCGCCCGAACGAGCAGTGCGCGCCGCATAGTTGCCCGCTGCTCGCGCCGCGGCTAAGCCCGCCGCCTCATGCAACCTTTCAACCTCCGCGTCGCCATGTTCAGCGGCAATTACAATTACGTCCGCGACGGCGCGAACCAGGCGCTCAACATGCTCGCCGGCCATTTGCTGCGTCAGGGCGTCACGCTGCGGGTCTATTCGCCGACCACCGATACGCCTGCCTTCCCGCCCACCGGCGACCTGGTCAGCGTTCCCGCGCTTCCCGTCCCGGGCGGGCGTGCCGAATACAAGTTCGCCTGGCATCTGCCGCGCACGACGCGCGAAGACCTCGCCACCTTCAAGCCCAATCTCGTCCATGTCTCGGCACCCGAAGTGCTCGGCCACCGCGCCGTCAGCTGGGCGCGCGACAACGGCATCGCCACCGTCGCCTCGCTCCACACCCGCTTCGAGACCTATCCCGCCTATTACGGCATCGGCTTTCTCGCGCCGCTGATGATCAAGGGGCTGACCCGCTTCTACAACCGCGTCGATCAGGTCGTCACGCCCGGCGAGTCCACCGCCGAGCTCCTGCGCGAATGGGGCGTCACCAAGCCGATCCGCATCTGGTCGCGCGGTGTGGACCATGCCCGCTTCAACCCCGCGCGCCGCGATCTCGAATGGCGCCGCAGCCTCGGCATCGCCGATGATGAATTCGCTCTCGGCTTCCTCGGCCGGCTGGTGCTTGAGAAGGGCCTCGACATCTTCGCCGACGTTTGCGCCGCACTGCGCGAGCGCGGCGTCCGCCACCGGGTGCTGGTGATCGGCGACGGCCCCGCGCGCGACTGGTTCGCCGAGCGCGTTCCCGACGCGGCGTTCGCGGGCTTCCAGCGCGGCGACGATCTTGGCCGTGCCGTCGCCTCGATGGACGTGCTGTTCAATCCGTCGGTCACCGAGACCTTCGGCAATGTGACGCTGGAGGCAATGGCCTGCGGCGTGCCCGTCGTGGCGGCGCGCGCCACCGGCGCCGTCGATCTGATCGAGGACGGCGTAAACGGCTTCCTTGTCCCCCCTCGCGACTGCGAAGCCTATGCCGACGCGATCTCCCGTCTCGTCGCCGATCCCGCGCTTCACAAGGCGCAGGGAGCCGCCGGCTACGCCAAGGCGCAGGCCTACCAATGGGATGCAATCAACCAGAAAGTGCTCGACACCTATCTGGAGGTGATGGCGCGCCGCGGCTGAAGCCTGCGAACGGACGCCGGCGTGGTCGACACACGGACAACGATCTTTTGATGCAATGATCGAATCCCGCGGTTAAGCTCCCGCAAAACAGGGGGGAAATCGTGCGGAAGCTGCTCGTCGCATTTCTGGCGTCAACTATGATCACGCCTGCCGCATACGCAGGCGACAAGCCGGTGATCGGCCCGGTGCCCGCCTGGGTGAAACCGGTCGCCCTGCCGCCGGCGCCGGCCAAGCCCGACGATGCCGCGATCCGGATGCTGTTGTGGGACCAGCAGGTTACGCTGGAAGCCGGCCGCCAGACGATCTACTCCGAAGTCGCGGTCAAGATCCAGACGCCGCAGGGGCTCGCCGCGGGGAACATCTCCTTCCCCTGGCGGCCGGACACCGACGAGCTGACGGTGCACAAGCTGACGATCCGGCGCGGCGACAAGGTGATCGACGTGCTGGCATCGGGCCAGACGTTCACCGTGCTGCGGCGTGAAACCAACCTGGAAAGCGCGACGCTCGACGGCATGCTGACTGCCAACATCCAGCCCGAGGGGCTGCAGGTCGGCGACATCATCGAATTCGCGACGTCGCTCTCGTCGAGCGATCCCGTGCTGGACGGCCATGTCGAGCATCTCGTCGGCGGATGGAACGGCATGACCGTCGATCGGCTGCACCTGCGCATCGAGTGGCCATCCAGCCTGCCGCTGCAGCTGCGGCAGACCGCGGGCCTTCCCGCGCTCAAGCCCATCCAGTCGGGCAATCGCAAGACAGTGGAATTCTCCGTCGATGGGGTCCAGCCGGTCGAACCGCCCAAATACGCGCCGTCGCGCTATGCACTGGGCGCGACGGTCGAGACCACCGATTTCCGCTCCTGGGCGGACATGGGCGGGCTCTTGGCGCCGCTCTATCAAAAGGCCGCGGCCTTGCCGGCGCAAAGCCCGCTGCGGGCCGAGCTGGACCGTATCCTCGCCGCATCCCCGGATCCGAAGCGCCGCGCCGAAGCGGCACTTTCGCTGGTCCAGGACCGGGTCCGCTACGTCGCGCTGGCAATGGGCACCGGCGGACTGGTTCCGGCGGACGCGGATGTCACCTGGGGACGCCGCTACGGCGACTGCAAGGGCAAGACGGCGCTGCTCCTCGCGCTCCTGCGCGAAATGGGCATCGAGGCCGAGCCGGTCGCAGTCAGCACCACCTTCGGCGACGGGCTCGACGCGCGCCTGCCGATGGTCGGGCTGTTCAATCACGTGCTGGTTCGCACGGTAATCGGGGGCAAGACTTATTGGCTCGACGGAACCCGCACCGGCGATGCCAGCCTCGACCGCCTGGCGGTGCCCGATTTCGGCTGGGGCCTGCCGCTCACCGCGAAGGGCGCGGCGCTGGTCCGCATGCAGCCGCAGCCGCTCGACAAGCCCGGCCACGAGACCGTGATCCGCATCGACGCGCGCGCGGGCCTCACCGTCCCGGCGCCGACCACCATCGAAACGGTGATGCGCGGCGATTCGGCAACGGCCGCCAATCTCGGCCTCGCCAACCTGACCGGCGAGGCACGCGAGCGGGCACTGCGCGACTATTGGAAAGGCGAGTACGATTTCATCGAAGCCAGGACGGTGTCAGCGGCCTTCGATCCTGCGACCGGCGAGCAGCGCCTGTCGCTGACGGGCATGGCGCGAATGGACTGGAGCAGCGGCTGGTATCTGACCGACGGAACCTCGGTCGGCTACAAGGCCGATTTCAGCCGCGATCCGGGGCCGGACAGCGACGCGCCGTTCGCCGTCGCCTACCCCTATTATACCCGCGTCTCCGAAACTATCCTGCTGCCCCCCGGCTTCGACAAGGCCAAGGCGGGCACGCACGGCGACATCGACCAGACGGTCGCGGGAATCGAATATCGCCGCCACAGCAAGCTCGTCGACAACGCCTTCACGATCGAGAAGACCGAGCGGGCCATCGCGCCGGAATTCCCGGCCCGCGACGCCCCTGCCGCGCAAAAGACGTTGCGGGAGCTGGCCGGAAAGGCCGTCTATCTGCAGCGGCCCGCCCGGTATCGCCCGACTGACCAGGAAATCGCGCAGATGCTCGAAACCCTGCCCACCACGGCGCAGGGTTTTCTCGACCGCGGCGCCCTGCTGCTCGACCGCGAACGATTTGACGAAGCGATCGCCGATTTCGATCGTGCGCTGGCACTCGATCCGAAGAATGCCTGGGCGATGGCCGATCGCGGTATCGCGCGCGTCTGGAAAGAGGAATACCCGGCCGCGACCAAGGACATCGACGCCGCCTTCGCGCTGGATCCGCGCAATCCGGTCGCCTTACGCGCCCGCGGGTTGATGGCCGCTCGCAATGGCGCTGCCAAGGACGCAGTCGCGGCGTTCACCACTGCGCTCGACGTCGATCCCGGCGATGCCTTCTCGCTCGGCCACCGTTCCCTGGCACATCGTGCGGCGCACGACGACGAGGCGGCGTTGCGCGACTCCGCCGCGGCATTGAAGCTGATGCCGACCTGGTCGGAGCTCTATCTGATGCGCGCCAATATCTTTCGCGGCCAGGGGAAGCGCGAAGAAGCGTTGGCGGAGGCCACCGCAATCGTCGCGGCGCTTCCCAACGAACCCTGGGCGCATGTCGCGGCCGCCAATATCTACAATGCCTTCGACAAGCCCGACGATGCGATGCGCGCCTATGATCGCGCGCTGGCGATCAAGCCCGAAGCCTATGTCTATCTCAATCGCTCCGGCATCCGTCCCAAGGAAGACAAGGCAGGCCGCCAACAGGATATCGACGCCGCACTTCGGCTGGAGCCAGAAATGGTCGATGCGCTGGTCGGCAAGGCCGAGTTCCAGGCGGACAATGGCGATTATCCCGGCGCGATCGCGACCTATTCGAAGGCGCTCGCCAAGATGCCGGACAGCCCGGGTCTGCTGGCCCAGCGCGGGATCGCCTATATCCATGCCGGCGACAAGGTGCGCGCCGACAAGGATCTGGCTGCCGCCACCGCCAAGGCTACCAAGCCGGTGGAACTGAACAATTTGTGCTGGGCCAAGGCGACCGAGGGGCTGGTGCTGGAAAGCGCGCTGGCGGATTGCAATGCCGCGCTGGCAAAGGAACCCGACGCCGCCGGATTCCTCGACAGCCGCGCGCTGGTGTATCTGCGCCTGGGCCGCGTCGACGAGGCGATCGCCGACTACGATCGCGCATTGGCCAAGGTGCCGAGCCTGACGTCTTCGCTTTTTGGCCGGGCACTCGCCTGGTCGCGAAAAGGCGACAAGGCCAAGGCGGACGCCGACGCCGCCGCGGCAGTCCGCAACGAAGCCGGGGTCCGCGAGCGTTTCAAACGCTACGGGCTCGAGCTTCCGTCCGTCGGCACCGCCAACGCCAAATAGCGTTCAGCGCCAGTCGAACCCGAGCGGCGCCTCGCGGAAGGCGAAGCGGTCGAGGTGCCGGGCGACGGCGCCCTTCAGCCCTTCGAGCTGTTCGTCCGAGGAGGCGTCGATCCGCACGTCGAGCCCGGTCTCGGCGACGTTGAACGTCACCACTGCATCGCCGGGGTGATCGGCTCCGCGCGCATCCCTGGGGAAGATCACCGTCCCGTTCTCGGGAGTGAACTCCACCTGGAGGTTGTGCTCCCAGTGCTTGCAAAGCTGCTGGAGATATTTGCTGGCGCTCGCAGTGGGCACCAGCGCCGAAGCCGTCGCGGTCGTGATCGTCATATCCAGTTCCTTCCCCTGCGGCGCCAGTCCCAGCCGGCGCCGCAGCATCTCCAGTCGCGGCATGTCAGAGCCGCTCGATCTTCCGCGCCGCTTCGTCGAGGATCGCGGCGACTTCGTGCAACGTCTCGGGATCAACTTCCGAGCCGGCAAGTCGCTCCTGCAGCACGGCGCGCAAATTGCCCATCGCACGGCGAATCGGGCCGCCGCTGGTGCGGGCATGCTGCTCGCCGAGCTCGGCGAGCCGCTGGAACAGCGCCGCGACTTCTTCCGCCTTCCCGGCCAGTTCGGCCGAGCCGGCCTCGGTGATGGCGAACGCCTTGCGCGCGCCTTCGGCCCTGGCCTCGACCAGCGCCATGTCTTCGAGCATCGTCAGCGTCGGGTAGATTACCCCGGGGCTAGGCGCATAGGCTCCGCCCGAGCGCTCTTCGATCTCGCGGATCAGGTCGTAGCCGTGGCGCGGCTGCTCCTCGATCAGCTTGAGCAGGACGAGCCGAAGCTCGCCCCCGTCGAACATCCGCCGTCCGCGTCCGCCGCCCCGACCGCCTTCTCGACCGTCGTGCATGCCCCAACCGCCGCGACCGCCGCCAAAGCCGCGCCCCCAGCCACCGGGACGGCCATGGCGTCCGCCGCCACAATCACGCCCGCCGCGCGGGCCGTGGTGAAATCCAAATCGCATCTTAAATCCTTCTAGTGTGCGTTTCGATGGCTCTAAGATATATCTTGAAACAACACACGCAAGCCCCCGCGCCCAAGAAAATTCAGCGCGCCATCAGCACCCGCCGGATTCCGGGACGCACGAAGGGAAGCGTTGCCCCCAATCGCAGCCCGGCATGCCGCATCACTCGCGCCGGCATCGCCTCGTCGGTGTAGAGCCGCACCAGCAGATTGGTGCCGGCATAGAGCGGCCAGCACGCCGCGCGATGCTTGTGTTCATAGGCGCGCAGCAGCGGCGTCGCGCCCGGATCGCGCCCGCGCCGCGCCGCCTGGCGGACCAGCCGCGCCAGCAGGTCCTGCCCGCGCAGCCCAAGGTTGAAGCCATGCGCCGTCACCGGATGCATCCCCACCGCCGCATCGCCGATCAGCGCGGCGCGCGTTGCCGCGAAGTGCCGCGACCAGCTCGTCACCAGCGGATAGGCGGCCCGCGCACCCGCGACCTCTATCGGTCCCAGCGACCGCCCGAATCGCGCACCCAGCTCCCTGTCGAGCGCAGCGTCATCCATTGCCATCAGGCGGTCGATCGCCGCGCTGGGCAGCGTCAGCACCGCCGATGATATCCCCTCGCCCAGCGGCAGCATCGCCATCGTCTGGTGGTGATCGAACCATTCGGTGGCGATCCCGTCATGCGGGCGCGGATGCCGAACCCGGCACACCAGCATCGATCGCCCGAGCCGGTTGATCTCCGCCGGGATACCGAGCGCATCGCGCAGCGCCGACAGCCGCGAATCCGCCGCCACCAGCAACCGCGTCCGCAGCATCACGCCGTCGCTCAGCACCACCTCCGCCGCCGCGCGCCCGGTCCGCGCCTGCACGACGCCTACGCCTGTCAGGATGCGCAACCCCGCCTGCCCGCGCACCGCATCGAACAGTGCCGCGCGGATGCAATGATTGGGCACCAGCCAGCCCAGCGGCCCCTCGCCGTCCGCATCGAAGTCGAGCGCGAACGGCGAACCGCCGTTTAATACGCGCGCTGCCCGCAGCGGCGAGATCTCCGCCGCCGGGAGTCGCGCCCACGCGTCCAGTGCCTTGAGGATAGCCACCGACCCATGCGTCAGCGCAATCTCGCGTCCGTCGAAGCGCGGCTCGGTCAACGCCGCCAGCGGCTGGCGCTCGACCATGACGATATCGAGCCCGCAATCGCGAAGCGATCGCGCCAGCGCCAGTCCGGCCGGCCCAGCGCCCACGATCACCACGTCGCAATCCACGCGCATTCTCCTTCACGCGCATCTTGCACGCCGATGCTTCGGGCGTGTTGCGCACGGTCAAAGCGGGTGCAAATCGCCGCCCGACCGCCTATCTGGAAATGCCATGGCCGACCTTTTCGCCACCCACGAACAATCCGGCCCGGTCGAGGTGCCCACCAGCGGCCCGCTCGCCGATCGCCTGCGTCCCCAGCAACTCGACCAGGTCGTCGGCCAGGAGCATCTCACCGGTCCCGAAGGCGCGATCGGCCGGATGGTCGCAGCGGGCAAGTTGAGCTCGATCATCCTGTGGGGCCCGCCGGGCACCGGCAAGACCACGATCGCGCGGCTGCTCGCCGATGCCGTGGGCTTGCGTTTCGTCGCAATCTCGGCGGTGTTCTCGGGCGTCGCGGACTTGAAGAAGGTCTTTGCCGAGGCGCGCGAATATGCCCGGATGGGCCGCAAGACGCTGTTGTTCGTGGACGAGATCCATCGCTTCAACCGCGCCCAGCAGGACGGCTTCCTGCCCTATGTCGAGGACGGCACCGTCACCTTGGTCGGCGCGACCACCGAGAATCCGTCGTTCGAGCTAAACGCTGCATTGCTCAGCCGCGCACAGGTGCTCATCCTCCACCGCCTCGACCACAAGGCGCTGTGCAAGCTGCTCGATCGCGGCGAGGAACTCGAGGAACGTCCGCTCCCGCTTACGCCCGAGGCGCGCGACGCACTGGTCGCCAGCGCCGACGGCGACGGCCGCTTCCTGCTCAACCAGGCCGAGACTCTTTTCTCCGTGAGCTTCGAAGCGCCGCTCACCCCGGCCGCGCTCGGCGACTTCCTCCAGCGCCGCGTCGCAGTCTACGACAAGGACCGCGAGGGCCACTACAACCTCATCTCGGCGCTGCATAAATCGATCCGCGGCAGCGATCCGCAGGCGGCGCTTTACTATCTCGCGCGCATGCTCACCGCCGGCGAGGAGCCGCTCTACGTGCTGCGTCGCCTCACGCGCGCCGCGGTCGAGGATATCGGCCTCGCCGACCCGCAGGCGCTGGTCCAGTGCATTGCCGCCAAGGACACCTACGACTTTCTCGGCAGTCCGGAGGGCGAACTCGCCATCGCCCAGGCCTGCCTCTATCTCGCCACCGCACCCAAATCGAACGCGGCATACAAGGCGCAAAAGGCCGCATGGCGCAGCGCCAAGGAAACCGGCTCGCTGATGCCGCCCCAGAACATCCTCAATGCCCCCACCAAGCTGATGAAGCAGATCGGCTATGGCCAGGGCTATACCTATGATCACGATGCCGAGGGCGGCTTTTCGGGCGACAATTACTGGCCTGACGAGATGACCCCGCAGACCTTCTACACGCCCACCGAGCGCGGCATGGAAAAGCGCATCGCCGAGCGCATGGCGTGGTGGGACGAGATGCGCGAGAAGCGCCGCGATGGATGACTGGCAAGACGCCTGTGCCTTTGCCCGGACCTTGCCCGACGTGGCGATGGAAAGCTGGTGGGGCACGCCTTGTCCCAAGATCAACGCCAAGGGCCTGATGTCGCCGGGCCGCGAAAAAGGCAGCTTCGCGCTGATGGTCACGCAGCCGGAAAAAGAACTCCTGTTCGAAACCGACCCGGAGACTTTCTGGCAGACCGATCACTACGCCAATTATCCGATGCTCCTCGTCCGCTACGGCACCGGCAGCCGCGAACGCGTCGAGCTCTACATCCAGCGCGCCTGGTGGGACCGCGCCAAAAAGCCCCAGCGTGTGGCGGCGGGCATGGCAGAGCGGCCGTGAGCTTTCCTGGCGGGCGAGGAGAGATGCAGCCCTTCACCGATTTCATCGCGATCGACTGGTCGGGCCAGGCAGTCGAGCGGCCCGCCGGGCTCGCAGTCGCGCACGCCCGCGCCGGCATCACGGCACCCGAGCTCATCGATCGCCGCTGGTCGCGCCTCGACCTCCTCGTCTGGCTCGAGCAGCTCGCCGCCAACGGCACCCGCGCGCTGATCGGGCTCGACCTCTCCCCCGCTTTCCCCTTCCACGACGAAGGCGCCTATTTCCCCGGCTGGGAGGCCTCGCCGCCTGACGGTCCGGCATTGTGGAAGCTCGTCGACGCGATCTGCGCCGAAGACCCGCATCTCGCTGCGACCAGCTTCGTCAACCATGCGCAGGCCCGCCGCCATTTCCGCCAGCGCGGCGATTGCGGCGACCTGTTCCCGCCCGGCCGCGGCCGCTTCCGGGTCTGCGAGCACGGCCAGGAGGCGATGCGGCTCTCGCCCTATAGCTGCTTCAACCTCGTCGGCGCCTCGCAAGTCGGCAAATCGAGCCTTACCGGCATGCGCGTGCTCCACAAATTGCGCGGCAAGCTCGGTTTATGGCCCTTCGATCCCGTCCCCGACACCGGCCCCGTGCTCGTCGAAATCTACACCTCCCTAGCGGCACGCCGCGCCGGCATGCGCAAGGGCATTTCGAAGATCCGCGACGCGGCCACGCTCGATACGATGCTCGCCGCATTCGGCTCGGAACTGCATCAGCCCTTGCTGCGCTACGACGACCACGCCACCGACGCGATCCTCTCCGCCGCCTGGCTGCGCGTCGCCGCAGTGCAGCCCGAACTATGGTCGCCGGCACTGCTCACGCCCGAATTGGCACGCACCGAGGGCTGGACCTTCGGCGTGCCGTGAAGCTAAGGGAGCGGCGGAGCCGGCTTAGCTCAGTTGGTAGAGCGCCAGTTTTGTAAACTGGATGTCGCGGGTTCGATTCCTGCAGCCGGCACCATCATCCTCGCACTTCGGCGCGATCGAGATGAGGCCCCAGCCGGCCGCTCAGCCACAGGAAGAACATCCGGTAATCGGACCATAGCGACCATAGCGGATAAGTGAATGTCGCCGGCCGGTTCTTCTCGACCCCAAAATGCGCGCCCCACGCAAAGCCATACCCGGCAAGCGGCACCAGCAGCCACCACCAGCCGCCCCAGGCCAAAGCAAGCGCCACGAATACGAGGGTCAACGCGGTCCCGGCATAGTGTAGCCGGCGCGTCTCGGGCTTGGCGTGCTCGCGCAGGTAATGGGGCCAGAAATCGGCGTAGCGGGTGATGGTGCGCGCCATCCCGCCAAGCTATCGCACCACAATGGAGCCGCGCAAGCATTCCTTCCCGCCGGTAATCGACGGCCACGTCCGCCTGCTCGTGCTCGGCTCGCTGCCCGGCGAACGCTCGCTCGCCGAACGCCGCTATTATGCCCACCCGCAGAACCAGTTCTGGCGGCTGATTTCCCCCGCCGCCGGCCGCGATCTCGCCGCGCTGCCCTATGAAGAACGCCTGCGGTGCATCCTTTCCGCGCATATCGGGCTGTGGGATGTCGTCGCCAGCGCCACGCGTCCGGGTAGCACCGACGCGGCAATGCGCGATATCGAAGGGCACGACATCGCCGCGCTCGCCGCTACCCTGCCCGATCTCCGCGCGATCGCCTTTAACGGCGGCACCGCGCTTCGCCACGGTACGAAGCAGCTGGGCACGACCGCGGCTCGCTACAAAATCGTCGCGCTTCCCTCCAGCAGCCCGCTCCACACCATCGGCTTCGACGCCAAGCTGCCCGCCTGGGAGGCGCTGGCGCAATATCGCGCCTGAGCCCCGGGGCCTATCGCGCCGGATGATCCTTCGGCTTATCCTTCTGCCACGCCCAGGCGGTCTGCATCGCGCAGCCGGCCAGCGTGCGGGTGCCGATCTTCGCCTCGGCGCGCAGCGGCGCGGCCGCATTCCCGCTGCCGCAGCTTCCCTCGGTCAGCGTGATCGTGACCGGCTCGCCTTCGGGGGTCTGGGTGGTGAGCGTGGCGTGGTCGCCGTCGCGCTTGAGCGAGGCGGGATAGAGATCGATCGCGGCGCCCGGTTTCGCCGAAGCGGCATAGGTGATCGTGCCGGGCGCCAGATACAGGTCCCAATAGGGCGACGTGCCCCGCGCGCGGATGGGCTTGTTGAGATTGATTCCGCCCAGGCTCGGTGCGGGCGTCGGTGTCGGTGTCGGTGTCGCGACGATGTTGGCAACAGGTTCCTCGCCGCCGCACCCGGCCAGCGCCAATATCAGTCCCGCCATCACCAGCCGTTGCATGCGCTTTTCCATCGGCATGTCCTGCGGAACCTAAGCGGTGCTGGTCAAGTCGATTTCCTGCAGCGGCATGTTCTGCTATTGTTCTTTTTGTGAGTCGCAATAGTCCCATCGCCGCGCCCGGCGCCTTTTCACGCAACGCGACAATCGATCCGGACGCCACAACATTCGCTCAGGTTCGCCGCGAAAAAGGTGAAACCGGGCCAGGCATTTCCAACATGCTCGCCTTCCCGCCGCGGCCGCTGCGCTGGCTGTTCCTCGATCTCAACAGCTATTTCGCCAGCGTCGAGCAGCAGCTCGATCCGGCATTGCGCGGGCGTCCGGTCATCGTCGCGCCGGTCGACGCCGATACCACCGTCGCGATCGCCGCCTCGGTAGAGGCTAAGCGCTACGGCATCACCACCGGCACCCCGGTGTGGGAGGCGAAGCGCAAATGCCGCGACATTTTAATTGCTCCGGCGCGGCACGAAAAATATGTCGAGTTCCACGAGGCGATCGTCGCCGAGATCTGGAAGCATATCCCGGTCACCCATGTCTGCAGCATCGACGAAGTCGCCTGCCGGTTGCTCGATAACGAGAATTCGCCCGAAGCCGCGATGGCGCTGGCCAAGCGGATCAAGGCCGCGATCCGCGCCAATGTCGGCGAATGCCTGACCAGTTCGGTCGGCATCGCCCCCAACCGCCTGCTCGCCAAGCTCGCCTCGGACCTGCAAAAGCCCGACGGTCTGGTGGTGTTCATCGCCGACCAGTTGCCGCACGGCCTGTACGATCTTAAGCTGCGCGAGATCGCCGGGATCGGTGCCAAGATGGAACGGCGGCTCGCGCAGGATGGCGTCCTCGACATCCGCCAGCTCTGCGAGCGCCGCCCGCGCGACGCCGGCACTGCGTGGGGCGGCACCAATGGCGACCGGCTCTGGTATCTGCTCCACGGCGTCGAGCTTCCTGAAAAGCCCACACAGAGCCGGACGATCGGCCACAGCCATGTCCTCTCCCCAAGCAAGCGCGGGCTCGAGCCGACCAGGCTCACCGCACGCCGCCTTGCGCTCAAGGCGGCGAGCCGCTTGCGGCGCAAGGGCTATCGCAGCCGGCTGCTCGTGCTCCACGGCAAGTTCGAGGACGACAAGTCCAGCTGGCGCGCCGCGATCAAGCTGCCCAGCACGCAGGACAGCTTCGTCATCCTCGCGGCGCTCGATTCGCTCTTCCCGCGCCTTGCCGAGGCCGGGCGGCAGCGCGTCGGCGGGTTTCGTCTGCGCATGGTCGGGGTAACGCTGGGCGAGATCGAGACCGTCGAAGGCGAACAGGGATCGCTGTTCGCCGCGCTCAATCCGGACGATCCGCTGGCACGCGAGACCCGCACGCTCTCGCTCAGCCGAGCAATGGACCGGATCAACGAAAAGTTCGGGCGCCACGCCGTCAGCGTCGGGCCGCTGAACGGCGGCCGGATCGATGCAGTGGGCACCAAGATCGCCTTCGGGAGAATCCCTGATCTCGACGAGTTCCACGAATGAGGGTCACATGGGGGAAACATTCGGAGTGTTACGCTGCGGCGCAGCACAATAATGTGACCTTGTATCACGAATCGCTTGACGATTCTTGCCACCTGTTCGAAAGCACGACCCGCTATGAAGAACCCCTCCCTTATCGCCACCGCCGCCGTTGCGCTCCTGTCGCTCGCAGCATGTCAGAACAAGCCCGAGGAAGTCAGCAGCACCGCGCCGGACCCGATGGCGTCGCAGCTTGCCAATGCGGCCCCCGTCGAACTCCCGCCCGCGATCGCCGAAAGCGTTACGCTGCGTTGCGGCGACAACAGCCTCGTCTATCTCGATTTCTTCCAGGGCAACAAGCAGGTCCAGCTCAAGACCGAGAAGACCGGTCCCGCCACGATGCTCAAGGCTGCCGAAGCCGGCCAGCCTTTCGAAGCCGAAGGTGGCTACAAGCTGACCGGCACGTCGAAGAACGTCGACGTCACGCTTCCGGGCAAGCCTGCCAAGAACTGCCACGCCTGATCCGCGGCGATTTCCATTTCCAAGGGCCGGCGGGGCTTCCCCGCCGGCCCTTTTTCATGCCAGCCTGACCGCGCAACGGAGGATTCGTGACCACGATCGCGATCTACAGCCTCAAGGGCGGCGTCGGTAAGACGACGATGGCGGTCAACCTGGCATGGGCCGCGGCAGCCCTTTCGTCGCGCCGCACCCTGCTCTGGGATCTGGATCCCCAGGCGGCGGCGACCTTTCTGCTCGGCGGCGAAGACTCCAGCCGCCACGAAGCGCAGGCAGTCTTCACGCGCGATGTCGCCCCGGCCAAGCTCGCCCGGCATACCGGTTTCGATCGGCTCGATTTGATCGCCGCCGACGTCTCGCTGCGCGCGCTCGACCGCATTTTCCATGAACTCGACAAGAAAAAGCGCCTCGCCAAGCTGATCGAGGAGCTTGCCGCGTCCTATGACCGCGTGCTGCTTGATTGCCCGCCTGGACTCACCGAGACCAGCGAGCAGGTGATGCGCGCAGCCAACCTGATTGTCGTTCCCGTCATCCCGTCACCGCTCGCGATGCGCGCCTTCGCCGAAGTCGAGAGCCACCTCGCGCGGCGCGGCGGCAAGGCCCCGCTGATGCCGGTCTTTTCGATGGCCGATCGGCGCCGCAAGCTGCACGCCGATACGCTGGCCGCGCGCCCCGACTGGCCGGTGATCCCGATGGCCAGCATCGTCGAGGCGATGACCGAGCGCCGCGCGCCGCTCGGCGCCTTCGCATCGCGCCACCCCAGCGCGCGCGCCTTCGCAACTTTGTGGCAGGCGATCGAACGCCGGCTGGCTTCCGCGCGTTGAGGCGCCGATGAGCCATCCGCTTCCGCCCCAGCTGGATCTCGATCCCGATCTCGTCCTGCGCGCCTATGCGATGGGCGTGTTCCCGATGGCCGACCACCGGCTGGCGTCGAGCGTCTATTGGGTCGAGCCCAAGCTGCGCGGCATCCTGCCGCTCGACGCCTTCCATCTCTCGCGCTCGCTCCGTAAGACGCTGCTCGCGGATCGTTTCCGCGTGACCGTGGACACCGAGTTCGAGCGCATCGTCCAGCTATGCGCCGAATCCGCCGCGGATCGGCCGGACACTTGGATCAACGGCCCGATCGAGCGCGTATTCATAGAGCTTCACCGCCGTGGCTTCGCCCATTCGATCGAGTGCTGGGACGGCAATCGCCTGGCCGGCGGCCTTTACGGCCTCGCGCTGGGCCATGCCTTTTTCGGCGAGTCGATGGTCACGCGCGTGCGCGACGCATCGAAAGTGGCATTCGCCCATCTCGTCGCGCGCCTGAAAGCGGGGCGCTTCTCGCTGCTCGATTGCCAGTTCCAAACCGAACACCTCGCCACGCTCGGCGCAGTCGAAGTGTCGCGCGACGATTATGTCGCGTTGCTGGGTGCCGCGCTCGGCGATTCGACAGCGGGGCTCTCGGTCGGCGTGCCTTCCGTCGAAGGCGATTTCTTCGCGCTCGAACGCTCGCCCGAACCGGCGCTAGGCGCCGGCACGGTGTCGGGACCGCTGTCGCGGAAAGTCATTGCGCAGCTCTTGGGCCACACATCGTAGATCGGGTGCTGGACGACATTGAGCGCCGGCCGCTCCTTGTAGAGCCAGCCCGAAAATACTCGCCGCCAGCTCTTGTCGAGCTGCAGCACGTCGAGCTGCACGAACGCGCCGGTCAGCTGATCCGCTTCCCAGGGTGCGGTCTTGTCGCAGGCGCGCAGCCGGACGATGACGTCGCCGATCCGCGCCGCTTGGCCGGGCTTGAGCTTGAACTCGCGCGCCTCGCCGTTGCGCTTGTTGAGCAGGCCGAGCACTGCCTCGCGCTCGTTCATCGGCGTCGCCGCGGCATTGAGTACGCTGGTGTCGGGGCCCACCGCCACCACTTCCGCGCCACTCGATGCATTGGACGAATCGGTGGTGATGACGAGATCGTCGGCGCTGTTGTTGCCGGCCTCCCCGCCGCTTTTGCATGCGCCGAGCCCGAGCAGCAGCAATGCCGCCGCCGTTGCGGCGCCATGCCTCATGCTTCGGGGGTCCAGGCCTCGTAGTCGCCGGTGGAGCGGGCCCGCTGGCCGCCGGCCTCGAGCGCGCCGGGCGGCCGGTATGCCAGCGCCGTGCCGGTCTGGTTGGGCTCAGCCACCTTTTCCCACACGCGCGGCGCAGGCAGCGCCTGATCGGGCGCGGCGTCGATCTGATGATGCAGCCAACTGAACCATTCGGGCGGGACGCGGCTGGCGTCGTTCGAGCCGTTGTAGATCACCCAGCGGCGCGGGATGCCGTTGGGATCCTTGCCGCCTTCCCAATAGACATTGCCGAGCGAATCCTCGCCCAGCCTGGTCTTGCCGCGAAGGCCGAACCACGTGCCGAGGGTGGCGCCGTTCCACCAGGTGAAGGGATTGCGATTCAGGCTCATGCGCGCCCGATTAGCCCCGCCGACGGACGGAGGCAATCGAATCCGCGCTCCTCATCGGCCCCGGCCCGCCCAGCTGACCTTGTCGCCGGCGGCGATGCCCAGTTCGCGCGCCTTGCCGCCGTTGATCTCCAGCACCGCGTTGACCGGCTCGCCCGATTTCGACGATTCCTCCGAATAGGGTGAGGTATTCTCGGCGATCGCGGCGATCGTGCCGTCGGGGCGGATGAAGATGATGTCGAGCGTGGTGGGCGTGTTCTTCATCCAGAAGCTCGCCTCGCGTGGCCCGCCGCCTGCCGCCGGATAGGGCGTGAAGATCATCCCCCCGTCCGCCGGAATGTTGGTGCGGAACATCAGGCCGCGTTCCTGCTCCGCAGTTGTGCGGGCGACCTCGACATTGAACTGCCTGGGACCGCTTTTGGCGTGGACGGTCACCACCATCTTGGCCGGCACACTCTGTTCGGCCAGTGCGCTGGGACCTATGTCACCGTTGCAAGCACCCGAGACGAGCAACGCCGCTGCGGCGAATGCCGCGCGAACTTCACGCCGGAAAATCATCGTCTCAGTCGGTCCTTTCGACCGCCACTGCCAGCGGACCCTTGTCGCCTTCGACGATGCGCGCCTTGAGCGGCTGGCCCGGTTCGACTTCATCGATCTCGGCGCGGCGCAGCGTTTCCATATGGACGAATATATCCGCGGAGTCGGCGTCGCGCACCAGAAATCCATAGCCCTTGAGGCGATTGAACCATTTGACCGAAACCGATTCGAACGGGCCGGCATCATCGATCAGGCGAACCCTGTCGACGCGGTCGGCCGGGCGCTTCGGCGCCTCAATAGCCTCACTGAGGTCAATCGATCGAATTTCTTTGGCCTGGAGCCCGCGTTGGCGATTTACGGCAACGCATTCGACTCGCGCGCCTTCGGGAAGGCTCCGCCTTCCGTGCTCCTGCAGCACGGTGAAATGAATCAATATGTCGCCGGCCTCGCTGTCGTCAGCGACGAGAAACCCAAACCCCCGGGTTACGTCGAACCACTTTACGACACCGCAATAAACCTGGCCTTCAAACGCCGTTTCCGCCCTGAAACCCTCATCCCCCAGCGGTGCGACTGCATCGTCGCGAGGCGCAAGCTGTTGTTCAGCACGCATTATCCTAGTCCCCCAAGGGGCCGTATTTAACACAGCATTTTCTAAATGTGGAATTCCTTTGTTAGATTCGGTCTTTAAGGATTAATTATAACTGGTCCCACTCAGGGACGATCAGCGCCTCGGGGTCGTCGCCAGGAGCCATGCGGACGATCCTGCGCGCCAGATCAAGGGCGTGTCCAGCACGCAGCATCGCCGCGAGATGCTTCTCCTGAACCGGCCGCTCGGCGGTTTCGCGCGCGAAGGGGCCGATTCGCTTGCGCTTGGCAAAGGCGATCGCGCTGGCGACGGAGCCCGCCTTCACGCCGGGCGTCACAGCCTCCAAGTCCTCGGATTCGATCCCCGCATGCCGAAGCGCTTCGCCGATGCGCCGCGCGCCGAGCCCCCTGCGGCCCATGGCGTTCGCCTTGGATTCGGCAAACAGGCGATCGTCGATATAGCCTCGATCGGCCATGCGCTGCGCGAGATCTGCCAGGTCGGGCGTGGCGTCCCCGCTCCACCCGCGTTCACGGATTTTGCGCCTGAGATAATCGGCCAGCCGACCCCGCGTCGTTGCGTAGCGCTCGACATATCGCAGTGCGAAACGCTCCAGATCGGCAGGGCTCAAGGGGGTGGGCGGATGCCGGGGGCGGGTCATGCGCCATGATTGTGCCACACTGGCAACCGATTTTGAACGCCAGTGCGTAGCAGAGCCGTCCGCATTTAGTATGCGTTGTGGGGCACAACGGCCTGTCAGCTCACAGGGGCACGAGACAAAGAATGGTATTGGACGAAACGGGATCGCACGCGGGTATCATGGAGGCGGAAAAACCCGTCCCTACCCCGACCAATGATGATTTGCCGCGCCGCCTGGCCGATTTCGCCACCTTGGGCGACGCGCTGGACTATGCGGCACAAGGCGTTCGCGGGCTGAACTTTCACGATGCGCGGGGCAACCTGACGCAGCCCTATCCATTCGCCGAGCTGCGGCGAGACGCAATCTCGCAGGCCTATCGCCTGATCGCGGCCGGCGTGAAGCCCGAGGACCGCATCGCGCTGATCGCGGAGACGGGGGCCGAGTTCGCGTCGCTGTTCTTCGGCGTCGTCTATGCCGGCGCCTGGCCGGTGCCGCTGCCGCTGCCGACCAGCTTCGGCGGTGCCCAATCCTATATCGACCAGCTTCGCGTCCAGCTCGAAAGCTGCGACCCGACCATGCTGATCTACCCGCCCGAGATCGGCGCGATGTGCGCCGAAGCTGCGCGGATCACCAACGTGCAGGGAATCGACTGGTCCGAATTCGGCGAGCGCGCCGCGCCGGAGATCGCGCTTCCCGAGGCCGAGACCTCCGACATCGCATATCTCCAATATTCGAGCGGCTCGACACGCTTCCCGCACGGCGTTGCGATCACGCATCATGCGCTGCTCAACAATCTGTCGGCGCACAGCCATGGCATGCGACTGCAGGACAGCGACCGCTGCATCTCCTGGCTGCCCTGGTATCATGACATGGGTCTGGTCGGCTGCTTCCTGTCGGTCGTCGCCAATCAGGTCTCGACCGATTATCTGAAGACCGAGGATTTCGCGCGGCGCCCGCTGGCTTGGCTCGACCTCATCAGCCGCAACCAGGGCACCACCCTCTCCTATTCGCCGACCTTCGGCTACGACATATGCGCGCGCCGCATGTCGAGCCAGACCAAGGCGAGCGATCGTTTCGATCTGTCGCGCTGGCGCGTGGCGGGCAACGGTGCCGACATGATCCGCCCCGACGTGATGCAGTCGTTCGTCGATGCGTTCGCGGATGCCGGGTTCAAGGCCAGCGCGTTCCTGCCGAGCTATGGCCTTGCCGAAGCGACGCTGGCGGTTTCGATCATGCCCCCGGGCGAAGGCATCGTCGTCGAACTGGTCGAGGAGACCCAGCTTTCGGGCGGCGACGTCGCACGTGAGGACCGTCCACAGCGCTTCCGCGCGATCGTCAATTGCGGCAAGCCGGTGAAGGACATGGAAGTCCAGATCCGCGAGGAAGACGGCACGCCGCTCCCCGAAAAGGCAATTGGCAAGGTTTGGTGCCGCGGCCCATCGGTGATGGTCGGCTATTTCCGCGATCCCGAATCGACTGCCGCCTGCATGGCCGATGGCTGGCTCGACACCGGCGACATGGGATATTTGTCGGAAGGCTATGTCTATATCGTCGGTCGGGCGAAGGACATGATCATTGTCAACGGCCGCAATCACTGGCCGCAGGACATCGAATGGGCAGTCGAGCAGCTCCCGGGCTTCAAGCAGGGCGACATCGCCGCCTTCGCGATCACCACTCCGGGTGGCGAGGAGACGCCGGCGGTACTCGTCCAGTGCCGCACCTCGGACGAGAATGAGCGCATCCGCCTGCGTGACGAGATCCGCGAACGCGTGCGTTCGGTCACCGGCATGAACTGCGTGATCGAGCTCGTTCCGCCTCGCACGCTGCCGCGCACCAGCTCGGGCAAGCTGAGCCGGGCAAAAGCGCGCAACCTCTATCTGAACGGCGAGATCAAGCCCTACGACCTTGCTGCCTGAGACATTGCGGGCGGACCGGGCGATCCGGTCCACCCGCGCCCGGCCTGATCCGGCCGGCTGCGTAAATTTCGTCCGTTTCGGTCTCGGGCCTAACCACTCGCTAACCTCCCTTCGGCTATCCCGTCGGGGTGACCAGCCAGACGATTTCCCAATTTGCCAGGCCGCGCATCGACGCGCGCGCGCTTCTTGGCCTCTACGATCCGGCGGACGGCATCGACTGGGGCCCGATTCGCGCCGCGCAGCTGCATGCCGGCAGCCAGCTGGCATTGTTCATGCTCACCGCCAATGTCGTCGGCGCCTCGCTCGTCACGATGCTCCTCGCGCCGGCGGTGCCGCTCTGGCAGCTCGCCAGCTGGGGCGCGCTTGTCGCCGCCGTCGCATGCGCAGTCGCGTTCCGCCGGCTTTCGAAGCGCCACCGAGTCGCTGTCACTGCGCCACTCAAGGACGTCCGCGACACGATGCTCGACGGCATTTCGCTCGGCGCCGTCTGGTCGATCCCGCCCCTGGCGTTCGGCGCGGCCACCGATGCCAGTTCGGCGCTTGGCCTGTGGGTCATCCTGTCGCTGCTAATGACCGCGTCGGCGGTGGCCATGGCGGCGCTGCCGCTGGCGACCATTGCCTTTGTGACGATCGTCGGCGCGGCGATGTCGACGATGCTCGCGCTCTCCGGCCCGCCCGTGCTCGCGGCAAGCACCGGCCTGTTCACTGCGCTTCTGGTGATCGCGACCCTTGGCCGCGGCCGCGCGCTGGTCGTCATCCGCGCCAATGAGATGGCGCTCGCCGAGCGCGACGAGACGGTCAGCCTGTTGTTGCGCGAGTTTGAGGATTCGGGCTCCGACTGGCTGTGGGAAATCGATGCGCAACGCCGCGTTGCTCGCGCAAATCCGCGTTTCGCTGTGTCGCTGGGCGCCGATCCCAAGAGGATCAACGGGACGCCGTTCCTGCAACTCCTCGCCGGCCCAACATGGGAAGACGGCAATTTCGCACCCGGGCTGCGCAATCTTGCCGAGCGTCTCAAGGCGCGCGAAGCGTTCCGCGATTTGCTGCTGCCGGTCATCGTCAATCATGACGAGCGCTGGTGGGAGATGTCCGCCAGCCCCCGCTATGACGAGCGCGGCGCGTTCATCGGCTTCCGCGGTGTCGGTTCGGACGTGACCGAAGCGCGCAAATCGGCGGACAAGATCAACCAGATGGCGCGCTTCGACACGCTGACCGGGTTGCCCAACCGCCTGCTGATCAACGAGACCCTCGCGCGCGCAATGGCCGACGCGGACAAATGGGGCTCGCGTTGCGCATTCATGATGATTGATCTCGATCGCTTCAAGGCAGTCAACGATACGCTGGGCCATCCGGTCGGCGACCGTCTGCTCGGCCGCGTTTCCGAACGGCTCATGCTGCTGATGACCGAGAACGAGATGATCGGCCGGCTCGGCGGCGACGAGTTCGCGG
Source organism: Sphingomonas sp. LM7 (assembly GCF_002002925.1). NCBI lineage: Bacteria > Pseudomonadati > Pseudomonadota > Alphaproteobacteria > Sphingomonadales > Sphingomonadaceae > Sphingomonas > Sphingomonas sp. LM7. The sequence goes on along the minus strand of NZ_CP019511.1, from coordinate 173,503 downwards.
TGGTCGTGCGCGACGCGACCGACACCCAGCGGACCGAACAGCTCGCCCAGACGATCATCGATGCACTCTCCCAGCCCTATGAGGTGGACCAGCACACGCTGTATATCGGCGCTTCGGTCGGCCTAGCGGTCGGCCCGCGCGACGGGCGCACTGCTGAAATGTTGATTCGCTCGGCAGACCTCGCGCTCTATCGTTCGAAGGATGCCGGCGGCGGCGTCTTCCACGCCTACGAGCCGCAGTTGCATGTCGCCGCCGAGGAACGGCGCGTGCTCGAAATCGCGCTGCGCAGCGCGGTGGAGAATCGCGAGATGCATCTGAACTACCAGCCGGTGGTTAGTGCTGCGACCGGCCAGCTGACCGGCTTCGAGGCGCTGCTGCGCTGGACGCATCCGCAATTCGGCAACATCTCACCGGCCAAGTTCGTGCCCCTGGCAGAGGAAGCGCGCTTGATCGCACCGATTGGCGAATGGGTGCTCCGCACTGCCTGCGACGAAGCCGCCCGTTGGGACATACCGGCGCGCATCGCCGTCAACGTCAGCCCAGAACAACTGCACAACCCTGCCTTTGTCAGCATCGTCGCACAGGCGCTCGCCCAATCCGGCCTGCCCCCCGCACGCCTCGAGCTCGAAGTGACCGAGAGCGTATTCATGCGAGAGGGCACAGTCGCGATCGAAGTGCTCGAGAAGATTCTCGACCTCGGCGTCCACCTCAGCCTCGACGATTTCGGGACCGGCTACTCGTCGCTCGGCTACCTCGCCCACACCCGGTTTAGTTCGATCAAGATCGACCGAAGCTTTGTCCAAGGCGCGTCGAAGGGCACCAAGGAAGCCATTGCAATCATTCGCGCGGTGGTGGCGCTTGCCGACAGCCTCGGCATGGCCACGACTGCAGAGGGCGTCGAAACCGAGGAAGAACACCAGATGATCCAGCAGCTCGGTTGCACCAAGGTCCAGGGCTATTATTTCGGACGCCCGCTTCCCGTCCACGAAGCGCGCGCGCTGGCGATGCGCACGATCGGCGGCAGCGTCGCCGCATGAGAATTCCGGACGCATCGCGAATGGAAAGGTTGGCGCTCGCCAGTCGGCCTAGTCAACAGGGGCGCAGCAGGTCCTTATCTTGCTGCAATCCCAGAGTTTCCAGCAAATAGCGGTCTGCCGCTACCTGGGCGTGCGGCGCTAGAGCGCAGACTGCATCCACCAATCGCTGCGCCGCTTCGATCTGCACCTTCGGAAAACGCTGCCGCCCGATGGTCGAACCACCTACATGCTTGAAAGCGAATCCTTCGCTTCTCTCGATAGTCGTGCCGCCACTATCATATAGCTTGAGGCCCCCGCCCCGCCCCTCGAGTCCGAAGGTCAATGGGCCCGCATTGACGATGCCGACTCGAACGACGCCGCCCGGCGCTGAATAGAGGTTGGCGACTTGGATATAGGCACCGTCCCGACGGACAAGCACAGTGCTGGTGGCCGCCCGAGCTACCGACTTTATTGTGGCGTCGTCCCATTTTTTGCGAGGCGCGAAGACCGCGACTATCTCGATTCGCGTTGGCAGCCCTGGAGTGATGAGCTTGGTTTCTGGTGCCCGAATCTCACCGAGAGCTCCGTCTATCTTGAGGAAGCCCTGCTCGAACGCGATCGACCCGGCCGAGTTGTTTGCCCGCCCGATCTCCTGGGCGAGGCGATCATATGCTCGTCGTGGAACGAATGCTCGATCCGCGCCGCTGCTCGCGCAAGCTCGAACACCGTCAACCTCGGCTCGATGATAAGCTTTGCTGGGATCGCTGATGAAGCCGATCTGCGAAAATCGGCATAGCATTCTCAACTGTTCGACCGGATCCTTGGTCGCATTCAGCGTGTATTTCAGGACTTCGAATTGGAATTTCTGTCGCTCCAGCCTGTTGGATGCGATCGCGTTGAGGCCCGCGCCGAGTATCAAGGTTATTACCGCTGTCGCAGCCGGTATCAACAACTCGAGTCTGATCTTTGACTTGGGGGGTGCGGGAGGATGCATTCGCCGCGCAGTGCGATAGAGGCCCATTCACTCCCCCAAAATGATCCACGTTGCGCGAAACCATAGAGCTGAAATGCGCCCCGCGCGAGCGGGCCCGCATCACCTCGACTGTGAGCGTAGTACCAATGGGATCGCGAGAGGCCTCGCCCGCAAGGGCGGAGGCACAAAATCGGAGATGTGCGAAATGGCAGGGGCGCTCGGATTCGAACCGAGGGCCTTCGGTTTTGGAGACCGACGCTCTAACCAACTGAGCTACGCCCCTGTGCGGTCCGCGCCTTTAGCGTGGTGCGTCAGACGGGGCAAGAGTGAACCCCCAGGCCACCGATTCGAAAGCCGAGGTGATCGCTGCGTGATCCGATGCGGAAGGCGATCCTGAAGTACACGAGAAGCGGCTTGGCGGACTCCACCACGCCGCCGATCGTGTGCACCTCAACCTAGACCCCGCAGGAAATCGCGAGCGCGTCCAGGTCCAGGATACCGAACCCATAGTCCGCGTTCCAACCCCGCGATCGCGTACCCGCACGCGCAGTGGCGCGGATGCGGGCGACAAGCTCGGCCGGCGGAATCTTCGCGGGCGAAATCCTGCTGCGAAGCGCGGCGATGCAGCCTGCGGCGACCGGACAGGCGGCCGAGGTTCCGGCATCGGGCGTGTCGACGCCGGTGACTTCCGAACCGCGAAAATGCGCGTAGCTCAGGACATCGGGCTTTTGCGGCGTCAGTCCCGCGATGGACGGACCTTGCGACGAATAGCGCAGGCGCATGTCATCGGTGTCGCAGGCGCCCACCGTGAGCACATCCCCGCTTGCATTTGCTCCCATGATGGAACCCTTGCTCCTGCCCTCGCAATAGGCGGAAGCGCAACCGGCACCGCAATTCCCGGCGGCGAAGACGATGTCCGCGCCGCATTTGGACAGCAGGGCGAGCTGGCGCAGGAAGGGGTGTTCGGGGTTGTCGACATAGCGTCCGGGATGTCCCTTGGAAAAATCGAGACGCGGATGGTGGACGCCCCAGCTGTTGCTGACGACGAGACCCGAATATTTGGGGAGATCGCCGGGCGCGAAGAGGATCGCCCATGAGGCGATCAGCTGGGCATAGGCCAGAAATCCCCGGTACAGGGTGCGGCCTCTACGAAGGTCCCCGGCCAGAATGGGAAAGTCCAGCAACGTCGCCTTGGGTGCCGCGATCAGGGCGTCATAGGCGCATGCCGTGCCGTGATCGACTGGAAAGGCTCCGGCGTGGCCCGCCAATCCCAGAGGCGTCCAGGAGTTCGCGGCATCGAACCCCACTTCGGCGAGCCTCGCTTGCAGATGTGGAAGGTTGGTGCCGCCGTCCAGGATCGCGATGGCCACGTTCGAACCATCCAGGCCCCGGTCTCGCAACGCCTTGAGGTTCAGCTTCGCCGCAATCTGGTCCGTATCGCCGACCGGCGGCCGGCCCGGGCAGGTGAGAAGCGGCCCGATCTGGGGATCCGAATAAATTGCGAGACCGCCGACCCTATCGGGAACGCGCGACAGATCCTCCACATCGACAAAGCCTCGGACCAGGAAGCGATCGGACGCCTCCACTTGAAGCGCTTCGACCGACGAGCTGCCAGCCCCTACTGCGCCGCTGGGGATCGCGGGGAAGCGTGGATCGATCGTGATCGCGGCGGGCAGACGCACGCTCCGCAACGCGCGCGAGCGCCGATTGGCGAAGGCCGCCGCGGCGGATCTCCTCAACCCGTGCTGCGACGGCAGTTCGACGAAGACCGGAAGCTGCATGTCCTGCTCCTTGGGTAGCTGATCCGCTGGCGGCCACCCGTCAGCCCTGACGGGATAGCAAGCCGATCGGCCATCGAGCGTGATCTTCGTCACGCCCGATCCAGTCCCCCCACTCGAACCGATCGGTTCCGGCCGAACCAGCCGTTGTCGCCAGACCCTGCTTGAGGCACGCTCCGCGGTGGGGAAACAAGGCACGGGAGGGGATGGCCATGACGATGGCGGAGCCACGGTACGCGGCATTCCTGAGCTATAGCCACGCCGACGCCGCGACGGCGCGCTGGCTGCACCGCAAGCTCGAAGGATATCGTGTACCCCGGCGTCTGATCGGAACGATCGGCGAGCGCGGACTGGTGCCGGCGCGCCTCATTCCGATATTCCGGGACCGCGAGGAATTGCCCGCGGCCGGCGATCTGAGTTCGACCGTGCGCGCCGCGCTGCAGGCATCCAGCTGCCTCATCGTGCTGTGCTCGCGCGATGCGGCTGCGTCGCAATGGGTCGGCCGCGAGATCGAGACCTTTCGAACGCTGCATCCCAATCGTCCGATCCTTGCCGTGCTCCTCGACGGTGCGCCCGGAGATTGTTTTCCTTCGGCGCTCCACACCAGCCGCGACGGCGCCGCGGTCGAGCCGCTCGCGGCGGATCTACGGCGCGGCGGCGACGGGCGGAGCCTCGGCTTTCTGAAGCTGGTGGCCGGGGTGACCGGCACCGGCGTCGATGCCCTGGTCCAGCGCGACGCGGCAAGAAAGCTTCGCCGCGTGACCGCCGTCACGCTCGTGGCGCTTGTGGCGACGCTAGTCATGGCGGTGCTGACGATCATCGCCCTCGACGCGCGGCGGGAAGCCGAGCGCCAGGGTGCCGAAGCCGAACGTCAACGCGCCGAAGCGGAGGGACTGGTGGAATTCATGCTGACCGATCTGCGCGAGAAGCTGAGCGGAGAAGTCCGCCTGAAGGTGCTCGGCGAAGTCAACCAGCGCGCATTCGATCATTATGCCGGCCAGGATCTTTCGGCGCTGGGTACCGACGAACTTGAGCGGCGCGCCCGGCTGCTGCACGCCATGGGCGAGGACGACGGAAAGCGCGGGATGGCGGATCGAGCTCTCGCGACCTTCGGCGAAGCCTATCGTACGACCGAGGCGCTGCTTGCCGCCGCGCCCAATGACGCCAGGCGCATCTTCGCGCACGCCCAAAGCGAATATTGGGTCGGATACAACGCATTCGAACGGCGCGATTTCGCAAACGCCAGGCGGGCGTGGGAGCGGTACGACGCGCTGGCCAAGCGGCTCGTCGCCATCGATCCATCGCGGCGCGAATGGCGCAAGGAAGCCGGCTTCGCGCAAGGCAATCTCTGCACGATCGCGCTGCAGAAACCGGTGAGCCCGGGGCTTGCGGTGTCGCACTGCTCGGTCTCGCTCGACCATATGAAGCGCGCCACTCACGCATCGGATGCGCCGGAGGACCTTCGCAGCCTGGCCAATCGCCACGGCTGGCTGGCCGACGCGCTCCAGGCCGCGGGCCGGCTGGAATCGGCGCTCGCCCACCGCGAAGAGCAGCACGCGATCGCCGAGCACCTGCTCGCGAAAGACCCACAAAATGCCAAGCTGCGCGCCAGTCGCCTGTGGGCGATCCGCGGCGTGGCGACGATGGAACTGGCGCTCGGCCGCACCGCCGCGGCGCGGCGAAAGCTCGCGTTCGTCGAAGCCGAGCTCATCAAACTGGTCCGGTTCGACCCGGACAATTCGGAATGGAAGGCGGAACTCCTGAAGATCCGCGCGACCCTGTCACAGCGTAACCACCTTCAATCGGGAGCGCATCATGGATTTCAGCGACGAAACCACCCTTCCCCCTCCGGATTTCTTCGAGCAGCATCGGCTGCCTGAGGACGGACCGCCCGGATACAGCCCGGAGTTCACCAAGACCTATTTCATCGTGGCGAAAGGAGCGGTGGAAGACGCCAGCGTCGGCCTGACCGGCCTGATCGATCTGCTGTTCCAGAGCGAAGTTAGCGTTACGCCCGATCCGCGCGGAATCCCTAACAGCCAAAAGGACTGGCGCGTCGTACTGGAAGAGGCCTTTTCAGCGCTCGGCGATAACGTAACCAATCCATTGAATATCGAGGTACAGGCGCCCTCGAGAGTCATTCTTCGGCTGATCGGCGATTTCTGGCAATTCTCGCGGACGATGGATCCGATCACCACCAAGGCGGATTTCGGACAGCAATATTTCGGGATGCAGAGCCATGGCTGGGATGGCGAGGTGATCGATTCGCCTCCCCCAGGAATTCCGATCTCCGCGATTTCATTTTCGACGCTCGCCCCCCATCCCGAGAGCGAAAATGTCGGGCACGGATTCAGCCTCAACGTCGAGTTCACGAGCCTCGACGGGAAATATATTCTCCCCATCACGATCGATCCGGACGTCGAGAACAAGGGCGGCGGCTGAGGCGGGCCCGGGATCGGCCGCGGCCCCGGGCGGCCTTCCCTTTCTGGTTCGACGCCAAACCGACTCTTTGCGAAATGCGATAGCGGGTCCCTGCTCCACGGCGGCTCCTCTCATGCGGTCGCGAAAACGTGGGATTTTTGAGACTTAGCCTCGTGCTTTCACAAGAACATCGAGAGACTAGATGCCAACGCAGGGCGGCGCGTGGCGCGCCTTCTCGAGCGGCCAGGCGTTGGCACGAACCCCGCCCACTCTCCGACTTTTCAGCGCGTGACGGGCATCACGCGAGTCGCGCGCAGGTGTCGGCTAGCCCGGGAGGCGCGGGGCCGGACGGACATGGCGGGGCCCGCCTCGAACCACGCCGACCCCGGCGCCATCGAGCTGTTGCGTGAACGCTGTCCAGATCAGGAGTCGACATGGCAACCCAGGCACCCACTCCCACCGTTCGGCCACTCTGTGCGCCGCGCGCGACCGTTCCAATCCCCCTGCCCCTCGGCATCTCGCCGTTCCGGGCAAGCTCGATAAGGCTTCTCGGCAAGAAGTGGGCGAACGGCACCACGCTTCGCTATCATTTCCTGACGGACGACAGCTGGCAGTGGCCCGACATCCAGAAGCAGGCGGTGCGAAAGGCCTTTGCGGTCTGGAAGGGCCTAAAGATCGGCCTCGAATTCAAGGAGACCGACGACGCCAGCGAGGCCGAAATCCGCATCGGGTTCGACCAACGTGAAGGCTCATGGTCGTTCGTGGGCATCGACTCGCTTCGCAATTCCGACCGCAACCGAACGATGAATTTCGGTTGGGACCTGACCGATGATTGGGGTGCCGCCACGGCCCTGCACGAGATCGGCCACGCCCTCGGCCTGGAGCACGAGGCGCAGAACTACAATGCCGGCATCGTGTGGAACGAGGCGCTCGTCTATTCGACATTCGGCGGGCCGCCCAACCACTGGGATCCCGAGACGATCTACCAAAACATCCTCGCTAAGCTCGAGCGCAAGGATACCCAGGCGACGCGCTGGGATCCGCAATCGATCATGCAATATCCCTTTCCGCCGCAACTGATCGCCGCGCCGCCGCCCTACAACCAGACCGGCATTCCCGAGAACACGGAGCTTTCCGCTGCCGACAAGGCGGCGATCTGCAAAATCTATCCGCAGCTCCGGCCGGCTGCGACGATCGGCGTGATGGACCTTCAGCGGCTTGCGCCGCAATGGGCAGCGCAGTCGAACTTCGTCTTCGAACCCACCGAAACCCGCAACTATACGATCCGCTCGATCGGCGAGGCCGATACCAAGCTGGTCCTCTTCACGGAGCGGGACGGCGAGCCGCGCTTCGTTACGGCGAAGGACGATTCGGGCAGCCCGGACAATGCCAAGATCGCCGTCAGGCTCGTGAAAGGCGAACGCTATATCGTGCGCGCCCGCACGCACTATGCCGAGGAGGGCAAGGATCTGGGGCTGGTCATCATCTGAGCGCGACGGAGCTGGTCGCCGGACGGCTGCTCCTCAAGGAGGACCATGCCGCCCGGCGCGCCGGCACTCGGCGAGCGACCGGGATCAGGCGGATTTCGCCTTTGCACGCAGCGACAGGCAATAGCCGATCGTCACCGCGATCCCGGCCAGGATCGCACCACACCCGCCGATCACGGCGACGTCGATCGGCGCGATGGCCCATAATCCGGCATAGACGAGCCCGCTTAGTACCAGCGACCAGCCGCCGATCCGGTGGACCTCGCGCGCGGCGATGCTCGGGACGAACGCCTTGGGCATGCGATTGCCGGTCCAGGCGATCATCAGCCCATTCAGGCCGATGACCACGCGCGTGAGCGTCTCATTGTCGATATAACCGAGGTGCCGCGCGAGGCTGCCGCCCAGCGCCACGGCTACGATGCCGCCAGCCCAGACGAAACTCCCGATCAGATCCTGGTTCATCGTGCAGCCTCTTTCTTGTCCCCCGGCACCTCCGCACCGAGAGCAAATGAATCGACGAAGCCGAGCAGCGCCTCTTCGAGCACCGAGAGCTTCAGGTGATAGATCACGGACTTGCCTGCCTTTTCGGTGCGCACCAGATCGGCCCCCTTCAGCACCGCGAAGTGCGCCGACATCGTCGGCTTGGAGACGTCGAACTGGCCGCTGAGCTCGCCCGCGCTCAGCGGCCCCTTGCACAGCAGCTGGAGCACCCGGCGCCGCGTGGGATCGGACAGCGCTTTGAAGACATGACTCATGATACGATGCTTAGCTAATCGTCTAATTGTATCAAGCGCAATGTCGGGCGAAGGGCGCTGCCATCTCCCGCACCGGCGCATTCCGGCTTCCGCCGCGACTGCGAATGCGGCAGGGACGGCGAAACAGTTCCGGAGTCCGCATGTTTCGCCCGATGTACGACTGGGTGCTGCGCATGGCGCACCATCGCCACGCGCTGCGCAGCCTCGCGCTCGTCTCCTTCGCGGAGAGCAGCTTCTTCCCGATCCCGCCAGACGTGATGATGGTGCCGATGGTGCTCGCACGGCGCGACAAGGCCTATACGATCGCCGCGGTGTGCACCCTCGCCTCGATCGTCGGCGGCATCTTCGGTTATGCGATCGGCTATTATCTGATGGAGAGCGTGGGCCAGTGGCTGATCCAGCTCTACCATATGGAGCATCGGATCGAGACGCTGCGCCACGGCTATGAACAATATGGCGCGGCCATCATCCTGCTCAAGGGACTGACGCCGATTCCGTTCAAGCTGGTCACCATCGCCAGCGGATTGTTCCACTTCAATTTTGCGCTGTTCGTTCTGCTTGCAACCATTACGCGCGCCGCGCGCTTCTTCCTGATCGCCGCGCTGCTCAAGCGGTTCGGCGAGCCGGTGCAGGCGTTCATCGAAAAGCGATTGAATTTGTTCGCCTGGGGTTTCCTGATCCTGCTCGTCACGGGCTTTGCCGCAGTGGCGATGCTCTGAGGCAGTGGTTAGCCAGTTCCGCGCGCGGCATCCGGTTCATCGAGGGTTAAAGGTCACCCGACCAGCCTGGTGAAGCAAATAGAAGGGGACGTAATATGCTGAAGAAACTGGTGGTCGTCATGGCCGCTTCCACGATGGTTCTTGGATCGACTGCCGCGATGGCGGATTCCGCATCGGCCACGCGTGTCGCAGAGACGCGCGCCGCCACTGCCGCGACCGGCGAGAGCCAGCTGCTCCCGGGCAGTCCGCTGTTTGCAATCCTTGGCCTGATCGGCGTTGCCGCGCTGCTCGAAGTGACCGGCGTCATCAACGTCTTCGGCGGCGACGACGAACCCGAAAGCCCGTAAGCACCGCGACTGTGCTGAAAATGCCGAGGGGCGCTCCGGTTCTGCCGGGGCGCCCTATGCTTTTGGGAAGGTAAGGCAGGCGGCTGCGGCGCGCGGAGTCGAACGGCGCGGCACCGCTTGCTTTTGCCCCCTGCCCTCGCTAGATACCCGTCCCAATCCGACAGCGTAATGGGAACACGCCGGTCCTTCCCCTGGAAGGAGCGGCAGCGGACCCATGCCCCGCTGAAGGCCAATTTTTTCTGACGAGGATGCCCCGGTGGCGAAGACCAATCCCCTCGAGTTCATGCGCCAGGTCGAAGCCGAGCGTAAGAAGGTCGCCTGGCCGACGCGCAAGGAGACCGTGATGACCGGCGTCATGGTGCTGATCATGGCGACTCTGCTCGGGCTGTTCTTCCTGGGCGTCGATTCGTTCTTCGATGCGGTCGTCCGCGCCCTCCTCAGTCTCGCGCAGTAAGGAACAACAAGACATGGCGCGCTGGTACATCATTCACGCCTATTCGGGTTTCGAGGGCAAGGTCCGCGACCAGATCCTCGCCGACGCGACCCGGCTCGGGCTCGACCAGCTGGTCGAATCGGTCGAGGTCCCGACCGAGACCGTCACCGAGGTTCGCCGCGGGAAGAAGATCCAGTCCGAGCGGAAGTTCTTCCCGGGCTATGTGCTCGCCAAGCTCGAGATGAACGACGACGTCTATCATCTCGTCAAGAACACTCCCAAGGTCACCGGCTTCCTTGGGTCGATGGGCAAGCCCCAGGCGATCAGCGAGGCCGAGGCTGCGCGCATCCTCAACACCAAGGAAGAGGCCGCTTCGGCAGCGCCCAAGGCGCGCGTCCATGTCGACTACGACATCGGCGACACGGTCAAGGTCACCAGCGGCAACTTCGCGACCTTCTCGGGCATCGTCGAGGAGCTCGATTTCGACAAGAGCCGCGTCAAGGTCTCGATCTCGATCTTCGGCCGCGCCACACCGCTGGAGCTCGGCTTCGAGGACGTCGAACGAGTCAAGTAAACGGCCCTGTTGCCAGGTTCTAGAAATACGGAAGGCCGGGGTGAAAGCTCCGGCCTTTTGCTTTGGCCCTCTGGTTTTTCCTGTCCCACGCGCTGCATCGCGAGCCGATCAAGGCCGGTTGACTGTCGCATCGATTGCCACGACCATCGGTTCCGTTGCGCAACTGCGTTGCCGCGTCGAAGCGGGGGGAACAATGGCCGTCATTACCGGAAACACGTTCGACAATAGCCTAGCCGGGACAGCAGCCGACGACGACATCAGCGCACTTGGCGGCAACGACATCGTTCGCGGCGGAGGCGGCAACGACCTGATCAATGGCGGCGAAGGCGCCGACGACCTGCAAGGCGAAGCGGGCAACGACATCGTCCATGGCGGCAACGGCGACGATTCCCTGGGCGAATATTATCAGGAAGGTGTCGGCGGCAGCGACGAGCTGTACGGCGACGCCGGCAACGACCAGATCATCTATTTCAACACATTGCCCAACAGCGCGACGCATTCGCTTCTCGACGGCGGGTCCGGCGAAGACGTTCTCCGTTTCGTCGGTAATATCACCTTGTTCGGCAGTGGAAGCGGATCAGTCGAGATGGTCGGCGGTGCCGACAATGACCGGTTCGTGACGAGCGGCGGCGCCGCGGTGACCATCGATGCGGGCACGGGCGACGATTTCGTCCAGCTGGCGCATTGGGGCACCCAGTATGAAATCGCCCTGGGCGCAGGATCGGACATAGTCTCGGTGGTGACCAGCGCGGCAATCAGCATTCCCGCCATCGTCATAACCGATTTTGCCGCCGGCGATGCCGGGGATGCGCTCGCCCTCTCCTCCTTTTTGTCGGAGCGATTCAATCTGGCGCCCAACGCCAATCCCTTCACCAACGGCAGGCTGAACCTGGTCCAGCGCGGCGCGGACGCAGTGCTGCAGGCGAACGGGCTCACCCAGAGCGGCGGACTCGTCGATTTCATCATCCTGAAAAACGTACTCGCGAGCACGCTTACCGCCCATAATCTCGGCGGATATAGTCAGGACGGGTCGGCGGCCGCGGTGGTCAGCTTCACGGGCACCGCCGCGGCGGACAATCGCAACGGGAACAGCGGCAACGACTTGCTGCAGGGCCTTGGCGGCGCGGACTGGCTCTATGGCGGCGCCGGCAACGACCGGATCGAAGGCGGCGACGGCAATGACAAGCTGGTCGGCGATCTGGGCGACGACCTGATCTACGGCGGCACCGGCGATGATGAGATCATCAGCCAGTATGGCGTCGACAAGATTTTCGGCGAAGGCGGACGCGATCATATCTCGGTCGAACTCAGCTGGTCGGCGATTCCCAATCTCGGCATCGAGGTCGATGGCGGCGACGACGACGATTTCCTCCATTTCTCAGATCTCATGGAGCTGAGTACGGCAACGATCGTCGGCGGATCCGGAAATGACGCGATCTCGACGAACGGCGGCCTCGCTGTCGAGATCGACGCGGGCAGCGGCGACGACATGGTTCAGGTGGTCATGTTCTCGGGAACCACGAACATCACGCTCGGCACGGGTGGCGACCGGCTCGACCTCCTCGGCAGCACCGGTTTCACCGGCCAGGAGAGGAGCTTCACGGTCGAGGATTTCGCCGTCGGCAATTCCGGCGACACCATGAAATTCTATTTCATGTACGCGATCGCGGACAATTGGAGCGACGGGGCGAACCCCTTCTCGGCCAAGTATCTTCGCCTGGCGCAGAGCGGCAACGATACGCTGCTGCTGCTCGATTCCCGCGGCGAGGGAAAGTTCTTCAGCCTGCTCGGTCGCTTCGAGAATGTCACCGCAAGCCAGCTCAACCTGTTCAACCTGGGCTTTGCGCCGGGGCAGATCGCAGTTGCGGGCGGCATCGGCGCCGACGCCATCTATGGCTCGTTCGGCGCCGACCAGCTGATGGGCATGGCCGGCAACGACACGCTGACCGGCGGCGGCGGCCTCGACCAGCTCTGGGGCGGCACCGGCGACGACACCTATTTCGTCGATGGCGACGATCTGGTGTTCGAGGGGGCGGGCGAAGGCTTCGACACCGTCTATACCAGCGCGAGTTTCAACCTGACCGCTGGCTCGCGCGTCGAGGTGGTCGGCACTGCCAACTGGCGGCTGACCGACGCGCTGCGCATCGCCGGCAACGAATTCAACAACGCGATCATCGCTAACAGCGGCAACAACACGCTGTACGGCGGCGGCGGCGACGATTCGATCCGCGGTCTCGACGGCAACGACTTCATCGATGGTCAGTCGGGCACCGACTTCCTGATCGGCGGCCTGGGCAACGACACGTACTTCGTCGACGGACTCGACACCGTCGAAGAGGCCGCGGGCGAGGGTTATGACACCGTCTACGCCCATACCAGCTACACGCTCGTCGCCTCGTCCGAAGTCGAGATGCTGGCGACCGTCGACTATCGGCTGACCACGACGATGAGCCTCAGCGGCAACCAGCTCAACAACAACATCGTCGGCAACAATGGCAACAACATCCTCGACGGGCGCGCAGGTGACGATTCGATACTCGGCCTGGCAGGCAACGACATCCTGATCGGTGGAGGCGGCGTCGACTATATGATCGGCGGCGAAGGCGATGACATCTATTACGTCACGTCGGGCGACACCGCGGAAGAGGCCGCCGGCCAGGGCTATGACGCCGCCTATGCCGAGACGAGCTTCGTGCTGACTGGCGGCTCCGCCGTGGAGCTGCTCGGGACGCTGGACTATCGCAAGACCGATGCGCTCGACTTGACCGGAAACGATCTCGACCAGTCGATCGTCGGCAATAACGGCGCAAATACGCTGCGTGGCCTGGGCGGCACGGATTCGCTCAACGGGCTGGATGGCGCCGACGTGATCGACGGTGGCGCAGGCCAGGACATGCTGACCGGCGGGGCCGGCGCCGACGTTTTCCGCTTCTCCGCCGCAGCCCATAGCAGCGCCGGCGCGGCCGACCGGATTGCCGATTTCGCCACGGGGCTGGACAAGATCGACTTGTCCGCGATCGACGCAAGGCCGGGGACCGCCGGAGACGACGCCTTTGCGTTCATCGGCAGCGAGGCCTTTAGCGGCGTAGCGGGCCAGTTGCGCGTGCATGTGAGCGGCGGCGACGCCCATATCTATGGCGACCTGGACGGCAACGGCGTCGCCGACTTCGAGATCGTGATAAACGGCTCGGCGCCGGCTGCTACGGACTTCTTCTTCTAGGCGGTGCAGCCGTTACGCGGATGACCGCTGACGCCGGATAGCGGAAGTTCTATCCGGACGGACACGCCCGCCCTCCATGCCGGCATGCAATTCCGCTATCCCGCCCTGGGCAAAAAAGCCGCCCGTTCGGAGACCCGCGCGGCGACAGCGCCGCACCGCGTCGGTGCCATTGCGGCCATCTAGCGTTTCCGCTCGAGAAGCTCATCCTCGAGGTACGGCGTGCTCGAGCGATAGATTTCCCGGGCGGAGATCAATCGGTCGACGATTACCTCGCTATCCGCCAAACCCATGTGGCCGTAACGACCTTGATAGGCAGTTCGGCGGCCAATGAAGTCGAGAAGGACAATACGGCTTCTCGGCGAAGGCGCCGGCGCCATGCTGTCCGGCCAGCTGAGCCATTCGAAACGCGATGTCTTGGTGTTCACATCACGCAGGATCTTCACCTTCACAGTCTCTGCGTTTTTCATGCCCTCGTAGAACGTCGAACCTTCGAACTCATCGATCCAGACGCCCGCGTCTGGCAGGCTGCATCTTGTAGCACTGATCGGTCGCGAGGCGCGCGACCACGTCGATACCATCCTCCTTCTGCCTGGACGCGCACGGGTAAACGCCGGCCAAGGCCAGCGGCAGAACGCTGGCCATTGCATCTTCGGGATGGCGATAGGCGCTAAGCGGGGCGGCGCGCTCGTCGCACGCAGCGAGCGTCAGACACAGCACAAGGAACAGCAGCCGCTGCATAGGGTCAACCTAAACTGGTGCCCCTATTCATCCAAGGATTTCGCGTATCGCTCGCCTGCGCGCCCGCCCGACGAATGCCACCCCCGCGTCTTCGTGGCTTATGGGAGGCCTCGCCAGTTGCGTCGGGCTCGGCTTTGCGCTAGGGGCCCCGGCTTCCAAAGCTATAGCAATGGAAACCCTGCGGGAGGATGCCTCGGCGTCCGTCTGAACCGCTAAACTTGATCGGAGCCCGCCACGGCTCCTGAAAGAGAGTGACATGGCAAAGAAGATTACCGGCTATATCAAGCTGCAGGTGCCCGCGGGCGCTGCGAATCCCTCGCCGCCGATCGGCCCTGCGCTGGGTCAGCGCGGCGTGAACATCATGGAATTCTGCAAGGCGTTCAACGCCTCGACCGGCGACGCGGAAAAGGGCACCCCCCTTCCCACCGTCATCACCGTCTATGCGGACCGTTCGTTCTCGTTCGAGACCAAGACGCCGCCGGCGACCTACCTCATCAAGAAGGCGATCAACCTCAAGTCGGGCTCGAAGGAGCCGGGCAAGTCGGTTGCCGGCAAGATCAAGCGCTCGCAGCTCAGCGAGATCGCGACGATCAAGATGAAGGACCTGAACGCCAACGACATCGAGGCAGCGACCAAGATTATCGAAGGCTCCGCCCGCGCGATGGGCCTCGAAGTGGTGGAGGGCTGAGATCATGGCAAAGCTGACCAAGAAGCAGAAGACCTGGACCGTCGAAGCCGACAAGCTCCACGGCGTCGATGAAGCCATCGGCATCGTCAAGGCGAACGCCACCAGCAAGTTCGACGAGACTGTCGAAATCGCTCTCAACTTGGGCGTTGATCCGCGTCACGCAGACCAGATGGTCCGCGGCGTCGTCACCCTGCCCAAGGGCACCGGCAAGGACGTCCGCGTTGGCGTCTTCGCCCGCGGTGCCAAGGCCGATGAAGCCACTGCAGCAGGCGCCGACGTGGTGGGTGCCGAGGATCTGATGGAAGCCATTCAGGGCGGCAAGATCGACTTCGATCGCTGCATCGCCACGCCCGACATGATGGGCTTGGTCGGCCGTCTCGGCAAGGTGCTGGGTCCCAAGGGCCTGATGCCGAACCCGAAGCTCGGCACCGTGACCATGAACGTCGGCGAGGCCGTCAAGGCCGCCAAGGGCGGTCAGGTCGAGTATCGCGTCGAGAAGGCTGGCATCATCCATTCTGGCATCGGCAAGGCGTCGTTCCCGGCGGAAGACCTCCGCGCGAACTTCGACGCGCTGGTCGATGCTGTGGTCAAGGCCAAGCCGGCCGGCGCCAAGGGCAAGTACCTCCGCAAGGTGGCGCTGAGCTCGTCAATGGGCCCGGGCGTCAAGGTCGATGTAGCGGAAGTCGCCACGGTCTGATCTGCGCGGACATGGACTAACGAAAGGGGCCGGAAGCAATTCCGGCCCCTTTTGCGTGGGCACCGATCGCGGCGTGCAACACCGGGACTCGCGTGGATTTCCGGAATGGCGCTCCTCCGATAATCATCCTATCCCGTCGCCGATGAAGGCCCGCGATGACCAGTGAGGACGCACAGGGCGGCGTCCGGGCGCGACCGCCGCGCAAGAACCTGATGCTCTCGGCGACGATCGAGTCCGCCGGAACGCGCGTCGCGGTGCGCATCCGCAATCTTTCCGAGACCGGCGCGATGCTGGACGGCACGGTGCTTCCCGATCCGGGCGCGTCGCTGGTGTTGTTTCGCGCGGAAATCCAGGTCGCGGCGACGGTCGTCTGGCGCCAGGGTGGGCGCTGCGGCGTCCATTTCGACAATGTCGCCGCGTCGGTGGACGAATGGGTGACCGGCAAACGCCCGCCCAGCTTCGAAGGCAAGCTGGGCCAGGCGCGGGTGGACGCCATCCAGACCGCAGTACGCAACGGCGCTGTGCTGCCCGCAGAGCCCGTGCCGGCCGCAGCCCCCGTGCTGGTCTCCGGCGAACTCGACCAGCGCCTTTCCGACGAGATCGTCCACGTCCAGCGGCTGATCGACACGCTGGGCGAGGCGCTGATCGAGGATCCCGAGATGCTGAAGCGGCATTTGCGCGTCCTCCAAAACCTCGATCGCGCCAGCCAGATCCTCGAGCATCTAGGCGCGGTGCTCGGCGCGCCCGACCGGATCAGCGCCGCCGAAGCCATTGCGATGCAGGACCTGCGCGAACGGCTGTTGCGCACGCCCGGTCTCTGACGCCGGCAACCGAAGCCGGCCTGCTCCGTTACGACTGCCGGCCCATCGGCCGACAGGGGAAGACGATGCGCACAGTCGAGTCACGAGCAGCCGCATGAAGGACAGGACGCATCGGGCCGCCACGCTGATCGCGCGGCTGGGTTTCGCCGCGCGGGGACTGGTCTATCTGCTGGTCGGCTGGTTCGCGATAGATGCGGCGCGGCGCGGCGATGCCCCCGCAGACAATCAGGAAGCGATGGGATCGCTGCTCCACCAGCCGCTCGGCCAAGTGCTGCTAGGCATCGTGACGCTGGGGCTGCTGGGATATGCGCTGTGGCGGTTCAGCGAAGCGGTGTTCGATCCCGAGCGGCGCGGCACTTCGCCCAAGGCGATCGCCGAGCGCGCCGGCTTCGGCTGGAGCGCGTTCGTCCATACCCTGCTCGCAGTATATGCAGGCAAGCTGGCGCTGCGCCTCGTGCGGCCGGAGACCAGCCCCGGCGATGAACGCGCGCAGGACTGGTCGGGCTGGCTGATGGCGCAGCCGGGCGGCGTGTGGTTGCTCGGCGGGATCGGGCTGCTGCTGGTGGGTGGCGCAGGCGCACAGGCGTGGAAGGCCTATCGCAACAAGTTTGCCAGCGAATTGAACAGCGACGTGCCGGTACCGCGCTATGTCTGTCTGGTCGGGCAGATCGGCTATGCGGCGCGGGCGCTGGTGTTCGCGCTGACCGGCTGGGCGCTACTCGCCGCCGCCTGGCACGCCCGGGCCGAGGAAGCCGGCGGCATGGGCCAGGCGCTGCGGACGCTGCGCGACGGGCCCCTTGGGCCGGTACTGCTGGGGATCGTTGCCGCGGGGCTTATGCTGTTCGGCGTGTACAGCCTGATCGAGGCGCGGTTTCGCCGGGTGCGGATCGGACAATAGGAAACGCAGCGGGAGCGAGTGCCTGCGCTTCGGCGTGACGTCGATCAGCTGTGGTTGAGCCGACGTTGCCGATGGACCGAATATGCGGTCCATAGAGTAGTAGCCAGCGCCACAAATGCCACGCCCAGTCCGGGCACCATCTGCCCAATCCCGAACGCAATCAGCGCAATGGCCATAGCAACGGCCAAATATGTCCAAATGGAAAACATCAAGCGTCTCCTGGCGAAGGCTCAAAGCTAATCCGCTCGCGCCGCCCCGTTTAGACGAATGTCACGCGCCGTAGAATTGCGGCAACCAGTTGCGCGTGACGGTCACGCGGTCGCCGAGTTTGGTGGCGCGAAACAGCAAGGCGGCGAACTCGTCGGGCAGGCCGATGCAGCCATGCGTGGCGTAGCGATTGTCCACTGTCTCGCCGCTGCCGTGAAGCGCGACGCCGCTCCAGGTGAGCCGCTGCATGTACGGCATCGGGGCGTTGTAGATATTCGAGATGTGATCCTTCTTCTTCTGAAGGATCGGGAAGGTGCCCAGCGGAGTCGGCTTTTCGTCGACCCCGTAGATCAGGATGGTGCGGCCGATCTCGATCCCGCCGCGATAGACGTAGAGCGTGTCGCGCGCGACATCGGCGACGATCTCGATCTTGCCCGCCGGCGCACGTTCGGGCTCCCACAGATATTCGCCTTCCTCAAGCGGCGCGTCGGGCGTCAGGATCGCCAGCACGATCGGGCCCTTGGCTGCGGTGGTCGCTGCGGCCGGCATGGCCAGCGACGCGAGTAGGAGGAGGAGTAGGCTCCGGAGCATGAGGCGAGTCGTCATGCGCGACGATATTGCTGGTGAAACGGCCGCTGGCTAGCATGGTTTTTGGACTGTTCCGCAGGGGCACAGCCGAGGCGTGCGTTAAGCATGCAGGCGAGGCGGCAAAGGGAGAGCGGATTTGCGACTGAACCGGCGGATATTCCTGGGTGCGGCGATCGCCGCCGGGCATGCCCCGTTGCTGGCGCACGCGCCTGCGCCTGCGCCGATCAGCGGCTGGACCAGGACCAGGGGCGGCGATGCCGGGCGCGTGCTGCGGGTGACCAGCCTCGCCTCCGAAGGGCCGGGAACGCTGCGCGCGGCATTGGCGGCGACCGGCCCGCGGCGGATCGTGTTCGCTGTGGGCGGTGTGATCGACCTGGCGCGCAAGAGCCTGTCGATCCGCGAGCCCCATGTCACGATCGATGGGGCAAGCGCCCCCTCCCCGGGCATCACGCTGATCCGCGGCGGGATCGGGGTCTCGACGCACGACGTGGTGATCCGCCATATCCGCGTGCGCGCCGGAGCCGATGGAGCGCCACCCAAAAGCGGCTGGGAAGTCGACGGCCTCTCGACCAGCGCGGCGCACGACGTGATCGTCGACCATTGCTCGTTCGCCTGGGCAACCGACGAGAACCTCTCCGCCTCGGGCCCGCGCTTCGCCGGAGGCGACACGGTGGAGGCGTGGCGTCAGCATACCTCGCGGCGGATCAGCTTCACGCAGAATATCGTCGCCGAGGGACTCGCGCATTCGAGCCACGCCAAGGGCGAGCATTCGAAGGGATCGCTGATCCACGACAACGTCACCGACGTGCTGATCGCGGGCAATCTCTATGCGCACAATTATGAGCGCAACCAGCTGTTCAAGGGCGGCTCGCACGCGCTGACCGCCAACAACCTGATCTACGATCCGGGCAATCGCTGCATGCATTATGCCCTGAACGAAGAGGAATGGGTCGGCCAACCCTGGACGGTCGGGCGGCTGGCGATCGTCGGCAATGTCGTGCGCGGCGGCGCGTCGACGCGCGCGGATCTGCCATTCCTGATCGTCGAGGGTCAGGGCGATCTCGAGCTGTTCGAGCGCGACAATGTCTATGCGCTCGCCGACGGGCGGCCGATGACGCGGCTCTGCATCCTTTCCAACCGCGATCCCAAAGTGATCCCCCTGCCCCGCGCGCCGTTTTGGCCCGCAGGCTTCGCGGCCCGCCCAGCGCGCGAGGTCGAAGCCTGGGTCCTCGCCGAAGCGGGGGCGCGGCCATGGGATCGCGACGCGATAGACAAGCGCATCGTCGCCGAGGTGCGCAGCGGTAAAGGCCGGGTGATCGACGACGAACGCGAGGTAGGCGGATATCCGACGACAACGACATGATCCGCGCGAACCCGTACGCCTTGCGGGTGATGCAGAACATGATACGCCTTCGCTGACTGGAGAACCGCCGCAATGTTCGAACGCTTGTATCGCGCCAGCATGGCACATGGCTCGCGCATCCTGTTCGGCATCGCGATCCTGGTGGTCCTCGCCGGGGTTTTGGGATCGCTTCTCGCAACTGGCGGGCTTGGGCCCGGGAATCAGTTTCAGGCCGACTGGTCGGTCATCATAAACCAACTCTTCTTCGCGTTCTCCGGCGCAGTGGCACCACTTATCGGCGCGCTGCTGATCCATCGATTCGACCGCTGGCTCGCTACGCTGCCGGCACGCGGCAATCCGGACTGACGGAGCCACCGAAAGCACGGCCGGTTGACTCATCCCCACATTCCGCTATGTGCGCGCCTTCGCAGATGGGGCTTGCCCTGCCTGCGTTCCGTCCGAGACAGCGAGTGACCGGGATTTGCCGGTCTTGATTTCTCGCCAAGACGGGGACAGATTTTTTACCGACACGGTCCGCTGCGGCGGAGCGTTCGGGTCTCGCCGGGGAAGCCCCTGGCCGTGACGATCGTGCCCCTCGGACAATTTGTAACCGGAGCCTTTCGGGGCTCCTTAACGAGGAGACCGGCATGGATCGTTCCCAGAAGGCTGATGCCGTTGCCGAGCTGAATCGCACCTTCAACGAGGTCGGCGTGGTGGTTGTCACCCGCAATCTCGGGATGACCGTCAAGCAATCGACGGACCTCCGCAACAAGATGCGCGCAGCCGGTGCGAGCTATAAGGTCTCGAAGAACAAGCTTGCCAAGATTGCCGCCGAGGGCACCGATTATTCGGTGATCGCGGACCTGCTGACGGGTCCGACGGCGCTCGCCACTTCCACCGATCCCGTGGCTGCGGCCAAGGTCATCGCGGAATTCGCCAAGACGAACGACAAGCTCGAAATCGTCGGCGGAGCAATGGGCGCGCAGCTGCTCGACGTCGAAGGCGTGAAGGCACTTGCGACGCTGCCGTCGCTGGATGAACTGCGTGCGAAGATCGTGGGGCTCATCGTGGCACCTGCGACCAAGATCGCGACGATCACCCAGGCACCGGCCGCGCAGATCGCGCGTGTTCTTTCGGCATATGCGGAGAAGGAAGCCGCGTAAGCGGCCCTTCTTTCGAGACCAATTCCCTAACCTATCTGATTTGATTGGAGTTTAATCATGGCTGACCTTAACGCACTCGTCGACCAGCTCTCCGAGCTGACCGTTCTCGAAGCCGCCGAGCTCTCGAAGCTTCTCGAAGAGAAGTGGGGCGTCTCGGCCGCTGCTGCAGTTGCAGCACCTGCCGCCGCCGGCGGCGCCGCTGCTCCGGCTGCCGAAGAGCAGACCGAGTTCGACGTGATCCTCACCGGCGACGGTGGCAAGAAGATCAACGTCATCAAGGAAGTCCGCGCGATCACCGGTCTCGGCCTGACCGAAGCCAAGACGCTCGTCGAGTCGGCTCCCAAGGCCGTCAAGGAAGGCGTCAACAAGGACGAAGCCGAGAAGATCAAGAAGCAGCTCGAAGAAGCCGGCGCGACCGTCGAGGTCAAGTAAGCTTCTTCTGCTTCACGGCAGAGAACGAAAGGGCGGTCCCGCTGGGGCCGCCCTTTTTTCGTTGTGCGTCAGAACGCCTGCGCGACCAGCAAGATATTCCCCGTTCGTCCCGAGCCTGTCGAAGAGCGGCTCCACGCACGCGTGAGCCGCAAGGCCCGGGGCGGCGCTTCGACAAGCGCGAACGGGCAGGATGGCGCACCGCGCGAACTGCATCGCAACCATTCCCTTGCCGCGGACGGAGCATCCGGGGATTAGGTGCGTTCCGAATCGCCTCCACGCCTGACAGGAAACCGCATGCCCTCCGGACTAGTAGCGCTGCTCGACGACGTTGCCGGCATCACCAAGCTCGCCGCGGCGTCGCTCGACGATATCGGGGCGGCCGCGGGCAAGGCTGGCACCAAAGCGATGGGCGTGGTGATCGACGATACCGCGGTGACGCCGCGCTATGTCGTCGGCCTCAGCCCCGAGCGTGAGCTGCCGATCATCTTCAAGATCGCGATGGGATCGCTGCGCAACAAGCTGTTCATCCTGCTGCCCGCGGCGCTGCTGCTCAGCGCCTTCGCGCCATGGGCGATCACGCCGTTGCTGATGCTGGGCGGCGCCTTCCTGTGCTTCGAGGGTGCCGAGAAAGTGCTCGAGGCGCTGGGCATCGGCGGGCATGCGGAAGTCGAGGAGACGCCGATGGAGGCGGCGCATCTGGAGCAATCCAAAGTCAGTGGCGCGATCCGTACCGACTTGATCCTGTCGGCGGAGATCATGGCGATCGCGCTGGCCGACGTCGAGAAATCGCCAATCTTCAACCAGGGCGTGATCCTCGGCGTGGTCGGGATCGGGATCACCGTCCTCGTCTATGGCGTGGTCGGGCTGATCGTGAAGATGGACGATATCGGGCTCCACCTCGCCCAGCGCAGGGCTGCGGTGACGCGCGCGCTGGGCCGCGGGCTGGTGAAGGGCATGCCGGTGCTGATGCAGTTCCTGTCGATCGTCGGCACCGCGGCGATGATCTGGGTCGGCGGCGGCATCCTCGTCCACGGGCTGAACGTGCTGGGCGTGCACGCGCCGGAGGAAATCATCCACCACGCCTCCGAGGTCGTGGCGCATGGCGCCGGCGGACTGGGCGGCTTCGCAGGCTGGCTGGTGACCGCGACCTTGTCCGGCGTGCTGGGGCTGGTCGTCGGCGGCATGATCGCCTTCTTGCTGCACCAGGTCCACAAGCTGCGGCACTGAGCCGAGCGCGGGTTCAGGCGGCGGCGGCCTGGCGTGGCAAGTAGCGCGTGGCGGCGAACTGGCTCGCCTGCTGGTTGCGATCGAGCCAGATCGGGCCGAGCTTGGCCCCCTGCCCCGCGACGCCGACCATGAAGTCGGCGCCGAAGCGGCGGATGCTGATCCCCGCGCGCCATTTGAGCTCGATCATCACCATCGGCACGAACATCGGCCTGCCATGGGCCTGGACGACATGGACCTGCTCGCGGGGAAGCGCCAGCCGCACCGGCATGCGCCCGCCCGCGCCCGCGGCAAGATCGAACGCATTCGCCGCGGGATCGACCATCGGATTGGCGTGATAGCCGGCGATGTTGCGGTCCTGATCGGGACTGGCGCTCATCATCGCCATCGCGACGCGAATATTCTCGGCAGCGGACGCCTGTAGGTTGCCGAGCAGCAGCTCGAAATCGAGCAGCACGTCGCGCTCGGTGACTTCGATGCGAGTCGGCTGGAGGAGAATCTCGAATGGTTCGCCCACGGGCGCGGCGGCGGGCGCGGCAGGAACCGGCGGCGCGGCGGGAGCGATGCCGGGCGGCGGCGCCACCGCGCGCGGCGGCGCAGGCGCGGCGATTGGCGCTTCAAAATCCTGTTCTTCGGACTGGCTGCGGTTGCGGCGGCGCTGCAGCGCCCAGACGCCGCCGAACGCGAGCGCGGTCGCGCCAGCGCCCGCCAGCGCCCATAGCCAGCCGGGCATGCCCGCGGGCTGCGGCGCCGGGACGGGCTGCGCGATGGCCTGCACCGGAACCGGCGCGACAGTGGCAACCGGGCTCGGCGCGGCGAGCGGCGTGGCGGAGGCTGCAGGAAGTGGTATCGGCCGGAGCGCGGGGGCTTGGGTGGCGGCAGGCGTGGGCGTGGGCGTCGCGCGTGCCGGAGCAGCTGCGCGAGGGCTGGCGATGGCGTTCGGCACGGCGGCGGGCGTCGGAGTCGGCGCGGGTGTCGGGGTCGGCGTCGCGACGGGACGGCCGAGCGTGAACCGCTCGGGCGTCACGCTGGGAAGGTAGATCGTCGTCGGCGTGCGGGTTGGCGCAGGCACCGGAGGTGCGGCCTCAGGCGACGTGGT
Organism: Sphingomonas sp. LM7; assembly: GCF_002002925.1. NCBI lineage: Bacteria > Pseudomonadati > Pseudomonadota > Alphaproteobacteria > Sphingomonadales > Sphingomonadaceae > Sphingomonas > Sphingomonas sp. LM7. The sequence continues at coordinate 149,883 of NZ_CP019511.1, read as the reverse complement.
CTGTGCAGCGGCACCAGACACGGCTCCACTGGCAGCCATTGCCGCTGCCGCGAGGCCAAACAGCCCGCCGATCCGATACCCTCCGCGCTTCACCAAATCGTCTTTAGCCGTTCCAACGTGAATTACAGCTGCATGCGACGCGTTTTAGCGACCGTCCGTCGCAGGTGAAGCAGATTTACGCCCGCCCGCGCCCCCGATTTGGGGCACAGGCGGACTTTTGGCGTCGCTAGAAATCCACGGTTGCCGAGAGCCAGAGCCGCCGGCCCTCCTGGTTGATCGAATAGGCCGGCGTGTAGACGGTGCTCGCGCCGCTCGGGTACGGCACATAGACCGCATAGTCGGTGTCGAGGATGTTGTAGACCGTCGCGGACAGGCGGAAGGCCGGATCGACCTGGTACGAGCCGCCGATGTGGAACACCTCGTATGCGCGGAAATCGCCGACGGCGACTTGCTGGGCATTGTTGCCGCGATACCGGCCCGATCGGACTTCGGCGCGCGTCCAGACGCCGGCCTTGTCGTCAAGCTTCCAGCGCAGATTGCCGTTGAACATGTGCTTGGGCATGCCGACCAGCGGCAGACCCTCTTCCGCGCCGCTCAGCTGCTCGGTCTCGGTATAGGTATAGTTGGCCGACAGCGAGACCGCCGGGCCGAAACGTACGCGGGCGGCCGCCTCGACGCCGCGAGTCCGCGCCTTGTCGATGTTGATCGACTGTCCGAACAGATCGACTGCGGGGAACGGACCGACATCGAGGCAGCCCGGACGGTTGAGATTGCCCGCGAACCGGCAATTGGGAATGCCGGGACCGCTGGCGATCTTGTCGGTGAAATCGTTGTTGAACAGCGTGACGTTACCGCTGACCGCGCCGCCGTCATAATAGATGCCGGCTTCGTAGCTGGTGCTGGTTTCCGGCGTCAGCCCCGGCGTGCCGATCAGCGGGACGCGGCCCTGGCTGCCGAAGCCGATGATGCCCTCCGCGATCTGTTCGACGCGCGGCGTCTTGAAGCCGCGGCTGGCGCCGCCCTTCAGAGTCAGCCGTTCGTTGATGTTCCACACCGCATAGGCGCGCGGCGACCATTTGTTGCCGAAGGTCGAATGGTCGTCATAGCGCACGCCGCCGGTGAGGTTAAAACCCTCGGTCACGGTCAGCGTCGCTTCGGCGAACCCGGCCCATTGAGTGAATTTGAACGGCGCGGGGGCGACGCCGTCGATCATCTGCGCGCGCCAATATTGGCCGCCGACGGTGAAGGCGATCGGTCCCGCCTTGCCGGCGAAGCGCGAGTCCAGGATGTCGTTGCGCGCCTCCAGCATGCGCGCACTGAGCGGGGTCTTGCCCGGCGTGCCGTTGGGGATCAGCCGGCCGATCGTCTCGGTCTCGCTGCGGGTCAGCGTGGTATCGAGCGTGCCGAAGCCCATCCGCCAGCTGTGCGCGAGAACGTAATTGGCGCGATTGAACTTTTGCTCGGGGCCATAGCCGCCGGTGCCCAGCGTGCCGAGCCGGCCCTCGCTGTTGTTGTAGCTCTGGTCGTTGCGATCGACTTCGAGCCAGACGTCGTGATCGGCGTGCGGAGTGAAGGTCAGGCGACCGCCATAATTGTAGACGTCCGAGCGGACCGGGTTGCGGCCGAGGGTCAGCGCGGGATCGCCCGGGATCGGGATGTCCGAACCTTCGCGGTGAAAGACGCTGCCGCGTAGCGTAAGCCCGACCAGATCCGCCACCAGCGGGCCCTGGGCGAAGGCATTGATCGACTGGATGTTGCCGAAGCGATCATCCTCCTGGATCGTGCTTTCGGCCGAGGCGGTGCCGACCCAGCGATCGCCAACCTTGCGCGTGATGATGTTGATCACGCCGCCCATCGCGTCCGATCCGTAGAGCGTGGACATCGGACCGCGCACGACTTCGATGCGATCGATTGCGGAGAAGGGCGGCAGGAAGCTGGTCGAGGTCTCGCCAAAGCCGTTGGGTGTGACGCCGCCCGGCGCGTTCTGGCGGCGGCCGTCGAGCAGGATGAGCGTATAGTCGCTCGGCATGCCGCGGATCGAGATGTTGAGCCCGCCGGTCTTGCCGGCCTCGCCGCCGACATCGATGCCCTGCACGTCCTGGAGCGCCTCGGCCAGACTGCCGAACCGCTTTTCCTCGAGTTCGGCGCGGTTGAGCACGGTAATGCTGGCGGGCGCCTCGACGATGTTCTGCTCATAGCCTGCGGCGGTTACGACGATCTCATCGCGCGACGCCGCCGCGTCGCCGGTGTCGCTGGTCCCGGCCTGCGCCTGGGCGGCGGCTGGCGTGGCGGCCAGGGCGACGCCCAGCGAGGCGGCGGCGACGCCCGCGCATGCGAGAGCCCGGAAGGCGATAGAATAGTCGATCACGGATCCCCCGATATTGCGAATGCGTAGCAATTGCGCCGCGAATGGGGAGATGTGGAAAGGAGGTCAATCACGCGACCGGCATCGGGCGCAGGAGCAACACTTTATAACAGGTGGGAAACGACGGCACGCATTTCAGCCACGGTTGCCCGGTGGCTGACGATTGGAGCGAACGAGCGCCAGTTTGCCCTGCCCTGCTCCGGTCTCGCGCGTTTCTATTCGTTCTCACCGGCCCCCGCCCTGGCCCCACAAAGGCCAGGGCAGCGGGGCCGCAGCTTAAGGCCGGCGTGGCGACGGAAGAATAGCCGCCCTCAACCTAGGGAACGCTCACCCGCTGGAACGGAATTTTGGCGAGCTCGGGAAGCGCCTTGAGCTGGGGTTCGACGGTCTTGAGGTCGCCGACCGCAACGAGCACCATCTTGTCGAGCGGGTAGCTCGCCTTGGCCGAGGCCAGCATCGCCGCGGGTTCGACGGCGAGCACCGCGGGGACATAGCGATCGGTCCAGTCGCCGGGCAGGCCCAGCGTGTCGCGCGTAGCCAGCGTGTTGACCAACGCCGGCGAAGTCGAGTTCTGGATCGCGAAAAGCCCGGCCATATAGGTGCGGATGCCCTTCGATTCCTCGATCGGCGCCGGCTCGGTCTGCATCCGGCGGATTTCCTTGAACACTTCGTTCAGCGCCGCACCGGTGACGTTGGTGGTGACGTCGGCGTCGAAGGTCCACAAGGCGTCGTCCGGGCTGAAAGCAACGCCCGAGCCCGGCGAATAGGTATACCCCTTGGTCTCCCGGATGTTGGTGGTGATGCGCGAGCTGAAGGCGCCGCCGAGCAGCGAATTGGTCACGCGCTGGGGGATATCGGCGTCGCTGCCCGCATTCGCGGCGTCGAACGACAGGCGCAGCGTGGTCTGCGGCGCATCGGGGCGGTCGATCAGAATCACGCGGGGGCCCGCCTGGTGCGGCGCGGCGAGCTTGAGCGGCTCGGGGCCCGCGGTCCAGCCGCCGAACGCCTTGGTGATCGCCGCCTTGACCGTGGTGGTATCGAACTTGCCGGCGACGTAGAGATGCGCGCGCCGGGCGCCGAACTGGTCGCGGTGGAAGGCCCTGACCTGATCGATCGTGTAGCCGGCAAGCTGCGCCTGGCTCGGCACGACGCGGCCATAGACGTGGTTCGGGCCGTAGACCGTCCGCGCGAGCGCGACATCGGCAAGCGTGCCGGGCTGCGACAGCGCGACCGAGAGCTGGCGGCCGAGATTGGCCTTTACCCGAGTGAGTTCGCTGGCCGGAAGATCGGGGCGGATCGCAACATGACCGATCAACTGGACCGCGGCGGGCGCGAATTCCGACAGCACGTTCATCGTGATCGCGGTGGCCTGCTGGCCTGCGCCGACATTGAGGTCGCCCCCCATGCTGGCCGCTGCGGTGGCGAGCTGGCCGGCGCTGCGACCGGCGGCGCCTTCCTTCATCATCGCGCCGGTAAGGTCCGCGAGCCAGGTCGCGTCGCCTTCGGTGACGTTACCGGCGCGGACGCGGAGCGACACCACCGCCTTGGGCGCGATGCCATAGGGGACGAGCGTGACCTGCATTCCATTGGGCAGGCTGAACGTCTCGGTCGCCGGCAGCGTGAACGGCTTGGGCTCGCCGACCGGTGGCGGCGGCGGGAAGTCCTGCGCCAGCGCAGGCGTCGCGGCGGAGAGCGCCAGCGAAATTGCGAACAGCGTGCGCTTCATCTCACTTGCCTCCCTGTGCGGCAGCGCCCTTGGCGCCGGGCTCGACGACATAGACCGAGCGGTTGGTCCTGCGCAGATACTCCTGCGCGGTCTTCTGGATCAGCGCCGGAGTCACCTTGGCGAAGCCCTCCTCGATGCGGTTGATCGCCTCCGGATCATTATCGAACAGCGCGTGCACCGCGAGCAGATCGACCAGCCCGATACGGCCGCCGCCGTCGATCTCGCCATACAGCTCCGAGCGCATCTTGGTCTTGGCGCGCGCGAGATCGTCGGCGCTGACCGGCGTGGTGCGCAGGCCCTCGATGACTTCGTCCACCGCCTTGGTGATCTGCGCGGGGGTGTGCGTCGGATCATGCGTGAAGCTGAAGCTCCACAGCATCGGCCCGCGATAATTGAACATGTTGCCGAGATCGCCATTGATCCCGCCGCCGATCTCGCCGGCAATACCGGTTTGCTGGACCAGCTTGGTGTAGAGCCGGCTGTCGTCGCCCTGGAGCAGGATCTGGTCGATCAGCCCCATCGCATACCATTCGGGGGTGCCGCGATCAGGCACGTGATAGCCCGCGGCGTATCCCGGCTTGGGGGCGAGCGCGTCGACGCGGCTCTTATACTTCTCGGCAGTCTGGCGCGGTTCGGAGATGTCGGGCTGGACCACCGCGGGCTTCCTGGCGATCGGGCCGAAATACTTCTCGATCGTCGCGCGGGTGGCCGCGTAGTCGAGGTCGCCGGCGATCACGAGCACGGCGTTGCTGGGGCGGTAGAAGTCTTCGAAGAACGACTTGGCATCGGGCACCGTCGCCGCCTCGATCTCCTTCAAGTCACCGTAGAAATTGTGGCTGTTGTACCAATTGGTATTGGCCAGCATCGGCAAGTCGATCCACGGCCAGGTGCTGTAGGGCTGGTTGAGGACGTTGACCTTTACTTCGTTGCCGACGACCCCCTGCTGGTTGGCGAGCACGGTCTGATCGATCACCGGGTTGGCCATGCGATCGGCTTCCAGCCACAGCATTCGATCGAGCGCGCTCGACGGCAGCACCTCGTAATAATTGGTGTAATCGAAGCGCGTCGAGCCGTTGTTGATCCCGCCCGAATTGGTGACGGTCTTGTCGAACTCGCCCTTAGGTGCGTGCTTCGATCCCTGGAACATCAGATGCTCGAACAGATGCGCGAAGCCGGTGCGCTCGCGCGGTTCGACGCGGAAGCCGATGCCGTAATAGACTGCGATCGTCACTGTCGGGGCGATCATGTCCTTGGCGAGGACGACCTTGAGGCCGTTGGGCAGCGTGAAATACTGCATATCGACATGCAGCTTCTGCGCCGCGGCCGGGGTCGGCTGCGCGAGTGCCGGCGCCGACAGGCTGGTCGCGGCGAGGGCGAGCGCGAAGCTCCATTTCTGCATGCGGAGAACTCCCGAGAATCGCTGTATTGGTGGATTACTACGGCATGGAGCGGCGCAGGCAAGGCCGGCGTCAGCCAGGCGTCTCGAAACGCGCTTTCGAGACGAAGTACCAGCGCACCGGCGTGCCTTTCTCGTCGAGCGCGGGCTCGAACATGCCGCGTTTCGTCAGCGCGCGGCAGAGGACTTCAGAGAATTCGTCCGGGTCCGTTCGGGCAAGAATGTAGCAGCCCTTCACCTTGCCTTCGGCATCGACATCAAGGCGGAACTGGACGAACCCGCCGCGTCCCATTGCGATCGCCGAGCGCGGATAGTCGCCGTTGAGGAGCCAGTTTCCGGGCGGCGTCGCCGGCTTTGGCGCGCGGCGCAGGTTCAGCTGGACCTGTCGATCATATCCCCAGCTTTCCATAAGATCGATCGCGCAATCGCGCAGTTGCGCGAACTGACGGGTGGCGGAACCGAATTGGAGGCGGAACGCGGGCTTGCCTGCCAGGGCAATCGTCACCCCGGCTACCTTGGCCTCCTGCTCCGTCGGGATCCGCGGCGGCGGATCGCCGGGCTTGTCGGCGCGCCAGCCGTCGAAGCGAAGGTTGGAGATGAAGGCGGCATGCCTGTCGCCGATCTTGCCGTTCATCGCGCCGAATTCGACCGGCGCTCCCTTCAACCCGAAGTCGATCTTGCCGTGAGCGTTGGTGTTGTAGGAATGCATGCGCTTGCCGACCAGCGCGAGATCGAAGGAGTCGTCCGGTTGGAAGCGCGTGAACTTGGCCGTCACCATGTGGTCACCCTCGCCAAACTGGCCAATCAGCTGGCAGGAGTCACGGTCGATGTTGAGCACCCATTTGCCGGTGCGAGTGAGCGTTTCGACCTCGCGCTGAGCAGAAGCGGGGACTGAGTGGACGAGCGTGGAAAGGGACAGCAACATGAGGGCGAGCATGCGGCTGTACTTGTTCATGCGGCAAAGGCCCCGGGGCAAGGAATCACGATGCACCGGGCGTATCACCCCGCTGATATGCGGGGAAGTGCCCCCTTGGCTCAGCGCACGGGACCATGGGCGTAGCTTAGCACGCGGCGCATCTTCCACCCGCTGCCGTCGCGGACCCATATGTTCGCGAAGCTGGCCTGTCCGTCGAGCTGCTCGGAGGCCGCGCCCTGCTTCGCGTAAAAGCGGTGCTCGCCGGTGAGGATCGCGCCGGTGCGCGGAACCGGATCGTAGCGCAACGTTCGGGCAACGCCCTCGCGGCGCACATGGAGGCCGGGCGTGCCGCAGGGGCCGTTGATCAGCGAGGCGACCACCACCGCGCGGCCCGCAGTGAGGCCGGTGCGGTCGTGGTAGAATTCGACGTCGTCGGTAAAGAACCGGTCCATCGTCTTGGCGTCGCAGGCGTTGAATGCGGCCCAGAAGCTGGTGTCGGCGGCGCGGACGGCAGCTTCGTCGGCAGGTGCCTGTTGTGCGGCGGCAGCGGCGGGAAGGCCCAACAGCGCGAGTGCCGAAATCCAGTGCTTCATCGCCGACTCCTTGTGTATTATTTTTATAATACACCCCTGCTCCGAAAAGCCAATGTCCGGATATGGCGCGCGTGCCCGTCTTGGCTTGCGGCAGGCATATCGCCTGGAGGGAGGAATCCATGCGTATCGATTATCCGCTGGCCGCGCTGTCCATCGCCGCCGCATTGTTCGCGACCGCGATGCCCGCAGCCGCCCAGCGCGGCGCGGCGCGCGGCACGATCAAGGCGATGCCGCTACGCGCAGTGGCGCCCTCCGAGGCCGCGCGGGGACAGACGGTGCGCCCGGGCGTGCCGCTGCGGATCACCAAGGCACTGCCCGACGGACGGCCGCTCAACCTTTCGGTCTCACTCGCCGCCCTGCCCTCCCCGAATTTGCGGATTGTCGGAGCCTCGTATTTGTCGGGCGCGCGGATGCTGATCGTCAATATCGAGAACAAGGGCACCGTCGCGTCCGAGGAAGCGACCCTGGCGGCCAGGGTGTTGTGGGGTGCCGATGTCGACAAGGACAAGCTGCTCAACAACGCCGTGGGCGGCAAAACCCAGGACGAGATACTGAAAAGCGTGCTCGACGACGCGTTCGAGAAGCTCGCACTGTCGATCAACCTGTGGGCGGCAGCGGTGAAGCCGCTGGCACCAGGCGCAAACACCATCGTCGCGATCGAGCTGCCCGACGTGACCGAGGAAATCGCGTTCTGCGGCTTCAAGGGCAAGAAGGCGGCAACCGACTGCGTCGATCCCGCAACCCAGAGCGTGCTCAGCGTGACGCTGTTGCCCAAGGCGATCTGGGCGCTGCCGGGCGCGCCCAAATAAGGATAGGGAGGCGCGGGGTGCGCCTCCCCTATCCTCTCTTGGCGTCAGGGCTTCTTGGTGCTGGCGCTGACGACAGCGCTGGTCTTGCCGTCCTCGACGCTGGTCTGGACGCTGAGCGTGCGGCCGGTCTTCTCGTCGCTGGCGACGAACATGCTGCCTTCGCCGCTTTCCATGTTCATCGTGCCGGTCAGGCCCGCGGCAGTGGCGCGTGCCTTGTAGAATTCGATGACCTTGGCGGGTGCGTCGGCGGTGTCGAAGGCCGCCATCGCGCTCTGCGTATCCTGCTGGTTGCCCGACATCGTCGTCGCGATCTTGCCGCCGGGATAGGCCGGCGCGAGCGTAGCCAGTGCGGCGGGCCAAGTGCCGCCGGTCTCGATCCGCGACTGGCTTCCGTCGGCTGCGGTGGTGGTGACGACCGATGCCTCGCCCGAGCCCGTCGTCTCCAGCTTCAAGTCACCGCCATCGGCAGTCTTGTAATGCTGCTCCTTCTTTCCGCAGCCGGCCAGCACCAGCATCGACGCGGCCCCCAAAATCCCCAACAGCTTCCGCACGAATATTTCCCCCTTTTACGCCCGCGCGCGGTCGCCTGCGCCCTTCCCCGCGTCAACTGCAGTGAAGTGGGGCACGCGACCAACCGGTGGGAAGGCGCGCCCGGTCATTCCGGCGACGATTTTGCTTCGCCATCGCCGACTGATCCAGCTGGACGTAGAGGAAGCAAAGAAACGGCGGACGAGGTGTGAACCTCGCCCGCCGTGCCCTTCCCCTGCCCCCCGATAGGGGCGGGTCTGGAGCGTTGGTTATGCGTGCTCGGGCGTGCCGAGCAGTTCGGCCTCGACATTATCGACCATGTGCGGGCGGCTGGCGCCGATCGGGCCCACGCCGTCCTCGACCTGGCTCGGGCGGCCGATCTTGAACGCTGCCGAGGTGCGGCCCTCGCTGCCGTCGGGAAGCGTATAGCGCGCTTCGGCCACGACGACGGGGTTGAACACTCGGCCCAGTTCGCCCTTGGGCACTGCGAGATGCGCGTCGACACGGGTGCCGTCACCCGGCGCGATCGTGACCGGGGGGACCGTGCTGTCGCCGCGATTGCCGGTGAGCAGGCCTTCCATCTCCGAACCTTCGGCATCGGCGAGCATGAAGGTCGAGATGCGAACGTCGCGGGCGGGCACGTCACCGGCATTGCCGACGGTCAGCTCGACATCGACCAGCGCTTCTTCCTCGCTGGTGCCGGCGCGGACCGGGCGGAGGCCGAATTCGAGCCACGGGCGGTTGGATACCGGCGCAGGCGCGTCGGTGACACCGGCGAGGTCGCTGGTCTCCGGCTCGGCAAGCTCAGCCTCGACATGCGCTTCGGTGGTTTCGGCGACTGCAACGGCAGCCGGGGTGGCGGCGATATACGGGCTGACCTCGGGCTCGTGGCGCGGCTCGATGACCGGGGCTGCGACGATCGGTGCGGCAGCGACCGGCGCCTGATAGGCGCGCGACGCAACGGGCTGTTCATAGACCGGCGTCTCGACGATCTCGGTCTCGGTCTCGTCGCTGCGGCGGCGCATCAGCAGCAGCGCGGCGACACCGGCGGCGAGCAGCAACAGGCCGCCGAGCAGCCATGGCCATGCGAAACTGGGGCCGGTGCTGGTTGCAGTCTGGGTAGTGGTCTCGGTGACCGGGGCAGGTGCGGCAGGTTCAGGTGCGACGGTTGCCGGTGCGGGTGCCTCCGCGACGGGTGCTGGCGCGGGTGCGGGTGCCGCTGCCGGGGGGGCGGCAGGCGCTGTGGCGGAAGCCGGTGCAGTCTGGCGAACCGGCGCGGCACGGCTGGCTGCGCGGACCGGCGCGGCGCGGGTCGCCGCCGGGCGCTCGGCGCGCGGCGCGGGTGCCGGGCCGGGCGGCGGCGCGGGCTGGACGATCGGCGCGGATGGCGCCATCTGGACCTGCGGCGTGGGCGCAGGCGCCTGTGCCGGGCTCACTAGGATCGGCGGCGGCGTGACGCTTTGCGGCGCGGGCGCTTCCTGCGCGAACGCGGGGGTGGCGAGGAGCGCGGCACCGATAAACAGCGCGGCGCGGGGGCGGATTGTGGGCGTCTTCATCATATCGCAGGTTCAATGAATGGAACCCGGGCACGGCCCCGCGACGTGCGCCGGTCCGTGGCGATTGCAGGACGAAATACCCGGTTCATTTGCCGTTCATCGCGCCGAGCCGGATTCGCCTTAAAGTTTAGCCGGACTCTTCTGCCAACCATGTCTCCCCGCGAATTCGGCAAACGAGTTGAGCCAGAGAAGCGGCTTGCCGTCGGCGCCGATCAGCGGGACGCCGTGGCCGCCTTTCTCGCCGATCATCAGTTCGGATGGGATACCGGCGGCCTGGAGCGCGGTGAACATCGCAAGGCTGTTGGCGGCCTTGACGGTCTTGTCGTCGGCGGCGTGGCAGACGAAGGTCGGCGGCATCGTCGCAGGCACGTTGAGCTCGACCGACCATTCGCGAGCGAGCGATTCGGACGGATTGGCGCCGAGTAGCTCGCGGCGCGACTGGTCGTGCGCGATCGGCGGGATCATCGAGACGACGGGGAAGAACATGCCGACCGCGATCGGACGCGCGGGCAGCCGGTCGGCGGCGTCGACAGGATCATAGACCGCCCGGTCCGCGCGGGTGCCGAGCTGTCCGACGACATGCCCGCCGGCGGAAAAACCGATCGCAGCGACGCGCGCGGGATCGATCGCCCATTTGGCAGCGCCTGCGCGGATCAACCGCATCGCGCGCTGCGCGTCCTGCAGCGGCGTCGCCGGCCCGCCGCGCCAGCCGTCGTGCGGCAGGCGATAGAGCAATTCGAACGCCGTGATCCCCTGTGCCGCGAAGAGTAGTGCCATCTTCGACGGAGTCCGCCGCACGGCGACACGCGTGAAGCCCCCGCCGGGGATGAGCAGAACTGCGGCGCCATTGGGTTTGGCAGCGCGCGCGACGCTCATCGCCGGCGTGGCGATATGCGGCCAGGCGATATCCTCAGGATCGCCGCCGGGCGAGCGCAGGATCGTCTCGTCCTTGACCGAAAGCCCCACGCCGCCCGGCGGAATGCCCGGCCAGAGCGCGATGCGCTCGGGCTGTGGCTCCGCCGCGCGCGCAGTGCCGGCAAGGCCGAGCGCGAGCCCGGAAGCGAGGACGGTACGACGATCCATGGGTTTACTCTCTGCCTGCCGACACGGCCATGAACTGGCCGACGGTCTCCTCGACCTGGTGAAGCGCATCGCCGGCCTGCGCGGCCTGCCGCCCCGCATCCTGCGCCGCGGCGGCGAGTTCGGAGACCCGCGCGCTGATCTGCGCGATCAGCGCCGCAATCTCGCGCGAGGACATCGCAGTCTCGTCGATCGAGGCGAGGATCGCGCCGACCGTCGCCACCTGGGTCTCCATCTCGGACGACAGCCCGCGGACACGCGCCATCAGCTCGCTGACGATCGCGAGGATCGCCTGGTTGGTATGCGCCATGATCTCGCTGGCATTCTGCGCCTGGCGGATCGTGATCGTGACGCCGCCCGTGGCATCGGCCGCCTGATCGGCGAGGCTGCGCACTTCCTGGGCGACCACGGCGAAGCCATGCCCGCTCTCCCCCGCACGCGCCGCCTCGATGCTCGCGTTGAGCGCGAGCAGCTTGGTCTTCTGGGCGATGCCGGCGATCAGCGTGAGCACCGACTCGATCTGCCCGGTATGCGAGGCGAGGTTCGCGGCGTTCTCCGCGCCCTGCAGCGCGATGGCATCGGCGCGTCCGGCGACCTCGGTTGCTGCCAGCGCCTCTTCCCGCGCGCGATCGAACGCCGAGATCAGCACCGCGGCGCTCTCCGCCGACTGGCCCATCGCAGTCGCCGACTGATCGGCAGCGGTCGCCACTTCGGCAGTCGGCTTGCTCAGCGCCTGCATCTCGGCAGCCGTGCGTTCGGTAAAGCCGGCGACATCGCGGCTGGCGCGGACGCTGGTGGTGATCGCCTCGCCGAGCTGCCGGCGGACCGCCGCGGCTTCGGCGCGGATCGCAGCCTGGTTGCGCGCGCGGGCGATCGCTCGCAGCCGGCTGGCGATGATTTCGAATTCGATGCCGGCGAGCTTTTGGGTGGATCGGGTCAGCCGTTCGAGCTGCGCGGGATCCTGGCTAAGCTCGAAGAACAGCGCGTGGATCCGCATCTGCGCGACCAGCATCGATGCCGCAACGACGGCGAAGTCGAGATCATGCTGCGCGATGCGATCGGCCTCGGCGATCACTGCGTCGAGCCAGCGCTGGTCGATCGGCCGGGCGAGCTTGGCGCGGGCATAGTCGACGCGCGACGCCACCAGGCCCTCCGAGACGGCACCGCCCGCGCGGCGCTCGAGCAAGTCCCGCGCAATGCCGGCGATATGCGGCTCGATGAAGCTCCACGCCTCGCGCAGCTCCGCTTCGAAGCCGTCGTCGATGGCGTAGCCGCGCCGCAGCGCCGCGGCGTCGGGCCGCGGCAATGCCGCTTCATCGCCGGCGGCGATCCTCTCCGTCGTCAACATCCACCCTCCCCCGGGCGCCTTGCGCGCCTCCGTCGTTATCGCCGAACGTCGAGCCCGCCTCCTTCGAACGCCGCGAGATCGGCGCGGGTAAACAGGCTGGCGTCGCCGGGCAGCGAATGCTTGAGCGCAGTGAGCGCCAGCCCGGCCTTCGCCGCAGCGCGCGCGTCGCCGCCGCTCTCGATCAGGCCGTGCAGCACGCCCGCTGCAAAGGCGTCGCCTGCACCGATCCGGTCAACGATGCCGGCGATCCGCAGTTCGTCGGTCTGGTGTGCGCCGCCGCGGGTATCGACGCGGGCCGAGACCCGGTGGCTGTCGGCATCGTCGACATGCCGGGCGGTCGAGGCAATCGTCTGGAGCTTGGGGAAGTGCGCGAACGCCGCTTCCGCCGCCTCGCGCCGCCGGTCCGAGCCTTCGCCGGAGAAGGGCTTGCCGAGCAGCAGCGAAACGTCGCGATGATTGCCGAACAGCACGTCGGCATGGCCTATCAGCTGCGTAAGCACGGCGCGCGGATCGCTGTCCCACGCCTCCCACAGCTTGGCGCGGTAGTTGCCGTCGAACGAGACCGGTATGCCCTTGGCCGACGCCGCCTCGGCAGCGGCGATCGCCGCTTGTGCGGTGTTGTGGCCGAGCGCAGGCGTGATCCCGGACAAATGCAGTCGGGTGGCGCCTTTGAGCAGGCGGTCCCAGTCCCAGCTGTCGGCCGGGCGCGTGGCGAACACCGAATGCGCGCGGTCGTAGACGACTTCGGAGGCGCGCAGCCCGGCACCCGGCGTGAGGAAATAGAGGCCGAGACGCCCCTCTTCGCTGACCATCGTCGACGTATCGACGCCGCGGCGGCGCAGCTCGCCGATCACGGCGCCGCCGAGCGGATTGTCGGCGACTGCGCTGATCATGCGGGTGGCATGGCCGAGACAGGCGAGACCAGTGGCGACATTCGCCTCTGCGCCGCCGACGATCACTTCGAGCTTCGGGGTCTGGAGTAGCAACTCGCGCCCGGGAGGCGAGAGGCGGAGCATCACCTCGCCGAAGAATGCGATGGTCACTGCATATCTCCCGTTCGCCCCGAGCTCAAATTCCGCGTTCGTGCTGAGCCTGTCGACGCACCGTTCTTCTCTTCGACCGTCGGGCTCAAGAAGTACCGCCCTTCGACAAGCTCAGGGCGAACGGTGTTGATGGTCTCAGCACGAACGGCAGTTGGGATCATCGCGCCAGCCATCCGCCGTCGACGGCGAGTACATGGCCCTGGACATAGTCCGAAGCCGAGGACGCAAGGAACACCGCGGCGCCGCCGAGGTCGCCCGGATCACCCCAGCGCCCGGCGGGAATGCGCTCGACGATCTGGCGATTGCGGTTCTCGTCGGACTGGAGCGCCGTCGTGTTGTTGGTGGCGATATAGCCCGGGGCGATCGCGTTGACGTTGATGCCCTTGGCCGCCCATTCGCAGGCGAGCAGCTTGGTGAGACCGGCAACGCCGGACTTGGACGCGGTATAGCTCGGCACGCGGATGCCGCCCTGGAAGCTCAGCATTGAGGCGATGTTGATGATCTTGCCGCGGCCCTGCGCCGCCATGTGGCGGCCGGCGGCCTGGCATAGGAAGAACACCGATTTGAGATTGGTGTCGATCACGGCGTCCCAGTCTTCCTCGGTGAAGTCGAGGCTGTCGTTGCGGCGGATGATCCCAGCATTGTTGACCAGGATGTCGAGCCCGCCGAGCTTTTCCACAGTTTCGTCCACAACTCGGCCCACAGGCTCGATCGACGAAAGGTCGGCGGAGATGATCTCGGCCTCCACGCCGAGCGCGCGGGCCTTTTCGACGGTCTCGGTCGCGGCCGATCGACCGACTGCGGCGATGCTGGCGCCTGCGCCGGCGAGCGCGAGCGCAATGCCCTGGCCGATGCCGGTGTTCGCGCCGGTGACGATGGCGACCTTGCCGGTCAGGTCGAAGGGATTGGTCATTTCTCAACTCCCCCCTCCCTTTCAGGGAGGGGCTGGGGGTGGGTAGCGGCGGCGGAGGCTCGATGCCTCCGTCGGCGCTTTTCAGGGATGGTGCAGGAAGGGCTCGCTTCGCTCGCACCCACCCCCAACCCCTCCCTTTCAGGGAGGGGGGTCGCGTCGTTTACGCCAGCTGGCAGATGTCCAGCACGTTCATGTCGGTATAATCCTGGTTCTCGCCGGCCATCGCCCAGATAAAGGCATAGGCCTTGGTGCCCGAGCCCATGTGGATCGACCAGGGGGGCGAGATCACCGCTTCCTCGTTGCCCATCACGATGTGCCGCATCGCTTCGCCTTCGCCCATGTAATGGAAGACGCGGTCGCTGGGGCCGTCGAGCTCGAAGTAGAAGTAGATTTCGCTGCGGCGCTCATGGATGTGCGGAGGCATCGTGTTCCACACCGAGCCCGGCTTGAGCACGGTGAGGCCCATCACCAGCTGCGCGCTGTCGCAAACGCCCGGGATGACGAGCTGAAAAATCGTGCGCTCGTTGGATTCTTCGAGGCTGCCGCGCTCGAGCGCATTGGCGTCGGCAATCGACAACTTGCGCGTCTGGAACGCCTTATGCGCGGGGCACGAAGCCAGATAGAAGCGCGCGCCGTCGCCCGAAAACTGGACGTCCTTCGCGCCCATGGTGACGTAGAGGCAGTCCTTGTTGCCCAGCGTGAAGGTCTCGCCGTCGACTGTGACGGTGCCTTCGACCGACGAGACGTTGACCACTGCCAGCTCGCGGCGCTCGAGGAAGGGATGGCCCGCGGCCGAGGCCGGCTCGGTCTGGTCGGGGAGCTTGACGCTGCCCGATGCCACCGCAACGCCGCCGATCACGAACCGGTCGGCATGGGTGTAGTTGAGCACGCACTCACCGTCGCGGAACAAGCCGTCGATCAGGTAGCGGTCGCGCAGTTCCTCGTTCGAGACGCATTCCATCATGTCGGGATGCGTGGCGTAATAGGTGCGGTCGAACATGGGATACTCCGTTGGTTTGATTTCAGGCTGCGGCGGCGACGGGCGCCGGCGCGGATTGGTCGAGCTTATAGGCTTTGCGCACGAGCCCGTTGGTCAGCTGATGGGCAAGGTCGAAGGCTTCCCAGTCGAGCAGCCGCCCTTCGGCGACGAGCTGTCCGAGAAAGCCGCAATCGATCCGGCGGGCGACGTCGTGGCGCGCGGGGATCGACAGGAAGGCACGCGTGTCGTCGTTGAAGCCGACGGTGTTGTAGAAGCCCGCAGTCTCGGTGACTTGCTCGCGGAAGCGGCGCATCCCCTCAGGGCTGTCGTGGAACCACCAGCTCGGGCCCAGCTTGAGGCACGGATAATGCCCGGCCAGCGGCGCGAGCTCGCGGGCGTAGACGGTCTCGTCTAGCGTGAAGAGGATGATCGAGAGATCGGTCGAGGTGCCGAAACGGTCGAGCAGCGGCTTCAATGCATGGACGTAGTCGGTCTGCATCGGGATGTCCGCGCCTTTGTCGCGGCCATGGCTATCGAACAGTCCGCCATTATGGTTGCGGAAGCTGCCGGGATGGATCTGCATGACCATCCCGTCCTCAACCGACATCGCCGCCATCTCGGTGAGCATCTGCGCGCGGAACAGCTCGGCATCCTGCGGGGTCCAGCTGTCCGACAGGATCGTGCGGAACAGCCGCTCGGCTTCGTCATGCGACAGGTTCGCGGTCTGCGCGGTGGGATGTCCGTGATCGGTCGCGGTGGCGCCCGCGGCGCGGAAATCGGCCCGGCGCTTGCGGTGCGCGGCGAGATAGCCGTCCCATGACCATACATCCTCGCCGGTCTTCTCCGCGAAGACCTTCATCGCGCCGGCGAACTGCTCGTGTTCGACGTCGATCACGGCGTCGGGGCGATAGGTGGTGACCACCCTGCCCTGCCATCCCGACTTGTGGATCGCGTGGTGCGGCGAGAGATCGTCCTGCGGGCCCTCGGTGGTCGCGAGAAACTCGATGCCGAATCGGTCGAACAGCGCGCGCGGCTTGAACGCGTCGCTTGCCAGCTTCTCGTTGATGCGGTCGTAATAGAGGTCGGCAGTCGAGGCATCCAGCGCAACGTCGAAGCCGAACACTTCGGAGAAGACATGGCCGAGCCACATGCTCGACGGCGTGCCGCGGAACAGATGTGTGTTCTCGGCGAAGGTCCGCCATGCCTTGCGCGGATCGGTGCCCGGCATGCCCGCCTTGCTCGGCACGCACAGATCGTCGAGCGCGACGCCCTGCGAATAAAGCATGCGGTAGATATAATGGTCGGGCGACAGCAGCAGCTCGGTGGCGTTCGACCAATTGGCATTGGTCGAGAACCAGGTCGGATCGGTGTGCCCGTGCGGGCTGATGATCGGCAGCCCGGCGACTTCCTTGTAGAGCGCACGCGCGATGTCACGTGTGCGCTCGTCGGACGGAAAAAGCCGGTCGGGATCGAGGTTGAGGGGCTTGGTCATTGCTCTCTCTTACGCTTGCGGCGCCTTCTCGCGGAACAGCGCGTTGGCGACAATCGCAAGGATCGCAATCGCCGCGCACACGCCCAGAATCGTCCAATAGGTGCCGGGCACGAAGCAGGGCGATGCTGGCCCCATCCATACCGGTACGCAGCCCGTGGTGTTCTTGCCCGAAGCGAGGAAGATCACCACGCCGATCAGGCCGACCACCACCGACACGATCACTGCCCAGGGCGTCGAAGGCTGGAAGCGCTCAACCCGGTCGAGCCGCGGCGACAGCAGATGCACCGACAGCACGGCGAGGAAATAGGCCGCGCCGGCGGCGATGAACATCGGCGCATAGCTGCCCACCCGATCGAGGATGTCGCCCGAATATTTGGAGAACAGCGCGCCGCCGATCGCACCCACCGTACCGCCGATGCCGATCACCGCGCCCACGGCGAAGCGCGGGAAGGTGTCCGAGGGCAGCGTGTAGAGATTGGCCGAGAAGCCCTGATGCGCCGCCGCGGCGATGCCGATCAGCAGGACGCTGACCCAGAGATTGTCGACCGAGGTGGCGAACACCACCGGCAGCACGAAGAAGGCGCAGATCAGCATGGTGAGCTTGCGTGCCCGGTTGACGCTCATCCCGCCCTTCATCAGCCGGCCCGAGAGCCAACCCCCGAAGATGCTGCCGACGTCGGAGATCAGATAGATCGCGCCGAGCGCCAGCGCCGCGGTGGGCGTCGACCAGGTCTTGAGGTCGAGGCCATATTGCGCGCCGAGGAAACCCGGCAGCCAGAACAGATAGAACCACCAGATCGGATCGATGAAGAACTTGCCCAGTGCGAACGCCCAGGTCTCGCGCGTGGCAAGCAGGCGGAGCCACAGGCCGGGCGTCTTCACGTCGGGATCGGCGGGATCCTGGGTGATGTGCGCCAGTTCGCTGCTGCTCACCTTGGGATGCGTTGCGGGATCGTCGCGATAGATCGCCAGCCAGGCGATCAGCCACAGCACGCCGAAGATGCCGGTCGAGATGAACACCGTCCGCCAGCTCATCTGGAGGTGCGAGATCATCACATAAACGATCAGCGGCGTCAGGATCGCGCCGACATTGGCGCCCGCGTTGAACAGCCCGATCGCATAGGCGCGTTCCTTTTGTGGGAACCACTGCGCGACCGACTTCACGCCGGCGGGGAAATTGCCCGATTCGCCGATGCCCAGGCTGAACCGCGCCAGCGCGAACTGAGTGACGCTATAGGCGCCGCCATGCGCGACATGCGCGATCGTCCAGACGACGACCGCGACGGCATAGCCGAGCCGCGCGCCGATCGCGTCGACCACCTTGCCGAAGCCGAGATAGCCGATCGCATAGGCGATCTGGAACCAAACCACGACGTCGGCATAGGTCCGCTCGTCCATGTGCAGCGCGGGATCTTCCATCATGATCGGCTTCAAGAGCCCGATCATCTGCCGGTCGATATAATTGATTGCCGTAGCAGCAAACAACAGACCGACAATGACCCAGCGATATCGGCCTATACGGTCAGCGGCGCCGGCTATGGTCGCCCCCCTCGCATCGCTCATTCAGCCTCTCCCAGTCCTGTTTGCCGCTTGAGCCCCGCCCGCGGCTTGGTTGATTGGTTAGCGTTAACCCCCGTCCGAGGGAAGCTTTGGGGTAAGAAGTTTCGCATTTTACGCGTCACTCCCAACATTCGAGACAAATCGCATCGGCTTGCGACCGCCTTCGAGTATCGCCTGATTGGCGTACACGGTGCCGTCGGTGCGGTCCCACAGGCGATCCGCGAGTTCGAGCCAGACCAGCGCCTCGGCAGCGCGGATCGCAGGCTCGCCCGCGATCCGGTCGAGATCCTGCTCGAACGATGCGAAATAGGCCGGCACGCCCTGGAGGCGATCGAGCTGCGCCCGCGCCTCGGCGATGCTCCAGCGGCGGTGGTGGATGCCGGTGTCGATCAGCCCGCGTACGGCGCGGAACAACAGCCAGTGGATATGCCCCAGCTCTTCGAGCGGCGCGTCCCGATAGACTCCGTGGTCGGCCATCAGCTGCTCGGCATGGATCGCCCAGCCCTCGGAGAAGGCGGGCAGATAGGCGATGCGTAGCGGGTGAGCGCCGGCTTCGGTCTCGATCGGCAGCTGGACCATGTGGCCGGGGAGCAGTTCGTGATGGACGACGCTGTGCAGGCTCCAGCGCGGGCGGCGGCGGATCTGCTTCAAATCGACGAAATAAGCACCCGACTGGCCGGCGGTCGGGATCTCGCGGTAGCCTCCCTTCCCCGCCGCCTCCTCGGCACGGGTCATGCGGCGGACGCTGACGTCGAGGCTGGTGCGCGGCACCGGGCCGACCAGCGCGGACAGCGCCCGGCGTGCGTTGTCGAGCCAGCGGTTCATGTCGGCGACTGCGGCATCGCGCCCGGCATCGTCGTCGGAATAGAGCCAGCGCGGATCGGCGAACATCGCCTTGAAGCGATCGCCGACGCTCCCTTTGCCGAAGCCTGCGGCGCGCATCAGCCGGTCGGCACGCGTGCCGAGGCGGGCGACGGTGCGCTCGAACCGGCGGTGCGCCGATTCCGGATCGGTGCGTTCGCCGACATTGCGTTCCAGCAGCAGCGCAAAGGCCTGGGCGCCATTGGCGTGGCGCCATAAACCCGGTTCGGCGGCGCGCGGCAGGCGATATGGGCCTTCCGACTTGCCGCCCGGAACGAGGCGAGTCAGTTGCGAATCTATCGCAATAGACTTGCGAATGGTTCGCAAATCTATGCGCGCCGACAGCGGCAGCGATGCGGCGTCGAAGGCTGCGAGCCGTGCAAGCTGCGCGTCATATCCGGAAATCGCCTCGAGCTCGTCGAGCGCTTCACGCAGCTTCGCCGCATCGCCGGGCCGGGCCGAGGTCGGCAGCGCAGCCAGCGTCGCCGATGCGGCCAGACCGCCCAGGATGCCGCGGCGGCCCAATACAGTCATTGGGTCACCGCAGACAGGGGCACGATGTTATTGCGCAGCGTGACTTCGCGTCGGCCATCGGCGAGCGCGACACGCAGCCGCAGCGTTGCGATCGCGGCACCCGCCGGCACCATGAGGCGCACCTTCGCCGTTTTGGGCATCAGATCCGTCGGTGCCGGGAGCGCCGCGATCTTCATGGAGGCCAGGGTGCGACCCGAGGGTTCCTCCAGGAATAGCGTGCCACCCGGCGCAGCGGCCGAGCCCAGGCTGTGCACTGTTACCGTTACCGCACGCCCCTTCAAGCTGACATCATCGACGCCGATGCCCAGATCGGGACGGATCGAGGGATCCTCGCCCGGTTGCTCGAGCGTGAAATCGAACACCGTCGTCGCGCGCGGGGCGAAGCTGAGTTCGGCAGTGGCGCTGCGTTCGAGCTCCAGCGGGCTGCCCGCGCCGAGGTCTGAACCGTCCGCCTTGGTGCCAGCGCGCGTCGTCCAGCGCCCGGCGGCGACGTTCCAGCTGCTCATCTCGGCGTGTTGGGCGCGATCGCTCATATTATAGGCAATGACGCGGAAATGCTCGCGAGTCGCACCGGGAACGAGGATTGCGACCTGCTCGGCGGCGCCCGGTTCGGCGAAACGCCAACTGACGGTGTGGCCCGGCCAGCTCTGGTTGCGTACCAGCGCGATGCCGCCCAGCCGTTCGCGCTGGAGCAGTTCCTGCGGCATCGACACGCGATCAGACCACCAATGGCCCTGCGTCATCATGTACATGCGGTTGGTCTTCTGGCCGATCGCATCGCGGTGGAGATGGGCAAGCGGCGCGGTGTCGCCATTCTCTTGCCACTGGACATAGCCGCCGAGATCGCCGCGGCCCTTGACCCGGGCAGCCCATTCCCTGCCCTCGGGAAGTGCCGTCAGCGCATTCTCGTTGAATTCGGCGAACAGCGTCGGCGCGCCGGCGACGCGCGACGTGATCGGCGTCAGATATTTGGCGTCGCCGGTGAAGCGCCAGGCCGCCCAGGCAGTCTGGAGTGGGACATTCGCGCCCCCGCCATCGCCCTTGCGCTCGACATCGGTCCGCCAGTTGATTTCATTGGGGAAGCTCCACTTGCCCGAAGCGTCCTGCTTTCCGTGCGCGATCCAGCCGCCGGCGAGCCCGGTTACCAGCCGCCGCGCAGTGGGATCGGCATTATAGAGCCCCATCAGGATCGGAGAGTGCGTGACGACCCAGCTATAGGGCTTCTGCCATTCCCACGGACCTTCGCGGTACATCTTGCGTGCGCCGTACCAGTTGCTGGCGAAGTGCATGTGCCCGGCGGCGTTCGGCAGGATGACGGTGTTCAGGCCCTTCACCGTCGCCAGCATACGCTCGACCGACCTCGGCTCGCCCCAGTTGAGGTAGAGCCGCGCGGCATCGGCGTTCATGCCTTCCTCATACGCGTGGAGCTCGTCGGTGGTGAGCACCCCTAGCCCGTTTTCCATCATGCCGTGCCTGTAGACCGCCTCGGTCAGCGCGCGCAGCGAGGCGTTGATCTTGTCGGGCTCGACTCCCATCAGCGCGAGGCCCGGCCATTGCTGGACGAGATCGACATCGTCCGAGAGCCCGCCGCCGAAATCGCCGAACGGCACCTGGCGATTGTCGATCCACCAGGTGATGAACTCGCGGACCTTGGCAAGATCCTGAAGCTGATACCACGCCCATTCGGGGACGCCCGCCGGCGGCGGCGCAACGGCCACCCGTGGCAGCTTCTCGGGGCTGTAGCCGATGTCCGCCCAGTACCGCCGCCCTTCGGCATGATCGGGATCGACGCGGAGCAGATCGCCGATATCGGCATGGAGACGGCGATACAGGCCCTCGCGATGCGAGGCGGTATGCTCCTCGACAAGGAAGCCCCAATTATCTTTCACCTGATTGAAGCGATCCACGACATGCTCGGCCCTGGCCGCTTCGCGCTCCTTGAAGATCAGGCGGACGTCCATCCCGTTCAGCGACTGCGCGTTGAAATCGGACGCGGCGGAGGCGATCGTCAGATAGAGATTGTCGTTGGTAAGGATACGGTCGCGCAGGTCTAGCCACAGCGTGCGCGCCTCGCCAGGCTTCACCGAGACCGAGACGTCGATCATGTCGCGGCCGGGCCAGATCGGGTCCTTGACGCGGATGTTGAGCGCGATCCTGCCGCTGGCGTCGGGCGCGGCCTTGAGCGCGGGGATGTCGATCGCGACGCCGTCGAGCCCGTCATGGCTGTTCTCCCAGCCATAGTTCCAGGCGCGGGCGATCGGCTTGCCCGGACCGGCAGGGCCGAAGCCTGAGGGGATCAGGACATGGACGATCGGCGCTTCGCTGCCGCTGCGCATTGCCGCACCGGTGGCGGCGGCACTGCCCGCGGCGGGCGCGGCGCTGCGTGCCCCCGCCGGCAGCGCGAGCACGGTGCTGCGCTCGTCGGCCGGATAGCGCCCCGCGATGAAGGCATTGAGATCCTTGAGCCCGGCGAGATCTGCTGCGGCGGAAGCATCGACGGTGTAGCTGAGCTTGTACGTCCCCTTGGGCTCGGCGCCGTCGGCAAAATTATACGCCCAGACCTCCTGGATCGGCTGTTCCTGCGCGATGTTGGTGAAGCGCAGCGTGCCGCCGGTACGGGGCGCGATCTGATCGACACTGCGGACGACGCCCTTGGGCCGCTTTGCCAGCGATACGAAGCGGTCGCCGTCGGCGCTCCAGGCGAGATCGCCATAGGCGGCACCGCGGATTTCCACGCGGTTGAACGGCTCGTCCGCGGGCAGGCGCAGGCTGTAGGTCTTGCCGCCGTCGACATAGACGTTCCAGTCGGGAAGGTCGAAATAGTCGCTGCGACCGGGGAGCCGCGAACGATTATAGACGCCGGGCCAGGTCGTCTCGGCGATGCCATCGACGCCTTTCCACATCCATTGCTTGAGATCCTTGGCGTCGGCGAACTCGAGCTTGCGGATGCTGGTGGATTGCGCGGCGAGCAAGGGCGGCGCGCCGCGGTCCCAGCCGAAGCGGTGGAGCCAGGCGGCGCGATCGAACTTTGTCGAGGCCTTTGCAGTGGGCTCGGCGCCGGCGGCGAGCTGGGCGACCGCGGCGGCATCGAGCAACTGGTCGTAGACGCGAACTTCGTCGAAATCGCTGCCGCGGGTGAAATTATAGCGGCTCTGGACCTGGTGCGGCGAGAGTACGCGCGCGGCAAGACCGAACTGATCGAGCCCGGCGTCGAGATCGGCACGCGTCTTGTCCTTGGCCACCAGCTTGCCGTCGACGAACAGGCGTACGCCGTCCGCTTCGTCCCAACCAAAGGCGATATGGTGCCAGGCGTCGGGCGGGGGAAGCGGGTCCATCCGCCACGACACCCGAATGCGCGACAGGTTCGCGTCGGTGACGAAGGCATCGAAGCCGTGACCGTTCCAGTCGATGCGCAGGAACGCCATGTCCCAGCTCGAATGGTCGGCAAAGGCAGTGCGGAACAGCACGAACGGCGCCTCGCCCACCGGCTCGCGGGCGCGCCAGAAGAAGGAAAGCGTGCCGCGCTGGGCAAGCATGTTTCCCGGCGCGGACCAGGCGAGATAGCCGTCGTCGGGCCAGCGGATCGCGCCGCCATGCGCGCCGTCCGGCACGATCGACATGCCGTTCTGGAAATTGGGCTCGGCATCGCCCTTGGCGACTTCGGCAGCAAAACCCTTGTCGCCACTCGCGCGGAACAACAATTCCTGCGCCGACGCCGCGGGAGTCAGCGCGCTGGCGGCCGCGAGCGCCAGCAGCGCGCACGTGCCTCTTTTCATGCGAACCCGGGGGTCGGCAGCGGCCGTTTTTGCCCCTGCACGCGCCTCAACCATGCTCTCTCCACTCGTATTTTTTCCGCCTTCTTACGAAGCGGTGATCGTGCACTTCACTTCGAAACCTTCGCCGAACCCGCATTCTACCTCGTCGCCCGGCGTGACCGGATGGACGCCGGTAACCGCGCCGCTGGACACCCATTGCCCCGCTTCGAGCGCGATGCCGCGCGCGGCCATCAGCTCGAGCAGGAAGCGCACTGCGCCGACCGGACCGTCGAGCATGGTCTCGGCCGTCGCCGCGCCGATCCGCTCGCCATTGATATCGAGCGTGACCGGCCAGGCGTTGATGTTGGCGGTGCGCCAGTCCTTGATCTCGGGGCCGATGACCAAGCCGTTATTATTGCCATAGTCGGAGATCGTCACGGTGGGGCCATACTCGTTGATCCCCTGAAACGGCGAGCTGGCGATCTCGATGCCGACATGGACCGCATCGACCAGGTCGGCGGCTTCCGCTTCGGTAAAGCTGGTCTTGCCCGCGGGCGGCGTCGTACGGATACGCAGCAGGAACTCGGCCTCGGCGGCGCCGAAGCCCTCACCGAAGATCGACATCTCCAGGCCCTCGCGCGCATCGACGATGCTGTCGCTGAAGATCGGGCCGGCAAGCCGATCGACGCCATCGCGCGGCGGATTGATCCGGCCGACCTTCCAGCCGCCGATCTTGCGGCCGTCGAACGCGATCGCATGGTCCTGCACGGCATAGGCATCGGCAAGCGCCTCGGGGATCGCACCGGGAAATTCTGAAAGCCCGCGGCTCTCGCGGCGCGCCTCGACGAACGTCTCCGCGATCCGGCGTGCTTCATCGGCAAATTGTACGGATCCCACCAGGCCCCTTCCTCTCACATACGCGTTTTGCGTGAAGTAGGGGAAACCGGTGTCAGTGGCAATCGTCTAAGCGGCGACACACGGTAATTTTACGTGAACAAGCCGGTTGCCGTTCAGAGCGTGACCCCACGCTTCCAGAAGGCGATCTCGCGTTCGCCGTTGCGCTCGGCGGCAGTCTCGGCACCCGAGGCGATCGCGACGATGCGGTCGATCAGCGCTTCTTCAGCGGCCTCGAACCCGTCGGTGAGCACCTGGCCAGCGTCGAAGTCGATCCAGTTGGGCTTGCGGGCGGCGAGATCGCTGTTCGAGGCGATCTTGACCGTCGGCACCGGGAAGCCGAGCGGAGTGCCGCGGCCGGTGGTGAACAGGATCACGGTGGCGCCCGCCGCGGCGAGCGCAGTCGAGGACACCGCGTCGTTGCCGGGCGCTTCGAGCAGGGTGAGGCCGGTACGCTCTATCCGCTCGCCATAGCGTTTGACGTCGGTGAGCAGCGCGTGGCCCGCTTTCTGAACCGCGCCGAGCGATTTTTCTTCCAGCGTGGTGATGCCGCCGGCGACGTTGCCGGGCGAGGGATTCTCGGAAACCGGCTCGCCATGGCTGAGGAAATAGGTCTTGAAGTCGTTGACCACGCCGACGACGCCGTCGAACACCTCGCGGGTTTCGGCACGGTCCATCAGCATCTGCTCGGCGCCGAATATCTCGGGGATTTCGGTGACGATCGCGCTGCCGCCCGCAGCGGTGACGACGTCGCTCATCCGGCCGACCAGCGGATTTGCGGTAAGGCCCGAGAAACCGTCCGAGCCGCCGCATTTCACCCCGAGCACGAGCTTGTCGAGGCCGACCGGCTGGCGCTTCGTCTTCGCGGCTTCAGCGGCGAGTTCGGCGACTGCGGCCAGGCCTTCCTCGAATTCGTCGGCCGAATTTTGCGCGACGATCGTGCGGATGCGCGCGCGATGGCTCTCGGGCAGTTCCTGGAGCAGGCGCGAGAGCTGGTTCGATTCGCAGCCCAGCCCGATCAGTAGCACGCCGCCGGCATTGGGATGCGCGGCGAGCGCGGCGAGCATGTTGCGGGTGGCGCTCAAATCGTCGCCGAGCTGCGAGCAGCCATAGGGATGCGCGAAGGCGTGGACGCCATCGACTTCGCCCGCATGGCGGGGGCTGGCTGCGGCGGCGATGCGCTCGGCGGTGCGGCCGACACAGCCGACGCTGGGCAATATCCAGATCTCGTTGCGCGTCCCGACCCGGCCGTCTTCGCGGACATAGCCGAGGAAGGTGCGTCCGCCCGACGTCGGCGCGCGCGGATCGGCATGGGGTTCGTAGCGATAGTCGAGCGTGCCCGAGAGGCCCGTCGCGAGATTGTGGCTGTGGACGTGATCGCCCGCCTGGATCGCCGCGGTGGCGCGGCCGATCGGGAAGCCGAACTTCACGATGTTCTCGCCCGCCGCGATATCGCGCAGCGCGATCTTGTGGCCCTTGGGAATATCGGCGCGCGCGACGATCGGGGCGCCGCCGGCATCGATCATGTCGCCCGCCGCAGCAGCTTCGAGCAGGGTGGCGACATGGTCGCTGGAATGGATTTTCAGGGCAGTGGTCATGCGCGTTCCGGGGCGCCCGTGCGCCGCTGGCTATGTGGGTCGAAACGACCGGCGACGCAACCGTCGTTGCCAACACATCTGACACCGGTTACCCGATCGACCGACGATAAAGGCGAGGGAGAGAGCGCGATGATCAACCGCCGCACGCTGATCGGTGCCGCGTCCGCAACCTTGATTCCAGGCCATGCGTGGGGGCAGTCCACTGCCCCGGTCCGCACGCCCGCGGGCGCGCTCCAGGGGACGACCGAAGGCGGTATGCGGGTGTTTCGCGGCATCTGCTACGGGCGCGCCGAACGCTTCAGGGCGCCGGTCCCCGTCCCTGCGCAGACTGGGATACAGCGCGCAGACGCGTTCGGTCCGGTCGCGCCGCAATCGGGCGGCCGCTATGGCGCGCAGTCCGAGGACTGCCTGTTCCTCAACATCTGGACCGCCGACGCCCGCCCGACCGCGCGCAAGCCGGTGATGCTCTACATCCATGGCGGCGCGTATTCTGGCGGCAGCGTCACCGATCCGCTCAACGACGGACAGGTGCTCGCGGCACGCGGCGACGTAGTGGTGGTGACGGTCAACCACCGGCTCAATGCGTTCGGCTATCTCTACCTCGCCCGGCTCGATCCGCGCTTCGCCGACAGCGGCAATCTCGGCCAGCTCGACCTGATCCTCGCGCTGCGCTGGGTGCGCGACAATATCGCGGCGTTCGGGGGCGATCCGAACCGAGTGATGGTGTTCGGCCAGTCCGGCGGCGGCGCCAAGATCGCGACGATGATGGGGATGCCCGCTGCCAAAGGCCTGTTCCACCGCGCGGCGACGATGAGCGGACAGCAAGTCACCGCGTCCGGCCCGCTTAACGCGACGGCACGGACACGCGCCTATCTCGGCAAGCTTGGAGTCAGGGAAAACGACCTCGACGCGCTGCTGGCGATGCCGCGGGAGAAACTGATCGAAGGCCTTGCGGCAGTCGATCCGATCCTGGGCGGCGGCGTCTATTTCGGGCCGGTGCTCGACATGAAGTGGCTGACTCGCCACCCCTTCTGGCCCGACGCCATTCCGCAGTCGAACGCCATCCCGATGCTGCTCGGCAACACGCATGACGAGACGCGCGCATTCGTCGCCCCCGGTTCGGCCAAGATGCGCGACCTGGGCTGGGACAATATTGCCGAGCGGATCGCGCCCGAATTGCGCATCGATATCCTGCCCGAATGGGTCATCGCCGAATATCGCGCGCGCTTCCCCAACTGGAGCCCCGAGCAGGTTTTTTACGACGCCACCACCTGCGGGCGGAGCTGGCGCGGCCAGGTGATCGAGGCCGAGGAGCGCGCCAAGGCCGGCGCACCCGGCTGGGTCTACCAACTCGATTTCGGCTCGCGCACCGATCCGCGGCGCGGCGCCTTCCACTCGCTCGACATCGCGCTCGTGTTCGGAACGCTCGGCGCCGAAGGCTCGCAGACCGGCACCGCTGCCGATGCGCGCGCGGCTTCGAAAGCGATGCAGGACGGCTTCGTCGCCTTTGCCAGGACCGGCGACCCCAATCACGCCGGCTTGCCACGCTGGCCGCGCTACGGCCTCGACAAGCGCGCGACGATGGTCTTCGATGTGCGCAGCCGCATCGAGAACGACCCGCGCAAATGGCAGCGCGAGCTGTTCGCGCGCGTGCCCTATATCCAGCCCGGCACCTGAAGCCGGCTTTCGAGAGGTTGCCCGGATGAAGTTCGATCGCCGTACCGCGTTGCTCGCAGCCCTTGCCACGCCGATCGCGGCAAGCGCGCAGACCGCGCCGCCCAGGGGGGACAAGCCGCTACCCGGCGGGCTCGCCGATCCGAGCGAGACGATCGACCTCTGGCCCAGGGGCGTGCCCGGCAAGCCCGCCAAGCCGCCGGTCGAGAAAGTGGACGAGCGCAGCACCAATGCGATGCTCACCGATCGTTCGGTGAGCGGCGTCGCCAATCCGCGGATGGCCGTGTTTCGCCCGCGCGTCGCCAATGGCGCGTCGGTGCTGATCATGCCCGGCGGCGGCTATTCGCGGATCGTGCTAGATCATGAAGGCTATGTGCTGGCGCGCTGGCTCGCGGCGCAGGGCTTCACGGCCTATGTGCTGTTCTATCGCCTGCCCGGCGACGGCTGGAAGGCGGGGCCGGACGTCGCGCTGTCCGACGCGCAGCGGGCGATGCGGCTGATCCGCGCGCGCGCGATCCGTGACGCGCTCGATCCCGAGCGGGTCGCGGCGATCGGCTTCTCGGCAGGCGGGCATCTCTGCGCCGACCTCGCGACGCGGCACGCCGCCAAGACCTATGACCCGGTCGACGCGGCCGACAGGCTCGGCACGCGGCCGTTCGTGGCTGCGCCGATCTATCCGGTGATCTCGATGAGCGCGCCCGACGCGCATATGGGCTCGCGCAAACAGCTGATCGGCGAGAATGCGAGCCCGGCGCTGGAGGCCGCGCACGCCCCGCACCGCAATGTCGACAAGACCACGCCGCCGATCTTCCTGGCCCATGCCGAGGACGACGATGTCGTGCCCGTGGAGAACAGCCTGTTGCTGCGCGCCGCACTCAAGGCGGCGGGCGTACCGGTGGAGACGCATCTGTTCACCCATGGCGGGCATGGCTTCGGGATGACGCGCGCGGTGGGCAAGCCGGCGGGGGAATGGCCCGAACTGTTCCTGACCTGGGCGCGCAGCCAGGGTCTGGCGTAACAACCGCCACCTCCCCCGTTCGTGCTGAGCTTGTCGAAGCACCGTTCTTCTTCACCCGATGGCGACAAGAACGGCCCTTCGACAGGCTCAGGGCGAACGGAAGAGAGGGCGCCCCTCAATAATTGAATCGTAGCCCGACCAGGAACTCGCGGCCGGTGTGGTGGTACACCGACAGCAGGTCACCCGGCTCGATATACTGGTCCTGATACTGGTCGGTCAGGTTCACCGCCTCCAGCGACAGCTTGAGGTTGTTCATCAGCGTGAACTGGATCGACGCGTCGAGATTGAACGTCTTGTGCGTGCCCTGCACCGTGGTGCCCAGCTCGGTGCCCGGCACCGTCGTGAGATAGTCGCTGCGATAGGCGGCCGAGACGCGCGCGCTCAGGAACTTGTCCTCATAATAGAGCGTCCCGTTCGCCGATTGCTTCGACAGGTTGAGCAAAGGCGCCGTCACCACCACCGCGCCCGCGCCGTTGAGGTAATTGATGTCCGAGGTGACGCGCGTGTAGTTGAGCAGCACGCCGCTGTTGCTCAGAAACCCCGGCAGGAAGCGCAGCGGCTGCTGGTAATTGATTTCGAAACCGCGCAGCCGGCCGCCCGGCGTGTTCGCCGGCGCGTTGAACGTCCAGTTGTTGCTCGCCGGGTTGCAGGTCGTGGGATAAAGCGAGCCGCAGGCGGCGATCGCCAGCGTATCAGGCAACCCGAACGGATTGCTGCTGAACGTACCGGTCGAGCTCAAGGTCTGGACGAAGGTCGAGATGTCCTTCTGGAACAGCGCCACCGACAGCAGCGCACCCCGCGCGAAATACCATTCGAAGGCCAGGTCGTAGGTCGCGGCGCGGAACGGCTCGAGCTGCGGATTGCCGACCGCTACGGTGCGGTTGGCGCCTGAGACGGTGATCGACACGCCCGGCGTGAGATTGCCGAGGTTTGGCCGCGCCATCACCTGCGCCGCCGCCGCGCGGATCACGAAATTGTCGGTCGGCTCGATGACGAGGTTGGCCGAGGGCAGCCAGTCCTCATATTTCTGGCTCGACACGACTTCGCGCACCGCCCCGCCGACAAAGCCGAACCCGGTCGATTTCTGGTCGGTCTCGACATAGCGCACGCCGACATTGCCGCGCACCATCACGCCATCGAAGTCATGCTTGAAGTCGGCCTGGAAATAGGCGCTCAGATCCTTCTCCCGGATCTGCGAATTGTTGCCGAGTGCAGGCTCGGGCCCGAGCCGGAAGGCGCCCCCATAGGCCGCGGGGTCGCGCAGGCTGAGTAGCGACTCCGCCACATGGTAATTCGGCGCGAGGAAGGACTGGCCCATGATCGCGATCGTCTGGCTGTAGCCGGCCAGCGGGATCGCAGCGATCGCCGCGGGGATCGTCGTCTCCTGGTTCGACGTGGTGCCGTTGGTGCGGCGAAGCTCGCTGGTCTCGAAGTCGTAGCGCTTCCAGGCGGCACCGACCTCCAGCTTGAACTCGTCGTTGACGTCCCATTTCAGCGCCGACTGCGCGGTGCGATATTCGTTCTTGGCGCTCGCCGCGCGCAGGCGGAGCTGGCTGAGCACCCAGCTGGTCGGGCTGGTCAAGTTGGCGGTTCCGAAATTGAAGGTCGGAGCGCGGCCGTCGGTATAGTCATACTGGTAATTATCGACGTTGAACTGATCGAAGGTGATCGTATTCTGCACCGGATTGGTGTGATCGGACACCGAATAGCCGCCCAGCACCGTCCATTCGACATTGCCGAATTTCTGGCTGGCGTTGAGCGTCAGCTGCTTGAACTTGGTGTCGAGCTCGTCGAAGCGATCCTCGACGCGCAGATCGACATCGTTGAACGTGCCCGCGACGAGGATGTTGTTCGCGATCGTCGCCGCCGTGACGTCGGTGTCGGCGATGCCGCAATTGGTGAGGCGCGAGGCCGCTGTGCAGGCGCCGGCCACGCTGAACGATGGGGCCTCGAGATAGAATTCCTCGCGCGTCGCCTTGAAGTCGGCATAGAGCGCATCGAGCGTGATCAGCGTGTCGGGGGTCGGCGCCCACTGCACCGCCGCGGTCGCGCCGAGGCGTTCGGTCTCGTTGATGTAATAGTCGTAGCGCGGGAAGCGCGGGTGAAGCGCGGCGTTGACCGTCGCGCAGCCCGCCGGGGCCGGGGTCACCACCGTGCCGCTCGCCCCGCCGGCGCCGACATTGAT
Source organism: Sphingomonas sp. LM7 (assembly GCF_002002925.1). Lineage (NCBI taxonomy): Bacteria > Pseudomonadati > Pseudomonadota > Alphaproteobacteria > Sphingomonadales > Sphingomonadaceae > Sphingomonas > Sphingomonas sp. LM7. Next base: position 119,060 of record NZ_CP019511.1, on the reverse strand, counting down.
GCACGGCGTACCGAGATAGCTCTCGAACCCCGGCGCGAAGGCCGAGCCGCGCGCCCAGCGCACGGTGCTATAGCCCTCTTCGACGGTCTTGCGCTTGGTGAAAGCGAGCGAGGCGAGCACGCCGAAAGTCTCGTCGGCGTTGCGCCACGACCCCATCACCGCGCCGCGTGGGCTCACCTTTTCGGCAAGGTCGTTATAGCTCGCCTGCGCCGAGGCGGCGAAGGTGAAGCCTGGCTTGTAGTCGAACGGATGCGCCGTCTGGAGATCGACCGTGGCGCCGAGCGAGCCTTCTTCGGTCGAGGCCTCGGCGGTCTTGCGCACCGTGATCGAGTTGAAAAGGTCGGAGGCGAAGACGTTGAAGTCGAAGCCGCGACCGCGGTTGGTGCCGCCGCTGGCATCGGCACCGCCGGCAGTGGTCAGCGCTTCCATGCCGTTGATGCGGACGCGGGTGAACTGGGGGCCGAGGCCGCGCACCGAGATCGTCCGCCCCTCGCCGCCATCGCGGGCGAGCGCGACACCGGGCACGCGCTGGATCGACTCAGAGAGATTGAGATCGGGGAATTTGCCGATGTCCTCGGCGAGAATCATGTCGACCGAACCGGTCTCTTCTTTCTTGGCGTCGAGCGCTTTGGCCAGGCTGCCGCGAAAGCCCGTGACGACGATGTCGTCGCCGCTCTGGACGGGGTCTGCCGTCTCGTCCTGCGCAGCCGCCGGGTCGGCCGCGGGAATGCCGGCGCCGCTGGTCTGCGCGGAAGCGCCGCCCGCCATGACCAAAGCGATCGCGACAACTGCCACCGAGGCGCCGTTGCGCCACATCGAATGCGTGAGTCCCACCTTCATATTTGCCTCCTCTGCCTGATTCATCCGGACCACTCTGCGGAGGTTCCGGGCACACGGCATCGCAGCCCGAAAATGCGCATGAGCGCAGGACCGGGAATGCCGCTTGTCTACTGACGACTCACTACATCCAGCGAACGGAAACCGGTGTCAATAGATTGGCTGGGCCATCAGGATGACAACCATCAAGCCCTGTTGCTTGCCAGCAACACATGAATATCGGAAATAATATCTCATTATGTGGTATCTGCTACCCGAAGACAACGAGATGAATGGGTTACCGGTGTCAGAACGTCTCTTCTCCTGATCCGGTGCGATCCGGATCGAGAGCAAAATGACCTGTGCTTGAATCACGCACTTCGTCGTTCGGACTAAGCTTGTCGAAGGCCGCCTCTCTCCGGACGAACCGGCTTGCTGATCGCCGCGCTTCGACACGCTCAGGGCAAACGGGTGCGCTGTACCGCTCACATCCCGCTCTAGGTTCTGTGCTCCAATCGATCTGATCCGGTGGCTGGGCGCGAGCCGCTTTCAGGTGGCCGAGGGGCCTAGCTGCGGGCTGAAAAACCGCTTGAAATGCAGGATTTCGCCTGCTGAAATCAACGCTCGGGCCACTCGGCCCCCGCTCTTCGACAGCGCAGATCCGGCCCAAACGCAAATGCGCGTTGGCTGAACTTTTGAGATTTTACGCCTGGCCCCGCCCCCGCTGGAACATGCGCGACAGTATGACCCTGGTGTGACCTTTGCCCCGATAGCCAGGCTTCCATCGAGTCCGGCCCCTTGCCGGCGGCCTCAGCCCCTGCCCGCTGCGGCGTCCGCCAGCCATTCCTCTAGGTTGGTGTAGCCGTCGCGGTTGCGGTCGCCATTTCCATCTGCCTTGGCCGGGTTCAGCCCGCGCCGGCGCTCCCAGGCATCGGGCATGCCGTCGTCATCGCTGTCGCGCGGCGCGGGCAGGCTCTTGAGTTCGGGCCAGCCGCCCACGTCGCGCTGGCTGTCGATCTGCCTGCCCGTCCGGTCGCGGACTCCTGCGACGATCCGGGCATCGACGACGTCACGGGCTTTCGACGCGCCGGCGCTGTCGAGCACTTGCGCGTAGGCTGATGGCGCCGGATCGGGCTTCACCGGCGCGACATCGACCGGCGCGGCGAGGCGATAGCCCTCGGGCCGGATGCCGGTGACGAGGCTCCACGGATCGGCGGGGATCGTGCCGTTCATGCTGTTGCCGGCGAAATACGCCTTGGCGAGCGTATCGCCCTCGTCGAACGCGATCGGCTTCGCCGATTGCGGGCCGGCGACATAGGCATTGTCGACGAAATTATAGCGCGCGAGCGTCGCCTTGTCGGCGTTGTAGCCGGCGTGGTTACGGCCCCAATTGTAGAAGACGTTCGAACGGAAATCGAAGAACGCGCCGATCGGATCGACATCGGGACCGCTGTAATTGCCCGGCCGCGGCATCCGCGCCGAATGGCTCGCCCAGAGATTGTGGTGGAAGCTCGCCTTCGATCCCCGCCCGCCGCGGATCAGGCTGCCATAGCCGTGCTCGCCCTTGGCGTGGAGCGAGCGCGTGAGCGATTCCGCGATGATCGACCATTGGACGGTCACGTCATAGAAGCCCTGGTCCGGCGTGGTGTAATTTGCAGACACCGACAGCGTCTCGTCGACCGACCAGCTCGCCGAGACATGGTCGAGGATGATCCGGCGCCCCTTGGTGATGGTCAGCGCATCGGACTCGGTCTTCGATTCATCGCCGAGCCGCGAGCGGATATAGCGGACCACGACATCGTCGGCGGAGATCTGCATCATATGGTCGCGCAGCGTGATGCCGTCGCCGGGTGCCGACTGGCCCGCGATCGTCACCCGGCCTTCGCGAATCACCAGCGGCTTGAGCAACTGGATAGTCCCCGAGACGCGGAACAGGATGGTGCGCGGCCCCTTGGTCTCGACTGCGGCGCGCAGGCTGCCGGCGCCGCTGTCGTTCAGGTTGGTGACGAACAGCACTTGCCCGCCGCGCCCGCCGAGCGCGAGCCGCCCCGCCCCCTCGGCGCCGGGAAAGGCGAGCTGCGGCGCCGCCTGCAGCGCGAGAAACAATGCGAGCATCATGCGGCCGGAAGCTGGTCGAGCGCGCGAACGGTCTTGCCGTTGACGCGAACATTGGCGAGCGACACGCCCTCGGTATGGCGGATCACGCTCGGCGCGGTGACGCCGTCGAAGCTGCAGTCCCTAAGCGAAATGTCGGTCACCGGCGCGCCGGGGAGCCCCTGGCTGTCGAGCACGCGCGTTGCGTCGATCGCGCGCAGCCGGGTGATGTTGATGTGCCGCAGCACCGGCTTGAACCGGCCCTTGGCGCCTTCCTCATAGTTGAAGTCGCAGGCGATCGCGGTGCGGCTGACCTGCCCGACGCTGATGTCGCGATAGTGGAAATTCTCTAGAAGCCCGCCGCGGAGCGCATTGTTCTTGAAACGGATCGCGTACCAGAGATCGGGACTGTCGAGCTGACACTTCTCGGCGAACACCCAGCGCGCCCCGCCCGAGATCTGCGAGCCGACAGTGATCCCGCCATGGCCTTCCTTCATCCGGCAATTGCGGATCAGGATGTTCTGCGAGGGCACATTGAGCCGCCGGCCATCCTCGTTGCGGCCCGAATTGACTGCGATGCAATCGTCGCCGGTATCGAAGCTGCAATCCTCGATCAGCATCATATCGACCGATTCCGGGTCGGTGCCGTCGTTGTTCGGTCCGTGCCCGAAGATGTCTAGACCGCGCAGTATGACGTTGCGGCAGAGCACCGGATGGACGTTCCAGAACGGCGAGTTGCGGATCCGCACGCCTTCGATCAGCACATTCTCGCACAGATAGGGCTGGATGAATGGCGGGCGCAGATAATGTCCGTCGCCGAACACACGCTTCTCGACCGGCACGCGTTCCTCGGCCATCTGGAACAGCCGCGCGCGGGCCGGACGCTGGTTGGGCATCCCCTCGCGCCAGCCATATTCGACCGTACCGCCCCAAGGGCCCTTCCACGACCACCAATGTTGCGCGCTGCCCTGCCCGTCGAGCGTACCGGCCCCGGTGATCGCGATGTTCTTCGCCTTGTACGCATAGACGAGCGGCGAATAATTCATGAGCTCCACGCCCTCCCAGCGCGTGAACACGATCGGATAGTGCGCGGGATCGGTGCTGAAGCGCAGCGTGGCACCGGCGGCGACATGCAGCTCGACGTTCGATTTGAGATGCACCGCCCCGGTGAGGAAATCGCCGGCCGGAACCAGCACCCTGCCCCCGCCCGCCGCCGCACAGGCCGCGATCGCGTCGGCAATGGCAACGGTGTTCAGCGTGGTTCCGTCGCCCTTCGCGCCGAACCGCGTGATGTCGAAGATACGGCGCGCAAAGACCGGCGCACGCACCCTGCGGGCGATGTCGGCAGCGCGCAGCCACGGATCGGCTGCGGCGAAGGCATCAGCCGGGACCAGTGCGCCTGCGCCGGCGAGCGCGCCGTAACGCAAAAGATCGCGCCGCGAAGGTTGAATCAACATCGCCTCTCCTCTCACTCTCCGGCTCTGGTGGCCGATGAATGACACCGGTATCTGGAAATACGGTTGCGTAGCAACTGCCCTATCCCGTTCGCGCTGAATGCCGACGTAGAATTGGTGGCTCAGATGCAACGCACGACTGCATTTGGTGCAATCGCCTGTCCGGGTTATGCCCTCCGCAATGAAGCGCAGCAGTCAGCCTACGATCAACGACGTCGCCCGCATCGCCGGCGTCTCCAAGAAGACCGTCAGCCGGGTGATCAATCAGTCGCCCTTGCTCAACGGCGACACGCGGCGGCGTGTCGAGGAGGTCATCGCCGATCTAGGCTACGTGCCCAACCCGCAGGCGCGGGCGCTGGCGCTGCGCCGCAACTTCCTGATCGGGCTGATCCACGACAACCCCAATGCGCAGATGGTCCTCAACGTCCAGCAGGGCATGCTGGAGGTGCTGCGCGATACCGAGTTCGAGCTGATCGTCCACCCGGTCAATCGCGGTTCGCCGACGATGCTCGCGGACATCGGCCAGTTCCTCGAGCGCCAGCGCCCGTTCGGCGTGATGATCCTGCCACCGATTTCGGAGAACGACCAACTTGCCGCGCTCTGCGCCGAGCTGGGCGTCCGCTATGTCCGGATGGGATCGGCGCCGCTCGACGAGGCGCCGCACATGGTCGCCTCAAACGACCGCGAGGCGGTGCGCGGCGCAGTCGAGCATCTGATAGAATCCGGGCATCGCCGGATCGGGCTTGTGCTCGGGCCGCATGGCTTCCGCTCGGCGTTCGAGCGGCAAAAGGGCTATGAGGAAGCGATCGAAGCCGCAGGCCTGCCGCTCCAGCGCACCCTGATCGTCCAGGGCGATTACAAGTTCGAATCCGGCATGCGCGCCGCAGAACAGTTGCTCGATCTCGCCCCGCGCCCCACCGCGGTGTTCGCGTCGAACGACGAGATGGCGGCAGGCGTGCTTCATGTCGCGCGCCAGCGCGGGCTCAACGTGCCGCAGGACCTGTCGATCATTGGCTTCGACGACACCCCGATCGCCTCGCATCTCTGGCCCCCGCTCACCACGGTGCGCTGGCCGATCGCGACGATGGCACGCGCCGCCGCGCTCAAGCTGGTCAGCGGCGAAGGCGGCGCACCGGATGAGGACGGCGAAGCCTCGCTGTTCGTGTCGACACTGATCCGGCGCGCTTCGGTGGCGCCGGCGGCTGGCTAAGCGAACGCGGCGGGCCGAAGCGCGCAGTCCGATTCCTCCCTCGCTCCTCAGGATCGGAGGAGGTGGCGCGCGCAGCGCGACGGAGGGGTTTCGCCGCAAGCGAAGCGCTTGGCTAAGGACGCCCCCGCCCCTTAGCGGACCGAGCGGCAGTCCTTGAGCAGCAACAGGTGATCGGTGGCGCTGAACCGATCGAAGACGCCGCTGAGCTTGATGCTCTTGCCCGGCTTGAGCTGGAGCGTGAAAGCCGCCTGCCCCTTTGCCATTACGCAGGCGATGTCGGTCTTGAATGCCGCTTGGCCTGGGAGGCGCAACACCTGCTGATGCGGATGCGGGATCTTGTAGGTCACGATGAAGTCACCGCCGTCCTTCGTCGCGAACTCGACCATGCCGTCGATGATGAACGTCTTGCCCTGATAGCGCAGCGGGATAGCCGCGGCGTTGCGCTCGGTATCCTTCGAGACCTGCTGCGAAAGCGAAAGCGCGCTGATCGCAAGCGGCGCGGAATCGCTGACCGCCTTCATGCCCGCGCTTGCCGCGGCAAGGCCGGCCTTGCCGCCCTTGATTTGCCCCAGCATCGCGCACATTTCGGTCTTGGCCGCGTCCGAGCTGACTGTCTGGCCCGCGCGAAGCTTCGCCTCCATTTCCACCAGGCCGGTCTTGCCGCTGGTCGTTGCCGTGATGGTGATGGGGAATGCGCGCGCCTTGCCGGTCTGCGGCTGTTCGATCAGCATGCTGCCGTCCTCTGCCTCGGCAACGAGGATATCATAGCCCTTACCCGCCGCGACGCCGCGCATCTGGCCGATCGCGCTCGCCGGGGTTAGGTCGGCGACGGTGACGGACGCGCGGAATTTCATCCCGCTGATGAAGGAGCCTGCTTTGGTGAAGCTTTCCTCGCAGCCTGCGGCCTGAGCCGCTGCGGGGAAGCACAGCGCCACACCCATCATCCAATAAGCACCGCGCATCTCGCCTCCTTTGACTGTCAATCGTCAGCATTTATAATATAATTGCGCGTACCAATATCGTCGCGCCAGTCAACCCGAACGCCGAAAGTCTAAAACACCGACCACCGGTGCCATCGGGGCGACAGAACGAAATTGCCCCCTCGCGATCCCCTCTCTATGCTGCACCGCAGCGAAGGAGGCGGCGTATGACCCCGAAGCGTGTGCGTAAGGCAGTGTTCCCTGTTGGCGGGCTCGGTACCCGTTTTCTACCGGCGACGAAGGCTATCCCGAAGGAGATGCTTCCGATCGTCGATCGTCCCCTGATTCAATATGCCGTCGAGGAGGCCATCGAGGCCGGCATCGAACAGCTCATCTTCGTCACCGGCCGCGGCAAGGCCGCGATCGAGGACCATTTCGACATCGCGTTCGAACTCGAGACGACGATGTCCGGGCGCGGCAAGTCCCTGGAGATTCTGGATCGTACCCGGCTCAAGCCCGGCGCGGTCGCCTATGTACGGCAACAGGAGCCAATGGGCCTCGGCCATGCGGTGTGGTGCGCGCGCGACGTGGTGGGCAACGAGCCCTTCGCGGTGCTGCTTGCCGACGATTTCATGGTGGGGCGGCCCGGTTGCCTCAAGCAGATGATCGATGCCTATGAGCAGGTCGGCGGCAATGTGATCTGCGCCGAGACGGTGCCCGACGAGCAGACGCATCGCTATGGCATCATTACGCCCGGCACGCGCGACGGTGCGCTCACGCAAGTGAAGGGCCTGGTCGAGAAGCCTGCCCCGGGCACGGCGCCGTCGAACCTGTCGGTAATCGGGCGCTATATCCTGCAGCCCGAAGTGATGGGCGTGCTGGCAAGCCAGGAAAAGGGCGCGGGCGGCGAGATCCAGCTCACCGACGCGATGTCGCGGATGATCGGCGACCAGCCTTTCCACGGCCTTACTTTCGCCGGCACCCGCTATGATTGCGGTGACAAGGCCGGGTTCCTCCACGCCAATCTTGCGATGGCGCTGGAGCGCGAGGATCTTGCCGACGAAGTCGAATTGTTCGCGAGCCAGTTGCTCGCCGCCCGTCAGCCGCGCCGCGCGGCGTGAACGCGTACAGTCAAGGAGTATAAGCAATGCGCATCGTGATGATCGGATCGGGCTATGTGGGGCTCGTCTCGGGCGCCTGCTTCGCCGATTTCGGGCACCAGGTCATTTGCGTCGACAAGGACGAGAGCAAGATCGTGCGGCTGAACGCCGGACAGATCCCGATCTTCGAGCCGGGTCTGGACGATCTCGTCGCGCGCAATGTCGCGGCGGGGCGCCTGTCCTTCTCGACCGAGCTTGCCGCGCCCGTCGAGAATGCGGACGTAGTGTTCATCGCCGTCGGCACCCCGTCGCGCCGCGGTGACGGGCATGCCGACCTGTCCTATGTCCACGCCGCCGCTGCCGAGATGGCGCCGTGCCTCAAGGGCTTCACGGTGGTCGTCACCAAGTCGACCGTGCCGGTCGGCACCGGCGACGAAGTCGAGCGGATTATCGCCGAGGCCAATCCGGACGCGCAGTTCGCAGTGGCTTCGAACCCCGAATTCCTCCGCGAGGGCGCGGCGATCGAGGACTTCAAGCGCCCCGACCGCATCGTCATCGGCATCGAGGACGAGCGCGCGCGCCCGGTGATGGAGGAGGTGTATCGCCCGCTCTATCTCAACCAGGCGCCGATCCTGTTCACTGGGCGGCGGACGAGCGAGCTGATCAAATACGCCGCGAACGCGTTCCTCGCGGTCAAGATCACCTTCATCAACGAGATGGCGGACCTGTGCGAGGCAGTGGGCGGCGACGTCCAGCAAGTCGCGCGCGGCATCGGGCTCGACAACCGCATCGGCAGCAAGTTCCTCCATGCCGGCCCCGGCTATGGCGGGTCGTGCTTCCCCAAGGACACGCTGGCGCTGGTCAAGACCGCAGAGGACGCCGGAACCCCGGTGCGGATCGTCGAGGCGACCGTGTCGGTCAACGACAGCCGCAAGCGCGCGATGGGGCGCAAGATCATCGCGGCGTGCGGCGGATCGGTGCGCGGCAAGAAGATCGCAGTGCTGGGCCTGACCTTCAAGCCGAACACCGACGACATGCGCGATGCACCGAGTCTCGCGATCATCCAGGCGCTGGAAGATGGCGGCGCTAGCGTGAGTGCATTCGATCCAGAGGGCATGGCCGCCGCGCGGCCGATGCTGCCCAATGTCGAATTCGCGACATCGCCCTATGAAGCGGCCGACGGCGCAGCCGCACTGGTGATCGTTACCGAGTGGAACGCGTTCCGCGCGCTGGATCTGGAACAGCTTCATTCGCGGATGGAAGGCGATGCGCTGGTCGATCTGCGCAACATCTATCGTCCCGAAACTGTCGAGGCTGCTGGCTTCACTTATACTGGCGTCGGACGTGGACTTGCAGTTGCACCGGAAGCACTCGCGATTGCAGCAGAGTAATCCCGGTTATCGATCGACGGCCTTTTACCTTCAACTTAACGCAAATAGGGCGTCCGACACATGTCGGGCGCCCTTTTCTTCCTAAATACCCCTTTGACGGCACAGTTGTTGGCCGTCGACACCGGGGGGTGTTTTCATGCGTATCACCGTTTTGCGTCCGCTCGCGGGCGCCTTCTCTCTGTGCGCGCTCGCGGGATGCGGGGGCGACGACAATAGTTCTTCCCAGAAACCGGCCGGAACCGTCGTCATTGCGGATGCCACTCCGGCAGCTACTGCAGTAGCAGCGCCCGCACAGGTCGAGACCGCTGCGGCGGCCACCAATAGCTTCGCCACCTTCGATTATGCCAACGGCACCAGGCTGCCCGAAAAAGCGACCCTGTCGATCGGCGCGGCGGTGTTCCAGCCGGGCGCCTCGGCCGCCTATGTCCCCGTCACGCTCGATCGCGCGACACCCAACACGGTGATCGCGCGCGTGATCACCGTCAACGGATCGGGCACCAACAAGGCGATCTCGGGCTACCAGTACAAGGCGACCGACACGATCGTCGTGTTCCGCCCCGGCGATCCGCTGCGCAAGACTGTCGCTGTGCCGATCCTGTCTACGACCAACGGCCAGCAATTCTCCTTGAAGCTGCGCGAGGCGCCCTGGGGTGCCAACCAGGGCACCGCGTCCAACACGGTGACGGCAAATGCCGGCGCGACGCCCACCGCGGCCGCCACCAGCGGCTTCCGCAATCCGCGGACCTTCCGCACCTATGGCGCGCTCCAATATGAGATGACCAAGAGCACGATGCGCTGGTCCGATGCCGGCTGGTCGGATGCGTGGTCGAGCAAGCTCTCGCACGGTCGCGCCCAGGTCGCGAACGGCGAGACCGGCATCTATCTCGACGAGACGCTCTATCCCGGCGTCGAGGCTCCGCTGCGCTACACCGATGACGGGCTGGTGTTCCACACGCAAAAGCTCGCCACGCCGATCACCTATAACGGCGTTTCGTACGGATATGGCTCGGTCGTGCTGAGCGGGCACAATACGCCGGGCACCCAGATCGGCTATGGCCAATATGAGTGGATCGCCAAGATGCCCACCCGGCGCGGATCGTGGCCGGCCTTCTGGCTGATTTCGACTTCGGGCTGGCCGCCCGAGATCGATGTGTACGAGGGCTTTGGCTATCAGAGCTATTGGGACTTCGACCGGCATATCTCGGCGACGATCCACGGCGGCAATGGCGGCTGGCGGACCTTCCAGCGCGGCACCAACATCCAGGCCGAGCAGGCGTATGGACTGTCAGGCTTCTCGCAGGGCTATCACCGCTATGCCGTGGACATCGGGCCCGAATACATCACCTGGTTCGTCGACGGGCTCGAGACCTATCAGAGCGTCAACCCGTTCCGCGGCCACCGCTGGTATCCGATCATGAACGTCGCGGTGAAGACCAACAGCGCCTATACCGACGGCTCCGGCGACATGATCGTCAAGAGCTTCCGAGCCTGGGCGAACTGAGCGGGGCGGGAGCGGCGTAGATCGCGTCGCTCCCGCCTGCCACGGCATAGAGACGCGCGACCGCCTTTACCCACTGCCCGGCGATGTCGAGGCGATTGCGGTGCCACGCCAGCGCCGGCAGTGCGGCAGTACGCAGCCCGAGCAGCGCCAGCGAGCGCAGCGCCAGCGCGGGCCGGCTCGCCGACTTGCGCGCGACCATCGTGTCGGTGACGCCGATCCGCCACATCCGTCGTAGCACCCAGGACTTGCGCGCTCGCTCTGGCCCTACCCGCTCGCGCACCCGCGCTTCGGGCGCCCAGGCGAAGCCGATACCGCGCGCCTTGAGCCGGGTCAGGAAATCGAGATCCTCGCCGCCGCTGCGGTTGAAGACCGTGTCGAACCACGGCGCCGATAGAGCTTCCAGCGCAGTGCGAGTGACCAGCAGGTTGTTGCTGGCGTAGAGCATGTCGGCGGCACCCTCAGGCCTTTCCTCCGGGCGAAATACCAGAGTCTGCCCAGCCCAGCGCGGCGCGCCTTCTGCGAATACCGGGACCACCGGCCCGCCGACGACGCCGGCGCCGGTGCGCCGCTGAACGGCAAGCAGCGCCGCCAGCCAGCCCGGCTCGGGCCATTCATCGTCATCGATCATCGCCAGCTGCTGCATCGTCGGCAAAGCGAGAACGCGCGCAGCGATGGCATTGCGAACATGGCAAAGCCCGGGCTCGGGCACGCGGATCACGTCGATCGGGACAGGAAACCATGCGCGCGCCGCCTCGGCAACGGCGGCCCCCTCCCCGCCCGCGTCATTGTCGGCGACGAGCAGTGCGACATCGTCAAGACCGTCGAGCGCGGCGAGCTCCTCGAGTAGATACCGCAACTGATCGGGTCGCCGGAAGGTCGGCACCGCGACGATCGTCGTGGCGGCCATCGCTATTCGGCCGCCTGTCGGAAGGGCAATGGCGGGCGCGGCATTACGCGCCGCTCCAGCTTCTTGATCGCCCGATGCCCGGGAACCTCGATCAGCAGATAGCTCGCCCAACAGATCAGCCAGGTCGCGACCAGCAGCGCGAGCACGAACAACCAGTCGAAGCCTACCACCCCATGGCGATGCGCAATGCCCATCGCGCGCGCGAACACGTCACGGACCAGCGGATGCCAGAGATAGATCGAATAGCTGATCAGCCCGAGGTGGAAGGCCACCGGATTGGCGAGCAGCGCCCGCGCGGTCCGGCCGTTATAATAGCAGGCTAACACCAGCGGCACGAAGCACAGCGCCACCGCCACGTCACCGCGCGGGATCAGCAGTGCTGCGGCGATCAGCACGCAACTGCCGATGAAACCATGCTCGCCGCCCAGCACGCGCTCGCACCGGGCGCCCTGCGTCAGTCGATAGGCGATCACCCCCAGCGCGAAACCGGCGAGGCAGCGCAGAACCGGCAGGATGCTGTCAGCATCGTTGACGTCGAGCGGCCCCTGCGCGCCGTGCCCCAATGTCGCGACGAGGATCAGCAGCCCGACTGAACCGATCGCCTGCAGCCAGGCAAGTCTCGAAAAGGCGATCACCGCGACCAGCGGATAAGCGAGATAGGCGACGAGTTCGGTACTCACCGACCAGCTGTTGCCGGCCAGCGCCTGCGTCCCCCAGCCCCAGCTCTGGATCATCAGCAAATTGGTGGCGATATTCGCCGGCGTCAGCGCCACCGGTTGCTCGCCCGAGACGTTGAGCAGGATCCGCGCGCCAAACACCAGCGCCACGACGAAATGGAGCGGCCAGACGCGCGCCAGCCGGTTGAGCAGGAAATCGCCATAGCTGGCCCAGCTCGGCCGCTTCACGACGCGCTCATAATACCCGATCGAAATGACGAAGCCGCTCAGGATGAAGAACAGATCGACAGCGAGATAGGCGCGCGAGAACAGCAGCATGCCCCACTCCGCGAACGCCGGCGAATGCGGGATATGATAGAGCAGCACCGCGATCGCGGCGATGCCGCGAAGCCCGGTCAGCGGCGCGATTCTCATGCGGCTACTCCTTCGCTCGGATTGCTCGCCCTGCGCACCGGCGCCGCGTCGAACGCCGCCGCCATCGCCGCCCACAAGCGCTTGCGACCAAGATCGGCATCAAGCGGCAGTCCGCGCGAGGGCTTGCCGTCAGGCCAGCGATATTCGGGATAGGTCGATAGCCACGAATAGCGGTCCGACAGTCCCCAGGTCAGCACCGAGCTGGTCGCCGGATTGTCGAGCGCGACGTCGAGAAACGCCTTGCCGACCGCGGCGACCTGCGCGTCGCGTGGCTCGATTGCCTGGGGCCCGCCGCGATCGGCGATGTCCATTTCGGTAATCGCGATGCCGATCCCCATCCCGCGGACTTCGTCGAGGAAATTGGCGAAGGTCCGTTCGTCGAACGGTTCGCGGAACGGCTTCAAATGGCCCTGGATGCCGAGCGCGTCGATCGGCACGCGGCGCGCCAGCGCGCGCTCCAGCAGCCGGAGGATCGCCGCCCGACGCGCGGCGCAGCGCCGCGAGGCATGTTCGAGTCCGAAATCGGTGAGGAACAGCCGCGCGCGCGGATCGGCGGCGCGGGCGCTATGGAAGGCCAGGTCGATATAATTCTCGCCGAACGCCTGCCCCCAGATGTTCTGGCTTCGCATGCCGTCGGCGCGGCCCTGATTGGGCTCGACGGGCTCGTTGACCACGTCCCATTCGCCGATCCGCCCGGCATAGCGGCGCATCGCGGTCTCGATATAGCCGGTGAGCAGCCCTTCTTTGGCGCGGCCCCGCGTGGCTGGAAGTGCGGCCTGGAGCCAGGGCGGATTGTTCGAATACCAGACGAGCGTGTGCCCGCGAGCGGCGAGCCCGTGCTGCTGGGCGAAATCGACCAGTTTGTCGTTGCCGCTGAAATCGTACTTGCCCGGCTTTGGCTGGGTGACGTGGCGCTTGAGCTCATATTCTTGGACGATCGTCCCCGCCTCGCGCAGCACCGCGGCAGTGAAGGCCGGATCCTTTGCCAGCTGGCCCGATTTGATCGCACAGCCAAAGCGCCGGCCGCTGCGTCGCGCTCGCGCATCGAGCCCGGGTCCGTCGAAACCGGGCAGCGGCGGCACGAACGGCACCGCGCTGGTGGCGAGCGGGACACTGCATGCCGCCGCCGCGCCTGCCAGGAAAGTCCGGCGCCTCATATCCGAGCGCCACGCACCCGGCTGGTCAGCGCGATCCATCGATCGGCAGCCTTTCGATAATGATTATCAGGGATAATGATTTGCAATAGCACGATTGCCGCGACCCGCGGACGGAAGGCGCCGTGGCGCAGCGCGTCGAAATAATAGCGTAGCGCAGTGCGCCGGCTGGTCGGCCAGACGCTCTTGGCGGCATGCCAGCCCATATAGGCCGAATAGGCGCGCGCCGAGATGTGCGGACGCAGATCCTTGAGCCAGGCGAGGTTGCCGATATTGGCGCGAACCTGCGACAGCCGGTTCTCCGTACGACGATCGGCCCACAACACCGTCGCGCGCGGCGCCATCAGGAAGCGCGCGCCTGCCAGTGACAGCCGCACGGCGAAATCAGTATCGTCGCCGAAGCCGACATCCTCGCGATAACGCACCGTGTCGGCGAGGCTGCGGCGCAGCGCGAGGCTGCTGGTCTGGATGAAGCCCCGCTCGCACATCAGATAACGGTCGACACTCTCGCCGCTCAGGATCTCGCGATACGGCTTGAGGAAATGCCGCCCCGAGCCGCGATCGACGACCACTCGGCAATAAGCGACGACATCGTCGCTCTGCGCCAGCAGCGGCAACAGGTCGGCAAGGTGATCGGGGAAAAAGCGATCGTCGCTATCGAGAAACGCGACATAGCGGCCCCGTGCGTAGTCTATACCTCGGTTGCGCGCCGCCGCAGCCCCGCGATTGGGCTGGACGATGACGCGCAGCCGCTCGTCGCCGATCGCAGCGACCGCGCTGGCAGTTCCGTCCTTCGAGCCGTCGTCGATGACGATCACTTCGATGTCGCGAACGCTCTGGTCGAGCGCCGATTGCACCGCCTCGACCACCGCATCGCGCCGGTTGAAGGTGGGTATGACCACTGTGAACAGCGGAGCGTCGGCTGCGGGCATGGCGTCAGTCTGATCCCCCGGCACCATTCACTTGCCCGCCTTGCCAGCCAGCGCTTCGGGCTTGCCGAAACGATGGACGAACTGGTTCACCAGCGAGCGATAGAAGGATTTCGGAAGGTACGACCGCAGCAGCTGGCGCGCGAGGATGCGCGCCGGCACCCGGCCATAGAATAGCCCCCGCACCAGCTCGGGCAGCGCGGCCACCGGACGAACCGGCGCCATGTGATAGGCGAGAACGGTCGCGCGATAGCCGTGGCGTGCACGATTGGTGAGCAGATGCCCGCAGCGATCGAGCCAGTCGAGCGAAGTCTCGTAACCGCGTACGTAGGAGGTCCGCCCGACTTCGGTCGCATCGAGCCAGATCGTCAGCGGCTGCTCGATCATCCGGAACCGCGCGCCGGCAACCTGGAGGCGCACACTGAAATCGAGATCCTGGCCCTTCTTCAGCGCCGGATCGAAGCGCACCTGCTTGGCGAGCGCCGATGGCACCACCATCGTCGAAGTCTGCATGAACTGGTTGGCGCAGAACAGATATTCGCCGACATCCTCATCCTCGCGGATGCCGCGATCGGGGCGCACCCAATAACGGTCGACGCCGCGATCGACCTGCATCTGCGAGTAGAGCACGGTATCGTCCGCATCGGGCAACGCCGCCGCCATGATCGAGAGCTTGCCGGGCAGGAACTGATCATCGGAGTCGAGGAACGCGATATAGCGCCCCCGCGCCTCCTCGATGCCCAGGTTGCGCGCCGCGCCGCCGCCGGCATTGGCCTGGCGGACATAGCGGATGCGCGGGTCGCCGATCGCGGCGACCACCGGCTCGGGATTGTCCTTCGATCCGTCGTCGACGACGATGATCTCGAAGTCGCCGAAATCCTGGGTCAGCACCGATTGGATCGTCGTCGTGACGATGTCGGCGCGATTGTAGAGCGGGATCACCACCGAGAAGGTGGGCTGGCCGGTGTCGTTCTTCATGCGCCGTGCACCTTGCGATATTCCTCGTAACGATGGCCGGTAAGCGCGGCGACTTTGCCCGCCGCGCGATAGAGCTTGCCCAGCCGGATGATCCGCTTGCCGCGGTCGAGCGTCAGCGCGCCGAGCGATCCGACGACGAAGCCGCCGGCGATCCGCGCGGCCTCGGCAGTGGCGACCTTGAACGGCGTGCTGTGCGACATCGCCGTGATCGTGTCGGTCATGCCGATGCGGTAGCCGCGCATCAGCAGCCATTTGGACGTGATCCGGCTCGCCGGGATCAGCTCGGTCACGCGGGCATCCTCGGCCCAGGCGAAGCGGCGCCCGGCGCGCGCCATGCGGGTGAACAGCTGTTTGTCCGATCCGCCGGTGAGCGCCATCGCCTCGTCGAACGGCCTGTCGCCCAACGCGCGCAATGCCTCGGCGTCGATCAACACATTGGCGGTACTGTCGATCAGCTCGACGACTCCCGAAGCCCCGCGCGACTTGGGCTGGAGCAGCGGATGGCGCGCAGCCCAGGGCGCGACTTCGCCTTCCATTTCGCGCAGCACTGCGCCGCCGACGACATCGGCGCGCGTCGCTGCCTGGCAGGCCAGCATCGCATGCAGCCAGTGCGGGTCGGCCGCCTCGTCGTCGTCTAGCATCGCGACAAAGGCGATGCCGGGCAGCCGCAGCGCCGCCTGGACCAGCGCGTTGCGCACCTGGGGAATGCCCGGCTCGGCGACCGTCAGCAGTTCGAGCGGCCAGCGATAGCCCTCGGCGCGCAGCGTTTCGGCCGCGGCGATGCCTTCGCGCTTCACACCATCATTGTCGGCGACGATGATGGTCACGTCACGCTCGGTCGCCAATGCGGCGAGCGAGCGGAGCGTGCGGGTAATCCCCAGCGGGCGCTGGCGGGTGGCGATGCAGATGGCGATTTCGGTCATGCGGCACCTCCCGGAGCCAATGCAGGAGTGCGGCGGTGCCAGCGCGGCCGGTCGACAGCCTTGAACGACGCATGCGCGATCGCGATCGACGACAGGAAGATCACCCAGACCTGGCGATCCTTGTCGAAGAACGAGGTTTCGAGCAGGTTCTGGTAGAGCACGAAGCTCCAGATCGCGAAGGCGCTGGCCATCAGCGTGGCGTTCGCTTTGGTCGTGCCGGTAAGGAACCACCAGGCCGGCAGCACCACGAACGATACGAGCAGCAGGATCAGCCCGACCGGTCCAGTGGTGACGAGGATCTCGAGATAACCGTTGTGCGAATGTGCAGTGAGCAGCTGGAATTGCTGATTGAGATAGTCGTGCGCAGGCGAGAGATCGCCGACCTGCCAGAACCCGCCGAACCCCGAGCCCAGATAGGGATGGTCGGCGAGATAATCGATCGCGACCTTCCAGATCGAAACCCGCCCGGTAAACGCCTGAGGATCTGCGAACCACCGCTCGACCACCGGCTCGAACGCGATGTACAGCCCGAGGAACAACAGCATGCCCGTCCCGACCAGGAGCAGCAGTACCGCACGCTTAGAGACCGACTGGCTGAGCACCCGATACACAGAGCTCACGGCAAGGATCGCAAAGCACAGCGCCAGCGACGTCTTGCTCTTGGTGCCGATGACGAAGACGAACGCCATCACCGAGAACAGCGCATAATACCATTTGCGCGTCGTGAAGAACGCGTGCGCCGTCACCACGAAGGTCAGCGCCATCACCGCGCCGGCAATGTTCTTATGAAAGAAGAAGCCGCGCCATGCGCCGATCAGCGCCTTGTCGCTCTCGGTCGCCGGGTGGAAGGCGTGTGGGGTCAGCGGCAGCGATATCCAGCAGATCAGCAGCGAGGTCACCAGCGCCGCCATCAGCGTGCGGTAGATCCGCTCCGGCCCCAGCAAGGCGAGCGACAGGAAAGTGATGTAGATCACGATGACCTGCTGCATCGCGCGCTTGAACGACACGAACGGATCGACGCCCCACGCACAGCTGACCAGGAACCAGCCGAGCATCAGCAGCAGCGGCCAATAGGTGAAGCGATATTGCGGCTTGTAGCGCCGGACCACCTCCAGCATCGTCAGCAGCAGCGCGAAGCCGATGAAGAACGCCTGCTTGAAGATGTCCGAGCCGTCATTGTTCGCCGCCATCGCAACCAGCTGTTCCTGGTTGCGCGATGAGAAGGGCTGCTGCCCGATGAAGATCATCATCAGGAAGACGAAATAGACGAACTGCGCGACCGGGATCAGCGCCTCGGCCCGGCTGGCAAGCGCATGGCTGCGCGGCTGCGCGGCGCCGGTGGTGCGCAGCGTCATGCGGCCGCGATGCCAGGGGAGCGCCAGGCTCATTGCGCCATATCCCGCCGCGCACGCCGATCGAGCCGCCAGATGCCGATCATCATCACCAGCTGCGCGAGGACCACGCCGGCGATCGTGTACACCGAAGGCGCGAGCAGCGTGATCGCGATGACGGCGCCGACGCCGACGAAGCAGCTGCGCACGCTGGTCGCCGCCAGCGGCTTGAACGCGCCGCGCGCCTGGGTGAGCACGCTCATCGGCGCCTGGAGGCATTGCACCAGCGACAGCGCGGCGCAGAGCGCGACCGCGATCATCACCGTCTGCACCGAGAGCGTCGGCTTGATGATAACCTGCGGGAAGAACCACAGGATCAGCGCCGCGGTGATTGCCGTGGCGACCCAGATCACGACCAGCGCCGCGAGGAAGGCGCGGGCCGATCCGCGGGCAGACTTGTCGTCGCCCCTCCCAACCGCACGCGCCATGCGCGGCCGTTCGAGCTGAGTTAGCGCCGTGATGCAGACATTGACCGGGCGGAAGAACAGCATGCCGACTGCAATCGGCGCGAACGCCGCGGGTCCGGCGAAAAGCGTGACGATGTAGCTATGCGCGTTCGACGTCGCCTCGGTAGTGATGACCCCGATCAGCGTCCAGGCCGATTGCCGCTTCCACACCGGGCGGTAGGCGGCAAGGGCGCGGCCCAGGCCGACGGGCCGGTGCCGCGCGAGGAAGCCCGCACCGAACGGAATTAGCGCGAAGAGACCAGCGCCCGCGAGAACCGCGCCGAACAGCTCGATCCGCGCGCCGACCGCCAGCGTCGCGCCGACCCCGGCGATGACCAGCAAGGCATAGACCATGTCCGAGATCGCCGCGCCGCCGGGCGTGTGGTGGGCATAGGCATTGGCGCGCCCGAACCAGCGGAGCAGCGAGAAGACGCCCGCCAGCCCGAACGCCAGTGCCGCCCACGGCCCGACCATCGCCCAGCCGATCGCCGCGCAGAGCAGCCCCTGCGACAGCGCGAGCAG
This sequence comes from Sphingomonas sp. LM7, assembly GCF_002002925.1. NCBI lineage: Bacteria > Pseudomonadati > Pseudomonadota > Alphaproteobacteria > Sphingomonadales > Sphingomonadaceae > Sphingomonas > Sphingomonas sp. LM7. The sequence goes on along the minus strand of NZ_CP019511.1, from coordinate 100,233 downwards.
CAGATTCATCGGAAAGAAGAAGTCGAAACCTTGCTCGGCGCCATCCTCGCGCTGGTTGACTGCGATCGCATAGGGCGTCGAGACCAAGGCGTTGGACAAGCCGTAGCCGAACTGGATGATCACCAGCAGGAAGGCGAGCGTGCCGATCTCCGCCGCTTCCAGCCGACGCACCGCGACGAGCTGGACGAGCAGATGGCTGACCGACACTGCGGCCGAAGACATGCTTGCGAGCCCGAACCGGGCCAGCGTCGCGCGCAGCGGCTTCTTTTCAGGAGGCAAGGCAGCCGCCTCAGCCATTCCGGTGCTTCCAGATCAAGTAGAGCGCATGCGGATTAGTGGTGAGATAGCGCCACGCCAGATGGCGCGGATTGGTCGCCATGCGATGGAGCCATTCGAGCCCCGCCTGCTGCATCCACTGCGGCGCGCGCGGATAATCACCGGTAATATAGTTGAACAACCCGCCACAAGTGACGATCCAGCCGGCCTTGATCCGATCGCGGTTGCGCACGCAGAACGCCTGTTCGCGCGGCTTGCCGGTGCCGACCCACAGCACGTCGGGCGCGGCGGCATTGATTGCGTCGATCACCGCCGCTTCCTCGTCCGCCTTCCAGAAGCCGTTGCGGCGTCCGGCGAGTTCGAGCCCGGGAGTCGAGCTGGTGATGCTCTCGGCGCAGTCGGCATTCACCTGCTCGGTGCCGCCGAGCAGATAATAGCGCACCTTCCCCGCCGCGGCGCCGGGCAGGCTGTCGATGAACATGTCGGTGGTGCTCGAACGGTCGGCGATCTGCGGCCCGCCCACCCAATGCGACGCCTTGACGATCACCTGCCCGTCGGCGTGGATCAGATCGGCCTCGGCCAGATCCTTTGCGAAAGCCCTGTCGGTAGCGTTGAGCGACAGGCCATGGCCGTTGCAGTCGAACACCAGCCAGGGCCGCTCGGCGGCCGCCAGCCGCAGCGGCGCATCGCGCAGCATCTTGTCGATCAGTGCGCGGAGCGACAGCGTCGACACCGGCACCCCGCCGACATGGGCGTTCTCGAGCCGCCCGCTATCGCTTGCGCCGCTTCCGCCCAGTCCGAGCTCGATCGTGGTTCCGTGCATCCTGCGCCCCCTCAGCTGACCACCGAACCGGCGATAGGAATGTGATGCCGGTCGAGGTCGTCGATGACCCGGCGGATCTCCGAAACCGGCGTTACGCCGCGCCGCGCGACGATCACCACTGCGTCGAATTTCTCGAGGATGTTCCCAAACGCCGTGCCGCCGCGCGGTCGCTCGGCAAGATAGGCGAGCAGATTGGCCTCGGGCAGGTTCCAGCCCGCCGCGGCTTCGGCCAGCGAGCCCTTCTCGACCAGGGTCGCCGCGCCGCCTGCAGCCTGGCCGGCGGGCATCAGCCACAGCCGGTCGATCGCGGTCTGGAGCACCGGCAGGCGCAGCGCCATGCCGCCCAGCTGCTCGGCCAGGCCGATGCGGTTGGGCAGGCGCAGCAAGCGATCGAGCGAGGGCTGTTCGATATCGCCGTCGACCAGGATCGTCGGCCCGTCCATTTGCGCCATCACTGCGCCGAGATTGGCGGCGAGGATCGACGCCTCGTCCCCGCCCTGCAGCGACAGCACCGCCAGCCGCAATCGCCCGTCCGCGCCGCTGGCCTCGCGCGCCGTGGCGAGCAGCTTGGCGCGGATCTTCCGGACCTTGGCGACATAGGGATCGTCGGCGTCGAACGCCGCGGTGACCAGCGGATCGACGCGTTCATCGGCCGGATCGAGCAGCGCGAGCCCGCCCTGCCCTTGCGCTTCGGCATCCGCCGGCTGGAATGCGGATTCGGCGAACAGCGGGTTGGCGCCCGCAGTGGAACGGAGCCTCATGCTGCCTCCTGACGTGGCACGAACAGGCCGCCTACGGGCCTGGACTTGGGGGAAAGATCGGCGATCACTTCGACTTCGGTCGCGGAGGCGAGGCCGTTCACGGTGCGCACCCGCGGACGCAGGATTTCGCCCAGCACCACAGTGGCGACACCGGCAAGCAGCCCGAGCGCGATGCCGCCGACGAACCACAAGGGCAGGTTCGGCGTCGCCGGGAACAGCGGCACCGACGCCTCGTCGAGCGAGCTCGCATTGGGCTGCGAGATCTGGCTCTTGAGCGCGGCTTCATTGAAGCGCTGGCGGACCGTATCATAGGTCTGCCGTGCCGCCTCGACATCGCGCTGCATCACCATCAGCTGGTCCTGCACGCCCGACATGCGGATCATGCGATCCTCCTGCGCCGCCATCTCGCCGCGCAGTTCGGCCTCGCGGCTCGTCGCCGCACTGCTGTTGGCCGTCATCGACGACGCCTGGTTGGAGCGTGCGCCACGAAGGCTGCCCTGCAGCTCGCCCAGTTCGGCCCGGGCAGCGATCATCTGCGGGTGGTTCGGGCCCAGCGACTTGCCGAGCTGCGCGACCTTGCCCGCCTGCGTCGCGACCGCTTCCTCGATATTCTGGACGACCAGCGAACTCGCGACTTCGGGCACTGCGGCCGATCCCGACTTGGAATGCGCCGCGGCGGCATCCGCCTGGGCCTGGACGAGGTGGGCCGAGAGGTTCTTGAGCTTCTCGGCCTCCAGATCCATGCGGTTCATGCCGATGATGTCGTGCGCGCGCTGGAAGTCCGAGAGCTTCTTCTGCGCAACTTCGTAGCGGCGGCGGACATCGGCCGTTCGCGCTTCGAACCATTGCGCCGATCCCTGCGCAGTCGAGGCGCGCAGGGCGACCTGCTCGCGCATATAGATCGACGCGATGAGGTTCGCGACGCGCGCCGCAACCGCGGGATCGGCGTCGAGGAACTGGATCTGCAGCACGTTGCTCTGCCGCCCGGTCGAGACGTTGAGACCGCCGCGCACCCGCGCCGCCGCCTGTTGCAGCCGTGCCTCGGGGGGCAGGTCGGCCGGCGTCGCATCGACGAAGCCCGCGCGCTGCGCGACGATGTTGATCACCTTGGCGCTGCGGATCAGGTCGAGCTGCGTCGCGATGATCGAATCGGTTTCGACGCGGCCCTGCTGCTGCTGAACGCTGTCGGTCGGGTCGGTCTGCGACAAGTCGAGGAGCAGCGACGAGGTCGCCAGATATTGCCGCGGCTGCATCAGCGCCAGGCCCGCCACCAGCGCGAACAACGCCCCGGCGATCGCGGCGACCAGCAGCCACCGCGCCTTCAAAGCCTCGACCAGATCGGCTGGTTTGATCGTCATAGCCCGACTCCCTGGAGAAGTGCCCGCGCATCGAGCGTTTCGCGCGCCAGCGGCGTCGCGCGCGTGCGCGCCGCCCCGTTGGCTATCAGCACGAGGAATTGCGGCGACAGCGAATCGGCGAACTGGAGCTCACCGGGCATGCCGTCCTCGCTCAGCGCCGGGGCGATCAGTCCGATCGTACGATCAACCGCCGCGGACCCGCCCAGCTCGTCGCCGAACAGGTCGGTGCCCGCCGCCGCCATCCGTTCGAACGTGAGCACCGGCGCATGCGCCGCGAGCACGCCTGCCAGTGCGATCATCCCGCGCAGCGAGCCGGCCTGGCCCAGCGCCCGCTCGAACACGCCGAATACGTCGGGGGTCAGCTCGCTCCACTCGGCGAGCGCCTCGGCCAGCCCCTTCTGCGCGTCGCTGATGGTAATGCGATCGCGTCCTTCCGCTTCGGCGATCAGCGCTGCGTGCATCCCGAACAGTCGGGCGTGATAGGGCGATCCAATCGCAGCCGAGACGATCGACTGGAGCGCCTCTTCCTCGAATGCGAGCCCCGCTTGCTGCGCACAAAGCCGCAGCAAACCGGCCAGCTCCTCGCGATCGATCGGCGCGACCTGCTGGGCGAACAGGTGCCGCCGGAGCGAGGGGTGCGCCGCAAGCAGCCCATCCACATTGCCGGCGATGCCGACCAGGATGATCTGCACCGTCGAGTGCATGTCGGTGAGCAGCTTGAGCAGGGTCGCCACTTCGTGCCGGGTGCGTTCGGTGGCGACGCGATCGAACTCGTCGATGATCAGCAAGGTCCGCTGGTTCACGCCCTGCACGAACAGGTTGGCGAGCTGTTGGACGCCGATCGGCCGGTCCGCCGGGATCGTCGCAGCGATGCCGCGCTGGAGCGGCAATTCGTCGAGGAACGGGCGGAACAGCCCGTCCACATCCGCGCCCTCGCTCGCCGAGCCATATAGCGCGACGCATCCCGCCTCGTCGGCAAGATCGCCGAACACGCGCGCAAGCGAAGTCTTGCCCGATCCGCGCGCGCCGAAGATCAATGCATGCTTGCGCTGCTTGACCACGGCATCGATCAGCCGGGTGAGTTCCTGCTTGCGCCCCGCCAATCCGTGGCGGTCGCTCACCGGCACTGCGGTGTTGAACGCCGCGAACACCGCATTGCGCCGGAAGGCGATATTGGGCTGCGCGGCGGCCGAGATCGGCACGACGACCGAGTCTTCAACCGGCGTAGCGGCATATTCGAGCCGGGTGGGAATGCGCCTGCCACCGGCGGTGCCTCCGCCCAGCAGCCCTCGCAGCCAATGCTGCACTCGCTCGCTCCAGCGCATGCCGTGCCTCCAATTCTGTGTCGCGCTCAAAACAGCTTCTCGCGGATGACCAGCACGTCCTCGGGCTGGACCGCATCGTCGAGATCGATGTTCTCGACCTCCTTGCCCGCACGGCGCACCTTGATGCGCCTGGTCGAGCCGGCGAGCGTCGGTCCGCCGGCGAGCGCGAGCGCCTGACGGAAGGTCTGGCCGGGGACGAAGTTGAACGCGCCGGGCTCCTGCACCTGACCATAGACGTAGATCTTCTCGGCCGGCGGCACGAACAGGATGTCGCCCGGCGCTAGCGGGCGGCCCGCACCAGAATTCATGTCCGCAAGCGAAATGCGTACCGGGCCGCTGCCGTCCCCGGGCGTGAGGATCACGGCATTGGCGCCGGTCACGGTCGCCCCGCCCGCCTTCGCCAGCATCGCCGCGACGCTATACGGCCGATCGAGCGGGTAGTTGCCTGCCTGGGGCACGTTGCCGAGCACGGTGACGAAGCGGCTGACGAATTGCGACACCTCGACATTCACCGAAGGCCGCTCGAGATACCCGCCCTTGGCATAGCCGGCGGCGATCGCATCGGCGAGCTCTGCAGTGGTCTTGCCGCGTACATCGACGGTGCCGAGCATCGCCAGGCGGATCGATCCGTCCGCCTTTACGCGCGTGGTGACCGACAGATCGGGCTGACCATAGATGAACACCTTCACTTCGTCGTCAGGACCGAGGCGATAGCCATCGGCCGCGATGGCGGTGGCAGTGCTCGACGCGGCAGGCGCGGGCGGCGTCGAAGCTAGCGCGACGCCGACCCCATTGGTCTGCGCCATCGCAGGCGAGGCAAGGAAGGTCGATGCGGCAAGCGCTGCAGTCAGGGTGCGGGTCAGGAGTATGTTCCTCATAGGTTCAAAACCTCATGGTTGCGCCGAGCGAAACGCGGTTTGCCCGATAATTCGATACATTGCTGTTCGTGGCGCGATCGAGATGCGTGACCGACAAATCGAGGGCGAGAGCGTCGGTGATTTTGCGCCGCGCCATCAAACCGAATTGGTTCGTTCGATCGTGTGTGAAATTGAACGGACGAATCGCTGCGTCCTGGCGGAAGTCGCGCCGTGACAGCTCGCCGAAGGCGCCCAGCGTAGTCAGTTCGCTCAGCCCGACTTCGGCCGAGATCCGGTATGCCGTCCGCACTGCAAACCCCGTCGCGATCAGGCTGTCATTGACGATCGTCCGCTCGGTGGCGGCAGTCAGCTTGACCCGCGGGATCGCGATGGTCGAGAGGCGGACGTTCCAGCCGGGCCCGTCATAGCTGCCCACGGCAGCCGAGGTGCTGGTGACATGCATCCAGCGAACATCGGCGTCGATCGAAGTGATCGGCGAGACCGCACGCGAGAAGGAAAGGCCATAGGCATCGCTGCGATTCTCCACCGCAAGCTCGGGTCGGTCGCTGGTGACATGCTCGTAATAGGCGGTCAGCTTGCCTAGGCTCGGCCGCGCATAGCCGATCCCGGCGCGGTAGAGATTGCTGGTCTGGTCGGCATATTCGAAGCCGTCGCCGTTGCGGGTGGTATCGCGGCGCCAGGCGGCCACCGGGTAGAGGCCCGCGGCCCTTTCGCAATCCGCCGCCACGCCCAGCGTCGAGAATTTCTGGAGATTTTCCGAGGCGCTGTTGATGTCGCCATAATCGGCGCGCTGCTGGCGATAGCTCGCCGACGGCCGCACCCAGCATTGCGCGGCGACCAGGAACTTGCCCGCGCCTTCAAGCTCCAGTCGCGGCTTGCTCCGCCCGCTTTCGGACAGGAAGCGATCATAGCCGGCCAGCGCGCGCAAGCTGACTGCGCGGGTTCCGATATCGCGATCGAAGCGGACCTCGATTGCCGGCGTGACGATGACGTCGGCGACCGGATCGGTCGTGCCCGAATCGACGCGATAGACATTGTCATCATAGACTGCGGTGAGCGACGGCTCGATACGCAGGCCCTGGTCAGACTGCTCGCGCTTAGGCTTATCCTGCGCATGCGCGGAAGCCACCGGAAGGGCGCCAAAAAGCGCTCCACCGAGCAGTAGAATCGGCGTCCGCCGCAACGCGGCAACACTTCGGCGCACATCTCTGCAAGCGTTCGCAGTTGCGAGAGAATTTAGCCCAGATACTCTTTTGCCAGAGCAAAACACGCGCTCGTGACCTCGTTGCAATGCAGCAATTTGGTCATGCTAGAGCGTTCGAACGCCGCTGCCCACCGCATAAATTGCAGTTGGTCGCACCAACGGCACGGCTGGTTCGTTTCTGGGCAGCAATAATGCTGCCAAAGTCGTCAATCGGGTCGGCTCAGCCCAGAAGCCAGAGCCCCACGGCGCCCAGCGCGACGACGAAGCTGGCGATTCCCACCCAGCGCGAGCCGGCCTGAATCATGCGCTCCGAAATCGGCTCGCGAAAGTCGGCGGGCATCAGCCACATTGGCTCAGCCTGCACTCGATCGGCAGAGCCCGCATCGGCGTCCCTTGCCATCACCAGATTTTCCATCACCGCGCGACACCCTTATTGCCCAGCGCCGGCTATGACCGAAAATCATTTATGGGAGCTTTTTGACGATCGTTAACGCAACGTCACCAACCCTCTCCGCTTCGCTCAATATGCGTTCTTGTGCACCAGCACCTGCGCGGTCTTCGCCAGGATGCCGATGTCGCGCAACAGGCTCCAGCCTTGGAGATATTCCAGATCGGCCTCCAGCCGGTTGACGATGTCGCGGCGATGCTCGGTCGCTCCACGGAAGCCGCGGACCTGCGCCAGTCCCGTGATGCCCGGCTTGAGCGCATGGCGGTGCCAATATTGACGATCGACGCGCCAGAACAATTCATCGCCGGCGAGCGAGCCGAGCGCATGCGGCCGCGGGCCGACCAGACTCATCTCGCCGAACAGCACGTTGATCAGCTGCGGCAGCTCGTCGATGCTGGTCCGGCGGATCAGCTTGCCGACGCGCGTGATGCGATCGTCATGGCGACTCGCCGACTGCGTTCCATCCGAGTCGCTGGTCTCGACGCGCATGCTGCGGAACTTGAGGATATGGAAGATGCGGTTGCCGCGCCCCATCCGCTCCTGGCGGAAAAAGACCGGTCCCGGCGAATCGAGCCGAATCGCAATGGCCACCAGCACCAGCACCGGCAGCAGCCCGATCAGCACCGGCACGGTCATTGCGATGTCCAGGAAGCGCTTCTTGGCGCGATTGGGCAGGTTGAGCGGGCCGCGCGAGACCACCACGGTGGTCGCGCCGCCCAGCTGATGCACCGCGAGCGGCCCAAGCTCGCCGATTTCGGGGACGATGATCTCGCCCTGGATGTTGGCGCCCTTAAGCACCTGCGCCCATTCCACCTTGCGCTCGGGCACGCAGCTGATCACGACCCGGTCATAGTTGCGCAGCAGGATGCCCAGCCGATTAAGCATATAGGGGTCGTCGAGATCCGAGCGCAGCGACGCTACGCCGGCATCGATGATGTCACTGCCCAGATACGCATCTGGTACATTTCCACCATCAACGATCACCAATTCGGTGTGTAGGCGGCTGCCATAGGCACGGCGTACGAGATAGCAGAGCAGCAGCCGCTGGCTGACGATCAGGACGGCCGTTGAGACGATCCCAACCGACAGCGCGAACCGCGGCAGCCGCCCGGTAACCTTGAATGAGAACACCGCCAGCAGGAAAATCAACAGCGTCGCGGCGATCGACAACAGCGCCTGCCGCGTACTGCATGCAGCGCTGGTCAGGCATTTGGTGCTGTAGGCCTGGTTCTGGAACGAGATGCCGGCGTGGATCAGGAGCACTCCGGCCAGCGTCGTCCACACGTCGCCCGAGATCATGCCCGGCTGCTCGACGCGAAGGCCGATCGCAAAACCGATGATCAGCGCCAGCGCATCGGCGCCGATCAATGTCAGGCACAGCCAGACCCTGGCACTCCGCCTTGCCGCCGTGGCGAACGGCGTTCGGCTTGGATAGCCGTGGATCGCCAGGTCAATCTTTGACATGGGACACCCCGTAACTCCCTGACGCAACACACCCGAAAACAGGCCAGCAATCCCATGCACACGCATTTGCAAGGTTCTTGCTGCAATGCAGCAGGACACAGCCGAGCTACGAAGGCAAGTGTTGGTCGATGAATTTACCCGGTTTTCGGGACGACCCGTGCGGAGCGAGAGATTCGCCGATACGTGCAGAAATCAGCAGGTTCGCTGAGCGACCCGGGACGAACACCACACTATTCAGTCGGCTTTGCCGCAAAATCAGTTACTTGATCATCCACCATAGGATTCCGCCGATCGCCGCGAAGAAAACCATCGGCCCGGCGAATCGTGAAAGCAGTTCGATGCCGCGTTCGGCGCGTTCGGCGGGAAAGGCAGGAATGCGCTCGCGCGGCGCCTGCACCGGGATTTCGACGGCGGATTCGTGCGGCGGCGCGGTTACCCGCACTCCCGACGAGCGCAACGGCCTGCCCGATCCTTCCGACATCGCATCCTCTCACCACAGGTTATCCGAGCGAAAGCCCGCGTCCCGTGCGCCAGCACCGTACTGCATTGGGCAACGTCTTTCGAGTGCAATCGGCAGTACCCCGGGGAATAGGGGTGTCGATTAACGGGACACTGCGCCCGCCCTGCCCGTTCGCCGCCGCGCAACTGTCCGGGATCACTTGCGGATGATGTGGACGCGGGTCTTCCGTATCATCGAAAAACGCACCTGATTTTCTTGCATGAATGCATCGACCGCCAGCCTGCATCCCGATTTGAAGTCATAATCGTCCACGATCATCACGCCGCCCGCTACCAGTCGGGGGGCAATTCTGACGAGGCAGGTGTGCACCGACTCGAACCGGTCGCAGTCGATATGCGCGACCGCCACGGGCTGATCTCCGTCGAGCGTGTCCTGAAGCAGCCCCTGTACGAACACCACTTCGCTCCGCTCGGGCGGAATGCCGTAGCGCCGGAACGTCGCGGTGATCGCCTCCAGCAAGTCGTCGACATAACCGTAATAGGTGCGTGACCCGATGCCGGCCGATTTGCCGCTGGCGATCTCCTCCCACCGCCGATGGACGTCGGGACCGTCCTTTGCCGTCGGGCCGGGCGGCATGCCGAACACGTCGTACACCCGCAATTCCCTGCCCGGCGCCTTCGCCGCTGCCATGACCAGCGCGGAACCTCCCGTCCCGCAACCGGCTTCCAGCAGCACCCCCGGCAACCTTTCGCGATCGACTCGGCGAACCGCCTCATGCAGCTCGGTGAGAGTGCGGCCGCCGCTATAGCTGAGCTGATCCCACACCACGCGCCGCACCACGGCCGGCTCCCGCCACCCGCGCAACAACAGCCGGGCCCAGCGCCGCCCGGCAATCGGGATCAGCTCGCGAAATCGATGTAACACCTTGATCCTTTTCAGTTTGAGCACGAAAGCGGCGCGCGTCGGTCAAGCCGGCAGTGGCGCAGTTGGAGACGTGATGGAATTCGGAATCTTGCGGCACGACACCGATAATCTGGGCGACGAGATCCAAACGATCGCGGCTCGGCAGTTCATGCCGCGCGTGCATCACCTGGTGTCGCGCGAAATGGCGAATCGCTCGATTTCGGGCACCGGCCCGATCAAGGTGATCATGAACGGGTGGTTCATGCATCACCCGCGATCCTGGCCGCCGCATCCGCGGATCGATCCATTGTTCGTGTCCTTTCACGTCACCGCAGCCGGCGGCGTGCGGCGCCTGCTCACGCGCACGCGACCGCGCGACCTGATCCTCGGCCGCCACCTCGGCTATCTGAAGGCGCACGGGCCGGTGGGCGCGCGCGACCGGGACACCCTGTCGGCGCTCAGGGCCAAAGGCGTGGATTCCTATTATTCCGGGTGCCTCACGCTGACGTTGCCGCCGCGCCGGGCGCCCAGATCGGATCAGGTCGTTGCCGTCGATCTGTCCGGGCCGATGCTGGCGGAACTCGAGCGCAGGCTCGGGCGGAAACCGGTGATCGTCACGCATGCAATCGCGGCCGACGTCGCCCATGACGAGCGCGCGCGACAGGCCGAAGCACTGCTCGATCTATATGCCGGCGCGTCCTGCGTAGTCACGACGCGGCTCCATTGCGCGCTCCCCTGTCTCGCGCTGGGTACGCCGGTATTGTTCGTGAACAAGGGCGACGCGAATGCGCGCGTCGAGCCGGCGCTCGACCTGGCCTGGAATTGCACGCAAGCGCAGTTCCTCGCCGGCGAGGACGGCTATGATCCGTCGAACCCGCCGCCCAACCCGGAAACGTTTCGTCCGCTTGCCGCCGCGCTTCGGGCACGCTGCGAGGCCTTTATTTCCCCAGGCGATTCCTGACGAACTTCTCTGCGCGATCCTGCAGCACCTCCCATCGCGTCGGTTGCGGCCCGGACGAACCCTGCCACAGGTCCTTCACGCTCGAGACGGTCACCTGCACGAAATTGCGCGGTGCGCGCTGGCTGCGGATGGTCGATACCGAATGGACCGATTCCCGGTGGCAGGGAAACACCACCATCCGGTTGTGCCTCGGGCGGACGGCCATGGCCTCCCGTCCCTCGCCGTGCAGGACCAGATCGCCCCCGGCCATTTCGTTTTCGTCAGCGTCGCAAAAATAGATGAGAAGCGAGATCGCGCGACGGCGATGGTCCAGATGCGGCCGGCGGCGATATCCGGTGAGGCCCTGCATGATGTCCACGCGCACCCAGAGATCCTCGGCGTCGAGCGTGGAGCCGGTGATTTCAAGCTTCTGCTTGTCTTCCCGGCTTTCCTGATAGGGCACGTAGCGCGCGTCCGAGAGATCGACCACCGCCTCGTCGCGGAAGACCTCGGGAAACGCGGCGAGGCATGCCTGGATGAACGTATCGGAGTGAAACCGTTCGAACAGCGTTCGCCAATTCGCGTCCTCGCGGACCAGCCGGTCATATTCCGGATCGCCCCAGAACAGGGTGTAGCCGGTGGGGCCGGTGTTCGCAGGGCACGGCGGAAACGAGTCCCGCAAGCGCGCATACAAGTCTGCTTCGAGCCAGTCGTCGACGAGCATGTGCGTGAAGGGCTGCGGCCGCACCTGATTAAACCTGAAGTCGAACACGTTTGTGGCTCCGGATCGTGAAGAAACGTTAGCACGCCCTCAACTGCTTGAAGAACCGTGTCAATTCACCCTGACCGAGCTTGAGGCAATTCGGGCTTCGTGCAATGCGCGAACGACGTTTCCGCAAATGGAGTAAATGTGCCGGTCGATTGTGTCGCGCTGTGGGTGGGAGGAAAGCTGGGCGCCGTCGAGCGGGCATGCTTGCGATCAGCATTGCGGCACGGCCATTCGGTTACTCTGTACGCGTACGAACCCGTCACCGGCGTGCCGGAGGGAGTCGCGCTGCGCGATGCCGCCGCCGTGGTCCCCGCCGCGCGATTGATCCGCCATCAAAGCGGGAGCGTGGCGCTGTTCTCCGATCTGTTCCGATTTGAGGTGCAGCGGCAAGGTCTCGGCACGTGGATCGATTGCGACATGTATTTCGTCGGCACGCTGGATGCCGACTCACCCTATCTGTTCGGGCGGGAAGACGGCTATTTCATCAATACCGGTGTGCTCCGCCTCCCTGCGGGATCGCCGCTCCTCGCCGATTTGATCGGCATATTCGATCAGCGCGAAATTCCGTTCTGGCTGCCCGCTCGCCACCGCGCGCTCGCCTGGCTCCGACGGACGCTGACTGGGAGGACCGCAGTCGAAAGGATGCCATGGGGCGCCGCCGGCCCGAAAGCGCTGACTGCCCTGGCTGCGAAGCACGATGTGGCACAACTGGCGCGACCGCCGGAGGCGTTTTGCCCCGTCAATTACCGCGACGCCCGCTGGATCCTGGATCCGTCCATCGCGCTGGAAGACATGGTGGGCCGCGACACCGTGGCGGTTCACCTGTGGAACGATCGCATCGCGGCGTTCAAGGACAGCCCGGCGCCCGAGCGGAGCTTCCTTGCGCAACTGCAGGCCGAAGGGCGGCAGGAAGAGCGTGCGCGGGACGAGCCACGATAATGCCGCAGCCGACCGTCAGCGTGGTCATGCCCGTGCACAACGCGCTCCCCTATCTGGATGAGAGCGTCGAGAGCATTCTCCGGCAGAGCTTCACCGATTTCGAATTCGTGATCGGCGACAATGGCTCGATCGACGGAACGAGCGCACGATTGCAGCACTGGGCGCAGCGCGATTCTCGCATCAGGCTGCTGCACAATCCGCACCGGCTCGGCCCCGCGCGCAGTTCGAACTGGGTGGTGGAGCATGCGCGCTGCGACCTGATCGCGCGAATGGATGCCGATGACGTCGCGCATCCGGAGCGCCTGCTTCGGCAGGTTCGCGCCATGGCGCGCCAGCCCGATGCGAGCCTGATCGGGACTTTGTTCGATACCATCGACGAGACAGGCCGCCCGGTCCGGCCACCAGGATTTTTTCGGGTCGGACGCGTTTCTCCCACGCCGGCCTTTTGTCACCCCACGATCCTGTTGCGGCGAAGCGCTTTCGATCGCGCCGGCGGGTATCGAAGTGCCGCAGATTATTGGGAAGACACCGATCTCTACTGGCGGCTGGCGGAATCCGGGCGGCTCTTCGTCCTCCCGGAGAATCTGATGACGGTTCGCCACTCGACCAGCAGCAGCCGCGGGGACGAACGGCTCATTAGGGTCGACGAAGCGGTCGATGATTTCTGTCGATCGCTTTCCGCCTATCGATCGGGCTGCAGTCCGTTCGACCTTCCGCGCGCTGCGCAGCGCGCGGGCGGAAGCCGGCGCAAGCTATTGCCGCTGTCCTTCGCATACCGTGCCGCGTTGCCGGTATGGGCGGGAAAGCGTCCCGATGTGGCGAGGCGCATGTACGGCAGGATCGAGCCGCGTTTCGACATGCAGTCGCTGATGGCGGCCGCGTCCATCCTGTGGGGAACGCTGGCGCCCCGATCGATGCGCTGGTTCCTGCTGGCGATGATCAGACTGAGGAACGCGCGAATGGGCCCGGTCTCAAGCGAACTCGTCGAATGGCTGCCACGCCGCGTATCTGCCGCCCCGCATGGGAATCAGCCTTGAGCAACCGGCGGGCCGGAGACCGCTGGGCCGGTTCCCGCGCCATTCGCACCCTCGATCCCCGTGCATTGTTTCGCGCTTCGGCGCTGCCCTTTGCCATCGCAAACTCTACAGCCGCGGTCGCCGCGATCGGATCGGTCATTCTCTTCACGCGGCTACTGTCGCCGTCGAATTACGGCGTCTACGCGTCGGCCTTCGCTGCCGTGTTGCTGCTACAGAACCTGGCATTCTTCTGGCTCCAGAGCGCCGCGCTGCGCCTTCATGGCAAGGTCGATAGCGACGACCGTCACTTCAGCGCAGCGATGCGCGCGAGCTTTCTGATATCGGCCATATTCGCCTCGCTGGTCTGGGTCGGGGTGGCGGCCTGGCTCTTCGCCGCGTCCAGTGTCGCGGTGGTATTGCTTGGCTGGATGCTGCTGGTGCTTCGCGGCTGGCTGTCGCTGGTCAACGCGTGGAACCGCAGCCACGGCCACGTCTGGCGGTACGTCGCGACCGAGCTGGCGAGCTCGGCGGGCGCCCTGCTGTTCGGAGCCGGCGCAATCTGGATGCTGCCGAACGATGCGAGCGCGCCGTTACTGGGGGCAGTGGCGGCGGTAGTGCTTGCCACATTGCTTACGCCCGAGCTGCTGTTCGGCCCGGTCCGAATGCATACTTCCAGCGCACAGATGCGGGCATTCTGGCATTATGGCGCGCCGCTTGCCCTGGTATCGCTCGCGACGACGCTGCTCGCCTTGTCCGATCGGTTGCTGCTCGCCGGATTGCTCGGGCCGGTCGCCGTGGGGGGATACAGTGTCGGCTATGCGCTTGCCGAGCGCCCGCTGAACCTTGTGCTCCAGCCGATCGGCCTCGCTTCCAAGCCCGCGCTGTTCAAGGCATTCGAGACAGGGGGCATCGCCGCGGCCCGCCCCATTCTCGAGCGGGATGCAAATTGGCTGATGCTGCTCGGCTTCCCCGCCGCGGCGACTCTGATCGCGGTTCCGCATCGAATCGCCACGATACTCGTCGGGACGGACATGGCCGCAATGGCGGCCGAGGTGATGCCGTGGGTCGCGTTGGGGACGCTGTTTTCCTGCCTGGCCGTCCTCCATTTCGCGCTGGCGTTTCAGCTTTCGAAGAACACTGCGTGGGCGATCGCGGCGATCGCGCCCGCTGCCGCGGCCAACATCGTCGCCAATCTGTTGCTGATCCCGCGCTACGGATTCGTCGCGGCCGCCTGGTCGACGGCCGCGTGCTACGCACTGGTGCTCGTTCTCATGATCCTTATCGGCCGCCGGCACGTCCATGTCCCGCTGCCTGTCGGGGCCTTGCTGCGCGCCACGGCGTCGAGCCTCGCGCTTTTCGCGTTCCTCACGAGCTCGGGCTGGGAAGGCGTGTCCGGCCTGGTGCAGATGGTTGTCGGCGGTGCGGTGGTCTATTGCACGGCCTTGGCGCTGACCACCGCGATGGGATCTCGGTTGCCAAGGGCCGCAGCGGATTGACGCGCCCACCGCAGGAAGCGCTCGAAGGGGCCTGCGACTACGGCGCTGAAATCAAGTTGGTACGGGTGGTCGGACTCGAACCGACAATCTGTTGCCAGAGGCGGATTTTGAGTCCGCTGCGTCTACCAATTCCGCCACACCCGCATGCATAGCCCGCGATATTCGCGAAGCCGGCGATGCCTCGTGGGCGCCTATACGGCGGTGCGACGCGGAATGCCAGATGCCAGAATCGCTGCTGATCGATCTCAATCCCTCCGGGCGGCGGCGCCACCCGGAGGGCCGGACAGGTTCAGGAACGGACCTGCCCGCCGGTGCCGATCCTCAAAAGAGGATCTTGAAGACCCCGGTGATAGCGTGATCGGCAGTGCCGGATCCAAGGACCCCGTCATAGCCGACGCTCAGCGTGGCGTTCGGCGAGAGGCGATACCGCGCTTCCGCGTTGAACATCCCGGCATCCTTCGATCCGGCGGTGCCGAGAACGGTAAAGGGCGCGCCGCCGGCGAAGGCGTGGCGACCGACCGGGCCGAGATCATCCCAGCCATGGCGCCAGCCAGCGGTCCCGCGCAGCGAGAAGGCACCCGCCGGGCTGGTCTCGAATCGCACGCCTAGGGTCGAGCCCTTCGTCGTCTCGCGGATCGCCACGCCGGACAGCGCAGTCGGGCCGCCGGCTTCCGCAAATGCGTCGGTCCTGGCGCGAATGGCGGTCAGGCTGGCGAACGGCTCGACATGCCCTCCGCCCACCGGCAGCCGATACCCCGCCTCGACAAAACCCTGGACGACCGAGCCATCATACTCGGCAGTCGGTGCGGCGCTGACGCCCGCGAAGGCGATGCGGCGCACCGTCTCGGTGGAGGTACGGGCGTAGCCGACTCCGCCCCGCAGCCCGAGCGCACCGAACCTCGCCCCGGCATATACCATGCCGTACAGGCTCTCGATCGAGCCGCTGCTGTTACGGCGTGCGACGCGCAAATTGGTGTCGGCCCAGCCCCCGGCGATGCCGATCGTCACTGGACCGAGGCTGCGGTCCAGCCCGATCACGCCGCCCTTGGTGTCGCGATCGAGCCCCGCGGCGTTATAGTCGCCGTCGCTGACGCCCGAGGTGGCGAAGAGGCGGCCCCATAAGGCGCCTCCCGGTGCGTCGTCGGCGAGGCGATCGAGTACCGCGCCGCGGACCAGTCGGCTGTCCTCGACCATCGCATTGCGCGCCGAAGGATGGATCTCGCCCGAGAGCTGGTCGAACGCCGCCTGCGCCACCGCGTCATTCGGTAACAGCAGCAGCGCATCCTTGACTGCATTGCCGTTGGGCAGGCTGTCGGCGCCCGCGGCCGCCGCTTTCTGGTTGGGCGTGAGCCCGCCGCTCGCAAGCGGTTTGAGCTGGGTGAACTCCAGAAAGGCACTTGTCGGCGTGTAGCCGTCGCGCAAGCCGGCAAAGGCAGTCAGCAACTGATCCTCGAAGACGAACTGGCCGGTCAGCCCGCTGTCCGCCTGCACCACGACATGCTTGCCGTGAAGCACCAGCGGCTGGGTCGCGACCACCTGCAACCGGCTGCCTGCCTCAATCGTGACGGCGCCGGTGGTGCGAAGGCTGTCCGCGCCAGTGACCCCGGCAATGTCGACCGTGAACGCCGACCCGTTGGCGAAGACCGTGGCTGCCGACGTCTGGATGACGTCGCCCACGCCGCCATCCTGAAGCCGCAGCGTGCCGTTGTTCTGGAAGCGCTCGAGCCCCTGCCAGACGGTCGTTTCCGCCGTCGCGGCCAACACGCCCCCGACGATCGTGCCCGTACTGGTGTTGAGCAGCGTATCGTCCAGCGTCGCGAAGGTGCTGGTGCCGCCGGTGCTCCGCCAGTTGCCGGCGTTGAGCAGCAGGCTGCTGTCGCCGGCGATCTCGACCGTGCCGAGCAACGTGCCGGAATTGCCGATGGCGACGCCCCCGCCGCTCGCGCTGATCGCGCCGGCGGAACCCTGTCCCGAGCTATTCCGGATCGTGCCGTTGTTGACGATGACGACGCCCTGGTTACCATCGGCAAAGGCCTCGATTCCCCGGGTGCCTCCTTGCACCGTGCCGCCCGTGGTGATCCGGATGTCTCCGAGTCCGAAATTGGCAATCGAAATGCCGCTGGACCCGCCGGATACGTTGCTCGCCTCGACGGTGATGTCGCCCGCGAGCGCGCCGGTTGCGACGCGAAGCCCCGCCCCGTTCTGCGCAGTGACGGTTCCGGTAGCGACGACGCTGGTTTCGCCAGTGCCGAGATTTTCGGCGGTGATGGCGCTGCCAATTGCCTGGACGTCGGTGGCGCGGATCGTCAGATCGGTCGCGCTTTCGTCGTTCAGCGCGAGGATGCCGAAATCGCCGCCGGTGACGAGGCCCGTGGTGCGGACCGATGTCGCGCCGCTGCCCTCATTGTCGATGCGCAGGCCGGTCACGCCGCCGGATACGCGCGCGGCGAGGACGGTGACGTCGCCACTGTTCGCGCCGGCGCCCACGACGATCCCGACATCATCCACGCCATTGACCTCACCGGTGGCGATCACGCTGGTGCTGCCCGTCCCCAAATTCGTCGCCGCGATGCCATAGGCGCCGCTCTGTACCGCCGTTGCGCGGATCGTCAGGTCGGTCGAGGTGAATTCGGTCCGGGCATGGATGCCGAAATCATCGGCGGTGACGAGGCCCGTGGCGGTGATCGAGGCGGCGCCGAGCCCGTCATTCTGCGCGTCGATGCCGACGATGCCGCCAGAGACCGTGCCGGCCTCGACAATAAGGTCGCCAGCAGTTGCGCCCGCTCGCGCGCGGATGCCCGTCCCGGTCGCCGCCGAGACGGTCCCCGCGATCACGCTGGTGGCGCCACTGCCGAGATTCGCGACATTGATGCCGTCGCCACTGGCTTGCACCGCGCTCGCGCGAACGGTCAGGTCGTCCGCGCCGGCCCCGTTCCGCGCGAAAGCGCCGAATTCAGACCCCGACACCAGCCCCGTCGTGGCGATAAACGTGTCACCCGAACCGTCATTGACGGTGCTGATCCCGCGCGCACCGCCCGCGACGCCGATTGCGGCCACGCGGATGTCGGTCGTGCCGGTGCCGTTGGTAACGCCGATGCCGACCCCGTTGGCGGCAGTGCCGCTGACGGTTCCGGTCGCGATGATACCGGTCGCGCCTACCCCGAAATTGGTTACGACGATTCCAGCGCTTCCGGTGACGTTCGCGACGTCGACCGAAACGTCCTGCGCTGCCGTGAAGGTCTCGATCTCGATGCCGCTTCCGGTAATGCCGGTGACCGTGCCGGTTGCGCGCACGCTGGTGAGGCCCGTGCCGTCGTTCGAGAGGTTGATGCCCTTCTGCTGGCCTTCGACCGTATCGACATCGACCAGTATGTCGGTCGCCGTCGAAGCGTTTTGGAGGCGGATGCCGTCGAAGGTAAAGCCGACTATGTCGCTGGCCGAGGCGACCCCGGTCGATCCCGAGCCCAAATTGACTGCGACCACGCCATAGGCCCCGGCGACATCCGCGGTGGTGATCGAAATGGCATCTGCGGAAGAATCGTTGGAAGCGACGATGCCATAGCCCGCGCTGCTCGCGACCGTCCCCGTGGCGACGATCGACGTGTCGCCGGTGCCGCCGTTGACCACCGCGATCCCGGCGGTAGCGCCGTTGACCTGGTTCGCACGAACATCGACGTCCGTGGTATCGGCATCGGTTTCGACCGAGATACCCATCTCGCTCAGCCCGGTGACGACACCGCTGGCCTCGATGCTGAGAGACCCCGCGCCCATGTTGAAGACTTCAATGCCGGTGGTGCCGCCCGTCGCCTCGCCGATGCCGACATTGACTGCGCTGACCGCCTCTTCGGCATAGACCCGCACGGCAGCCTCGGTCTGGGCGGTCACCTTGTCGGCGAACACGGTCATCGTCCCCGACCCGTCACTCTCCGCAACGACGCCATATCGGCTTGACTGGACCTCGGCTGCGCGCAGGAAGAGATCGGTCGTCGTTCCCTCGCGATTCTGCGCGAGGATGCCATAGCCATAGGGGCTGGATTCGCTGGCCACGACGAGCCCGGTGACGGCGATGAAGGTCTCGCCGGTGCCTTCGTTGCGGGTATAGATGCCGAAATTGCCGCCGGTCACATTGACCGCGGTGACGCGGATATCGGTCGCCCCCAGGCCGGCCGCGACCGAGATGCCGGCGCCCAACGTGCCGACGAGGTTTCCGGTCGCGTTCACCTGCGCAAGCCCGATGCCTTCGTGCGTCAGGGTGATGGCGGTGGTGTCGCTGGTCACGTCGACGGCGTCGATCGATGCGCTCTGGCTCGCGGCGGTCGTGAGGATAGAAATGCCGGTCGATGCCGAGGTTACCTGCCCGCTGGCGCGCACGACCGTGTCGCCCGATCCAAGATTCTCGGCGCGAATGCCCCGGGTCGCACCCACGACGTCATGCACGTCGACCAGCACGTCGGTGGTGTTCACGTCGCCGACGACGTTGACACCATCATCGCCGAAGCCGCTGACCGTACCGGTCGCGATGACCGTAGTGGTGCCGACACCGCTATTGTACGTGCGAATGCCCGAATTCCCGATCACGTCGGTGGCGGTGACCGACAGGTCGCCGACGGGCCCCTGGCTGGATGCGAAGATGCCGCTCTCGCTTGCCCCGGCCACCAGACCGGTCGCGATGATGGACAGGTTCCCGCTGCCGAGGCTGCTGGCGGTGATGCCGCCGGTCGCGCCGTTCACCTGCGTGGCGCGAATATCGATTCCGAGCGTATCGGCACCGGCAGAAATGCGGATGCCATCGGCGCTCAGCCCGGTCACGATGCCGCCCGCATCGACTTTGACCACATCGGTGCCGGTGCTGTCGACGATGATGCCGAAGGTGCCGCCGGTTACCTCGCTCACGGTGAGGTCGACATCGTCCGATGCGTCGCCCGCTACGATCCGCACGCCCGCGCCGGTCTGACCGGATACCGGGCCGACCGCAGTGACCGTCGCCGATCCGTTCGCGCCATAGGCGATGCGGACGCCGTCGTCGCGCGCGCTCACGTCCTTGACGATCAGGCTCAGATCGCCCGCGCCGAAGGCGCTGCTGGAGAACACGCCGTCGCCGCCGATGTTCGAAATCGTTCCGAGCCAGCTGGTTACGGTGTCGCCGCCGCCGCTATTCTCCAGGCGAAGACCGCGCGTGCCATTGGCGAAGATGTCGGCGTTCGAGAAAATACTCAGTTCGCCGCCCGACAGGCCGCTGCTTCCCGTCGTCGCGAAGCGCACGCCGGCACCGGCAAAGGCTTCCCCTCCGGTATAGCTGATCAGCCCGTCGCCGCTCACGTCCAGAGCCGGCCCATTGCCGTTGCCGCTGGTATCGACTTCAAATCCGGAATCGGCGGTGACCGTGGCGTCGTCGACGGCGATGACCTGAGACGCGTCGGTCTGGCCCGAGCAAGTGAAAGTGGTCGGCGGCCCTTCGACGCACTGCGCAAAGGCCGGCGAGGCAATCGCCACAAGGCTGGCCGAGGCGGCAAGCGCCGCGAGCCGTGACATCTTCCGACGCTGCGCGGACGTGGTGCAGGGCCCGCGAGGCGCAGGCTTCCAGTCAAATGCGTTCATGATGCGGGTTCCACTGTTCCTGATTGGCGCCCCGCACCGGCTGGCCGACATCAACGGGGGGTCGATGCGGCAACCGATGCCGGGCAGCGGCTCGATGGAACCAACAGGCCGGTGCGATCAGGTGCATCGGCCGTCGCCGACCGTTGCCTCGGGATGCAACGGGTTGCATTCGGCGGCACCTCTGGTCAGGCTTGCGATCGGAGGGGTTGCGCAATGTCGGACGGCTTTGGAGATCGGCTCACGCTGGCGCTGAAGGCGCTGTCGATGAGCCGCGGACGGCTCGCCGCAGAGCTGGAGGTCGATAAGTCGCTGGTCGGGCGATGGGCGTCGGGCACCGTCCGTCCGTCGAGCCACAATCTCGAGCGGCTCACCCGGCTCCTCGCCGAAAAGCATCCCGGGCTGACCTTGCTCGACTGGGATCGCGAGCTTGCCGATTTCGCCGCCTTGTTCGGGATCGATCTGGTGAGTCCACCGCTCGATCGGCCGTCCGGGATCGAGCTTCCCGCCGAAACGCTCGACGCCGCCTATGGATCGACCAGACTGCGTGGCGATGCGTATGAGGGATTCTGGCGCGCGACCCACCCGGCGATCATCGCACCCGGCCGGTTCTTCCACGAACACGGCATGATCCGCCGAAGCGGATCAGGGTTCCTGCGGTTCGAGCTCGGCGGCCCCGATGTTCGCTATGTCGGATCGATATTGCCGATCGAGGGTCAGGTGTTCGTCATCGCCACCGATACCGTCCGGCATCTTCCCTGCTACATGATCTTCAATATCGTCACGATGCCCAAGATCGTGCTGATGGACGGCCTGTTGCTGACCGCGGGCAACGCGATGCGGAATCCATCGGCGTATCCGATCGTGATGGAGCGGATCGGCGATCTCTCCGGCAACGAAGAGGCCGACGACGCCCAGGCCGCGGCGCTGATGACCCGGCCGCAGTTCGTTCAGGACGAGGCGCTCGTCTCGCAAGACATGCGCGCGCATCTGATCCGCAATTTCGGCCCGGACGCAGCAAATTCCGGTGGCGACTTGCTCCTCACGGCCGCCGGGACCCCCGATCTGGCCAAAGTCGTGGCGGCACTCAACTATCCCGGCTGAGCATCACCCGACGGCCTGACGGCAGCAGCACCCGGCGGGCACCGCCGCGACGACTAGGCGAGCCGCACGGCCTCTTCGGCAAGATCGCACAGCGTGACCGCCTCCAGACGGTCGCCCAGCGTTGCATCGATGAAGAAGCTCGCCGCATCGTCACCCATCATTCCCGGGCGGCGGTGGACGGCCGAGCGGGAAAGCGTTTCGAGCCGATCGACTACCAGCCCGTTGAAGCCGCCATTCTTCTCCACCACCAGCACGACAGCATCGAGGCGGGGCTCGGACGCAGCGACTCCGGTGCCTAGATCGAACAGCGGCAGCGGGGCGCCGTTGTAGCTCGCGATGCCCTGAAGCCCCGAACCTTCGCGGTTCAGTCCGGTGCGGGCCTCAGGGAACGGGATGATCTGTCGGACCGACGCGAGCGCGGCGGCGCGACGGCGGTCGCCCGCGATGAACACGAGGAAGGGCTGGCGCTCTTCGGTCGTGGTGGCCCCCGCTGCGGCGCCGCGTGCAGGCGTCGCGCTCTCGCGGCTGAGCGCGCCGATCATGCGGAGTGCATCGCTGCACATCAGTGCTTCGCCGTCGAGCAGCAGATTCTGCCGGCCTTCATGATCGACGATCGCCCCGCGGAACAGCGTCAGCTGCTCGGCGAGCGCCTGCGGGAGCGGCCGGATCGAGCGTTCGGTGATCGGCAGGATCCGCTGGACGCGGTCGATCTTGAGCCCAAGCAGGCGCTTCTCGTCGAGGCGCAGGATGATGACAGCGCCGCCGGGCAGGTCGGATGCGCGTCCCGAAAGGCCGAACAAGGCGAGATCGTCGACGACAGGAACTTCCTGGCCGAGATATTCGACCACGCTTACCCATTTGCTCGACGGCGCCGGGCTCGGGCGAAGCTGGGCATTGGGGACCGTGGCGACCACCAGCCCGGCGTCGAGCGCCAGGTTGGCGCCCGCGACGGTGACCAGCACCACTGCACTGCGATTGCCGGCACCGGCTGCTTCGGGCGCGGGGCGCTGTTCGGCGGCATGCGGCACGCCGGGCAGCGCCAGCACCGCGGCGGGATCGATCAGCCCGACCAGCGCGTCGCCATGCGGAAAGCTGCTCGATACGATGCGGCGATCCTCGGCGACGTTGACGGCGAAAGGCTGGATCGAATCGCGGGCGATCCGGGCGAGGCCCGAGACCGAGTCCATGATGATCCCGATCAGCGCCTGTTCGTGGCGCAGGATGAGCACCACCCCGCCCTCGCCTTCGCGCGCATCGAAGCCGAGCTGGGCTGCGACGTCGAGGACCGGGATCACCCGCCCGCGGATTACGATCGAGCCGGTGGAGATGTCCGCGCCCGAGAAGCTGGGCTGCAGCTTGGCAGGCAGCGGCACGACTTCGCGAACGCTGTCTGCCGGAACGGCGAGTTCGCGGCCGCATAGCTGGACCAGGCCGACATCGATCTGGCCCGGCTCGGCATCCTCGAGCAGCGCGACGGCATCGGCCACGCCGATCGCGGTTGCCGCATCGGCTGCGTCGAACGCGATTATTTCGTCAGCCGCGTCGAACGCGGCGGGCGCGTTCATCCGTGGGCCTGCGTCGAGGAGGCAAGCTCGCCGATCATGTCGACGACCTTGAGCGTGACTTCTTCCTGCGTATCGGCAGATTCGGCGATCTGGTTGATCGAGCGCGCGGTCTTCTCGACGCTCTTCACAATGCCCTCGAACGCGTCGCGGGCGCTCTGCGAACGCTCGGTGCCATGGGTGACGCGCTCGCTCGATTCCTCGATCAGGCGCGAGATTTCGGTCGCGGCCTCGGCGCTCCGCTCGGCGAGCTTGCGGACTTCCTCGGCGACGACCGAGAAGCCGACGCCATGTTCGCCGGCGCGCGCCGCTTCGATCGCGGCGTTGAACGCGAGCAGGTTGGTCTGGCTGGCGAGTTCGCCGATCACGCCGACGATCTTGGCGATCTGGCCCGACGACTTGCTGATCAGTTCGATCGATTCGATTGCGTTGTTGATCGCGGCACTGCCCTGGGTAGCGGCGCTCTCGGTCTCGCCGGCAAGCGACGAAGCGCCCTGGGCACCTTCGGAGATGCTGGCGATCGACTTGGTCAGCTGGCTGACCATGCCGTGCATTTCCTGGCTCTTGGTGGCGATCTTTGTCTCCAGCTCGACCTGCGCCGAGATGTCATAGGCGTGCTTGATGACGCGGACCGGCTTGCCCGACAGATCGTAGACCGGGCTGTAGCTCGCCTGGATATGCACGTCGCGGCCGTATTTGCCGAGGCGGTGGAAGCGCCCGGTATGCGTCTCGCCCGCGTTCAGGCGGCGCCAGAAATCGCCATATTCCTTCGACTTGAGATAGTCGGGCATGCAGAACATGCTGTGGTGCTGGCCGACGATCTCGCGCAGCGAATAGCCCATCACCGCGAGGAAATTGCCGTTCGCGGTGAGCACGGTGCCGTCGAGGTCGAACTCGATCGTCGCCTGGCTGCGCTCGATTGCGTCGAGGCGGTTTTCCACTTCGATCGAGCGGAGCTTGTCCTCGGTCACGTCCATTGCATAGGTGACGAGCTTGTAGGGCTTGCCACAAGTATCCAGTATTGGATTCACGGTGGCGCGGATCCAGACCTCGCGACCACCCTTGGCGATCCGCTTGAATTCGCCCGAGAGGAACTCGCCCTGCGATACACCCTCGGCGCGCTGGCGATAGGCTTCGCTCGCCGCCACTTCGGGAGCGATCAGCATGCGCTGGTCCTTGCCACGGATCTCCTCGATCGAATAGCCGAGCACCTTGAGGAAGTTCTCGTTGGCGTAGAGCACGGTGCCGTCGAGGGCAGTCTCGAGCACGCACTCGGCGCGGCTGATCGCATCGACCTTGCCCTGGAATTCGAGCGCCTTCAATTTCGCGTCGGTCATGTCGCTGGCATATTCGACGACCTTCCACGGCTTGCCGTCGAGGTCGAGGATCGGGTTGAAGCTGGCATAGACCCAGATCTCGCGGCCGTCCTTGGTCACGCGGCGGAAGTCGCCGGACTCGGATTCGCCGCGGCCCATCTTGTACCAGAACTGGCGATAGTCCTGGTGGATGTGGCAGCCGGGGTGCGTGGTCTCTTCGTGGTGCAGGCCCTCGAGCTCTTCGCGGCGATAGCCGAACATCGCGCAGAACATCTCGTTGCCGTTGAGCAGTTTGCCCGACAGGTCATATTCGGCGACGCCGTGCTGGCGGCCGACCGCTTCGACCTTGCCTTCGGCCTCGGCCGCGGCGAGGCGCTGCGCCGTGACGTCCATCGCGTACTTGACGATCTTCACCGGGCGGCCACGCAGATCGAGGATCGGATTGTAGGTCGCCTGGATCCAGACTTCCTTGCCGCCCTTGGCGAGCCGCTTGAACGCACCCGAATGATATTCGCCGCGACTAAGCTTCTCCCAGAACTGGGCATATTCGGACGAGCGGCCCTGCTCCGCAGTGCAGAACATGCGGTGGTGCTGGCCCTCGATCTCGGCCAGCTTGTAGCCGGTGACGTTGAGGAAATTCTCGTTGGCGGTGAGCACGTTGCCGCCGAGATCGAACTCGATCACTGCCTGGGCGCGGCTGATCGCCGAGAGCAGGCCCTCGTGCAGGATGCTTTCCTGCTTGGTGTCGGTGACGTCCATCGCGATCTTGATGATGCGCACCACGGTCTCGCCTTCGAGCACCGGATAGTATTTGGCGCGGATCCAGACTTCGCGGCCGCCCTTGGCAACGCGCTTGAATTCGCCGTCCTTGGCGTTGCCGCTGCGCAAGCCGAGCCAGAACAGCTCATATTCCGGGCTGCCGGCGAAGGCGGTGTCGCAAAACAGGCTGTGATGCTGGCCGATCACTTCCTCGGGCGCATAGCCCATGAAGCTCAGGAACAGCTCGTTGGCGCGAAGCACGGTGCCGTCGGGCGAGAATTCGATTACCGCCTGCGACTGGTCGAGCATCATTCCGAGCTGGCGAAGCATGGCCTCGGCCGACTGGGCGACGGACTTGTCGACGGGCTGGTGCGCGTTTGCAGTCATGCGGGCGGTCATCCTCTACTCAGCGGTCCAGGATGGGTGCGCCTCGAACTATTCGAGTATTCGCAAGTATCTGACCGACCCCATATTATAGGCGGTAAGCGCTCTCCGATCGGTCGATAGGTAAACCTACGGAGAGCGCTCGACCTCACCTTGCGGGCCGGCGGTGTGACCTTCGTCTAGAAGCGGGCGCGCACCCCGCCATAGAAGCGCCGGCCATAGGTCTCGATGATCGTGCGGCGGTAGATGCTGTTGGCATTCTCGGCGCGGACCGCGTTGGTCAGGTTCACGCCTTCGAAGAACAGCGACACGTTCTGGTTGAGGTTGACGCCGGCCGAGGCATCCACCTGGCCGAATGCCTCGCCGAATTCGGGGTTGTTGCCGCGCCCGCGCGAGGTGATCAGATATTTGGACCGCCAATTGTACGACAGCCGCGCGCTGAACACGCTGTCCTCGTAAAAGCCCGACAGATTGTAGCTGTGCTTCGACAGCCCCGGGAAGGACAGCGCGCCGCCGGTAAAGGCATCGCGATCGGCGTACCCCGAATCCTTCGAGTACGTATAGTTGGCGATCACCCCGAGATTGCCGAGTGCGCCGGGCAGGAAGTCGAGTACATATTGCCCGCCGACTTCGGCGCCGTTGATCGTCACCTTGCTCGTTCCGTTGATCGGCACGGTGACGTTATAGGTAACACCCGTCGTCGGCTCGACATAGGCTTCGCTGCCGTTCTGAATGAACGATCCGATCTCCTTGCGGAAATAGGTTGCCGAGACATAGCCGGTGCTGGTGGGATAATATTCGATCCCGAGATCATATTGCCGCGCGCGATAGGGCTCGAGGCCGGGATTGCCGCGCGAGCCGGTGAGCCCGACGGCGTCGAGCGCAAAGCGCGGCGCGAGCTGCGCCGGCGAAGGGCGCGCCAGCACTTCGGTCGCCGTCGCCCGAACCTGAAGCTTGTTCGGGATCAGCTCGGCCTTGAGGTTCAGCGAGGGCAGGAACTCGGTATAATGCCCCTCGAACGACACCGGCGTAACCACGCCGGCCCGCACCTGGAAGCCATCCGAAGTCGTCCGCGTATCGACCACGCGGATACCCGCCACGCCGGTGATCCGCACGCCGCCCTCGATCGCGAACGCCGCCTGGCCATAGCCGGCGAGATTGTCGTCCTTCACTTCCCAGGTATCGAGCGGCACTGAATTGCCGAAGGGATCGGGAATGCCGACCGCGTCGGCGACGTCCATGCCCAAATTGAGCCAGCGCCGGATGCCGCCGTCATAGCCAAGATTGCCGTTGCCGAAAAAGTCGTGGTCGCCAAGCCCGGCATTGGCACTGACCAAGTCGCGGATCTGCTGGGTGAGCTGCGCCGAAGGCACGGTGGAGACCGTCACGTTCGAGCTGACGCCGGTGGCATAGCTGTTGGTGATCGTCTGGCCGTTATAGCCGTTCAGCGTGACCGACTTGTCGTAGAAACGGCTGTCGGCGGTCAGCACGCGCTTCTGGACCCCCGCCTTGAGCGAGGTGAAGAACCCGCCATCGGGCTTGAACTCGGCATCCAGCCGGCCGTCATATTCCTCCTGATCGTTGTAGCGCGGGCGGCGCAGCACGATCAGCTGGTTGAGCCCCGCCGTGGTGGTCTGGTCGAACGGCAGCGTGATGTTGGGCGCCTGCTGGTCATTGTCGTAATCGATCGTCAACGACGAGATGCCGAGCGCACCCGCGGTTGCGTTGATTTCGTTGTTGTACGCGCGCGACTTGGCATAGCCGCCGCGCGCCTGGAGCGTGAAGCGGCCCATCGTCCAGTCGAAGCCGGTCTGGCCGTTGAAGGTGTTGCGGTCCTGGGTGCCCAGGATGTTGCGATAGCTGACGCCTAGCCCGCCCGGGGCGGCGAGCGATCCGATGAAGGTGACGCTGGTCGCAGTGTCGTCAGGCCCGATCGTCGTACGCGAGCGATCGACGCCGCCGTCCACGACGTTCTGGACGGTGTTGAGCTGGAGGAACTGGCTGTCCAGCGTCATCCGCGACTTGGTATAGGTGCCTTCGATGAACGCGCGGAAATCGCTGTCCGGGCGCCATTCGAATACGCCGCTGATCGCGCCACGCTTGGTCGATTCGCGATTGATCACCGGACGCGGGATGTCCGGATAGAAATCGCCGCTGCCGTCGCCGTTGAGATCGAGCGCCTGCACGCCCGGGGTCGCCGGATCGCGATCGATCTGGCGCCAGCCGGTGGTGCGCATCTGATCGTACCACAGGCTGCGCTTTTCGAAGGTCGCCGAGACCAGGATGCCCATCGTGTCGTTGTTGAACAGCGTGCTGCCGATCAGCGCGACCTTGGGATCGACCTTGTCGGCCAGCGTCCCGTAAATGCCCTGAACCGAACCGGCGATGAAGGGCACCTTGCTGTCGAACGGCCGGCGCGTGATCACGCGCACGGTGCCGCCGAGACCGCCTTCGACCATGTCCGCGGTCGCCGACTTGACCACTTCGACGCGCGATACGAACTCCACCGGCAAATCGCGGAACTCGACGGCGCGGCCGCTGCCGACCACGGTCGAAAGCGCGGTCTGCCCGTTGATCTCGACGCGGTTGAGCGAAGGATCGGCGCCGCGGATCGAGACACTCTGCCCCTCGCCCGCAGCACGGGTGATCTGCACGCCGGTGACGCGCTGGAGCGCCTCGCCGATATTCTTGTCGGGAAACTTGCCGATATCCTCGGCCGAAATCGCATCGACCACCTGCGCGGAGTTGCGCTTGACGCTCTGCGCGTCGGCAAGGCTCTGGCGGATGCCGGTCACGACGATTTCGCCGCCCTCGTCCTCAGCCGGCGCCTCGGCATTCTCGGCCGGCGGCTGCGTCTCGGTCTGGGCGTAAGCCGTTGTGGAAAACGCCAATGCCCAGGTCAGCGCGGCAGCGCTCGTCATGGTGCGAGTCGAACGACGGAGCTTCATCAACCTCTCCTCTCGAGCGCCTGCTTTTGTACGCAGTGTCACTAACAGCGGCGGATTGCCGCGGGCAGACCGCTACATCATATGGGACGCACTAGCAATATTTGACATTCCAGCAATAAAGCCCAGCATGCCGGACAGCGGCGCATCGGCTGGCCACGCTAGCCAGACCGAGTGCCAGGCCACGCGGAGAGGACGGCATGGGATTGAGGATCGCAGCACGCTGGCTCGCCCTCGCGGCGATCGCCGCTCCGGTTGGCGTGCAGGCTCAGGCAAGCGACGACTCGCTGTGGCAATCCTTCCTGACACCGCCGCCCGAGGCGCGCCCGATGATGCGCTGGTGGTGGTTCGGTCCGTCGGTCAACGAGGCGGAAATCGACCGCGAGATTCGCGCGATGAAGGCTGGCGGGTTCGGCGGCTTCGAAGTCCAGCCGGTCTATCCGCTGAGCCCCGACGATGCGTCCACCGGCATACGCAACCTGCCCTGGCTTTCCGACGACTTCCTCGCCGCGCTCCGCCATGCCGCGCAGACCGCGCAGGTCGAAGGCATGCGGATCGACGTCACCGGCGGCAGCGGCTGGCCCTATGGCGGGCCGCACATACCCGTCACCCAGGCAGCGGCGAGCATCCGCATGATGCGCGTGCCCGTCCCCGCGGGCGCGACCGACTTCGCCGTACCGGCGCTGGGTCCGGGGGAGACACTGGTATCGGCGATGATCGGTCCCGACGATGCTTCCCAGCATTTGATCCCCATATACGGGCCTCGGGCGACGGTGCGTCCCGGCGCGGTGCCGCGCGAGGCCCTGTTGTTCGTCGCCGGACGGACCGGCCAGCAGGTCAAACGCGCTGCGGTCGGTGCCGAAGGCTATGTCCTCGATCATCTCGACTCCGCCGCGATCGCGAACCACCTGACCACTGTGGGCGACCGGCTGCTCTCGGCCTTCTCGGGCATGGCGCCGCCCTATGCCTTCTTCTCGGACAGCCTCGAATCCTATGGATCGAGCTGGACCGGCGACTTGCCCGCCGAGTTCGCCAGACGCCGCGGCTATGACTTGCTGCCGCATCTGCCGGCGCTGTTCCTCGACACGCCCGAGAGTGCCGCAGTGCGCTTCGACTGGGGTCGGACGCTCGCCGAACTGACCGGCGAACGCTATCTCGCTACGATCGACAGCTGGGCGAAGCAACGCGGCACGCGTTTCCGCGTCCAGGCGTATGGCACCCCGCCGACGCTGCTTTCGGGCAACGCGCTGGTCGCCTTGCCCGAGGGCGAAGGCGCGAACTGGCGCGAATTCAATTCGACGCGCTGGGCAACCTCGGGCGCGCATCTATACGGCAAGCCAGTGATCTCGTCCGAGACCTGGACCTGGCTGCATTCGCCTTCCTGGGCAGCGAGCCCGCTCGACATGAAGGTTGAGGCCGACCGCCATTTTCTGCAGGGCGTCAACCAGCTGATCGGCCATGGCTGGCCCTATTCCCCGCCGGGTGTGCCCGAGCCGGGCTGGGCATTCTACGCCGCCGCCGCGCTCAACGACCATAATCCCTGGTACGGCGCGATGCCCGAACTTACCCGCTATCTGCAGCGCGTGTCGCATCTGCTGCGGCTGGGCGAGCCGGCAAATGGCGTCGCGGTCTATTTGCCGACCGAGGATGTGCTTGCCGCGATGAAGCCGCAGGCGGCATCGGTGAACGACGCGATCGGGCACCGCCTTACCGAGACTGTGGTGACTCAGGTGCTGGATGCCGGCCATGGTTTCGACTTCGTCGATGCCGGGGCAATCGGCGCCCCCGGCTTCCGTCACCGCGTGCTGGTGCTCCCACGCCTCGATCGTATCGACCCTGCCGCCTATGCCGCGATCGAGCGCTGGGCGCGCCGGGGCGGAAAGCTCATCGCCATCGATCGCCTGCCCGACAATGCCGGTGGGCTGCGGGACGATGCCGCGCGCACGGCAGTGCGCCGGCTGTCGCAGCGCCTGCGCGGCCGCACGACGATCGTCGCCGTGTCGGATCTCGGCCGCGCCGTGACGCAGGCCGCGGCGCCGGATGTCGCGCTCGCCGCCCCCGCCCCCGATCTCGGCTTCGTCCACCGCACGCTGCCGCAGGGCGCGCTGTATTTCATCGCCAACACCGGCAACACGCCGATACGCACCAGCGCACGCTTCGCCGGTGACCGTGGCAACGGCAGCTGGTGGGATGCGATGACCGGCAAGCGCTGGGCGGCAGGCAGCGGCGACATCGCGATCGACTTGGCGCCCTACCAATCACGCTTCCTGATATTCACCGGCCAACAGTCCCGCGCCACACCGCTGGACGCGACGTCCAGTCAATCGCTGACCGGTACGTGGCGCATGACCATCGCGGGCCAGGCCGAGCGCAGTCTCGCCAGGCTCGGATCCTGGGCCGACGATCCCGAACTGCGCTTCTTCTCCGGCACCGCGACTTACCGCCTGCGCTTCGATGCCACCCCGACGACCGGCAAATGCTTCGCGCTGGACTTCGGCCCCGGAGTGCCGCGCGCGGCGTCGCCGGGCACGCGTTCGACACGTCCCTTCGCCGCGATCGATGCGCCGGTCCGCGATGCGGCGATCGTGCGGCTAAACGGACAGCCGGTCGGCACGGTGTTCGCGCCGCCCTATCGGCTCGATGTCAGCGATGCGCTGCGCAAGGGCGAGAATCTGCTCGAAGTCGCGGTTTCGAACACGATGGTCAATCAACTCGCCGGGCGTCCGCCGGCCGACTTCCGGCTGCTGAACGCACGCTATGGCGAACGCTTCCAGAATCAGGACCAAGGCAAGGTCGCGCCCGCCCCCTCCGGCCTGCTCGGTCCAGTCAGCTTGGTCGAGGCACACGCGTCGGAGCGGCCCTGCGGAGCGTGAGCCGGCATTTACGGCTTGCGTTGGCCCGGGCGAGTGCCATCATGTGGCACCAGATGCCACAGATTGAGCGCATCGGACGAGACCGGCGGGAATGCCGGCGGGCCAATGGAGGGGAAAATGCCACACCGCGCGATCTATATTGCCATGCTGCCGCTGACGGTCGTGCTCGCATCCGCGGCGCAGGCACAGCTCGCCGCGCCTTCGGGCGGGATGCACCGCGACGCAGTGACCGACGTCGCCGACGCCCCTACCCGTCTCAAGCCCGCCTATCCGGTCCCCTATGGCCGCCCGTCGGAAGCGGCGGTCAAGGCTGTGATGGACCGCGTGTTCGACTATGTCGAACGCGAGACTTCGACTGCGCTCGTCGACGCGGCCGGCAAGGAACGGCAATTCCGTTCGGCCTATCGCCTGACCAGCTATGAATGGGGCGTAACCTATTCCGGAGCGCTACTTTCCGGTGATGTCACCGGCGACACACGCTACACCCGCTACGTCGCCGACCGGCTCGGCACCGTGGTCGATACGGCAGCCCGCTATCGCAAGCAGAAGGTCGCGGCCGAGCGGACGCCGGTCCGCCAGATGCTGGCCCCGGACAGGCTCGATGATACCGGCGCGATGGCGGCGGCGCTGATCAAGGCGCAGCGCGCCGGCGTCGTTCCGCAGGGCCGCGGCCAGATCGACGTCTATCTCGACTGGATCGCCAACCGCCAGTTCCGCCTGTTCGACGGCACGCTCGCCCGGCAGGTTCCGATGCCGAGCAGCCTGTGGCTCGACGATCTCTACATGAGCGTGCCTGCGCTCGCGCAGATGGGCGCGCTCACCGGCGAGCGGCGCTATTTCGACGATGGCGTCCGCCAGATCCTGCAATTCTCGCAGCGCATGTTCGTCAAGGAACAGGGTCTCTACCGCCACGGCTGGGTCGACGGCATGGACCCGCACCCCAGCTTCTTTTGGGGACGGGCGAACGGCTGGGCGATCATGGCGACGGTCGAGCTGCTCGACGTGTTGCCTGCCGACCACCCCGGCCGGCCGGCGATCCTGGAATTGCTGCGCGCGCACGCCGCCGGGCTGGCGCGGCGCCAGTCGGGCACGGGGCTGTGGCACCAGCTGCTCGATCGCCCGGACAGCTATCTCGAAACCTCGGCCACGGCGATGTATGCCTTTGCGCTGGCCCGCGCGGTTAATCGCGGCTGGCTCGACCGGCGCGTCTATTCGCCGGTGGCGGTGCTCGCCTGGAACGCGGTCACGACCAAGGTCAACGCCGCGGGCGAAGTCGAGGACGTCTGCGTCGGCACCGGCATGGGCTTCGAACCGGCCTTTTATTATTACCGCCCGCGCCATGTGCGCGCGGCGCATGGCTATGGGCCGGTGCTGCTGGCGGGCGCGGAAGTCATCGCGCTGCTGCGCAAGGATCCTGCCGGGCCGCGCGAGAATCTCGTATTCCGCTGAGGATTACAGCGCGGCCATATAGTCCTGGCCACTGTGCAGGCGCTCCAGGTCCCGCCGGGGCGGGGCGCCGAAAAGCCGGTGATATTCGCGCGTGAATTGCGACTGGCTGTCATAGCCGACGGCGAAGCCCGCCGCGCCTGCCGCTACTCCTTCCGCCATCATCAGCCGCCGCGCTTCCTGCAGACGCAGCTGCTTTTGATATTCGAGCGGCGTCATCCGGGTGACCGCCTTGAAATGCGCGTGCAGCGATGACGGGCTCATTCCGGCCGCGGCGGCGATGTCGCCGATGCGCAGCTGTTCGTGAAAGCTCCCGCGAATCTTGGCGATTGCCCGGGTGACCTGGTTCAGGCGGCTGTCCGCCACTGCCATGTGGCGCAGCATCGCGCCATGCGGTCCGGTCAGCAGCCGATACAGGATCTCGCGCTCGATAAGCGGAGCCAGAACCGGAATATCCCAAGGCCGGTCCAACAACCCGACAAGGCGGCATGCCGCGTCGATCAGGTCGGGATCGCCCGGATACACCGCCAGCGCCGGCAATGCTGCGGCACCCGATCCGCCGGCATCGCCAAGGATCAGCTCGGCCAATGCCGCCTGATCGAAGTCGATCTTGCAGCACAGATAGGGAGCGTCGCGGCTCGCCTCGGTGACATGACCCACCAGCGGCAGGTCGACCGAGACCAGAAGATAGCGCGACGCGTCGTACACCACGCTGTGATCCCCGAGCGACACGCGCTTGGCACCTTGGGCGATCAGGCAAAGCGATGCCTCGTAGACCGAAGGCACCGGCACCGTCGGGCGATCCGCCCGGATCAGCGAAAGACGCGTCATGGCCGTACCGAACATGCCGGATTCCGGTACATGTTGCGCAATGCGTGCGGCGAGCTCGGCGATCCTGTCCATGCCGCCGGTTTCCACCAAGCGCGCCGATGCAGCAAGCCCCCGCCGGCAAATTCGGAGGATCGTGCAAATCGTTCGGCGGATCGCTCTAACGGTCGCACGTTCGGCCGCCCCATCTACGGCACAGCCAAGAAGGAGCAAATCATGACTGGAGTTACCGACAAGACCGTGCTGATCACCGGCGCCTCGAGCGGCATCGGCGAGGCGACCGTTCGCGAACTGGCCGCCGCCGGCGCCCGCCTGTTCATCGGCGCGCGACGCACCGACCGATTGCAGGCGCTGGCAGAGGAACTGGGCCCGCACGTGGCCTGGCAGGCGCTGGACGTCACCGATCCCGCCAGCTTCGACGCTTTCGCCGCTGCTGCCGAGGCGGCGTTCGGAGGCATCGATGTCCTGGTCAACAATGCCGGGATCATGCCGCTGTCGCCGCTGGCCGCGGGCAAGCGCGACGAGTGGACACGGATGATCGACGTCAACATCCACGGCGTGCTTAACGGCATCGCATCGGTGCTTCCCCGCTTCGTCGCGCAGAAGCACGGGCACATTGTCAACGTCGCCTCGATCGGCGCGCATCTGGTGGTGCCCACGGGTGCGGTCTATTGCGCAACCAAATATGCCGTCTGGGCGATCACCGAGGGGCTCCGGCAGGAGCATGACGACATCCGCGCGACGGTCATTTCCCCCGGCGTCGTCGAAACCGAACTGGGCAACGACATCACCGATGCGCAGGTCGCAGCCAGCCTCAAGGACTGGCGCAAGAAGTCGCTGACGCCGGACGCGATCGCCCGGGCCATCCGCTATGCGCTCGAACAGCCCGAAGGCGTCGATATCAACGAAGTGATCGTGCGCCCGACCGCAGCAAATATGTAGCCCTGGCCTAGGCCGACCGCGCCTCGCGGAAGGAGACCAGCCGTCCGGCATCCTCGTCCCACAGGACCAGCCGGACCAGCCTGAAGCTCTGCCCGAGCGTCAGGCGGTTGATCGCCGCGAGCTCGGGTCGGCTGCGGAGGACTGCGGGGAGGGTGTAGAATGGCACGGTGCTGCAAAGGTGGTGAATGTGGTGCAAACCGATATTCGCGGTGAACCAGCGCAGTACGGGCGGCAGCACATAATGCGAGCTGCCATACAGCGCCGCTTCGTGAAACTTCCAGCCCTCGTCCCCGCTCCAGTAGGTGTCCTCGAACTGGTGCTGGACATAGAACAGCCACACGCCGACCGACGCGGCGATCAGCGTGATCGGCACCTGGATCAGCAGGAACGGGCCAAGTCCCACGAGAAGGATCAGGCCCGTCCACAGCAGCAGGATCGCGGCATTGGTTCCCATCGTGCTGATCCACGGCCGCCAGCCGGCGCGCAGCATCCCGATCGGGAGCCGATGCTGCGCGAAGAACACGAAGACCGGCCCAAGTCCGAACAGGACGAACGGATTGCGGTACATCCGGTAGCGCAATCGTCCCCACGGCCCGAGACCGGCATATTCGCGCACCGTGAGCGTCGCCACGTCACCGATCCCGCGCCGATCGAGATTGCCGGTGCCGGCATGATGGATCGCATGCGTGCGGCGCCAATATTCATACGGGCTCAGCGTGAACATGCCGATGCAGCGCCCGACCCAGTCGTTCGCGCGCCGCCCCTTGAAGAACGCGCCATGCCCGCAATCATGCTGGATGAGGAACAGCCGCAAGAGGAAGCCGGCGGCGGGAACCGACAGCAGCAGCGTGATGGCATAATGGATGTCGAGCGACAGCCACATCAGCAGCCACAACGCCGCCAGCGGCACCGCGCTCACGGCCAGTTCCCACGACGCCCGGACATTGTCCGATGCGCGAAAGGCGGCGACGTGCCGCGAGACCTCCTTCAGATTGAGCGCCGCGTCCACCGGATCGCCGCCTGACGGCGCGACGCTCGGGGAGATTACACCTGTCAACATGGGGTCAGAAGCGCCTGGATTGGTGGAAAGGCTGAAACCGGAGCAGCGCGCCCTTTTGGGCCCGTCGCTCCGCGAACGAAGAAGGCCCTAAACGATTGCTGCGCCCCAAAAGTGCCTCCACATAGATATCAGGGACACTCGCACGGACGCGGGCGGCGTCCGCACTCGAAGCGCCGATCCGCGGCTGTATGGCGGATATTGGTAATATTGCCACCCTTCCCGATCGAGATTCCGCGATCGAACGCCGGCGAGCCGCCTGATATTCGCGATCCGGCCGGGGATGACGGGATTTGGGTTGCCGTCACGCCACCGCCGGCAGCCGATCGAGAAATTTATCGAGCGTGATCGGATAGTTGCGAACCCGCACGCCGGTGGCGTTGTATACCGAATTGGCCACCGCCGCGCCGACGCCGCAGATACCGAGCTCGCCGACGCCCTTGGCCTTCATCGGCGACGACATCGGATCGGTCTCGTCCAGGAAGACCACTTCCTGGTGCGGGATATCGGCGTGGACCGGCACTTCGTAGCCGGCAAGGTCGTGGTTGACGAAGAAGCCGAAGCGCTTGTCGATCGCCAGTTCCTCCATCAGCGCCGCGCCCGCGCCCATCGTCATCGCGCCGATCACCTGGCTGCGCGCCGACTTGGGATTGAGGATGCGGCCTGCCGCGCACACCGCGAGCATCCGGCGAATGCGGATCTCGCCGGTCCAGGCATCGACGGCGGTCTCGACGAAATGCCCGGCGAAGGTCGATTGCTGGGCTTTCTTCGCAAGGTCGCCGAACTCGATCATGTCCTCGACGACGATCTCGCCCCCGGCCGCGGCCTTGGCGAGCGGCGCGCTGCGATTGCCCGAACGCACCTTGCCGCCGGCGAAAACCGCATCCGCCGAATTGAAGCCGAGCTTCTGCGCCGCCGCCTCGCGCAGCTTGATACAGGCGGCATAGACGCCCGCGGTCGCGCTGTTGGCGCCCCACTGCCCGCCCGAGCCGGCCGAGACCGGGAAGCTCGAATCGCCGAGCTTCACGTCGATCCGGTCGAGTGGCAGGCCCATCATCTCGGCCGCGGTCTGGGCGATGATGGTATAAGTGCCCGTGCCGATATCGGTCATGTCGGTCTCGACCGTGACGCGACCGGCCGGGCTCAGCCGGACGCGCGCGGCCGACTTCATCGTCAGGTTGTTGCGGAAGCCCGCGGCGACGCCCATCCCGACCAGCCAGCGCCCGTCGCGCACCGCCGCCGGCTTCGCGTTGCGCCTGCTCCAGCCGAAGCGCTCCGCACCCAGGCGGAGACACTCGATCAGCTGGCGCTGCGAAAAGGGCCGTTCGGGCTTTTCGGGATCTACCTGGGTGTCGTTGAGGATGCGGAACTCGATCGGATCGATCCCGAGCTTTTCCGCCATCTCGTCGATCGCGATCTCCAGCGCCATCAATCCCGGCGCCTCGCCGGGCGCGCGCATCGCATTGCCTTCCGGCAAGTCGAGCACCGCCAGCCGCGCGGTGAGCAGCCGGTTGGGCCCGGCATAGAGCAGCCGGGTCTGCTGGATCGCATTCTCGATGCCGCCGCCGGGCAAGTCGCCCGACCAGTTCTCATGGCCGATCGCGGTGATCTTGCCGTCCCGCGTCGCGCCGATGCGGATGCGCTGGATCGTGGCAGGACGGTGCGTGGTGTTGTTGAACATCAGCGGCCGCGGCAGCGCGACCTTGACCGGACGCTTGGCCGCACGCGCACCGAGCGCGGCGAGGATCGCGTCGGCGCGGACGAACAACTTCCCGCCGAAGCCGCCGCCGATATAGGGCGAGATCAGCCGGACCTTGTCCTTGGCCAGGCCGAGCGTCTTGGCGACGTCGCCGACGCTCCAGGCGATCATCTGGTTCGAAGTCCAAAGCGTCAGGCTGTCGCCTTCCCATGCCGCGATAGAGGCATGCGGCTCCATCATCGCATGTGCGTGATCGGGCGTGGTGTAGGTCGCATCGTGCTGGACCGGCGCCGCGGCGAAGGCGCCCGCGAAATCGCCGACCTTGACGTCGGGCTGATCCTTGGTCGGCTCGGCGCCCTCCTTGCCTGCCGCAAGATCGAAGCGACCCTTGCTGCGCGCATAGTCCACGCGGACCAGCGCAGCCGCGGCGCGCGCCTGTTCGAAGCTCTCGGCAACCACCAGCGCGACTGCCTGGTGATAATGCTCGATCTCGGGGCCGCCGAGCAGCTTGGCGGTGTTGAAATTGCCCTTGCCCAGCTTGCCGGCAGTGTCGGCAGTAACGATCGCGAGCACGCCCGGCGCGGCCTTGGCTTCGGTGAGATCGATCGAGACGATTCGTCCCTTGGCGATCGCCGCGCCGACGACATGGCCATAGGCCGGGTCGGCGATCACATCGTGACGTTCATAGGCATAGGGCGCGAGGCCCGTGGTCTTGAGCGGCCCGTCGATCCGATCGGTGGGCTTGCCGATAACCTTGAGCTGGTCGATCGGATTGGTGCCGGCAGGCGTATCGAACTTCATGGCTCAGCCCCTCGCCTGCGCCATCACTGCGCCGAGCGTGCGCTCGACCAGCAGGAGCTTGAATGCATTGTCGTGAGTCGGCTTGGCGCCGGCGAGCAGCCCGGCGGCTACCGCCTTGGCTCCGCGCGGCATTTCGGCTTCGGCCGCCTCGACGCGCCAGGGCTTGTGCGCAACACCGCCGACGGCG
This sequence comes from Sphingomonas sp. LM7, assembly GCF_002002925.1. Classification (NCBI taxonomy): domain Bacteria; kingdom Pseudomonadati; phylum Pseudomonadota; class Alphaproteobacteria; order Sphingomonadales; family Sphingomonadaceae; genus Sphingomonas; species Sphingomonas sp. LM7. The sequence goes on along the minus strand of NZ_CP019511.1, from coordinate 61,675 downwards.
ACGCGCCCGGTGCCGTCGCGCTGAACGATCGCGCCGACCGAAACGAGCGCAAAGGCATAGGACGCGCGGTCGCGGACCTTTTGATAGATATGCGTGCCGCCGACCGGCTTGGGCAGAGTCACCGCGGTGATGAACTCGCCGGGCTCGAGCGCCGTTTCGATATGCGGGGTATCGCCGGGAAGCCGATGAAACTCGGCGATCGGAATCGTTCGCGTCGCGCCGTCGGGCCTGACCGTCTCGACCGTCGCGTCGAGCGCGCGCATCGCCACCGCCATGTCGCTCGGGTGCGTCGCGATGCACGCGTCGCTCACGCCGACGACGCCCAGCTGGCGGCTATAGCCGCCGATCGCGGCGCAGCCGGTGCCGGGCTTGCGCTTGTTGCACGGCTGATCGGTGTCGTAGAAATAAGGGCAGCGCGTCCGCTGGAGCAGATTGCCCGCAGTGGTCGCCTTGTTGCGCAGCTGGCCCGATGCGCCGGCGAGCAGCGCGCGCGACAGCAAGGCATAGTCCTTGCGCACCCGGCGATCGGCAGCGAGGTCGGTATTGCGCACCAGCGCGCCGATCCTGAGCCCGCCTTCGGATGTCTTCTCGATCGTGTCGAGGCCGACGCCGTTGACGTCGATCAGATGCGTCGGCGCTTCGATCTGGAGCTTCATCAGGTCGAGCAGATTGGTGCCGCCGGCGATGAAGCGGGCGCCCTGGACACGCGCGGCTGCGGAGGCCGCCGCGGCGGGGGTTGTCGCTCGCTCATAGGTGAAGGGTTTCATGCGCGCTTCCCCGCAATTTCGGTGATCGCATCGACGATGTTCGAATAGGCGCCGCAGCGGCAGATGTTGCCGCTCATCCGCTCACGCAGCTCGGCATTGGTCGCGCGGGGCCGCGCGTTGAGGGCGCCGCTCGCATGGCTCGGCACGCCGGCCTTGATCTCGTCGAGCACCGCGACCGCCGAGCATATCTGGCCCGGCGTGCAATAGCCGCACTGATAGCCGTCATGCTTGACGAAGGCCTTTTGCATCGGGTGCAGTTTCTCGGGAGTGCCGAGGCCTTCGATCGTGGTGATCCGGTCGCCGTCGTGCATCACCGCCAGGCTGAGGCAGGAATTGATCCGCCGGCCATCGACGATCACCGTGCACGCGCCGCACTGGCCGTGATCGCAGCCCTTCTTGGTCCCGGTAAGGTGGAGATGCTCGCGCAGCGCGTCGAGCAGCGTCGTGCGGGTATCGACCTCCAGCTCGCGCTTCGCGCCGTTGACCGTCATCGCGACTTTCATTGCACTGGGCCTCGCTTCCGGCAAAGGAGTCTGCGCCCGTGCCGGGGGCACCGTTGCGATCGCGATCGAAGCGCCGCCGCCTGCCAGCACGCCGCGCCGCGTGACGCTGAAATCGTCTTCCCTCATATCGTTCTGCTCCCGTCCTGCAGCAAACGTCTGCCGGGACCTGCCGGTTCAACTCCGATCCCATTGAATCAGAATGTTACCGCCGCCGCACGATACTGCGGCGCTCCGCGCAGGGCAAAGGCCAAAACGCAGCCGAGCCGCACCCGCCGCCGGTCAATTGACCCGCGGCGGGTGCGGCAGACGGGAAGCGGGGCTCAGAACTCCGCGTTGAGGCCGATGAAGAAGGTTCGCCCGGCCACGTCATAGACACCGGGATAGGTGTTGCCATTGCCGAAGCTGTACAGCAGGCCTTGCGCGATCGCCGGCGGGTCCTTGTCGAGCAGGTTGTTCACGCCCGCGCGGAAGGTAACGTTCTCGACCTTCGCAGTGAGGGCCAGGTCGAAATAGCTGTACGCCGGCAGGCTGGCGTTGAGCGTGTAGGCCGGGCCGGTGAGGAACGGATCGTCGGTGTTGTTGGTCAGCTTGGTCGGCCCGATATAGCGCCAGTTGAGCGAGACCGAGGCAATGTCGGTGGTGTCGGACCAGCTGATGCGTGCCTGGTGACGCCATTCGGGGCTCGGCTGGCCGCAGGTCGGGCCGAACAGGCCGACGCAATCATAGCTGCCCAGACCCGGCAGCGGCTCGGTGCGCAGCTCCTTGAGCCAGGTGCCGATGAACGACAGGCTGAACCCGCCGACGCCGGTATCGACGGCGTAGTTCGCGCCGATGTCGACGCCCGAGGTCTTGAGCGATCCGGTGTTCTGCGTGGTCGAGATGACATAGCCCTGTTCGCCGAACAGCACGCCGTTGCGCGGGTCGCGGTGGAAGAGCGAGCAGAAGAACGGGTCGCCGGTCTCGATGCACTGGCTGATCGTCAGCGATGCCGGGATCGACGAGATATAATCGCGCACCTTGATGTCGAAATAGTCGATCGAAAGCGAAAAACGCTTGAGGAAGCCAGGCGCGAGCACCACGCCCGCGGTGTACGTGTCAGCCTGTTCAGGACGAAGCGCCGGATTGCCCCCGCCCTGCGCCACACACACTTCACTCGGGCATTCGATGATGTTGCCATATTGCGCCGCGCTCACGCCGGTCGCCGCGCATTGCGCCGCAGTGGCAGTCGGCGAAGCGCCCGAGCACGGATCCTGCGCGGAGATGTTGCCCAGCCCCTGCGCCGCGAACAGCTCCGAGATGTTCGGTGCGCGGATCGCGCGATTGTATCCGGCGCGGAAGCGGATGTCGCGGATCGGCGCCCAGGCGATCTCGCCCTTGTAGGTCGATATGCCTTCGTCGCGGGTGCTGTACTTCGAATAGCGATAGCCGCCGGTCAGCGTCAGCTCTTGGGCGAAGGGACGGTTCTCGAACACCGGCACGCGCATTTCGGTGAAGAATTCGGTGACGTCGAACTTGCCGCGGCTCTCCAGCGTACCCTTTTGCTGCGCGAGCGCGTCGGCGTGGAAGACCAGGCTCTCGCGGCGATGCTCGACGCCGAACACCGCACCGATGCCCTGGTCGGCCCAGGGGCTCTGCACGCCATAGCTGGTCAGGTCGGCAGTGATCGTGCCGCTGAGCACGGTCTCCTTGTCCATCCCGCGGGTGAAGGTCGGCGAGTAGATATAGTCGAGCGACTCCGAGGAAAGCCCGGCGTACTGGAAGACGTTGAGCGGCACGCAATTCGCGTCGGTGCCGTCGATCACCGACTTGCAGGTCGGCACGCCGCCGACATTGACCACCTGGAGCCCGCGATTGGCGCGGACCGGATCGATGTCGTTCTGGTAATTCTCGTTGAACAGCACGCGTGAGAACAGGCCGTTCACGTCATAGCTGATGCCTTGCGCGATCTCGCCGCGCACGCCGCCGGTGACGCGGAAGTCGGTGTGGCGCAGATCGTCGCGGCGCGGCCGGGCCGGCGCCGCCACCGGGCGGTAGCCGATGAACAGGTCCTGCGAGGCCGCGGTGCCGTATGCCCCGCCGCACAGCAACTGGCCCTGCTGCGCGCTGAGCAGCGGATTGTCGCAATTGACCCTGAAGGTCGAGCCCTGGAACAATGCCGACGGGGCGACCTGCGAATTGGTGCGGTCGTCCATGAACATGAAGCTGGCGTAGAATTCGGCGGCGGGATCGGCCTCGAACCGGGCGAAAGCGCCGGCGGTGTAGCGCTTGTCGTTACGCTGGAAATAGACGAGCGGCGCGTAATTATAGCGGAAGCTGCTGTTGTACGGCACCCAGGTCTTGGCGCCGTCGCGGGTGTTGTTGAAGGCGGTTCCGGCGTTGGGGCCGGTCAGCGGCTGAAACAGGCCGAACTCGTTGTTCGACGATCCGCCGCAGGTGAAGGCCGTGTTGTTGTTGGTCGGATCGAGCGCGCAGGCCGATACGTCGCGATCGGCCTGGCTGATCGGCTGGACCTCGCGATAGCCGAAATAGGCCATGATGTTGCCGCGCCCGTCGGCGAAATTCTTGCCGACCGCGATGTTCGCATCGAAGCGCTGGCCGTCGATCGGCGACGACAACGCGTTCTGATAGCCGCTGGCACTGATCAGCGCGCGGCGGGCCTGATCGTCATTATGGTGGTTCGAGAAGCCGTACTGGACGTCCGCCAGCACGCCATCCAGATCCTTGCGCAGCACGAAGTTGATCACGCCGGAGATCGCGTCCGAGCCATAGACCGCCGAAGCGCCGCCGGTCATCACATCGACGCGATCGACCAGGAAAGAGGGCAGGAAGTTCACGTCGGTGGCCTGGATCGGCAACAGGCGCTGCCCGTTGACGAGGACCAGGTTCCGGTTGCTGCCGAGATTGCGCAGATTGACTCGCGCGGTGCCGTCCGAGCCGTTCGACACGTTCTCGTTCGCGTCCGCAGTGACCTGCGGCAGCCGGTTGAGCACATTCTCGATATTCGTCGCGCCCTGCAGGCGGATTTCGCCCGAGTCGATCGTGGTCACCGGGCTGGTGCTGATCAGGCCGGGCTGCTGGATCCGGGTGCCGGTAACGGTGATTTCGGACTGACTTTCCTGAGAAGAGAGGTCGTCTTCAGGCACTGTCGTCTGGGCAGACGCCGATGACGCGCAAGCGACCAACGCTGCCGCCAAGGCGGTTCCGACGAGCAATCCACGATGATTTCGCATGTCTCCGTCCCCTCTTGATATATTTCATATCGTGTACGGTATACAATATCAGCCGCTGTATGGTTTGCAACGGGATTGTAACGAAGCGGAAACAGTTCATCGCCAGGCGGCCACGCTCTGGCGATGCGCGACGTCCGCCCTCTAACGGAGTAGGGGCCACCCGCCCTCGGGCGCTTCAGGCGTGCTTCCTGGGGTGAGTCGTCCGATCATCCGCCTGCTTGCAGGCCGATCGACCCTTCATGCCTGCACGACCATTTCAGTCTCTTGACAGCCGAAATCTCGGTCATATGGTATACATTATATAGTATAGCCGATAACGGCAGAGGGGGAGACACGATAATGAATACTCGGGTTGGCATTGATTTTCGAAGCGTCGCACGGACCTTGGCACTAGCGACGGTGTCGGCAGGCGCATTGGTTGCCTCACAGGCAATGGCACAGGACACGTCGTCCGATACGCCGCAAGAACAGACCGGCACGGTGGCCGAGTCGGTGCAAGAAACGCCTACCGACATCCTGGTAGTCGGCATCCGCGGCAGCATCGACGCCGCGGCGGACATGAAACGCGACGCCAAGCAGATCGTCGACTCGGTCGTCTCCGAAGACGTCGGCAAGCTCCCCGACAACAACGTCCCCGAGGCGCTGTCCCGCGTCACCGGCGTTCAGATCGACCGCGCTCGTGGTCAGGGCCAGAGCGTCACGATCCGCGGCCTCAGCGAGATCCAGACCACGATCAACGGCAACCAGACCAATCTGGGTGAAGGCCGTTCGATGAACCTCGCCGACATCCCGGCCGAACTGCTCAAGTCGGTCGACGTCTACAAGACGCGCAGCGCCGATCAGGTCGAAGGCGGCATCGCGGGTACGGTGAACATCCAGCTTCGCCGTCCGCTTGACCTGAAAAAGGGTCTCACGCTCGCCGGCAGCGTCCGCGGCGTCTATGACGACATCGCCGAGAAGGTCAGCCCCTACGCCAGCATCCTGGTGGGCAGCCGGTTCGAAACCGGGATCGGCGAGATGGGCTTCCTGGTCAACGCATCGTGGACCAAGACCAATTATCTCGAGACCTATATCGAGAGTGAATCGCCCTCGGTTCCCTGTTGCGGAGGCGATGCGAATTCGCCCCTGGCTTCGCTGCCGGCGAACCTGCGGGACGTCGTGATCCCCTATCGCGCTTATTACGGCACCGAGAGCGGCTATAGCGAGCGCCCCTCGATCAACATTGTCGGCCAGTGGCGCGCCAGCGACAATCTCGATTTCGTCCTCGAGGGCGGATATCTCGGCTCTCGCGAGCGGCGCTCGATCGACCGCATGTACGTCCAGGCTCGCGAATATGGATCGACGCTGAGCAACGTCGTCGTCGGCGACGACGGCCGCACCATCAAATCGCTGACCGAGAACAATCCCAACGGCGTGCCGGCGGGCTTCGAGAGCATGCTGAATGCGTTCGACAACGATCTCTACACCAGCAACTTCGAGGCGCACTGGCGCAGCGAGCGGGCGCAGATCAATGCCAGCGTCCAGTATAACTGGTCGGACGCCAACGATTACAACGTCCAGCAGATCCTGCGCCTGCGCAACCAGACCTCGGTAAACGTCGACTTCGACTCGGATGACTATCCCCGCGGCGTTCCCCGGATCGACTTCGGGGCGACTGATCTCAATAACATCGCCAATTACGGCGTCGATCGCTTCCAGGATCGCGTAGGCAAGTCGCACAACAAGGAACTGGCCGGTCAGGTCGATCTGACCCTCAAGCTCAGCGACGCTTCGTTCCTGCGCTCGCTGCAGGTCGGCACGCGCTTCAACAAGCGCGATACCAGCCGCTATTACGGCTATCGCGACGGCTTCCCGCGCATCGGTGGCCAGATGGCGCCGCTGTCGAGCTTCCCGGGCGCTGATCAGGCGTCGCAAATCTCGGCGACGATCGGCGATGGCGGCGCGTCGTGGTTCCGGGTTCCCGGCACGGTGCTGCTCGATAACATCGACGCGATCCGCTCTTACATCCAGACCAACGATCCGGGTAATGCAGCACGCTTCGCCAGCGAATTGCCGCTCGGCGACCTTGGCCAGACCTGGGATTCGGTCGAGAACGTGTTCGCGACCTATGCGCAGGTCAATTACGCGTTCGACCTGGGCTTCCCTGTCGATGGCCTGGTCGGGGTGCGCTACAGCAACACGTGGGGCGAGATCGAAAGCTACGATTATCGGCCGGGCAACGCCGCCAACGGCAACCAGGACATCATCCAGCGTTCCTATGGCCGCGGCAATTATGTCGACGTGCTGCCGACCGCCACGGCGATCCTGCACTTCACGCCCAAGGTCCAGCTGCGGCTTTCGTACAGCACCAACGTGCAACGCCCGAGCTTCTACGATACGCGCCCGTTCGCCTTCGTCGAGACACGTGCCAACCCCGTCATAGTCTTCGCGGGCAACCCCGATCTGAAGGCGCAGGACGAACAGAGCTTCAACGCCAGCCTCGAGCATTATTTCGGGCGCGGCGGGCTCATCACGCTTGCGGGCTATTACAAGAAGGTCACCGGTTTCCTCTATTACAGCCGGGAGGAAGAGAGCCTGGCGCCCTATGGCCAGCCCGGCGTCGGCTTTGTCGAGCAGCTCCGCAACGCCGGCGACGGCACGTTCGCGGGCGTCGAGTTCGCGGCGCAGAGCTTCTTCGACTTCCTGCCCGGCTTCTGGCACAATTTCGGTGCCAGCGTGAACGCCAGCTATGTCGGCAAGGCGCGCGTCGAATATCCCTATCCGGAGGATTTCCCCGGCGCGTTCGACTCGCCCAACACCTCCAAATGGACCGCCAATGCGGCGCTCTATTACGACACGCCGACCTTCAGCGCGCGCGTCGCCTACAACTATCGCTCCAGCTATCGCATGGGCGTCTGGCAGGAGACGCCGGAATATTCGCCCTATCAGGACGCCACCCAGCGCCTCGACGCGGCGATCAACGTGACACCCTACAAGTTCCTGACGCTGTCGCTGGAAGGCGGCAACCTGCTCGGCAGCGACGTGTACCGCTATCACGGCCAGGGGGAACTCCTGCCGCTCGGCGTGCGCACGCTGGGCCGCACGGTGCAGGCAAGCGCCCGCTTCCGTTTCTAAGAGGCAAGAGCCACCCCGCTCTTAACTTCGGCGGGTCGCGGCATGTGCCGCGGCCCGCTTTTTCTTTGCAGAAAGGATCGATGGCGATGCGAATGCATGCGATCGCGCTGGCAGCACTGGCAGGCACCGTGTTGACGGCAGCGCCCGCCCAGGCGCGCGAAGTGACGGTGAAGGTTTCCGCCCGTGCAATGCCGTGGAGCCCCGCGGTCAACCGCAAGCTGCCGTTCGGGCGGCAGGACGGCGCGGCGCCGGCGATGGTGTTCGCGGGCAAGCTGTTCGAAGGCGTGCCGGTCAAATTCTCCGCGACCGGCACTACCAGCACCGCAGCCGGCGGCGAGCGCTTCGGCCCCGCTGGGCAGGCAGGCTTCGTCACCGACGCGACGCGCGGCAATTCGGGCAGCTGGTTCCCGAGCTATCATGCCGATCGCGCAGGCTATCCGGCGCATCTCAACCAGCTGATCGGCGCATTCGTCGATGCCGATGGCAAGGTCGTCGGCAAGCCGTTCCTGATCGGCGCGCGCGGCGAGGCCGTTCCGCCCGCCGGCGCAGTCGCGATCACGCTGGGGATCAACGACGACATCTATGCCGACAATGAAGGGGAGATCGTCGTGACGATCGACCTGCCCTCTCCACAGGTGACCATCCAATGAGCAGCATCAAGATCCGCTGGGCGTCGCTTCTCGGCCTGATGCTGCTGGCGCCGGCGCCGGCATCTGCCGAGGAACGACGAGTGACCGTAGACGCCAAGGCCGGCCCTTGGCTCAACGGCCCCAACAAGAAGATGCGCTATGGCCTGGGCGACGAGGCGCCGCCGATGACGATCACCGGCTTCATCAACGACGCCGACGCAAAGATCGAAATCTATCCCGTCGAGGGCGCGACGACGATGGTAGAGGGAAAGCCGGTCGGGCCCGAGGGGATCGACGGCACCGCCGTCAACGACGCGCCGGGGCCCAAGAAGAAATATTACCCCAGCCTCTACGCGCCCAAGATCCTCTATCCGACCAACGCGCACGCATTGATCGGCGCGTTCGTGGACGCAAACGGTGTCCTGATCGGCCGCCCCTTTGCGATCGGCAAGGGCGTCCGAGTGACCATCCCGGATCAGGCCGCGGCGCTGACGCTGGGGTTCAACGACGTGAAATTCGCCGGTAACAGTGGCGCACTGCCGGTCGTCGTCGTCCTGCCCGACTGATGCCGAAGGGGGCGTCCGCAGACGCCCCCTGCCCTCACTTGCCCTTGACGCGCAGCATGACCGCGCCGTGCGACGGCACGTCGAAGCTCAGCGCATCGGCGGCTACCGGTGCCTCGCGCCACAGGTCTCGCGCGTCGGTGATCGTGGCGAAGCCGGCATCCGCGGGGCGTGCGTCGATCTTCGCAGCAGTGTCGCCGCGATTGAACAGCGCCAGCGCAACGGCGCCGTCGCCAAGCGGCTTGGACCATATTTCGAGCGTGCCTTCCTTGCGCACCGCGGTGCCGTGGACACCCTTCTCGTCCTGGTCGACGGCGATGACTTCGCGGTTCTCGAGCAGCGCCAGCATCGCGGGCGGCGTCTGGCGCAAATCATGGCCCATCAGCAGCGGCGCAGCCGAGATCGCCCAGAGCGTCATGTGCGTGGTGTATTCGTCCAGCGACATGCCGCCATTGCCCACTTCGAGCATGTCGGGATCGTTGAAGCCATTCGGCCCGGCATAGGCCGCGTTGCCGTTCTTGTCGAAACCGATCCGCGCCATCGTCGGGTAATCGTCGGTGATGTCGCCGGTGGTGCGCCACAGATGGCCGCCGACCTGACGGCCCCAGGCGCCGACATCAAACCGGCCATATTCGCACAGCGAGTAGACGATCGGCCGCCCCGTCGCCTTGAGCGCAGCGCCCATCTCGGCATAGCTGCGCTTCACGGTGTCCGCATCGGCGTAGAAATACTCGCCCGAGCAGAGATCATATTTCAGATAGTCGATGCCCCAGTCGGCAAAGGTCTGCGCGTCCTGCTGGACATGGCCATAGCTTCCCTCGAACCCGGCGCAGGTGCGCGGGCCCTGCGAGCTGTAGATGCCGAGCTTGAGCCCCTTCGAATGGACATAGTCGGCCAGCGCCTTCATGTCCGGGAAGTTGGCGTTGGGGCGGATGCGGCCGTCGGGACCGCGCGTCCCCTGCCAGCCGTCGTCGATGTTGACATAGACATAGCCGGCGTCACGCAGCCCGGTGGAGACCATCGCATCGGCCATCGCGCGGATCGTCTTGTCGTCGATATTGGCAGCGAACTTGTTCCAGCTGCTCCAGCCCATCGGCGGCTTGGGCGCGAGCGGCGCCTGCTCGACCACGGCCCAGCCGGGAAGCGTCTGGAAGCGGAAGGCGCGCGCCTCGGCATCGCGGACCGTGCCGCGGCGGCCGCCGGCGTCGATCTTCGATTCCCAGAGCTGCCCGGCGAGCTGCACGCCCTTGGCGGTCCGTTTGACGGTCCAGGTCCGGGTCGGATGCTCGCGATCGTTGAGGTTGCGCACGTCGAAGGTGAGCACGCCATTGTCGAGCCGCGCATTCTGCATCGTCACCGGGCCGTACCACTGCGTCGTCACCGCGCCGGTGATGCGCGTCCCGTCGCTGGCGACCTGCAGCATGGTAACGCCGGGATTGGGCCCGGCATCGTCGAACAGCCAGACGCCGTCGAAGCGCGTCTGGGCGAGTGCCGCCCCGGCCGGAGTCAGCGATGTGGCGAGGGCAAGCGCAGTCAGCAGGTGGCGCACGGGGCTACTCCTTGTCGGTAGGTCGGAAACGGGAACTCGAAACTCAGGTCAGGCGGGCAGCGCCTGCCGCTTCACTTCGCTGTGCCGCCAGCCATAGGCGAAGTAGACGGCCAGCCCGATCAGGTTCCAGACGATGAAGCGCAGGATCGTCGCAGTCGGCAGGCTGAACAGCAGATAGATGCAGCCCAGGATCGCCAGCGTCCCGACGACATAGGGCGCAGGGCAGCGGAACAGCCGCGGCGCATCGGGCGCACGCTTGCGCAGCACCATCAGGCAGGCGCCGACCGCCACGAAGGCGAGCAGGGTGCCGGCATTGGCGAGCTCGGCGATTTCGTCCAGGCGGAAGAAGCCGGCAACGGCGGCGATCACCACGCCCGTGATCAGCGTGATCCGCGTCGGCGCGCCGGTGCGGGGGGAGACCTTGGCGAGGCTGCGCGGCAGCAGCCCGTCGCGCGCCATCACGAAGAAGATGCGGCTCTGGCCGTACATCATGACGAGGATCACCGAAGGGAGCGCGATCACCGCGGCAAGGGCGATCAAATGCCCCGCGACCGGCTGGCCCAGCGAGCGCAGCACCAGCGCCAACGGCTCGGGCGAATTGCCAAGCTGCTGGTACGGCAGCGCGCCGACGGCGGCGACTGCGACGAGCATATAGATGATCGTGCAGACCAGCATCGATCCGACGATGCCGATGGTCAGGTCGCGGCCCGGGCGCTTGGCTTCCTCGGCGGAGGTGGCGACGGCGTCGAAACCGTAAAAGGCGAAGAACACGATCGCGGCAGCCGCCATTACCCCGCGCTTTTCGCCACCGACTTCGGTCGAGCCGAAGCCATAGGGCATGAACGGCTCGAGGTTGCTGCCGTCGAATGCGGGCAGCGCGAACGCGACGAAAACGCCCAATGCGACGAGCTTGATGATGACTAGGACGATGTTGAGCGTCGCGCTCTCGCGCGTTCCGGCGACGAGCATCCCCATCACACCCAGCGCGACGAACACCGCAGGCAGGTTGATGATGCCCCCGGCATGCGGTCCGGCAAGCAGTTCGGCAGGCAGATGTATCCCCGCGGCCTGCAACCACCCGACCAGATAGCCCGACCACCCCACCGCGACGGTCGAGCAGGCGAGCGAATATTCGAGCACCAGGCTCCAGCCGACCACCCAGGCGACCTTCTCACCCAATGCGGCGTAGCTGAAGGTATAGGCACTGCCGGCGGCGGGGATCATCGTCGCTAGCTCGGCATAGGCCAAAGCGGCGCACGCACAGACCGCGCCGGCAATCGCGAAAGCGAGGATCACCGCCGGGCCCGCGCGCTCGGCGCCTACCCCCGTCAGCGTGTAGATGCCGGTGCCGACGATCGCGCCGACGCCGAGCGCGATAAGGTGCGGCCAGCTCAGCGTCTTGGCGAGTGCATGGCCCTCCGCGTGCTTCGTTACTGAATCGAGCGACTTGCGCGGACCGAACATGCAGTTTTCCCCCAAAAACCAGACGACTTAGGTCGTCGAACCGAATTGCTGACGCAGATCGTCGAGCGTGCCTTGAAGATGCTGCGTGAGCAGCGCAGTCAGCTTGACGCCGTCGCGCGCCAGCCATGCGTCGATCAGGTCCTGATGCTCGGTATGGGCGCGGGACTCGCGTCCTGCCGGCTGCAGGTGGGCGACGACATAGCGCTCCGAAAGGATCGACAGCCGCTCGACCAGCTGGGTAGTCAGCAGCCGGCCGCCGGGACGCACCAGTGCGGTATGGAAATCACGATTGCGCACGGCGACTTCGGCCAGATTGCTCGCGGCCGCGCCGTCCAGCTTGTGGAATGCGTCGACTGCGATGGCATGATCGGCCTCGGTCGCGCGCTCGGCGGCATAGACCGCGGCCGGCGGCTCGATCGCGAGGCGGAGCACATAGATCTCGTCGACCTGCTGCGCGGACATCGGTTGGACGAAATAGCCGCGATTGGCGTGGCTGGTCAGCAGCCCCTCCTGCTCCAACCGGGCGAGCGCCTCGCGCAACGGAATCTTGCTCACGCCAAGCTCGGTGGCCAGCGCATCCTGGCGGATCGGCAAGTTGTTGGGCAATTGCCCTGTAACGATCTGCTCACGCACGATCTCGAAGACACGTTCGGCCAGCGTACGTACGACGATGCTCATGATCGCCTCTCCTTGCAATGGGACCGCCAGTGTTCGGATGAACGGCGCGGAATCGGAAGCATTACTTGACCTGAAACCCTTCCCAGAATGGATCGGCGCGATCAATCCAGATCGTGTTGAAGCCGGTTGCGATTGCGGACCCCTCCACCGAAGGGATGATTGCCGGGTGATCGCCAAGGCGCGTCTCGGCTTCGACCCGGCCGATGAAGCGGCTGCCGATATAGCTTTCGTGGACGAAGCGGTCGCCCACCGCCAGCCTTCCCTGCGCGGCGAGATGCGCGAGCCGCGCCGAAGTGCCCGTGCCGCACGGGCTGCGATCGATCGCCTTGTCGCCATAGAACACCGCGTTGCGACCGTCGGCACCGTCCCCGCGCGGCTTGTCCGCCCACAATATGTGGCTGACGCCGCGAATGGTGGAATCGAGCGGATGCACCGGCTCGAACTTTTCGCGCACGGCTTCGCGGATACGCAGGCTCAGATCGATCAGCCGCGACGCGCCGAGATCGTCGAGCCCGGTATAGGCGCCCTGCGGCTCGATGATCGCATAATAGTTGCCGCCATAGGCGACGTCGATCGACAGCGGGCCGATACCCTCGACATCGACCTGGATGCCTCTGGCAGCAACATAGGCCGGCACGTTGGTAATGCGCACCGCGGTGACCTTGTCGCCCTCTTGCGTGTAGGCGATGTCGATCACCCCCGCGGGCACTTCGATCCGCAGCTTGCCGGGCTCGGCGGGCTGGATCAGCCCATGTTCGAGCCCGAAGGTGACCATCCCGATCGTGCCGTGGCCGCACATCGGCAGGCAGCCCGAAGTCTCGATGAACAGGATCCCGACGTCGACATCGGGCTGCGTCGGCGGATAAAGGAACCCGCCCGACATCATGTCGTGCCCGCGCGGCTCGAAGCACAGGCCGGTGCGGATCCAGTCGAAGCGCGCGAAGAAGTCCTGCCGCCTTTCCGACATCGACGCGCCCTTGAGCAACGGCGCCCCGCCGGCGACGAGCCGGACCGGATTGCCGGCCGTGTGGCCGTCGATGCAGAAAAAGGTGTGCCGCATTGCTGCGATCAGGCCGCCTGGGCGACGGTCAGCGTCGGCCGCGTCGCCGCCGCCTTCTCGACCATGGCGATCACTTCGGCACGGCGTGCGCCTTCCAGCGGATAGCGCGGCGGAAGCACGCGCTCGGACCCGCGGCCCATCACCTGCTCGGCGAGCTTGATCGACTGGACCAGGTCATGCTCGGCGTCGAGATGGAGCAGCGGCATGAACCAGCGATAGATTTCGAGTGCCTTGGCATGATCGCCACGCTCGAATGCCGCGACGAGTTCGACCGATTCCTTGGGGAACGCATTGGTAAGCCCCGAGACCCAGCCCTGCGCGCCTAGGAACAGGCCCTCCAGCGCGACATCGTCGAGGCCGGCGAACAGCACATAGCGGTCGCCGAACGAATTGCGCAGATCGGTGAAGCGGCGCGTATCGGGCGCCGATTCCTTGACTGCAACGATGTTGCTCACCGGGCGCAGCGCTTCGAGCACGTCGTTATCGATCACGCTGCGATAAGCCGGCGGATTGTTGTAGAGCATGATCGGCAAGCCGGTCTTCTCGGCAACGCCCTTGAAATGCGCGACCATCTCGTGCGGCTTGGGCACATAGACCATCGGGGGGAGCAGCATCAGGCCGTCGGCGCCGGCCTTCTCCGCTGCCTGGGCATAGCGCGCCGCGCGGCGCGTGTCATATTCGGAGACGCCGGTGATCACAGGAACCCGGCCATCGACCACTTCGACGATCGCGGAGAGCACGCTGACCTTCTCATCGAAATCCAGCGAGTTGTTCTCGCCCACCGTCCCCAGCGCGATCACGCCGGTAACGCCGTCACGGATCAAATCATCTACTACCCGCTGCGTGTCGGCCAGGTCGATCGACAGATCCCCCCTCAGCTGAGTCGTCACTGCGGGAAAAACGCCCTTCCAACCGATCGTCATTTGATACCCCGTTCTTGAAGTCGAATAACGTATACGATATGGTTTTTTGCGTTGCAATAGAGGAGTGGCGGTGAAGCAAATTACTATCATCGGCGGTGGCGTGATAGGTCTCAGCTCCGCCTCCGCGCTGTTGAGCGACGGCCATATGGTAACCGTGATCGAGGCGTCGTCGAACCGCGATGCAGCATCCTGGGGAAATGCCGGGCATATTGCTACCGAACAGGTCGCGCCGTTGGCATCGATGGCGAGCCTGCGATCGGCCTGGGGGCGGCGTTTTGCCGCGGGCGGCGCGCTCGACCTGCCGATGCACGGAGCCACCGCCTGGCTGCCTTTTGCGATGCGCTTCCTGGGTGCTGCGCGCGGTGATCGTTTCCGTGCCGGCAGCGATGCGCTGCGTGCGCTTCTGGCGGACTCGCTTCCTGCCTGGCAACGCGCGCCCTGGGCACCGGAACTGGTCAAGACCGACGGCCATTTCGTCGTGTGGGGAAATGCCGGCAAGGCCGCAGCCGGCAAGGCGGCATGGGCTGCCGCCGATATCGGCACCGCCAGCATCGGCGACGCCTCGCCACAGGACATCGCGCATATCCAGGCGGTGTCACGCGCACCGATCGCGGGAGCAATGCGCTTCGCCGGCACTGGCCAGGTCGCCGATCTTGGGCTGCTCGCCGACGCGCTGGAGCGTGATGTTATCCGCCGCGGCGGGAAGATCCTGCGCGAAACCGGCACGCTCAACGTCGAACATGGCTGGGCGCATGTCCCCGGCCACGACGCCGATCTCGTGCTCGTCGCCGCGGGCGTCGGCAGCAAGCCGCTGGTCGAGCGCGCCGGCCACCACGCGCCGATCATCGCCGAGCGCGGCTATCATATCCGTGCCGCCGCGGACTATTGGCCGGCCGACTTGCCGCCGATCGTGTTCGAGGACCGATCGATGATCGTCACCCGCTATGCCAACACCGTTCAGGCCGCGAGCTTCGTCGAGCTTGCCCGCCCGGATGCCCCGCCCGACCCGCGCAAATGGGAGCGGCTGGAGCGGCATGTCGCGCAATTGGGCCTAGCGATGCACCCGCCGTTCCGGCGCTGGATGGGCGCCCGCCCCACTCTGCCCGATTACCTGCCGGCAATCGGCCGTTCGCGCCGCGCGTCGAACCTTCTCTATGCCTTCGGGCACCAGCATCTGGGCCTCACGCTTGCGCCGATCACTGCCGAACTGGTGGCGGCGATGGCGGACGAGGGCACTCCAATCATCGATCTCACGCCGTTCGACCTTGAACGATTCGGCGGAAAAGGAGGACGCGCATGACTATCGGCGGCTCGACCATCGCAGCGGAACTGGCTGCACTGGAAAAATGGCCTTCGCCCGTACCCCCGATCGGCATTGACGAACGCAATGCCCGGCTGGAGCGCGCCCGCGCGCGGCTGGCCGCGATCGGTGCCGACGCGCTGCTGGTCAATGCCGGGCCGAGCCTGCGCTATTTCACCGGCGTTTCGTGGTCGCCGACCGAGCGGCTGGTGGCGATGCTGCTTCCAGTCAGCGGCAAGCCGTGGATCGTCTGCCCCGCGTTCGAGCGCGGCTCGCTGGAGGCCGAGCTGGCAATCGATGCCGAGCTGTTGCTGTGGGAGGAGGATGAAAGTCCGCTCGCGCTGATCGCCGACGTGCTCGCGCCCAACGCCGTGCTTGCGCTAGATCCGCTGCTGCCCTTCCTCTGGTCCGAGCCGCTGCGCGCGTCCTTCCGCCCGGTCTCCGGCGCGCCGGTGATCGACGGGCTGCGCATGGTCAAATCCGCGACAGAACTCGCGCTGATGCAGCAGGCCAAGGCGATGACGCTCGAAGTCCATCGCCGCGCCGCGCGCATCCTCGAACCCGGCATCCGCGCGAGTGCGGTCAAGCGCTTCATCGACGACGCGCACCGGGCGCTGGGCGCCGCGGGCTCGAGCTTCTGCGCCGTGCAGTTCGGCACCGCCACGGCCTATCCGCATGGGCTGCCGGGCGACCAGGCGCTGGAGGAGAACCAGCTGGTGCTGATCGACACGGGCTGTCTGGTCGACGGCTATCACTCGGACATCACCCGCACCTATGCGTTCGGCAACGTCGATCACGAAGTCCGCGCGACCTGGGATCTGGAGAAGGAGGCGCAGGCCGCCGCCTTCGCGGCCGTCGTGCCCGGCGCACCGTGCGAGAGCGTCGATGCCGCCGCGCGCCGCGTGCTCGAACGCGCGGGCCTTGGTCCCGATTATCGCCTCCCCGGCCTGCCCCACCGCACCGGGCATGGTATCGGGCTGGCGATCCACGAGCCCGCCTATCTGGTCCGCGGCGACCGCACCCCGCTGGCGCCCGGCATGTGCTTCTCGAACGAGCCGATGATCGTCGTGCCCGAGCGCTACGGTATCCGGCTGGAAGACCATATGTACGTGACGGATACCGGCGCGGCGTGGTTTACCGAGCCGCAGCATTCGATCGACCGGCCCTTCGCATGAGGCGTGCGCTTCCCCTGTTGCTCGGTGCCGCGGCGCTTGCGTCGTGCGCCGGCAAACCCGCGCCGATCGGCACGCCGCCCGCGGCGCTCAGGCTCGATCCCTTCTACGCCAAGTCGATAGATGCGAACGGCATCCCGGTCTCCGCCTCGCAGGCGGTTCCCGACGAAGCGCTGCAGATTGCGCGGCGGATGATGGTCGCGATGCTCGCGCGCCGTCCCGACATCGCCCGCGAGCTGGTCCGCGCGGGGCAGCGGGTGATGATCATGGGCGTCGACGAACTGACCACCGACGTGCCCGAGCAGCGCGACTGGAAGAAGCCGGCGCTCGACGATCCACGGCTCACCCGCTGCGAGCGCAAGCATTATGACGAACGGATCGGCCGACTCACCGACCGCGAATATTGGGGCAAGCGCGCCCGCGGCATGGGCGGGCTGCTGACCAGCGCCGCGACCGAGAATCTCCTCGGCGTGCCCGGCACCAAATATTATGGCGAGACGATCCTCGTCCACGAATTCTCGCACGCGATCCTCTATGCGGTGCAGGCGGTGGACCCCGCCCTCCATGCCCGCGTCGAAGCCGCTTATGCCGCGGCCAAGGACAAGGGGCTGTGGACCGGTGAATATGGCGCGACCACGGTCCAGGAATATTGGGCCGAGGGCACGCAGTTCTGGTTCAATTCGAACAAGCTCGCAGTGGTGGACGGGGTGCGGATCCTGTCCGACGCCGATCTGGCGCGGCACGATCCGGCGCTCGCCGCGCTGCTCCACGCAGTCTATGGCGAGCGGCATCGACTGCCGGGCGATCCCTTCTACAAGCACCCGGCGCGCGTGCCGCCCGGGCCGGTGCCGACGAGCACTGCCGAATTGTGTTGAGTCCTGCTGGATTCCCCTCCCTGCAAGCAGGGAGGGGCGTTCATCAGGCACAGCCCGCCACAGCCACGCTCGGCGCGGCCGTCGGCACCCTGGCCTCGGGCGCCAGCACTTCCCATTCCTGCACGCCCACGCCCGCATGCGGACCGTTGCCAGAAGCATCGAACACCGCGCGCAGGCACCGTGTCGTCACCGGCGCGAAGCGGACCTCCTGGAACGCGCCCGGCGTCGTGCCATAGCCGCTCGCGCTCGCCACCGGCTTCCACCCGCCATCCCAATATTCGAGGTGCCACGCCGCGGGCGGGGCGACGCCGATCCCCGAACCCGCCGGCTGGTCGGCGAAGAACTGGATCCGCGATCCGTCGATCGTCACCGGCTTGCGCCAGCGATATTCGACCCAGGGCTGCTTGGGATTGTTGCCGTTCCATGTGCCCCACATCTCGGGCGGCAGCGGATTGGCGCGCACCTTGCCGTCGTTGAGCGCGGCGATCCAATATTGCACCGGCACGACGTTGGACGAGACTGCCGAAGCCGCGCCGGCGATGTTGCGCGTCGGCGCGGGCGCTGGCTGGGGCGCGCGCGTCGGCACCACCGGGCGGATGCGCGCGGGCGAGACGCTGTCGTCCCATTCGATCTGGTCGATCGCGACGCTGCGACGGAAATGCCCGCCGCCCACTGCGTCGGCGGTGTGATAGGCCATGTACCAGCGGCCCTTGAACTCGACGACACCGGCATGCGACGTGGTCGAGGAGACCGGCTTGAGCGCGACGCCGCGATAGGTCCACGGGCCGAACGGAGAAGTCGCGGTGCCGTACGCCTGGCAGGCATGGTAGACGGCCGGGGTACAGTCGCTGTCGGGGCCCGCCTTGTTGCCGGCGTAGAGCATGTAATAGGTGCCCTTGCGCTTCAGGATCCAGGGCGCCTCGAAGAAACCGGTCAGCCCTTCGAACTTGCGCTCGGGCCCCTTGGGCGTGACCATGTCGCGCTCGAGCTCCATGCCGAGCATCCGCCCGAACGTGCCCCAATAGAGATACACCCGGCCATCGTCGTCGAGCAGCACGGTGGGATCGATATTCTGGATGTCGTTGGCGACCGGCACCTTCTGCGAGACGATCGGCCCCGAAGGATGCGCGTCCTTCCACGGCCCGGTCGGGCGATCCGCCACCGCCACGCCGATCGCGAACCGGTCTTTGGCGTCGCTGTTCTTCTCGAGCACCGGCGCATAGAAATAGAAGCGGCCATCCGCCCCCTTCACGATCTGCCCGGCATAGGCGCGTGCGGGCTCGGCCCAGGCGAAGACGTTCTCGGGGCGGATGAAGCCGGGCGTGTGCTGCCATTTGCGCGACGCGGGATCCTTGGTCGCGAGCAGCTGCCATTCGGGCATGATGAAGTCGTTGACCTCGGGCTCCGCCTCGTCGCGTCCGGTCAAGATGTAGAGCGTGTCGCCATCGACCAGCGGCGCCGGATCGGTGGTGTAATAGCGACCGTCGGCGAGGATCGGGTTGCCCTTCGACGTGATCGTCTCGGGCGCGGTCTGGGCGCAGGCAGCCGCGGGCATCGCCAGCAACGCGGCGAGGGCAGGCAATCGGGTCATGTCATTCCTCGTCGGGGTAAGGGCCCTTGCCGCCATCGGCGATGAGCTGGTCGATGCGGCGGTCGATCTCGGGGATGGGCACCGATCCAAGCGCGAGCACCGCGTCGTGAAAGGCGCGGATGTCGAACTTCGCACCGAGTGCCTTTTCGGCGCGCGCACGGGCGTTCAGGATCGCCAGCTCGCCGGTGTAATAGCTGAGCGCCTGACCCGGCCAGGCGATGTAGCGATCGACTTCGGTCTCGATCTCGTGCCTGGCGAGCGCAGTGTTGTCGATCAGGTATTGCTGCGCCTGCTCGCGCGTCCAGCCCTGGGTATGGATGCCGGTATCGACCACCAGCCGCGCGGCGCGCCACATCTGGTAGCTGAGCATGCCGAACACTTCATAGGGCGTCTGGTACATCCCCATCTCTTCGCCCAGCGCCTCGCAGTACAGCGCCCAACCCTCGCCATAGACCGACAGATAGGTGTCGCGGCGGAACGCCGGCAGGTCCTTGTTCTCGGCGGCGAGCGGCATCTGGAAGGCGTGGCCCGGCGCGCTCTCGTGCAGCGTCAGCGCCGGCAGCGAATAGAGCGGCCGCGCGGGCAGATTATAGGTGTTGATCAGGTACACGCCCGGTCCGCCGCGCCCGCCGGTGTAGAAGGGCGCGATGTCGTCGGGCACTGGAATGATCGCGAAGCGGCTGCGCGGCAGCCGGCCGAAATATTTGGACGCCTTGCCGTCGAAGGTCTTGGCGATCCAGGCGCCCCGGTCGAGCAAGGCCTGCGGGGTCTTGGCGTAGAATTGCGGATCGGTGCGCAGGAAGGTCAGGAAGGCGGCAAGGTCGCCCTTGAAGCCGACCTGCTGCATCACGTCGTGCATCCGCGCGCGGATCTTGGCGACTTCGGCAAGACCGACCGCGTGAACCTGCTCGGGCGTCTGATCGAGCGTGGTATATTCGGCGACCTTGGACCGGTAATAGGCTCGCCCGTCGGGCAGGTCGTTTGCCGCCAGCGCCGTACGTGCGCCGGGTATATATTCGTCGCGCAGGAAACGCTGCAGCTTGGCGTGTGCAGGAACCACTGCCTCGCGGATCGCCGCTTCGCCCTCGGCACGCAGCTTTGCCTGGGTCTCCACCGGCATGCCTGCTGGGAATTTGCCGAAGGGTGCGAAGAAGGGGGAATCCGCCGGAGTCTTCGCCTCGGCCACCTTGGCGACGCCGGCATCGCGGCCCTGAAGCGTGATCCGCGACGGGGTGAAACCGCGCGCCAGCCCCGCGCGCATGTTCACGATCTGCTGGTCGAAATAGCGCGGGATATCACGCAGCGTCGCGATGTAGCGGCGATAGTCTTCCTCGCGCGCGAAATCACCGCGCGCGGATTCGGCCAGATCGCCCCAGAAGCTCGTGTCCGAATTAAGCGGCTTCTCATACTCACGATATTTCTGCTCGTTCAGCAGCGCTTCGATCTGGCCCTTGTAGACCGCGTAGTTGACGCGCTCGGCCGGCGAAAGGTTGGCGGGATCGAGCTTGCTCAGCGCCGCTAGCGTCGCGGTCCAGCGCGCCAGCCGCGCGGCCTGCGCGGCGGGGCCGACATCGGGCAGGCCGCCCTGCTTCTGGTCCTTCGGGCTGTCCTCATTGGGCGCCTGCTGGCGCTGCCGCCACGCATATTCCTCGGTGTAGAGCTTGCGGAACTGCGCGTCGGACCCGGCTACCGGCGTGCCCGCCTCCGCCGCCGCGCTAAGCGTCGCCACCCCGGCGAGCAACATCGCCGCCTTGCGCCATGCCCGCATCTTCAAACTCCGATTGCCATGATGTCGGCATATAGCGCCGCGGGGATCGTCACGCCCTGCGCCAGGCTGCGCGCCCGGGCGGCATAGCGCCGCTGCGACGGCAGTCTTGCGCCCTGCCCCTCGATCGTCTCGAACAACGTCTCGGCTCGCAGCAGATGCGCCTGCACCGCATCGCCGAGGAACCCTGCCGGATCGATAGCGACGATCAGTTCGCCGCCGATCGGCGACCCGCCGCGCCCGCCATCGGCCGCAATCGATTCCGCGCTGGTCATGTCGGCGATCAGCGGCCCGGCGAGCAACTCGACCATCGCGGCGAGCGCCGAGCCCTTGTGCCCGCCAAAGGTCCGCATTGCGCCGTCAAGCGCTGCCTTGGCATCGGTGGTGCTGTCACCCTGCGCGTCATAGCCCCAGTCGTCGGGGATCGGCTTGCCCTCGCGCCGGTGCAGCTCGATTTCGCCCCGCGCGACTGCGCTGGTTGCGAAGTCGAACACGAACGGCTCGCGCCCCGGGCGCGGCCAACCGAACGCGATCGGATTGGTGCCGAAGACCGGCTTGGTGCCGCCCGCCGGCGCGACCCAGGCGTGGCTAGGCGTGAAAGCCAATGCGACAAGCCCCTGCTCCGCCAGCGCCTCGACCTCGGGCCACAGCGCGGCGAAATGAACGACGTTGTTGAGCGCCAGCGCGGCGATCCCGTTGGCACGCGCCTTAGCGACCAGAAGCGGCATGCCGCGCTCGAAGGCAAGCTGCGCAAAACCGCCGCCGCCGTCGACACGAACCAGTCCAGCCTTGGGTTCGGAAACCTTCGGCACTGCATCGGGCACGACTACCCCGGCCCGGATGCTGCGATCGGCAACCAGCAGCCGATAGATACCGTGACTGGCGCAACCGTCGCGCTCGCCGGAGACCATCGTCTCGGCCACCGCATCGGCATGATCGCCGCCCAGCCCCGCCGCGCGCAGCTTGGCGCGGGCGAGGTCGCGCAATTCGTCGAGCGTCAACACGACGCCGGCCACGGGCTCGCTCAAGTCGTCGCGCCCGGCTTTGCCGTGAACAGGCGCACGCCGAATACCGGACCCGCCGTGGTACGCTCATGCGGCACGATCCGAACGCGGACCTTCTGCTTGCCCTTGGTCAGTGCCTCGGGAACCGGATATTCGACGTCGAAGAACTTGCCCGGCTTGTCGTGCGCCAGCTTCTGCGTCGCGACCTTGGCGCCATCGATCAGGATGTCAAAGCTGCGCGGGCGCTCGTCGCCCCAATAGCTCGCCTGCAGCAGCAGCGGGCCCGGCTTCACCGCCATGTCGAACTCGATGAAGCCACCGGCGCGCGCATCGCGGCCCTGTCGCCCGCGATAGACCACGGGATAGCTGAGCTCGCTGGTCAAATTGTGATCGCGCTCGGGCTGCATCTCGCCCAGATGCATCACGTCGACCGAGCGCGCGGCGATGTCCTTCAGCCGCGCCTGCTCTGCGTTGTAGGCCGCTTCTTCGGTCTTCCACGCGGCTTCGCTGAAACGCTTGAAATAGACTGCGCTGCGACGGTTATACTGCCGATAGAAGGGGACGAAATCCAGGTCGGCCGGGCGCACCACACCCCGCGTGGCATACTGACCAGCCGCGGCGTTGGTCGCGCTGAAGCCGCCCAGCAGGTCGGCGCCGACCAGCGCGGGATCGGCCTGTTCCCACTTGGTCTCGCGCGGCCCCAGATCGGCGGCGAGCACCAACGGCCCGCGCAGCACTGCGATCGTATCGTCGTCGCCCGGCGTCGCTTCGATCCGCAAATCAAGCGGCAGCATGATTGCCACGCTGTCGCCGGCCTTCCAGCGGCGATCGACCACCGCATAGCCGCGCGCGAATACCGGCGTGACCGTTTCGCCGTTGACCGTGACGACGGCCTTGCCCTCGGCCCAGCCGGGCACGCGCAGCGCCACCGGGAACTTGCCCGCCTTCACCTTGGCGAAGGTCAGCTTCGATTCGGGCGTGTAGGGATAGCCGGTCTCGAGCGTCATCGTTGCGGCGCGCTTCTTCCAGGTCGCGTCGGCCGGGATGTAGAGGTTAACGGTCAGCCCGCCGGCATCGTCTTCCCAGAAGATCGACTCGCCATGCTTGGCATGGCTCTCCATGCCAGAGCCGACGCAGCACCAGAAGGCATCGTCGTCGGTGCTGGAAAAGCCGCGATCGGTGCCGCTCATCAGCGGCGTCATATAAGTGAAACCGCCGGTCGCCGGGTCCTGCGCCGACATCACATGGTTGAGGTGCGCGCGCTCGTAATAGTCGAACAGCGCGCCATCGGGCTCCCACGCCCAGAGCTGCCGCGTCAGCTTGAGCATATTGTAGGTGTTGCAATGCTCGCAGGTGACTTCGGTGATGTGCCGCGCGATCGTGTCGGGCTCGAAGAAATATTCGCGGTCGGCGTTGCCGCCGATCACATAGCTGTGGTGGTGGACGACGCGGTCCCAGAAGAAGGTCGGCGCGGTCTTGTCCGCCGGATCGCCGGCAAGGTCGTGCAGCCGGGCGAGGCCGATCAGCTTGGGCACCTGCGTATTGGCGTGGAAATTGGCGAGCTTGTCCTCGCGCGCCTTGAGCGGATCGAGCACGCGATTGTCGTAGAAGGTCCGCGCCATCTTGAGCCAGCGCTGGTTGCCGGTGCGCGCATAGAGTTCGGCGAAGCTCTCGTTGATCCCGCCATATTCGCAGGCGAGCACATTCTGCACCTGCTCGGGAGTCAGCGGGGCGAACACCTGCTCGAAATAGCCGGCCAAGCCAGTGGCGACGGTCAGCGCCTTGGGATTGCCCCAGGCGGCGTGGATGTCGAGCAGCCCGGCGAACAGCTTGTGCACTGTGTAGAACGGCGCCCAGGAGCCGTTGAGATCGAACCCGCCGGACTTGATCTCGCCCTTCCTGATCTCGGCAAAAATCTCCTCGCCATCGACCGTGGTGCCGTCCTTGCGCTTGCGCCCGAGCCCGCCGACATAGCCGGTGCCGCGCTTGGCCTGCGCCTCGACGAGTTGGTCGACGATATAGTCGGCGCGGGTGCGCATCTCGGCGTCGCCGGTCTGCTGCCAGGTCAGCACCAGCGCCGTCATGTAGTGGCCCAAAGTATGGCCGGCGATCGTGTCGCTCTCCCACCCGCCATAGATTTCTGCCTTGGGCTCGAGCCCGGCATATTTGCGGAAATTATGCAGCAGCCGGTCCGGGCTCAGCCGATGGAGATACTTGCGGTTGACCTCGACGGCGGTGGCATAGTCCGAAGGCCGCAGGCGGACCGACGCGAGCGGCAATGGCTTCAGCCCCTTGGCCACGACTGCCCCGGCGGCCGCGGCGCGCGCGATCCCCGCCTGTGCCGTCACCGCCAGCGCGGCGGCTCCGAACATCAACTCACGGCGGGAAGCGCGCATCGTCTGCATCTCGATCTCCTGAATACCGTATACGATTACTGTCGAGGAGTTGGAGCGTCAATCCTCGAATGAAGGATGCCGGCTTTGGGAATGCAGGTGCGGCGGCGCGGGTCAATCGTCGACGTCACCCGCGAACGGCTCGAGATGGTCGATCACGCAGACAGGCCCGGGAATATTGCTGTGCGGATTGAGCGCACGCACCTTGTCGCCTTCGCAATAGCCCGATCCGCTGGCTTCGATCGACACGGTCGAGAAGCGGTTGAGGCTTGGACAACGCCCCCCCTTGAACACTGCGATGTACGAGTATTTCGGATTGGGCTGGCCGCGGAAATAAAGGCGATTGTCGTCGCGGACGACCGGCGATGCCAATCCCGTCGCGGGCACGCATGGCTCGCGTTTCGCCGCTTTCTGCGGCGGCGCGGCGGACAGCAGCGGGAGTGCGAGCGGGAGCAGGAAGATAATGCGAGTCATAGCTGGCTTCCTTTCGTGGCGTCGTCGTCAAGCAGCGAAATCTCGGTGTCGGCAAGCGCAAGACGGACCAGCTCGGTCATTGCCGCACGCGCGCCCTCTATGTCGCTGGCCGCGATCGCATCGAGCAGGGCGCGATGCTCGGGGATCGGGTCCCGCGGCAACGCGCGCTTGCGCTGCTTGTAGATCGTCGTCCAGGCGATCGCCGCGAGGATCGAACTCGCCAGTGCGATCATCGCGTCGTTGTGCGTCGCTTCCATCATGATCATGTGGAAGCGCTGGTCGGCGAAGCGCCCCTTGTCGGTGGCGAGCCCGTGCAGCGCCATCATGTCGAGTGCCTCGCGCATCGCTGCCAGTTGCGCCTCGCTGCGCCGCTCGGCGGCGAACGCGGCGGCATTGGGCTCGACCACCATGCGAAGCTCGAACAGGTCGAACACGAATTTGAGGCTCGGCTTTGCTTCGAACTGCCAGGCGAGCAGATCGGGATCGAGCAGACTCCATTGCCGCCGCGACGCGACGCGCGTCCCCGCCTTGGGCCGGCTCTCGACCAGTCCCTTTGCGGCGAGCATCCGGAATGCCTCGCGCAACGCCGCGCGCGACATGCCGACCTGTTCGGCGTAATCGAGCTCGCTGGGGAATACATGGCCCTCGGGCAGTTCGCCCGACAGGATCATCACTGCAAGCTGCTGCGCGAACGAGCCCTGCAGCCGCTGCGCACTGACGCTCTGCAATAGCGCGCCTCTCCGGATATTGGTGCTGTAACCGCCCAAACGCATGCTCTCCTGCCTGAACGCTACCGGGTTCGAAGCGAAATGCAACGCCGTCATACCATATACCGTATAATTTCGGTTGAGCTGAGGGGTTCGCGTCGATATGCCGGGGCAAGGGAGGCATGCAATGCACAGTGATCGAGTTCGAGGGCGCCCGTATCTGGCAGTCGCGCTGCTGCCCGGAGCGCTGCTCTTGCTGGCCAATGCCGACCCGACGCCGACGCCGAGCATTGCCGACCCGACGCCGACGCCGAGCATTGCCGACCGCTATGCCCGCGCCGACCGCTATCTGCGCCCCGAACTCGACAAGCTGATCGTCAATGCCAGCCTCGGCGCGGTCTTCACGCGCGACGGCACCGGCATCCTCTATCGGCGGGGCAGCCTCGGCAAGCGCGACATCGTCTATTACGACCTGGCCAGCGGCCAGAACCGCACGATCGTCAACGAGGCTCAGCTGGCGGCGCTGATCAGCCGGATGGCCGGCAGGGAACTCGACGCGGCGACGCTGCGGCTGGAAGACCCCGATTATAGCGCCAGGGACAATGTACTGACCTTCACGCTCGACGAGCGGCGGCTGACGCTGGACGCCGCCGGCGTGCTGGCCGAAGCGAAAAAGGGAGATCCCGAAGGTGAAGGCGCGGTGTCGCCCGACGGGCGGTTCGAGATCGTCGCGCGCGACTTCAACCTGTTCGCACGCGATCGCAAGTCCGGCCGCGACGTGGCGCTCACCCGCGACGGCACCCGCGAGCAGCCCTATGGCCGCTCGATCCCGCAGCTCGCCGACATCCTCAAGGCGGGCACCGAAGAGCCCAAGATGCCGGTCTCGGTGCAATGGTCGCCCGACAGCCGCCAGATCCTGACGTGGCGGCTCGACACGCGCGGGGTCGAGAAGCTGTCGATCACGCAGGAAAATCCGCCGGGCAGCTTCTATCCGCGCAGCTTCCAATATGTGTACCCGCTCGCCGGCGCGGCGAAGCTGCCCCAGGCGACGCGCTTCACGGTCGATGTCGAGGATGCGCTCAAGCGCAAGCGCGCCACCCTCGTGCCGCTCGACATCCCTTCGGAATCGATCCTCTACCCCTCCCCACCCGACATGGGCTGGTCGGGCGGCAAGGTGCGCGTCCAGTGGACCGAGCGCGGCTACAAGCAGCTCGTCGTCTACGAAGCCGATCCGAAGACCGGCAAGGCGACGGTCACCGCGCGCGAAGCCGTGAAGCCGATCGTCACGGTGACCTCCAGCAATCTGCGTCCCGCGGCCGAGCTGGGGGGCGAGCTCGCAATCTCCGAGCGCTCGGGCTGGGCGCAGCTTTATCTCGTTCAGCCCGGCGCGCCGGATGGCGGCATCCCGCTTACCCGCGGTGACTGGGAAGTGCTCGACGTCGCGCATCTCGATGCGAAGGAGCGCACCCTGCTCGTCAGTGGCGTCGGTCGCGAGCGTGACCGCAATCCCTATTATCGCGCGCTCTATCGCGTGACGCTGGACGGCCAGCAGCCGCTACTGCTCACCCCCGAGCCGCTCGATCACGAGATCGAAGTGTCGTCCGACGGCAAATACGTCATCGATGCGATGTCGAGCCCGACCACGCCGACCCGCACGGTGGTGCGCGACGCCCGCGACGGCCGCATCCTCACAGAACTCGCCAAGGCCGATGGCAGTGCGCTGCTGGCCAGCGGATACACCCCGCCCGAGCCCTTCACCGGCTTCGCCGCCGACGGCAAGACCCCGCTCTACGGAATGATCTGGCGCCCGGCCAATTTCGATCCAATGGCGCGCTATCCGATCATCGACGCAGTCTATACCGGGCCGACCACCACCAATGTGCCGACCAGCTGGAACGGCGCAGTGACCGCGGGCGCAAACAGCGTCGCGCAATTGGGCGCGATCGTCGTCACCATCGACGGCACCGGCACGTCGCGCCGCGGCCAGGCCTTCCGCCTCCCCGCTTACCAGAATCTCGGCGAAGTCGGCCTGGACGATCATATCGCGATGATCCGCCAGATCGCCGCCAAATACCCGTACATCGATGCCACCCGCGTCGGGGTCTATGGCGGCTCGGCCGGCGGCTATGACGCCGCGCGCTTCGTGCTGCGCCGGCCCGAATTCTTCAAGGTCGCGGTCGCCTCGTCGGGCAATCACGATCTGCGGCTCGACAAAGCGTGGTGGCCCGAAGTCTCGATGGGCAATCCCGACGAAGCGGTGTGGGAGCGCAACTCCAACATGTCGGTCGCGAAGAACCTGCAGGGCAAGCTGCTGCTGATCCATGGCGACATCGACGATAATGTGCCGGTGACCGAGAGCATGCGCCTCGCCAACGCCCTGATCACCGCGGGCCGCGACGTCGACGTCGTGATCCTGCCCAACACCACCCACCGCGTCGCCCAGCCCTTCTTCTGGCGCAAGCTGCGCGACTATTTCACGCGTCATCTGCTCGACGAGAAACCGCCGGTGCTGCCGCTCCCCAAACCGGCCCCCGCGCCCGCCCCTGCAATGCCGGCGATCGGCGCAACCACGAAATGAGAGACATCATGCGCACTGCCAAGATTCTCGGCCCCGCGGCCCTCCTCCTCGCCGGCATTTCCTCGGCGGTCTTCGTCCCGGCGCTGATGGCGCAGGAGCAGCCCAAGCCGGTCTATGCGCCGATCCAGACGACGCAGCACAAGGTCGGCAGCTTCCAGGTCCAGTTGCGCGGCGATACCCAGACGCTCGCCCGCCTCTCGCCCGTTGCCGAGCCCGCCTTCAGCTTCGTCCCCACTGCGCGCGAGCCCGAGCGTGCCGGTGACGGCTACAACCATATCGGCGACCTCAATCTGCGCGTCCGCGCGCCCGGCGGCGAATGGCGCGACTTCGCCTCGGCGCAGGCGCGCAAGCCGATCCGGCTGCTGCCCAAGACCGGCAAGGTGATCGCCGCGGCGGACATCACCGCGAGCATGGGCGCCGACGCACCGTTCAAGGTCGAGCGCCGCTGGGTCGACGAGGCCGGGCTGCTCGGCCTGCGCTTCCGCATCACCAACAGCTCGGGCGCCCCGCTCGAGATCGGCGCGCTCGGCATGCCGATGGTGTTCGACAACATCATCACCGATCGCAATCTCGATCAGGCACATGCCGAAGCGAGCTTCGTCGATCCCTATATCGGCCGCGACGCCGGCTATCTCCAGGTCACCCGCCTCAACGGCGCGGGCCCGGCGCTGCTTGTGCTCCCCGAAAAGGGCAGCCCGCTCGAAGCCTATGCTCCGCTCAAGAACCCGCGCGAGGCCAAGGGCTCGATCTTCACCGACAAGAGCCAGCGCGGCCAAACCTCCGAAGGCTTTTACGACTGGACCGTACACAGCATCGGCTATGCCGACCGCGAGTGGAAGGACGCCGGCGAGCAGTGGAACGCGCCCACCGGCCGCACCCTGGCCCCGGGCCAGACGATCGAAGTCGGCGTCCGCATGACGCAGACGCCGTCGATCCGCGACATCGAGACCACGCTGATCGCCAACAAGCGCCCGGTCGCCATCGGCATCCCCGGCTATGTCGTCCCCGCCGACCAGACCGCCACCTTGTTCGTCAAGGCGCCGAGCGCGATCCGCAAGATCGAGGCATGGCCGGCCGGCGCAGTCGAGGCGACCCCGGCGGGCAACCAGAAGGGCTGGGCCAAGCTCACCGTCCGCGGCAAACAATGGGGCCAGGCGCGCCTCACCCTCACCTATGCCGACGGCCAGGTGCAGACGGTCAGCTATTTCGTCACCAAGCCGCTCGATCAGACCATGGCCGATCTCGGTCGCTTCTCGACGACCAAGCAGTGGTTCGAAGGCAAGGGCGATCCGTTCGGCCGCTCGCCGGCGATCCTCACCTACGACAACGAAACCAAGAAGATCGTCGATTCCGATCCGCGCGTGTGGGTCGCCGGGATGAGCGACGAGGGCGGCGGCGGCTCATGGGTTGCGGCGATGATGAAGCAGCTCGACAACCCCGACACCACCGAAGTCGCCAAGCTCGAGCGCCTAGTGACCGAAACCGTCGTCGGCGACCTCCAGGTCGCCAGCGGCCCGCAGGAAGGCGCGGTCAAGAAGAGCCTGTTCTATTACGACCCGGTCAAGTTCCCCAACCTCTATCCCGATCCCGACAAGTGGAAGTCGTGGACGTCGTGGAAGGAGAAGGACGCCAACGATCTCGGCCGTGCCTATAACTATCCGCACGTCGCGATCGGCCATTGGGTGCTCTATCGCACCGCACGCAACCATCCCGGGCTGGTCAAGACGCACGACTGGCGCTGGTATCTGACCAAGGCCTACGTCACCACCGTCGCGATGATGCGCGATGCGCCTTATTACGCCGAGTTCGGGCTGATGGAGGGCGACATCTTCGTCGATGTCCTCAAGGACCTGAAGCGCGAAGGGATGACCGCCGAGGCCACCGAGATGGAGCGGCTGATGAAGAAGCGCGCCGATCACTGGCGCACGCTCAAATTCCCGTTCGGGTCGGAAATGCCGTGGGATTCGACCGGCCAGCCCGAAGTCTATGCGTGGATGCGCTATTTCGGCTACCAGCCGCAGGCCGACGTCACCAAGGAAGTGATCCTCGGCTATGATCCGACGATCCCGAGCTGGGGCTATAACGGCAATGCCCGCCGCTATTGGGACTTCCTCTATGGCGGCAAATATTCGCGGATCGAGCGCCAGATCCACCATTACGGCTCGGCGCTCAACGCCGTCCCGCTGTTCGATGCCTATCGCGCGAACCCCAAGGACATCCATCTGCTGCGTGTCGCTTATGGCGGGATGATGGGCGGCATCACCAACATCGACCAGACCGGGTTCAGCTCCGCGGCCTTCCACGCCTGGCCCGACATGATGAAATGGGATCCGATCAGCGGCGACTATGGCATGGGCTTTTACGGCCATGCGCTGACCGCGGCGACCTATCTCGTCAACGATCCGACCTTTGGCTGGCTCGGATTTGGCGGCGACGTGACGCTGGGCAAGGACGGAGTGCAGGTGCAGCCCAAGGACGGCGCACGCTCGCGCGTATTCGTCGCACCGGCAGGGGCGTGGATCACGCTCGACGCGGGCAAGATCGCCAATGTCGTCTACACGCCGGTCAACGGCGCGATCAACGTGACGCTCGATGCGGCCACGCCGACGACGCCGACGGCGCGGCTTCGTATCGAAACGACCACGGCCGGCGCCAAGGCGCTCACACCCTCCACCGGTACGCTCGAACGCGATGCCTATACGATCCAGCTCGGCACTGCGCCGACGATCGTCAAGCTCAGCGCGCGCTGATGCGAACCGCTCTCCTCCTCGCCCTCGCCGGCACTGCGATCGCATCTCCGGCCTGGGCGGGGGAGAATGCCAGATGCGTCGCCGGCGCGTGGAAGCCGGTCGCCACCAGTCCGGCGGATCCCAATTCCAAGCTGCCACTTCGCTACGAAACGCAGCACTTCGCCTTTCACTGGCAGGGCGACCTCGTCTCTTCAGATGTCGCCAAATCGGCGGGCGAGCATCTCGAATATGTCTGGTCCTATTTCCTCGGCACGCTCGACTTTCCCGAGCCCGACTGCGCCAACGCTACGAAGCGCAAGGCGAACGTCTTCATCGACGCCAGCTATGGCCTGACCGGCGGCGTCGACGATGCGGGCAATATCGGCATGTGGATCGGGCCGGGCGGATTGAAGGACCGCTTCGGCCTTGCGCACGAACTCACCCATTCGCTCCAGGGCGGCACCGGATCGTTCCGCGATACGCCTTATGGTGGCTGGCTGTGGGAGAGCCACGCCAACTGGATGACCACCCAGCTCCCCGAGTTCCGCAGCAACGTCCATTGCTCGGTGCTGTCGGTGAACTATCCGCATCTCTATTACGGCTCCAGCCGGGTGCGTTACTGCAACTGGCAGTTCCTCGAATATCTCAAGGACCGCTTCGGCTACCAGGCCGTCAACGACATCTGGCGCAAGGCTCCCAAGCGCGGCGAGGCCGGCGCCGACCAGGCCGATCCCATGGAAGTGCTGATGCGCAACCGCGGCTGGACGCTTGCGCAGCTCAACGACGCGTTCGGCGACTGGGCGATGCACAACGCCCATTGGGACTATACCAACCCGGACGGGTCGGATCAGGGCGCCGTCTATCGCCGCGAATATGGCGGGTACGAGCCGCAGGCCAACGACCGATTGCTGCGCACGACCGTGCTCGATCCACTGGACCTGAAGCAGCGCCACTTCGCCGTGCCCGCCGCCTGGGCGCCGCAGCGCTGGGGCTATAACATCGTCAGGCTCCACCCAGATGCCGGCACGGCCAGCGTCACCGCCACTTTCCGCGGCGTGATCCAGAGCGCCTCGGCAACTGCAAAGCTGCCCGGCCTCGCCGACGAACCCGACGCGATCCCTGCCCCTGCTTCGGACTGGCGTTGGGGGCTGGTCGCCGTCGATGCCGCGGGCAAGAGCCGCTATTCGCCGCTCCAGCGCGGCGCCGACGGCGCGGCGACGCTCGCGGTGCGGCCCGACGATCAGGGCCTCTACATGATCGTCGTCGGCACCCCGACGCAGTTCCATCACATCCGCTGGGAACAGCCCTGGCATTCGATCTACCGCTATCCGTGGATGGTGCAGTTCGCCGGCGCGATGCCCGCGATCACCCCGCCGATCGCCGGCGGCCGTCGCCACGCCAATGGCGGCGGCTGGGTAGCGGCGGATGCGAAGGTCGACGCGAGCGCCTATGTCGGCCCCTATGCCCGGGTGCTGTCAGGCGCGGTGCGCGGCACGGCCCGGGTCGAGGATCATGCCGTGGTCTATGGCGGCCAGCTGCTGGATCGGGCGCGCGCCTCGGCGATGTCGGTGATCCGCGGCAACACGATCGTCAAAGACGATGCCCGCGTCGCGACCACCTTCCTCGGCATCGGCGAATATGAACAGAACATCGTGCTTTCGGGCACTGCGCAGCATATCGGCGATGTCGAGCAGCGCGGCGGTTCCTTCGCCCGCGGCGTCTATTCGGGCTTCGTCGATCAGGCAGCGGCTAACGATCCCAAGCGCGGTGCAAACCTGACCGCCCCGCCTGCCGAAGTCACCGCCAAACCGACCTATACGTGGCGGAAGTGAGCGCCTCTGCCCGGGAGGGCCTGCGTGCCCATCCCAAGGGCCTCGCCTATCTTGCCGCGACCGAACTGGCCGAGCGCTTCTCCTATTACGGCATGACCGCGCTGCTCGCGCTCTACCTCGTCAAGCAGCTGCTGCTGCCCGATCATGCCGGAAGCGTCCTCGGCCTTGCGCAGCTGCGCGCGCTGTTCGAGTTTCGCGGACCGATATCGGACCAGGCCTTCGCCTCGCTGATCTTCGGCTGGTATAGCGGACTCGTCTATTTCACGCCGATCCTGGGCGGCCTCCTCGCCGATCGCTGGCTCGGCCCGCGGCGCACCGTGATCCTCGGCGCGCTGCTCATGGCGGGCGGCCATATCGCGATGTCGTTCGACGCGAGCTTCCTCACCGCATTGGTGATGCTGATCCTCGGCTCGGGCTGCCTCAAGGGCAATATCGCGGCGCAGGTCGGCGCGCTCTATCCCCCGGCTGCGGAATCGCTGCGCGCCCGCGGCTTCACGATCTATGCGACCGGCATCAACATCGGCGCGGTCCTCGGCCCGCTGGCGACGGGGAGCGTCGCCGCGCTCTATGGATGGCATGCCGGCTTCGCACTCGCCGCCGCGCTGATGCTGGTGGCACTGTGCATCTATCTCGCCGGCCAGCGCCACTTCGCCGACACCGGGCCCAGGCGCCTCGATCGCCTCACTCTGCCCCCGCTGACGCCCGAGGAGCGGCGCCGGACCTGGGCGCTGATCGGCCTGATCGCGCTGACCATCCCGGCGAACATCGCCTATCCGATGATCTGGAACATCGGCATCGTCTGGATCGACCAGCATGTCGACTTGCTGTCGCCCTTCGGCGCGGTTCCGGCGAGCTGGTTCAACTCGGTCGAGAGCTTTTCCAGCATCGCCATCGCGGCGCCGCTGGTCGCGCTGTGGACCTGGCAGGCACGACGTGGGCGCGAGCCGGGCAGCATCGCCAAGATCGGCATCGGGTCGGCGATCGTCGGCGCGGCGGCGTTGCTGTTCGCGCTGGGGTGCCTCACCGCTGGCGCGGACGGCCGCGTTTCGGTGCTCTGGGCACTCGCCGGCTTCATCGGCATGGGCGTGGCGTTCATGTGGTTCTGGCCGATCCTCCTCGCGCTGATCTCGCAGGCGGCGCCGGCAAAGCTCAACGCAACGCTGATGGGCGCTGCCTATCTGTCGCTGTTCGTCGGCTCGACGCTGATGGGCTGGGTCGGCAGCTTCTACGACCAGATGAGCAACGCCGCGTTCTGGACGCTCGACGCGACGATCGCACTTGGCGGCGCCGCGCTGATCTTCGTGTTCCGCAAGTCCCTGCAACGCGTGCTCGACCCGGTCGCGCCGCGCTGAGCCGGACGCCCGTCACCGCCGCGAGCCGCCGAGCGTACCGCTCGCCACGGGGTCGCCGAACACCGGATTGCCGTCGCGCCCGAAGCTGACCCGGCGGATGCGCGGCGCGCGCTTGGGGCTGCACTTCATGTCGGGCCCCGGATTGGCGTGGTAGACGATCCAGTGCTGCCCGTCGGGCGACGTGAAGAAGCCGTTATGCCCGGGCGCATACACCCCGTGCGCAGGTGACTTGGCGATCACCGGCCTGGGCGCCTTGGTCCAGGCGGCGGCATCGAGCGGGTCGGCCCCTGCCCGCGCACGCAGCAGCCCGATCGCATAATCGTCGGACCAGCACGCGCTGCCCGAATAGCTCAGGAACAGCTCGCCCTTGGGCCCGCGGAGGAATTCGGGTCCTTCGAGGATCTGCCGCCCACCCTGGCGTTCCCAGCTCTGGTCCGGCCGCGCGATGATCGTCTCGGGGCCCTTGAGCGTCCACGGATCGGCCATCTCGACGATGGCGAGATCGCTGTCGGGCCCGACATAGGGCGAATAGACGAAATAGCGCTTGCCGCGATAGGCGAAGGTCGTGCCGTCGATGCCGGTATGCGCGGTCTTCAATTGCCCGCGATCGACCCATTCGCCGGTCAGCGGATCGGCGCCGCTGTTCTCCAGCACGAAGATTCCGCGATGCGCGTCGTCGTCATGCCCCGCGGCCGCGGCGGTGTAATAGAGATACCATTTGCCGTCGATGCGATGCAGCTCCGGCGCCCAGACCGACTGGGCATTGGGCCCGGTCTTCGGCGCGCGCCACACGGTGACTTCGGGCGCATCGGCCAGCTTGCCCAGATCGCGCGTCTTGCGGATCGCGATGCGGTTGCCCAGCGTGTTGAGGTAATAATAATCCTGCCCGTCGCGCATGATCCACGGATCGGGGCCCGAGGGGAGCAGCGGATTGGTGAAGCGCTGCGGCGCATCCGCCGATCCGCCGAGCACGACCGCCAATGCTGCAAAGGCAAACAGCTTCACTTCACCTCTCCCGGAAACGCCGCGACGATCGCGTCATATTGCGTGCGGCTGATCTCGATCATCGAGCCGTGGCGCGCGCCCGCAGGCATCGAATAGCGGTTCCATTCGCTCACGCCGCTGTTGCCCGAGACCTGATACCACGGCCCTTCCAGCCGCGGCGCGCGCGACAGGCCATAGCTCGTCCCGGCATATTGCTCGTAATAGAGCAGCCAGTCGTTGCTGACCGGCGCGCGGACCAGCGTCGGCGCCTCGCGAAAATTCGGGCTGAGCGGCGGCCCCGGCTCGGGATAGGGCCCGAGCAGCGTCGCGGCGCAGCTGATCCGCACCGTCTTGCCGGTGGTCCAGTTGTACGACGGATAGCGCTCGTCCTTGATCACCGCGCAATAGCCCCCCGCCGGGTTGGGCTGCACGACCGTGTCGATCGTCGCCATGTCCCACGCGAACAGCCGCTTGGGCCTTGCCGGCAGCCTGGCGAGGTCCTTGCCAGTCACATACAGCGTGCGCTGGCTCGCCCAATAGCGTTCGGGATCCTCCTTTGCGCCGGGCACGCTTGGTGTGTGCCAGCTGAGCAGGAACGCGCCCGACGGCTTGTCGAAGAACAGCTTGGGCGCCCCGATCCGCTGCAGCGCATTGGCGTGGCCGGGAATGTTGGCGAGATCGGGCCGATAGGTGCCGAACGGCGTCCAGCGGACCAGATCTTCCGAGACCCAGAAGCGGATCAGCGGATCCTCGTCGCTGTTGTTGCCGACCAGATAATAGCGCCCGTCAGGCCCCTGCGCGATCGAGGCGTGGCCGTGATAGTCGCTCGACACCGGATCGCCGCGATTGATCCGCGTCCAGTGCAGCCCGTCCAGACTGACCGAATAATAGAGCACGCCGTAGCGCTCCTTCGTCATGTGCGCGAACAGATAGGCGCGGTTCGGATCGATCGCCGGGGTTTCGGGCGCGCCCGGGGGCACGGACTGCGCCGAAGCGCCGGCGGGAATGCCGAGCATCAGCGCCGCCGAGAACAGCACGTTTCCGATGCCGCGCTGCCCCTTTCCCCGCACGCGCGTCGGTGTCCCGCACTCCAATGCCTCGCCCATGCTCTCTCCGTTTCTCTTATTTATCATACATAAGCTGGAGAACTCGAATTGCGCAACCGTCCATGTCCGCCCCCACGAGGCGACTTTCTCCGTCCACTGATGCACGAATGTCCGAGATTGGGTGGTTTGCTGCCGTTCAATTCCCCTCCCTGAAAGGGAGGGGTTAGGGGTGGGTTGGCGAGCGCAGCGAAGCCACCTACGCTCGCCGCATGCGACGCCGGATCGATCCGAAGCTGACCGCCCGAGCGCGCGTGCTACGCAGCAATCCCACGCCGGCCGAACTTGTCATATGGCACCGCATCTCACGCTATCGCCCAGCCTTCACACGACAATGTATCGAACCACCCTACATCATCGATCTCGCCTGCCGGACCGCACGCCTGGCAGTGGAATTCGATGGCAGCCAGCATCTGGAAGCGATCGACTATGATGCGCGGCGGACGGCTTGCCTGGAAGCGAATGGTTGGCGGGTGATCCGCCTGTGGAACTCGGAGGTACTCGCCAATCCGGACGGGGCCGTGCTTCACATTCTGGAGAATGCCGCCGAGTGCCTCGGCGGCACCCACCCCCATCCCCTCCCTTCCAGGGAGGGGCGTGCCCGGACGCCAAGGTCTCGCTGAATGTCCGCAATTGGGCGTTAGCGGACATCTCTACCCGCAGTCACCCGGCCTCGAACGAGATCCACGATGCGGTATTGGAAGTCCTCCCACCTCCTGCCTGTCGCTGCAGCCCGATGCCCCCGGGAACAAGTCCGGGGTGACGAAAGAAAGCTTGAGGCTCTTTGCCACGAGCGGGCTACCGACCCTAATTCCTCGGCGACCGTCGCCGATAGCTCAGCGCCTCGGCAACGTGGATGCGCCCTACCCCTTCCGCGCCGGACAGGTCGGCGATCGTGCGCGCCACCCGCAGCACCCGGGTATAGCCGCGCGCCGAAAGCCGCATCGCCTCGGCCGCCTGGGCAAGCAGCGTGCGGCCCGGCTCGTCGGGCGTGGCGAATTCGGCCAGGACCTCGCCATCGGCCTCGGCATTGGTCCGTGCCGCCACGTCGCGATAGCGCCCCGCCTGCAGCGTCCGAGCCGCGGCCACCCGCGCGCCGACTTCGGCCGAGCCCTCGGCCGGTGGCGGCAGGATGAGGTCCGCCGCGCTCACCGGCTGGACCTCGACATGCAAGTCGATGCGGTCGAGCAGCGGTCCCGAGACCTTGGCCTGATAATCGGCGGCGCACCTGGGTGCCCGCGCGCACGCCAGCGAAGGGTCGCCGAGATGCCCGCAGCGGCACGGGTTCATCGCCGCGATCAGCTGGACGCGCGCAGGAAAGGTGACATGCGCATTGGCTCGCGCGACGCTGACCACGCCGGCCTCGAGCGGCTGGCGCAGCGAATCGAGCACCGCGCGCTGGAATTCGGGCAGCTCGTCGAGGAACAGCACGCCGAGATGCGCGAGGCTGACTTCGCCCGGCTTGACTCGCAGCCCGCCGCCGGTGAGCGCCGCCATCGACGCCGAGTGGTGCGGACTCCGGAACGGCCGCGTGCGGGTGAGCCGCCCGCCCGACAGCGTCCCGGCGACCGACGCGACCATCGAGACTTCCAGCGCCTCGGCGGCGTCGAGCGGCGGCAATATCCCCGGCAGGCACGACGCGAGCAGCGATTTGCCCGCGCCGGGCGGCCCGACCATGATCATGTTGTGCCCACCCGCCGCGGCGATCTCGAGCGCGCGCTTGGCGGTTTCCTGGCCTTTCACCTGCGCCAGGTCGGGGCCGCAGCCGGGTTCATCCATCTCGCCTGCCGCCACCGCCGCGAGAAGCTGGTTGCCCTTGAAGTGGTTGAGCAGCGCGATCAGGTCGGGCGCCGCGACGACTTCCACCGTCCCTGCCCACGCAGCTTCGGGTCCCTGCGCGACCGGACAGACCAGCCCCTTGCTCTGTTCCGACGCATGCAGCGCCGCGAGCAGCACGCCGGGCGACGGCGCGATCCGCCCGTCGAGGCCGAGCTCGCCGACCACGACATAGCCCGACAGCGTCTCGGCATCCGCGACGCCCATTGCCGCGAGCAGCGCCAGCGCGATCGGCAAGTCGAAATGCGAGCCTTCCTTGGGCAGGTCGGCCGGCGAGAGATTGAGGATGATCCGCTTGGGTGGCAGCGCCAGCCCGATCGCGGCGATCGCGGCACGCACCCGCTCGCGGCTCTCGGCCACCGCCTTGTCGGGCAGCCCGACCACGACGAAGCTCGGCAATCCGGCGACTAGGTTGCACTGCACCTCCACGCCGCGCGCTTCCAGCCCTAGATACGCCACCGTCGATACGCTCGCGATCATCCGGTTTCCCCCTTTGATGGGACAATAGTGGCTTTTCGCCGTTGTGGAACGGATCGTCGCCGAAATGGAGCTACCCCGTGCCTGTCTTGCACGAACAACACACACATCCCACATCCACGTCCATGCCCCGTTCGCGCAAGAGCCCGGTCGTCCGTATCGCCCTGTTGGTGACCGGCTTCCTGTTGATTGCCGCGACTCCGCTGGTGGGCATCATCCCGGGCCCCGGCGGCATCTTCGTGTTCGCGGCGGGACTGGTGCTGGTGCTCCAGAACGCGCGATGGGCGCGGCGCCGGTTCGCGAAGCTGAAGCGGCGCTGGCCGCGATTCGGCCATTACAGCGACATGGCGCTGCGCCGCCGCAGCTTTCGCCGACGCCAGCAGCGCATAAAGGACGAGGCGATTGCCCGCGCCGAGGCGGAGACGCTCGGTTTTCCGGCAGAGCCACGTTGACTTGGGCGACTCACCCCAGTATGGGCACCCGACACGCGGCCGCTCCTGTAGCGGCCCTTTTACGTTCTAGATTACCGAGGATGAGCGATGAAGCGGACCTTTCAGCCGAGCAACCTGGTGCGTGCGCGCCGGCACGGCTTCCGCAGCCGGATGGCGACCGTCGGTGGCCGCAACGTGATCCGTGCTCGCCGCGCGCGCGGCCGCAAGAAGCTGTCGGCCTAACCGCCGTACCGCTCGCGCGGCTCACCGAGCGCAAGCACTATCTCGCCGCCAATGCGGGGAAGCGGGCGCCCATGCCCGGCTTCGTCCTGCTGGTGCGCGCGCGCGACGATGCCGATCCCACGATGCGGATCGGCATTACCGTATCCAAGAAAGTCGGCAACGCCGTCGTGCGCAATCGCATGAAGCGCCGCTTTCGTGCGCTTGCCCGCGAAGTGCTGCCCGAATCGGGCATTCCGGGCGCCGATCATGTGCTGATCGGCCGCGGTGGCGGGATCGAGCGCGATTACGCCCTGCTCCAGGCCGAACTGGCCAAGGCATGCGCGAAGCTGGGCCGGTGATCGCCCGCATTCTCATCCTGATCGCGCGCTTCTGGCAGCTGGGGCCGTCGCGCATCCTGCCGCCCAGCTGTCGCTACGCGCCGAGCTGTTCGGCCTATGCAATCGAGGCGCTTGGCCGCTATGGGGCGGTCAAGGGCAGTTGGCTTGCCTTGCGGCGCATCCTGCGCTGCCATCCATGGGGCGGGCACGGCTACGATCCCGTGCCATGACGGACCTTTCCGGGGAACATCGGTGAAACACGACCAAAAGAATTTCGTGATCTTCGCAGTGCTGGCCGCGCTCATCCTGTTCGGCTGGCCGCAGATCGCGCACTGGATCTTCCCGCAGCAGCAGCCCGCGCCGGTCCGGATCGAAGGCGGCAAGACCAAGCCCGTGGCCGCGCCCGGCGCCGATCCGGCAGCCGATTCGCCCAGGGCGCTGCGCGACCGCCAGATCGTGCTCGGCGAAACGCCGCGCGTGGCGATCGAAACGCCCAAGGTCCGCGGCTCGATCAACCTCAAGGGCGCACGGATCGACGATCTCGTGCTCGTCCAATATGCCGAGACCGTCGCGAAGAATTCGCCGCCGATCCGCCTGCTCTCGCCGGGCGGCACCACCGACGCCTATTTCGCGCAGTTCGGCTGGCAGGGTGCCGGCGTCCAGGCACCGGGTCCCGACACAGTGTGGCAGGCGAGCGGCACCAAGCTCACGCCCACTACCCCCGTCACGCTGAGCGCACAGAGCGCCACCGGCCAGGTGTTCCGCATCGAACTGTCGGTCGACGCAAACTACATGTTCGCCGTCCGCCAGACCGTCGCCAATCTCGGCACCACGCCCGTGTCGGTCACGCCCTATGCGCTGGTCTCGCGCGCCAACAAGTCGACCGACGTCGATCAGTGGGCGGCGCATGTCGGCCCGATCGCAGTGTACAATGGCGCCGCCGACTATATCGACTACAAGGAAGTCGATACCGCGCAGCAGAGCTTCGCCACCACCGGCGGCTGGGCGGGCTATACCGACCATTACTGGCTGACCGCCGTCATCCCCGACCAGCGCGTCGCCGTGCAACTCCAGCAGCGCCCGACCCCGACCAAGGGCTTCCAGGCCGAT
The DNA here is from genome assembly GCF_002002925.1 of Sphingomonas sp. LM7. Classification (NCBI taxonomy): domain Bacteria; kingdom Pseudomonadati; phylum Pseudomonadota; class Alphaproteobacteria; order Sphingomonadales; family Sphingomonadaceae; genus Sphingomonas; species Sphingomonas sp. LM7. The sequence goes on along the minus strand of NZ_CP019511.1, from coordinate 20,922 downwards.
TACCAGGTCGCCGCCCCGCTCAATGTCGAGCCCGGCAAGAAGCTGACCTATTCGAGCCACTTCTTCGCCGGCGCGAAGGAAGTGAAGCTGCTCGAGGAGTATCAGGACACGCTCGGCATCGTGCAGTTCGATCGTGCGATCGACTGGGGCTGGTTCGGCGTGATCGAGCTGCCGATCTTCTATTATCTCGACTGGCTGTACCGCCTGGTCGGCAATTTCGGCGTCGCGATCATCCTGCTGACGCTCACGATCCGCGGCCTGCTCTTCCCGATCGCCCAGCGCCAGTTCGCCTCGATGGCGTCGATGCGCGCGGTGCAGCCCAAGATGAAGGCGCTGCAGGAACGCTACAAGGACGACAAGCAGCGCCAGCAGCAGGAGATCATGAAGCTGTACAAGGAAGAGAAGGTAAACCCGCTCGCGGGCTGCCTGCCGATCCTGCTGCAGATCCCGATCATGTTCGCGCTCTACAAGGTGCTGCTGCTGACGATCGAAATGCGTCACGAGCCGTTCATCGGCTGGATCAGGGATCTTTCGGCGCCCGATCCGCTGCTGATCCTCAACCTGTTCGGACTGCTCAACTTCACCCCGCCCTCGTTCCTTGCGATCGGCGTGTTCCCGATCCTGCTGGGCGTATCGATGTACTTCCAGTTCAAGCTCAACCCGGCGCCGATGGACGATATGCAGAAGCAGATCTTCTCGATCATGCCGTGGATGCTGATGTTCCTGATGGCGCCGTTCGCGGTCGGCCTGCAGGTCTACTGGATCACTTCGAACGTCCTGACGATGGCGCAGCAATGGCTGCTCTATCGCCAGCACCCGGCGCTCAAGGAACCGGTGAAGAAGGAAGTGAAGGCCAAGTGACCGAGCCGGCTTTCACCGAAGACCAGATCGAGGCCGCGCGGAAGATCTTCGCCGGCCCGATCGCCTTCCTCAAATCGGCGCCCAAGCTCGAGCACCTCCCCAATCCGGTGGTGCCCGAAGTGGCGTTCGCCGGCCGCTCGAACGTCGGCAAGTCGTCGCTGCTCAATGCGCTGGCGAACCGCAACGCGCTCGCCCGCACTTCGAACACCCCCGGCCGGACGCAGGAGCTCAACTTCTTCGATGTCGGCGAGCCGCTCAAATTCCGCCTCGTCGACATGCCCGGCTATGGCTTCGCCAAGGCGCCCAAGGACCTGCAGCGCCAGTGGCGCTATCTGGTCAACGACTTCCTGCGCGGCCGCGACGTGCTCAAGCGCGCGCTGGTGCTGATCGATTCGCGCCACGGCATCAAGGACGTCGACAACGAGATCCTCGACATGCTCGATGGTGCCGCAGTCAGCTATCGCATCGTCCTGACCAAGACCGACAAGATCAAGGCGACCGAACTCGCCGAAGTCCGCGCCCGCACCGAGACCGAGGCCCGCAAGCGCCCCGCCGCGCATCCCGACATCATCGTGACGTCGAGCGAAAAAGGCATGGGCCTCCCCGAACTCCGCGCCGCCGTGATCGAGGCGCTCGGCTGACCTATTTCGTGCTGAGCTCCAGCGCGTTGGTCAGCAGATCCAGCAGGAAGTGTTTGGCGCGAAGCCCGTCCGGCGTGATCGCGACGCTGTCACTGCATCCAGTGGGCTGTGTCTCGACCGGCTCTGCCGTGAAGATACCCGCCTCGATCATTCCCCGGTACGCGCGTGCGTCCTCGATGCGTCCGCGCACATAATCATCGGTGAGGCGCCCCCAACGGGGATCGCCGAGCGGCGCCGGGTTCAGGCAGAACTGGACGGACAGCGCATTCTCGTTCCAGTTTATCAACTCCTCGACCTGCGCGCTGTCGAGCCCCGCCACCATCTTCGCAATCGCCGGCGCGGGCGCACGCAGTTTCTCCGCCGCTGCCGAAAGCTTGACCTGCAACGGCCCCATGTTGAGCTCGTTGAGTGTCGCTTTGTCTGCGGTATTGCGCAGGATGCCCGAAATCGGCGTGAAGAAGATCGCGACCGCGATCAAAGCAAAAACCGGCCAGATCGCGGCCTTCATCACGTCGGGCCACCCTGTCGTGCTGACGCGCGCGGCGGCGCCTTCGCTCTCTTCGGTCATCGACATCCCCCCTCGGTCACAGTCGCGCTTGAGGGTGCCGCATAGCCCACCCGCCTGCCAAGCCCCGACGATCCTCGCGGGAATGAAATACGCAGGGTTCGTGCCCTCGGCTCACCGGTCTCGGCATCCTCACCCGGGGCTGGCCGTCGCCGGCATGAGGCTTCGCGAACTTCAACGCCGCGATTCCCGATCCTTACGCCGCATCCTTCCTATTCACGCTGATCGCATCGGGCATCCCTCGCCACGCTGCTGCCCCCGCGGCGGTGGGACCGATCCAGATTCCAGCCTAAGATCAACTACCTATACGTACGCGGAAATCCACGTAGCTGCGCATCTTTCCACTAAAATGGATCAGTGAACCAAGCGCCGCGCTCCTTCGTCTCCCGCCTGTCCACGGCCGTCTACGGCCGCTGGGTAGTGCTGCCGGAGGAACTGGTGCGCACCCAGATCATGTCGGTGTCGCGCGGCTTCCCGTTTACCTTCGCGATGGCGGTGGTGGTCAGCATCGGCATGATGACGATGTACCGCGACGCCGGGCACCTGCCGATCCGCATCGCCGCGCTGACGGTCCATCTCGGCATCCTCGGCGGGTTCCTGTGGCGCTATGTCCGCCAGCAGAAACGCGACTGGCGCGTGGAGAATTCGCGCCACGCGATCAACATGTCGGTCCTCCAGGGCGGCCTCGCCGCCTTTGGCTGGATGGCCTTCCTCGGCACCTGCGGGCTCGGCGCCAGCGATCACGAGCTGATCGTCATCGTCTCGGTGATCGCCGGCGTCACCGCGATCGGTGCGCTGCGCTATGCCGCGCTGCCGCCCGCCAGCGTCGCCTTCCTGTTCACGGCCAATCTGGTGAACCTGTTCTTCGCAATCCTGTGGGGCATGCCGGCGGGGATGACGATCTTCCTCGCCGTCTTCGTGCTGATGCTCGGCCGCTTCGTGCTGGAGCAGTCCGAGCTCGTCGCCAGCCAATATGAACTGGGCCAGGCCCGCGCCACCGCCGAGCACGAGCGCGACCTGCTGATCGCCGAGGCGCAGCGCGAGGAGTGGAAGCGCCACGCCGCATCCGCCGAATCGCGCACCCGCATGGAAGCCGAGAGCCGCCGCGCCCGCGACGAGGAAGTGCGCCGGATCGCCGGGCAGTTCGAAAACATCTTCATGCGCAACATCACCGATCTTGCCGCCGCGGCGGACCAGACGCGGGAATCCGCCCAGTCGCTGGCCCAGAGCGCCCGCGTCTCGCAGGACCAGGTCCGCGGCGTGGTCGGCCATGTCGGCGAGGCCGATATCGGCGCCGCGGTGCTGCTCGAGGAATCGGCCAATCTCGGCCGTACCCGCGACGCGATGGAGACCAGCATCGCCGCGCAGGAAGCCACCACGCTGCACCTCCACGCGCTGTCGCGCGCCGCCGACGATCGCTTCGCCACCCTGGTCGGCTATGCCAGCAGCGCAGGTACCATCGCCGATCTGATCGCCGAGGTTGCCGCGCGCACCAATCTGCTCGCGCTCAACGCCTCGATCGAGGCCGCGCGCGCTGGCGAGGCGGGCCGCGGATTCGCCGTCGTCGCACAGGAAGTGAAGGCGCTCGCCGCGCAGACTTCGCTCGCAACCAAGGACATTCGCGGTCAGCTCGAGCGGATCACCGAAGCCGTCAATTCCACCGCGACGATCGTCAGCGACATGCGCGACAGCTTCGGCCGGATCAACGAAGTCGCCGGCGCGGTCGAACAGGCGATGGCGCGCCAGGGCAACGTCATCCATTCGATCCAGCAATATGCCGGCTCGGCCGCCTTGCTCACCTCCAGCCTCCACGGCAGCGCCGCGATCGCCGAGCATGCCGCAAACAACGCCGCGGGCGTCACCGAGGATCTCGGCATTGTCACGACCGACCTGGTCGACAAGACGCAGTTGCTGATGCGCGAGATGCGCAGCTTCGTCGCGACGCTCGACGCCGCCTGATCCCGTCGGGGTCTCAGGCCGGGTTATGCTTGGCCAGGAACGCCTCCAGCGCCTTCAGGAATTGCAGCCGGTCCTCGCTCCGCGTGAAGTGATGATCCGCCTCGGGCTGCTCGATATAGAGCACGTCCTTCCCCGCCGATTTCAGCTTCTGCGACATCGTCCGCGAATGGACCGGCGGCACCACCCGGTCCTTCTTGCCATGGACCAGCAGCACCGGGATCGTGAAGTCGCCGGGATGATGGATCGGGGATACGCTCTTGAGGTCGGGCGCCTGCATCTTGAGCCAGTCCTTGCGCGCGCCCGATCCCAGGAAGTTGCGGTCGTGGCTGATCATCCGGTTGAGATCCGACACGCCGGCATAGGCGACTGCGCAGCGGTACAGCGCGCCGTCGCGCTGCGCCGCCCGCAGCGCGGCATAGCCGCCATACGAAGCGCCGACCATGCACACACGCCTGGGATCGGCGATGCCGAGCTTGGCAAGCTCGGTGACGACGTCGTTGAGGTCGTCCTGCATCGCCAGCCCCCATTGGCCGAGGCCCTTGGCAGTGAACATCGTGCCATAGCCCGACGAGCCGCGGTAATTGGGCTGCACCACGGCATAGCCGCGCTCGGCGAGGAACTGTGTCCACCAGTCCCATTCCTCGGTATCACGTGCAAACGGCCCGCCATGCGGCATCACGATCAGCGGCAGCTTGCTCTTCTTGCCGAAGGGCAAGGTGAGCACCGCCGCGATCTCCAGCCCGTCCCGCGCCTTGTAACGGATCGTACGCACCGGATTGAGGCGCTTGAGCCCGAGCGTGCCGTTGTTCATCTTGAGGAACAGCATCGCATCGTCGGCCGCGCGGTAGATGAAATAGGCGCCCGGGGCATTGGGGCCGCCGACATGGACGATCGCCGCCGAACGATCGCGGCTCAGCGACACGATCCGCGGCTCGCCGCCCTTGATCTTGCCCGCCACTGCCTTGTGCATCGCCTCGATCGCCGGGTCGGTCCAGCGGATGCCGGGGCGGTTCTCGTTCACCCGCACGCCAAGATAGTTGAAGCCGCTGGCATCTGGCACCAGCCCGCCAATGTCATAGCCCTTGGTCGCGAACAGCTGCTTGCCGGCCGCAAGCGTCTCCAGGTCGAGTTCGTAGAGTGCCGAATAGCCGCCTTCGTCGTCGGCGATCATCACTGCCTTGCCCGGCTCCTTCAGGAACATCGCAGGCACGGTCAGCGCGTCGCGATGGGTGCGGGCGCGGTCGATCGTCTTGAAGCCGCCCTTGCCGCCGGCACGATAGATCACCCGGCGCGTGCGGCCGTCCAGCGACATGCCATAGCCCATCCGCACCGCGCCGCTGCCGTCGGCATACCAGTTGAAGATCCCCTCGACTCCCTGGACGACCGTCTTGCGCTTGCCGGTCGATACGTCGATCTCGTCGACCTTGGGCCAGAACCCGGCTTCGCTGGTGTAAACCGACGTCTGCGATGCCATCAGGATGCGCGCGGTGCCGTCGCTGGCGCTCCAGATCAGGTCGTCGGCGTCCTGTGCTGCGTTCTTCCCCGACAGATTGACCGATTTGCCGCTGAGCGCGTTCACGCTCACCGCGCGGCTGACATAGATGTCGTCGCCCTGGAACGGCACCAGCTGGCCGATGCCGATCACCAGCCAGTCGTCATTGACCCATTGCCACCAGTTGAGGTCGGCGTCGCCCAGCCCCACCAGCACCGGCTTGCCGCCGTCGAGCGGAACAATCGCGAAATATTGGACCCCCTCGATCGCCACCTTGGCGGCGATCGCCTTGCCGCTGGGGGACATTTCGGGCGCTTCCAGCGAGGGCACTTCGGCGAAAACCGCAGTGTCCAGCGGCACCGCGGCCTGTTCGGCCGACTGCGCCACCGCTACGGCAGTCGACGCGGCCAGACTGCCCGCGACCAACAGGCGCAAACCCCAGCGCAGCATTCTTTTCCCCCGTTCAATTGCCCCACCCCGGATGCTGTCGCGTTTCCCGCGCAATCGCAAGCGGGTCAAGGTTGCCCGCACCCGCCCGGATGGCTATCCCGCCGCCATGCTCAAGCTCATCATCGGCAACAAGGCCTATAGCTCCTGGTCGCTCCGCGGCTGGCTCGCATGCAAGCAGTCCGGGCTGCCGTTCGACGAAGTGGTCGTGCCGCTGTACGACGCCGATTGGGACAAGCGCCGCGCCGGCGACGAATTCGCGCCGTCCTCGGGCAAGGTGCCGATCCTGTGGGACGGCGATGCGGTGGTGTGGGACAGCCTGGCGATCGTCGAGTATCTCAACGACAAGACCGGCGGGACGAAGTTCTGGCCTCAGGATCCCGCCGCACGCGCGATGGCGCGATCGATGGCGGCGGAGATGCATTCGGGCTTCGCGTCGCTCCGCCGCAAGCACGGCATGAACATCCGCCAGGTCTATCCCCCACAAAAGCCCGATGAAGACGTGGCGCAGGAGCTCGGCCGGATCATGGAGCTATGGGCGCAGGCCCGCGCGCGCTTCGGCGGCGGCGGCGAATTCCTGTTCGGCGAATTCGGCGCGGTCGATATCATGTTCGCGCCGGTGGTGACGCGGATCGTGACCTATTCGCTGCCCGTCCCGCGTTTTGCGCAAAGCTATATGCTCGCCGTGCTCCAGCATCCCTTCATGCAGGACTGGATCGCCGGAGCGCAGGAGGAAGACTGGGTGATCGAGCAGTTCGAGATGCCGGCCAGCGGCTGACCGGTCAAACCGGGGTGCGCGAATACTCGTCCGCCTTGACGCGGATCGTGTCGACCTGCTCGCGCGCGACATTGCCGATGCCGAGCAGGTGCGCGCCCGAAAACGCCACCACATCGGCGACGCTGATCAGGGCTACGGACAAGAGAAGCATCCAACGCATGGTCGCTATATGCGCCACCATTGGTGAAGCATCGCTGAACCGCGTTGTACGGAGAAGCCCGGAGCGGGATTTTGCGGGCCCCGCCGCGCCCCGCCGCGAAGTCTAGGGTAGCCGCTTGGTCTCGTAGCGGGTGCCGTTCTTGTGGAAATAGCCCTCCGGCGTGAATTGCATGTCGATATCGGGATAGTCGCCACTGCCGCGCGGACCCGCGCTGACCGCAACGAACATGCAATCCGTAGTGCCGCGGTTCTGCAGATGATGCCCATTCTGGATGCCCTTGGGAAAGGCAGCGCAGTCGCCGGCGCGTAACAGCGTCTCGCCCCCATCCTCGACGAGCACGGCCTCGCCTGCCAACATGACGACGAACTCGTCTTCGTCGGCGTGCCAGTGACGCTGCGACGACCAGGCTCCGGGCTTCAGGGTGACATGGCTGACGCCCATCTCCGTCAGGCTACTCGGGGGTGCCAGTCGCCGATACCAGCGGTCCTGCACGGCATCGGCATAGGGCGCTGGATAGCCGGTGGCGTTGGTCTGCGGGATTGTATCGAGATCGAGCTTGGGCAATGTCGTCTCCGTTGATTGTGGAGACCCTTTTGCCCGACGTCGTCGAACTCACCAAGGCGCTGATCGCGGCGCAAAGCATAACCCCGGCAACCGGCGCGGTGTTCGACGTGCTCGAGGCGGCACTGGTCCCGCTGGGCTTCGCCGTCGAGCGCTTCGTCGAGGGCGAGGCGCCCGACGGCCCGGTCGAGAATCTGCTCGCTACCCGGGGCACCGCGGGCCCCCATTTCGCCTTTGCCGGCCATCTCGACGTGGTGCCCCCCGGCCCCGGCTGGACCGCCGACGCCTTTTCGCCCGAGATTCGCGGCGATCTGCTCTACGGCCGCGGCGCAGTGGACATGAAAGGCGCGATCGCCGCCTTCGTTGCCGCCGCCGCACGCGTACCCGCGAACCGGAAGCTAAGCCTGATCATCACCGGCGACGAAGAAGGCCCCGCCACCTTCGGCACGCCGAAGCTGATCGAGCGCATGGCCGAGCGCGGCGTGAAGCCCGATCTCTGCCTGGTCGGCGAACCGACCTCGGCGCATCGATTGGGTGACACGATCAAGATCGGCCGGCGCGGTTCGTCCGTCATCTGGATCGACGTGCCCGGCAGGCAGGGCCATGTCGCCTATCCCCACCTCGCCGACAATCCGATCCCGAAGCTGGTCGCCGCGCTCGCCGAGATCGATGCGATCCCGCTCGACCAGGGCAATGACTGGTTCCAGGCGTCGAACATCGAAGCCACCGACATCTCCACCGGCAATCCGGCGACGAACGTCATTCCCGGCAACGCGACGGCGCGACTGTCGGTACGTTTCAACGACATGCAGAACGGGCCCGAGCTGATCGCGCGGATCGAGGCGATCGTACAGCGCCACGCCCCCGGCGCGCAGGTCAGGGGCAATGTCTATGGCGAGGCGTTCCTGACGCAGCCCGGCGAACTCTCGGCGCTGGTCGCCGGAGCGATCGAGGCGACGCTGCGGATCACCCCCGAGCTTTCGACCAGCGGCGGCACGTCGGACGCGCGCTATCTGGTCAAGCTTTGCCCGGTGGTCGAATTCGGCCTGATCAACGCGACGATGCACAAACTCGACGAAGCAGTCGCGCTGACGGATCTGATGGGATTGGCGGACGTGTACGAAGAAGTGCTGCGGCGCGTCGGCGCCTAGCTGGCGATCCGGCGCGGCTCGATGTCGCGTGCCCAGGCGAGGAATTCCTCCTCGGCCATCGGCGTCGCCACGGCATAGCCCTGCAATATGTCGCAGCCGATCACGCGCAGCACTGCGGCCTGTGCCTCGCTCTCGATTCCCTCGGCGACTGCTTCGCAGCCGAGCCCATGGACCAGCCCGATCACAGCCTGTGCGATCGTCCGCGCCTCCGGCTGATCGGCGACATGCTCGACCAGGCTGCGGTCGAGCTTGACTCGATCGACCGGCAGCTGGCGCAGCCGGGCGAGGTTCGAATAGCCGGTGCCGAAATCGTCGATCGCGACGCTCGCGCCGTCCGCGCGGAGTGCCGAAATCGCATCGAGCACTTCGTTCGAGCAATGCATCGCCAGAGTCTCGGTGATTTCGAGCTCGAGCAGGCTGGCCGGTGCGCGTGCCGCGTGCATCGCGGCGCGCAGGCGGCGGAAGAACTCGGCATGGTCGATCTGGCGCTGGCTGATGTTGACCGCCAGCCGCTGCTGGATGCCCATCTTGCCCCAGCGCGAGATCGTCTCGGCGACGCTCTTGACCACCCATTCGCCGATCTCGACGATGAGCCCGGTCTCCTCGGCGCGCTGGATGAACGCGCCGGGCAGCTTGAGTCCGTCCGGATGCTTCCAGCGCAGCAATGCCTCGGCGCCGACGATACGGCCGTCGGCGGCGCTCACCTGCGGCTGGAAGACCAGCGCGAACTGGTCCTTGTCGACTGCGGTGCGCAGGTCGCTCTCCAACTGCGCGCGCTCGGCGATCTGCGCGGCGAGGAACTCGGTGAAATGCTCGGCACGGCCGCGGCCCAAAGACTTGGCGTGGTACATCGCCGCGTCGGCAGCACGCATCAGATCGTGCAGCGTCGTGCCGTGATCGGGGCGCATCGCTACGCCGATCGACGCGCCGATCGAGATTTCCTGGTCGGCGAGGTCGAACGGCTCCGACAGCGCGAACAACACGCCGCGCCCGATCCGGTCGGCGTCGCGCAGCGTGCCGATCTCGGGGAAGAACATCGTGAACTCGTCGCCGGCGAGCCGGCCGATCAGCGGCGCCGCGACGCTGCCGTCCGCGGCAAAGCGATCGGCCACGGCGCGCAGCCGGTTGGCGACCATGCCGAGCAGCACGTCGCCGGTGGCATGGCCAAGGGTATCGTTGACCGTCTTGAAGCGATCGAGATCGATGAAATAGAGCACCGCATTGGCATTCTGCGGCAGTTCGGCGAGCATGCGCTCGGCGGTCCGCCGGAAATTGGTGCGGTTGGCGAGCCCCGTCACCGGATCGAACATCGCGAGCCGCTGGACGCTTTCGAGATTGTCGTGGAGCTGGCGGAACAGCCCGTCCATCGCCTGTGCCAGCGGCGGCACGCAATCGCGCACCTCCTGGGGAATTTCGCTCTGCAGGTCGCCATTGGCGGCGCTGGCGAGACGCTCGATCGCCGAATCGATCGCGCCCGCCGTCGAAGCGATGCTGCGCTCGGCCGAGGCCCAGCACATAACGCCGCAGATGATCGCGGCGATCAGCGCGCGACCTGCGGATTCGACGGTGACGGTGCCTTCGGACGCGGCGGCAACGGCGAGGATGAACGCCACGGCCCCGGCGCACATCGCGAACGCGATGGCTCGGCTCTTTAGCGAAAACCCTTCCACTTCGGCCGCTCAAACCCCCTTGCTGTCTCTGAGGCTTAATCTTGCAGACAGAAGTTAAGATTTTCGTGGCGGCTCCATCTTCGGGCGACGTAAAATTATGTAGAGCGCGCCGCTGCCGCCGTGGCGCGGATGCGCGGTCCGCACCGCCGCGATCCGATCGGAATGGCGCGAGGATGCCAGCCAGTCACCCACCGCCGCGCGGATCGCGCCACGCGCATGCGGCCGCTCGGATTCGGCCCGCGGCGGCTTGCCGGTAATCAACAGCAGCACCCGGTCGCCCTGCCGGATCGCCTGTTCGAGCCCATGGTCGAGCCGGTCATAGGCAGCGGACAAGCTGTGCCCGTGAAGATCGATCGAGGATTCGGGCGCGATTATCCCGCGCGACAGCTTGCGGTCCCACGAGCCGTCGAGCGTGTTGCCACTCCCTTCCCTGCTCGCAGCGAGGGGCTGGGGGTGGGTGCGCGCGTCTGCGCGCGCAAGAGACACTGGAGGCTTGACCGGCTTGGCAGGTTTAGAAGCAGCGGGCACCGGACCCGCCGCTGCAACCAGCCTACCCCCGGCCCCACTCTTTGCAGGAAGAGGAGAAGCAGGGAGAATGGCAGCCACGGGCTTAGCCTTGCCCGGCTTCAACGGCGTTACCGTCGCGATCACGCGTTTCCACAGCGCCGCTTCTTCGGGCGCCAGAGTCCGTTTCACGGAATGATCTTGGGCGCCGTCAGCCGCGCGACCACGGCCTTGGGGAGCAGCAGCCATGCCGTCCCCCGCGCCGACATGCCGCCGGCGATCGCGCGCGCGTCGTCGCCCGCGCCCCAGAACGTGTCGAAGCGGTTGGCGCCCTTGATCGCCCCGCCGGTATCCTGCGCCACCCACAGCCCCGTCGCGTCGGTGCGGTCCATCGACAGGAACGCCGGCACGCCCAGCGGCACGAATTTGGGATCGACCGCGGCGCTGGCCCAGCCGGTGACCGGTAGTCCCATAGCGCCGAGCGGTCCCGCGCCGGTCAGTTCCTTGAAGAACACGAAGCTCTTGTTCTCGCGCATGATCGCGCGGCCTTCTTCCGGGTTCTGGCGCAGATACGCCATGATCCCCTGCATCGAGGTCTGGCCAGGGCCGAGCAGCCCGCGGTCCTTCATCAGCTTGCCGATGCCGGTATAATCTCGGCCGTTCTGCCCGGCATAGCCGATCCGCATCACGCCGCCGTCGGGCAACCGCAGCCGGCCCGAGCCCTGGACCTGGAGGAAGAAAATCTCGACGGGATCATTGGCGTAGGCGATCACCGGCGCGCGGCCCTGCAGCTTGCCCTGCTCGATGGCGGTGCGGTCAAAATAGGGCACGAAATTCTTGCCCTCGACGCGCCCGCGGATCTTCTTGCCCTTGAGATCGTCCGAGAACAGCCCGAGATCGACGTCGATCAGGTCGGTCGGCACGCCGTAGACCGGCACGTCGCAGCCCGAACGGCGCTCGCGGCAGCCATGGATTTCGGGTTCGTAATAGCCGGTTGCAAAGGCCTTGCCGTCGCCGATCTGGGCCGTGTCGAAATAGCGGACGAAAAACGCCCGCGCATCCCGCGCCGGCCAATTCGCCGCGGCGCGGCACGATTCGGCCCAATCGACACCCTGGGTCAGCCCGGCGGTGTCAGCGGTGCGCCGCTGGAGCGACGAACAGCTGAGCTTGTAGGCAGCCAGTGCGCGCTCGGCGCCTTCCTGGGTGATCGGCAATGTGTTCAGCGGCGGGCCGGCAACAACGCCTGCAGCTGCGGCGGTGGTCGCCCCGGTCGGCGCGAGTGGGGCAGGCATCGCGGCAAGCGGGATCGCCGCCGTCGGCTGGCGCGCAGGCAGGTGAACAGGCGTCTCGGGCAAGTCGCGCGGCCGCGACGCCTCACGCGACGGTGCGGGTAAAGGTGCAGGTGCCCGGCCCACCCCAGCTTCGGGCGGAACGATTCCGCCCGAACAGGCGCTCAACAGAGCCGCGGACGCGACTGCCCCCCACAGACGCATATTCGGTTCCTTACGCTTCGTCGGTCTCGACCAGCTTCCAGTTCGGATCGTCGCTGCGCAGGTTGCGTGCGAAGGTCCAGATGTCGTGGGTCTCGACAGCGTCGGTGAGCGAGCCGGCGACGACATTGCCGTCCTGATCGCGCGTCACCGCCGCGATGTCGGCATCGAAGCGCACCGTGATCCGCGCGACCTTGCCCTCGACCGAAGCGTCGGAAATCATCGCACGCTCGATCACGACCAGCCGGTTGTCGAGCACATGGCCCGCGGCCTTGCGCTCGGCGATCGCCTCGGCGAAGCCACCGCGAACCTCGTCCTCGACCAGCCAGCCGAGCGTCTCCTCGTCGCCCTTCCAAAAGGCTTCGAGGATCATGCGGTACGCGGCCTTGGAACCCTCGACGAACTGGGCGACATCGAAGCTCGAATCGGCGGAGACGACTGCGCGCAGCCCGGTCTCGGCGCCAGCCTCGATCGGGCGGCCCGGGCCTTCGCGGACTTCGGGAGTCATGTCGATGGTACGCGCGACCGGCTGTGCGCCGATGCGCTCCTCGGCGGGCTTGGGCAGCGCCTGCTCATGCCCGGTGCGCTTGCCGAGCACCGAGTAGAGCCTGAGTGCCAGAAAACCGGCGATCATCGCGAACAGGATAACGTAAAACACTGAGCCTCCGAGCCTCGTCACCGAGTTACATAGGCCTTCGCGTCGCGGGATACAAACGCCCGCGAAAACGCCGCCCGATTGAAGTCCTTTCGCGCCCCTGCTAGGCGCGCTGGCTGAACAAACGCGTCACGGACGCGAAACTTTCCGACCAATAGAGGAATCTTCGATGGCAGAGAACGACACCATCGCCGAATTCGGCGAGCCCGCAGCCAATGGCGCCGATACCGCGCCTGTCGCGGGGGTGCTGTCGCAATATGTGAAGGACTTCTCGTTCGAGAATCCGAATTCGCCGCAGGTCTATCAGTCGCAGGCCGCGCCGGCGATCGACGTCCAGTTCAACATCGGCTCGGGCCAGGTCGGCGAGGACGTCTATGAGGTCGTGCTCAAGATCGACGTCAAGGCGCAGGCCGAGGACCAGACCGCGTTCGTCGTCGACTTGTCCTATGCCGGCCTGTTCGCGATCCGCAACGTGCCAGCGGAGCAGATGGAGCCCTTCCTGCTCGGCGAGGCCCCGCGCATCCTGTTCCCCTTCGCGCGCCGCGTGATCGCCGATGCCGTCCGCGACGGTGGCTTCCCGCCGCTGATGCTCGAGCCGATCGACTTCACCGGCATCTACCTGCAGCAGCGCGCCCAGGCCGGCGACGTCGCGCAGGGCGAGATCGCAGGCAACGCCTGAGACCCGGGCGGGGGAGCGTACAAAGGTGATGCCGCTCCCCCTCCCCGTTCGGGCTGAGCATGTCGAAGCCCCGTCCTTCTTTCGCCGGACAGTGAGGAAGAACGGCACTTCGACAAGCTCAGTGCGAACGGATTTTGGTCCGGTCGTCGAAGTATGAAGCTCGCGCGCAGCCTCGGCTCGGTCGGCGGGCTCACTCTCGCCAGCCGCGCGCTCGCGCTGGTTCGCGACTCGCTCCAGGCGACTTTCGTTGGCGCCAGCTTCGCGTCGGACGCGTTCCTCGTCGCGTTCCGCCTGCCCAACATGTTCCGCGCCTTCTTCGCCGAAGGCGCCTTCTCCGCCGCGTTCATCCCGATGTTCAACCGCAAGGTCGGCGAGAACGATGGCGAACTCGCCCCGGCGCTCGCCTTTGCCGAGCGCGCACTGGCAGTATTGTTCGTCTTCCTGACGATAATGACCGCGGCAATGCTCGCTGCCGCCTGGCCGCTGACCTGGGGTCTCGCCGGCGGCTTCAGCAAACAGCATCCGACTCCCAACCAGTTCGCCTTCGCCGTCGAGCTCAGCCGGATCACCATCCCCTATCTGATGCTGATCAGCCTCGCCTCGCTGCTCGGCGGCATCCTCAATTCGCTCGACAAATTCTGGGTCAACGCCGCCGCGCCGATCCTGCTCAACATCGCGATGGTCACTGCGCTGCTGGTCTTCCACGGCGATCCGTACGAGACCGCGCGCGCGCAGGCGATCGCGATCCCCGTAGGCGGGCTGCTCCAGCTCGGCTGGCTGTGGTTCGCCTGCCGCCGCGCCGGCGTATCGCTCAAGCTGCGTCGCCCACGGCTCGATCCCGAGATCAAGCGGCTGATGAAGCTGATCCTGCCCGCCGCGCTCGGTGCCGGCGCAGTGCAGATCAACCTGATCGTCTCGACGGCGCTCGCCGGCGCGCTGCTCGCCGAGGGCTCGATCTCGTACATCTATTATGCCGACCGACTGAACCAGCTGCCGCTCGGGCTGATCGGCATCGGGCTGGGCACGATCCTGCTGCCTACCGTTTCGCGGCTGCTCGGCGCCGGACGCGATGCCGAAGCGATGGAGACGCAGAATCGCGGGATCGAGCTCGCGCTGTTCCTCACCCTCCCCGCCACGGTCGCCTTCCTCGTCGCCGCCGAGCCGATCGTCCGCGGCCTCTTCCAGCACGGCCAGTTCAGTGCCGAGGACACGGTGCGCTGCGCCTGGGCGCTCTCGGCCTTCTCGATCGGCCTGCCGGCCTATGTGCTGATCAAGGTGCTCACCCCCGGCTTCTATGCCCGCGAGGACACGCGCACCCCGGTGCGTTTCGCGACGATCTCGGTGGGCGTGAATCTGATCCTCAACCTCGCGCTGATCCCGACGCTCAAGCATGTCGGCCCGCCGCTCGCCACCGCGATCGCGTCGACCGTCAATGTCGCGATGCTCTACCACACGCTGCGCAAGCGCGGGCATTTCGCGGCCGACAGCCAGCTCAAGCGCCGCCTGCCCCGCCTCGCGCTCGCCGCGCTGCTGATGGGCGCGGCACTGTTCGCCGGCGAACGGCTGCTCGATCCCTACCTCACCGGCAATCTGTGGATGCGCTTCGCGGCGCTGAGCATATTGGTCGGCGCGGGCGGCGTGATCTACATCGTCGCCTGCTTCGTCACCCGCGCCTATCGGGTGAGCGACCTCACCGCGTTGATGCGACGGCGCTAACCGTCCATCGCCATCATGCCGACTGCCAGGATGAAGAGCAGCAGCAGATAGATTAGCCAGCCGCCGACGATGGCGCCACGTGCATCGCCGGCCATCCTGCGATACCCCATCGCATACAGGACCAGCGCGGCCGGTATCGAGACAATCAGGATCGGGGCCGTCAGCATGAATGCGACCCACCCGCCTTTGCCAAGCGGCTGCTCGGCGCGCTCGCTGTCCTCCGTCTCGAGCTCGGCGATCCGGGACTGAAGCTGCGGACGTTCGTCCTCCGATATCCCGCGCTTGCCGATTTCCGCGCGTGCGGCGGCGATGGCTTCCGCTTCGAATTCGTCGCCGGCATCGGGATATGCGATCCGCAACAATTCCTCGTCCGGAAGCCGCGCCATTGTTTTCGAAAAGTCCATGATGCCCCCTCGCCCATGCCCGCTGGAATCGGTGACCGTCCGCCCCGAAGATGTCAAATCGGTCTGAAAGCGCGGCGCATCGATCGCACGACACTTTGCTTTGCTTGACGCGTCCCCCCTCGCTACAGCCCGCCCATCCTGGACATCTCAGCGCGGCTAGCGCCCCCGCCGTCCCGGATCCGCGGCCCGTCCAACGGCCGAGCGGTAACCGGGGCGCGGAGTGACTGATACATGCGCGTCGTTTCCGGCATCCAGACCACCGGCAATCTGCACCTCGGCAATTATCTCGGGGCGATCCGGCAATGGGTCGCGATGCAGGAGCAGGGCGAGTGCCTGTTCTTCCTCGCCGATCTCCACGCGCTGACCGGCAATGTCAGCCCGCAGGAACTCGCCAATTCGACGATCGAGATGGCCGCGACGCTGATGGCCGCGGGGATCGACGACCGCGCGATCCTGTTCAACCAGAGCCGCGTCCCCGCGCATGCCGAGCTTTGCTGGATCCTCCAGGGCACCGCGCGGATGGGCTGGCTCAACCGCATGACCCAGTGGAAGGACAAGGCGGGCAAGAACCGCGAAGGCGCCAGCGTCGGGCTGTTCACCTATCCGGTGCTCCAGGCCGCCGACGTGCTCGTCTACAGGGCGACGCACGTGCCGGTGGGCGAGGACCAGAAGCAGCATCTCGAGCTGGCGCGCGACGTCGCGACCAAGTTCAACACCGATTTCGGCGTCGATCTGTTTCCGCTGCCCGAGCCGCTGATCTCGAAGGCCGCGCCGCGTATCATGAGCTTGCGCGACGGCAGCGCCAAGATGTCCAAGTCCGATCCCTCGGACATGAGCCGGATCAACCTGATCGATGATGACGACACGATCGCCGCGAAGATCAGGAAGTCCAAGTCGGACGCCGATCTGCTGCCCGAAAGCGTCGATGGCCTCGCCGAGCGCCCCGAGGCGAAGAACCTCGTGACGATCTACGCCGCGCTCGCCGAGCGTGAACCACAGGCGGTGGTCGAGGAATTCGCGGGCAAGGGCTTCGGCGCGTTCAAGCCCGCGCTGGCCGATCTCGCGGTGTCGGTGCTCGCGCCGATGCGTGATCGCCTGGTCCAGTTGCTCGACGATCGCGCCGCGGTCGGTGCGCAGCTGGCGAAGGGCGCCGAACGCGCCAACGCACTCGCCGCGCCGACGCTCAAGGCGGCGCAGCAGGCCGTGGGATTGCAGGTATAAAGCTTGCCGCCTCCCCCTTCCCACGCGCTTCGCGGGCGGGAGGGTGGGGGTGAGCGGGACAACAGAGGAGAGTGATCGATGCTGCTACTCAAGCTGGCCGCCATTCCGGCCTTGCTCGGACTCGTCGCGCTTCCCCAAACCGCCCCCAGCCCCAATCGCCCGGCTCCGACCTTCGACACCATTGCCCCGACGCTCCCCGCGCTCAAGCGCCCGGCCGTCCTCATCTTCAGCAAGACCAACGCCTTCCGCCACGATTCGATTCCCGCCGCCACCGCCGCGATCGACAAGCTGGTCCGCGCCCGCGGTTGGAGCGCCTATGCCACCGAGAATGCGGCGATATTCAATCCTGCCCAGCTGGCGAAATTCGACCTGGTGGTGTTCGCCAGCGCGACCGGCGACCTGTTCACGCCTGACCAGCGCGCCGCCTTCCAGGGCTATATCGCCAGCGGCCGGGGTTTCGTCGGCCTGCACGGTGCGGGCGACGGCAGCCATCCCGACTGGTATCAGGCGATGCTCGGATACAGCGGCTATACCGGCCATCCCGGCGGCGCGGACCACTTCCAGCAGGGCGAGTTGATCCTGCTCGACCGCACCCACCCCGCAACGCGGCATCTGCCCGCGCGCTGGCGCTGGACCGAGGAATATTACGCGTACGGCGCTCCGCCGCGCGCCGACGTACATGTCCTCGCCCGGCTCGACGAAACCGGCATGCGGCTCGAGCCCAGGCACCGCATGGGCGAGAAGCACGCGCTGGTCTGGTGGCGCTGCGAGGGCAAGGCACGGATCTTTACCTCCGTGCTCGGCCACCAGCCCGAGGCCTGGACCGATCCGGCGCACCTCGAGCTGGTCGATGGCGCGATCGGCTGGGCCGCGCGCAAGGCCGGCAAGGGCTGCGATTGACGACTCGCTAACCACGCTTCGAGGAAACGCAACCGCGCCAACCGCGTTGTTTCCTTGCCCAGGAGCGTGATCCCGCGCCCCTGTATGAGGGCACCGCGATGCGTAAACAGCTGACGCTGCTGATGATCCCCCTCCTCGCCCTCGCCGCGTGCGGCGGTGGCGGCAGCGACGGCGGCGGCACCGTCGTTCCCCCGCCGATCGACACGCCCGGACCGACGCCGAGCCCCACGACCACCCCGGTGCCCTTCCCGACGCCCACCCCGGCGCCCGGCGACTTCCTCACCGCCGCCGCGTCGCTCTATGCCACCCTGCCCGACATCGCCGCGTGCCAGCCGGGCGTGCTCAAGCCCGCGGTGACCCAGCAATTGCTCCAGACGCTCAACGCCGTCCGCGCGCTCCACCGGCTGCCCCCGGCGACCTATTCGGCCGCCGACGAGCCCGGCGCGCAGCAATCGGCGCTGATGCAGGCCGCCAACGCCCAGCTCAGCCATACCCCGCCGACCAGCTGGCGCTGCTACACCGCGGCCGGTGCCGCCGCCTCGGGATCGAGCAACCTCTATGGCGGCACCGGTGCGGGACTGGGCTTCTACACCGACGAGCAGATCGTCGCGGGCTGGCTCACCGAAGTGCAGAACATCGTCGCCGAAAATGTCGGGCATCGCCGCTGGCTGCTCGATCCCTTCCTCGGCTCGGTCGCTTATGGCCGCGTCGCCGGCCGCTACCAGACGAGCAGCCGCGCCGATGCCGCCGCGATCAAGGTGTTCGACACCGCCGGCCCGGCAGGCCCCACCGGCCCGCTGCCCGATTATGTCGCCTATCCGTTCGAGGACTATCCCGCCCGCCTGTTCGACCCCAGCGCGCTGCTCTCATTCGGGGTAATCTCGAACAAGACCAGCAAATGGGGCAATAGCAATGTCGATTTCTCCGGTGCCGCGATCACCGTGCGCGCCCGCGGCGGCGCGATGCTGACCGTCTCGCGCATCACCTACGATACCCAGGGCTATGGCCTGCCCAACAACCTCCAGTTCGCAGTGAGCGGACTGCAGGCGAACACCGTCTACGACGTGACGATCGACCGCGTGAACGTCGGCGGCACCCAGCGCAGCTACAACTACTTCTTCCGCATCGTGCCGTGAGGAGCAGAAATTCCTCCCTCGCGCAGCGGGGGCGGAATTTCTATTTAGGACAATCGGGGTGGAGGCGTGACCATAGCGTTTGCCCCGCTCTCATCTCCTCCACCCCGCCCCCACCCCTGAGGGTGGGAAACCGCCTCGCCTGGGAGGCGGGAAACTCAGCCTTCGAGCGCGCGCATCAGCGTGCGCACCGCGCCGTCGATCTCGACATCCTTGCCGCGCAGATCCTCGATCCGCCGCACTGCATGGATCACCGTCGAATGGTCGCGATTGCCGAACTTGCGGCCGATCTCGGGCAGCGAGCGCGTGGTGAGCCGCTTGGCGAGATACATCGCAATCTGGCGCGGGCGCGCGATCGCAACGGCGCGGCGCTCCGAGATCAGGTCGATCTGCTTGACTTCGAAATGCGACGACACCGCGCGCTGGATCTCGTCGATCGTGATCCGCCGCTGGGCGCTGCGCAGCACTTCGCCGAGCGTGGTGACTGCGAAATCGATGCTGATCGTCTCGTTGGAGAGATTGGCATAGGCGACCAGCCGGTTGAGCGCGCCTTCGAGCTCGCGGACGTTCGAGGTGATCCGCGCCGCGAGCAGATCGACGACCTCTTCGGGCATGTCGACCGCAGGCATGTCCTCAAGCTTGCGCGCGACGATCGCGCGGCGCAGCTCGAGCTCGGCAGGCTTGATGTCGGCGACGAGGCCCGAGCCGAGCCGGCCGGCCAGCCGCGGCTCGAAGCCTTCGAGCGCCTGGGGCGCGCGATCGGCGGCGATCACCAGCCGCTTGCCCGACGACATGAACTCGTTGACCGTGTGGAAGAACTCTTCCTGCGTCGCGTCCTTGCCGCCGATGAACTGGAGATCGTCGATCATCAGCAGGTCGACCGAGCGCAGCCGGGTCTTGAACGCGTGCGTGTCGCGGTTGCGCAGCGCCTGGACGAATTCGAACATGAAGCGCTCGGCGGTGACGTAGATCGCCGTCGCCTCGGGGTTCGCCTCGAGGAACGCCTGGCCCAGCGCGTGCATCAGGTGCGTCTTGCCCTGGCCGGTGCCCGAATGGAGATAGAGCGGGCTGAACTGCGGCATGCCCGGCTGTGCCACTGCCTTGGCGGCGTTGAACGCAACGCGGTTGGCCGAATCGACGACGAAGCGATCGAAGCAGAAGCGCGGGTCGAAAATCGGGCGCTCGCCCGGCACCGCGACCACCGCCGCGACTTCGGGCTCGGCCTTGAGCACGCGCAGCGGCTCTTCGGCCATCGTCTCGATGGTGACGCTGAGCACGTCGGGCAGCACCGCACGGAATTCGAGCAGCAGGCGTTCGGAATAGTGATTCTTGACCCACTGAGTCATGAATGCCGACGGCAGGCCGAGGCGCACCGCTGCGCTGGTCGAACCGTCCACCAGGACCACCGGCTTCAGCCACTGGTCGAACAGGCGCTGGCCGGCCGAGCGCCGCAGATTACCACGTACGTGGCTCCACGCTTTGCTGACTGCCTCCATGTCACCCCGCTCCAGTGTCTGCACTTGAGTCACACGCACCCCTCCCCAACGGAAAGCAGACCCTTTCCGCGAACAAACTCGTTTCGATCACAAGGCTCCCCGCAGCCGGTCATGCCCCCAGGCTGGCGCGGTGAGCTTCACAAGCCCCGGCATCGAAACGCGCCGGGGAAGTCTGTTTTAGGAACCGAAATTCGAGTCGAGCAAGGGCTGCGGGTGCAAAGAAAGTGAAATAGTTTTGTTGACTCGTCCGAACCCACGGATTTGCGTCATGTCACATGTTTTCATGAATAATATCAAATGCTTACGCGAATATTCATAAAATTGAAGCATGCGAATCGCGGGATTTCCGCCACTTAGGCCGTCCCGTTCGCGTATTGCCGCCAAGCCCTTTGCTGCACACGCGAAAAACCCCGCCGGAGCAGCTCCGGCGGGGTCATCG